>NZ_VTHK01000099.1 GCF_009765355.1 Amycolatopsis anabasis | reverse complement strand
ATGATCCACATCCTCACTCACACGAGGAGCCTCCATCAGACCCGGGGCGGTTCAGAACGCCTGCACCAAAGCGCGGCGAAACTGCTCGGCCACCACCACCCCACCCCCGCGGCCAGCATCGCCGAGCTGCAACAACGACTGGATCAGATCCGTACCCACTACAACACCCGCCGCCGCCACGGCAGCCTCGACACCACCCCCGCCGCCTTCTGGCACAAAGCACCAGCCCACGGCGGCCCCGGCGACCTACCCCGCCAGGACGACGCCACCGTCCACCTCATCCGCGTCACCCGCAACGGCACCGCCATCCTCGGCAACCACAACCTCTCCATCGGCCGCCGCCACGCCGGAACCACCATCACCCTGCTCCGCAACAGCGGCCACGTCACCGCCTACGACCCCGACGGCGCGGTCCTCGGCACCCTCACCCTCAACGAAACCAAGCGATACCAAGGAAAACTCACCCCCGCCGCCTAACCACAACACCCACCACCACGACACAACACCCAAGACAAAACCTTGACACATCTCGCGGGACATGACACCGGTTGGAACCGGTCTGGCCACTCACGACCCCGGCACTCGGTTCCGGGTGTCACCCGGGTGGGCGATCTGTCCTCTGTGGACATGCACGCCGGTACGGGTCGTGGAAACGTGTCAGCCGTGCTTCGTCCCCGGGTCATCGCCGCCCTCGCCGCGACGGCAACGCTGGCAGGTGTCACCGCGCTGGTGATCGGCGTCGCCCCCGGCAACGCCGATCCGCTGCCGGGCGGGCTGGGCCCGTGCGTCCCGGGCGACTGCCCGAACCCCTATCCCCCGGTGCACAACGGCCAGATCGCCGGGCACGACAACGGCATCAACGTCTTCGTCGGCAAGGACTTCCTGGTGCGCGGCCGCGCCGCCGAGGCCGAGGGCCGGGTCGTCGTGCTCGGCGGCTTCGACCAGGCCAAGGATCCCGGGGTGTCCTCGATCTACAACGTCGGCCTCGCCGGGGTCGGCTCCCGGGTACCGCCGCCGGACGGCGCGGACTACCTCACCACCGGCGGGAACGTCACCGTCGCGCCGAACCAGCGGTTGCTGGCCGAGGGCGGGGTGGTCCGGCACGCGGGCACCTCGAGCGGAACCATCGTCGGCAAGACCGTCGCCGATCCGGACGCGATCGCCCCGTACGCCGGACTCGCCGACAGCCTGCGCACGGCGAGCCAGTGCTACGCCAAGGGCGACACCGGGACCCGCACCCCCACCGGCACCGCGAAGAACCAGGGCTACGAGACGCTGTTCACCGGGGACGGCAAGGCGATGCTGCAGGTGTTCAACGTCGACTTCGACCTCGCCGGGCCGACCGGGGGCATGCAGGGCATCCGGTTCACCGGGATTCCCGCCGGGGCCACCGTGCTGGTCAACCTGCTCGGCGCCAACCGGACGATCAACACCTACACCGGCGACCCCACGGACGCGGATCCGATCAACGCGTTGCGCGACCGGCTGCTGTGGAACTTCCCGGACGCCTCGAAGGTCACCCTCACCGGCGGCGCGCAGTTCCAGGGCAGCGTGCTGGTCGGCAACCCCGCGAGCACCACCACGGTCTCCGTGTCCGGGGTGAACGGCCGGTTCTTCACCACCGGGGCGCTGACGCACACCTCGCTCGCCACCGGTGGCGGCGGTCAGGAGTTCCACGCCTACCCGTTCAACGGCGACCTCCCCGGCTGCACCCCGAACCCGACCACCACGACGACTACAACGACCACGACCACGACGACTCCCACCACGACCACCACCACACCCACGACCACCACCACGACGACAACGCCGACTTCCACCACGACCACGACACCGAGCACCACCACCACAACCCCGAGTTCGACCACGACCACCACCACGCCGTCGTCGACCACCAGCTCGACCACGACCACCACACCGACCAGTTCGCCGAGCACCACCACTTCGAGCCCGTCGAGCAGCACCGCGTCTTCGTCGAGCCCGTCGAGTTCGCCCAGCGCCACCACGACCCACCCCGGCGGGGGATCGCCGTCCACCGGCGACGGACCGCTGCCCGCCGCGGGCGGCCCGGGCTCGCCGACCGGCCCCCACCAGCCCGGCCTGGCGAAAACCGGATCGGATCTGAGTGGCTTCACCGCGCTCGGCGGCCTGCTGCTGGTGGCCGGAGGACTGCTGGTTTTGGTCAGCGCGTTCCGCCGTTCACGTCCCCCGCAAGGGTGAGTTCCCGGCGCCACACGGAAATGCCGTCATCCCCGTGGGCGCCGCGTATCTAGCTGTCACCGATCGTCCCTCCTAGCGGGAGAACAAGATGACAGTGCTGGTGAACGAACGTGCCGCGAAGGCCAAGACCATCGTGTGCGACATCCTCGAACTCGACGAGGACGAGGTCACCGAAACGAGTTTGTTCAACGAGGACCACGGGGCCGATTCCTTGCTGGCGATCGAGATTCTCGCCGCGCTGGAGAAGGAGTTCAACGTGGTGATCGAGGAATCCGAACTGCCCAGGATGGTCAACCTCCGGGGCGTGTACGAGGTCGTTTCCACCGCCGCGAGCCGGTGATGCGCAACCGGGTGGTGCTCACCGGGCTCGGCGTGGTGTCCAGCATCGGCATCGGCGCCACCGAGTTCGCCGCGGGCCTGCGCGCCGGGCGCGGCGGCGTCCGGCCGATCACCGTGTTCGACACCGAGGGTTTCGAGCACACCAACGGCTGCGAGGTCGTCGGCTTCCAGCCGGAACGGTGGGTGCGCAACGTGCCCCTGGACCGGCTCGGGCGCGCCGGGCGGTTCTCCGTCGCCGCCGCCCGGATGGCGGTCGAGGACGCGGGGCTGTACGAGGAGAACCTGCGCGCCCAGCGGGGCCTGATCTCCATCGGCACCACCGACGGCGAGTCCTACGAACTCGACCGCCTGGTGGAGCAGGAAGTTCGCGAGGGCCCCGCGGGCATGGACCCGGCGCTGGTCCGGCGGGTGCCCACCGGCCGCCTCTCGGTGACCGTCGCCCAGGAACTCGGTCTGTCCAATGTGGAAGCATCCACGATCGCGACGGCCTGCGCCGCCGGGAACTACGCGATCGGCAACGGGTTCGACGCGGTCCAGTCCGGCGAGGTGGACTACGCCCTCTGCGGCGGCGTGGACGCGATGTGCCGCAAGACGTTCGCCGGGTTCTACCGGCTCGGCACGATCGCCCCGGAACACTGCCGCCCCTTCGACGCCGACCGCAAGGGCATCCTGACCGGCGAGGGCGCCGGGCTGCTGGTGCTGGAGAACCTGGACTCCGCGCGGGCCCGCGGCGCGCGGATCTACGCCGAGGTGCTCGGGTACGGCCTGAACTGCGACGCCCACCACCCGGTCGCCCCCGACCAGGCGAGCGTGGCGCGCTGCATCCGGCTCGCCCTGGACAACGCCGGGGTCAAACCCGGCGAGGTCGACCTGATCTCCGCGCACGGCACCGGAACCAAGGCCAACGACGTGACCGAGGCGCGGGCCATCCGCGAGGTCTACGGCGATCAGCCGCCGCGGACCGTGTCGCTGAAGTCCATGCTCGGCCACACCATGGGCGCGGCCAGCGCGCTGGCCGCCATCGGCTGCGCGCTCGCGATCACGCACGGGTTCATCCCGCCGACCATCAACCACCGCACGACCGATCCCGAATGCGAGATCGACTGCGTGCCGAACGAGTCGGTCGCCGCCGAGCTGCGGGTCGTGCAGAACAACGGGCTGGCCTTCGGCGGCAACAACGCGGTCGTGATCCTCGGCAAGTACCTGGAGAACGCATGAGTTACCCGGTGATTTCGGCGTGGTCGGCGGTGTCGCCGTTCGGCCTCGGCCGGGCGGCCTTCGCGTCCGGGGTGGCCGCCGGGCGGCGGACCGCGGCCGCGGTCGACACGCAGCGGTGGCAGGTGCCCGATCGGCAGGCCTGCCTGGTGCCCGGGTTCGAGGTCCGCGAGGTGCTCGGCAAGAAGGGCACCCGGGCGATGGACCGGGTGACCGGCCTGGCGGTGAGCACGGTCGGCGCGCTGCTCGAGGAGCGGCCCGCGGAAACCGGTCCGAGCACCGGGCTGGTACTCGGGATCACCTGCGGCAGCGCGCAGAGCATGATGGACTTCACCCGGTCTTCGTTGCTGGGCAAGAAACCCTACGACGTTGACCCGTCGCGGATGGCCAACGGCGTGATGAACTGCGCGGCCGGGCAGTGCGCCATCTGGTACCGGTTGCGCGGGCCGAACAGCACGATCGCCACCGGCCAGACGGCGGGCCTGTTCGCCCTGGGCTACGGATTGCGGCTGCTGGCCTCCGGGCGGGCGGAGACCGTGCTGTGCGGCGCGGCCGAGGAGTACTCGCACGCGCGTTCGTGGCTGGAACACCACGGCCACGGCGACCGCGAACCGCTCGGCGAGGGCTGCGCCATGCTGCTCGTGGAACCGGCGGGCGGGAGTGATCGCCCGCCGCTCGCGGAAGTCCTCGCCGTGGAATCGCGCGTCCACACCGACGGCGACCTGGGCACCGCGCTCGCGGCCTGCGCGGGCTCCGCGCTGGCCAAGGCCGGGGTGCGCGCGGAGGACGTCTGGGCGGTGGCGCCCGGCGGCCTGCCCGGAGTCACCGGGGAGACCGAACACGCGGTGCTCGCCGATCTCTTCGACGCGCCGGTCCGGATCCCGTGCGGGGAACTCCTCGGGAACACCGGCGCGGCGTCGGCGGCGTTCCAACTCGCCGCGGTGCTCAGCCTGGAAGCGGGCGCCGGCCGGGTCGCCTTGGTCACCTCGGTGGACCGGGACGGCACGGTGGCCTGCGCGCTGCTGCGGCTCTCCGGCGAGCCCCGGTGATCGGCCCGGTGACGGGGACCGTCCGCGTGGTCCGGCCGCCTTCCGGCGACGAGGACGGCGGGTGGCTGGCGACCACGAGCATCCCGATCGCCGCGGAGGAACCGGTGTTCGCCGGGCACTATCCGGGCTTTCCGATCTTCCCCGGCCTGTGCGTCGTGGACTGCGTGGACCGCAGCGCGCGGCTCGCCGCGCCGCCGGGCGCCGGGGGCCTGACCTTGGCCGGGGTCGAGTCGATCCGGTTCGTCGGCGCGGTGCACCCGGGCGACGGGCTGACCATCGACCTGTCCTGGAACCGCGAGGGCGAATCCTGGCGGTGTGCGGCGCGGGCCCGCACCGAACGGGCCGAGGCCGCCACGGTCCGGTTGCGCTACCACGGGGGAGGACGGGGATGACCGTCCTGCCCGATCCCGGGCTCGTGCTGCCGCACCGGTATCCGATGCTGCTCGTCGACCGGGTGACCGAATTCGAGCCGGGAACGCGGATCCGCGCGCTCAAGGCCGTCACCCGCAACGAGCCCTGCTACGCGCGGGCCGCGGCCGGGGACGCCCTCGGCTACCCGGAGACGCTGCTGCTCGAGTCCTGGGCGCAAACGGCCGGGCTGCTGGTGGCCGCCGAACCCGGAAAGCTCGCCGGGCAGATCATGCTGCTCGGCTCGATGTCCGAGGTGACGTTCCGCCGCGGGGTCTTCCCCGGCGACGTCGTCGAACACCGCGCCCGGATCGTCCGGGCGCTGAGCACCACGGTGCTCTTCGCCGGGGAATGCGCGGTCGGCCCGGACGTGGTCTGCACGGTGTCCCGCGCGGTCCTCGCGCTGCGCGCGGGCGATCAGCTGGGAGGAGGCTCATGACACGCGTCGCACTGGTCAGCGGCGGTTCGCGCGGGATCGGGCGGGCCGTCGTGCTGCGGCTCGCCGAGGACGGCTACGACATCGCGTTCTGCTACCGGTCCGACGCCGAGGCCGCCCGGGAACTGGAACTCGAAGCGGGCGAATCCGGGGTCCGCGTGCTCGGCACCCGGGTCGACGTTTGCGATTCGGCGGCCGTGCGCGACTGGGTCACCCGCACCGAGGCCGATCTCGGGGAACTCGGGCTCGCGGTCACCGCGGCCGGAATCACCCGGGACAAACCCCTGGCGCTGATGGCCGACGAGGAATGGCATCAGGTGGTCGACACGAATTTGGACGGCGTTTACCACGTGTGCCGCGCGGTCGCGTTTCCGATGATGAAACGGAAAAGCGGTTGTATTCTCAACATCTCCTCGGTGGCCGGGGTGCACGGGAGCCCGACGCAGACCAACTATTCCGCGTCTAAGGCGGGAATCATCGGATTCACCCGCGCGCTGGCCAAGGAGGTCGGGCGGTACCGCATCCGCGCGAACGTGGTGGCGCCCGGATTCATCGAGACCGACATGACCGCCGGGCTCAGCGCGCAGTTCCGGGAGAACGCGCTGGCCAAGATCCCGCTCGGGCGCTTCGGGCGCGCCGGCGAGGTGGCCGACCTGGTCGCCTATCTCGCCTCCGATCGCGCCGGTTACATCAGTGGATCGGTTTTCCAGATCGACGGCGGTATTGTCATGTGACAGCCGGGGAGTGACGCCGAACTGACACGGACAAACCGGTTTCCGCCGCATGTGCCGCAGATCACACAGGCAGGGGTGTCTTTGCCGTCATGACGGTGGTTTCGTCTCATCGAATTCACGAGTCGCAGGGCGGGTACGCGTACATGAGGCGGGGATTGGGGCTATGACCGAAAACTCGAGAATGGTCGACAGACCTGCGGACGGCAGACCCGAGGGCGCCGGGCCGAGCGACGTGGACCTGATCTCCGCGGCGCGTTCCGGCGCCTCCGACGCGTTCAGCGTGCTCTACCAGCGGCACTCCGCCGCCGCGTACAACCTCGCCCGGCAGCTCACCCGCTGCGCCGGGGACGAGGACGACGATCTCGTCGCCGAGGCGTTCACCCGGGTCCTGCGCCGGATCCGCAAAGGCGGCGGGCCGCGCACCTGCTTCCGCACCTACCTGCTCACCACGCTGCGCAACGTCGCCTACGAGCGGTACCGCCGCGACGGGGGCAAGGTCACCTACGTCGACGACCTCGGCCACTGGGAGGACGAGGAGCAGACCGACGATCAGGTACTCGCCGGGATGGAGCGCTCGCTCATCGCGAAGGCGTACGGCCAGCTCCCCGAGCGCTGGCGCACGGTCCTCTGGTACACCGAGATCGAATCGATGACCGCGGCCGAGATCGCGCCGATGCTGGGGATGAGCCCGAACTCGGTGTCCGCCCTGGCCTACCGCGCCCGCGAAGGGCTCCGCCAGGCCTACCTGCAGGTGCATCTCGCCGAGACCGTCGCCCGGGAATGCCAGGGCACGATCGGCGCCCTCGGCGGCTGGGTGCGCGGCGGGCTCGGGGTGCGCGAGCGCACCCAGGTGGAGGCGCACCTCGACCGCTGCGCCCGGTGCCGCTCGCTGGTCGCGGACCTCTCGGACATCAACCGCAGCCTGCGCGCGTTCGTCGCGCCGCTGTTCCTCGGCACCGCGGCCGCCGGATACCTCGCCACCGCGGGCGCCAAGGCGAGCGCCGCGGGCGTCGCCGGGGCGGCGGGCAAGGTCGCGCTGCTGAGCACCGTGCACGGCAACGCGGGGGCGGCGGGCGCGGCCGGCGGGGGCGGCCTGGTCGGCACGTCGACCCTGGCCGCGGTCGGCGCCACGGCCGCGCTCGCCGCGGTCGTCACGATCGGTCTGGTGGCGACCCCGCACGACGCCTCGGTGGCCGCGGCCGAACCACCCGCCGCGGTGGCCGCCGCACCCGCGCCACCCGGCGCGATCGAGGCCCCGCCGATCCCGGTGACCGAATCCGCCCCGGTGCCGGTGGACCTCCCCGAGCCGGTGGGCGGCGGCGAAGCACCGCAACCGCTACCCGGCGCGCCGGAGACGCCGGCTTCGACCGCCGCCGAACCGTCCGCGGCGCCGGGTTCGCCGAACACCCCGCGGCCGACCACCCCGCCCGCCACGACCTCCCCGGCCACTCCGCCGGCCACCACCCCGCCGAAGCCCCAGCCCGTCGACCGGGTCGCCCTGACCGTCACGCCGAAGCGGTACCTGCTGCACGTCGAACTGGAGGTGACCGTGCGCAACACCGGTGACCGCGCCGGGACCGCGACGATCGCCGTCGCGCCCCCGGCCTGGTCGATCGCGCTCGGCGCCGGGCGGGACTGCCACTCGTCCCAGCTGTGCTCGGTCGCGCTCGCGCCCGGCGAGCAGCGCACGGTCCGGTTCCGGCTCATCCGCACGCTGCTGCCCAGCGGCACGACCGTGCGCGCGACGCTGGGCACGGCGAGCCAGACGGCCACCGTGCCGCTGGGCGTGTTCCAGTAGGTCCTAGCGGCCCAGGTGGCTGATCAGCCCGCAGGCCGCGTCGTAGTCGTCGGGCAGGGGTTCCACCCAGACCCGCACCGGACCGGCCGCGCGGGTCATCGGGTCAACGGCGAGCTGGTCGGTGGCCAGTTCGCGCAGGCGCGCGGTGCGGGCCGGCAGGAGCTGGTCGCGTTCGGTCAGCACGGCCGCGGTCGACGGGCTGAGCAGCGCCCGCGTCTCCCCGCGGCTGAACGCGGTGGGCAAGGTCTGTCCAATGAGGACCATCGCGGCCTGCTTGGCCCAGCCGGGCGCGGCCGCGAAGTCCACGGCCACGATCACCAGCGCGTAGCGGTCGCCGGGGATGGCGCCCTGCGCGGCGCAGGACTCGTAGACCTCGGCGAGCCGGGTGCGCAGGTACGCCGTGGTGGCCAGGCCGGTCAGGCCGTCCGCGACCTTCGCCCGGCCGACTTGGGCGGCGGCCGCGTCCGCCCAGCCCTCGGAGACCGCGCGGACCCAGCTGGCCGGAACGGTGTCCGGGGTGACCGCCGCGTCGGTGCTCACCGAGTACAGCGCCGCCACGTCGAGCAGGGTCTCGGACAGGTCGGCGCCCTCGTCCGAGCGGGCCGCGCCCAGCCCGGCGAGCGCGGCGAGCACGTCCTCGCCGCGCAGCACCACCTCGCACACCTCGTCGACCGGCACCACGGCCCAGTCGTTGGGGAACGGCCAGCCCGCGGCGAGACTCGCGGCCCGCCAGCGCTCGCGCAGTCCTTCGAGGTCGCCCCAGGCCGGCCGGTGCCGGCACACCTCCCCAGGAGTCACCTGTTCCCTCCATCTCCTCGACTCCCTAACGACGAGAAGGTGCGGGGTTTATGACGTTCCTTCGCGTAAGACCTCGTCACCGAGCGCATCCAGCCAGGTGGAGAGGAGGCCGGACATGGTGGCGGAGTTCGCGGAACCCAGCGACGCCGAGCTGGTCAACGCGGTGCGCGAAGGCTCCCGGTCGGCCGGTGGTTCGCTGTGCGCCCGGCACGCGTTCGCCGCGTTCGCGCTCGCCCGGCACCTCACCACCTCCCTGGACGAGGCCGGGCGGCTGGTCCGCGCCGCGTTCACCGATCTCCTCCGCACCATCCGGGGAGACGGCTGCCCCATCACCGCGGTGCGGCTGCACCTGCTGCGGACCCTGCGCGGCATGCGGGCCGGTCCGCTCGACCCGGGGCCGCCGCCCCCGCGGCTGGCGGTCGCGTTCGCGCGGCTTCCCGAACGCTGGCAAGCGGTTCTCTGGCACGTCGAGGTCGAGGGACAACCGCCCGCTTCGGTCGCCCCGCTGCTCGGCCTGTCGCCCGGCGGCGTCCCGGTGCTGCTCCGGCACGCGCGGCAGGGGCTGCGCGACGCGCGCCTGGCGGTGGAGGTCGCCGACACCGCCGGCGAAGGCTGCCAGGACGCGGTCCGCGCGCTCGCCGCCCGGGTCCGCACCAGAGCGTCCACAGTGGACGCCACTGCCCGGTGGCGGCCCGCTGAGCTGGATGATCATCTCGCCGCGTGCGCCGGCTGCGCGGCCCTCGCGGCGGATCTGGAACTCGGCGCGCAGCTGCGCGAGGCCGTGGTTCCCGCGGTGCTGGGGGCGAGCGGGCGGAATTATCTCGCCGCGATCAATCGTCAGGAAATCTCCACACAAAGTTAGGGGGTTACAACAGAAAATCCCCGAACCCGACCCGGTCTTCGCTCCGTTTCTGTATCGGTTACGTTGTGCACGCACAGTCACATCATTGACAGACAGTAAAGGAGTGGTGTTGAACAGATCGGTTGAGCGTGAGCGGCTGACCGCCGTTGACGTTGCCCCCGGGGAGGTGGTTGTGGCGACGGGATTCGCTCATCCCCGCCGGGGGCCGGTGCGCTGCTCGGCCGCACCGCTGTTGGGGGAACGGATCCGGGCTTCGGGAGGCCGAGTACGGTCGTCCGAAGTGACCGTCCGCGCCGGAGGTCCCGGCAACGGCGTGTTGTTCGCGGTGACCTATTGGGATGTGGACGGCACGGTCGTCGGCTTCGGAGCCGCCGCGCATCCCGAGGATCCCGAGTCGATGGCTCTCGCCGAAGAGGCGGTCGAAACCTGGTCGAAGGTGTTGCGCACGCGCCGGGTGCTGATCGCCGCGACCGGATCGGCCTGCGCCGACCCGACACCGGAGGTCGACGCGACCTGCCCGCTCGTGGCACGTGCCGGGTCACGCGTACGCGAGTACGCCGACCGCGGCGATTCCGTGGTGGTGCTCGGCCAGGCCGGGCGGGTCACCGACCACCTGATCGGTCACGCGCCGGAGGCCGCGGTCCTCCTCGAATCGGAGGCGGGGGTCGACGATCTCGACCACATCGCTCCGGACCAACTCTCGTTCGTGGTGGCGCCGGGAATCCCCATCGAAGACGTCGCCCAGATGCTGGCCGCCCTGCGCTCGCGGTTCCCGCGGTTACGCGGGCAGCATCCGGACGAATTCTGCTATGCCGCGTCCGATCGGCGCGAAGCCCTGCGCTCGGTAGCCGCCGCCAGCGACCTGCTGCTGGTCTGCGGCGACCGGGAAGAACCGGAAACCGCCGAACTCCTCGGCTGGGCCCGGCCCCTGGGTTGCCGTACGCGGCAACTCACCGACCCGGCACGACTCCGACCGGAATGGCTCGGCATCGCCACCGCCACGGTCGGAATCGTCACCATCTCGTCCTCTCCCCACCTCACCAACGCAATGGTCGAAGTCCTCTCCGGCCTCGGCCCGCTCAGCGTCGCACACCGCCGCGTGAGCACCGACCTAGTCAACGCCGGCACCCCGGTGATCACCCCGATCAGCACACCCCGCTTCGCAGCGCAGCTCAACGGCTGACCGAAGGCCGGGACGCAACACCCACCGCGTCCCGGCCCCCACCTCACCGCGAATCCCCCACTCCCTTGGCGCGAGTCCCCCGTTCCGGTGGCGCGAGTTCCACGTTCCGGCATGCGAACTACACGTTCAGGCAAGCGAGTTCCACGTTCGCGCAAGCGAGTTCCACGTTCGCGCACGTGAGTTCCACGTTCGGGGCTGCGGGTGCCGCGCCCGGAACCGCCTCCCCCGGCGCCTCGGGTACCTTCATGCCGCAAAAATAGCGGGGGACCTTTGCTCCAGCTCAACGGGAGCGGGGGACCTTTACTACGGTTCAACGGTAGTAAAGGTCCCCCGCTATTTTTGGTGGCCGGGTCAGGCGGGCGGCGGCAACCCCCTACAAGGTCTTCCGGTACACGCCCGACTGCAGGGTTCCCGCGAACAGGTACCGGCCGTCCCCGCTCACCGCCAGCGAAAGCACGCGCGGGTCCGGCAGCGCGCCCGGTAGCGCCGACCAGGTGCGGCCGAAGTCGGTGCTACGCAACACGCCTTCCCCGGAAGTGGATGCCGCGAACCAGGTCCGCGGGTCCCACGGATGCGCGACGATCTGGCCGATCCGGCCGCCCTCGTGCACCCGCCGGAAGGTCCGGCCGTTGTCGTCGCTGAGCCGAATCCCGTTGCCACCAACGACTATCTGGCCCCACGGGCGCACCGTGACGGTGCTCGCCGCGTCCTCGGAAACCCGGGTCCAGGTTCGACCGCCATCGTCCGAACGCCACAGGCCGTCGTTGTTCCCCGCCCACACCCGGTCCGCATGCCACGGATCTCCGGCCAGGGTGGAGAATGCCGCCTCGGCGGGCACCTTCTCCCAGTGGCGACCGGCGTCTTCGGTGCGCCACAACGCGTTGCCGCTGAACGTGAACACCGAAACCAGCAGGCGATCGGGGTTCGCCGGATGCGTCAGGATCGCGCGCGGCTGGCCTTCGAGGGGTTTGCCGGTCAGTTGCCAGGTCCGGCCGCTGTCCCCGCTGCGCAGCACGTCGGTGTTGAACCCGTTCTTGGTCGCCTGCCACACCACCTCCGGACGCCACGGGGCGACCGACAGCGAAGCGTTCTCGTGCAACCGGTCGCCGGTGTGCCATTGCCACACCCGGGTTTCCGGCGTGATCCGCCCCTGCGGCAACGCGGTGTCGAAGACCTCCTGCACCCCCGCGGCCACCAAGCGCTGACGCCCCGGATACCCGGCGGCGACCAGGTGCCGCATGGTCTCCCCCGGCACGCCGAGTTGCCGGTACCCGGCCGCGCCCGCGTCGGCGAAAACGCCGCGGTAGGTCGCGGAGAACAGGGGGGCCGCCGGTTTTCCGCCGCCCGCGGGCAATTCCGCGATGTCGGTCACGCCCTCCCCGGCCGCGGGCACCGGGCGGCGCGTCCACTGCCGCCCGCCGTCCGTGCTGACGTCGACGTGCTGGTAGGTCGAAGCGTAAAGCCGCCCGCCGACGAACGCGGGCTCGCGCAACGGCTCGCCACCGGGATCCCGGCGCAGCGTCGCCCAGGTCCGGCCGCCGTCGGCCGAGCCCCGCAGTTCGGCGCCGGCGGTGACCACGAGCTGCCGCCCGTCCGCGGCGAGCTGACCGAGGTCACCGTCCGGGTGGTAGACCCGCTCGGCGCGCGGCGCTTTCCCGGCGACGTCCCGGACCGCCCACAGCGAATACTCCGGATGCACGGTCGTGAAATAGGCGTCCGGGCCCACCAGTGCCAGCCTCCGGTCCCCGACCGGCGCCGCGATGCCGTCGCGGGGCCACGTCCGCGGCACGTCCTCCCGCCAGGTCACCCCGCCGTCGGTGCTCACGCTCATCGCGTCCAGGTTCATCACGGCCACCGTGCGGCCGTCGGTGGCGAGCTGGAACGCCCCGCCGGGAAACCATTCCCGGCGGGTTTCCCAGCTCTGCCCGCGATCGGTGGTGGCCAGCAGCGCGCCCAGCCACTGGACGGCGTCCACCCGCCGGTTGACCAGCACCAGCATCCGGTTCGGATCGGCCGGATCGACGAAGAACCCGCTGACCGCGGTGTCCTGCGGCAACGCGCGGCGCGCGGTCCAGGACGCGCCGCGGTCGTCGGACAACCACAGCACCGGCGGCGCCGGTTGCACCATCGCAAGCGTGGTGCCCGAGACACCCAGCAACCCGCCCACGCTGTTCGGTCCGGCGGATTCCCAGCCACCACGCGAAGAATCGACCGCAACGGGATCGGCGGCCGCGGCCGGGGCGCCGACGAGCATCGCGAGCACCCCGAGGAGTGCGCATATTCTCAGCTTCACGCGAACGATCTTGGCGGGCCGCGGCACCGCTGAGCATCAGGCATTCAGCCCATCTCGTTGTCATCACGAGACAGGAACTCAGGCCCGGAGCACCCGTTCGCGCCCCGGTGACCCCGATCCGTCCGCGCCGAACGGGAACACGACAAGCGCGATCACAATTCGGACGAATCGAGCGGACGTGGCCATTCCCTTTCGTGTTCGGCGGGAATCGTCGAAGCACGAAAGGTGGCCGTTCACCGCGAATGGCGGCGGCGATTAGCCCATTGAGGGAGCCTTGCTCAAGGCGGTGGCCTTGGTCAGCAGCGACCGCGCACAGGTGCTTTTCGCATGCGGCCGGAGCCGCGCCCGCAGCGTGTGCAGGGCGGTGTCGGCCCGGCGCGACCACAGGTACGGGTAGTCGTCGAGGAAGCGTTCCCAGGTGCCGCACGCCTGTTCCAGCTGGCCGTCGTCGAGCTGGAGTTCGGCGAGCCGGGCGAGGGTGATCGCGCGCGACCGGCGCTCGCCGATCGGCCGATGCCGGACCGAGGTCGTCAACGCCGTGATCGCGCCCCGCCGATCGCCCGTGCAGGCCCGGATCGCGGCGTGCTGGTGGGACAGCGCGGCCGGGTGGTAGGCCCCGACCGGGGTGCGGGCGCTGCTGACCCGCTCCAGCTGCTTCTCGGCGGCGCCGAGGCATTCGTGCGCGGACCGCTGGTCCCCGTTCGCGGCGTTCGCGACGGCGAGCTGACCGTAGACGAACGCCCGGGTCTCGGTGGACACCTTCGTGGTCACCCGAGCGGCCGATTCGGCCAGGTTCACCGCTTCCCGATGATGCCCCAGCAGCCGGGCCTGCACGCTCAGCGCACGCAGGGTGACCGCGTAACCGGTGGCGTCACCCGCCTCACCGGACAACTGCAGCCCGGTCAGGTAGTACCGCTGCGCGGCGCCGTGCAGTTCGTCGTCGAAGCACATGAATCCGCAAAGGTAGGTGAGCCGGGCGGCGGTGACCAGGAGTTCGCGGTGCACCTTGGAACTCGCGTCGGCCCGCAACCAGGGCGCGACGGTCGTCCGCAGGTACGTCGCCAGCGCCAGGCGCGCCCGCCCGCCACCGAACGCGGTGTCGGTGTCGGAGAACAAGCCGATCATCGTCGCCGCCGAATCCGCTTCGGCCTGCCCCACCCGTGCGGCCGCGCTGCCTTCCGGCGGCGGGCTCGGGTGTGCCGAGATCAGGTCGGCCCAGCCGGGCAGCGAAAGCGCGGCCAGGCTGTACACGCACCCGGCGAGCACCTCGCGCCGGGCGACTCCGTCTTCGCACAACTCCACCAATCGGGTGACCGCGTCCTCCTCCCACCACGGACCGGGATCGGCCTGCTCCGACGGGCCCAGTCCTGTCGCGGCGACCGTGATCGGCCGCCCCAGCTTCCGGGAGAACGCTTCGGCGACCAACTCCGGAACCGGTGGCCTCGGGTGGGTCCCGGAAAGCCACTGCGTCACCGACGCCCGCTGGTACTGCAGTCGCAGACCGGTCTCGGCGCCGAGGGCGTTGATCGCCGACGCCAGGGCCTGACCGGTCCAGCCAGCCTCGGTCAACAGCTCGCGGAGCAGGTTGTTGGGCACTCGCAGCGTTCGCATGACCTCCCCGGAATCCGGAAATAACTTTCCGGTCACCTGCCCGCGGAATTGACACGCTCGAACGTTTAACGCCTCCGGGCCGCGTGCGGGCTTCCCCGCGACCCCATTCGGGCGCGTAACTGATACTGAAGGATGCCCGCCGGTCAAGAGCAGAGCCGAACGGGTGCCTTCCCCGATCTCGGGCGACACCCGTTGTTACGAAGGACGCGACCGGAGGCACGTGGTGACCGTGGAAACGAGGGCTCAGGGCAGGTCCGCGCGGGAACTGCTCACCTGGAGCCGCCGCATGATCGATCCGGCCCTGCACACCGCGGTGGACCGGCTGCCCACCTCGATGCGGAGGGTGGCGGGCTACCACTTCGGCTGGTGGGACGAACAGGGCCGACCCGGAAACGGGCAGGCGGGCAAGGCTTTTCGCCCCACGCTCGTCCTGCTCACCACGGAAGCGGTTGGTGGTAACGCTTTGGACGCGGTTCCGGCCGCGGTCGCGGTCGAACTGGCGCACAACTTCTCGCTGCTGCACGACGATGTGCTGGACGGCGATCTGACCCGGCGGCACCGCCCGACCGCGTGGAGCGTCTTCGGCGTGAGCGAAGCGATCCTGGCCGGGGACGCCTTGCTGACGCTGGCCTTCGACGTGCTCGCCGGCTGCGGACATCGAGCCTCCGGTTCGGCCATTCGCGCGCTCAGCGCCGCGGTGCTGGAGCAGGTGAACGGGCAGAGCGCGAACGTCGCCTTCGAGGAACGCACCGATGTCGGACTGTCCGAATGCGTCTACATGGCCGCGAGCAAAACCGCCGCGCTGATGGGGTGTGCGGCCACCCTCGGCGCCCTGTTCGGCGACGCGGGGGTGAAGCAGATCGAACGCCTGCGCGACTTCGGGGAGCACCTCGGGGTGGCGTTCCAGTTCGTCGACGACGTGCTGGGCATCTGGGGAGATCCGGCCGTCACCGGGAAACCGGTCCATTCGGATCTGAGCAACCGCAAGAAGACGCTGCCCGTGGTCGCCGCGCTCACCTCGGGCACCCCGGCGGGCCGGGAACTGGCCGCGCTGTACCACGGCACCCAGCCACTGTCCGATCTGGACCTGGCGCGCGCGGCCGGGCTGATCGACGCCGCCGGCGGGCGGGCGTGGGCCGAGGCCCGCGCCGAACACCGGCTCGCGCACGCGCTCTCCCATCTCGAATCGGCCCGGCCGCTGCCGGTCTCCGCGGCCGAGCTGAGCTCGCTGGCCCGCCTCGTCGTCCGCCGCGACCACTGACCTGCTGGAGGCACCCGATGACCGCCACCGTGGCGACGATCCGCGCCGGCAAGCGCACCGACCGCCTCACCACCGGAACCGTGCTCATCGCCGACGAACTGGTCTGTCCCGGCCGGGACACCATCCCCTGCCCGGCTTCCGTGTTGCTCGAAGGGGAACTGCGCCGCCGCGGCGTGCCCACCGCGCGCGGCGCCTTGCACCTGGACACCGCCGAACTGGGCTCGCGCCCGGCCGTGGCCTTCACCGCCGTTCTCCCCACCGCTTGCGGCGGTCAGGCCGGGCTGGGCGTCGCCGCGGGACTGCACGACCGATCGGGAAGGCTGGCCGCGGGAATCGCGCTCGCGGACTGGTTGTCGGCCGCGCAGTCCCGCACCGTCTTGCTCGCCCGGCGCCGGCCGCGGTGCGCCGGGAACGAGCGCGCGTTCGAGATCGTCGAACGCGTTCTGGTGCGCAGCGCGGCCGACATCGAGCACGTGGACATGCCGGATCCGCGGGACTCGGACCTGGTGCTGGTGGCCGGGCTGGCGAACTCCGCGCATTCCCGGCGGCTGGTGGAAACCGCGCGGCGGCGGGGAACCCCGGCGTACCCGATCAACGGACCGGAGGACATCAGACCGAGCTGGCTGTCCGGAGTGGACACCGTGGGGCTGACCGCGGGCGCGGCGACCCCCGGCGCCCAGGTGGACGAAGTGCTCGAAGCGCTGGGCGGCCTGGGCCCGCTGCAGGTCACCTCGCGCGGAACGGGATTCGCGGTGCGTTCGAAGGGAAGGCGGCCATGACTACGAGCACGGCGAGCGTGGTCTCCCGGAACATCAAGATCTCCTACCCGAGGTCGTGGAGCCGGTTGCCCGGACCGGTGCTGTACCAGGAACCGGAAGCCACGGTCACCGCCTGGCTGGACCGGCTCGGCATGCTCACCACACCGGAAAGCCGGGCGGCGGTGCGGAAGGCGTGGAACGGGTACCGGGCCGCGGCGAGTTATCCCGGCGCGGTGCGGCCGCGCCTGAACACCATCGCCAAGTTCCTCGGCCTGTGGTTCCTGTACGAGGACGGCCACGAGGGAGTGCTGCGCGGCTGGCGGGAGATCGGGCACGAACTGCGGTCGTCGATGAGCGAGGAATGGTGCCGCCGCTTCGGCAAGCATTTCGACTCGTGGCGCTCCTGGATTCCGGACGAGGTGGAACTCGTCGCGCGCAAAGGACATCAGTCCACCCTGCACGAGTACCTGACGGTGCGCTTCCACACGATCGGCGTGCACACCTGGACCGATCTCATCGAGTTCGCGCACGGTCGCGAACTGCCGGGCGAGGTCCTCTGGCATCCGGATTTCCAGGAGATCCAGCGGCTCACCCACACCCTGGCCATCATCGACCACGATCTGCACGGCCTGACCCGCGACCACGAACGCGGCTGGCACAACGCGGTCTTCTCGATGGCCCACGAACGCGAGCTGTCCCTCGCGGACGCCTGCGAGGCGTTGTCCCGGTTGCACGACATCCTGGTGCGGCAGTTCCTCACCCTCGAGCAGCGCGTGCGCGCGTGCGCCGAGTACGAACTGGACTGGTGGATCGACGGCGTCCACCAGATGCTGACCGGGCTGTGCCTGTGGAACCAGGCCGCGCCGCGGTGCTCGAACCTGCACCACCTGGACGGCACCGCCATCCGGATCCGGACCACGCACCACGTGGCGTGGCCCTCCCGGCTGACCGCGGAAGCCACGTGATGACGCCGTCGGTGCGGGACAAACCACTCGGCGGCACGAAGTTGCTCGCGTGGACGCGGGCACTGGTCGAGCCGCCGCTGCGCGTCATCGTGGACCGGTTGTCGCCGTCGATGCGGCATGTGTGCCGGTACCACTTCGGCTGGTGGGACGCGCACGGGCAGCCCGCGGAACACCGGCCGGGCCGGGCGATCCGGCCGGCGCTGGTGCTCGGCAGCGCCCGCGCGGTCGGCGGCCAACCGGCCGACGCGATCCCGGCCGCGGTCGCGGTCGAACTGCTGCACAACGCCGCGCTGCTGCACGACGACATCATCGGCGACGATCCGGTGCGGCGGCGCCGGCCTGCCGCGTGGTCGGCGTTCGGCGCCCCGGCGGCGATCCTCGCCGGGGACGAGCTGTGCTGCCTGGCGATGCAGGCGCTGGCCGAGGGCGCCCGGGAACGCGCGGCGGTCGGCATCGGCATGCTCGCGGACGCCTTCCACCAGGTGGCGCTGGGCGAGTACGCCGATGTCGCGTTCAAGAGCCACCTGGATGTAACCCTGCACGAATGCCTGGCGATGGCCGAGGCAAGGACGAGCGCGCTGACGGAATGCGCGTGCGGCCTGGGCGCCTGGTACGGGGACGGCTCCCCGTACCAGGCGGCCCAGTTGCGCGGTTTCGGCCACCACCTGGGCATCGCGTGCCAGCTCGCCGACGATCTGCGGGCGATCTGGGGCGACGCCGACGGGCCGCACCCCTCGGCCCTGGGCGCGCACCGGAAGTCCCTGCCGGTCGCCGCCGCGCTGGCCACCGACTGCGCGGCGGCACGGGAACTCGCGCTGCTCTACCGGCTCGGCAGCCCGCTCAGCGGCGACGAACTCCGGCACGCCGCCGCACTAGTGGAAGCCGCGGGCGGCCGGAACTGGGCCATCCGGCAGGCCCGCCGCCACACCGAACGCGCCCTGGACCACCTCCGCACGACCGCGCTGGCCACCGACGCCGTCCGCGACCTCACCGCCCTCACCGAGTTAGTCATCGACCTCGCCTGATCCCCCACCGAGAAGCCCCCAATGGGCATTTTTCATCTTGGTTTTTGCTGGTGGGGTGGGGTTGACCGGGTGTG
>NZ_VTHK01000098.1:1282-19043 GCF_009765355.1 Amycolatopsis anabasis | reverse complement strand
TCGCCGTGCGCTACCAAGCCACCATCGACATCGCCGCCATCAACATCTGGCTACGCCACTTACGAAACACGGCCTAGGCCCATGTCTCGCACCTCGTTGACCAGTCGTTTCCACTCAGGGGCGGAGTACCGGGGTGGAATGCTGGGCCACGCCCGGTAGGTTACCCAGACCCGGTCGGGTGTACTGCCGCGTGGGAACAGCACCCCCGCGCCCAGCGGGATGACGTCTTCGGTTTCGCCGCGGATCGACCCGACGACCAGGGTTCGTTCGGCATGGGGGACCCCGATGTTCACCGTCGCCCCTGGGATCGCTGCGGCGAGGTGCCCCAGCGGGCGCTCGCGGCAGCCCGGATCACCGAAGCCGGCTGCCATGCCTGGCCCACGAAGATAGCCCTTGGTCGATGATTCCTCGTGCAGCAGAAGGAAATCCGACTCAACGGGCGGCGATGGTCAGTGCGCATGCGGGCAAGCGCGACGGTGCGCTCGGGCACCTGGCGGCGTTCGGTCAGGAGCTCTATCAATGCCTCACCCCGCGGGCGGACGCGTTGGTCGGGTTGTCGCTGGCGCCAGAGCACCGGCGTGGACACGGTGCCCTGTACGACGCGGTGAACTCCGGGCGGAACAACTTTGCCCGGCTTCGGGGCACCTTGACCGGCCTACCGCTGCCCCGCGCAGCCGATGGTCGGCTCGTTCTCGCGGTGGATTTTTCCCCGTGGCTGCGGCCAGACGGCACCACTTGGGCCCAGACCGCTCGTTCTGTCACACCTACGGCCGGGCCGCGTTCGCGTCCGGAGGTGTTGATCTGCACAGCCTGCCGTGGTGAGCAGAAAGCGCGAATCTTTCGCACGGGGTGCGCAAGGTCAGCGGCGTGCGGGCATATCGTTGGGACTGTGTCGGATCCGTGGCTGCGTATCGAGGTGCTCGACGGGAAAGTCCCAGCGAGCGAGTGGCGCCGTGCCCACGCCGACACGTTGGTCGACGCCGCGATCGCCGACCGTGCCGTGCGGTGGTCGTGGCGGGTGCATACCCGCGGTGTGGTGTTCGAGATCGCCTTCCGAACCGAGCGCATCCGCGACGAAGTCCGCGGCCAGCTCGCGGTCAAGGCAGCACTCGACGCCGTGCCCGACCCTCGGCACGGACTCAACGTTGTTCCAGGCGGCGGCGACTAAGCATCCGTTACCCGTCCTCACGCCCGGCCGGCCGTTGGCGGCGTTTCGCCGCCCGCAGCCGTACCACCAACCCACCGTAGAACCGCACAGCCGGAAGCCACGGCGACCGCAGGCAATGTCGCCGGAGGGTAATGATCCATGCGCGAGTCCCGAGCGTTCGGCCCGGAAATCGCCCGAACGGTGCGCCCCTGTCGGCATACTGGGAAAAGTGCTTAGGCGTGTACGGATGACCGTGCTCAGTCGTGAGACTGGGAAGGTGCCCGCCTGACCGTGGCTGCACCATCGGTGAGGCGACGTACTTCGACACCGAGGAGAATTCGTGACACAACCGTCCGCCGCGGGCGGGCTGGCCGCCGTGTTGTGGGACATGGACGGCACCCTGGTCGACTCGGAAAAACTGTGGGAAATCGCAAACTACGAGGCGGCCGAATGGCTCGGGGGTGCCCTGACCGAGGCGCAACGGGCCACCCTGATGGGAGCCAACAAGGACGACACGGCCCGGTACTTGCTCGAGTCCGTCGGTCGCCCGGTCACTCCGGCCGCCATCGCCGAGACCGGTGCGTGGATCACCGACCGCGCCGCTCGCTTGTTCGTCGACGGACTCCCGTGGCGGCCTGGCGCGGCCGAGGCGCTGGCGTCGGTGCGGTCCGCGGGTATCCCGTGCGCGTTGGTCACCACGACCGATCGGGCGCTGGCCGAGTTGGCGTTGAACACGATCGGGCGCGATTTCTTCGACGTGACCGTGTGCGGGGACGAGGTGGACGGCCTGAACAAGCCACATCCCCGGCCGTATGCGATGGCGGCGGAACTTCTCGGTGTCGACCCGATGCGCAGCGTCGCGGTGGAGGACCCCCCACCCGGCGCCGAATCGGCGGTGGCGGCTGGGTGCACCGTGCTGGTGGTGCCGCACGAGGTGCCGGTCCCGGCTGGTCCGCGTCGGGTCTTCCGGCCTTCTCTGGTTGGAGTGGACGCGACCGTCCTGGCCGACGTCCTGCGCGGGGGAATCCCAGACGCCGGTTGAGAGCCAGCCCCGGCAGGGGTAGGACCGCCCCGAGGGCCGGGCCGCGGCCGGGAGGTACGCCGTGTCGGTCAGCCACGCAGCAGCAGCTTTGCGCCGTCCCGTCGGGAAGTACCAGCCTAGCCACTCGCCGACCGGACAACACCAGACCGGACGTAGTGACTATAGACCGGAAGGCGGAGATCCGGTCGCGTTCTCGGTCGAGGTGCTTCGGATCGCACGGTCGGCGTGACCGGCGAGTTGTCATAGCACGGTAGTCGTGGTCCGGCTTTTGGCGGCTCTCCAGCCGATTGGAACGGTGTCCGTGACAGCGGACAGCGATACGGCGACAGACTGGATAACTTGGCCGTGTCACGGGCTCAATCTGGTGGCCCGGAGTCACCGCGGTCGAGCCGCGCAACAGCGTTCGGGCACTCCTGCCCCAGTCAACTGTGTTCCTCTTCCGTCGCGCCCTGGTGCGACGGCGGCGGGGTTGTGGCTCCCGCTGTGGCGGTGACGTTCTGGTGTGGGCTGCCCGATGACAGGCTCTGTCCGTGTGGTTGCGGGTCTGTCATCGGGCCCGGGTGATGCGGCTGTCTGCGGCGGTGGGTACAGGCTGTGAGAATTTGGTTCACAGTCGCCACTTGAATGGAGCAGTTCAAGTTTCGTTGTCGCGGGTAGGGGGGTTCACCGTTGGTCAGCTGTGATCCTCCATCCGCATGGAGCGGATAAGGAGGCATTGCGGTGGCACTGGCGAGCCAGTAGAAATACGTAGTGGGGATAGTAGCCAGTTGTGGTGATGGGGTAGTCAAGTTTACCTTCTCCTGCAAACTCTCTACCACTCTCGCGTGATTGTGCTCTGCGTATCTTTCATGTTCGTTAGATGATCGGGGGATCAGTGTGTATCGAGAGTTGTTGAAATCAAAGGTGCATCGTGTTCGGGTAACTCAGGCAGACCTTCATTATGTTGGATCGTTGACCATTGACCGTGTTCTGATGGACGCGGCGGATCTTGTGGCGGGCGAAAAGGTCGATGTGGTCGATATTGATAATGGGAACCGTCTCTCCACGTATGTGATTGAGGGCCCTCGTGATTCGGGTGTGCTTGGTGTCAATGGTGCGGCGGCCCGGATGATCCACCCTGGTGATCTCGTTATCGTCATTTCCTATGCCACGGTTGAGGAAAGGCTGGTTGCGGAGTTCAGGCCTCGTGTGGTGTTCGTCGACGATCGGAATCGGCCGCTGTCCGAGGGTGACGATCCGGCCGCGGTCCCCATGGGTTCGGGGCTGGTGCGCGGTGATGTGATGGGGAACGGGGTGAGCCTGCGATGAGCGCGGTCGCGTCCGGGGCTGGGGTGGTTACCTCGCGCGAGGTGTGCGTTCCTGGCGTCTTGGCTCACTACTACCCGGAGTTGACTGTGCTGCTGCGCGGCGTGGGAGAGCGGGTATCGACGCGTTTGTTTCAGCCCGGGTGGAGTCTTCCCGAACTGGATGACCGACTGGTTGAGTTCTTCGCCCCGTCGACGATGTCGTGGACGGAGTTGGGAATCCACGGTGAGACGGAGCTGTCGCTGCTGGACCTTCGCGGTAACCCTGGTACGCGCACCACCAAGACTTTCGCGTCGCTGTTGATGGTGGCGCGGGCTGTAGCGCATATTCAGGCGACAGGTGATCGAATCGCGATCGTCACACCGTCTTCGGCGAACAAGGCCACCGCGTTACGTGACGCGGTACTGCGGGCGATCGAAACGGGCCTGGTCTCGCCGGAGCAGCTGCAGATCGTGAGTCTCGTTCCCGCGCAGTCGCAGCCGAAACTGTGGGATTCGGCGCTGAGATCGCGGGAATATCTCGCGCGACATAACCCGATACTGGTGCACCGGGGTGGCGAGCGTGCTGGCGTGAAAACGATCGTGGGTGAATTCGCTGCCTCCGAGGCTGATCAGGTCACGCGGTCGACGGGGGTCAAGTTGTGGTTCACCCTCGCGCTGGACAACTATCGGGTGGCTGATGCGGTCCGTGCTTTCGTGGAGCAGGACTTTCTGCCCGCGGTGCCGGTGCGGTTGCATGCACACGCGGTGTCCAGTGCTTTCGGGCTGTTGGGGCACGCTTTCGGGGAGGAATGGCGTGGCAGGCCGGGCCGGGCTCAGTATTTTCTGGTCCAGCATTTGGACACCCCGGACATGGTGCTGGATCTCTACTGCGACACGTTCGACCGGAGCAGGAGGCCGGACTATGAGTTCGATCCGGGCAGCGGGTTGTATCGGCAGGATCGGGATCCGCACTTCCCGCAGTGGACGCATGCCGTAGACGAAGCGCTCGATCCCACGTTCTACACCCGCGCTCCAGCCACCTCGCCGACGATGAAGCAGCTGATCAGAGGTGCCGGGGGCGGCGGGATCGTGGTGTCGCTGTACGAATGCCTGCAACGCTATGCCCGGATCCGGGCGCTGCTGAGTCGTTCCGCGGTCACGCTGCCGTCCGATCCCCGGGAGTTGCGGGAATGGTCACTGGTGATGGCGATGACCGGTGTGCTCAACGCGATTGATCGCCAGGTGATTCCGGTAGGTGCGAACGTCGTGGTGCACGCCTCGGGTTCCTACGGCATCCAGGACTACACCCCCATTCCCGCCGCGGATCTGATCGAGGTCAGAGACAGCGGAGAGTTGGCCACTCAGGTCACCAGGGCGGTGACGGCATGATCCAGAGCCCCGGCAGCGCCGCCCTGTGGCATCGACATCAGCGAGCCCTGCCGTCCTGGGAGCACCTGTACTACGAACAGCCGCTCGCATTGGTCAGCGGACGCGGGTGCACGGTCACCGACGCCGAAGGCAACGGCTATCTGGACTGTTTCAGCGGCATCCTGGCCAACTTCCTAGGCTACGACGTACCGCAGTTACGCGAGGCGGTGGACCGCCAACTGGCACGTGGCATAGTCCATACCTCCACCCTCTATCTCATCGACAACCAGGTTCGGCTGGCCGAACGCATCGCCGCCACCGCCCCGTTCCCCGACGCACGGGTATTCTTCACCAACTCCGGCAGTGAAGCCAACGACACCGCACTGCTGTTGGCGTGTGAGTTCGCCGGAGCCACCACGGTGGGCGCTCTGCGCGGTTCCTACCACGGCCGGACCATGGCCGCGGTGGCGGTGACTGAACTCCCGCGGTGGAAACCGACCCACCTGAGTCCCTTCGACGTTGTGTTCGCGTGCACCGGCCATCACGGGACAGAGTCCGCAGACACCCACCCCTCCGGACGCCACGACTGCCTGGACGACTTCCTCGACCGGTGGGGCGACCGGCGAGCCGCGGCGTTCATCGTCGAACCGATTCAGGGAGTAAACGGCTTCGTCGAGCCGGCCCCGGGCCTGCTGGCCCGATATCACGAGGCGCTGACAGACCGAGGCGCGCTGTTCATCGCGGACGAGGTCCAGACAGGGTGGGGACGGACCGGAGCCACGTTCTGGGGGATTCAACGGCACGGGGTGGTCCCGGACATCATCACCTTCGCCAAAGGGATCGGCGGCGGGTTCCCGCTGGGCGGGGTCATCGCCCCGGCTCCGATCATGAACCGACTCCGCGGTGACTCGATTTCCACCTTCGGCGGGAATCCGTTGGCCACCTGCGCCGGCCTGGCCGTGCTGGATGCCCTCGAGGACAGCGCGCTGCAGGCCAACGCCGACCACGTCGGCGGCGACATCCTGCGGCGGCTGCAAGACCGGCTGGCCGCGCTGCCTCTTGTGCGAGAAGTGCGCGGCGCGGGCTTGATGATCGCGGTCGAACTGGTCGATCCCGCCACCGCGCTTCCCGACGCGGCCGTGGCCCGCACGGTACTGGAGCACTGCCGGCGTCACGGCGTGCTGATCGGACTGGGCGGGCGAGCCGGAAACGTCTTGCGCATCGCACCGCCGATGACGGTCACCGTCGACGACGGACGGCGGCTCGTCGACGCGCTCACGGCGGCGGTCGCACAGATCTCGCACCACACCCCCAACGGCGGCAGCGCCACCGCGACGGCCGCCACAGCAACCGGGAGGACCACACCATGAATCACTCACCCCTGAGCATCTTGTCCCAGACCGACTTCAACCAGCGGCCGATCCCGCTCGAACGGCTCGAGCAAACCTTCCGGGACATGCTCACCGAGCACGGCTACGTGCTGATGACCAACGTCCCCGACGATTTCGACCCGGTACGGTTCTGCCGTCGGCTGGGCGGGTTCGTGCCCAACTACAACGGATCCGTGGTGGGCGACGTGCGTCCCGAACCGGGAATGGACGACGTCTACCACGCCGGCAACACCCGGCCGCTCACCCCACACACCGAGGGCTACGACTTCGAAGTGCTCCCACCCCGCTACATCGCGCTGTGGTGCGTACAGCCGATCACCGGCGGAGGTGGCGAAACCACCCTGGCCGACACCCGGCCCTGGGTCCAGGCGATGACCGATGCGCAACGGGAGGTGTTCGAGAAGACCGAGTACGACTGGAAGACCACCGACGGAGTCAAGCGACTCGGACTCGACCTGCACACCCGGCACCCGATTCTCGCGGAGAACGACGGGACCACGATCGTCCGCTTCTCCTGCAACAACCTCATCCGCGACGACGAGGACCCCGCGGCCCAGCTGCAACACGAGTGGCATCAGCGATTCGACGAGGAGCATGTGGCGATCGACTACGGGGCCAACGACATGCTCGTCTGGGACAACTGGCGGCTGCTGCACGCCCGCAACGCCTTCCGGGACCGGGGACGGCACCTGCGGCGCATCCAGATCGCCGCGTCGTGAACCCAGTGAACACCGCGGATTCCGTGGTCGTGCTGGGCACCGGCGCCTTCGCCACCGCGTTCACGCAGGCGCTGGCCCAGCACGCGCGGAGGCCGACACGGATCGTGGTCGTCGGGCGGACCACGGCCGCGGGCCGAGACCTGCTGCGGAACATCGCACCAGCAGGCCGCGCCGCGCACGTCACCGCGCTGTGCACCGCGACGGACCTCGGGCTCCACGCCGACCTACGGCCACTGATATGCCAGTACCTCCCCCGGGTGGTGGTGGTCTGCGCTTCTCTGCATTCGCCCTACTACGCGGCCGGCGCCGCGGACAGCTGGACCAGGCTGGTGGACGCCGCGGAGTTCGGGTTCACCGCCCCGCTGCAGGCCGCGACCGCCGTCCGGGCCGCGCAAGCCATCGCCAGCACCGGGCTCGTGGATTGCCAACTGGTCAACGCGTGTTACCCGGACCTGGTCAACCCCCTGCTGGTCGCGCTCGGCCTGCCCGTGCTGTGCGGCCTCGGCAACGTGGCCACGCTCGCCGAGGCCCTCGCCTCGCTGCTCCCGCACGAGAGGTGCGGAATCCGGGTCGTGGCCCACCACCGTCACCTGAAACCCGGCATCACCGCCGAGGAGGAAGCGTGGGTCCAGATGCCCGGTGCCGACGGTCCCGCTGTGACCGGGGCGCTCGCGCGGATACGGGCCTGGCCACGCCGCAGGCGTAACGACCTGGGCGCGGCCGCGGGTGGCAGACTCGTGGCGCGCCTGCTCAGCGGAGCGACCGTGCGCACCAGCCTGCCCGGTATCGGCCCCCTTCCCGGCGGCTACCCGGTCCTAGCCGGGCTGCGTGGCTGCGAGCTCGACCTCCCCGCGCCCTGGCCTCGGCAGACCGCCGTCGCCGAGCAGGAGCGCCACGCTCGCCGTGAAGGAGTGACCGTCCACGACGGGAAGCTGACCTACTGGGGAGCGACCCGCGATCTCATGCGCCGGATAGGCCTGGCCGAGGACGGCACGGTGCCGGTCGCCGAATGGAACACGGCCGCCCAGGCGCTCATCGCGTTACGCCACCGGCTGCGTCGTTCCAGTGGCGCGAGCCCGAGCCGACTTCCCGTGTGACCGGCAACTCCCGCCCCGGCACCAACGTTGAGGAGAAGGGACGTGATGAGTGACCTCGCGGTGCATCCGCACCCCGTGACCGGTGCTTCCGGGCACGGCACCGGCACAACCCCCGTGGCCACGCAGTGGGCCGCACGGGCTCGCTATGTCTGGCACAACAGCGGCAGCGCCACGGTGCGGCGGGCACGGCGTCTGCTCGACTCCCGACGACCAGTGCGCACGGCCCTGCTCTCCCAGGGTTCCCCGATCAGTGGGCCCAGCTTCGCCTACACGGGGCTGCCCATCGGAGAGCTCAACGTGCTCGCCCTGCTCGAACGGCGCCGGCGCGCGCTCACCGGCGCGGCGTCCTCCCGCGTCAGCACGTCCGTGTGCTGGTCGGCCCTGCGCCGCGGCGAGTTCCCCGACGCCGACCTAGTCCTGGTCGGGGGCGAGGACAGCAGAGTGCGCCAGTTGCCCCGGCGCCAGGCGTTCGTGCTGCCGTTCCGGGTGCACCTGGTGGTCGCCACGGACATTGACGCGGAGACGCTGAGATCGCGGATATCCAAACGGGAACGGTGGGAGTTTGCCCGCAACCGCCGACTGTACGACTGGGAGTGGGAGGAGGACAACTCGCTGCGGGCGTTGCGCTGGTTCCACGATCACCTGCATGTGCCGACCATGCGCGCCCGTCATCCGGAAGACAGCCGCACCGAAAGCCTCGTCGTGGCCGAACGGTCGATCCTGCGGTCCGGCCGGCTGTTCTTCCTGCGGGAGAACGGGAATCGGGTAGCGGGTGTGCTCTGCCATCACCCCGGCGAACGAGCCGTGCTGACCACTCGGCTTCTCGGTGTTCTCGACGGCGACCCGGCGCATTACGACAGCGGCGCATTCAAAGCCGTCTACCATCTCCTGCTCGAATGGGCGTGTGCCCGCGGTCTCCCGGCCGTGGATTTCTACGGCACCGAGGCATTTCTCAGCAAGGGAATCTTCCAGTGGAAGCGCAAATTCTTCCCCGCGGTCGTGCTGCCACCCAACCACTTCAGCACCAAACGGATCCATCTCACCGTGCGGCGAGACACCGCCAAAGTCCGCGATTTCCTGGTCGCTAACCCCTTCCTGCAACTGACCCCGGACGGCCGATTGCAACCGGTGTACTTCCACGACACCGCGCGGCCAATCACCACCGCGGTCAGCGCCAAAACCCGCGACATCGCCCCCACCCGGCACGTCGACCTCGACGCGTTTTTCGACCACACGCCCACGGCCGCGCGAGACGAGTGAATCCTGATGCGAGACCACCCCTGGTTCGGTGACGAACACCTGACCTTACCCCTGCCCGCGCCCCAGATCCGCGACGTCGTGCGCCGCGAGATCCGCGATACGGGTGTGCCACCCCGGGACGCGCTGCCCGCCGCCCCTTTCGTCATTCCTCGGTGCTCCTATCGGGAACTGTTCCACATCGCGAACGTTCTGCTGGACCTCCTCCGCCGCACCGTGCTGCACCTGGGCGTCAGTACCGAGGGACGACTGGCCGCGCTCGGCACCACCAGGGAGGACTATCCGCTGTTCCTCGACGACCTGTTCCTCGAAGAGCGCTACGCGGCCTGCATGGCCCGCCCGGATGTGGTCGTCGGTGCCACCGGACCGAAATTCCTCGAGTTCAACGTCAGCGGCGCCGTCGGTGGCCCGGTCGAGGCGCACTGCCTGCAACGGGCCTGGCACTTCCTCGAACACCGCACCCACCACAGCCGACTGTGCTACGACGACCCGTTCGCCGCCCGAGCGTGGCTGTTCCGTGCCGTGTGCGGCGAACTGGACCTGCCGCCGCGGCTGGCGTGGGTGGGCAGCACCCGAGACCTCTACCACACCGACTCCACCCGCTACTTCGACCTCGAGCTGGACTATCTCCATCGACAAGGGTTCGTCGCCGACCACTTCGAACCCGAAGAACTAGCCACCGCACTCGATGCCGGACTCCCAAACGGCTATTCCGCGGGACTGCGTCACTTCACCATCCCCGAATGGCGGGAACTAGGCATCGACACCGCGCCGGTGGCCCAAGCACTCAAGACCGGATGCCTCCTGTTGTCCCCGCAAACCTCCGCCCTGCTGGCCAACAAAAAGACCCTCGGCCTGATCTCCGAAGGGCAACCCTGGATGAGCAAGGCCGAACAACAGGTCGTGGACGACTACGTCCCCTGGACCCGGGTACTGGGCGACCGGCAGGTCACCCGGGAGGCAGACACCATCGAACTGGGCCCGTTCACGCTCGAACACCAGGAACACCTGGTGCTCAAACGAGGCATCGGGATGAAGGGGCTGCAAGTCGTCCTGGGGCGCGACTGCAGCCCCGAGCAGTGGAGCGACCACGTACACACAGCCATCACCGCTGGCGACAGCGTCGTACAGGACTATGTCGAGCCCGGCCGCTGCCGCCTGGACATCAGCTGGTCGGAAGACAGCCGAGTCCAGCCTGAACAGGTCGCTCCGGTGCTCAGCCCGTTTCTGTTCGGTGGCCGGCGCGGCGGGCTGTGGGCACGGTTCTTCGCCACCGGGCAGACCGGTGTCATCAGCCGCGAAGGCTACGGCGCGATGGAAAACGTCGTACTCACCACCGCATGACCTGCCCAGAATGGACCCATCGCCTGGGACACACCGCTCCGATTGGGTACCCCTACACCGATCTCGACGACAAGGGGGCATAGGTGGACGAGGCAGCGGTGACCCGGAAACTGCTCTACGGCCAGGCGATCACTTCACTGGGGGACGGCCTGTGGTTCAGCATGTGGGCGATCTTCCTGACCCGGATCCAGCACATCTCGCCCCAGGCGATGGGGCTGGCGATCGGCCTGGGCGGGGCGATCGGGCTGCTGGCCGCCACCCCACTCGGGATCCTCGCCGACCGCCGAGGACCGCGCGGCGTCCTCGCCGTGCTCACCGCGAGCCGAGGTGTGATCATGATCGGCTACATCTGGGTGGACAGCTTCTGGACCCTGCTGGTGATCGCCACCTTCTTCGCCGCGACCCAGAGCTCCGCCGCCGGAGTCCGGGTGGCACTCATCCACCATCTGATCACACCGCACCGCCGCATGCGGGTACTCGCCCTCAGTCGCGTCGTGCAACACATCGCCTACGCGGCCGGCGCCGGCCTGGCCGCCGCGACCCTTACCGTCGGAACCCGACCGGTCTTCCTCGGCGCGGTGCTGCTGAACTCCATCAGCTTCTTCGCCACCGCCTGGCTGACCCTGCTGGTGCCCGCCACACCGCCGATCCCGCGAGCACACCCCCAACGCGGTCTGCAAGCCGTGCGTCACCTGCCATTCGTGGCGATCATGGCGACCACCGCGGTCCTGGCCATGTGCTGGGCGATGCTGTCCAGCGGCCTGCCGCTGTGGGTGCTCAACGACACGGCCGCGCCACGCTGGACCTCCGCGGTCGCGGTCGTGGCCAGCTCACTGGGCATCGCCCTGTTCCAAGTCACCGTCAGCGAACGCGCGACCCGGCTCGTCACCGCCGTACGCGCCACCCGATGGTCCGGCCTGGCCCTCGCCGCCGCCTGCGGCCTGTTCGCGCTGAGCGCCTGGCCCACCACCGGCGGCCTCGCACTGCTGGTGCTCGGCCTGGGCATGCTCGCCCACATCACCGGCGAACTGTTCTATGTCGCCGCACGCTGGGGCCTCTCCCTCAAACTCATGACCAAAGACGCCGCCGGTGAATACCAGGGAATCGCCGCCACCACCGAAGCCTCGATCCAAGCACTCGGACCCGCACTGATCACCCTCCTGATCACCGACCTGCACGCCGCGGGCTGGCTCATCCTCGGCGTGCTCATGCTCGGCGCCGCAGCCCCCGCAACCACCCTGACCCGCAAAGCCCTCCGCGGCAAACCCACCCGCCGCACACCACCCACCATCCGCACCGGTTAACCAAGGAGCACGCGAACACCATGACCAACACCGACCAGCACCCGACAGTCGACTGCGACGGCATCCTGGTACACCACGCCGAACATCTCGACGGCGGAGGGAACAACTTCGGCAAAGCGTACATCCCCTTCATACAGAGACACTTCGCCTCGCCGCAATCAATCCTGGAATGGTGCTGCGGCCCCGGCTACATCGGATTCTCACTGCTCGCGCGAGGACTCTGCCACACGCTCAGCCTCGCGGACATCAACGAAGAAGCGACAGCCGCGTGCCGCAAGACCGTGCAACACAACCACCTGACCGAGCACGTATCAGTCTTCAGAAGCGACTGCTTCGACGACATTCCCACCGGCCTGCGATGGGACCTGATCGTCGGGAACCCACCCCACGTGAACACGAAAACCCCAGGAGAGACCGATTTCCAACGCAGAAAACCCCGCGTCATCTACCTGGACCAAGACTGGGACATACACCGACGCTTCTACAAACAGGCCCCCCACCACCTCAAGCCAGGCGGGAACGTCATACTGCAGGAGAAATACAAATTCTCCCGACCGGAAACCTTCCAACCAATGATCACAGACAGTGGCTTGTCTATCGTGGACGCAATACCCTGCGAACCACCCTATGAAGAATACTACTTCCTGTGGTCACGACTGCCCGAATAACGACTCAGTGCAGGGTTGATTGCCTGCTCGCCCAGCCAGCCCCGAACCACCGTAGCGTCGACACCCCTCCCCCGGCCGCCCCGCACAGCCCCCGGGATTCGACGTCCGGCGCGACGCTCGCCAGCGCGTACGGGGACTTCGCCAATAACGGCGGTGTCTACGCGATGGTCGGCGGCAACTGGTGGGACTCGAAAGCCAGCGACGGCTCAGTTGGCCCGCGTACCTGAATGGGGAGTTCACCTTCTGGAAGCAGGGCAGGTGGCAGTACGGCGACACCTCCGAGTCCGAACGTACCTACTCGGCGGCCAGTGGTCCGTTGTCGGCAAGCTGAGACCGGATGCGACGGCGGCGCGCGCCGTGATCAGGGTGTGCGTCGACAGGTCCGCGCGACCGGGTGCCTGCTCGCCCACGTCGATCGTGACGTTCAACTACTGGCCCGTAGCCGTGCGCTGGATGCCACGTGGGAACCGCGCCGACGGCGATGCCGGTGCACCAGGTCCGGGAGCACCGACACCTCCACGTGCCAGCGTCCTCGCCCCTGCGCCGACACCCACCCCACCCTGTCCGGTCCGGGCGTTACACCACCAGGGACCTTCGTCCCTTAGCCCGGGAATTCGCCCTGTGGGGGCAACGCTCTGGGCACCGCGTCGGGGAGAATGGCGCCGTGAGCACTCCCGCGCCTCCCGCCCCAGGCCCGGTTCTGCATGCCACACCCCGGGTGACGGCCACCGTGGAACACCACGACACCACCACGGTGCTGACCGTGGCCAGCGAACTCGACCACGCCACCACGCCCCGGCTGGTCGCCTCGGTCGACCTGGCCCTGGCCCGGCGGCCCGCGGCGCTGATTCTGGACTTGTCCAGGGTGGTGTTCATGACCTCGGCCGGGGCTGACCGCGCTCGTGGCTGTGCACCACGGCTGCGGGGCGCACAGCCAACTGCGGCGCGTGGTCACCGACCGCATCCTGCGCACCCTGCACCGCACCGGCCTGGCCGAGGTGTTCGCCCTGTATCCCACCCGCGCCCACGCCCTCAGCCCGGACAGGACACCCGGGTAACAAGGGGTTCCGTGCCAACGTGGCTGGCCCAGTATTTGTCTTGATCGCGAAGTCCCGGTTCGGACGATGCGCCGGGGCGAGCACGGACGCGAGGCTGGACACCGTCGGGGTGGCACGCATGCGCGCGATCCCTTGGGCCGTCCTGTCCCCAGGCCGGGCGTCCGGCTCTCTGTGCGGGGGTGGCGTCCGGCCCGGATGCCGCACCCTCGGCCTCGCTCAACCACCTCTCGACGTTCGGCCCCGGCTCCGCGCGGGCTGACCTGGTAGTGCGCCGCCCGGATCGCCGCCAACTGCTCGCGGTGAGCGAGGCGGTCAGACCGGTGTCCGCGTCTTCCGGGCTTCTGTGACGAGTCGCCTGGTGATGCGGTGGAGTCGTGCTGGTCGCTGTACCGGATCGGGTGGTCTGCCGTTGGTGAGCGTGGGCTGTCTGGAACGGGAAGGATGTGCCCGTTGGGGTGGCGAGTCACCGAACACATCCCGTCCGATCCCGTAGAACACATAGCTGGTGGACCGGGCCACGATCGGGTATGTGATCGCTCCCGACCGGCCGGTCGCGGCTGCGTTCCCGCACCGGCGTCTTAGCCTCCCGCGGTCGTGTTAAACGCTCGTGCTCAACGGAGGTCCGGGGATGCGCCCGCGACGGTGCAGGGTGGTGGCGTCGGTACTGGGTGCGGCTGTGGCGCTGGGGCCTGCCACGGCGCCGGGGGCGCACGCCGCGGAGGAAACCGGCCCGGAGACCACCGGCTTCGTGCCCGCGCTCGTCCACTCGATCGACCACCCCGAGGCGAGTCCACCGGGAGCCAACGACTGGTCCTGCCGGCCGAACCCCCGGCACCCGCACCCAGTGGTGCTCGTGCACGGCACCTACGCGAACCGGTACGACACCTTCGCCATGCTCTCCCCCGCCCTAAAACGGGACGGCTACTGTGTCTTCGCACTCAACCACGGCGACACCGATGACAACCTCCTCAGCCAGGCCGAATTCCTCAAGGGCAACGGAGACATCCGCCGCTCGGCCCAGGAACTCGCGGCGTTCGTGGACCGGGTGCTCGCCGCCACCGGAACGTCCCGCGTGGACATCGTCGGCCACTCGCTCGGCGGGCTGATGCCGCGCCAGTACCTGAAGTTCGAGGGCGGCGCAGGTAAGGTCGGCACGCTGGTCACCCTCGGCGCGCCCCACCACGGCACGACGCTGTCCGGGATCGCCGTCATCGCGTCCTCCCTCGGCCTGCTCGACTCCACCCACCCGCTGCTCGGCGACGGACCCGCCCAGCAAACCCGCGGCTCGCAGTTCCTCGCCGAACTCAACGCCGAGGGGGACACCGTCGCGGGAGTCAGCTACGTGGTGATCGCGACCAGCCTCGACGCGGTGACCACCCCACACCACTCCACCTTCCTCACCCCCGGTCCCGGCGCGACGGTCCGCAACATCACCCTGCAGCACGGCTGCCCGATCGACCTGTCCGATCACCTCTCGATGATCTACTCGCCCCGGGCCATCGGGTACGTACGGCAAGGACTGGACCCGCAAACCGGCCCACCATCGTGCCAACCGCACCTTCCCGTCATGTAAGCACTCGTTACGCCCCACCGGCTTGACCAGCGGGCGAGGAGCACGCCACCAGCAACGGGAACGCCGCCACGTCAACCATGCGCATCCACAGGTGGCCGGAAAGCGGGATCCCCTCGAATGGACCGCCGCGCCGGAGCCCGCACCCGCTCGGGCATCGTGGTTGGACTCGGGCTTCGAGAAGGCTACGACCACGATGCACCCCCAGCACGAGGTCAGCGAACTCGAACGGCTCCTCGCCGAGCACGACATCGACGACTGGGAATGCGCCCCCGCCCGGCTGGCGTGGCCGCGCGTCTGGTCAACCAGGCCGTGCGTCGCTACGCCGAACTCGGCACTGTCGCGCACGCCGACCGCGCTCCCTGCCCACCGTCACCGATCCCGCCGCGACCTTCGCGCAGCACCGGTTCGTCGTCAACGCCTTTGCCCGGCAGCGGACCTTCGCCCTCGCGCAGTGACGACGTACTCGGCCACGTCCTGTCCTGGAGGCCGGGTTTGCGCACGGTTCGAATAATGAATCTTCCCCAGTTTGCCAACATCGACCCCGAAACCGGCCGGGTCGACGTGTGCATGAGCACCGCGTGAGCACGTGCTCGAATGGCGCGGCCCCCTTGGCAGGTGGGGTCGCGGGGTGGTCAGCTGCCGAGCACACTCTCCGGGAAGGCCATTTCCCGTGGTTTCCGGTCGGTGTGCATGGTCCAGAGCAGTTCGGCCAGTTCGATCGGGTCCGCAATGGGCATGTCGGGCACTGGCTGCCCTGCGGCTTCCGTGGCCTCGAACGTCGCGTCGGCGGCGGTTCCGATGATGCGTGCGCCGATATACAGCGTGCCGACGTACACGCCCTGGTCGGCGACTTCGGCCGCGAGGGACTGCAGGTAGTTGCGCTGGGCGGCCAACGCCGGCGGCCAGCCGCTCATGTGCGGGTGGCCCTGGACGGCGGAGGCTCCCTGGACGTTGAGGATCGCGCCATCGCCGCGTTCGATCATGGCGGGAAGGAATTCGTTGACCAAAGCGAGCAGGGTGTAGAGCGTCATCGGCATCAACTCCCGCAGTCGTTCCGGTCGCAGGTCGACGGCATCGACGAACTCCGGGTCCGCGGGTGCGGGACCGTAGTAGAAGGCGGCGGGGTCACCGACTTTCGCGCGAATCCGCTCGGCGAGCGCGGGCACGAGGCCGGTCTCGGACAGGTCGGCCGTCACCACATGCGCGGTGATGCCGTGTGCGGCCAGTTCCCCGGCGAACTCCTCCAGCGGACCTCGGCGGCGGGCGACCAAGACGACGTCGTAGCCCGCTTGTCCGTAACGGCGGGCGACCGCCCGGCCGACACCGGGACCGGCTCCGAACACTGCGATGGACTTGCGCGTGTTGTTCATGCCCTGAGCCAATCCCAGCACACGCAGACGATCCATGGGTGATCGTCGAAGATTGCTTTGCCAACGTCTACCGTGGAGGGCGTGGACGTGCTGACCGATCTGCTGCATCGCGCCCGCGCCAGGACCGCGCTGGTCCGGCAGTTGATCCAGCGGCCGCCATGGTCGATCACCTACGCCGACGCTCCCGCGCTCACCGTGATGGCCACACTCGGCGGCCACGCCTCGATCCGGCTCGAGGACTCCGGGACCGCGCCGGTACGCCTCGCCGCCGGGGACATCGCCCTGGTCACCGGGACCGGCCAGTACACGATCGCCGACAACCCCGACACACCGCACCAGGTCACCGTCCGCGGCGGCCGCAAGTACCTCCCCAGCGGGGAACAGACGGCAGGCCACCCGAATCTGGCGCCACGCACCTACGGCGACGGCCGGCCCGGGGCAACGACCATGCTCCGGGCCGCCTACGAACTCCACGGCGATGTCAGCGATCGACTGCTTGCCCTCTTGCCGCCACTGGCAGTGGTGCCAGCCGGGCCACGAACCGAGACAACGCTGGATCTGCTCGCCGCCGAGGTGTCCCGCGACGAACCCGGCCAGGACGCCGTGCTCAACCGCTTGCTGGATCTGGTGCTCGTGCTGGCGTTGCGGGCCTGGTGCGCCGAGTCGGCAACACCGCCCGCCTGGTACCGGGCGCTGGACGATCCGGCCATCGGCGAAGCGCTGCGCCTGCTGCACACCGAACCCGCGCGCCGATGGACCGTCGCCGAACTAGCCACCACGATCGGCCTGTCCCGCGCCGCGTTCGCCGCCCGATTCACCACCCTGGTCGGCGAACCCCCACTCACCTACCTAACCGGCTGGCGCATGACACTGGCAGCGGACCTGTTACGGGACACCGAAAAGACAGTCGCCGCGGTAGCACGCGAAACCGGCTACACAGACCCATTCGCCTTTAGCGTGGCATTCAAACGCGCCCACGGCCTCAGCCCCACCACCTGGCGTCGACGGGCCCGCTGACCAGCATCCCAGACCCCACCTCGAACACACCAACGCGACAAGCGGAACGACTGACCATCCCGTGCACTACCTGATCGACGGCTACCAGATCTGCGGCAGCAGCACTGCTACCCCTCGGGC
>NZ_VTHK01000098.1:0-1272 GCF_009765355.1 Amycolatopsis anabasis | reverse complement strand
CAGCACTGCTACCCCTCGGGCTCGTCATCGAGTTCGACGGTGACGAGCCCGAGGTCGACGAGTTGGTCGATCGCGTCCGCCATCTTGGCGGCCTCCTCGTCATTCTCACCGGGCGATCCGGTGCGCTCGGTCATGAGCAGCCCCGTGGTCTCCGCAGTTGCCTCAGATCCAACCGCGAGATCCTGCCTAGGGTCGGCTGGCCCTACCGGCTCCGCGACGGCAGGTACAGATTTGTCGGGATGCCACACCAACCACTTCCGCTCGACCTGCTCCTTCAGATCGACACCCCCGTGCCGAGCCATCAGCAGGACATGACGCAACACGTCGGCCAGTTCAGCACGAATTTGTCGTCCAACTCCTGCTGCGTGTTGCCCTTCGACCTGGCCTGACCGGTCCGCATGTCGTTTGCCACCATCGTGCACCACGTTGCCAGTCATGGGACCACCGACAACAGGTGATCCACCGAGAGAACATGTTCCAGACCCACCGTGCGGACCGATCACGGCGACGGCAACCGAACGTCCGGAAATGCCGATTACCGGGTGCTCGTGACGCACGACCGAGCCTGGACCGCCGAGCACACCGGGCAGTCGCTGGAGCAGATCACCATCGACTTCGACGGGGACCGCTGGTTCGCCGGGCCCGAGGCGGTGGCCTACGGCCTGGCCGAGGAGGTGATCGGCCCGGAGTCCGGCACCCCCGCGTAGTCGGGCAGTTCGATGCCGTTGATCGCGCGCCCGACCAGCTCGGTGAACCATTCGCCGGTGAAATCGGGGCTCGGCTCGGCGTCTGGCCCGGGGACGTCGCGGCTGCGGGCGTTCAGCCGGCCGATCTCCTGGTTGGCCTCGACGAACGAGCGCATCCGCGCCTCGTAGCGAGCGAACCCGGCGTCGGGGTCCCACCCGGCGGCGGCCAGTTCACCGGCCAGCAGGTAGGCGCCGACCAGGGCCAGCCCGGTGCCTTGCCCGGACATCGGCGACGAGCTGAACGCCGCGTCCCCGAGCAGCCCCACCCGTCCGCTCGACCAGCGGTCCATCACCACCTGGGCGACCTGGTCGAGGTAGAAGTCCGGGGTGTCGTCCAGGTGCGCGAGGATGTCCGGGGTCAACCAGCCCAGGCCGGCCATCCGCTCACGCAGCAGAACCTTCTGGGCCGCGACGTCACGGTAGTCGACGTCGAAGCCGACCGAGGCGAAGTAGAACATCGCCATCGCCCGGGTGGCGTCCTGGATGGGTCGCAGGAGGGCTGAGCGCCCGGACTCCCGGTGCTGGT
>NZ_VTHK01000097.1:774-19415 GCF_009765355.1 Amycolatopsis anabasis | reverse complement strand
GCACCGTGACCGGCCAGAACGCTCAAGTTCGGACTCCAGTACCCGCCGGACTGAAACCCACTCTGCGTTGCCTGCTGCCCAACCAGCGATCCCGGCTGGGTGAGAGGTGCGCACGAGCGACCGAATATCCACCGTGGGCCTGGCCAACCGGGATGCAGGATTGGGGATGGGGCGCAAGGTCCGGGGCACATGCCGCATCCGCGACTGCTCCGAGTCCGGGGAGCGGGGAGCGTCATCACCGCTGACCGAAGCCGACGCGCCATGCAATTCCACCGACCACCCGCCCATGGCGTCGGTCGCCAGCCGCCTCGTGTCCATACCGGCCCTCCCCAGTACCACGACGGTGCACCCGCACATCGAACGCGATTATTGAGCTTTCGCGATTATCTACCCCATTGTCTGCCGAGGTGTCCATCACGATCACCCGTTCCGACCAAGGACGGACGCGCGAATACCCCGGCCATGGCACGGAAACGATCGGCACGCCCGTTACTCCCACGACAACCTCGGGGCCCCGCGCCATGGTGGCGCGGTGGTGCCGGCCGCGCCCCGTCGGGGGCATGCGTGGACACTGCTCAACGTCACCACAGCAGCCCGCCGCTCGTCATCCCGCAGTGGGAATGACGAGCGGCCGAAACATCCTCACCACGGCGCAGAAGACGGACCCGTCGCCGTCTGGGTTCGGGTCGATTCCAGTTCCTACAAGGGATCTTGGCCCAGCTCCCGCACGGTCTGCGGCTGAAACATCCGGCTCGTCTCCCTGAGACTCATAGGGGCACAGACGACACAAAAGGGCCGGCTGCTCACGGAACCTGCGCCTGTCAGGGACACAAGGGCCGTGAACACCCGGCCCGAACAAGCTAGCGCTCACACCCACCCGGCACCTCACGACGCCCCGTCGCCCCCAGCAAGGTTCACCCATCCAGGGCTGGGCCGAAAACCACTGTCCAAACGCCCTTCCCTCACCGAACCCGGCACCGCCACGGGCACTCACTTGGGCCAAATCAACCTGTCCGAGTTGGGCCTGAACTCACTGCCCAAAACAGGCATGGCAGTAACGCACCGAACCACCATTGCCAGCACCGCGCTGGAACCGATTTCGCGTTAGTACTGCAACGGCACTCGGCGATCAGGGGCGGATCTCGTTGTCGTCTGCCACCGTCGTGGGACCACCACGTTGCCAGTCATGGGACCACCGACGGCAGGTGATCCACCGAGAGAACATGTTCCAGACCCACCGTGTGGAGCGATCATGGCGACGGCAACCGAACGTCCGGAATTGCCGATGTGGGCGCGTAGGTGCCTACTGGTCCCGTTAGGGTGACTTCACCCCCGGCTCTCTGCTCCTCAACCGCCGCTGACCGCGCAGGACGAGGAACGCACGCTCATTCCGAGTGGGGATGCAAGCAGGTTCGGCGAGCGGTGCCGGCTCGACTACTCCGGTCGCCGCGCATGTTAGTGCCTCTGTGCGACCGGGTGGAGCAACTTTACCCGGCCCTGTCGTCCAACCGCGTAGTCCTCTCTTTCGATCCCGCTTTCTCGTCGCCGGCGGTGGCAAGCTGACAACCGAACGGGCGGTGGGAGACCATGACGACTGTTTTCTCAAGCAGTGACCTGGACGAGTTCCATGAATTCGCCCGCTCGGGTTACGCCGCGTGCCGGATCCAAGCGCATCCCTCCGGCTGCCGGGCACTGATCGTCCAGAACCCGCTGGGGCCGATCCGGATGGACCGGATTCACCTCGGCTTCGTGATGGACTACGCCTTTGACCCGCTGGGCACGCTCAGCCTGATCAGCGTGAAATCCGGCGCTATTCCGCACAACGTCACCGAGCGGGTGGACACCAGTTGCGGGCCGGGTGAAGTGATTGCACTCGCCCAGCCTGACCGGCCCTACAGCGGCCGCGTGAGCCACGCCCGCTACACCTACACGTCGCTGGAACCCTCGCTGCTGTCCCAGGTCGCTGACACCGCGCCCCACCGCACGCCGCGGCCGGTGCGGCTGAGCGGCTACCGCCCCGTCTCCCCGGCCGCAGGTCGGCACCTGCTGCGCACCATCGCCTACCTCCACGACCACGTCCTGACCGCGCCGACTTTCCGGGACTCGCCCCTGATCGTCTCGACCGCGCCCCAGTTGCTGGCGGCGACCGTGCTGAGCACCTTCCCCAACACCGCGCTGCCCGATCCCACCATCGAGGACCGCCACGACTCGCATCCGTGCACCCTGCGCCGGGCGATGGCGTTCATCGACGACCACGCCCACGAGGACATCTGCGCCGCCGACATCGCCACCTCCTGCCACGTCACCATCCGCGCCGTCCAGTACGCCTTCCGCCGCCACCTCGGCACCACCCTCATGGGTTACCTCCGCCAGGTCCGGCTCCAGCGAGCGCACCAGGAGTTGCTGGCCGCCGACCCCACCACCGGGGTCACGGTCACCGAGATCGCCGCCCGCTGGGGCTTTTTCCACCCCGGCCGCTTCGCCCACCACTACCGCACCGTCTACGGCTGCCCGCCCTACCGAACCCTGCAACGCGACACCTGACCCAGACTCCCGGCATGACCAACCCTGGAGTCCCTGTCGAGTACCGAAGTGAGGTCGACTCGGAGCGCCTTGCCAGCGTTGCCGCTGGTGGGTTTCTCCGAGCCGCCTCCCGAACCCGGCGTGCGCTGCTAGGCGCACCGGGCTCTCCACAAGTCCCGCGGGGTTGGTGGTGGTCCTCATGGTGTGCTCGGCCATGGTGTCGGGATGCGTGTTCCCCGGTAGTAGTAGCGCTTCGCGCTCACTCTGGCCGGATCGAACAGCCCGACATTCCCATCGGCGGGCCAGATGCCGTAGCGTCGGCGTAGTTGTTTCCATGGAGTGCGCCGATGCTTGCGTTTCTGCCACCTGACGATCTCCTGCCAGAGGTAGGAGCGTAGGTAGCTGAAGGTCGCGTTCGAGCATCCGTACTTGAAGTACGCGGTCCAGCCCCGCAGCATCCGGTTGAGCTGATGCAACGGGACCGCGAGCGGCAGGTTCGTGTTCCGTCGGCAAATTGTCTTCACCTTGGCCATGACGGCGACCAGCGCCTTCTTGGCCGGATAGACATAGACGTAGTGCTTGCCGGTGCCTCGCTTGCGGTGACGCCGGATGCGCCATCCGAGGAAATCGAGGCCCTCGTCGATATGGGTGATGAGAGTCTTCTCCGGAGACAGGCGCAAACCCATCGTGGACAGGACTCCCGCGATCTGCTCCCGCAGAGCCTCGGCGTGCGCCTGGGTGCCCGACACGACCAGGCACCAGTCATCCGCATACCGGACCAGCCGGTAGTTGGGCAGACCCACGACGGCGACGCTTGGCCCGTTCCAGCCTGCTGGCTGCGGGCCCACCCGGACCTTGGGCGATGTACTCGTCCAGGACGGACAGGGCCACGTTGCTCAGCAATGGGGAGAGGATCGACCCTTGCGGTGTTCCGGCGTTGGTGTCGGTCAGCGTGCCCTCCTCGGTGAGGATGCCCGCCTTGAGGAACGCCTTCACCAGAGCCAGGACGCGTTTGTCTCCTACCCGTTCTCGCACCCGGTCCATGAGGGCGGCATGCGAAATTTCGTCGAAGCAGGCCTTGATGTCTCCCTCCACGATCCACTCATAGGAGCGGGACGTGAGGTGATGCACCTCGGCCACCGCGTCGTGAGCCCGACGGTTCGGGCGGAACCCATAGGAACACGGACGAAAGTCCGCCTCCCAGATAGGTTCCAACACCAACTTCAGGGACGCTTGCGCCACCCGGTCACGGATGGTGGCGATCCCTAGGTAGCGGACCTTGCCGCCCGCCTTGGGAATCGCACGCCGCCGCACTGGCAGCGGTTGGAAGGTACGGGCCTTGAGATCGGCTCGTAGGTCCGCGAGGAACCCTTCCGCTCCACGCACGGATTCGATGTAGTGGGCGGTCCTGCCGTCCACTCCAGCCGTGCGCGCGCCCCTGTTGCTCCGCACCCGATCCCACGCGACCAGAAGGAACGCGGGGTCGGTGACGAGATTGTACAGATCATCGAACCGGCGATGAGGATCATCACCGGACCATCGGTGCAGTTTGGTCTGGATCTCCAGTACCCGGCGTTCCGCCTTGAGCAAGGCGTATTCCAGCTCGTCGGTATTCACCCACGACCTCCCGGCATTCCAGCACTTCTACTGCTGACTTGCTAGCCCCCTTCGCCATGTACGCACCTCTCGTGCGCTCGGACTACTACGAGGCCTCCGCCCCATCCCGCGCCTTCAACCAACGACGCGTCTATCCCGCCCGCCCGGCTGGCTTCCGGGAGACAGGAGCGGTGCGGGATGGTTCCCGTGTTCACCGTGAACCGATCGACCAGGTTGGCACCCAGCTTTGCCCCGGCAGTATCGCCACACCTACGCCGCAGTCCTTCAGCATGGCCTCCCCACCGACCGGACAAGTCGGCTTCGGAGTCAACCTTCCACACTGGATGGTTGTGCACTGCATCCCGGCCCGTATCCACCAGATTTGAGCCGGTGGCATGCTTACGGAGCTTTAGCACTGGTTCCTCTCGTATGCCGTCTGGTCTCGCTTGCCGGACCCGACCTACCTGGCAGTATCAGACCGTCCCGGCGTTGTCAGCGCTGCTTCCCGCCCTTCCCAGCGTCTTCTGGGTCAGACTGCGCTCAGCTTCCACCGGGTTGCTGCGACAACCCAGCGGCGAGGTCTCACACCTCCCTCGGTTCATCGGCGCCTCACGGCGCACTATCCGCACATGCCGCTGATCGGTCCTTCGGGAACGCAGCGTTCGCGAATCGCCAGCGCGATAACCTGTTCCATTTCTGCACTGCTGTCGGTGGTTCCACGACTGGCAACGCGGCGGTCCCACAACGGTGGCAGGCGACAAATTCGTTGCCCGATAATGGGATCAACCCGTCGAGGCCGGTCCCAGGTGCCCCTTTTCGGCCTCCTGGTCTCGTCGAGGATGAACACGCCGGTCGCGTCATCACCGAGCTGGTCCAGGACGTCACTGCGCTGGTCATCCCGGGCCCGTCGACGTCCCAGTCCGTGGTGCGCAGCAACCGCTGCATCCCGCTGGTGCGGCTCGGACCTGGCGAAACGGCTGAAGATCGGCTCCACCACGGCATCCAACGACGCCCCTCACCTGGCAAGATCCACCACGCGGTGATCATCACCGCCGACAGCCTTCAGCATCCCACGTCACGCCGTCGTTGCAGTACTACCTGCTCAAGTCCCCCCGGATGTGTCTGTGGAAGGGATTGGCTCTTGCTCATGCGCAGGATCAAGGCGACCGCGGCCTCCGAGTGGACTCCTGGAGTCAGGACTTCCTGGAGGAGCAGGCCACGAATCGCGGCGATGGTGACGGTGGCCGTGGTCAGCGCTTCCTGGGTGTCGAGGCCTTCGCGTTCCGCGAGTGAGGCCAGGATCTTGGTCAGGTCGTCGAGTGAGTCGATGAACTCACGAAAGTTCTCTGGGCTGTACGCGGCCAGTCCTACGACGTGGAAGAAGCCGCGGACGCGCGACATCTGCTTCGGGCGGGTGTAGGTCCGCCAGATCGCCACGACGAGGTCGTCGAAGGTGCCTTGCTGGGCGGTCTCGAAAAGCGCCTCGTTGTCACGGGATCGCTGCGCCTTGAGCATGGCTGCCAGGACGCCCGGGAGTGACCCGAAGTGGTATCGCAGGAGGGCGTGGCTGGTCCCGGTCCGGGCGGCGATCTCACGGAGTGACACCTCCGGTGCGGGAAGGTCCTCGTCGAAGGCGTCGAGAAGCCGGGCCAGGAGGCGCTCGCGTGCGTCGCCGGTGCGTTCCGTGTTTGACAGGATCACTCCCGCAGTTTATCCATTGGAAAAGACTGACGGTGCCGTGGTGCTTCGACCATGGTCGCAGTCAGCTCACCGACGGCGGAGGACCTGACTCGTGGGACCTTTTCAGATAACCGGCGCGGCGGTCGTCGACGGGTCGGGTCGCGACCCGTCGACGTCACCATCGAAGACGGGCGTATCACCCAGCTCGGTGCCTCCGGCGCGCACAGCGAGCGCTTCGATGCCGGGGGACTGACGATGACGCCCGGCCTTATCGACGCTCACGTTCACCTGGGCTTGTCGAGCCTGATCCAGCCGCAGTTCTCGTTTCGGATCAGTGCCGCGGAGATCGCGGCAGACATCTCGCCACGGCCGGCGCGACGCTCGATGCCGGCTTCACGACGTTCGGGACACCGGCGGGATGGACGGTGGCGTCGTCACCACGATCGCCAAGGGCAAGGTCAGGGGGCCACGCGTGTTGTCGTGCGGACCTGTTCAGTGCCAGACCGGTGGGCACGGCTACTACGGAGCCGACTGGGAACCCACCGAGCTGTGGAGCAGCCATCACGTTCCCGGTCTGTGCGCCCTGTCCCTGATGGGGGGCAACGCGGACGAGCTGCGAGGCAACGTGCGCGAGGCATTCCGTCGCGGAGCCTCCTTCCTGAAGCTCTGTGTGACCGGCGGAGTGGTCGGCGCGCACGACCGGCTGACCGACACCCAGTTCACCGTGGAAGAGATCGCCGTCGCTGTTCAAGAAGCCGCGGCACGGGGCACCTATGTGACGGTGCACGCCCACAACAACGAAGGCATTCGGAACGCGGTCGAGGCCGGGGTGCGCTGTGTCGAACACGGCACCGACCTCGACGAGCCCACGGCCACCCTGATGGCCACTCGCGAGGTCGCCCTTGTGCCCACGTTCGCTGTCGTCGAGCAACTGCTGCACGACACTGCTGGAGCCGGCCTCGGCGAGTCGGCCCGCGATCGTGTGCTGGGTGTTCGTGAGCGGATGACCGAGGCGCTCGCTGTCGCCAAGGAGGCCGGAGTGCGGATCGGGCTGGGTTCCGATCTCATCGGTCCGGCGCAGGACCGTCGAGGCGACGAACTCAGGTTGCGCGCAGAGCTGGAGACGCCGATGGAAGCTCTCGTGGCGGCCACGAAGACCAATGCCGAGATCCTTGGCCTGTCCAGCCAGGTGGGGGTCATCGCTCCCGGCATGCAGGCAGACCTCGTGCTCTGGAACGGCAATCCGCTCGAAGATCCGAAGCTCTTCGCCGACCCCGCCAACGCCGTACTCGTCGTCCAAGCCGGACGGGTTGTGAAGGACCTCCGATGAGCACCATGTGGCAGGGCTGCCTCGCCGACACCGACTACTTCGAGATGCGCTCCAGCGGTGGGCACGACTACGGCGTCTGGGTCACCACGCCACCGGGCTACGACCCCGCCACGACGCGAGCGCCTGTCGTGTATGTGCTCGACGGCAACTGGGCCGTGGGCATGACGGCTCCGCTCATCGTCACCCAGGCGGATCCCATGCAGCGGATCCAGCCCTACATCCAGGTCAGCGTCGGCTACGCGGGCGAAGACGCACAGCACTGGGATCGGCTGCGCAACAGAGACCTCGTGCCGCCCGGCGAGTCCATCGCCAAGGAGCTCATCGATGCCGTGGAGATGGGAGTCCAAGCGGGCGCGAGGAAGCCGACGCCTACCTCGCCGAACTGCGCGACACCCACGCCGATGCGTTCCTGGGCTTCCTCACCGCGGAACTGCACCTGCGGATCGAACGCGACTACGGCACAGCCACGAGCGGTCACGGCCTTTTCGGCTACTCCTACGGCGGACTTTTCAGCCTCTACACCTGGCTCACCGGCAGCACGCTCTTCGAGAGCATCGGAGCGGGCAGCCCCGGCGTCGCCGGTGAAGACAGTCAGATCTTCGCCCAACTCCAAGAAATGGGTAACAGGCAGCATGCCGCCAAGCTGCACGTGACCCTCAACGAGCGAGAGTTGCTCGGAGACCTGGCCATCTACCAAAACATCACGAAGAACACGGCCACCGTCCTTCACCGCCTCACCTCACGCGGCGCAGCCGTCACCAGCGCGGTCCTGCGCGAAACGCACGTGACTGGCCTGCAGGCATCGTTCCTCAGCTACCTCAGAGCCTGCCGGGCCCGGTAAGCGCGAACGACACGGTGCAGGTCCGGGCTACCGCAGTCGATCTCCTCCTGACCGGAATCGGCACCTCGGCGGTGGATGCGCTGGTTGAGGCGATACCGCGGAATCCCCGGGTCGCTCGGCTCGCCTGCTTCGTCCTGGGCCGCATCGGCGATCAGCGGGCGATCGTGCCGCTGCTCGAACGCGTGGCGGCTACGCGGCGCCACACCTCGACAGCCTCGACCGCGTTCACCGAAGAATTGTCCTATCACTGCACGAAAGCGGCCTCATTATCGGCGGCACGCACGATCAGGTGTAGAGGACTCATCCGTACGTGATGGTGTTGCCGGGAGCGGTAGGGTCGGTTGCGCCTCGGCGTCCAGACCTCCCCCTCGCTGTGACGCCGAGGCCCAGCACGCGGGGCGAGGATTTTCGACCACCGGGGAAATTCTCCGCAGTGTGCCAAGCACTCGGTAGACGGCACGGGCCCCGCGCTCAACCGGAGAAACACGAGCGCAGGGCCCGTGCCGCGCCACCGATCCCCCGAGGCGTTCAGAAGAAACAGGGCTTTGCGATACCGGCACACGACCCTTGGTAGACGTTGCGAAGAGCCCCGCACCGGCACCCGAACAGTATTTCGTTTCCCTGTGGTGGGGCACAATCCCAAGTCGCGCGCTCGCGCTGCGCCTTCCGGCCCAACCATCGCCGGCATGCGAGACAGCGAACCTGCTCGTCGACCGCCTGGCGGCGAGGCCTGTCGGGAGATCCTGGCCACGATTCCGACGGGCTTCCGACACGATCTCGGCGGCGTCCTTGCCCTGGATGTCGGCGAGCATCCCCGCACAGTGACTGCCCGCCCAGCATAGATGGACACGGAGGTACCTTCCGGCGATGACCCACCATTCCAGCCAGTCACACGACGCTTTCTCTCACGGAAAGGTGCTTCGCTACGGGTTTTCTATTGTCTTGGCGTGCTTGACGGGCGAGGCGGTCCGCGCTGTCGGGCTATTCCAGCAGGGACCTTCGGGTGGGCCGGTTCCGTTCGGCTCAGTTCCAGGCCAGCTTGGTGGCGGTGCGGCGTGTTTCGTAGGCGACCAGGCGGTCAGCCCCGGAAACACGGACCCAGCGCCGTAGAAAACGAGCGTGAACAGTGTTCCTTTCAGGAAGCCGAGCCTGAAGCCGATCGCGCGATCGACTCCGGTCAGGGGTAAGGGTATGATCGTCTGCTGGGCAATGGCTGCACGTTCCTCGTCTTCGAAGGACGCAAGGGGTTACCGCGTCGAGTACCGGACGGGTTCCCCGCGGACCGTCCTGCGGGTTCGCCTGCGCAGTTCTTCGAGACCGCCCTTCCGGAACGGGGAGTTCGTCCGCTTGATCTCGTCCTCGAGCGCGGCGAGGACTCCCGCACCACCTATGGATTCCAGGACGTCCTCCACAGCGGAGGACAAATCCTTCCGTTCGCGCGTCAGCGCCAGCAGCGATTCGACGTCTGGCTCGGCGATCCGCGCCACAGCCAGCACCCTCGCCGGGGTTGCCTCAGGCAGGGAGGGATGCGTCGGCAAGGCCCCGCGCTCTCGCTACCCCTCAGCGGTCGAGCGCGGGGTCTTCCGCGTTGCGTGCTCTGGACCCCGGCGCCGAGGACGCCGAGGCGCGGCTGAGATTACAGCCGAAGGGTCACGTTCGGGTGAATCCAGAACGTCGACACGAGTTCGTCGCCGACGATGGACCGGTCGGATGTGGCCACCCGGCAAGGGTTGGCCACACCGCACGAGGCCTGCGCGCTCCCACCCGCCCCGGCGGTCGCGCGCGGAGCCCTCTCGGCACCTGGGCACCGGGGCGAGGTGACCAGCGGACACCGAGAAACGCCTGGGTGGCCGAACGGGGCCTTCGCGTTGTCGTCTATGGAAGAGGTTATGCGCACACGGCATGGGGGCGAAGGACTCTAGGCAGACCGTGGCGGGAACGGCATCCTGATGCAGCGGTACCGGTAGTCGGGCGGGGCTTTCCTGATTTCCCCTCTTCGGTCGTGTCCGGTACTGACCCTGCGTGGCCGGGGCCTTTCCAGGGGTGGGCCCCGGCGCCTGACAACAAGGTGGGGCGTGATGGACATCAGGGTGTGGCTGACGCTGCGCCCCACACCGCCAAGGCCAATGAGTAACAAAGTCAACAACCGTCAAGGGTCAATATTTCGGCCGGTGTGGGTTACTCGATAAGTATTTCGGTCCTAATGATTTGGCTGCGCCGATCGTGATAGCGTTCTCGGGTCAGGCCTGGAGAGCGTTACCAGGCTGGTCGACAGGATTCCGCCCTAAATCGGCGGGTACGCCGTCAGTTCGCGCTTTCTACGGTGACAGGGGTGGCACCAATTCTGGACGAGGTTGCGCCTTGGGGACGAGAACCCTTGTCGCCTGGGTGACCTTGGGGACGATAATGGGACGTGACAACAAAATGAGCGATCTTGAGCTGGAGCGGAGCCTTCTCGAGCTGGCCGACACATGTCGTGTCGACGAATTGGGGGAGTTCACGAGTTTGCTGGCCCAGCGGTACGCGCGGCTGCTGTCGGTGACCGGAGCGGCCGTGTTGCTCACCGACGCGGCGGGACGGATCGAAGTTCAGGCTGCCTTTCCCGAGCAGTTGGCTGTGCTTCCCCATCAGGCCGTCGCGCACGGCGCGGGCCCGGCGGTGGAATGCTGCCGCACCGCGATCCCGGTCACCGTGCCTGACGTACGCCTGGTGACGCGCTAGCCCGAATTCACCGAGACCACGCTGAAGCACGGCATCACCTCGGTGCACGCACTACCCTTGCGGCACCAGAGTCAAGGTCTGGGCGCGGTCGCGCTTTATCACACCACCGACGGGCTCTGGGGACAGCGGAGGCAGCGGGCGCAATTGCTCGCCGATGCGGCGGCGATCGGACTGCGGAATTGGCGTGAGCGGCAGCGGCAGCGGGAGCGCATCGTGCAGTTGCAGACCGCGCTGACCAGCCGTGTCGTGCTCGAACAAGCCAAGGGCATTCTCGCCGAACGCCACGGCATCGCCCTCACTGAGGCGTTTCACCGGCTCCGCGGACACGCCCGACGCAACCAGATTCAACTGCACGACGTGGCCCGCTCGGTGGTCAACACGCTGCGCTCACCGGCCACCGAGCCGGACGGCACACCTTCGCGATGACCGCGCGCGCCCCTCACGGCAAGGGCCGCGAGGGGCATCACCAGCACGGCACGGGCTCGCGGGGTCTGGGCACGCCCACGCCAGCTTTTAGTGTCCCACCGCTCTGACACGCGTGCAGCACGCAGACGACGAGTGCCCCGGTACCGCCGCAGTTGTGGAGATAGCTGTGTCGTCGGCCGCCCAGATCAGCGGTGGCATCCGTAATGGCCGACGTTCCGGCGACGTGTGCGGCGACGCTACTCGTCAGCGTGGACTCGGTGGCGTCCGGGGTGACCGGTGAACAGCGCGGAACAGCAGGTTCGCGCCGGCCTTATCCAGTTCAAGGTGGTGGGTCGGGGGATGGGACGCCGTGCACCTCGCGGGCGTCGGTTTCCCGTACCCGCCCACCGGACCAGACGGAGCATCCGGCTCCCCACGTGATCCGATGTGTCAGGCGTGGTATTTACTGACCTAGCCCCCGATGAAGGCCGTATCGTCGTGGCTGGTCTTGTGGAAGCGTGCACCATCCGGGTTGCTTCTTCGATGGTGCAGGGCGTCCTGATGATCTGCGCGCCAGCTCCGTCTCAGCGGCCCCTGCGGATGTTTCCAGGTCAGGTGACGGTGCTTGTGGCGCAGCTTCGACGGTCGCGGATGGCCGACAGCGGGAGGGTGCGGGTTTCGGTGCCGGGGCCGTCGTCGGAGGTCAGGTACAGCTCCTTGCCCTGCAGGCCCGGACCGCGGGCGGCGGTGCAGCCGGCAACCGTGAGGAGGCCGGTGAGCAGAAGGGCGAACAGGGCGGGTAGGCGGGTCCTTCGTCGTGCTTTCGACCTTGTGTGCGCGATGTCAGCGGCCGGTTCGGGCGTTGTCCTGATTCTGTCGCAGAATCCCCGGGCTGCGGGTGCCCGCGTTGACCTGTCCCGATAATCGATTCCGTGGCACAGGTTCTGCTGATCGAGGACGACCCGTCCATCCGCCGTGGCCTCGGCATGGCGCTGGGGCGGCACGGTCACCAGGTACGCACTGCGGAGACGGGCGAAGACGGTTTGCGGCAGGCGCGTGACGTGCGGCCGGAGGCCGTGGTGCTGGACCTCATGCTGCCCGGGATCGACGGGTTCGAGGTGTGCCGCAGGCTGCGCGCTGACTCGATTGTGCCGATCATCATGCTGACCGCCAGGGGTGACGACTTCGACGTGGTCGGTGGGCTCGAAGCGGGCGCGGATGACTACGTGGTCAAGCCCGTGCAGCCCCGGGTGCTCGACGCGCGCATCAGGGCGGTGCTGCGCCGCGGCGCACCGGAGCCCCAGCATATCCAGACGCACGCCGGGCTCGTGATCGACAGGGGTGGCATGACCGTGACCAAGGACGGCGAGTTGGTGTCGCTGACCCCGACCGAGTTGCGCGTGCTGCTCGTGCTGTCCCGCTCGCCTGGCCAGGTGCTTAGCCGCCAGCAGTTGCTGGAGTCGGTGTGGGAGCACGACTACCTCGGCGACTCTCGTCTGGTGGACAACTGCGTGCAGCGGCTGCGGGCGAAGATCGAGACCGATCCGGCGTCGCCGGTGTTTGTGCAGACTGTGCGCGGTTTCGGTTACCGGTTCGGGCCGGTATGAGGGTGCCGCGGTGGCTGACCGGCCTGCGGGCCCGGCTGGTGCTGGCGTTCGTGCTGGTCACTGTCGTCGGCGCGGTCGCGGCGGCGTGGGCGAGCTACGGCTCCGCCCGCGGCTCGCTGGTGGCCGAGGCGCAGCAGCGCGCCACCGAGGACGTCCAGCGTCGGATCGGTGCGGTCGCCGCCGACCTGACCTACCCGCCCGACCAGGAGGCGCTGGACCGGCTCCGGGTCGCGGTCGGCGCCCCCGTGTTGGTGACCTACGGCTCGATGTCGTCGGCGGACGGCGCGGACCTCGGCCTGCTCACCGGTGACCTGCGTGACGCGGTGCGTGCCCGAAGCGAACTCGTGCTCCAGCGGGTGACGTCGCAGGCGGGGCCGAAGCTGCTGATCGGCACCTCGGTGGTGGAGACCACTGTGGGCGGTGTGCGAAACCCTTCCGGTATCGAGGTTTTCGCGGTCCGTGACCTCCTGCCGACCCAGCAGCAGATCGACGCCTCGGCGCAGGCCGCGGTGCGGACCAGCGTGCTGGCGTTGCCGTTGGCGATCCTGCTGGCCTTGTTCACCGCGCGCGGTGTGCTGCGGCCGGTGCGGGAGCTGCGTGGCACCGCGCGGCGGCTCGCGGGCGGTGATCTGGACGCGCGGCTGCGGGTGAAGGGATCCGACGAACTCGCCGAGCTGTCGGGCACGTTCAACCACATGGCGGCTGAACTGCAGGCTTCGGTGGCCGGCCTGCGCCGGATGGAGGCCGACGCCAGACGCTTCGTCGCCGACGTCTCGCACGAGCTGCGCACGCCGCTGACCACGCTGACCGCGGTGGCCGAGGTGCTGGAGGCCGAGGCGGAGCGGATGACCGAGGACGCGCGCGAGTCGACGCTGCTCGCGGTGGAGGAGACCCGCAAGCTGACGCGGCTGGTCGAGGATCTGATCGAGGTATCGCGGTTCGACGCGGGCGCGGCGACCCTGCGGCTGGATGACGTGGACGTGCGCCGGGCCGTCGAGGACTGCCTGCGCGCTCGTGGCTGGCGCGAGCACGTCGAGCTGGACACACCGGAGGAGATCGGCGCGGTGCTCGACCGGCGGCGGCTGGACGTGCTGGTGGCGAACCTGGTCGGCAACGCCTTGCGGCACGGCAGGCCGCCGGTGCGGGTGCGGTTGCGGGCCGATGAGAGGGAGGTCGAGGTGGCCGTCGTCGATCACGGTCCCGGCCTGCCCGACGGTGGGGCGGCGCGCGTGTTCGAGCGGTTCTACAAGGCCGACGCCGCGCGGACGCGGTCCGAGGGCAGCGGGCTCGGGCTGGCGATCGCGGTGGAGAACGCCCGCCTGCACGGCGGCGACATCGAGGCGGGCAACGAGCCGGGCGCTGGAGCGAAGTTCGTCGCCCGCCTGCCGCGGTTTCCGGGGGCGGGCGCGTGATGCGGACGTTGCTCGTCGGGGTAGCGGCGGGGCTGCTGCTCACCGGTTGCGGGATCGAACCGACCGGGGTGCTCGACGGCGGGGATGCGCCGACCGGGGTGGCGCCAGGCGTCACGTTGTATTTCGTTGACGTGCAGGGGAATTTGCAGCCGAGCTTGGTGGAGAGCAAGCGGCTGGGCGATGTCACCAACGCGGTGGACCTGCTGCTGCGGGTGGGTGCCCAGAGCCGTCAAGGGCTGCGTTCGGACCTGCCCCAGGTCACCTCGCTGGGGCCGGAGGTGACGATCGCCGACACGACCGTCACGGTGACCGTTCCGCTGGCCAGGGGCGAAATGGGGCCGCGTGGCGCCGACCAGTTGATCTGTACCGCGCTCGGGGTGCTGCGGCAGAGCGGGAACACGCGCGTGACCAAGGCGGTGGTGTCCTTCACCATCGGCGGTCAGACCGAGCCGCGGGCCTGCCCGGCGCACTGAGCGGGCTTGTGACACAACCGCGACACGGTTTCCACGGGCGTTGGACATCGGCTCGGCAGCCTTGCGGCCATGACCTCAACTGACCTCATTTCGTCCACTGTGGATGTAGACGCGCACCGGGTGCCGAAGGGGCGCCTGCTCGGCGTCGACGTGGTGCGCGCGCTGGCGATCGTCGGCGTGTTCGTCATGCACTTTCCGATGACCGGCTGGCTGCACGCCGGGCCGCGCGCGGAGGCACCGGCCTTCCTGCGCTGGCTGGATTCCGAGACCTCGTCGCGGGCGATGAGCCTGTTCGTGCTGCTCGCCGGGGTTTCGATCGCGTTGATGACCGGCGGTTCGCGGCCCTACACCGGGCGGCGGATGACCACCGCGTGCCTGCGGGTGGCGGTGCGTGCGGTGACGCTGTTCCTGATCAGCCTGTGCATCGACGAGTTCGGCGCGTCGGTGATCGGGTTCTACGCCGTGCTTTTGCTGTTCCTGATCCCGTTCACCCGGCTGCGGCCGCGCACGCTGTTCTGCCTGTCGGCGGTGAGCGTGCCGCTCGTGACGGGGTACGCGATCTGGGTCGTCACCTCGCACATGGACTGGATGATGAGCGATACCCCGGCCGGGCTCGCGATCCTGACGCATCCGGGGCAGTGGGGCGACTACCTGTTCAGTCTGGTGTTCACCGGTGGTGGTTTCCAGACGATCTACGGGATCCCGCTGGTGCTGGCGGGGCTGGCGATCGGCAGGCTCGACCTGCACAGCCACGCCGTGCGGTGGCGCATGATGATCACCGGGTTCGGGGTCGCGGTCGCCGCGTGCGTGCTGTCGTGGCTGGCGCTGTACCCGTTCGGATTCGCCGACGTCATCGACGGCACGCAGCCGCCGGGGATGGCGTGGCAGGCGCTGCTGGCGATGCCGGGGGAGCGTTCGCTGTACGCGACCAGCGCGGTGGGGATCACGTTCATGATCGGTTCGGCGTTGCTGCTGCTCGGCGCTTTCCTGACGCTGATGGACCTGCCCGGCTGGCGGCGCGCGCTGTGGCCGCTTGCCGCGGCCGGTGGGATGGCGATGACCTGGTACGCCGGGCATTTCGCCTACCAGAGCGCGATCGGCAACCCGAAGGCGTATTCGTTCGTGTACTTCCTCGCCGTGGTTGTGGTGATGCTGGCGGTTTCCGTGCTGTGGCGCCGATGGTTGCGTCGTGGACCGCTGGAATGGTTGGTGCACAAGGTAATCACCATCGTCGTACCGGGCAGGAGTCTGCCGAAGGCGGCGTGACGGTGATGGCGGCGAGGGTCGTCGGGGCATGAAGTCCCGGCGATCCTTCGCGGTGGTCGAAAACCAACTCCTGATCAGCATGTTTCATGCCCGCCGGTTCACTTGCACGAGTCCGCGGTGGAGTGATCAGAGCACCCCGTGCCCATGAACACGGTCGCATGTTCGCGGGGCGGGTAGTACGCCGGCGACATGCCTCAGTCTCGGTGGGAATGTTTGTGGGAGAACGACATTTCTATGTAATCTGATTTGTCACGTTTATCCTTGTTTGCCCTGGTTGACGGCGATGATCGGCAGCAGGGTCGCAGTCGCCGGGACGCCGATCTCGCGCGGCGTGGTCCCGGCCGGTGTCGGGACGTCGGCCAACCGCTCGAGGAACTGGTCGAGGGCGACCTGGCCCTCATCGACAGCCGCGCGCTCGTCGTCGGTGAGCGGGACGGTGGCCAGCATGCGTTACAAGGTTGTCCTTGGCCTCCAGTAACTGTCCCTTGCTGGAGTCCTTGGGGCGTAAAAGTCGCAGCGCGTGCAGGCCATCCGATGCGGGCACTGCTTGTAGGGCTCCGGGAGAAAGGCGCCAGTGGTCCTACTGGCCGCTGGGGCGGCGGTAGGGGGTGGGTGACATGCGAGAACGACGGACGACGGGAACGGATCAGCTGGTCGGTATGAGTTCGGCGAGCAGGTCCTGGACGCGGCGATGGATTTCGTCGCGGATGGGGCGGATGGCGTCGATGCCTTGTCCGGCGGGGTCGTCGAGTTTCCAGTCGAGGTAGCGCTTGCCGGGGAAGACGGGACAGGCGTCGCCACAGCCCATGGTGATGACCACGTCGCTGGCTTCGACGGCGTCGGTGGTGAGTTTCTTGGGGACTTCGGCGGTGATGTCGATGCCGATCTCGGCCATCGCTTCGGCGACCGCGGGATTGACCTGGTCCACCGGGGCGGATCGGCCGACCGAACCCTGACCGTGCCCTGGGCATGGTGTTGCAGGAGCGCGGCGGCCATTTGGGAGCGGTCGGCGTTGTGCACGCAGACGAACAGGACTTCCGGGGTGGCGGGCATGGGGACTCCTTGGGTCGGGAGGGCGGCTTCCAGACGGTCGCGCGCCGAGCGGGCGGCCAGCACCGGCAGGTGGGTGTGAATCCGGGCGTCGGGAAGACGGCTTCCTGACCACCACACTGCTGTCCCTGATCGCCGCCCTGATCCCGCTGGCCTGCATCAAACGCAAAGGCTGGCTGTGCTAACACCCCCGCCGATCGGCGGTGCGGATCGCCTGCCACACGTCGTCCACAGCGCCAAACTGGGCGGGCCGGTGGAGACCAGGTTCGCCATGACCACAGTGCCCCTTTTCCTCAAGCCCGAACGACCGGCGGCCTGTCGTCCACGCCGATTGGCTCCCAACGGACCGGCACGATGGTTCTCCGGCGCTCTGCCTGGTCCGTCGCCGCATCCGGCGGCCTGGCGGCAAAGGGTTCAGCTGGCCACATCACTAGGTAAGGGCGAGCGCCGAGCCGCCCGTTCCTCGTGGCCCTCGACCCCGGCCGCTCCTGCTCGGCGTCCCCTGCGCAGCTGATCAGTGCGGACACCGGTCCGCTGATTCCCGCGACGGACCGGGTTTGCGGGTTGGCCTGCTGGACGGGGCGGTCGGGGCTACCGTGGAGTGTGCAGCACGATCGCCGCGACCCGGATGCGGGGCACGGGGCGTGTGTGGCGGTTTCCGAGCGCGACGCCCCGGCGCGGCGAGAGGTCACAAGTTTCGGCCGGGCATGGTGGCATCGGGAAGGAAGGTGACCGGTGACTGGTATCGGGCCCCGCCCGGCTGCACCGAGGGCGGTGGCTTCCAGTGCTGCTTTGCTGACGGTGGAAATCTCCCGGCCGCGGGCGGACACGGTGGTGGTCGCGGCGTGGGGTGAGATCGACGATGTCACCGCACCCCGGTTGACGGCCGAGCTGGATGTGGCGCTGCGGTCGGCGCCGCGGGTGCTGGTGGCGGATTTGGCCGAGGTGTGGTTTCTCAGCTCCGCCGGGCTGAACACCTTGGTCAGCACCCGGGAAAAGTGCGCGGACGGCACGCGGCTGCGGATCGTCGCATCCCGCCGCGCCACCCGTCGCCCGCTCGAGCTGACCGGCCTCGGTGAGGTGTTCGATCGCTACCCAACCCGGGACGCGGCACTCACGGCGTAGCCCGTGACACGGCACCCGCCGCCCTGAGTGCGATTGAATAATTCGACTCGCCGGGAGTGTGCCGACGGGGTACGGGATGCTGTGTGCGTGCAGGGTGACGAGGAGACTTCGGGCGGTGAAGTCGTACTGTTGGCGGCGGCTACCGCAGTGTTGAGGTCCGTGCGGCCTGAGGATGTGGCGGGGGCGTTGGTGGCGGTGCGGGACGGGCTGGTGGCCGCGCGCCGGTGTGGGCTCGCGGTCGCGGCGGACCCGCGCTGGACCGTGCGGCATCGCAAGGCCGAAATGGTGGAGTGGGTGCTCGCCGACCACCTGGTGCGCGCTCCGGCGTTGGCCGGCGGGGAGGTCACGCTGGTCGACCCGTCCGAGGTGACCGAGCGGCTGACCGGGCCGGGCGCGGACGCCGGGGTCATCGCGATCATCGTGTTCAGCCAGACTGCGGAAACCGTGTTGCGCACGGCCGGTGATCACGCGCAGGCATGGGAGAACCGGGCGGTGTGCCGACACTGCACCCTGCTGGCACGCGAACTCCGCGAAGCCTGGAACGGCGAACACCCCACCTACCGGTTTCGCCCACCGGAGTAGAACACCGATTGTCACGTGCTTCGTAAAAGA
>NZ_VTHK01000097.1:0-764 GCF_009765355.1 Amycolatopsis anabasis | reverse complement strand
CGGCTTTGGCTTCGTCCGACCATGCCCGGTTCCACACCAGCTTTGATCTTGTGAGCCGAGGAGCGAAGTATTCGTGGTTGCCCCAAGAAGTACCCGGATGAGTTGCGTGAGCAGGCGGTGCGGCTGTGTCGGGAGTCTGAACCGAAGCCGGTGATCCGGCGGCTGGCGGAGCAGTTCAATGTCCGCCCCTGAAGCCTTGCGGAACTGGATCCGTCAGGACGAAGCCGACCAAGCTCAGCGTTCCCACCGGCCGGCCACCGCGATGATCGAGGAGAACCGTAGGGTCAGGCGGGAGAACGCCGAGCTCAAGCGTGTGAACGTCTCGACACCTCCGGCCTGAGGATCGTCCCCACCCAGGCGGTGTATGCCGGGACGAAGAACGCGGTACGGACCCTCCTGGAGGGCCTGCGGCAGGAGAGCGAGAGCACCGTCGGGGTTCTGCGGACGACCTCGGTCTCCCCGGGCTACGTCCGCACCGAGCTCGTCGACCATGCCGTCGACGGTCCGGACTTGTGCGAGCGGGCCAGGCAGAACATGCGCGTTCTCGGTATCGACCCGACCGCGGTGGCCCGGGCGATCGCGTTCGCGATCGACCAACCCGACGACGTCGAGATCGGGGACCTGTCCATTCGACCGACTCGCCAGGGCTGAGTGACCCGCTCATCGGCTATGAGAGTGCATGGGTCACTCATCCCCAGGCAGATTTGGCGTTGGACTGGCGCGTGCGGATTGCGGTGTGGTCATCGGAGTTGTAGGTGCAGGAT
>NZ_VTHK01000096.1 GCF_009765355.1 Amycolatopsis anabasis | reverse complement strand
TACAACCCACGACCCATACCCAACCGCTGCGAACCCTGACCCGAGAACAGCAAACCCAGGCCGCCTTCATCGGCCGTTCCGGTCACCACGCCCGGATGCGCCTCACCACGGGCCAGCGCCGCAAGCCCGGCCAGCAGCTCATTCCGGTCCGAACCGGCGACGACCGCGCGATGTTCGAAGGCCGTCCGGGTCGTGGCCAGTGAGAAGCCCACGTCCGCCGCGTCCCGACCGTCCACGACCGACCGCAACCGATCGGCCTGCGCGCGCAGCGCGGATTCCTCGCGCGCGGAAAGCGGCCACAGGTGCACGGCCGGTGGCCGGACCCGCGTGTCTTCCACCGGTTCGGCCGGGGGCGCCTGCTCGAGCACGACGTGCGCGTTCGTTCCGCTGATCCCGAACGAGGACACCCCGGCGCGCCGCGCGCGGTCCGTCTCGGGCCAGGGCCGCGCTTCGGTCAGCAACTCCACCGCACCGGCCGACCAGTCGACCTCCGGGCTGGGTTCGTCCACGTGCAGGGTCCGGGGCAGGATCCCGTGCCGCATGGCCAGCACCATCTTGATCACCCCGGCGGCCCCGGCGGCGGCCTGCGCATGCCCGATGTTCGACTTGATCGACCCCAGCCACAACGGATTCGCCCGATCCTGACCGTAGGTCGCCAGCAGCGCCTGCGCCTCGATCGGGTCCCCGAGCCGGGTCCCGGTGCCGTGCGCCTCCACGGCGTCCACATCGGACGGTGTCAGACCGGCACTCGCCAGCGCGGCCCGGATCACCCGCTGCTGCGAGGGTCCGTTCGGCGCGGTCAACCCGTTCGACGCACCGTCCTGGTTCACCGCGCTGCCCCGAACCACCGCCAGCACCGGATGACCGTTCCGGAGGGCGTCGGACAGGCGCTCGACCAGGAGCACTCCGGCGCCTTCACCGAGCGCGGTGCCGTCCGCGGCCGCGGCGAACGACTTGCACCGCCCGTCGACCGCGAGCCCGCGCTGCCGGGAGAACTCCACGAAGATGCCGGGGGTCGACATGACCGTCACGCCACCGGCCAGCGCGAGGTCGCACTCCCCCGCCCGCAGTGCCTGGCACGCCAGGTGCAGGGCCACCAGCGAAGCCGAGCACGCCGTGTCCACGGTGACCGCGGGCCCTTCCAGGCCGAGGGCGTAGGCCACCCGGCCGGACAGCACGCTCCCGGTCACCCCCGTCGCCAGGTGCCCGGCGACGCTGTCCGGCGCGCCGAACATGGTGGCGTAGTCCTGGCCGTTGGTCCCGGCGAACACGCCCGTCCGGCTGCCGCGCAGCGCCACCGGGTCGACCGCCGCGCGTTCGATCGCCTCCCAGGCGGTTTCCAGCAGCAGCCGGTGCTGGGGGTCCATCGCCAGCGCTTCGCGCGGTGAGATCCCGAAGAAGTCGGCGTCGAACTCCGCCGCGCCGGACAGGAAACCGCCCGCACGCGCGTAGGAGCGGCCGGACCGGTCCGGGTCCGGGTCGTACAAGCCCGCGAGGTCCCAGCCGCGGTCGTCCGGCAGTGCGGAGATCGCGTCCCGCCCCTCGTGCACCAGTTCCCACAGCTGCTCGGGCGTGTCCACCTCACCCGGGAACCGGCAGGCCATCGACACGATCGCCACCGGCTCCCGGTCGGCCGACTCGACCGCGTGCAACCGCTCGCGCGTCTGCTGCAGATCGGCGATCACGCGCTTGAGGTAGTCGCGGAGCTTCTCTTCATTCGCCACCGGAACGCTGCTCCCTTGGTGCTGAGGAATTCGCCGCCATCTGCCGCCTCAACCGACGCCCAGGTCGTTGTCGACGAGTTCGAACAGCTCGTCGTCGGTGGCCTCGTCCAGCCGATCGGTCACCGGGGCGGGGTCGCGGGCCAGCAGTTCCCGCAGCCGCGCCCGCACCAGGGAACGGTCGTCGTCGTCCAGCTCGCCGGCGTCCCATGCGGACTCCAGGCGGTCGACGGCTTCCAGCACCGACCGCACTCCCGCCGGTTCGCCGATCACCTCGGCGCCCAGCCGCTGGGCGAGCGCGCTCGGGTTCGGGTGGTCGAACACCACGGTCGCCGGGAGGCGGCAGCCCAGTTCGCGGCCGAGCCGGTTCCGCAGTTCGACGGCGGCCAGCGAATCGAAACCCAGATCGCGGAACGCCTTGGCGGCGCCCACTTCCTCCGGCCGCGCATAGCCGAGCACGCTCGCGGCCTCGGTGCGGACCAGGCGCAGCAGTTCGCGTTCCCGCTCGGCCGCGGGCAGGCCGGGCAGCCGGTCGCGCAGGCGCGCGGCACCGGTTCCGGCGGTCTCCGCGCGATCGTCGTCCACTGCCCGCCGGATCTCCGGCAGGGCGCTGAGCAGGGAGCCCAGCCGCTGCCCGGTGCGCGAACCGGCGAACCGGGGCCAGTCCACGTCCGCGACCACGACGAAGGCGTCCTCCTGGTCCAGGACCGCGCCGAGCGCGGTGACCGCGCGTGCGGGGTCCATCGAGTTCATCCCGCGCCGGTGCAACCGGTTCTCCACGGCCTCGTCCCCGATGCCGCCACCGGACCAGTGCCCCCAACCGATCGAGGTCGCCGGGAGCCCGTCGGCTCGGCGGTGCTGCGCGAGGGCGTCGAGGAAGGCGTTCCCCGGTGCGTAGTTGCCGTGCCCGGAACTCGCGAACGTCCCGGCGATCGAGGAGAACAGCACGAAGGCGTCCAGGTCGAGGTCGCGGGTCAGCTCGTGCAGCAGGCGTGCCGGTTCGGCCTTGACCCGCAGCACGCGCGCCACCTGCTCCACCGTCAGCGCGTCGACCAGGGCGTCGTCCAGGACCGCCGCGGTGTGCACGACCATCCGCAGCGGGACGTCCGCCGGAATCCCGGCCAGCACCCGTTCCAGTTCGGTGCGCTCGGCCGCGTCGCAGGCCGCGAAGGTGACCCGCGCCCCGTGGCCTTCGAGTTCGGTCGCCAGTTCGGCCGCGCCCTCGGCCGCCGCACCGCTACGACTCACCAGTACGAGGTGCTCGATCCCGGTCCGGGCGAGCCAGCGCGCGACATGCGCGCCGAGCGCCCCGGTGCCGCCGGTGACCAGTGCGGTGCCGCGCGGCCGCCAGCCGCTCCGCACGGTGGTCGCGGGGGCGCGGACAAGGCGCCGCGCCAGCGGTCCGGTCGCGCGGACCGCGCACTCGTCCTCGCCGGTCGTTCCGGTCAGCACCGCACCCAGGGCCTCCCGCTCCCGGTCGCCGGGAACCGGTGGCAGATCGACCAGCCCGCCCCAGCGTTCCGGATGTTCCTGGCCCACGACCGGACCGAGCCCCCACACCAGCGCCTGTTCCGGGTTGCGGAGCGGGTCGGTTTCCCCGGTGCTGACCGCGCCTTCGGTGGCGCACCACAGCGGGGCGGTGATTCCGGCGCGGCCCAGGGCCTGGATCAGGGTCAGGGTCGCGGCCGTGCCGGACGGGACGACCGCATGGCCGGGGCACGGGCGCTCGTCCAGGGCGAGCAGCGAGAACACCCCGTCGAAGGGGTGGCCCGCCAGTTCGGTGAGCCGTTGGGCCAGCACCGCGGGATCGGCGGGACCGCCGAGGACGAACCGCACCACCTTGCCGCCGCGCGCTTCGAGTTCGGCCGCGGCGGCCGCCGGCCACGCGGTCTCCACGTCCTCGGGTTCGAGCAGTAGCCACGTGCCCGGCGCCGATCCGGCCGCGCGGGTGACCGGCACCCAGTCCGTCCGGTACCGCCATCCGTCCACAAAGGACATTTCGGTGCGGTGCCGGTGCCAGGTCGCCAGCTTCGGCAGCAGCCGGTCCAGCGAGGTTCGCTCGTCCGCGGTGTCCAGCCGCAGGGTCTTCGCCACCACCTCCGCGTCGCGGTCCGCGATCGCGGACCAGAACTGGGCACCGGCCGGATCGCTCATCCGCGGCTCGGCGTCCTCGGCCGATTTCTCCAGCCAGAACCGCTGCCGCTGGAACGGGTAGGTGGGCAGGTCCACCGGCCGGGCATCGGGCAACGCGGCGGTCCAGTCGACGGCCACCCCGCGCACGTGCGCTTCACCCAGTGAGGTCAGCAGCCGCCGCCGGTCCCCTTCGCCCATCCGCAGGGTGCCCACGGCGACGACCTCGGCCCCGTGGTCGTCGGCGATCTCCTCGACCGGGACGGTGAGCATGGGATGCGGGCTCGGCTCCACGAACACGCCGTGGCCGCCGTCCAGCAGGGTCCGGACCGCCGCGTCGAAGTTCACGCCTTCGCGCAGGTTGCGGTACCAGTACTCGGCGTCCAGCTCGGCGGTGTCGAGCACCGTTCCGGTGACCGTGGAACAGAAGGTCACCTCCGACGCCCGCGGGGTGATGCCCGCCATTCCGGCCAGCAGTTCGTCGCGGATCTCGTCCACCTGGGCCGAATGGGACGCGAAGTCGGACGGGATCCGCCCGGCCCGGACACCCTCGGCGGCCAGTTCGGCGGCCAACTCGTCGATGGCCTCGGGGTCACCGGACACCGTGATGTTCGCGGGCCCGTTCGCCGCCGCGACGGACAGCCTGCCGCCCCCGGCGGCGAGCCGCTCCCGCACCTGGGCGGCGGGCGCGGACACCGAGAGCATCGCCCCGCGGCCGGACAGCCGCGAAGCCACCACCCGGCTGCGCGACGCCACGATCCGCGCGGCGTCTTCCAGGGACAGCGCGCCCGCCACGTGCGCCGCGGCGATCTCACCCTGCGAATGCCCGATCACCGCCGACGGCGTCACCCCATACGACCGCCACACCGCCGCCAACGACACCAGCACGGTGAACAACGCGGGCTGCACCACATCCACCCGCGACAACCGCGCCGCACCGCGCTTACCGCGCAACACATCGGTCAACGACCAATCCAGATACGGCGCGAAAGCCTCCGCGCACGCCGCGACGCTCTCCGCGAAAACCGGAGACGACTCCAGCAACCCCACGCCCATGCCCTTCCACTGCCCACCCGCACCGGAAAACACGAACACGGTCCGGCCCGCCGCGCCGACCGCACCGCGCACGGCACCCGTGGACGACTGCCCCGCCGCGACGGCGTCCAGCCCCGCCAGCAGTTCTCCGGAGTCCGCGCCCACGACCACCGCGCGCTGTTCGAACGCCGATCGCGCCGTGGCGAGGGTCCGGCCCACGGCGGCCGGGGACTGCGCGGGCCCGGAGCGCACGTGTTCCGCGAGGCGCTGGGCCTGCGCCCGCAGCGCGGCCTCCGTCCGCCCGGACAGCACCCAGGGCACGACCTCGGTTCCGGTTTCCGCGTCCGCGTTCTCCGGGTTCTCCGCGCCGGGCGGCGCCTGCTCGAGGATCACGTGCGCGTTCGTTCCGCTGATCCCGAAGGACGACACCCCGGCCCGCCGTGCCCGCCCGGTTTCCGGCCACTCGACCGCTTCGGTCAGCAACCGCACCGAACCGGCCGACCAGTCCACGTGGGTGGTCGGCACGTCCGCGCGCAGGGTCCGGGGCAGGACGCCGTGCCGCATCGCCAGCACCATCTTCATCACCCCGGCCACCCCGGCCGCGGCCTGCGTGTGCGCGATGTTCGACTTCAGCGAGCCCAGCCACAGCGGGCGGTCCGCGGGACGGTCCTGCCCGTAGGTGGCCAGCAGTGCCTCCGCCTCGATCGGGTCGCCCAGGCGGGTCCCGGTACCGTGCGCCTCCACGGCGTCCACATCGGACGGTCCGAGCCCGGCACTGGCCAGCGCCTGCCGGATCACCTGGCGCTGCGCGCCGCCGTGCGGGGCGGTCAGCCCGTTCGAGGCGCCGTCCTGGTTGATCGCGGTGCCCCGGACCAGGGCCAGCACCGGATGCCCGTTCCGGCGCGCGTCGGACAGGCGCTCCAGCACCAGTACGCCCACGCCCTCGCCGAAGGCGGTGCCGTCCGCGCCGTCCGCGAACGCCTTCACCCGGCCATCCGGCGCGAGCCCCTGCAACCGGCACAGATCCACGAAGATCCCGGCTTCGGCCATCACCGTCGCGCCACCGGCGAGCGCGAGCGAACTCTCGCCCCGGCGCAGCGACTGACAGGCCAGGTGCAAGGCGACCAGGGACGCCGAGCAGGCGGTGTCCACGGTGACCGCGGGCCCGGAGAATCCGAAGGTGTAGGACAACCGGCCCGAGGCGACGCTGCCGGTGTTCCCGGTCAGCACGTACCCCTCCAGCTCGGCGCTCGCCTCGTGCATCCGCGGCCCGTAGTCCTGGGTCATCACCCCGAGGAACACCCCGACCGGGCGGCCGCGCAGGGAGCCCGGTTCGATCCCCGCGCGTTCCACCGCTTCCCAGCCGGTCTCCAGGAGCAGCCGCTGCTGCGGATCCATCGCCAGCGCTTCGCGCGGGGAGATCCCGAAGAAAGCCGCGTCGAACATCGGCGCCTCGTAGAGGAAGCCGCCTTCGCGCACGTAGGTCCGACCGGCGCGGCCGGGATCCGAGTCGTACAGGCCGTCCAGGTCCCAGCCGCGGTCGCGGGGGAACTCCGCCACCGCGTCGCCGCCGTCGGCCAGCAACTGCCACAACCGGTCCGGAGTGTCCACCGCCCCGGGCAACCGGCAGCTCATCGAGACGATCGCGATCGGATCGTCGGTGTCCTCGCCGCCGGGCCGCGGGACCACCTCCGCCGCCGGACGGTCCCCGGCGACCTCGGCCACCAGCAGCGCGGCCACGGCACCCGGGGTCGGCTGCTCGTAGACCAGCGTGGTCGGCAGCTTCACGCCGGTGGCCGCGCGCAGCCGCCGGCAGAATTCCACCGCGCGCACCGAATCGAAGCCCAGTTCCAGGAACGGCTGGTCGCCGGGCACCGGGGCGCCCTCCTCGGCGCCCAGCGTCGCGGCGATCTCCGCGGACACCAGCCGCAGCGCCACTTCCCGGCGCCGCGCCGGGGGCTCGGCCAGCAGCGCGCGCACGAACTCCGGTTCCGCGGCCTCGGCCGCGGGCCGCCCCGCCGACCGCGTGCGCGCGGGCAGCCGGACCCGGGCCGCGCCGGTCCCCGCGAAGCTCCGGGCGAAGTCCACCGGCAGCCCGGCGGCGAGCGCCTTGCCCAGTGCGGACAGCAGCCGCCGCGACGGATCCTCGCCGCGGTGCAGGGAGTCCAGTACGAGCGCGTCCGCACCGGCGGCGTCGGCCGTCTCCTGCACTCCCATGGTCAGCAGCGGATGCGGGCTGAGTTCCACGAACACGCGGTGCCCGTGGCCGAGCAGGGTCCGGATGGTCTGCTCGAAGCGCACGGTGTGCCGCAGGTTCCGGCACCAGTGCGCGGCGCCGGTGCCGGCGGTGTCCATCCGCTCGCCCGTGTAGGTGGAGTAGAACGCGAGTTCGCCGGTGCGCGGCCGGATCGGCGCCAACTCCTCGAGCAGCCGGGCGTGGATGTCGTCGATGTGGTGGGAATGCGCCGCGAGACCCACCGCGATCGTGCGGGCCCGGACCCCGTCGGCGGTGAGCTCGGCCAGCAGTTCGTCCACCGCGCCGGCGTCGCCGGAGACCACCACCCAGCTGGGGCCGTTGACCGCCGCGATGCCGAGCCGATCGCCCCAGCGCGCGAGCCGGGGCCGCAGTTCCCACTCGGGCAGCGAAACCGAGGCCATCTCGCCGCGGCCCACGAGTTCGGCCTGCGCCTTGCTCCACAGCGCCACGACCCGGGTCGCGTCGTCCAGGCTGAGCCCGCCCGCCACGTGCGCGGCGGCGACCTCGCCCAGGCTGTGCCCCACCACCGCCGCCGGCTCGACCCCGTGGGCGCGCCACACCTGCGCCAGCGACACCATCACCGCGAACAGCGCGGGCTGCACCACGTCGGGCCGGACCAGTTCGGGCGCCCCGGGCGCGCCTTCGATCACGGCTCGCAGGGACCAGTCCACATAGGGCTCGAGCGCCGCGGCGCAAGCTTCCATGCGCTCGGCGAACGTGGTGTCGCGGTCCCACAGCTCCAGCGCCATGGCACGGTACTGCGCCCCCTGGCCGGGGAAGACGAAGACCGGTCCGGGCCCGTCCGGTCGCGGCTCGGAGCCGGGGACCGGGCCGGCGGCCAGGGCGTCCAGGCCGCGGCCGAACTCCTCGCGCGTGGCGCCGACGAGCACCGCGCGGTGTTCGTCCAGCGCGCGCGTGGTAGCCAGCGAGAAGCCGACGTCGAGCGGGTCCAGATCGGGTTGCCCGGCCAGCCGGGTGGCCAGATCGCCCGCGAACTCCTGGAGCGCGCCGGTGTCCCCGGCGGAAAGGACCCAGGGCACCACCGGGTGGCCGTCCCGCACGGATGCGCGTTCCGGCGGCGCCGGGGCGGGGGACAGGACTACGCGCGACCCCGACGCGGTGCCGCCCGCGTCGACGGGGCCGGACTGTCCGCGCTGCCCGCCTCCGCCGAAGCCGCGGACGAGGTCGATGAGGGCGTCGAAGGCCGTGTCCGGTGCGGCCGCCCCCGGCTCGAGGTCCAGCAGGCAGTAGACCAGGTCGCCCTCGGCTTCGGCGTCGGCCAGCCGCTTGAGCAGGATGAATCCCGTGGTCGCCGGTTCCGGTTCGCACGCACCGGCCAGGGCGACCCGGATGTCCCCCGAGCGCAGGCGGGCAACGGCCGTGGCCACCGCGTCCTGCCCGGCAGCACCGGCGGCCGCGGACCCGGTGACCGCACCCGGGGCGAGGCCGTCCGCGGCTATCGGCTGGGGCGCGGTGAACACGCCGAGTTCCCCGCGCCCCAGCCGGGCGGGCACGATTCCGGCGTCTTCGAACGCCATCCGGGCGAGCGGGAGGAAGGGGTGCTCCCGCTCGTCCGCCGGACCGGCTCCGGCGTCGGCGGATCCCGTGGCGACTCCGAGCACCGCGATCGGCACGTTTCCGGTAATGCGGCTCGTGGAATCGGATAGCAGCATCGAGCACACGGTGCAAAACCCCCAGAGCCGAAAGTGTCTTGCCAGGAAAATAAATCTCGTAACGAAACGAGAATTTCACGAGCTGGTTACCCGAGACGCAAGCGGAGCCCAATCACGAACCGGCGTTCATCGGCGGTCCGAATGAGATCGCTGATTGATTCATACGCGATGATGATCTTCGTTTACCCCTGCCGAACCGTAACCAACCTCAGTTCGAGCGTCAACCAGCCGTCACGCGGCGATCGCGCAATCCGACATCCTCCCGCTATGCAGGGGAAACACCGGCGAAACGACCGCCGCTACCGCCATCACACCTCCGCTGAATTCCTTTGCCGGAAACCAATTCCACCGGGGACCCGCACCGGCTAGGCACTGGCCCGGCCCCGCTCCTCCAGCTCATCGGCGAACCGCTGCCAGGTACCCGCGCAGCGCAGCGCGAGCCGCCGCACCGACTCCATGCCATGCCCGGGGACCGCGTCCATCAACCGGTCGAGCTCGTCCGGCAGGATCGCCTGGAAGCTGAGCCACCGCAGCAGCGCCCGCCCGGTTTCGGTGAACCGCAGGGACGGATCCTTGGCCAGCTTCTGCCACTGCAGCAGCAGATCGGCCTCGTTGCCGCCGTCGGCGACCTTCTTCACCGGCGGGTCGGGCCGCTGCGCCGGTGCGGGCATGTTCGTCGTCCCGGCCGGCCGCAAGCCCGCCGGAATGGGGCTTTCCCCTCGGCTGAGCCGCTGGCGCACGTCCCGCGCGGTACCCACCGAGATCCCGGCTTCCCGGGCGACGGTCCGCAGCGAGGCGTCCGGCTGAGCCGCGATCACCTCGCTGGCGCGCAGCCTGCCCGCGACGCAGTTCAGCGGGCGGACCCGGCCGTCCAGCCCGACCCGGGCGTTCAACTGTTCATTTCCCGCGGTTGAACTCATCCGGATCACGCTCACCGTCCGCGCGGCGAGGCCGGTCCGCGACGCGATCGCGCGGTCCGACCACTGCGGATAGGACGCGATGACCCTCGCGGCCGCGGCCTCCCGGTCGGCCAGGGAAAGCGGCAGGCCACGGCCGATGTTCGACTCGACGGCGAGCACGAACGCCTCTTCCGGCGTCCCTTCGAAGAACTGGGCTTCGATCTTGTCGAGCTTGCGCCGCTTCGCGGCCCACAGGCGGTGCATCCCGTCGATCACGCGCATCGTCGGGCGGTGCACCAGGATCGGCGGCAGGATCGCGTTGGTCTCGGCGAGCGCACGGGTGTGGGCGCTGTCCTCTCCGGAAAGTCGCGGCGAGTCCGCGGGCAGCAACTCGTCGATCGGCACCGGGACCGTGCCGCTCCGCCGCTCGGCGTCGCCGAAATCATCCTGCCCGGCGTCGCGAATCATGGCGGGAGAAGGAGAGTTCGGGTGGTCACGCACGGGATTCCACCTCCTTCCCCAGCCTTTCGGCGGGCACACGTCCGGGTATCTCGGCCGCGCGCATCATCCGCACACCTCGAAAGGTCATGTCACCACTCCCCCAGCGAATTCGGTGTGGCTACAGCACCTGTCAACTCGTATTCACCGGCCATTGCCGACGCCCCGGCGACCCTGCCAGAAGCGTCGCGCACCGATGCGGCGAGTACGCAGTTGAAGCTAGCAGCAGCCAATTACAGCCCACTAACAGCTCGTTATCCGCGATTTGAAAGGACGCGTACCGCACATGGGGAAACTTGGCAGCGCAGCGGCGATTTCTGCCGGGTCACGAGGCGGCACGCGGCAACGATTACTTCTGGATAACTGGCCAGCCCGACCGGCACATTGCCCCATCCGGGGACACCATTGCCACAAATGTCACACCTAAAATAAACCCAATTCCCTGAGACTCAGCTCACAGCCGACGACGAGAATTCATCGCATGGAGAACGACTCTTCCGGAGAGTTCCCGTGTTCCGATGTCCCGGCAGGGACCCGGCTCAGCGCCCGCAGGTACCCATCGACGGCACGGCGGCGGGCTCCGCGCGGCGTGTCCCGCGGCGGGACAACTGCTCGCCGGTCGCCCCGTTGCGCAGCGCGTGGTTCAGGTGCACGAGCCCACCGTGGCGGTCGCCCTGGTTCCACTGCATCCAGCCGACCGCATACGCGGCGACCACTTCGCCGTCGCCGTCCGTCGCCTCCCGGGCCGCGGTCCGAGCGGCTTCGCTCACCGCCTCCAGTTCCACCCGGCACTGGTTCATGCCCAGGTAGACGCACAGCCGTTCGGTGAACTGCCAGAACCTGGCCTCCCGCGAGGTGCACCCGGCCCACCGCAGGGCCACCGCGACGAGGGTCGCCCGTTCGGTTTCCAGCCAGGCGCGGGCCGCCACGTGGTCGGCGATCTCGGGCACCGGCGTCTCATCGGAGATCGGGTGGGCGGGCACGGCTCGCGGAATGTCCGGATGCAGGAGCCCGATCGCCCGGTCCGCGGCGCGGAAGTACCACTCGAAGAGCCGCTGCTGGTCCCGGGACGAATCCTCCCCGCCGGGCTCCGGCAGCAGCGCCGCGTAGTCCGCGAGCAGCCCCCGCACGCGGTACCGATCATGCTGCCGGCGCTGCACGAGGCTGGCGCCGGCGAGCTGTTCCAGCGCGCGGCCGGCGCGCAGCGGTGTCCAGTCCGTGGTCGCGGCGACCGCGGCCACGCCGAAATCCACCGCGGGCAGCAGGCCGAGCAGGCGGAACACCCGCTTGGCCGCGGGGCTCAGGGACCGGTAGGAGTGGTCGAACGCGGTCTGCACGGTGGCCGCGTCGTCGTCACCGGACGACAGCACGCGGACGCGGTTGCCGGTGCGCAGCTCCGCCGCGTACGCCTCGAGGTCCGACCGCGACTTGCCGACCAGGTTGCCCGCCGCGATCCGCAACGCCAGCGGGAGGCGGCCGCAGAGGTCGGCCAGTTCGCCGATGCTCTCCGGCGGGAACGCCGGGTCGTCGCCGAGCGCGGCGCTCAGCAAACCGGCCGCTTCCCCGGGCGGAAGAACGTCGAGGCGGACCGGGCAGGCGCCGTTCAGCACGGTGAGCCCGCGCAGTTCGTCCCGGCTCGTGACCACGACCGCGCAACCGGGACCGCCGGGCAGCAACGGGCGAACCTGCGCGGTGTCGGCCGCGTTGTCCAGCATGACCAGCAACCGGCGCCCGGCCAGCGCCGCGCGGTACGCGGCGACGAGCTCATCCTGGTCTTCCGGGATCTCCCCGGCCGGAACGCCGAGGGTGCGGAGGAAACCCGTCAGCACGGCGGTCGTGCTCAGCGGCGGCTTGGCGGCGTGGCCCCGCAGGTCCACCGCCAGCTGGCCGTCGGGATACCCCGCGCGCAACTCGTGCGCGACCCGGGTGGCGAGCGCGGTCTTGCCGACGCCCGGGGGCCCGCACACGGTGACGATCGGGACCGAGATCCGGTCCGGGGCCGGCTCGAGCAGTTCGCGGATCCGCCTGGCCTCGGCTTCCCGGCCGGCGAAGGAGGCCACCACCGGGGGAAGCTGGCAGGGGACGGCCGGGGGCGCGGGGTCGGCGAGGCGCGGGCCGTCGCCGACGATCGCGCGGTAGACCGACCTCAGCTCGATGCCGGGATCGATCCCCACCTCATCGGCCAGCCGTCGGCACACCTCGCGGTACGCGGCGAGCGCGTCGTCCCGCCGGTTCGACCGGTACAGGGCGAGCATGAGCTGCGCCCAGAACTGCTCGCGCAGCGGGTATTCCTTGGTGAGGCGGCGGAGTTCCCCGATGACTTCGTGGTGCCGGTTGCGCTGCAGGTTCACGTCGACGCGCTCGGCGGCGGCGCGCAGGCGGTCCTCGAGCAGGAGCGGCACCTCGACCTGGTGCAGCGACTCCGACGGCACGTTCGCCAACGCCGGGCCGCGCCATTCGGCGAGCGCGCGGTCCAGCAGCTCCGCCGCGCGGTCGAGTTCACCGGCCGTGCGCGCCGCCTTGGCGCGTTCGGCCAGTCCCCGGAAGCGCAGCAGGTCCAGCTCGTCGTTGTCCACTTCGATCAGGTACCCGCTCGAGGTGGTCCGGATCAGCCCCGGCTCGCCGAGCGAGCGCCGCAGCCGCATGACGTAGACCCGCAACGCCGGAACCACGCCGTCGGGCGGCCGTTCACCCCACGCGTGCCGGACGAGGGTCTGGAGTGGAACCTCGCGGTTCGCGTGCAACAGCAGGGACGCCAGCACCGCCCGGTGCCTCGCCGAACTGACCGGCACCACCTGATCACCCGCGCGCGCCTCGAGCGTCCCGAGGACGCCGAAGCGCAGGTGAGAATTCCGCAAGAGCCGCCCCCCAGCTAGGCGTTGTTGCTACTCAGCTGGTGACGGTACCTGAAACCCGAGGCGACCGAAAACCTGCATACGTGTGGTGGTTCCTGCCAGCGGCCGGGTGACCGCACCCGATCCGGGGTAGCGGCGCTGCGCCGTTCGGTCCACTCCGGCCGCGTCCGGACCCCACCCTCAGCGCACCGCAGCGAGCGACCGCAGCCGTGACGCAGGCCACCGCGGGCGGCGGGCGCGCTAGTTGGGGTGGGCGGGCAGGGGTGTCCCGCGGAGTGGCAGACCGGCCCGGCGGTAGATCGCGTCCACCACGCGCATGGTGGCGAGGAAGTGCTCGGGTCCGGTCCGCAGGGGTTCACCGCGCAGCACCGCACCGGCGAACGCGTTGAGTTCACATGTGTAGGTGTCCGGCTGCTTCGCCACCCGCTCGGTGGTCTTCTCCCCGCCCGCCTCGAGGACGATCTTGTGAAAGGCCTGCGGCGCGATCGGGTTGTGCACCGTCAACCTCCCCGCGGACCCCCGGACGCGTCCCTTGAACGCGAGCACCGGCCAGCCCCACATCACGGCCCGGATCCGCCCCGTCGCGTCGTTGGGAAAGCGCAGGCGGGCGTCCACCCAACGGTCCACATTGGGCACCCGGGTCTTCGCCCTGGCCCGGGTCACCTCCAGCGGTTCCATACCGGCGAGCACCCGCAGCACCGATACCGCGTACACGCCCAGATCCATGACGGCGCCCCCGCCGAGTTCGTACTGCCAGCGGATGTCCTTGCTGTTGGGGACCGGAAAGCACAACTCCGCCTCGACGTGCCGGATCTCCCCGATCGCGCCGTCCGCGAGAATCGCGTTGATCCGGTCGAACAGCCCGTGGTAGAGCGGGTGCATCGCCTCGCAGAGGACGCGTCCCGTCTTGCTGGCGACCTCCGCGAGCTGCCGGGCTTCGTCCTCGTTACTGGTGATCGGCTTCTCGCAGAGGACGTGCTTGCCGGCCTCCATCGCCCGGGTGCTCCACACCGCGTGCAGGGCGTTGGGCAGCGGGACGTAGACGGCGTCGATCTCCGGGTCCGCCAGCAGCGCCTGGTAGCTCTCGTGCACCTTCGGGATGCCGAGCTTCTCCGCGTGCTCGCGCGCCCTGCCGACATCCCGGGCCGCGATCGCCGCCACCTCGACCTCCGGCACGTTCCGGGCCGGGTCCGTCAGCGCTTGCTTGACGATCCGGGCCGCCCCCAGCACACCGATCCGTACCCGATCACTCACGATCGTCTCCTCTTCATTCGTTCACCCGCCCGGACCATCGGCTACAACGAGCCGTGAATCACCTGCGCGACCCGGAGTGCGTTGGCGGCTATGGTCAGGCTGGGATTCATACCGGAACTCGACGGAAGCATCGAGGTGTCGACCACGTAGAGGTTGTCCAGACCCCAGGCCCGGTTGTCCGGGTCGAGCACGCTGGTCTTGGGATCGTCACCGAAGCGGCAGGTTCCGCATTGGTGACCGAGGGCGCTGTTGGACCTGGCCCCCGAAAGGTGCATCGGGAAGACCCGCGAACCGGGGTACTTTCCCAGTGACGCCTTGATCGTTCGCATGAACTTCCGGTGCCGCTTCAGATCCGCCTCGCCCGGCCGGTACTGCAGCTCGAGCAGCGGGCCCGGACCCTCGAGGCCGCCGGAGCCGGGGAGGATGCGGTTGCGGTGGTAGGGCAGGTCCTCGGTGATCGAAGCCATGACGATGACGCGGTCCTGCAGTGAACTCTGCCAGTGCCGGTCGGCGAGCCAGCGGAAGGAGCCGAAGAGTTTCCGCGTCTGGCGGTTGAGGTTCACGAACGCGTCATACGGAAACACCCGGCCCAGGGACTGCAGCGCGCCGAACTTCTGGCCGTCGTCGAGGTAGAAGTCGTTGACCCCGATCTCCTTGATCTGACCGGCCACCGGCTCCGCGCGAACGCGGAAGAGGTACAGGTCGACGAAGTGGCGCATCAGGTTGCGGCCGACCAGATCGTTGTCGTTGGCCAGGCCGTTCGGCCAATGTTCGGAACTGGAGTTGAGCAAGAGGACGGGTGTCTTGAGCGCGCTGGCCGCCAGAACGACCACCTTTCCCCGGAAGTGCAGCGTTTCGCCGTTTCGCCGGGCGACCACGCTGGTCACCTCGGTCCTGGTCGCCTCCAGCCGCACCACGGTGGTTTGGTCGAGCAGGACGGTGCCGTGGTCGCGCACGGCGGGCCGGACGCAGATGTTCCCGGCGTGGTTCTTGCAGTCCGCGGCGCAGAGAAACGCCTGGCAGGCCTGACACTCGTCCTTGTACTCGCACGCGACGTGCAGATTGTAGGGGTGCATGCCGCGCTCGGTGAGGAACTCCGCGACCTCGGCGTTGGCGGCCGTCATGGGGCGAGGCGGGAGCAACGAATCGGTGTCGTCGCCGGCGCGGAGCGGATCGGCGGTCCCCCGCACCCGGTAGAGCTGCTCGGCCTTCCGGTACCAGGGAACCAATTCGTCGTACTTGATCGGCCAAGACTCCGGCACGCTGGAGTCGCCCACGTCGGCGAAGTTGCCGCGCGGCTGGAAGTCCTCGCGGAAGAACCGCTCGGTGACCATTCCGTAAAGGGCGGAAGAACCACCGGTGCCGGAACCGACGAAAGGCCGGAACGGTTTCGCCTTGCCCTTGCGCGTGGTATCCACATACCACTCGGTGTTACGCCCGGCGCGGGCGAGGCGGTCGGTGTGCTCGGCGTCCGTCAGCTCGGCGATATCGAACGTCTCTTCGGGGTAGCCCCCGGCGATTCCCTGCCCCGGGGAAATGGTGGAATGTCCCCTCTCCAGATAAAGAACACGCCGGCCGAGGCGGGCGAGTTCGTAGCCGATCGTCCCCCCGCCCATGCCCGTTCCGATGACAACGACATCCCACAAGACCGACTCTGCCTCTTGCGGATTGGTCATAGGAGCCCCCAGGAGTCCGAATTCTTGTTGGACACAGTAGCACCGTTCAAGTTAGCTGAAACAGATCGAACTTGCTAAAATCCCCCCGGTATGACTGGGGCGAAGCGCGGGGAAGGACATCGAAGACAGATGACTGAAACAGCGAGCTGGCTGGACACCGTCACGCGGGAAATCGGCACCCGGAACATCGCTGGGAGCGCCGGGTGCAGTGTCCGAATTCGACGGAACTTTCCCGCGCCGATCGAGACGGTCTGGAAAGCGTGCACCACTCGGGAGCAGATCAACCTGTGGTTTCTCCCGGTGACCGGTGACCTGCGCGTCGGCGGGAAGTACCAGCTGGAAAGCTATGCGGAAGGCGAGATCCTGCGGTGCGAGGCACCCGATCTGTTGTCCGTGACGATGGCCTTCCAGGGCGGTCCCGGCGAAGCGGAACTGCGGCTCACCGGCGGCTCCGGCGACGAAACGGTGCTCCAGTTCGAGCACGCGATGGTTTTCGACACCGCGGCGTGGTCCGCGATCGCACCCGAAATCGGCGCGGCCTGGGAAGTGGCGTTGAAATACCTGGATGTGCACCTGCGCGGTGAACCGATTGACAAATCAACCTTCCCCACCCCGGAGGATGACGAGTTGAGCGGCCTGTGCAAGAAGGAGTGGGTCGCCGTCATCGCGGCCACCGGCGTCGCCGGATAATTCCCGGAGTGCCAGTGGTGACCGGGAGTTTCCGGTCCCCACTGGCACTCGCCGGTTTCAACCTTCCGGGGTGAGCAGCAGCGGCAGCTTCTGCGGCCCGGTCAGGTTCGGGATGGTCAGGAATTCGGGCGGCTCCGCCGGATCGCAGCGGAGATGCGGGAACCGGTCGAGCAGCATGTTCATCGCGATGCGTCCTTCCAGCCTGGCGAGCGGCGCGCCGAGGCAGAAGTGGATGCCCCGGCCGAACGCGAGATGCGGATTCGGATCGCGCCGGATGTCGTAGGTGTGTGGGTCGGCGAACTGGCGTTCGTCCCGGTTGGCCGCCCCGAGCGTGATCGAGATCAACTGGTCCGCCGGGATCTTCGTCCCGCTCACTTCGGCGTCGGTCTGGGTGACCCGGGAGATCGCCGCGAACGGGCTGTACATCCGCAGCGCCTCCTCGATCGCCGAAGGCACGAGGGCACGGTCCTCCCGCACCTCCTTCTGCTGTTCCGGATGCTCGTCGAGGCACAGGATCATGTTGCCCAGCAACATGGACGTGGTGATGTGCCCGGCGAGCAGGAACAACGCCGCGAAGTTCACCACCTCCTGGTTGTTCAGCCGCTCACCGTCCACTTCGGCTTCGACGAGCTTGGTCAGCAGATCCGGGCGCGGCTCGGTCCGGCGCGACTCGGCGTGCTCACCGATGAAGGCGTTGAGCTTCTGGATGTTCTCGATCGCCCTGGCGAACTCGTTCTTGTACTCTTCGCTCTCATCGTTCAGCGACATGTCCATGGTGCCGCTGAGCATCGCGTCGACCCACTCGCGGAAGACCTCGCGCTCGCTGGCCGGAATGCCGAGCAGATCGGCGATCACGATTACCGGCAACGGGTAGGCGAAGTCGGCGACGAGGTCCATGCGGTCGCCGTCCACCTTGTCCAGCAACTCCGCGGCGAGCCGCTCGATGGTCGATTCCATTTCGCTGACCACGCGAGGCGTGAAGGCCTTGGTGACGATCTTCCGCAACTTGGTGTGCCGTGGCGGGTCGAGCGTCGTGAGCCCGCCCTCGGTGAACTCCTTCAGCTCGGGCACCAGACGTGATGTCACGGAGGAGAAGGTCGTCGTGTCGGCCATCACCTGGAGCGACTCTTCGTACCCGTAGATGTTCCAGATACCCGTCGTCTCGTCGAAGACGACCCGCTCCTTCGGATTCTCGCCACGCATCCAGAAGTGCCGTTGCGGCGTATTTCCGTATTCAGTGGCAGTGGGCATTACAGGACTCCTTCCAACGTCTGTTCCGAATCCTACGTCAAATCGTGCGCATACTCGTCGCTGTTCGACAGAACAATCTGGCACAACCAATCCTCCACCGTCCGCGCGGTGGATCCGGCGAATTCTTCCATCATGGACCAGTGGTCACCGGGCGCGTCGACGGCGGTGTGCTCGAGTTCCCATGAGGTGCGCAGTTCTTCGGCGTTCACGTCCATTCCACCGGAAACCGGCGGGGTCAGGGCGCGGACGAAGAGGGTGGGCGCGGAGATCTTTTCCGGCTGCCACTCCAGGAAGAGATCGGTGTATGCGGCCATCGAGGTCAATTGCACGTGGTCGTATTGTCCGGCTTGCTGTTCTCGCTCGAGCTGGTTGTCCGCCCACATCGATCGGATCGACGGAACCACTTCGTGCCGGGGCAGGATGGTGTCGATCAGCACGACCGCCGCCGCCGGGATGCCGATGGTTTCCAGGCGGCTCGCGACGGCCTGGGCGAACCAGCCTCCCGAGGAATGCCCGACGAGCACGATCGGCGCGCCCGCCGCGGACCGCAGCACGGTGTCCGCCTGTACCTCGATCACGTCGTCGAGGGTCGCCGGCAACCGCTCCTCCGCGACGAAACCGGGCGAAAGCAGTACGGAAACGTTGCGCAGCGACCGGAACGCGGCGGCGAACCGGGTGTACTGGTACGGGCTCTGCTCGGCCATCGGCGAGGTGAAGCAGACAACGCTCGCCCGGGTGTCCTCCCCGGACAGCCGCACCAGTCTCGGCTGTTCCGCGTCCGCGGCCCCGGCGTGGAACACCGGACGCAGCCGCGCGGCCGCCCGGAGCAGGTCGAAACCCTCGTCGTACCGGCCGGCTTCGTTGGCTCTCCGGTACAGCGAGGCGATCACATCCGACGAGCCAGCGCTGTTCCCCGGCCCGGCCGGTGCGCCGTCCAGCGCACTCTCCGCCGCGCCCACCTGCGTCTGCAGATGCTGCGCCAGCGCGATGGGCGTGGGATGGTTGAAGATCAGGCTCGCCGGCAGGGAGACCTCGGTGGCCCAGTTGAGCCGGTTCCGCAGTTCGACCGCGGTCAGCGAATCCAGCCCCAGCTCGGTGAACGCGCGACCCGGTTCGACCGCCTCCAGCCCGCTGTGCCCCAGCACCGCGGCGGTGTGCGTGCGCACCACTTCCAGCAGCACGCGATGCTGCTCTTCCCTGGACAGTCCGGCCAGCCGGGGCACCAAAGATTCCGCGCCGTCGGCGGCGGTCGGTTCCGCGGTGCGCTTGGCCGGTTTGCGGAGCAAACCGCGGAGCAGGGCGGGTACCGCTCCGGCCTTCGCGGCCGCCTGCAGTGCCGTGGTGTCCAGCCTGGCCGGGACCAGCAACGCGCGGTCACCGGCCAGCCCGGCGTCGAACAGCGCCAGCGCTTCCTCGGTGGTGAGCGGGTGGATGCCCTGCGCGGTCATCCGATCGAGATCGACCTCACCGGTCAGCTCGCTCGACTGTTCCCACAGCCCCCACGCCAACGACACCGCCGGATGCCCCTGCGCCCGGCGACGTTGTGCGAGTGCGTCCAGGAAGGCGTTCGCCGCCGCGTAGTTGCCCTGGCCCGGGCCGCCCAGCACACCCGCCATCGACGAGAACAACGCGAACACGCTCACGTCGTGAGCACGAGTCAACTCGTGCAGGTTCACCGCCGCGTCCACCTTCGGCCGCAACACCGCATCCAGCCGCTCCGGGGTCAACGACTCGATCACCCCGTCGTCCAGCACGCCCGCGGTGTGCACCACACCGGTCAGCGGATGCTCCGCCGGAATCCCCGCCAGCGAACCCGCCAGCTCCGCCCGATCGGCCGCATCACAGGCAACCACCGTGACCTCGGCACCCAGCTCGGACAGTTCGGCGGTCAGCTCCGCCGCACCAGGCGCCGCACTCCCCCGCCGACTGGCCAGCACCAACCGGCGCACACCGTGCACGGCAACCAGATGCCTGGCCACCAGCCCACCCAAGGTGCCGGTACCACCGGTGACCAGCACCGTGCCCTCCGGAGCGAAGCCCGGGATACCACCTTGACCGAGCACGCGATCGGGCGCGGCCGGAACGCGTTCCAGCCGGGGCACGCGCACCGCGCCGTCCCGTACCGTCAGCTGCGGTTCGTCCAGTGCCAAGGCGGCAGGCAACTTCTCGAACGAAGCCGCACTCCCGTCGACATCCACCAGCACGAACCGGCCCGGATGCTCCGACTGCGCCGACCGCACCAAACCCCACACCGCGGCACCCGCCAGATCGCCGACCCCCTCACCTGCCCTCGCGGCAACCGCGCCCTGCGTCACCACCACCAGCCGCATGCCGTCGAACCGCGCGTCCGCAATCCATGACCGCACCAGGTTCAGCACGTCCGCGGCAGCGGCGTGGGTCGCATCGACCAACTCACCGCTGAGCAGGTCGGTGGGGGCGATCCCGACCAGCGCCGCCTCCGGCACGTCCATGCCTTCGGCGAGCGATGCCAGATCACGGCACCGGGTGACCTCCACATCGTCCAATTCGGACAGCGGCCGGAGCAGTCCGGCGGCGTCGCCGACCACGGCCCACCGTGCGAATCCGGCGTCCGCGTCAGCCACCGAGGATTCGACCCAGGCCACCCGGAACAACGCGTCGTCTTCGACCTGCCGCGCGGCCCGCAACTGCTCCGCCGACACCGGGCGCGTCACCAACGACCCGACCACCCCGACCGGCGCACCCGCGCCATCGGCGAGTTCCACCGACACGCCGCCGGAACCGTTCGGCGACAGCCGGGCCCGCAACACCGAAGCGCCACCGGACCGCAGCGACACCCCGGACCAGGCGAACGGCAACCGGGCCTGCGCGGGGCCGGCCGAATCGCCGACGAAGTCACCGGCCGCGATCCCGTGCAATGCCGCGTCCAGCAGCGCCGGGTGCACCCCGAACGCCCCGGAACCCGACCCCTCGGGCAACCTCACCTCGGTGAAGACGTCGCCGTCACGCCGCCAGACACCGGCGAGCCCCTGGAACACCGGCCCGTAGTCGAGCCCGAAGTCGCGCAACCGGTCGTACACCTCCTCGACCGGCACCACCTCGGCTCCCGCCGGTGGCCATGCTGCCAGGTCGAATGCTGGCTCGGGGGCGCCGTGGGTGAGGACTGCGGTGACGTGCCGGGTCCACGGCTTGGTCAGCGCGTCCTCGGGTGTGCGGTCATCCGGTCGCGTGTAGACGGTCAGCGGCCGCTTCCGGGATTCGCCGGCACTGCCGACCACCACCTGGACCTGGACGCCCCCTTGTTCCGGCAGCACCAGCGGCGCCTCCAGGGTCAGCTCCTCCAGCACGTCGCAGCCGACCTGTTCCCCGGCTTGGCGGGCGAGTTCGACGAATCCCGTACCCGGGAACAGCACCGTGTCCAGGACGGCGTGGTCGGCCAGCCAAGGGTGGGTTTCCAGGGACAGTCGTCCGGTGAACAGCGTTCCGTCCGAATCGGGCAGCCCGACGGCCGCGCCCAGTACCGGGTGGTCGGTCGCGATGAGGCCGAGATCGCGCGTGTCCCCACGCGGGGCCACGGCGTTCAGCCAGTAGCGCTGGCGCTGGAAGGGGTAGGTGGGCAGGTCCACTTTGCGGGCGCCGGTACCGGCGAAGAAGGTGTCCCAGTCGATGGCCGCGCCGTGGGTGTGGGCCTCGGCCAGGGAGGTCATGAACCGGTCCAGTCCACCGTCGTCGCGGCGCAGGGTACCGACGGCCGCGGCGGTGGTGATGTGGGTGTGGTCGAGGGTTTCCTGGATGCCGGGGATGAGCACCGGATGCGGACTGACCTCGACGAACACCCGATATCCGTCGGCCAGCAGCGCTCGGTTCGCCTGCTCGAACTCCACCGTCTGCCGCAGGTTGCGATACCAGTAGTTCGCGTCCAGGGTCGCGGTGTCGATCGGTTCGCCGGTCAACGTCGAATAGAACGGAACCTCCGCCGACACCGGAGAGATCGGCTCCAGGACCTTGCGCAACTCGTCCTGGATCTGCTCCACCTGCACCGAGTGCGACGCGTAGTCCACCGGCACCTTCCGAGCCCGGACCCCTTCAGCCGCACAAGCGGCGATCAACTCGTCCAGGGCGCCAGGCTCACCGGAGACCACCACGGAACCCGGACCGTTGACCGCAGCCACCGAAACCCGCGCACCCCACGAGCCGATGCGCTCCCGCACCTTCTCCACCGGCCCGGCCACCGAGACCATCCCACCCGCACCAGACAAGGCAGTCAAAGCCTGGCTACGCAACGCCACCACCCGAGCCCCATCCTCCAACGACAACCCACCAGCCACCACCGCCGCAGCAATCTCACCCTGCGAATGCCCCACCACCGCCGCAGGCCGCACACCATGGCTACGCCACACCTCAGC
>NZ_VTHK01000095.1 GCF_009765355.1 Amycolatopsis anabasis | reverse complement strand
GCTCGACCCCCAACACCTCAGCCACCAAACCCACCACAACCCCACGACCCGAGCCCGAATCAGAATCCGAAGTGGACACGGCAGACGGGGGCAGAGAAGCGACCGGCGGCGCCGCCGTGGGAGCCGCCGGTGCGGCCGCGCCGAAGCGGGCGGCGATGCGCGCGTCGTCGCCGGTCACCACGAGCGGCGCCGCGACGGGTCCGGACAGCAGGCCATCGAGCAGGGCGAGCCCCTCGTCTGTGCGCATGGCACGCAGCCCGGCGAGCCGGTACATCGCCGCCGCGGAGGGCTTGAGGCTCATGCCGCCCGACTCCCAGAGCGGCCACTGGATCGCGCGTCGCCCCGGGCGTCGTGCGGCCCACGCGGCTTGGAACGCGTTGCCCATCGAGTAGGTGGCGGCGCCGAAGTCGCCGAGCACGGCCGACACCGACGAGTACATGCAGAAGAAGTCGAGCGGATCGTGCTCGGTGAGCCGATCGAGCAGCAACGTGCCGTCGATCTTGGGGCCGAGCACCGCGCGCACCTCGTCGTCGGTGGCCTCGGTGAGCTGCCGGTCCGGGTCGACCCCGGCGGCGTGCACGACGCCGTGGAACGGGCCGGTCGTCGCACGTGTGTCGTCGAGCGCCCGGCGCATGCCCGGCTCGTCGGAGACGTCGGCGCGCACCGTGATCACGCGCACGCCTGCCGCCGCAAACTCGCCGATGGCTTCGCGGGCCTGCTCGTTCGGCTCACGACGCGCCGTGAGCACCAGTGTTCCGGCGCCGGATGCGGCGAAATGCCGCGCGGTGAGCAGGCCCAGGCCGCCGAGGCCACCGGTGATCAGGAACGTGCCGCCGCGGCGCAGTCCCGCCGACGCCGCGGGGCGCTCCTGCGGGCGCAGGTGGCGTTCATACCTGCCTTCACGGTCGTGGAGCGTCGCTTGTGGACGGTCACGCGCGGCATCGGCGAGCACCCGGCCGATCCGGTCCGGCACCGCGCCCGCCCGCTCGTCGAGCACGCTCAGTGCCACCCGCGTGCCGGGCAGCACCTGACCGGCGCTGCGCTCGATCCCCAGCCACGACTCGGCGAGCGCCAGCTGGCGGTCGTCGGCGGCGGCTGCCGCCAGCACGACGACCTGGGGCCGGAGGCCGGACCGGGCGACGGCCGACAGCAGCCGCAGCGGCGCAAGCGCGTCCTGCGTGTCCCGGGAGTCGGCCGCGGCGCGCAGGTCGAGCAGCGTGGCAAGCCCGGTGCCCGCACACTTGGCGGCGAGTGTCCGGCCGAGCGCCTCGACGTCGGCAAGGTCCACTGGGTGATCGTCCGGTCGTGCGCCGTCCCGCGATTCGTCCTGACTCACCAGGAAAAGCGCCTCGGCGCCCAGGCCGGCCAGTCGGCGGCGGAGGTCGTCGCGCAGGGCGGCGCCGGGCGCGACGACCACGGTGCGGCCCAGCGAGCGACCACCGGTCGCGGTCCCGGCCGCCCCCGGCACGAGCCGCCACGTCTCCTCGAAGAGATGGACGTCGTCTACTGGGGCGGGCGCGGCCGGTGTCGCCACTGTCGCCGCGGCGGGCGGGGCGGGCAGTTCCGGCAGTTCCGGTAGCCAGTGGCGGGTGCGGGCGAACGCGTACGTCGGTAGATCCGCGATCCGGCCGCCGAACTCGGGCAGCGCGGATCGCCATGGGACGTCCACGCCGTGTACCCAGAGCTCGAGCACCCGCTCGTAGCGGCCCTCACCTACCCAGCGCAGCAGCGTGTCGCGCAGCTCGGGCTCGTCGGCGAACACGGTGACCCCCGCGGGCATCTTTCTGGCGTCACCGGTCACGGTGCCCGGCCGGGCCCGACCCGCGCGGAAGTCCGCGAGTCGTTCAACGGCGTCCTCGATGGAGTCGGCGACGAACGCGAGGCGGTGTTCGAGGTGGTCCCGGCCGGCGGCCAGCGTCCAGGCGAGATCCGCCCGCGTCACGTCGTGTTCGCGCAGCCGCGCGAGCAACGCGTCCGCCTGCGCGCCCAGCCGCTCCTCGGTGCGAGCCGAAAGCAGCACGGGAACCGGGCCGGTGTCGTCGTTGCGCGGCAAAAATTCCGGTCTGTGCTCCTCGATCACGGCGTGCGCGTTGGCCCCGCCGTAGCCGAATGAGTTCACGCTCGCGCGCAGCGGCAGCTCGGCCCCCGAGGAGTCGCGACGCGGTTCCCACGGCTCGATGCCGGTGACGGGGCGGAACGGCCCGAGCTCAATCTCCGGGTTGAGCCGCTCGAAGTGGAGCAGACCTGGCAGCGTGCGGTGCCGCATCGACAGCACGACCTTGAGCACGCCGACAAGTCCGGCACCGGACTCGAGATGGCCGATGTTGGTCTTGGCCGACCCGACCGCGCAACCGCCGTCCGGCAGGTCCGGATCGAGCTCGGCGAACGCCTGGCGCAGCGCGGTGACCTCGACGTGATCGCCGAGCGGCGTGCCGGTGCCGTGCAGCTCCACGTAGCCGACTGTGTCCACCGGCACGCCCGCCCGCCGGTACGCGTCGAGGATGAGCCTGCGCTGCGCCTCGGGATTGGGTGCCCGCAGCGAGCTCGACCGGCCGTCGTGGTTGGTCACCGCCGCTTTGATCACCGCATGCACCGGGTCGCAGTCGGCGATCGCCCGGCGCAGCGGCTTCACCACCAGCGCCACGACGCCCTCGGCGCGCACGTAGCCGTCGGCCCCGGCGTCCAGGGTGCGGCACCGGCCGCGCGGGGACAGCATGTTGGCCGCGTCGAGTCCAGCGAACGTCCGCGCGCCGAGCAGCAGGTTCACGCCGACCACGACGGCGAGGTCACTCTCCCCGGCACGCACCGACGACACCGCCCGGCTCAGCGCGACCAGCGAGCTCGAACACGCGGTGTTGATCGTCTCGCTGGGGCCGTGGAAGTCGAACCACCGGGAGATCCGGTTGGCGATGAGACAGCTGTGCACGCCGGTGTCGCCGTGCGGGCCGTACTTGTCGAACAACACGTGGCGACGCTCGATGGTCAGGTCGAGGTAGTCGATGGCGTGCACGCCCGCGAACACGCCGACCTGCCCGCCGCGCAGCGACGACGGCGGGAGGCCCGCCGATTCCAGCGCGCGCCAGGTCGCCTCGAGCCCCTTGCGCTGCTGCGGGTCCATCGCCTGCGCCTCGCGCGGGGAGATCGCGAAGAAGTCGGCGTCGAAGGCCGCGGGCTCGTCGGTGAACGCGGCGAAGCGGGGAAACTCGTCGCGACCGCGACCCCAGAACCGCTCCAGTTCGTCGAGCAGCCACGGGCGGCTCGCGGCGATCTCGCTGACCGCGTCCCGGCCGTCGGCGAGGTTACGCCAGAACGCCTCCGGGTCACGCGCGGAGCCGGGCAGCTCACACATCATGCCGACGATCGCGACGTCGTCGCCCGCGTCCGTCTCCTCGACGCGGAAGGAGTCCGCCTCGATCACGGCGTCGCGCTGATCGGTCATCGCATGTCCCTTCTCTCCCGGCGCATCAGGCGAAGCGGCCGAGAATCCGTTCGCGCACCTCGGGCTGGTGGAACGTGATGTCGTGCATGGCGAGCTCCCGGCGCACCGTCTCGGGCATGCGCGCGCGCAGGTCCCGGACCATGTGGTCCTTGAGGGTCACCAGTGCGAGCCGTGGCTTGTCGGCCAACTCGCGGGCCAGCGCGAGCGCACGGTCGAGCACTTGCGCGCGCGGCACCACCGGGAACGGCACGCCCCGGTCCCGCAGTTCACGGCCCCGTACAGAGCGGGCCGACATCAACAGCTCGTAGCCCAAAGCGAAGCCCAGCCGGTCGGGAAACACCGCGGTGGACCCGAAGCCCGGTGTGAAGCCGTACTTCATGAAGCTCGCGGTGTAGATGCCTTCCTCGGCGAGCACGACGAAGTCGGACGCGAGGCCGAACGCGAGGCCGCCACCGACGGCGTGTCCCTGCATCGCCGCGACCACCGGAATGGGGCAGTCCAGCGGCAGGCTGTAGAGGTTCGTGTCCGACGGCGCCCCGTTCACCGACGTGAACGCCGCCTTGCCCTCCTGGATCGCGAGCAGGTCCTCCTGTGTGCCGCCGGTGGCGAAGTAGTTTCCGAAGCCGGTGAGCACGACGCAGCGCGAGCTCTCGTCCGTGCCCGCGCGTGTGAACGCCTCGGCCAGTCCGCCCACCAGACCGGGTGTGAAGCCGTTGCGGCTGACCTCGTCCCGCATTCGCACGAGCAGGATCCCGCCGTCGAGAACCTCCGTGGCCACGCAGCCGCCTGCCGCGGCACCCGCCGACGCGCTCATCTGGCGACCTCCCACGGGTAGACGCCGTCCTTCTGGAAGCGGGTGATCCGCTCGACCGTCGCCGGGACGGCGAACATCGCGCGGTTGGCCTTGCCCGCGACGTCGCGCAGCGCGGCGAGGTCCGGGCCGAGGCGGGACATGTACGCCTTGTACGCGCCGACGCCCTCTGCCGGGAGGTGCCGAAGCCTTCGCAGCGACCGCTTCAGCAGGCGCGTGCTGTCCTGATCGTGGTCGTCGGCGAGCCCGCGGTCGGCCGCCTGCGCGGCGGTGATCGGAGCGGTCAGCAACGTCATGGCGTGGGCGGCCTGCCAGCCGACCCGCCGAGCCAGGAACGGCAGCACCAGCGCCGGATAGAGGCCGAACAGCAGCTCGGAGAGGCTGAACGTCGCGTCCGACCGGGCGAGCACGAGATCGCTCGCGGCAACGAACCCGACGCCGCCCGCGTTGGCCCGGCCGCGCACGTGCGCCACCACAACCACGGGCGCGCGGGTGAGCCGCAACCACAGGTCGTAGAGGTGCTCCGGCTCGGACCGCGCGCCGCTCGGCGCGTCCGCGCGGCCGCCCGCGATGCCGTCGAAGTCGGCGCCGAAACAGAAGGTCTGCTCGTTTCCCTCCAACACGAGCACCCGCACGCCGTTCCCGTCCGTTCCCCGGGTGCCGCCGGTGCGGTCCGCGCTGCAGCGGTCGAGCACCACCCCGAGGTCCCGGACCAGCGCGGGCGTGATCGTGTTGCGGCCGCCCGCGCTCTGGATCCGCACCGTGCACACGCCGTCCTCGACCCACGCGTCGACGTCGGTCAACCCGGTGAAGCGAAAACCCGTCATGGCCTCAGACCCACTCGTACTCGCGGTGGTAGTCCTTGATCGCCTTGAGCACCACCTGGCCGGTGCCTTCGACCGACGCGTACGGCTTCGCGTACTCGTCGCGGTCGACGACGACGTCGCGGGTGCCAAACCGGATGCCGCCCGCGTCGGCGAGCAGCCGCTCGTACAGCTCCCACTCGAGCTCGACCCGGCTGTCCAGCGACTCGGCGACCCCCATCGCGCGCACCGCCCGCTGCCCCTCCGGGGTCACCACGCCGCTGTAGAACTCCGAGCAGCAACCCGACCCGTAGGAGAAGCAGCCGACGCGCTTGGCGGAGTCGAAATCGCCGTTGGCGATGGTGCTGAAGAGATTGAGGAACACCGTGGCGCCCATGACGTTGCCGACCCGACGGCAGTAGGCCAGTCCGGGCTGCACCCGCGCGGCGAAGTCCTGTTCGATCGCCGCCCCGCGCAGCTTGCCGACCTTGCGGGCCATGGCGCGGTGCGCGCCCTTGACCATGCCGCCGAACGGCGTGTGAAACGAGAGATAGTCGAAGCTGCCGACCCAGTCGGCGCTGTCGACGCGTTTGCGGTACTCCTCGAACGCCGCCGCACAGCAGTCCAAATAGGACAGCAACGACGTGTCCGCGTCGCCTGCCTCACCGTCGGGGAACGGACGGCAGGTGTCCATCACCTCGTGGCCGTAGTAGCCATTGGCGCCGATGTCGGCGGCGAACACCGTCGGCTCGGCGCTCACCAGCATCGCCATCGCGCCCGCGCCGCCGCTGGGCTCGGCGAACGACCAGTCCTCCGACAGCGCGTCACTGCCCTCGGCGACCAGGAACTTGGCGACGTCGGTGGCGATCACCAGCGCGAGTGCGCCGGGCGAGGCGTTGGCCAGCACGAAGCTCGACGCCAACTGGAACCCGGCCGTGCCGGAGTAGCAGGCGTTCTTCACCTCGCAGAGCCGGCAGTTGCGGCCGAGCCCCAGCAGGTCGTGAACGTAGGTGGAAAGCGACTTGCCGAAGTCCACACCGGACTCGGTGCACGTCACCACCAGCTCGATGCGGTCGCGCTCGGCGGGGGTGAGCGCGTCCACCAGCGGCTTGGCGGCGTTGACGGCGAACGTGATCGGATCCTCGTACGGCAGCGCGACCGTCTTCTGGTCCATCAGCAGGTTATGGAACCGATCCATGGCGAGGTTGCGGCGGCGGGCCAGATCCGCCACGTCGACGTACGCCGATCCGCCGTAGAAGTTCATCGCCTGGATGCCAACCTGCCTGCTGCTCACCACGTGTGCTCCTCGAGCTTCTCGGTCTCCCCGGTCGCGTCCTCGCCCGCGCGAACAACGAGGCTGGTGTTGATGCCCCCGAACCCGAACGCATTGCTCAGCGCCAGCCGCGGCTCGCACTTCTCCGTCTCGTCGCCCACCAGCCGCAGCCGCTCGTTCACCGGACGCACGACGTTGCGGCTCGGGTGAAGGAACCCGCCCGCCAGCTGTTGCAGGCAGGCGACCAGCTCCACCCCCGCGGCGGCGCCGAGGCAGTGGCCGATCAGCGCCTTGGTGGAGTTCACCGGCGGCATCGCGGGGCCGAAGACGGCGTCGAGCGCCTCGGCTTCGGCCAGGTCACCCTGGGGGGTCGACGTCGCGTGCGCGTTGACGTAGCCGACGTCCGCCGCGGTCACCCCGGCGTCGGCCAGCGCCGCCGTGATCGCACGGACCTCGCCGTCGACCGACGGCTCCGTGGAGTACGAGCCGTGCAGGCGGATCGAGCCGCCCGCAAGATACCCGGAGATCGACGCGCCGCGGGCGCGGGCGACGTCGGCCGCCTCGATCACCACGGCGGCGGCGCCCTCGCCGAGCACGAAGCCGCGGTGCGCGGCGTCGAACGGCCTGCTCATCTCTTCCGGCGGCGTATCGTCGTCGGGGTGCAGGCTGTTGATCTGCCGCAGCGCGATCAGCTCGACCGGGGACAGTTCGGTGGGCGGAAACACCACGAGGCAGCGGTCGACGACGCCGTGCCGCACGTGCCGCAGCGCCGTGACGAGCGCGCTGTTGCCCGCCGCGGACGCGCCACCGACCACGACCCCCTCACCGCGCGTGCCGAACACGTAACCGCATACCGCCGCGAGGTGGGTGTCCCACATCTGCGCCGCATAGCCGGGGCGGACCCGCAACGGGTCGTCAACGTACTTGCGGCCCTCCAGGAAGCCCTGCATCGGCGACTGGTTGGTGCCGCCGACCACAACGGCGGTCGACTCGGCGTCATCCGGGCCGCACCCCGAGCGCAGCCACGCCTCGCACGCGGCGATCAACCCGAACCCCAGCGAGCGGGACCCACGCCGGATCAGCGGCCGCGCCGACGCGGCCAGCGGCGGCGGCAGGACGTCGAGCACCGACCACCGCTCCACGGCTTTCGCCGGGAGCCAGCCGCCCGCGCCGCCGATCACGACCTCGGTCTCGACCCGCCTGCTCACGCCGTTGGTCCCGAGTGCGAGCGCGGTGGCGAACTCGGCGACGCCGCTTGCCACCGCACACTGCACGCCCTGGCCCGTGACGGCGACCTCTCGCACGCCTGCCGGTGAAACGAGTGACACGGCGCACCGTCTCAGTTCGCCGTGGCGCGGGCGTCGATCACGGCGATGATCTCGCCGATGTTGCCGCACGTGGCGAACTCGACGAGCGGTATCGACAGGCCGAGGTTCTCGAGGGTGTCGCCGATGATGTCGGCCCGGTCGACCGAGTTCGCGCCGAGATCGGCCAGTTTCGCCCCCGCGACCACGGCCTCCCTGTCGACCTCCGGGAGGACGCCGACGACGACCTCCCGGAGCGCACCGAGAATCACCTGCGAGTCCACGCGATGTGCCTCCTTGTCCTTGTCGTCGCTGTTTCCGCCCGCGGTGCTCAAGCCGCCGCCTTCACGGCCTGCCTGCCGATCTGGCGGACCATGTCGGACACGACCCGGCCGGGTCCGATCTGGACGAACTCCTCGACGCCCTGGTCCATGAGGTACTCGACGGTCTCGGTCCACCGCACCGACGAGGTGATCTGAGCGACGAGGGTGTCGGCGATCCGGTCCTGCGCGTACGGCAGGGCGTACGCGTTCGACACCACCGTCGACGTGAGCTCGCCGAACCGCACGGCGCGGACCTCGGCCGCGAACGCATCGGCCGCCGGAGCCATGTAGCGGGAATGGAAGGGACCGCTGACGTTGAGCTTCACACAGCGGGCCGAGGCTGCCTTGAGCGCGGCCTCGGCGACGTCCAGCCCCGGCTCCGGGCCCGCGAGAACGACCTGCTTGTGCGTGTTGAGGTTGGCGAGGTCGACCTGGTCGGCACCGGCCTCAGCGAGCACCTCGCGCACGGTGTCGGCGTCGACGCCGAGCACGGCGCGCATGCCGCCCCCGCCTGCCGCGGCCATCAACTCGCCGCGGCGCTTCACCAGACGCAGCCCGGTGCCGAAGTCGAGCGCGCCCGCGGCGAACAGCGCGTTGTACTCACCGAGGCTGTGCCCGGCGAAGAACCGACCTTCGTTGCCGTCCTGGTACCAGCGCAAGTACTGCAACGCGTTGACGACGTACAGCGCCACCTGGGTGTACTTGGTGTTGCCGAGCCTGCCGTCGGGATTCTCCAGGCACAGCTTGGCGATCGAGTACCCGAGGATTTCGTCGGCCTCGCGAGTGAGCGCCGGATACCGCGCGAACTCCTCGGCGCCCATACCGGGTGTCTGGGATCCCTGACCGGGAAAGACGACCGCGATCATCTGGCCTGTCTCCTATCTGCCCCGAGCGCGCCGGCGCCAGGAGCGATTTCGCCGACCAGTGCGGCGAGCTTCGCCTGTTCCCGGTGGAACGGCGTGATGATCGGCCGCGCCGTTCGCTCGGGGTGGCTGACGCGCATGATCGCGGCGAGGCTCGACGACGGCGTCAGATCGATGTGGACGGTCTCCGGACCCGCGGGCACAGCGGACACCGTGTCGGTGAACCGGATCGGACGGCGAAGCGTCTCCCAGTATGTCTCGGGTGTGCCGCGGGTGACTCGCGCCGCCGTGGCGGATGAGTACAGGATCGAGTCCGGACGGTCGAACTTGACTCCGCGCATCGCGGCCAGCGCCGCGATGCGCATGTGCTCGATCCGCGAACTGTGGAAGGCCGTCGTCAGCGGTAGCCGCATGGTTACCACGCCACGCTCGTCCAGCGCTCGCTCGGCGACACCGAGTTCGTCGGCCGTGCCCGCGAGCAGAAAGTGTCCGTCGTGGTTGGCCGAGGCGATCTCCGTGCCACTCAGCTCGGGCACCTCGGTACGCAGAGCCGGGTCGCCGAGCACGGCGAGCAGCCCGCCGAGTCCGGCCCGGCTGCCGAAGCGGCGCCCCAAGTCGATCACGGTGTCCAGCACGATCGGCCAGTCGACATAGCCCAGCGCGGCCATACCCGCGAACTCACCGAGGCTGCTGCCCACGACGCCCCTCGGGCGCAGGCCGTGTGTCTCGAGGAGCCGGAACAGAGCAACCTCGACCATCACGATGGCCGCGTTCGTCAGGGTCAGATCGTCGCACGCGTCGGCATACTCACGGCGCGGGTCGTACAGGTAATCGACGACTGAAATCCCCTGCGCGTCGCGGACGAAATCCTCCATCTCATCCACTGCCTCACGGAATTTCGACGCACCCGCATAGAGGTCTCGGGCCATGCCGAAATACTGCGAGCCTTGACCGCCCACAAGGAACAAAAAATCAGCGTCAGCAGTCGTCACAACCTAATTCACCCCCGGCCAATAAACGCTACTCGCTCAGGTCGCGAGCAGCCATGAATCGCCGACTTCTCGTCGGCGCAAGCAGCACCGCACCACGCAGCCCGAAATGTTTGGACTGCGGAACAGAGAAGCCGCATCGTCTAGATCGACAATTCCCCCGTAATTACCCCCGTAATTACCCGTGTGACCAGACCTCGCACGGTTGACTGCGAGAAGCCGGTCGGTTGCTAAAACTCCCCTGCCATCGCCACGCCTGCCCCAGTCCAGGCGCCACGACACCGAACAGCTCGACCCGGGAACGCGTCGGCGCACGAAACCCGGACTTCTTTGGCACCACAATGGAGTATGCGCGGATTGAACCGGTCCGTCAAGCTCGGCCGAACGAATTTCAATCTGTCAATGACTGGTTACGCCGGGGAGCGTCCGACCAACTGTGTAAGGCCGTGGCCTACTTGTTGATGTTGATGCGGTCGCCGAACTGGATGGCGAACGCGTTCAGGGTAGCCTTCCAGCCGTTGGATCGGGTGATGCCGATGGCTCCGTCCGGACGTGTCATGGTGCGGACGGCGAGGTAGAGCGTTTCCAACGCGGCCTGCTCGGAGGGGAATGCGCCGCGGTTGCGGGTGGCTTGCGCAGTCGCGCGTTGAGCGATTCGATCATGTTCGTGGTGTAGAACACGCGCCGGATTTCCAGTGGGCAAGCCAAAAACGGCGTGAACTCCTCCCGCGCGGCCCGCCAGGCCTTGGGGATCGCCGGATAGCGCTGGCCGATCTCCCCGGCCTCCAGTTCGTCTAGCACCGAGGCGGCGGCTTCGAGGGTTGGTGCCTGGTAGATCGGCCGCAGCGCGGCGGTGACGGCGGTGATGTGTCTCTTCGAGGAGTAGCGCATCGAGGCCCGGATCAGATGCACGATGCAGGTTTGGACGATCGCGGCCGGCCAGACGGTGGTGATCGCCTCGGGCAGCCCTGCCAGTCAGTCGCAGCAGACGAAGCACACCTCGCTCACGCACCGGTTTTTCAGTTCTTCCAACACGTTCATCCAATATTTGGCACCTTCGTCGTCCTTGCCGATCCACATCCCGAGGACGTGTTTGGCGCCGTCGAAGTCGATGCCGACGACCACGTAGACCGGGGGGTTGGACACGTGGCCCTCGCGGATCTTGACCCAGAGGGCATCGACGAACAGCACCGCCCAGCTCGAGCCGAGTGGCCGGTTCTGCCACTCGGTGACCTCGTCGGCGACGGCGTCGGTGACCTTGGAGATCAGGTCGGGTGAGACCTCGAGACCGTAGATGTCGGTGAGGTGGGCCTGGATATCGCGCACGGTCATCCCGCGGGCATACAGGGAGATGATCGCGTCGTTGAGCCCGTCGAGACGGCGCTGCCGTTTGCGCACAATGGTGGGCTCGAAGGAGTGCCGTTGCGGTCACGGGGACGGTGATCTCGACCGGACCGACATCGGTCAGCACGGTCTTGGAAGTCCTGCCGTTGCGCGAGTTCCCCGCACCGACACTGGCCTGGTCGCCAGGTTCATAGCCGAGGTGGTCGGCCATCTCGGTGTCCAGCGCCCGTTCAAGCACCCGCTGGGTCAGCTCGGTGAGCAACCCGCCCGGATCCACAACTGCCGACCGGATACGTCGGCGTGGCGCAGCAACTGCTCCACCACATCAGGCTCGACGCCGCAGGCGCTGGTCTCGTGGTTGCTGTCGTTGGTTCCTGCTTCGGTCACAGTGTCGTGCCCTTCCGGTGGCGGGGAGATCACCTCCCCCGCCAGCCTGTCAGGGCCACGGCTTACACACTTCGACTCACCCTTACGCTACGCCGCGTTCATCCACTCTCGTTTCGAGCCTTTCGGCGGACCCGAGGCGTCCTTTTGGAGTACTCCGACAATGCGGTCGCGGATCGAGAGCCGAGGGTAGCAATCGCGCCATTCTCATGGTCAAATTTTCGACGAGGCGGCGCTAGCGAATAGCCCGGCGCGGAATAAGGCATTGAACGTGACTTGTCGTGGGTGCGTTCGCCGGTCGACAGGCGAACCAGGCCGGTCCACACACCGATCCGAAAGGACACTCATGTTCGACAGAATCGCCGTCGTCAACTGCGGCGAGCCCGCCATGCGCCTGCTCCGCGCCGTGGAGAAGCTGCGTGACGGGGGCTCCGTGATCGCGATGGTGGCGCTGCACGTGACCGAGGAGGCCAAGGCTGCCTACGTGATCGATTCTGCCGCCGCCCGGCCGTTCCTCGGCCTCGAAGTCCTGGGGTATGCGCTGGTGCGTACCGCCGTTGACGCGGTGTGGACAGCCTGTGGACCCGTCGCGGAAAACTTCACTTCGCCGAGCTGTGTCACTGGCTCGACGTCACGTTGATTGGGCCGATGAGCAAGTCGATGCGGCTGCTGGAGGACAAGATCATCGCCAAGCTGCTCACTGAGGAGGCCGGGGCCAGTCCACCCACGAGATCGTGAAGGCGGTGGCGGGAGACGGCCGGTTCGCGGAATCGGTCTTCGGCACGGGCGGCCGAATGGTCGAGGTCGACCGTCCCGCCGGTTCGAACCAGGCAGGCGTGATGCTCGGCCCGGTCACCACCCCGGATCGTCACCTTCACCCAGCGCGGCAGTGAGATCAACATCGTCGTCACCGGCTTCAACGTCGGCGGCCAGCCGTACTGGAACGCCGAGGCCACCATGTTGATGCACACTCGCGGCGTCCTGATCATGACCCTGGCTAGCGTCAGGATGCTCACCGGCACGGCCGCGATCGAGTACGCGGGCGAGGATAATTTCGCCATGGGCGGTTACCATCGGATCATGGGCCACAACGGCAAGGCCCAGTACTGGGCGGCGAACCTGTCCGGGGCGATCGGGCTGTTGCGGCGCCACTACGCCGGGAACTACGTCGCGCCGGGCGAGCCACGGCCACGGAGCGTGTCCACCGACGACCCGACCGACCGCGACGTCACGACCCAGTCTCACCACGCGAAGGGCTCGCTGTTTTGTACCGTCGGCGAGATCTTCGCCGCCGCACATGACCTCACCCGCAAGCTGCCGTTCGACACCCGCACGGTGATGCGCGCGGTGGCCGATGAGGGCCGGCGCGTCCTCGAGCGGTGGCCAATGATGGCCGAGGTGGAAACCGCGGTAGGGCACGACGCCTATGTCGGCGGCTGGCCAGTGTGCCTGATCGGCATCGAGTCCCGGCCGCTGGAACGGCCGATACACCGAGGCAGCGACGGACCTGCGACCCATGCCGCCGGACTCTGTACCCGCCGCAGTCGTCGAAGAAGGTCGCGCGGGCGATCAACACGGCCAGCGGCCGAAAGCCGGTGGTGGTGCTCGCCAACCACACCGGGTTCGACGGCACCCCGGTGTCGCTGCGCAACCTGCGACTGGAGTACGGCGCCGAGATCGGCCGGGCGATCGTGAACTTCGAGGGGTCGGTCGTCTTCTGCGTGATCTCGCGCTACCACGGCGGTGCCTTCGTCGTCTTCTCCAAGGCGCTCAACGACAACATGACCGTGCTTGCGCTCGGGGGGTCGTACGCGTCGGTGATCGGCGGCGCGCCTGCCGCGGTCGTCGTCTTCGGCCGCCAGGTGGACGGCCGCGCCGAAGCCGCCGAGGCGGTGCGCGAGCTGGCAGGCCGGTTGGAGGCGGCCGAACCGGAGCAGGTGCCGAGACTCGCCGAGGAGTACCGGGTCGTGCGCGCGGGCGGGCGCAACCGGGTGCCGGCCGAGTTCGACGCCGCCGCGCACACCATCGGGCGCGTCGTCGCCGTCGGATCGGAGGACGAGATCATCTCGCCCGCCCGGTGGCGGCCGCGGGTCATCGAGGTGCTGGACGACTGGAACCGGTCCCGGCCCGGTGCGGCAGCCGCGGTCGAGCGCCCGGTCGACCAAGCGGTGTGATCGGGGCGTGCTCGAGCGAATCCTGCCCCGGTGCGTCCACGTCGCCGAACGACGTACCGACGACACCGGGGAACGACTCTACCCGGAGGAGCTGGCGCACATCTCGCGGGCGGTGCCCAAGCGGCGCAATGAGTTCACCACGGTCCGGCATTGCGCTCGCCTTGCTCTGCGCGGGCTGGGGCTGCCACGGCCGCCGCTGGTGCCAGGTGAGCGCGGGGCACCGACCTGGCCCGACGACGTGGTCGGAAGCATGACGCACTGCGCGGGCTACCGCGCCGCCGTGGTCGCCGACCGCGAGGAGGTCCGTTCGCTCGGCATCGACGCCGAACCCGACGCACCCCTGCCCAGCGGCGTGGCGGAGAGCGTCACGCGGGTGGCCGAGCGTGAGCACCTCGCCGAGCTCTCGGCCGCCACCGCCGGTGCGGGTACCGGGCCGCACTGGGACCGGCTTCTGTTCAGCGCCAAGGAAAGCGTCTACAAGACGTGGTTCCCGCTCGCTCGCCGCTGGCTGGGGTTCGAGGACGCCGAGGTGCGCATCCGTCTCGACGGGACGTTCGTCGCCGAACTGCTCGTCGACGGTCCGGTGGTGGACGGCCGACGACTCGCCCGCCTGAACGGCCGGTGGCTGGCCGCTGAACAGCTCCTGTTGACCGCCATCGTCCTGCCGCCGAACCCGTCATGATCATGCGCGCAACTTCTCGAACGCCCCTGAAACGGACACCGCGATCGTGCTAAGCTCGTAGCCAGAGTACGACTATTCCAACTAGTAGGAAAGTTCACCCCTGGTGAGAGAATGGGGAGAAGGTACGCGTGAGCATCGAGCAACTCCCTCCCGGGCCAGGCAAGTTCGCGAGCACGATCAAGGTCGGCGCGAAGGGGCAGATCGTGATCCCCAAGGAAGCTCGCGACATGTTCGGCATCAAGCCCGGCGACACCTTGCTACTGCTGGCCAGCGTCGAACGAGGGATCGCGATCCTGCGGCAGGAACTGCTCGATCGGTTCGTCGCCGCGGCGATGCCTCCCGCTCCTGTGACTCCGGGGGAAGAAGGCACAGAGGAGGGTGACGATCGATCGTGAGTGTCGTCGCATGCGAGAACGTAGTCCGCAGATTCGGTGATTTCACCGCTGTCAACGGCGTATCCCTTGAAGTCGAGGAAGGCGAGATCTTCGGGCTCATCGGACCCAACGGCGCGGGTAAGACCACCCTGCTGAACTGCGTCGAAGGAATCGACAAGCAGACCTCGGGCAACATCTCCGTGCTCGGGCTCGACCCGGCAGGCGACCAGCACGAGCTGACCTTACGCATCGGTGTGCAGTTGCAGGCCGCGGCGTTGCCGCCCCGGCTAACCGTCGCCGAGGTAATGAAGCTGTTCTCGGCATTCTACGAGAGCCCCGTGCCGTGGCAGGACCTGCTGAAGAAACTGGGCATCGGGGGCAAGGAGAAGTCGATGGTCGAGCGCCTCTCCGGAGGCCAACGCCAGCGTGTGTTCATCGCACTTGCTCTGCTGCACAAGCCGGAGGTCGTGTTCCTGGACGAACTGACCACCGCGCTGGACCCGCAGGCACGCCTGGCGATGTGGGACGTCGTCGAGCAGATCCGCGATGAGGGAACCACCGTGGTGCTCACGACGCACTACATGGAGGAGGCCGAGCGCCTGTGCGACCACGTGGGCATCATCGACCACGGCAAGCTCATCGCGATGGACACCGTGCCCGCGCTCATCCGTGACCATGCCGGTGACGCCACGGCGCGCCTGCTGCTCGTCGAGCCGCCGCCGGACGACCTGGGGCTGGACTCGATCGAGTCGGTTACGACCGCCCGCCGGGACGGCAAATACCTCATCGTCCAGGGCACCGGCGGTTTCCTGCAGGACGTGCTGGCCGAACTCACCAACCAGGACCTGCGAGTGGCCGACCTTCGTGCCACCTCGCCCGGACTGGAGGACGTGTTCTTGAACCTGACCGGACGCGCGATGCGCACGGAGGACCAGTCATGACCGGATACCGAGCACTGATCTCCGCATTGATTCTCAGCCGGGTGCGCGAGCCGGTCGGGTTCTTCTTCGCGTTCTTCTTCGCACCCGCGCTGGTGCTGATCCTCGGTGCCATTTTCGGGAACGACCCCAGTCCCCAGTTCCAGGGCCGAGGCTATATCGACGCGACGTTGCCCGCTTTCTCGTCACTCGTGCTGGCCATCATCGGTGTACTACTGCTGCCGATGAACCAGCTGGCGTTCCGGGAGACCGGCGCGCTGCGCAGGCTCCGGCTGACCCCGATGCGGCCCTTCACGTTCCTCACCGCCGACCTCACCGTGAACTTCGTGATCGGCCTCGTCGGCATGATTGTCGCGCTGCTCGTGGGAGCGCTCGTCTACGGCGTGGATCTGCCGAGCAACATCGGCCTTGTGCTGCTAGCCGCAGCACTGGGCCTCGTCGCGTTTCTTGCTCTCGGTTACACCCTCTCCGGCCTGTACCCGTCCACCGGCGCGGCCACCGGCATCGGCAACGTGTTGATGATCCTGCTGATGCTGTCCTCGGGTGCGTTCGTGCCGCTGAGCGTGCTGTCCGAGGGCGTGCGAAAGGTCTTCGACTTCTCGCCCATCAGGCACTTCGTCAAACTGATCGACGGTCTGTGGTCCGGAGAACCGTGGTCGGATCTGCTCGTCCCGACGGCCGTCCTAGTCGGCATGACAGTGGTCTTCGGCATCCTGGGCACTCTCCTGTTCCGAAGGCAACGCACTTGATGTGCGGGTGGGGCCGTGAGTCTCCGCTGCCTTGCCCGGCACGCTCGCGACCCCGCCGCGCCAGCCTCGTTCGATGCCCGCAACCACGGCACCGACACACCGCTCAAACCGGAACCGGTGGAACAATCCCAAAAGCCGCCACCGCAACCTGTCGTAAGTAGTCGCGACCGAAAATCGCCAGAACGCTCCGGAAACCCACGACATCCAGGGATATTCACGCGAATCAAAGGCCTCCGGCAAGCTCCACGTGCCGAAGGCCTTCGGTGGGTCCGAGAATCAGCAGTACTGACGCCGGAACCGTCACCCACGAGCAGTCGTCCAACCACCAGCCACTCGAGTCGCACAGGGTCGCGTTGCCACCCACGGCCCCGGCAAAGTCGTTAGCTGCCTTTCCTCGACCTCCAACGCCGGGTGGCCGACGCGAGTGGGGTGCAGCTGGTGTTCTGGGCTGGAATCGACGACCTCGGCGCGGCCACCGCGTTCCTCCGCATCGCCGCGATGCACAAACGACCGTCCACCACACTTCCGGGCCCGGTCTACGTGCACGGCGACCCCGACACCTCCTACACCAGCCCGCAGGCCGTCGACCTGATTACCACGGTGCGCGATGAACCCTGAACCCGAAGAACCCGCACTCGCCGAAGCCGTCGCCGCCTCGGCGAACTCGTAGGCAGGCTGATGCGCCTCACAAAGCACACCTCCGCCTAAGTCTATTGTGGACGCCCGCCTCGCGAGTTCAGTTATGGACCACGACAAGAAACAGCCCCGCGACACTCCACCGGGTATCCCGCCGCAGCAGTTGTACCGGGAACTCGCCGCGGCTTTCCATCGCCAGCAGCCCTGACGAACCCACGCGACGCGTCCCTCAGACCCAGCGTTTCGAGTCGGCCAAGCCCTTTAGTCTTCCTCTTTCGCGGTGGCCGTCACCGGGGCCCAGGATTCCAGCAGCTCGGGCCAGGCGCACTCAAACGGCCAGCACTGCCACATCCCGGTCGCCGAATCAGGCAGCCACTCGTCCCCCTCGAAATCGGTGACGCTGTCCACATCCGTCGGCTCGAGCGCTCCTACCTCGAAGACCGACACGCCAGAGGAGCACTGAATCACGGGGCCAGTATGCGACAACACAAGCGCGCCTGGCCAGCCGCCGCCGACTAGTACTCCAGCCGCACTTCGTGATACTTGCGGGTGTAGTGTGTCGATCTTGTGTTGAGTGAGGATGATCTGGCGGCCTGGGTGTCCGGGTTGGATGACCTGTTCGCGCGGGTCGCGGGACGGTTCCATCGGGCCGAGCCTCGGCGCAGGGCTCGTGCCTACGTGCGTGGCTTGCTTGCGCCGCTGGCCGGTAAGAACGGCTGGACGCTGGCTGAGGCCGCCGGTGACATCACCCCGGATGGGATGCAGCGCCTGCTCAATGCGGCGGCCTGGGACGTCGACGGCGTCCGTGATGATGTCCGCGACTACGCGATCAGCCATCTGGGTGAGCGTGACGGTGTGCTGATCGTGGACGAGACCGGATTTCTCAAGAAGGGCACCAAATCCGCGGGCGTTCAACGCCAGTATTCCGGCACTGCCGGACGCATCGAGAACTGCCAACTCGGCGTGTTTTGTGCTTACGCCACAAGCAAAGGCCGCACCTTGATCGACCGCGAGCTGTACGTGCCGAAATCCTGGACCGCCGATCGGGAACGTTGCCGCGAGGCGGCGGTTCCCGACGAGGTCGAGTTCGCCACCAAGCCGGTATTGGCTCAGCGGATGCTTGCTCGTGCCCTGGACGCCGGTGTGCCCGCTAGCTGGGTGACCGCCGATGAAGCGTACGGCGGCGACTCGAAATTCCGTCGTTGGCTGGAAGAGCAGCGGATCGGCTATGTCGTGGCCGTACCCACCAGCCAAACCATCCCCGCGGTGGCCGGCACGTCCCGTGCCGACGCGCTCGTCGCCCACGCGCCCGCTGACGCGTGGAAACGCCGAAGCTGCGGCGACGGCGCCAAAGGGCCACGGATGTTCGACTGGGCCGTCGCCGAGCTGCCAACCTATTCCGACACCACGCCACCCGGCTGGGGACGCTGGCTACTGGCCCGCCGTTCACTGACCCGAAACAGCAAAGGCAAGTACGAGATCGCTTACTACTTATGTTGTGCCCCAACAGGAACACCCGACGAGGAACTGATCCGAGTAGCCGGAGCACGATGGGCGATCGAGGACTGTTTCCAGACCGCCAAGACCGACGTCGGCCTGGACCACTACCAGGTCCGCCGCTACGACGCCTGGTATCGGCACATCACCCTGGCCATGCTCGCCCACACCTACCTGGCCGTCACCGCCGCCATCGCCCCAAAAGCCCTGACAGCGGCCTCATCCCAGTCACACTGGGCGAGGTCAAGCGTCTCCTGGCACACCTGATCACCACCCCGCTCGACCGCCTCACAACCTGGGCCTGGTCACACTGGCGCCGACACCACCAATACCGAGCCCAACAAGCCCACTACCAGCGAAGACACACCATCAATCACGAAGTGCGGCTGGAGTACTAACCGCCGAACCCGATGCGTTTCTCGCGCACCGGGACAAGCACCGGCCCCTCCTGCGAAGCTCCGGAGCTGACGGCAGCACCCGCAACAGCTGCACAGGATCGGCCCGCCCGCGTCCATCTGACGGTTCCGCCGGCGCCGTCCAGAACACGCAGAGGACCGCGCTGGCAGGGAACGGTCGGTGCGCATGGTTCTACCGGCCTTCCCAGGCACGCAACGCGGCATCCAGGGCAAGACGATCACGGACCACGCTCTGCAGGCGCTCCAGCGGCCGGTTCTTGCTCACCGCGGCCAGCAGCGTCGCGTACTCGGTCAGCAGTTCCTCCAACACTCCCAGCGGGAGCATCGCCACCGGCTCAGGACCCTCGGATCCGATCGCCGTGGCCAACCGGGCCGCCTGGATGAACCGCTCCCGGGTGACCTCGGACTGCTCGGGCAAGTCTTGCTCACCCCAGGCCCGCGCGCCCACGTGCGTCAGGTACGCCATCAACAGATCGTGCGCTGCCTTCTCCTCCGCGCGGTACGGGCGGGGCTTTTCCTGCTCCGGATCGTTCTCCCGCAGCGCCCAGAAGTAGGCCTCCAACTCGCCCGCATCGAGGTGCGGATTCCGGTCAACCAGCGCCGCCAGCTGCTCTTCGTTGCTCGGCATGCGCCTACGGTATTCCCGAGCAGCCCACACGATCGAGGGACACAACCGCACCGAGCTTCGGCAAAGCAGCGCGCCCCGTCGACGAGGAACGCACGACGATGACCGCTCGTATTCGGTCAGCGGTGTACTCCAGCCGCAACGCGTGGCGCAGCTCGAGCTCCAGGGCTCGCTGCTCTCCGCCAGGCAGTCCGTCCGTGTCTCACTGGCTGCCGACAGGTATCACCACCATCAGCTGGCCGGACGAGCGCTCGAGGAGCGCCGCGACCTGCGGTCTCGGATGTTTTCTGCCCTCACCGGTAGAACCCGAACGCTCGCCGGACGGCCCGGTGGCCGAACCACACAGCGCAGGCGACAAACGCCACAACGAGCACCAACCACAGCACGAGTGGCCCGTCGACGACGGCTGCGACCACGGCGATCGCCAGGACGCCGGCCGGGCCAGCAGCGGCGCCAGTCGGCCGTCCGGCACGGCATGCCCGCACGTGGCCACCGGCCGCGCAAGGTGCGGCAACCTGCCCTGCACCAGTCGTACCGCCGCGGGCTGGAGTCCAGTGAGGTCGGCCCGTGTAGACGTCGACGCGTAGTAGCGGACTGTTCCACCCCCGAGCGCCACCGCGGCTTCGCGGTAGACCACTTCCCACGAGTTCCGGTTCCCGTGCAGGGCGCGGAACAGCAGTTGCCGATACCGGCGGTGTTTCCCGCCGAAGGAGAAGCCTTGCGGCAGCGTCCAGGAGATCTCCCGCGTCCCGTCGTCGTCCACGCGGCAGGCGCCGTATTCAGCACCGAGGCCCTCCAGCCAGTCGGCTGCCTGACCATGGACCGCGACCGCCCACCGGTTGGCACGATAGGGCCGGGCGTCCAGAGACTTCATCGTCATCACGCTTTCCTTTCGTCACCACAGCGCGTTCAGCGGGGTGCGACCGAGTACGACAGCGAGTCCGCGAGGACGAAATGCCTGGCTAGCCCGGGGTTTTGAAGCCGGCGGCTGCGGTGGCGAACTGGACGGCCTGCGGGCAGAGCACCAGCATGTCGCCGACCATGGTGGGAAAGAGGTTCGCTTCGGTCAGTTCGCTGCCCGCGATGGGCAGCGGGTTCCGCAGCGCGGCGGTCTTCTGGGTATGCCCGGTTGCCGGATCCAGGTCATAGACCTCCAGGCTGGCCTTGTCCAGGAACCGAATCCGGTGGGCATCGGGCTGCAGGGGCGTCACGAACTCGGGCGCCCGCTCACCGGAAAGCGCGGTGCGCCAGGTCTGCTCGCCGGTGGTCAGATCGATCCCGATCAGTTGCCGATCGTGCCGATCCTCGGACGCGTCGGCCCAGTTGCCCACGATCAACGTGCCGCCGACGATGGTGAACGCTCGCGTCCAGCCGGTCGTGCCAATGCCGCGACAGGCCGGCGGCCAACTCGTTCCCGTTGCCGCGTTCGATCCGCAGCGCGACCGCGCCGGTGTCGTTGTAGACCGCGTAGCTCTGCCGGTAGCAGCAGGAGGTGCCGGCCTGGTAGTGCGCCAGAATCGGGGGTTCCGCCGACAGCATCGCCACCGGCTTGAACTGTTCGGTTCCCGCGATCGGTGACGACCACTGCCGGGCCCCGGAGGCGGGATCGAGGGAGACCAGCTGCCACGGGCCGATCACGCTGCTCTGACCGCGGCATCGCGCGGTGACCAGAATCCGCCGGGAACTGGTCATCACGTCCACCACCTCGAAACACCCGTCCAGGCCGGCCTGCCACACCCGCGCGCCGGTCCGGCCGTCGATCTTCACGACCTCCGCCGAGGCGTCCGGGTCGCGGTGCCGCGGTGGGCTGCCGGGCGAACCGAGATACAGGGCGTCGTCGAGCACGTCCACCACCGGTTCGCCGTCGGTCTCGGGCGAGCGTGCGATGTCTTGGGCCACCGCGCCGGTCGCCACGTCCACGACGAACACGTGATCGCAACGCTTGTCGTCCACCGTGCCGTAGGTGATCACCGCGACCGAGCCGACTCGGCGGGCGGCTTCGCACGTCCCCTTGTGCGGCGGCAACCGTGTTTCCCAGTTGACCTTGCCCGTGGCCGGGTCGATGCTCTGCATCGCGTGCGTACCGGCCCGCACCAACGCGGTGCCGGTCGCCCAAGCCTGGCGATGGGTGGACTCCCGCCGATCCACCCCGGCGTACTCGTTACCGATCCCCACACTCCACGCCGCCGCCACACCGCCGCCCGGGCGATCACCGCGCCCGCTCGGCGCCAGCACCACCACCAACACGACGACCAGCGCGAGAGCCAGTACACCGCCGCCCAACCCGAGCCACAGACCGATGCGGCGCCGCTTCGGCGGCGGAGTCGGCGACGGCGGCCACCCTGCCCCCGGCGCGGGTTGGCCAGGACCAGGGCCAGGTCGCGCAGGATCGGTCAGCGCCCATGTGGACACCGTGGCGTCTTCGATGGCGTGAACGGGCGGTGTGACCAGCGTCAAGTGCGGTGGACTAGTCCAATTGTCGGAACTACGCCGGTTGAGTGTTCTCATTGTTTCACCAACGATTTTCCTTGACCGAAAGTCCTTAAGGCCGATAGACAGGCGTTGCTCATTGCCGACCCGTGGGAGCGGGACAGCAGGGCAATGTTGATCACCGTTCCAGAAGGGGGAATTCTGGTGCGCAAGGCACGCAAAAGACCGAGAAGAATAGCAACTTCGATCGCGGCAGCGGTTTTGTTGTCGATGTCCGCCGCCTCTGTGACAGCTTCCGCCGACGAACCGATCCAGGTGGGGATCACGAATCTTGATGGAACTCCGCTCTCCCAGGCGGGACAACAACCGTCACCGCCGCCCACGTTCGAAGACGCGCTACGCAAGGCCGATGAACGCGGCAACACTCCGTCGCCCGAGTATGCGACCCCTGAATTCCTTAAGGCGGTCGACGAAGTGGCCCACCGGCCACCGGGCCAGCCTGCGGTCGCGCAGGAGATACCACCGATATTTCTGGCCGCCTGCGAGAATGACCCGCGCGCGGCCACGAAGGAAGGCCATGTCTTTCATCGGGTCTTCTGGTGCCAGCGCTATGGCGCCAGAGCATGGGCCAAACGCGGAAATGTGGTGATCGGTGAGGCGACCCTGAACTGGATCGCGGTGGCGATGGGAAGCTACAAACGCCGCACCATCGATATGCAGTTCAAACCCACCTTCATGGGAGACAACTGGGGCGTCTACGAGAACATCAACACAACGACCCTGTCCCTCGGCCCGGTATGCGGGGCGCAGGGCTCGCTCGGGTGCAACGTCAACGCAGCCCCGCTGAACCAGTCACTGGCCGCGTGGAAACGGGATGTCACCAACCAGACCTGGTACGGATGGCTGATCGACTCTGACGAGACCCAGAGCACCGCGCAGGACAAGACACTGTTCCACCAGTGGCACCTCACCGCGGCGGTGCGCACCCCCATCCCGGCCGAGTACTGGGACTGGAACCTGCCGGACAACACCATCCGGTGCGACTCGGCAACCTACTTCCCGAACGACCCGCTCGCCTGCATCAATGCCGATGTGGTCGCCTGGCTTCCCTATTTCATAGGGCTACCAGCCCCGGTGGGCGGCATCGACGAAGTGGCACTGCATATTCGCCAGGCGCTCAACGAACCCAGCACAACCTTCCCGCCCTCTCCCTTCGGGAAGAAGATCCCCGGAAAATACATCCAGGGCAACCCGGACGCGCCCGGACTGCACCGGATACCCGGAAGCGAGGAAGGCCCCAACCGTGACGTCGTGAGACAGACGTGCGCACTGCTTCAGAAGCCGTCACCGTCGCACCAGTGCGACGAATACCCCTTCGCCTCAACCCAGCAAGGGGCGGCAAGCCCGGACTGGGACTATTCGGTGAAATACGTTGACGGCACACAGAACCAGCGAGCGGGCGGACAACTCGTAGCCTTCTACAATCGCGACCGAATACTCCACAAGAAGCTCGACCAGTTCTTCGTCAACATCATCGACGTGCGATAACATCACACGCCATGGCTGAGCTGCTGCGCCGGACCCAGTGCGAACCCACAACCCAGTACGGCCTGTTCGTCATCGACGGCGCCGCCGACCACTGGACCACACCGGACCCCGGCAGCGGCGACTGGCTCACAGCCACCGAAGAACAGATCGTCATCCGCAGTGCTTCCGGGGTGTGGAGCGCCCCGGAAGCACTGCTGGAGTACTGGGACAGCGAACCGCCCACCCCCGTACCACCATGGGACACCACCCTCGACGCGCTGACCTACCTGTCAACACCGACCCTCACCGTCCGCAATCTCGCCGGTGACCACGCATTCGCCCGGTTCACCCTCGGCCAACCGGGCGTGTATCGCGTCCGAGCACACACCGGACACCGGGAACGCCTGCGCGACACCCTGGACCAGGCAACGCGAGAATCCGCTTCCGCCAACGAGTCGGGGCCGGTACGGGGCGCAGAACGGTTCCTCATCCAGTTCTGGCCCGGCGAGACACCCGACACCCGCGACAAGGTCGCAACCCACGAGCAACCGCACCTACCGGCGGACCAGGCAAAGTTCATGGACGCGATCCACCAACTCGCCACACGCGACCCCGCCACCTTCTCCGACGCTGTGGAAAACACACGACGAGCTACCCAACCGCCACCATCCAGGTAAGCCTTCTCGTCGCGATTCCAATTCTCCCGCTCGCACGCCTCCAACAACCCACCTGACGATCATCCCGACGGTGCCCGCACAAGCTGCCAGGCCACCGTGCACGTCCCCGGAACGCGTGGATCCCACCGTCCGGGACACCACAACGCTTTACCCCGCATCGATGGACATGCCATCGGGGCTTATCTCCGTATGCAGCCTGCAGCGCCGAGCGCTGTCAGCGCCCGCTGGTAC
>NZ_VTHK01000094.1 GCF_009765355.1 Amycolatopsis anabasis | reverse complement strand
AGGACGAAACCCGCTACGCCGCAGACTGACACGCCATATTTGCCTTACGAATCAATAACTGGTTGGCGGTCCTGCCAGCGGCGTCCGGACGCTGTGCGGTAATCGGCATAGGTGCGGGTATTCGGAGCTCTCGGTACCCACCGGCCCGGTGACTGGAAGATGTCGAGCGACTGTTCGGGTCACCGGGCCGAGGGTCGGGAAATCCGTCTTCCTAGTACCAGTACCACCGGCGTTCCGGCTTGGTGTTGAAGACGCGTCGCAGCATCGCGGCCATGGTCGTTCACCTCCTCCCGCTGTCGTGGTGCTTATTCCGTCCGCGTGCGGTGAAGGATGAAAGGCCGGGGGACGATGCCCTCGGACATGGCCGCACGCGTGTCGCCTCTGGTGACCGTCAGGTGCGCTCCCTCGGCCAGCGCGGTCAGCGTCTCGGTGACCATCGTTTGCGCCACCGAGGCGCCAGGGCAGGCGAAGGGGCCCGCGCCGAACGGGAGGTAGGGGCCGTGCCCGTCGGATTCCGCCCAGCGTTCGGGCCGGTATGTGTCGGGGTCGGTCCAGCGGTGCCGGTCGTGGTGCAGCAGGTGAGGGCTGACCGAGACACGGTCGCCGGGGCGCAAGGAGGTTCCCGCGAAGGTGGTGGGGCAGGGGATGGTGCGGCGGAGCATCCAGGGTATCGGCCGATGCCGCAACGCTTCCCGCACGATCTGGTCAGTGGGCCACGGCCAGGGGGAATCGGTGGTGTGGTGCAGGCAGGCCAGCAGCACCGACCATGCCAGCGAGGCGGCCACGGGCGCCGTGATGGCTCGGAACATCATCAGGTGCACCGTGGCCACTGTCCGGTCGGCCAGGTGGTCCGGGCACGCGTCCAGCACGGCGTCCAGCACGTCACGCGGTTCGTCGGCGCGGTGTTGCCGGCGGCGCTGCTGCACCTGTTCGGTCAGGGCCGCGATCAGCCTCGCGCGCGGCACCTCGGCCCGCGCTCGCTGCCACATGCGCGATGCGCGGAACACAACGCCCGCGTCCGCGGCGCGGTCCGCCCACCGCCGCGTTCGGGCCGGTGTACCGGGATGCAGCAGCAGGTCTGCCAAGCAGCGGTACACCAGCCGATTCCCGGCCGCGGGCCAGCGGGTGACCGGCGGCAGCCCGCCCACCGCCGGGGCCAGCGCTGCGCGGTAGTCCGGCAGGCGGGCCCGCAGGACATCGCGCACCGCGTGGCCAACCTCGACCTGGACCGCCCGCGTCGGCAGCAGGTCGCCGAAGAACCCCGACCTGCCCTCGTTGAACTCCTGGCCACGCAACAGCACCCGCGCCAGCGCCGGGTCGCCCAGGCACCAGCCACCCCCGGGCAACCGGATCACCTTCGTCGCGCTGCGCCGACGGAGGTCCTCGACGTACTCCAGCGGATCACTCCGCAACCGGCGCCTATCCCCGATCCTCATCACGCGATGCCCTCCGCGACCTGTTTCGACCGTGGCCTCCAACTCCCCGAGCAGACGCCTGGTCACCAGAGACTGCCCAACGAGAACGAAGGTTGAACCGATGGCCGCCGGTCACAACACGAACGAGGCACAACACCCACTCGGCCAGGCGACCGGGGCAAGACACGGTCCCTTTCCCAGGAGTGCGGGTCGTAGATGTCAAGGAACCAACAGGCCGTAACCGTGCACAGAAGTCGAACTTCGGTTCGTGGCGCCACTGCGGCCCGTCCGGGACCTGTCGCGCCGGTTGGGCCAGCGCGAGCGGCACGGGGAACCCCAGCACGCTCACATACTCGCCGTCCCTGCCACCGGCACCAAGAAGATCTGATCTTGACCAGTGTGGACAGACGGCAGTGGTTTGTGCTGGTCAGTGCCACCCGTGTGGGTGCGGTCGGGTGTGTGGACCGGTCACCGGGGTAGTCCCCGGGCATGAGTAAGAGCAGCGACACGATGTGGAAGCCGGGGCAGAAGGCCCCGGCCAGCGGGTTCTACGAATGCGACGCCGGGTGCTGGCACCGGTTCAGCACCAACGTGGCCGGGCACGTGCTGCCCCCGCTACCGGACGGATGTGCCGGCACAGGGTGGCGGCTGGTCGAACAACGTCCCGGCAGCGCCGAGTGAGCCGGGGTATGACCGGACAATCGCTCCCGGAGGACCGGACCAGCCTGCTCGCCCTGGCCCGCCAGGCCGGCATCCCCCGCGCCCACTACCTGACCACCGGGGAACTGCGGGACGCGTTGCGCCACCCCCGCCACGACGGCCCGCACGAGCAGAAAGACCACGGCAGCCCCCCGCCCCACCCCAACCCTGGGTGAATCGGAACGGCTTCGCAGGATGTTGCGGGGCGCGGGAGCTGGGCTGCGTGATCACCACTTCCGCAGGTTGGCGAATTTGCTCCGTGCGCCAATCGCCGCGGTGGACGCCGCCGACCCCCGGACTAGGCCCGCGCCGCAGAGACTCGAACGTCAGCCTAGGTGCACCGTCCGGCGGCACGCCTGAGCGCGTCCTTGGCTTGGCAGACCGCGGTCTCCGGCACGCCGAGCTGCAGCAGGTTGCGCACCCGGTCGGCGGCATCGCCGAGCTCGTCACCACGATGATCCCGGGCCGTCCGGGTCAACAGGACTACCGCCGCTTGCAGAACTTCCGGCCCGGCCGGATCCATCTGCCCCGGCGGAAACAGTTCCTCCACCACCTCGGCCAACGCGTTCGCCGAAACCCGATCGAAACTGGCCACGTTGTTTCCCTTGACCATGGTCTCCACCCTGCGCACGGAACCAGCCCCGGAAAAGCACCCGTCCGAGTGTCCTCTCAGGATTCACCGGATGCGGTGCTGATCGCCTGCGGCAGCCCGGAGCTGGTCGGCCAGTGCGGCAAGATCGCCACCCGCCTCGCCCACGCCAAGGAACGTCGGTCAGTTCCCGGAAATGCGCCACTGCCTGGGTGAACCCCGATCCGGTGATCGTGCGGTTCGAAGCCCGGGTTTGTCGGGGGCGCGGGAGACGCTGATCAGCGACCTGATCGGCTCGAATCGGAAGGACCCGTGATGACCGACATCACCGGTGACCCTTCGTCTTCACGTCCTGGCGCGGCTGGACCACCTCACCACCGAACTCGCCGAGCAGCGCGCCGAGCTGGCCCGAGGCCCCTACGGTGACCAGGACAGCACGCGCGTCGGCGTGCTTGCGCCCGCCCTGCACGCGATGACCTTCGTGCGAGAGGTGATGAACGCGTTCCTCCCCGGCATCGACGAGCAAACCGAGAAACTGATCGGGATGGCCGCCGTCGGGCATCCCGACGTCCGGGAACTCGACCGTGAGGAGCGCGAGGAGGTGGCCAGGACCGGCGCCGACCTGCTGCGCGACATCTTTGCGGATGCCCTCGTACAGCGCCGTCGCGAACGATGTGGCTGGTGACCAGATCCGCGGTCGTGTTGCTGGACTGTGCCAACCGAACGACGTTCCTGCGGCCGAGGAGCCGTTGCGATTAGTGGTCAGTTGAGTGATCGGTAGTACTTTTGCGCGCCGGGGTGTAGTGGGATGGGCATGGTGTCGCGGGCTAGGTCGGGTCGGATGCTGTTGTGGTTCACGAAACCAACGAGGTTGACGGATGGTTCGAGCAGGGTGCGGGTGAGGGCTTCGGCCACGTTGTCGGGCATGGCGTCGGTGGTCAGGAGGAGGACGGGAACCATTACGGCGGAGGTGGTGCTGGAGGCCCGTGCGTAGGCCGGGTACCGGGCGCGGAGGGGCGGCATTACGTCGCTCAGATCGAGATGGCGGAGTCCGGGCTGGTTCCAGTCGTTATCCCGATTTCCGAGGAAGCTGGCATCGAAGCGATTGTCGAGCAGGGCCATCCGGCCCTCGAGCGAGGGGAGGTGTTCGCGTGCCGCGTCGATGCTGGCGGTGTCCAGTAGTCGTGTCGCGAGCATCTCGTGTTCGGAGCCCGCGACATTGATCGTGACCCGCTGCCCGCGCAAGTCGGCCGGTGTTCGTACCGGGGATTTTTCCCGGACCGTGAGTCTGACGTAGTCGGTATGCATCCAGGTCAGTGCCCGGAGGTTGCGCCCGCCCGGCTGTCCGGATGCGGCGGCCTCGGTGGCGATATCGGCGGTGGCGAGCGCGATGTCGATCCCACCCGAGCGGAGCCGGGTGACATTGTCGGTGAAATCCTTGGTGGCGATCACTGTGGGGTTGGCGGGCGGCAGATGGGCTATCCAGTTGTTGGCCAGCGCCTGCATGGAGACAGGGGCCTCGCTGTCTGTCTGCCCGTGTTGAGCGATTGTGAGTGTGAATTCGTCGAGTTCGTTTTTGTTGTTGTGGTGCTGGCAGCTGGAGATCGTCCCCGTGATGGCCAGGAGCACTGCGGCGGCCATCGTGCGGTGCCTGTGTCCGTGTCGTGCTCGCGATGCCGTGATCATCCTGTGCTCCGTCGTGGTGCGGGCTTTCGGCTGGGTGACACCCCCCATCACCCCACCCAGTCGAAAGCCCGCCAACTGACCGGAATCCCGCTTCGAGCGGTTCCGCCCGTGATACACCGCCACCGCCATAACGGTTCCATACCCCCGCGATCGAGGAGCCTCTGCGGCTGTGTGGTCAGTTGATTGATCGGTAGTACTTTTGCGCGCCGGGGTGTAGGGGGATTGGCATGGTGTCGCGGGCTAGACCGGGGCGGGTGTTGCCTTGATTCATGACGTTGTCGAGGTTGCGTGATTCGAGCAGGGTGCGGGTGAGTGCCTCGGCCACGCTGTCGGGCATCGCGTCAGTGACCAGGAGGAGCACGGGAACCATCACGAAGGAACCGGAGCTCGCGGCCCGCGTGTAGGCCGGGTACCGGGCGCGGAGGGCCGGCAGCACTCCGCTCAGATCGAGAGATCGCAGCCCGCCCGGCCTCTGGCCGAACAGGCCGTCGGGGTCCGTGCTCCCGAAGAAGCGGGCATCGATGCTCGCCGTGGTCAAGGCCCTCATACCGTCTCCCATGGTGAGATGTTTCCGCTCCGCATCGATGCCGGCGGCCTCTAGCAACCGTGACGCGAGCAGTTCGAGTTCGGGGTTCGCCACGTTGACCGTGACCTGGCGCCCGAGCAAGTCGGTCAGCGTCCGTGCCGGGGAGTATTCCAAGGCGGTCAGTTCCACGTAGTAACTGTGCATCCAGGTCAGCGCCCGGAGGTTGCGTTGCCCCGGTTGTTTTGATTCGGCGGCCTCAGTGGCGATATCAGCGGTGGCGAGTGCGACGTCGACCGCACCCGCGCGGAGCCGGGTGACATTGTCGGTGAAATCCTTAGTGGTGATCAAGATTGGCCGACTGGTAGGCAAACCGCTCGCCCAGACGTCAGCCATCCTCCGGACATCGAAATACGCCATGTTGTCCGTCGAAGAGTGCTGCGCGACGGTGAGCGTCAACCCGTCGAGCTGGTTCTTGTGCTGGCAGCCGGAGATCAATCCCGCCAAGACCAAGAACACGGCGGCGACCATCGTGCCGCGACCGCGCCCATGCCTTCCCCACGGCGCGTGGCGATAGCCGGGCCCGCGGTCATTGTCAGGTCCCAAGCGGCGTTCCGGACGCCCAGCAACACCCTGGCGGTGCCGACCCCCCGGCGTCCATGCCCGCAACGCTGTGATCATCCTGTGCCCCGTCGTGGTGCGGGCTTTCGGCTGGGTAGCACCCCCATCACCCCACCCAGCCGAAAGCCGACCAACTGCCCGGAACCCCGCTTTCGAGCGGTTCCGCCCCTGATACACCGCCACCGCTACAACGGTTCCACACCCCCGCGCACCGGACACCGCAGCGGCCACGGCTCACCCCGAAACCTGGCGGGCCAGGGCGGCCAGCTCGTCGAAACCCACATCGGCCTGCAACGCGAACGTGATCCCATCGGCGATCCACACCAGCCTGCTGGCCTGGAACTTTCGTGTGTAGAACGCGCCCGTCGCATCGAGGTAGCGCTCCTCATGCACACCCGGCAACCAGGTGGCCAGATGGTTGCCCACTACCCGGGTCTCGCCGTGCAGTCCGATCTGCAGAGCACCGGGCACGGACTCTTCCAGCACGACCTGGCGGCCACCGACCGTGTAGGACAGCACCATCACTCCTGGCCGGTCGCCATCACCCACCACGACCCGATCCGGTGGACCCCATTCCGGCGGAACCCGAGACGCGATCGGCACCATCGCGCGGGCTTGCTCCAGCGTCACGGCACGTTGCTGCGGCAACGCCGAGGCGCCGTACCCCGCATCCGGCTGCAAGACCGACCGCCCGAGGACCAGCACCCCACCCAGCGCCACCACCATGATCGCCGCCGCGGCGGCGATCAACGCCACAGGCCTGGTGACGCGCAACCGGCGGCCCGGCCGCACCTGCTCGGCCTCCACGCGGCGGCGCACCGCCGCCGCGAGACCGGGCGGGGCGTCCAGCTCGGCGAACCGCCGGCCCAACGCCCGCAGCGCCTCCTCCACGACATGATCATCACGGCGGGTCATTGCCAGCCACCTTCTTCCAGATCCGGCCCCAGAACCGCCCGCAACCGAGCCAGCGCCCGCGACGTGCGCGACTTCACCGAACCCCGCGCCCACCCCAGGACCCGCGCGGTCTCGCCCTCGGACAAATCCAGCAGATACCGGCACGACAACACCAGGCGATCCTTGTCCGGCAGTCCCTGCAGCACCGCCCACAGCCGCCGATCGAGCTCCTTCCGCACCACTGCCAGATGCGGGTCCCCGGCCCCAGCATCCACGCCTTCGGGGAACATCGCGACAACCCGTTGCTCCAGGCCCTGCCGCCGTCTCCGGGACCTGTGCAGATTCCTCGTCTCGTTCGCCACGATCCGCAGCAACCACGGCCGAAACGGCTGCCCCGCCCGAAATCCGCGCAAGCCCCTCAGTGCCTTGACGAATGCATCCTGCACCACGTCCTCGGCATCACCGCCCGCGCCCAGCAGCACCGCCACCCGGTACGCCGCAGCCTGATACCGCCCGACCAGCATCCCGAACGCATCGAGATCCCCAGCCACGGCACGCCCAATCACGACCGCGTCGTCCGTCCCAACCTCCGGCCCAACCCGGTGACCTGTCCTCACCCCCTGACTACACCGCCGCACCCCGCCCAGGTTCCACCAACCCAGCGACACCCCACCACCACCGACGCCGCCGACACCCGCAGCGCGCGGTCACTCGCCGCGCAGGATGCGGTCCACTTCGTTCTCCGACGTGCCCAAGATCTTGTGGTGATGCAGCAGGCCGCTGGGGTCGCCGGGCAGTCCGCCGATCAGGCCGGGCAGTGAGTGTGTAGCGCCGGAGCCAGGCCGGGCGACTGCAGGACATGAGCCGTGCCAGGGACAACGCGATGTGCTTCGTCGCGTTCAACAGAAACACCCGGGTAGCGAGCTTCGGCTACCGCATCTGGGCGTCCCGCACGTCCTTTTACATCAAACCCCGCGACATCGACTTCGACATCAAGATCAGCGTGCACGGACCGGATCCCCGCTACGACCAGCCGGGTTTCAAATTCGGGCTCGACGGCTCCGCAGCCGCGCTGGTGCACGAGAGAAGCGCATGGCGTTTCGAGGATGGGCCAGAATGGGCTGGTTCCCTGGCGTTGACCTAGGGCGGGACGTGACACATCTCGCGCGGTTCCGCTTTCCCTGGAACGCGTTCGAACCCGGCGCCCCCAGCGGGCCGCAGCCGACGACCTCGCGGGAGATCGGCAAGCACCTAGTTATCGAAGCTCCGGGACCACTTTTCGCGGCCGACGTCGATCTGTACCTCCGACAACGGGAAGCCAGCAAGCACTGGCCCTACTACGCAACATCAACGACACCAGGGAAGAAGCCCACGTCTTGGAAGATCTCGGGCACGCCCACACCACGCGCAGCCACTACGCGCAAGCCCACGCATGCTGGCAGAACGCTCTGGGGGGCGCTCAGAACCCTTGAGTGCGAGCCTCTGAGTGCGTGACGCTGTCGACCAACGAAGCCCTCTCGACCGCTTCGACCCGTCCGGGGCCACCGTTCGGCCCAGAGGTTGACGCCCTGTTCACCGACCACGGCAACGACCTCATCGCTGATCACAACGCGGTGGCGTAGTTGACCTCTGGTCGTTCTGCTGGGTGATCTTGTCCCAGTCGAAGTCGCGGCCATTGCGGCAGGTGGGGATGTCCGGTACACGGTGATCCGGTGTGGTGTCAGTTAATTGGCGATCGGGAGGTAGACGATGGCAGAAGGCGCGTTCGTCGCCAGTGGTAACGGCGCCAGGCTTGATCAGAAACAACTGCTCGCCGTGATCGATCGCGATACCCGGGAATGGAACGAGTCCGCTCGGGACATGGTCAGCTATCTGGCTTCGCAGGTCGCTGACGCCAGCGATCGGGGCGTCCTCGGACCGCTGCTGGCCGCGACCGGAGGCAGCGGCGTTGTGCGGTTCGGCGGGTGTGAGGTGGCCCGCTGGGGCGATACGTCGGCACCGGAAATGGCCTTCAGCGCGACGAAAAGCGTGATCTCCGTCGTGGCCGGCATCGCCTATGACACCGGGCTGCTGATTCCGCGGCAGCGTGTATACGACGTGCTCGGCCTATCCGAGTTCGCCACCGGCGATGCCCGCGAGATCACCTGGGAGCACCTGCTGCAGCAGACCAGCCAGTGGGAGGGCACGCTGTGGACGAAACCCACGTCTGTCGACGTCCAGAGCTTCCGCGAGGGCACCGAGGTGCACGGCACACCACCCGGGCAGGGCTGGGCCTACAACGATGTCCGCGTGAACGTGCTGACTTACGCGCTCACCGTGCTGTTCGGACGTTCGCTCGAGGAGGTCCTGCGTGAGGAGGTCATGACGCCGATCGGGGCCTCCCGATCCTGGTCCTGGCACGGCTACGACAATTCCTTCGTCGAGATCAACGGCGCGTCGATCCCGGTGGTCAGTGGAGGCGCGCACTGGGGCGGCGGACTGTTCATCTCGGCCGCCGACCTCGCACTCATCGGCCAGTTGTATCTCGACGGCGGCCGCTGGGGGCAACGTCAGGTGATCAGCACCGAGTGGATCACCAGGTCATGGTCGCCGTGTGAGGTCAAGCCCGAGTACGGCTACCTGTGGTGGCTCAACGACGACCGCATACCGTGGCCGACCGCGCCCACGACCGGGCGCTGCGCCCGGGGCAACGGCGGCCGACACCTACTATGGGTCGACCCGGCCCGCGATCTGGTCCTCAGCACGCATTGGACCGAACACATCGACCAGTTACTCGCCCAGGTCTCCGCAGCGATCACTCCCGCCTCGGACTGACCGCCGGACGCCGCATCCGACGAGTCGTCACTGACAGAGGCTTGCGGGCCAAAGGCGGTCAACGCGCGTGGCGAGCCTGCCAGTGAGACGTGCCGGATGGACCCTGCCTGCACCAGCGGACCGTCCAACTCACCGCTGGCCTCGTTACGAACGCCCGGCTCGTCGACCACGGTACCCAGTCTGTCGCCGCTATCACCGCACTGCGGTGCAACCAGCCGATACCGCCCTCATGGAGCACCCCTGCCGACTCGCTTGGCGATCCTCGCGCCGCCGCAGCGGCGTAACGGATTCCGGTACGTCACACAACACGGCTCAGCAGGCTGGACGCGCGAGCAAGGTCTTTCCAAGCCGGGCGTCCAGCCTGGGGCAGGTGGTCGATCCACCGGCCACGTGCCAAGAGGGGAGACCTCCATGAAATCCAAGATCGTTGCCGCAGTGCTGACGCTTGCGGCTTCCGGACACGGCCAGCGCCACAATCAATTATTGTGCGGCTAGAGTGCACGCGCGCCGCGCAATCGCTGGCGTGACATTTCCCTGGTTGACGAATATCGAGACACATGTCGAATGGTGTCCGATGGCGCCCTCTTCGCAAGCCCTGTCAGTGAGGGGGCCAGTGGGGTAGCCGTGACTGCGAATATAGTTGACACATGCCGTGTGGTTTTGCACATCGACGTTGGTCTTGGGCGCGCCCTGTGCGGCAGTAAGAGCAGGCGAATCGGCTGCCGATGCAGTGGTCGCGCATATGGCCGCTCCGCCTACGGTCATCGCCGCGACAGCCGCAGCCCTCGCCAGTATCTTTGCGCATCGAATCATCAGCGGCTACTCCTTCATTCTTGGGCCACCAGCGGTGGCGTCAGCAGCTCTCACCATAACCATTCTGTTGATGCGTAGAAGGGATGTTAAGCGGTGCCTTAAAGGGTGGTCATGCGGGATTATGCGCACGCTTGAGGCGCTGGGCTCATATGACGGATGGGGCGTCTGGTTCGTAGCAGGCACAACAGAATAGCTGGTCGGGGGTGAACCATGGCATTCACCATCGGCGAACTGGTCAGGTATCCCCGCATCGACGACAAGGGCGTCGCCGGCAAACTGCTCCACCCCGCGAGTCTGGCCGCACCGCTGCTGGAAGTGGCGAGCCACCTCGATCCCAACGGCTGCCCGCCGCGGTGTTGCCACCGACGCGGTCACCGACCTGCTGTCCGCCCGCGTGGGGCGTCCGGTGGACGAGGAGGAAGCTCCCGATGGGTTCTGTTGATCGGGTGTGGTCGCCGCCGGCGAAATACCGACTCCAGGGCTGCCGGCTCGGCCGAGACTCGCGCGGTCGCTGGTGGGTGTAGCCGAGCGTCCTGGCAGCGACCGGTGCGGGTGCTTGGAGGATGAGCTCGCAGTACGGCGGTGCGGGGACGTCGCGTCGTGTAGGCGCTTTCTCGCTGCTGGTCGGTAGTCATGGGCTGGCCGATGCAACGGGGTGGTTCACCGGCGGAGATGTCGGTAGGTGGAGGCGGACAGTGGCAGGAAGATGATCGTGAGCAGCGCCGGCGCCGTGATGGCCAGCAGGGTGGCGTTCTCGGTGAACCAGGAGCTGCTGGCGCTGGGATTTCCGAAGAGGTCGCGGATCGCCGTTGCGGTGGCTGAGAGGGGGTTGGCTTGGGCGATCGTGCCGAGCCATCGGGGCATGGTGGCGGTGTCGATGAACACACTGGACAGGAACAGCAGCGGCCACAGCGCGAGCTGCACGGCGGTGGCGGCTTCCTGGTTCCTGATCTTCAATCCGCTGAAGAGTCCGACCCACAGCAGCGCGAACCGCAGCAGGAGCAGGAGCGCGAAGGCGGTGATGAGCGCTGGCGCGGACGCGTCCGGGCGCCATCCCAACAGCATTCCGGCGGCTACGGTCACGGCAAGGGTGATCAGGGAGTTGAGCATGTCGGCGGTGCAGCGTCCGGCGACCACCGCGAATCCGCTCATCGGCAGCGATCGGAATCGGTCGGTGACGCCCTTGGACGCATCGGCCGAGACCGCCGCCATGGTCGCCTCCAATCCGAAGAACATGGCCATGGTCAACGCGCCGGGCATGATGTAGTCGATGTAGGACCCGCCGACGGCTGTGCTGATGGCACCGCCGAGCAGGGCGATGAACAGCGCCATCATCAACACGGGGAACAGCCAGCCGAAGACCATCACCCCGGGGCGGTTGCGCCAGTGCTGCAGGTCGCGGCGGGCGATCGTCCAGGTGTCCGCGAGCGCCCAGCGGAGCCGGTCCGCCGGCCGATCGGCGACTGTGGTGAAGGTTGTCATGCGGGCACTCCTTGCGACTGGTCGGTTGGGAGGTCGGACTCGCCCGTGTGGGCGTGGCCGGTGGCCGTGGTGCCGGTGAGGTGGATGAACACCTCGTCCAGCGTGGGGCTACGGATAAGCAGGTCGTCCAGGACGATGCCGTCGTCGCGGAGCGCGGCCGCGACACCGAGCAGGGCATGGGTGCGGTCGACGACCGGAACGCGCACTCGCCCTTGCGCGATGTGGATGTCGCCGCCGACCGCCCAGGGCGCCGCGATCGCGCCGATCCGCGGGATGTCCGCTTCGGCGCGGGGGACCAGCTCGAGCCAGTCGTTCCCGACACGCGCCTTGAGCTCGCCGGGTGTCCCGCCGGCGACCACCCGGCCTCGGGCCAGCATCGAGATGTGGTCGGCGAGTTGGTCGGCCTCTTCCAGATACTGCGTGGTGAGCAGGACCGTGGTGCCGCCCTGCACCAGGCCGCGGATGGCCTTCCAGACCTCCCGGCGCCCGGCGGGATCCAGCCCCGCAGTGGGTTCGTCGACGAACAGGATCTCGGGCGCCACGATCAGGCCGGCGGCTAGATCAAGCCGCCGGCGCATTCCGCCGGAGTAGGCGCTGACCCGCTTGGACCCGGTCTCGGCCAGGTCGAACCGCTCCAGCAACTCCTCGGCCCTTCGCCGGGCCGCCGGGGGAGCGAGCCGGCTCAGCCGGGCGAACATCACCAAGTTCTGCCGACCGGAGAGCTCTTCGTCCACGGCCGCGTACTGGCCGACCAGCCCGATCCGCCGCCGCACCTGCCGCCCTTCCCGGACCACGTCGTGCCCGGCGACCCGTACCGTTCCATGGTCGAACTCGAGCAACGTGGCCATGATCCGCACAGCGGTCGTCTTGCCGGCGCCGTTGGGGCCGAGCAGGCCGTGCACGGTCCCTCGAGGGACCCCGAGCTCGAATCCGTCCAGTGCGGGTGGCTGTTCCTTGCCTGTGGCGGGGTATTTCTTGCGGACCTCGCGCGCGGCGATGGCCAGATCCTTCTCGGGTGCGGGCACAAGCCTCTCCTCCTCGACTGCAGTACGCCGTACGGTACGGCGTACGAAAACGGTACGGTACGGTGTACGGAAGACGCAAGGTGCTGGTTCGCCTTCGCCCGGAAGGAGATCTTGGTGGTTCGCCGCTCGTCGGACCCGGACCTGGCCCGCAGCATCCACTTGCTGTGGGGCCATCACCCCAGCCCTGGCCGGTCCGGGCTCACCGTGTCCGCGATCGTCCGCACCGGCATCGAGATCGCTGACACCGACGGGCTCGACGCCGTCTCCATGCGCAACGTGGCCGACCGTCTCGGGGTCGGCGCGATGTCCCTCTACGGACATGTGCCCGGCAAGGACGACCTCACCGCGCTCATGATCGACTCGGTCTATGGCGAGCTCTACGACAACGACGTCGAGGCGGCGACCCGGGCGGGCGGCTGGCGCGAGGCGATGAAGTTCATCGCCGAGCAGAACTGGGCCCTCTATGAGCGACATCCCTGGCTGTTCGACATCCGCTCGTCCTGGCGGCCCATCGGACCGAACATCGGCCGGAAGTACGAAACCGAACTACGACCACTCGACGGTATCGGCCTGTCCGACGTCGAGATGGACGCCGCCCTGACCCTGGTGCTCGGCCACGTCGAGAGCACCGCCCGCACGCACCGGAGCGCCTCGCGAACCGCGGCCGAATCCGGAATGTCCGACGCCGAATGGTGGGGTGCCGTCCTCCCGGCCCTGGAACAGGTGATGGTCGACGACACCCTGGTCCTGTCCGCGCGGGTCGGCTACGCGGTCGGCTCGCAGTTCAACGCGGCACAGGACCCCGAGCACGCGCTCGCGTTCGGCCTGGACACCATCCTCGACGGTATCCAAGCCCGCATCACCGCTTCGAATCGCGAAACACCCCAGTGAGATGGTTGCGCCGGTGCCCCCGGGACGGCCCGTGGGCACCAGACCCATGACCGGCCAAGCTCGCGGATGCCCAGCCGCGGCCGCTCACCCGATCGACGACGCTCACCGCCAGTCGGCGGCGGCTGGCCAGGCTCGTGGTTATCCAGCGACGCGCGGATCCATGTCCAGCACCACCGAGTCCAGAGCGCCTCAGGTCTTTTCCTGCCAGCACACCGTTCTCAGTCACGATGCGCGCACGGCATCGACGATGCGGCCGTTGACACGGGCCCGAGCGGCCAACCGGCGACACCACCTAGGTCAAGGTCAAGGGATGGAAACCCGCATGAGCCACGGGCAGAACCGCAGGCTGCCTTCAGCACAGGTCACAGCGAACCGCGCGCGTGGTGGTCGTGAACTCACGAACCGTTACCGGTCGGGTTTCTGTTCGGCGCGGGGGTCGGTTTCAGTGGCGGCGCCGGGCTACCGCGCGGCGCCGCTGCTGGTGGCCAGGATCTCCAGGGCGACCAGGGCGGGGATCGGGACGCTGTCGATGTCGGCGCGCCAAGCGGCCAGTAGCGCGGCCAGTTAGGCCAGTACGAGAATCCGTGGTCGACGTTCGTGCCGGAGAACATCGACCACGGATGCGCGTACCCGGCCGGGATCACGAGAGATCGCCCCGGCCGCCTGTGGACGCGTCGTCGGCGGTGGGCCGGGCCAGGCCGCGCAGGTCGTCCAGGGCGGGGCCGATGAGCAGGCAGGCGGTGGTCAGGCAGCCGTGCGTCGCACGCAGGTCGGCGACCAGTTCGCGGGCGAGGTGCCCATCGTCGCCGTCGCGGGCGGTCAGCGCGGCCGGGGCGGCGTCGATCACGGTGGCGACCAGCGCGGCCAGGGCGGCCGCGACCTTGTGCGTGCCCTCGACCGCGGTGTGCAGTCCGTTGAGTCCGGGTGTCGCGGTGGCGACCGCGTCCCGGGCGTGATCGAGCAGGTGGCGGGTCTCGGCCACCGGCACCGATTCCTCGAGCGCGGACACGGTATCCACCTTCCCTCTCACTCGCGCCGTGGCGGTGGAGGTGAAGACGTCCCCACCGCCACGGCGGCCGAAGCCGGTCAGGCGTTGATTTCTTTGTGGTCGGTGCCGCCGGTGATGGCGATCTTGCGGGGCTTGGCCTTCTCCGCGACCGGGATCCGCAGGGTCAGCACCCCAGCGTCATAGCTGGCGTTGATGTTGTCGGCGTCCAGGGTGTCGCCCAGGAACAGCTAGCGGGAGAACACCCCGCGCGGGCGTTCGGCGGCGCTGACCTCCACGTCCTCGCCGAACTCCGGGCGGCGTTCGGCCTTGACAGTGAGCACGTTGCGCTTGACGTCCAGATCGATCGAGTCCGGCGCCACCCCGGGCAGGTCGAACTGGACCACGTACTCGTCGCCGGAGCGGTAGGCGTCCATCGGCATCACCGCCGGCCGTGTCGTGGTGCCGGTGGCGCCGAAGAACTGCTGGGTCAGCCGGTCCAGCTCCCGGAACGGGTCGGTCCGCATCAACATCGTCGGTCTCCTCTCCACCATCGCGTGCCTGTCGGCCGTGGGCGCGGAGCTGTCAGGCATGGCGGGACGAGCTGTTCAGTGCTTGCTGGGCCCGGAAACTGGAGGTGCTGATCCAAGTTCGTCCGGAGCGGGACCAGACGGGCAGCTCGAAGCGTCGATAGCGGCGGTGGCGGCCTAGCGGAGTTATGGGCTCCGGATGCCAAGGCGAGCATGTCCTGGCCAGCCGGACCGGGAACAGGGGAGGACCGGCATGGCCGAGCACGTAGAGACTGCTGACGTGGAACCCGACTCGCCGGTGGCGGGGCCGAGGCGCGTGTGGGGGCGAGCACCACGGCCAACGCGGCGCACCAGCTGTTGGACTCGAACGGTTTGGCCGCCAGCCAGCACCGCCGGCCAGACGCACTCCAGCAGGTCGCGCAGTTGCTGGATATCCGTGGTGGCCTCGGCGATCAGCCGTTTCCGCCGGGCACTCAGGTGCCGCAACCGCGCCCAGGCCTCCTCCACCCGCTTCGGCACAGAGCAGCGCAGATCGCTGACCAGCCGGGCGATCAGCACCGCATCCTTGTCATCGGTCTTGTCCCGTGTGTAGTCCTCACTTTCCCGGGCCCGGCCGACCAGCAACGGCTTCACGCACACCAGCGGCATGTCCATTCCGGCGGCGAGTTGATCGAGTACCCGCCACCGATGCCCGGTCGGCTCGCAGAACCCGTGCCGGCGGGCGATTTGGCGTGCCCGTTCCAATGCCGGACCCAGCCGCCATGCCTTGGCCCGGATCCGTTTGCGGGCCAGCACACGCGAATGCGCGCGGAGAACCTGGCGCTGATCGGCTACCACCAGAAGCTGACGCTGACCCCGATCTTCGGCTCCGGCATACTGTGCTCGTCGGACGGGCAGTGCTTTCCCACGCGCACCTTTCGACCAACCGGTCGCCCCGACGTCGCCCACACCAGTTCGGGCGAGGGGCGCCGTAGTGCAGGCGACTCCAAGATGTCCCGAAGGCCCCTGCACGTACCGGAAAATGTCCAGTTTATCCGTGCACGCGACTTCGAGATCGGCATGGTCGCCGAGAGCTGGATCGGTTCTACCGGTCGTCAATTCGGGTCGGACCGCCATGGGTCGAGGTGGCGGTTTCCGCGTGCTCCGCACGGTTCGGTGACAGCGCTGGTCCGATCCAGCGGCGGACGAGATCGCGCAGTTCGTCGTCGGTGGCCGGTGGTGTGGAGGGGTATTGCAGGAATGACATGAACAGTCGCATCAGGATCTCGGCGAGTCCCTGGAGTTCGGCGTCGGTGGTCACGCCGGCGGCGGCCCAGTCGACCTCGGCGTCGCGCAGGATCCGGGCCCCGAGCGAGAAGGCCGGGGGTGTGGTGGTCCCGGCGGTGAAGTAGTCGGCTTCACCGGCTTGGAGGAGCAGGCCCAGGTAGGGCTCGTCGGGCAGGCTGCGGATGGCGAAGACGACGGATTCGACGGCGACTTCGACCGGGCTGTCGAACGAGGCCAGGTGACGCCGCATCCGTTCGGCGAACTCGTCGGCCCCCGCGTGGGCGACGGCGCGCAGGATCTCGGCCAGGCTGGGGAAGTAGCGGTAGACGGTCTGCCGGGTCACGCCCGCCTCCGCCGCGACGTGGGAGAGGCTGGTCTTGGCCAGCCCGGCGCGGTCGATGCACGCTATCGCCGCTTTGACGATCCGGCGGCGCGCCTCGTCTTCGGCGCCGGGAGGGTCGCCCTGCCATCCGTGGTACCCCATGCCGCCCATCGTCCCAGATGAGGCGCCGCTCAACCGATGGCCGGGCGTGCGAACCGTTTCGCGTGTTGCGCGGTCAGCAACAGCCCGGCGGCGAGGAAGCAGGCGAGTGCGTAGGGCCCGCTCCCGATGGGGGTGCCGCCACTGGTGATGCCATCGTGGGCGCCGAAGTAGGCCGGCAGCGCGCTGATCCAGAACACCGCCATCGCACCCAGGTAGACCGCGGGGTAGTACCGGCTGAAGGCGGGCAGTGGTTCGTCCGTTCCGCGACCGGTGGAGCGCAGGTGTGACACGACGATCCACGACCCGGCCAGCCAGACCAGGGCCAGTTCGACGCCGAGTGCCCAGGCTTGCGCGGTTGTGTTGGGATGGTCCCCGCCGAAGAGGCTCGCCGGGATGCCGGCGATCGCCATGGTCGGCGGGGTGAGGACGCCCGCCACCAGAATGCGCGGCACCAGCGGCCATCCGCGTCGCGGTCGGCCGTCCCCTGCCGGGCCGCCCGCGAGGCGCACCACGAGGTAGGTCATGGCCGCCATCGACACCGAGGCGAACAGCAGCATGCTGGTCATGGGGACCGAGGCCAGCGCCGGGTGGTTGACGAGGTGGTTGCCCGGATTCCAGGCCCACCACCGCAGTTGCGGTCCTATGTGGTCGAAGACCTCGTAGAAGACCTGGCAGGCGAAGGCGACGGCGACGGCCCCGGCCAGTGGGCCGCGGCGTGAGAAGATCCCGAGCGACCGCACGAGTTCGTAGGCGAGCTGGCTGATCACCGGGTAGAACGCCACGATGTAGAGCGGCAGCCGGTCCGCCATGAACTGCACGGTGAACTGGTTGTGCGCGAAGATGAATCCGTACAGCCGGTCGAGACCGAACCATTCGGGGAAGTAGAGCGGCGGTTCGGTGACGAAGAGATAGACCAGCGAGGCCCACCACAGGGCCAGGTTGACCGGATCGCCCGCGCGGTACCGGCGGACGGCGTGCACGAGCGCGAAGACGGCGCCGCCGACGATCAGGACCTCGAGGAGCGGCATCGTCCAGTTGGCGAGTTCCCAGGGCGCGCGGACGGAGACCACCGGGGCGGCGTCGTGGCAGTCGAAGCCGAGCTGGCGGGTGACGGCCTCCACCTGGGGCCCGCAGACGGCGCTCATCCCGCTGACGCCGTGGTCGCGGCGGGCGTGCCGGCTGCCGAGTAGTCGGTGGCCGGTGGCTCGGCCTGGGCGTCGAAGCCGAAGGGGACCCGGTGCCGGCCCAGTGCGGCGCGGACCCGGTAGCGCACCAGCCCCGCGATCACCCGCGGGTTCCGCATCATCTCGCCCAGCGACTCGTCCAGGTTGAACACCTTGGCGAAGTGCTCGTCGACGACGTCGTCCTCTCGGGCGGCACCGACGATGAGGCTGAACGCGGGGGAGGACACGGCCGCGAGGAGGCGGCGCTGCCACCCGCGCAACCGTTCGGTGCCCTCCGCACATTCGTAGCCCTGGTCGCGAGCCATCGCCAAGCTCCACGGCACCGCGAGGAGCTTGCGCTGCGCCGCGAGGAACCGTGCGCAGAACCTCGCATCGAGGCTCGTGGCGCGGGACAGGTGCTCGCGCAGCAGCAGAGCCGATCCCGACGCGGAGCTGATGCCTTGGGCGTAGAACGGATTGAACGCGCAGATCGAGTCGCCGATGAACGCCAGGCCCTTCGGCGGGTTCGCCCAGCGGTCGTAGCGCCGCCACCTGTTGCCGGTGGACCGGGTCAGGTGCACCTCCGAGATGGGCGTGCACCGGTCCATCGCGGCGGCGAACAATGGGGTCCGCACCCGGCGGGCCGACTCGACGAAATCGTCGGTCGTACGCGGCATGTCCAAGCCCCACGAGCCCATGCAGGCGATGACGCGGTTCCCCTCGATCGGGAAGAAGTTCACCAGGAACTCGTGCTCCGCGGGGTGCTCACTCCGATCCTGGGTCGGCATGATCACCAGGTGCTGCCACCACCAGGACGCCGGTCGCCGCGGGGGCGAGGGCAGCTCGTACCAGCGCGAGGTGTAGGTGACCTTGGCGTCGAGGGTCCGCACCTCGGGCTCCGGCCAGCCCGCCGCCACCAGCCACTTGGCGACCGGCGAACCACGGCCCATCGCGTCCACGACGAAGTCGGCGTCCACGTGCTCATCGCCGGCGGACGTGGTCAGCTCGACCCCCGTGACCGTTCCGTCGCCAGTGCCGCCGCCCCTCGTGGCCAGGCCCCGCACGGTGACGCCCTCGCGGATGACCACATTGGACAGTTCCCGCACCTTGTCGCGCAGCACCCGCTCGATGAGGATCCGCGAGCTGTAGATCATCGTCATCGCGCTGCGTTTGCGCGCCGACCAGCCCTCCTTGTCGAGGTAGGCGGCGTCCATCGACGGCATCAGGTGCAGCCCGCCCGCCGCGATGAGGTCGTCCTCGAAACCGGGGAACAGCGCCCCGATCGCACGGCGGCCCGAGTTCAGCAGGAAGTGCGGATGCTTGCTCTGCGGCACGCCGCGCCGGTGCTCGGCCTCCGCCGGAAGCTCGTCCCGCTCCAGCACGAACACCTGGTCGAAGTACCGGGACAACGCCCCGGCAGCGCACAGACCAGCGGCACTTCCACCGAGGACGACAGCACTCTTGCCGAGCTTCACGCGAACCAACTCCGAACCGCCATTCATACAAACTTAGAGATAATGTATGAATGATCGCGCAGGCGTGTCAACAGTCACTACACGACGGCCCGCGTTGCCCGGCACACGGCGCTGCTGACCTGTTCCGGCTCCAGCGCTGTTCCCGCTCGCCAACCACCACCGCGGCGAGGTCGCCGCGATCGACGTGAAGGTGCTGCGTGGCTTCTTCGAGTCGGTCTCCGGGCTGTCCACAACCAGCCGGGCCCGCAAGCAGGCGCGCTGGCCGCGTTCCGACGTCGACCAAGCGGCGCCAGGTCCGCGGTGTCAGCCAGTGCGCGTTGCTGCGCCGGGCGTCTTTCGCCCGTGCCACCGGCACCGACAGCACCTGCCCGTCTCGGCCCACGACCTGCTTCATCACAACCGGGTTCCGCACGGCCAAGCCGTTCTCGCCTGTCCACCGGTAGCTGCTGGTGTTTCGTCCCGCCGCCACGCTCGGGATTGCTCTCGGCGAACCGCCGCCAATGCTCGTAATCCTCCAGGCCCCCGCGGCTACCGCACCGGCGCGCTGTTCTGCTGCGAGAAGAACTCCGTCGGCGCGCCACTGCGCTACACCAGCGGCGAAGTCCGCTGGTGTAGCGCAGTACCGCCACGCCGCGGGCGAGGCCATCTCGCTGCAGCAGCTGCGCCAAACCCACGGCACCGAACTCGCCAACGACGGCGCGCCGATCGAAACCGCCCGCGACCGACTCGGCCATCGCGACATCCGCTCCACCTGCTCAACGCCGAAAAATCGACCGGGCCACCGACAACGAAATTCGCGCCAGGCGCCGACCCCGCCGCCCGCGAAGCCACCAGCACCAGCATCCACTGTGGACACCACGCGGCCGCACGCCTCCGCCACGCCCCAGCCCGAACCGAAAACTCCAGTCACGCCGAACCCCGCGGGAAAGGGAATCGGCTCGCATGCCAGCACTGTGGACACGCCCGAAACTTCAGGAGGAGTCCGAGCAGCACCGGACCGGCTACGCCCTCACCTGGCGCCTCCCCAGCCCCAACCAGCACCGTGACCGCCGAGCACCGCTGCGCCGCCTGCACACCCTGCGAAACGGCCGCCGACATCGTCTGCTCAACCTGCGGCGAAGGTTCCTGCTGCCGACCGAGGTCGAAACCTGGCTACGCGCACAACACTTGCACCGGGACGAGGACGACCTGGTCTGCCGGACCTGCGCCGAGCGACTCCGGATTTCTAGCCCTATCTAGCTACCGGCCAGCAGGTTTGCCCCTGGGCGTAAACCCCAAGCACCGGGCCGAACAGCACGGCGGAGTACGCGCGGCACTAGTGTGACCGGTCCTGGGATCGGCTGGAGCTCGATCACCGGGCGTGCACAGGACTTCGAGCATCCGTGCTGTCCACTCCGGACACTGACTAATGCCCAACGTCGGCTGCATGGATGAGCTGGCACTGTGGTGCATCGTGGTCGTTACCGAGACACTCCGCGCTGTCGGCGGATGGCATTGGTGGCGGTGTCGTTCGGGGGTCGGGGTCCGGCGGCGCGGCGGAGCCGGTTGGCGATCGCGAGTCCCAGCCCCTGCTGCACCGGCAAGGATGTGACGATGAGGTCGCACCCGCGCTGGTCGAGTTCGCGCAGGAGCCCGTACAGCCCGCGGGCGTAGGCGGCCATCGAGCGGGGGAGGGCGACTACGGCGTGCGCCTTGACCGGGGCGTCGGCGAGGGCGGGCGGAACCAGGACGCCCACCTGGTGACCGTGCTCCTGCGCGAGTTCGGCCTCGGCGACGACCTTGTCGGGCTTGACGAGGACGACCCGCGCCCGCGGCGCGTAGTGCGTGGGATGCTGGCCCGGCACCCGAACGCGGCTCGTCGAGCCGTCCGCGAGCGGGCGCCCCAGTACCGTTTCGAGGTCCTCGCGGATGACCCCGCCGGGCCGAAGGATGCTCGGGATCTCGCTCGTGGTGTCGACGATGGTCGACTCGACGCCGACCTCGCAGGGGCCGCCGTCCAGTACGAAGTCGACGGCGTCGCCGAGTTCCGCGCGGACATGGTCGGCGGTGGTGGGGCTGACCGAGCCGAAGCGGTTGGCCGACGGGGCCGCGACACCACCGTCGAAGGCCGCAAGCAGCGCGAGTGCGACGGGGTGGTCGGGCACGCGCACGGCCACCGTGTCCAGGCCGCCGGTGGCTTCGCGGGGCACCCGGCGGCCGCGCCGCAGGACCAGTGTGAGTGGCCCGGGCCAGAAATGTTCGGCCAGCAGCCGCGCCGCCGGAGGCACGTCTTCGACCCAGAGGTCCAGGTGCTCCGGGCCGCAGAGGTGGACGATCAACGGGTGAGAGGGCGGGCGCCCCTTGGCCTGGAAGACCCGCGCGAGGGCGGCGGGGTCGGCGGCGTTGGCGCCCAGGCCGTAGACGGTCTCGGTCGGCAGCGCCACCAGCCCTCCGGCGCGCAGCGCACCGGCCGCCTTCTCGATGTCACGGGTTCGTGCCGTCACACTCACCAATCCTGCCCCATCCGCTCTGCGAGGCCGTCCCCGGTCCCAGGAACCCCCGGACACCGCGCGGCCGGCAGGGGTTTCACTGTGGTGGGGGTGGCCTCCCCGCTCAGAGGCTGTTCGCGAACCCCACCCTTGAGTCCTAAGAGGAGCGTGGCGCACTCGATTGGGGGTCCCACGGATCGGCAGACGACGGCCATCGACCTGTTCAGCCAGCGCCGCTCGTTTACCACTGCTTACAGACCGGCCAGACCTATGACGAGACCAAGGCATTTGCGGAAGCCCTCGAACGCCGGCTCGATGGTGTGATCGCTCGTGGCGGATGAGGTTGGGGGATCTCTCGGCGGTGGCCTGGGGTCCTTTTGGGGTTCGTGGGCGGATTCGGGGGTCGCTGGATTCGGGGGTGTGGGTGGTGGATGCGGGAAAGCCGGATCAGAGCGGGGTACGCGATGGGGCAGGCCCGACAAACGATGTAGCGAAGGAAGTGAGCACGATGTCTGGTCAACCTCTCGTGGGGAGTGCTGTGGTGGCCGTTGCCGCGACGGTCTCGCTGACCGGGTCCGCCGTGGCCGCGCCGCAGGCCACCGCGCAGGAGGACGATGTGGTGATCCTCCTCGAAACGGAGCTGCCCGACGCGCCTGATGACGCGAAGCTCAACCTGTGCGCCGACGACTACAACCCGCTCAAGCAGGAAGCGCGCCTGTGGGCAGAGGTGCTCGGTGACGGCGAGACCCCGGGCCAGCGGGGGGTGTGCGCGGTCACCGACCTGCCCGACCTGGACCCGGCCGGAGACACCGCACGGAGTGGGACGCCCACGGCGCGAGGCAGCGGCTTTATGGATCTGGGCATGCTCGCGCTCGGCAAGCTAGCCGAGAACCAGAAAAATGCCTTCGCGGAGTACTGCAAGAAGAATCCGGGGGCGAGTGGCACCCGATGGATCAGCATTGGCCTTCGCGGCCCTCGGAAGCCGGTCAACTGGAGCTGTCCGCCCGAGCAGCGGGTCGAGGTAGCGATGCCCAGCCCCACCTGATCAGCCGAGACGCTACCTCGGATCGGTACGGATGCGGTGCACGCGGGACCGGTGACGGTAGCTAGATCACTGACCTCGGCATGAGCCTTTTGCCCCCTTTGGTGCGTGCTGCGCGGGTGAGCTGCTGGCCAGGGTCTTTCGGCTCGGGGTGCGAGGCTTCCGGCAGCGTCGCGGGGACCAACGGCGCTGCCCGTCGACCGGCCCCAGCGCGGAGTCTGGAGCGGTTCCCGCAGCCCCAGACCCTGGCCAACGGGACCTTCGCGGCGGGCGGAACGTGACCCGCCCGCTGCAGAAGGAGCCGGGGCGGCCTCGTCTTGTCGCTGGCCGCCGAACGTCCTGCTGCGCTCGCTCCCCTGGAGCGCAGCAGCGGGCCACTTCGTCTTCGTGACCGCGTGCCCGCTCTCCGGAGGCAGCGGGCTTAGCGTCGTGGCCGCGCACTCACCCCGCAGCGTCTCAGAAGGTGTGTCAGTAAATCCGGTGAATCTGACAGGACACTCGGACGGGTACTTTTCCGGGGCTGGTTCCGTGCGCAGGGTGGAGAGCATGGTCGAGGGGAACAGCGTGGCCAGTTTCGATCGGGTTTCGGCGAACGTGCTGGCCGAGGTGGTGGAGGAGCTGCTTCCGCCGGGGCAGATGGATCCGGCCGGGCCGGAGGTTCTGCAAGCGGCGGTGGTCCTGTTGACCCGGACGGCCCGGGATCATCGTGGTGACGAGCTCGGCGATGCCGCCGACCGGGTGCGCAACCTGCTGCAGCTCGGCGTGCCGGAGACCATGATCTACCAAGCCGAGGATGCGCTCAGGCGAGTCCTAAATGGTCGTTCGAGTGTCGGTGCTGTGGGGCGCCGCCGGGCCGGGTGAGCGTGCGGGGCTATCGCCGGGTGCGTGGTGTGCGGATGGCGTCGGCGAGGGTGGGGTAGAGCGTGAACACGTCGGTCAGCCCGGTGATTTCCAGGGACCGCAGGGGACGGCCGGTGGCGACGATCCGCAGCCGGGTGTTGCGGCCGCAGTGGTGTTGCGCGGCGACCAGCACGGTGAGGGCGGCGGAGGTCATGAGCACCACGCCGGTCAGATCGAGCACCAGTATCTTGGGCTGCTGGGCCAGGGCCAGGGTGACCGATTCGGCCAGTTGCGGTGCGGTGACGTGGTCGATTTCGCCGCGGGCGGTCAGCACCGCGACCGGGCCGTGATGCTCCACCGACACCGCCACTATCGGCGCTCCCGGCTGCGGGCTGGGGGCGGTGGGTTCGGTCACGCTGCTCACCCCGCCATTCTGCCGCCTCGCACCATCGTGGCCCAGGCGATCCCCCGGTTGGCGGATTACTCGTGGCTAGGGTGCAGGGGCCGTCTGGTGCGGGTTCGCCGCCGTGGTCTCCTCGCTCCGCTGAGCGTGAATGCGCTGGCGGTGCGGGTTGCTGGTGCTGGGTGTTGGGGTTGCGGATGCGTAACCGTCGAAGGCGAGGGTGTTCTTCGGATGGAGTGTGGTGATGGCGGAGTTCGTCGACCGGGTCCCCGGGGTGGTGGGGTCTGCGGGGCGGCCATTGCTGCGGCTGGACCGCGAGGTCACTGGGCATGCGGTGGTCGTGCATGCGGTCGGCGAGGTCGATGTGAGCACCACGCCGTTGCTGGATGAGCAGTTGCGGGTGGCCGAGTCCGTGGTGGTCGCGCCCGCTCCGGTGGTGGCCGAGCTGTCCGGGGTGCGGCTGCTGAGCTGCCAGGGCCTGACTGTCCTGGTGGAGCATCACCAGCGCTGCGCCGGCCGGAAGGTGCCGCTGCGGCTGGTCGCTGATCACCGGGCGGTGTTGCGGCCGCTGCGCCTCACCGGTCTGGACACCACCCTGACGGTGCGGCCGGACCTGCCCACGGCGCTGCGGCCTGACCCGGGGCCGACCTACTCGTCGCCGGCGCTGGCTGACCAGCACGCCCTGCGGCAGGGACGCGAAGTCTGCCGTGGTCAGGGATTCAGCCTGCACGTCACCGCGACGGCCGAGACCCATCGCGCGCTGCTGGCCGCCGCGGCGGCGCTGAACACCGAGAGCGCGTCCTCGGCCGACCGCAAGGCGTACCGGATCTACGGGGAACGACTGAACACTGCCGCTATCAGCAGCCGAAACGACTGAGCTCGACTGTCGTGGGTGCGCAGTACGGTCCTGCCATGGCAGCCAGAATCGATCTGACATTTGATTGCGCGGACGCGCAGCTCCTCGCCGCGTTCTGGAAGACAGCCTTGGGCTATGTCGACGAGCCACCACCCGCTCCGTTCACCACACGCGAGGAGTGGCTGGCCCAGTTCGACCTACCCGAGGACGAGTCCGTGGACGACGGCGCATGGCTCTACGATCCCGACGGCGTCGGTCCCCGCCTTTCCATCCTCAAGGTCCCCGAGCCCAAGACCGCCAAGAACCGGCTCCACATCGACATCCGGGTGCCGGGACACGGCAATCCCGACGAGCGATGGGCGCGGATCAAGGCAGAATCCGTGCGCCTGGTGACGGCGGGCGGAAGCGTCTTGGCGGAGGACGATGGTCACCATGTGGTGATGGCCGACCCGGAAGGCGACGAGTTCTGCGTCGCCGCAGCCCCAGCGTGATCCGAACGTTCCACTTTGCCCCATCGTCCCTTTAGGACTCAAAGCTCAGGACTCCGAACAACCACTGAGGTTTTCCGCGGTGCCGCCGAGGAGTGCAGAGGACTTCAGTCATCCGTGCAGTCGGGTCCGAACATCGACACCCCCCACCCGCGGCCACCCTCTCCAGGACCGGCGGGGCCGCAGGTCAGCCTCCGCCGGAGTGGATGGATGCTTTGTCCTGGGCAACGTTCAGAATGGGAGAGTTCTTCACATAACTGACATTTGCCCGTTTTTCGGTTTCCTGGTGATCGGCGGGCCGCCATCGCTGTCGGCCTCGACCGTTGTTGACCCCGCGTATCGCTTGAAGATCACGGAGGCCAGGAATGAACCAGAGGGCAGGAGGTAAGGCGGCCATGGGCCCGCCGGGTGGGGGAGCAGGGAACCTGCGCCGCGGGGGGAACGGCTCCCGGTGCGGGAAACGAAGCTCCGCGAAACCGGTGGTGGT
>NZ_VTHK01000093.1 GCF_009765355.1 Amycolatopsis anabasis | reverse complement strand
TCCTCCCACGCCCGCACAGCAGCTCCCTTCACACGACCTTCACGGAATCAGTCATCTAGTACTCACCGCGGCCCGCCGGACAACGGCGTCCAGCGGGCCGCGGTGTCCCCACCCTCGCGAGTTCCACACTCGGGTAACCGAACTACACACTCGGGCACGCGAGTTCCACGTTCGGGCAAGTGAACTACACGCTCGCGCACACGAACTCCGCGTCGTGGGATGCCCGGGTAGGGAACTCGCCTACCGAAACGGGGAACTCGGTAGACCGGAACGGGGAACTCGCACGTTCGAAACGGGGGACTCGCGACAGCGGGCCCGGAACTCAGGTGCGTGAGTGTGGAACTCGCGTACCTGAACGTTGAACTCGCTTGCCTGAGTGTGTAGTTCGCTTACCGGAGCGTGAAACTCGGCTACCGGGACGGGGGACTCGCGGGTTATTGGGTGAGGAAGGTGCGGAGGGTGGATTCGTAGCGGGGGCGGTCGGTGTTCCATTCGCCGGTGTGTTCGGCGAGCGGGAATTCCTCGTAGCGGACGGGCCAGCCCAGTCGGGGTGCGGCGGCGGCGAGGTCGCGGGAGGTTCGCACGGGGACCGTGCTGTCTTCGGCGCCGTGGAAGAGCAGGGTCGGCGGTTTGGCGGCGGGCGGGTTGTCCACGACCTTGAGGCGGTCGAAGTCGACGTCCGCGCGCCAGTCCGCGAACAGGGAGGCCAGCGGGGTCAGGAAACCGGGCACGCCGCGGACCTGCGCGCCCTGGGCGACCGCGGCGGTCCAGTCCAGCGCGGGCGCGTCGAGGACGGTGGCGGTGACCGAACCCGCGAGCGAGGACCGGGCAAGCGTTTGCGCCACGATGGCGCCGCCCATGGACCACCCGTAGAGCACGAAGCGTTCGGCGCCCTGGTCCCGCGCGTACCGCATGGCGGCCTCGACGTCCCGCCACTCGGTGTCACCGAGGTGGTACAGGCCGTCCGGGGAGGGCGGGGCGCCGAAGTCGTTGCGGTAGGTGATGTCGAGGACCGGCAGCCCGAGCTGGTGCAGCACGGGCAGCACGCGCAGGGCTTCGGCGCGGGAACCCGGCTGGCTGCCGCGGCCGTGCACCGCGATGACCCAGGTCTTGCTCGAACCGGGCACGTACCACGCCGGGGCGGGGCCGAGTTCGGTCGGCACTCCGACCTCGGCGAACTCCAGCCCGTCCGCGCTGCGCGGATCGCTGAGCCGGGACCAGTTGGCCACCGACACCTTCGTCCCCGCCGGTGGCGCCGCGCCGGAGGTCACCGCCCGCCGCACCCGGCCGTCGGCGCGGTCGAGGACCGGCCCGACCCCGGCCAGCCCGCCGCCTTCCCAGGTCAGCACGTACTCCCCCGGGCGGGCAGCGCTCGCGGAATCGGCCAGCGTGACCGAACCGCCCGCCGACTCGAGCACGGTGTCCTGGAACCGGCCCTGGGCCGAGGTCACCGGGTTGAGCAGTTCACCGCTGTAGTACCAGCCGATCCCGAACGTGCCCCCGGCGAGCAGCAGCACGACGACAACGAGCGTGCCGACCAGGATCCGGCGACGCCGCCGCGGTTTGGCAGTGTCCTCTTGCGACTCCATACCGACCATCATGCAACATCAGGCGCCGCCCAGTTCCGCCCAGATCGCCGCGGCCGTCCGGTACGCGTCCCCGGTGGGCCGGACCGGATACGCCTTGCGCTGGTGCGCCCAGCCGTCCTCGAACGCGAACCAGTCGATCGCCTCCGGCGGCTGCCCGGTCACCAGGGAGCGGTCCAGCGAATCGAAGTACCGCTGCCACCGCGCCCGGTAGAAATCCGATTCGAGACCGGCCAGTTGGCGGTTGGCGTAGTCGTGCAGTCCCTCGGCCGAGCTGACCCGATCGCCCCAGGTGGTGATGATCGAACGCTGGTCGTACTCCAGCTGCGCGGCCTCGCCGTCCGAGGAGGCGGCCCGGCGGGCCGATTCCAGCCACGGTCCCAGCAGGAAGTGCTCGTCGGTGGCCAGCAACCGGTCCAGCAGTTCCTGGTAACGCAGCCACTTGGCCGACAAAGTGCGGAACAGAACCAGGTCGTGCGCCGCGTAGGCCGCCTTGAGCCGCGGGAGCAGCACCCGCGACTGGTTGGTCAGCGCCTGCCGGGTCACGTCCACCAGATCGAAGCGGTAGGCGGAACTTCCCCGCAGTGAACCGTCCACACGCAACAGTTCGCCGACGGCGGTGGCGAACGTGTTCGCGTCGTAACGCATCGCCCGCGGGGACCAGGCGGCGGCGGTCGTCGCGTCCAGGCTCGGGCGTGCTTCGAACAGGCCGTCCTGCGCCTCGCTCCACTCGCCCGCGGGCATCGCATACGCCGTGCGGCGCAGGATGTCCCAGGCCGCCGCCGCGTGCCCGTCGGCGCCGCCGTACCGGCGCCCCGCGAACCCGGCGAACCACGCCCGCAGGTCGATCGGCTCCGAGCGCCACGCCAGTTCGGCGAACAGCTCCACCGCGGCCGGGTTGGTGCCGGTGCCCTCCGGCATCAGCGCGATGCCCCGCAACGCGCTGTCCCCCTTCGCGCGCCACCGCGGGAACCGCTCCGCCCACACGCCCGCGTTCGCGCCGATCGTGGTGTGGCCGCCGAAGTTGTAGATGCTGCCGAACGCGTACGGCGTGCCCTGCCAGGACTTTTCCCGGTCCAGATCGTGGTACCGGTCGGACAGGCCGTCCACGATGAACAGCCGGGACCTGTCGACCGCGTCGAGGATCGCCGCGGGCGGATTGCTCTGCCAGCCGAGCAGCACCCAGGTGGCGCCGGGACGCGCCGCCTGCAACGCGTTCATCACCCCGGCGGCGGCCGCGCCGACCGGAACCGGTCCCGGTGTGCCACCCTCGTGCAGCAGGTCCATTTTGTACATCGACGTGTCGCCGAACAGTTCCCGCTGGCGCGCGTAGAAAGTAGCGGCCACCCGGGCGAACTGCTCGCCCCGGGGATCCAGCCAGTCCGGCCGGGTGAACCCGCCCCAGGTGCCCTGCGGCACCACCTGCGCGCCCGGGTTCTTCGCGGCGAAACCCGGCGGCACGGTCCCGTAGTACCCGGGCAGCACCGGGGTCATCCCCAGTTCCCGCACCCGGTCGACGATCCGGCGCGCCAGCGCGGTCCGCTCGGCGAGCAGGCGCGGCGACGGTGGCCCGGCGAAGGACGACATGTTCTGCAGCAGCCACCACGGCTGGTGCGCGGGAGCCGGGAGCCACGAGCGGATCTCGCCGTCGGAGTAGCCGAATTCGCGGAAGGTCCGCCGGTACAGCTCGTCCGAACCGACCGTCACCAGCACCTCGTTGACCCCGCGCACCGCGAGCAGATCGAGTTGCCGTTCCCAGTCCGCCCAGGTCCGGTACGCGCCCGAGTAGCCGTCGTCGGTGTCGTTCAGCACGAACCGGTGCGGCACCACCGCGGTCTGCCGCACCGAACCCGCGGGCAGGCGGCGGGGCAGCCGCGAAACGCTCTCCCCGGCCAGCCGAGATCGGTGTGCGTGATCTGCTGCAGGTACTGCTCGACCCCGGTGAGCACCGTCCCGGGTGTATTGCCCTCGACCCGGACCCGCCCGGTCGTTCCGCTCACCCGGAACGCGTCCGCGCCCGGCCGGACCACCAGCTCGAACTGCCGGTAGTGGTTCGGCAGCAACCGTTTCACCGCGGCGTACGCGGGCGCGGCCGCGGAGTCGATCGCGGGCTCGGCGGCCGCCGGAACGGCGGGCGCGACCAGCAATCCGGCGAGCAGCAGCGTGATCGCGCGCTTCATCGCGGCACCGCCCCGAGGTCGACGACGGTGAAGTTGTCCATGATCACGTCCGCCTGCTCGACGTCACCGGGCAGCCTGCGCAGGCCGACCCAGTACTCCCCGGCCTGGTCCGCGGTGAACTCCTGCGCGAACCTCGCGGTGGCCCGCTGCTCACCGAGCGGAGTCCGGTGCAGCTCAACGGAGTTCGTCCCGTTGTCCACGCCGGTGATCCACTGGTACTGACCGGCGACCCCGCTCTGGTAGTCGAATTCGACCCGGTACCGGTGGCCCGGCACGAACCGCACGCTCTGCGGCACCGTCCGGTACACCAGCCCCGCGTTCTCCTCGTGCGCCTTGAGCGACCAGCCGCCGGACAGCACGTCGTCGACCAGTTTCCCGTTCCAGCCCCGCTGCGTGTACGGCGCGTGCAGTTCGGCCAGGTGCGTGCGCGGATCCGTGCTGCCCCCGGCGTCGCCCTTCACGAACGGCCACCAGCCCTGGTCGACGTGCTCGAAGTCCTCGAACACCAGCGCACCGGGCTTCGCGACCGCCTGGGTCCGCACCACGCGCACGTCGTCCACGCGCACCGCCGCGGCTCCCTCACCCGCGGCGATGCGCAGGAGCGGCCGCGCGCCACCCGGCGGCACGTCGAAAAGCACGCGCACGCGCTGGAAATGGGTGTCGTGCTTGTCGTCCGCGGCCACCAGGTTCTTCGCGGTCGAGGATTCGACGAACGCCGAGCGCGCCGGTTCCCGTCCGGCGCGAACGGAAATCCCGGCATGCCGCCGCTTGCCCGGTTCGACCTCGACCCACGCCGACGCGCTGTAGGTGCCCGGCGCCAGCGCGCCCAGGCGTTGTTCCAGCGCGCCGGCCCCGGCGCCGAACCGCGCCACCCGCTGGCCACGTTCGGTGCGCTGGATCGACACCGCACCGCGCGGCTGCCACGCACGCAGGTCACCGGCGTTGAACCCGGGATCGGTCACCGGCGAGCCCTCGCCGAACCGCGGATCGGCCTGGCGCGGCGCCAGCCGGTCCGGGAAGAGGACGTACGGCACACCGGGTTCCGCGGTCACCGTCACCTTGCCGCCGCGCACCGGAACGGTCGCCGCGAGCTTGCGCCCGGTGTCGGTGAGCCGGTACACGGTCAGGCGCCGGGCTCCGGCGAGCTGCGCGGGCAACGTCCACTCGGTCCGCCCGCCCGCCGGGTTGTAGTGGTACAGCTTGGTTTCGCCGCCGGATTGCCACGGCAGCAGGTAGCGGTCGCCGTCGAGGACCTTGGCGTCGCCGACGAAGAACTCGCGCTTCCCGGCCGCGTCGCTGCCGCGCACTCCCCCGCTGAACGCGATGTCGTGCGCGTTCCAGCGCTGGATCTGGTAGTGCTGCAGGAACTTCGCGGGCAGGTTGTTGGTCCAGATGTTGCGGTAGAAGGTGTTCCAGTCGACCTCGTTGGTCCAGCCCTCGAACTCCTCGATCCGCGTGTTGCCCAGGATCGGGTGGTTGTTCCACACGTCCTTCTGGCCGTTGCGGATGAACCGGATGATCTGCGAGTTCAGCCCCTTGTTGGTGGCGCCGCCGTAGTCGAGGTCGTTGGCCCAGTGCGACCACAGCGCGGACCGTTCCAGTTTGTCCGACCATTCGGTGCCGACCTGCCAGCCCTGCGCGCGCAGGGAGCGCAGCATGTGCTCGGCGACCCAGCCGTAGCTGCGGTAGACGTCGATGTAGAGGAACTTCAGGTTCGGATCGGTTTCGTCGCGCAACTGCTGGAACCGCTTCGCCAGGTCACCGGAGGCGTTGTCCCGCCGCTGGTCGATCTCGTAGGACTGGTCCAGCCAGTTCCAGCCCTTGCGGGCCGGATTCACCAGCTTCTCGTCGAACGCCTTGGCCTCCGGGTAGGACTCGGTCGCGTTCACGTGCACGCCGAAGTTCGCGCCCCACCGCTTTCCCTCGCGCAGCAGGGTGTTCAGGTCGCCCAGGCCACCGGCGCGGGTGTTGTAGTCGCCGCCGTAGTCCGGATGCCCGGAATCGTGCCCCTCGGAGCCGTAGCCCTTGAGGATCGCCAGCTGGCCGAGGCCGTCGGTGGACAGCGAGATCCGCTTGACGTCGTCCAGGGTGCGCAGGAACGGATGGGTGGCCTGGCTCGCGAAGTTGAACGGGATGTGGGTGATCACCCGGTCCGCGGTCTCCCCGGCCCCGTTCGGGGTGATCGCGATGTCCCGGAAGGCGAGGGCGCCGTCCTGCCAGTCCACCACGCCATCGCCGTTGGCGTCCGGGGTGATGACCACCTTCGCCCACGGCAGTTCCTCGGTGACCGCGGCGGTGTCCCCGCGGTAGGTCCACTGTCCACTCCAGACACCGACCCGGGTGGCGTCGCCGGCCTCCCTGCGCGCTTGGTGCCAGAACCGGGCGGCATCCCGGTTGGTCGGACCGGAAGGCTTGTCGTACACCGAATTCGTCTCGATCGCGGCCGCCAGTTGTCCGGTGTGGACGATCGCGTAACTGGCCCCGACCGGTGCCGGGTCGGCGGCCGTGGCCGGGGTGACCGCGGCGAACCGGTCGGCGGTGCGGGTGGAATCGGGATCGAGCGTGGTGAACGCGGTCGACGCGCCCGGCTGGCCGCTGGCGACCGAAACGAGGTCGTGGCCGGGGATGTCGATCGTGCCGACCCGCAGCGCCGGGGTCTCGGTGACGCGGTCGATCCGGAACGTCACGGCCCGGCCCCGCACCCGGAGGGAGGCTTCGACGCTCGCGCCCGGCGCGTCGGCGATCGCGAGCGTGTAGTGCGCGGCGCCGTCCGGGCCCACGGATCCGGCGCCGGTCACGCGGTGTGGTGAGCCGTTGATCGTGATGCTGTCCAGCGCGGTGACGCGGCCGTCCAGCCCCGCCCCGGTCGCGCGGTCGGTGTAGCGCCGGACATACGGAAACGCGGCGCCCACGTCCACCACCAGCTCCGGGGAGGAGATGCGCAGTTCAGCCGGCTGGTCCGCGGCCTGCGACGGCGCGGGTGCGGCGATCAGGCCGGTCGTGGCGAGGGCGGCGGCCAGCAGGACGACCGGGCGGACACGAGCGGGCATAGCGCCTCCAAGTCCGTGTGTTTATGATTGTTTTAGGCCGCTAACGCTCAAAAGTCAACAGAAACAAGCACATTCGTGCAGTTAGCCGAACAAGGTCAAGTATTACGGCAGGTGCACAAGAGCATTTGCCAATACGGCATTCGAGTGAAAAGGCGATCAACCAAGGGCGGCAGAACCGGGTTTTCCCAACTATGGGTAACAGGTGCTGGCGGTAAGCAGGGGCGGCCGCCGCACCGCAAAATCGCAACTGGGGGAGTTTTCCATGGCCATTGACCTGTCCAGACCCTTGTGCTGGAAGAACGCGACCGGTGACGCCGCGACGATGCTGAACGAACTTCAGCCGAACATCCTCAAACCGCACGTCCGCGATCACCTGTCGGTGCTGTTCCTGCGCTTCGACGATCCGGCGGCGGGCCGGACGTTCCTGAAAGCGCTGGTGCCGCTGATGAAGTCCGCGCGAACGCAACTCGAGGAGACCGAGGCGTTCAAGTCCGGCAAGGGCCGCGCGACTCCGTACGTCGGCCTCGGCCTGGCCGCGCGCGCCTACCGGCGCCTCGGCATCGCGAACGCCCCGGCCGACCAGCCCTTCGCCGACGGCGCGAAGGCGGCCATCCCGCGGCTCAAGGATCCGGAGGTCGGGCGCTGGGAGCGGCAGTACCAGCAGGACATCGACGCGGTGGTCCTGGTCGGCGCGGACCTGGAGAGCGCGATGAAGGCGCGCCGCCGCGAGGTGCTCAATCTGGCGGGCCGGGGAATCACCGTGCTCGGTGAGGAAATCGGGCTGTCGCAGGTCAACGAGAACGGCGACGGCATCGAACACTTCGGCTACGTGGACGGCCGCAGCCAGCCGCTGTTCCTGACCGAGGACATCGAGAACGAGAGGCGCACCACCGACGGCATCAACGAATGGGACCCGTCCACCGCTCTGGACCGCGTGCTCGTACCGGACACCGCCGCGCCGAACCCGCGGGCGCATTTCGGCAGTTACTTCGTCTTCCGCAAGCTCGAGCAGAACGTGCGCCTGTTCAAACAGGCCGAACAGGACCTCGCGACCGCGCTCGGGCTGACCGGGGAGGACCGCGAGCGGGCCGGCGCCATGCTGGTCGGCCGGTTCGAGGACGGCACGCCGCTCACGCTGCAGCGCAAGCCCGGGCTGGAAAGCCCGGTGGGCAACGACTTCAGCTACTTCAGCGACGGGCAGGGCGCGAAATGCCCGTTCCAGTCGCACATCCGCAAGACCAATCCGCGCGGCTCCGGCGGGGCGGAAACACCCGAAGCCGAGCGGCGGCACCTGTTCGCGCGGCGCGCCCAGACCTACGGCAAGCGCCGCGACCGGCCGAACGCCGACCTGCCACCGGCCGTGCGCCCCACCGGCGGCGTCGGCCTGCTGTTCATGGCCTTCAACGCCGAACTCGGCAACCAGTTCGAGTTCATCCAGGCGAACTGGGCGAACCAGCCGCAGTTCCCGGTCGTCCCGCCCAGCCACAAGGCGCCCGGGCTGGATCTGGTGATCGGCCAGGGCGAGCGGATCGAGACGACGTTCACCCCGGACTGGGCCGGGGAAGGCGAGCAGGCGGTGGAACCGGCTCCGCAGGCGGTCACCATGAAGGGCGGCGAGTACTTCTTCATGCCTTCACTGGCTTTCCTGCGCACCCTGTAAAAGCCCGCGTGGGCCGTCGGCAATGGGGGAACCGACGGCCCACGCTTCCCCCTCCTAGCAGGCGCCGGCGTCGCTCCACACCGCCCACGAGCGCGGGTCGCCCGGCTCGGCGCCACTCGACCAGTAGGTGGCCTGCCACTTGTGACCGTTGTGCGAAACCACGTCACCGGGTGCGTAGTTCGCCGAGGCGTCCCAGGCCTGCACGCCGTCGCAGTCGCCCGGCGGGTCCGGGTCGCCGCCACCGGTCTTGACCAGCGTCAGGTTGTACGCGCTCAGGATCTCGTTCACCGGCTGGAAGTAGGTGGTCCCGCCGGAGGTGCAGTTGCCCGATCCGCCCGAGGTCACGCCCTGGGCCTGCTGACCGGTGAGCCACGAGCCGCCGGAATCGCCGGGTTCGGCGCAGGCGCTGGTCCGGGTCATACCGGTGACCGTGCCCTGCGGGTAGTTGACGCTCTCGTTCTTGGCCTGGACCGTGCCGCACTTCCACCCGGTGGTGGAGCCGGACCGGCAGATCGACGCGCCGACCGCGGCCTCGTCCGAACCGGCCACCTCGACCACGCCGCCGCTGTAGTTGTTCACCACTCCGCGCGGGGTCCAGTTCGAGTTGACCGCGACCCAGGCGTAGTCGCCGCTGCCGGGGAAGACCGAACCCCGGAACGTGCCCTGGGCGGTCCGGTCCGCGCCGGTGGTGGTGGAACCGGTGGTGCCGCAGTGCCCGGCGGTGACGAAACCGCCGTTCACCGAGAAGCCGATGGAACACCGGGAACTGTTGTTGATGTAGTACGCGTCGCCGCCGCGCACGTCGGCCAGCGGGCGCGGGGAATCGGCCGACGGCACCACCCGCACCCAGCTCGCGTCCACTCCGGCGGCCGCGATGAACGCGCGCGCCGCGTCGAACGCCTCGGGCCGGGACTGGACGACGATGTCGTTCGCGCGCACGTCGACGTACCAGCCGGACACCGTGCCCGGCGCCCGGACCGCGTCCAGTTTGGCCTTCACCGCGTCGAGTTGAGCCTGGTTCCGGGTGACCAGCCGCGGTTCCGCCCCGGCCGCGCGGACCTGGTCCGCCTTGGCCGCGTCGGTGACCGCGACGACCAGGTGATCGGAGTCCGCGGCGAGCCAGGCGCCGCCGAAGCTGTCACCGAGCCCCCGGGCGACGATCGGCTCGAGCCGGCTCGCTCGGGTGTCCCGGATGATCCGGTCCCGGGCCTGCTCGGCGGTGAGGCCGAGATCTCGTTGCAGGGCCGAGAACATCTCCGGGGACGTGGCGCCGCCGGTGGCGTCCGCGGCGGGCCCCGTACCCGGTAGGGCGGGCGCCCAGGCCACGGCGGCGGCCGCGCAGACGGCCGTCGCCAGGCGTAAGGCGAGTCTTCGTTTCATGGTCTCACTCCTCAGGCGCGCAGGTACGCCCGTTGCTTAAGGTTTAGACCAATCCAGCATCAACGAAAACCTGCTACCGAGGGCATCACAAGTACCCATAACACCGGCAACCCGGCGGCGAGTAGCGGCTCAGACGGCGCGGAGGTCGGTGCCGGCGGCTTCGAAGCGTTGTTTGAGGTCCGCGGAGACACCGGCGTCGGTGACCACGACGTCGACCGCCCCGATCGGACAGATCCGGGCGAACGCGCGCTTCCCGAGTTTCGAGCTGTCCGCGGCGACCACGACCCGCGCCGACCGCTCGACCATCAGCCGGTTGATGTTCGCCTCGCCCTCGTGGTGCGCGAACGCGCCGCCGTGCGGGTCGAGGGCGTCGACACCGAGCACCAGCAGGTCGAGCGCGATCTCCGACAGCACGCGGGTGGCGAGCGGTCCGGTCAGTTCGAACGAGTGCGGGCGGGCGACCCCGCCGGTCACCACGAGCTTGATGTGCCGCCGCACGGCGAGTTCGTTGGCGATGTTCAGCGCGTTGGTCACCACGGTGAGCCCGGGACCGGTGTTCAGGTCGCCGCGGGCGGCGAGCGCACCGGCGATCTCGGTCGTGGTGGTGCCGCCGTTCAACCCGACCACCCCGCCGCGCTGCACGAGCATCGCGACCGCACGCGCGATCCGGGTCTTCTCCGGCGCGTGCCGGGCGCTCTTGTAGCGCAGCGGCAGATCGTAGGAGACGTTGTTGGCCACCGCGCCGCCGCGGGTGCGGGTGAGCAGCTGCTGTTCGGCGAGGTGGTCGAGATCGCGGCGGATCGTCGCGGCGGACACGTCCAGTTTGGCGGCGAGTTCGTCCACGTCGACCCGGCCGCGCTCGCCGACGAGCTGCAACAGCCCGCCGAGCCGCTCGTGCCGCTTCACGGCCGCTCGGCCTTCATCCGGAAGTCGTAGTGCTCCGGAAGCTCGCGGGATTCGCCGAGCGCGTCCTGAATCGCGGCCCAGGTGTCCGAAAGGGACGTTTCGCCTTCCCGGATGTCGGCGACCTCGAAACCGGCGTCGAAGATCTCCCGCGCTCGGCGCGCGTCGCCGAGGCCCAGCGCCGCGCGGGCTTCCAGCAACCGGATCCGGCCCGCCGCGCGCAGCTCCGCGGGCAGCAGCCCGATGAGATCGGCGGCATGCCCGGGCCGCCCGGCGTCCAGCGCCGCGGTGACCGCCTCGATCGCCAGCGGCAGCACCCGCGGCGCGCGGACCAGTGCCTCGGCGAGCAGCGCCGCCGCCTCGGACTTCCGGCCGTCCAGCCCGGCCGCCACGGCGAGGTTGCGCAACGCCCACGGGGTCGAGGTCAGCTCGGCCGAGGCCGTCCAGGCGGCCACCGCCCCGGACCGGTCCCCCGCGTGCCACCGGGCGACTCCCCGGTGGTACCAGATCGCCCAGTTCTCCCCGGCGTTCTCCAGCAGCTCCCGCCACGGCTCCGACACGAGCGTGCCCGGCGGCGGTTCGACGGGTTCCGGTGTCTCGCCGTTCAGCAGCGCGAGCCACGGGCGCTGGTCCGCGCCCGGCTCCCCGAACGGTGTGCCCGGCAGCGACCGGCCCATCCGGGCCAGTTCCAGCGCACCCCAGCCGGATCCGGCGAACAGCGGCTCCTCCGGTTCGCTGTCGGCGACCGGACGCCACGCCGCGAGGCGGGCGTCGACTTCTCGATGCGGCAACGCTTCCCCGACCGCCGCGCACGCCTCCGCCCAGTCTCCACTGTGGACGGCGGAGCCGATCTGGACCGGGCCGTAGGCTTCCAGCCAGTCCCAGGACTCCCCGGCCGGGAGCCGCAGGTGCTCGAGCTGGGTGCGCGCGAGCCCGGCCTGGATCTCCAGGTAACCGGGCGCGCCGGGCGCGAGCCACTCCTGCCACCGGTGCCCGCCCGCGGATTCGCCCCACACGAACAGTTTCCGCCCGCGCAGGCGCGCGGTGGACACCTGCGCCAGGCCGAGGCCGTCGCCGTCCACCGCGGCGATCCACGGCCGCGCGGCGTCCGGGATCTCGAAGAAGTAGTCGGCCGCCTGCCGGTGCCGCACCGGGTAGCTGAGGTCGAAACCGTCGTGCTCGGGCACCGGAACGAGATCCAGCCGACCGGAATACCCGTAGTGCCAGGCACTTTCCGCCGGGGCCAGCACCCGCGTGCGCTCTCCCCGTTCGACGGCGATGTTCGACCACCAGTACGCGGGCACGTCGTGGTCGTGCGGATTGCGCAGGCGCACCCCGACGAACAGGAACGCCGAGCCGGGCGGCAGCCAGAAGTCGAGCTGATAGGGCAGATCGCGAGTGCGCTCCCATTCCCAGAGCCGCAGGATCGGCGACCCGTCCGGACCCGCGACCCGGGCGGCGTGCATCGGCGCGCAGGTCAGCGTGGTGTGCCCGGTGCTGCCCAGGTTCCATTCGACGCCACCGGCGAACCAGGCGTTGCGCAAGGCCAGGTTCGCGGGCTGGAAGACCGGGTTGCGGTACAGCAGCTCGCGATCGTTCTCCTTGTCCACCAGCGAGTACAGCCGACCGCCGAGTCCGGGTAGGACGGTCGCGCGCAGCCGCGAGTTCTCCAGCACCAGCGCGGGCAGGGCACGCGGTTCCCGCTCCCGCCCGTACCCGTCCTGGATCCGGCACGGCAGCAGGGACTCCAGGGCGCCGTAGGCGATGTTCCCGGCCAGTTCGGCGGGCAGTTCGTCGATATTGGCCACCTGCTGCACGTGGCCCGGCCGGACGAGCCGCGGAAGCGGGTTCTCCGCGCCGAGTTCGGCCGCCGGAAGCGTCAGATCCTCGCGGTGAAGCCGGGTCTCCATCACTCCGGGAGCCGTTCTCCGGTGGCCGCGTCGAACCGGTGCACCGCGTCGGACAGCGGCACGAGCCCGATCCGGTCGCCCCGCTGCCAGGAGGCCATGCCCGGCGTCCGCACGGTGAGCGGGACGTCGTGGTCCGGCGTCGCGCAGTACAGGTACTGGTCGCTGCCGAGTTCCTCGACCACCTCGACGGTCGCCGCGATGCCCTCGCCGGGTTCGGTTATCCGCCAGCCCTCCGGCCGCACCCCGAGGATGTGGTCGCCGCGGGGCAGCAGGTTCATCGCGGGCGAGCCGATGAATCCGGCCACGAACACGTTGGCGGGCTTGGCGAACAGCCCGATCGGCGTGTCGCACTGCTGCAGCGCGCCGTCCTTGAGCACGGCGACCCGGTCGCCCATGGTCATCGCCTCGACCTGGTCGTGGGTGACGTAGATGGTGGTCACCCCGAGCCGCCGCTGCAGCGAGGCGATCTGGGTGCGGGTCTGCACCCGGAGCTTGGCGTCCAGATTGGACAGCGGTTCGTCCATGCAGAACACCTGGGGCCGCCGCACGATCGCCCGGCCCATGGCGACCCGCTGCCGCTGCCCACCGGAGAGCTTGGCGGGTTTGCGGTCCAGGAACGCGGTGAGGTCGAGCAGTTCGGCCGCCTCGGCGACCAGCTTCGCCCGCTCCGCCTTGGGCGTCTTGTTGATCTTGAGGTGGAAGCCGATGTTCTCGGCCACCGTCATATGCGGGTACAGCGCGTAGTTCTGGAACACCATCGCGATGTCCCGGTCCTTCGGCGGCAGCTCGGTGACGTCCCGGCTGCCGATGTGCACCTGCCCCTCGTCGACGCCCTCCAGCCCGGCGAGCATGCGCAGGGTGGTCGACTTGCCGCAGCCGGACGGGCCGACCAGCACCAGGAACTCGCCGTCGTTCACCTCGAGGTCGAGGCGGTCCACCGCGGGTTTGTCGACGCCCGCGTAGTACCGCGTGGCCCCCTTGAACGAAACCGTTGCCATGCCTTGTCTCCCTATTTCCCGGCGCCGAGCGTCAGGCCGGTGATGATGCGCCGCGCGAGCAGGATGTAGAGCACCAGCATCGGGAGCACCACGATGGTGACCCCGGCGATCAGGCCGCCGTACTCCGACTGGTAGCTGGCCGCGCCGTAGAAGGTGAACAGCGCCCGCGCGAGCGTGAACTTCGCGTTGTCCTGCAAGAAGACGATCGACAGCAGGGTCTCGTTCCACAGCCCGATGGCGTTCAGGATCAGCCCGGTGATCAGCCCGCCGCGCGCCAGCGGCAGCATGATCGACACGAAGGTCCGGACCGGGGACGCGCCGTCGATCGCGGCCGCCTCCTCCATCTCGTCCGGCAGCGAGCGGAAGAACCCGGTCAGCAGGAACACCGTGAACGGCAGCGAAAGCGCCACGTAGACCAGGAAGAGGCCGAGCAGGCTGTTGGTCAGGTGCAGTTTCGCCATGCCCACGAACAACGGGATGATCACCGTCTGGAACGGCACCCCCATGCCGATCGCGAACAGGTTGGTGAGCCCGTTCGAACCGCGCACGCCGAGCCGGGTCAGCGCGTAGGCCGCGGGCGCCGAGAGCGCCACCACGACCACCGCGGAAGCCGCGACCAGCAGCACGGTGGTGAGGAACGCCGTGCCGAAACCGGCCTGGCTCCAGGCGTAGGCGAAGTTGCGGAACGGCTTCCCGGCCACGAACCACTGCCGGGGCAGCTGGAACGGCTGGGTGAAGATCTCCACCGGCGTCTTGAACGACGACGAGATCAGCCAGTAGAGGATGAACAGGTTGAACGCGGTGAACAGCCACACCACGGCCGTGCCGAGCACCCGGAACGGACTGAACCGCCGCGACCCGGGCGCCGGTTTCGGTTTGCGGGGCGGCTTGCGCACCGGCTCCGCGGCCGGTTCGACCGGAACATCCACAGTGGACACGAGCACTCCCCTAGTACTGGATCGCGTCGCGGCGCATGAGCCTGCGCAGCAGTACGACGAACACCGAGACCAGCGCGATCATCATCACCGCGCACGCGCAGGCCGCCCCGTAGGCCGGGGTGCCCTGGGTGCCGAACGACCGGTCGAAGACGTAGATCCCCAGCGTCCAGGCGTGGATCGGCGGCGAATAGGTGCCCGGACCGGCGAGCACGAAGACCAGTTCGAAGATCTTCATCGCGTTGATCGTCCACAGCACGCCGGCGACCCCGACCACGTCCCAGGTGAGCGGGAGCGTGATGTTGCGGAACTTCTGCCACGGCGACGCGCCCGCGATCTCGGCGTCCTCGTAGAGGTACGGCGGGATCCGGTCGACCGCGGCCATCAGGATCGTGATGTAGAACCCCGAACTGGCCCAGATCAGCGCGACGATCACCGCGTAGGTGACGTTCTCCGGTTGCAGGAACTTGACCCCGTTTAGCCCGATCCCCTCGAGCACGAAGTTGATCAGCCCCTGCTTGCCCGGCCGGTACACCAGGACGAAACCGAGGAACATGCCCAGCGCGACCGGCGCCACGATGTTCGGGAAGAACAGGATCGCCCGGATCAGCTTCCCGCCCCGCATGTCCCGCAGCACCATGGTGAACAGGAACGCGAGCAGGAACGTGCCGACCCCGCCGACCACGATGTAGAGCAGCGTGTTGAAGAACGAGTACCGGAAGGCGTCGCTGGCGAACATCTCGCGGTACTGGGCGAACCCGTTGAAATCCGGGGTGTCGCCCGCACCGGCCCAGCTGGAGAAGCTGAGCACCGCGGTGGCGATGGTGGGCACCACGAGGAACACCACGTAGAGCGCCAGTGCCGGGGCGAGCAGCGGCCAGAACAACCGCCGCTTGCCTCGCAGCTGCGCGCCCGCCTTACCGGTGACCGGCTTGCCCGCCGGTACCGCGATCTGCGCCATCAGCAGTGCCTTTTCAGAACGCGCGGTCGTCGTGAGTGTTTGGACCGGTTAGAACCGGCCGGAACACTCACGACCCGCATTTGGTCACCCACGGGCCCTCCAGTACTCAGCGCTCTTCGCCGCCACCTGATCGATGAACTGCTGCGCGGTCAGCTGCCCCTTGAGCAGCGCATTGTCCGCCGGGTAGAACACGTTGTCCACGTAGGTGCCCATCCCGCTCAGCCCGTCGGCGATCAGCGTGTGCTCCTTCTTCGGGTCCTCGAGCACCGCCTTGATCGGCTTCAGGTCGTCCGGCACCGCGAGGTCCGTCCGCGGCGTGAGGTTGTCGCTCACCGCCGGGATCCCGGCGAGGATGTCCTTGTTCAGCACGTAGGCGATGAACGCCTTGGCGGGTTCGGGGTTCTTGGCCTTGGCGGTCACCGAGAACCCGATGGGCAGCTGTTCCACGATGTCGTGCGTCGCGCCGGCGGGCATCGGGAACTGGAACGAGCCGTAGTTGATCGCCTTGCCGCCGCCCTGCTTGCCGAGGTACTCGCGGATCTCGCTGGGCAGCCAGCTCCCGTTGAAGGTGTAGACCGATTCGCCGTCCGCCCAGCGCTGCTGCACCTGCGGGAACTTGGAGGCGTCCCAGCCGTCGACGAAGTAGTGGCCCTTCGCCAGGCGCTCGACCAGCTTCGCCGCCTCCAGGAAACCGGGTTCGGCCTTCCAGGACTGGCCGGTCCTGTCCTGCGCGGCTTTCACGATCCCGCCCGGGCCGACGAACCGCGCGGCGAGCTGGGTGAAGAAGTAGAGGTTGTAGTCGTTGATGTCGCCGTCCTGGCTGATCGCCGCCTTGCCGTCCTGCTTGGCCTTGTCGAACAGGGCGAACAGCTCGTCGATCGACCGGGGCGGCGCGAGGTTCGGGTTGACGTCGCGGTTGTACCACCACGCGTTGCTGATCAGCTCGTACGGGACGAGGAACGGTTTGCCCGCGGCGTCGCGGTTCTGCGGCATGGTGTAGCTGGTCGGGGTCAGCACGTCCTTGACGGTCTTCTCGCCCTCGCCCACCTTCAACGCGAAGACGTCCTCGACGCTCTGCGTGCCGCCCGGGGCCACCACCGCCGCGTTCAGCTGGTTCAGGTCCTGGTCGATCAGGTCCGGCACGTCCGCGGTGTTCAGCGCGGGGGCCACGTTCTGGGTGAGCAGCTTGCGGCCCAGCCACTGCACGTTCACCGTGACCCCGGTCTTCTGCGTGAAGCAGTCGATCGCGCGCTTGAGCACCTTGCCCTGCGGCTCGTCGGCGGTCCACATCGACCAGTAGGTGAACTGCCTGCCGGTGGGCTTCGTGCCCGCCTCGGGGCACGGCGAGCTGAGGTACTGCTCGGCGCCCGGCAGCGCGTTCTCACCGCCATTGGCGTTCTCCGGACCGGTCGGACTGCCGCATGCGGCGAGCGCCAGACCTGCCGTCACGGCTATGAGGGAGAACTTGCCACCTGATCGCATGGCCACCACCTGATCGAAGTCAGCGGATTGCGCGCACTCGGTGCGCATTGGTGCGCAGTTTTGTTCGATTTCGCGCAGTTGTCAACAGTGAGTTGCCTGGAAGCCTACGCCAGGTCGCTAGGCCATCTGCTGCTCGATGTTGCTCTTTCCTGATCGAAACTTCGCGAAACTCTTGACCTGGGTGCACTTTCGAACGATCCTCGATGCACCCCGAAACAGGTTCCGCAAGGAGGCGGCAGATGGCCGACGAACCAGCACGCAGCCCCGAGAACGTCACCCGGCGATCGGCCCTCCGCACCGGCGCCGCCGCGGGCGCGGGCCTGGCCGCGCTGGGGATCGGCCAGGGGATCGCGGGCGCCGAACCGGCTTCCGGAATAGGCGAAGACGCCCGCTCGTGGCCGAAACCCCGGGGCGCCTCGATGATGGGCGTGCCCTTCGAGGCCCGGGACACCGTGCGGATCGGCATCATCGGCCTGGGCAACCGCGGCGCGTCCATGCTGCCCCTCTTCCTCGCCGTCCCGAACGTGCGGGTCACCGCCGTCTGCGACATCAACGCCGAGTTCGTGGCGAAGGCGTCCGCGACGATCACCAAGGCCGGGCATCCCGCGCCCGCGACCTGCACCGGCGGCGACCACGCCTACGAGCAGCTCGTCCGCCGCGACGACATCGACTTCGTCTACCTCGCGACACCGTGGGAATGGCACACCCCGATGGCGCTCGCCGCGATGCGGGCCGGGAAGCACGTCGGCTCGGAATGCCCGATCGCCACCACCATCCCGGACATGTGGGAACTGGTGAACACCTCCGAGCAGACCCGGCGGCACTGCCTGCAACTGGAGAACTGCTGCTACGGCAAGAACGAGCTGCGCGTGCTGCGGATGGCGCACGAGGGCCTGTTCGGCGAACTGCTGCACGGTTCCGGCGCCTACCTGCACGATCTGCGCGAACTGCTGTTCTCCGACACCTACTACCAGGGGCAGTGGCGCCGGGCCTGGCACACCAAGGTCAACGGCGACCTCTACCCCACGCACGGGCTCGGCCCGGTCGCGTCCTATCTGGACATCAACCGCGGCGACCGCCTGGTGCGGATGACCTCGATGAGCACCCCCGCGCTCGGGCTCGCCGACTACCGCGCCCAGCACGTTCCGGCCGGGGATCCCAGGTGGCGGGAGCGTTACGTCGACGGCGACGTGACGATGAGCCTGCTGCAGACCGAGAAGGGCCGGGTGATTCACCTGGTCCACGGCGTTTCCAACCCGCATCCGTATTCGCGCCTCAACCACCTCGCGGGCACGAAAGGGGTATTCGAGGACTACCCCGCACGTATCTATCTCGAGCCAACGCACTCCCATGACACGTGGGGCAGTTTCGAAGACTTCAAGAACTACGACCACTGGCTGTGGAAGGACATCGGCCCGGGCCCGGGCGGGCACGGCGGAATGGACTACCTCATGCTGTACCGGCTCGCGCAGACCATCCGGCTCGGCCTGGCACCCGATATGGACGTCTACGACGCGGCCGCGTGGAACGCGCCGTTCGCGCTGAGCGCGATGTCGGTGCGGCTGGGCGGCGCGCCGATTCCCTTTCCGGACTTCACCCGGGGTCGCTGGAAGACGCCACATCCGGGGACCGACTCGCCGAAGCCCGGCTGAGCCACACCGGCCATCGGACTGCTCCGCGCGTAGTACGTTCTCAGTCTGGAACAACGTGCGGCAGGAGGGTCGAGGCGTGGATCGGCACGAGCGGCTGAGTGCCCTGCTCGACATGGTCGGGCAGCGGGACAAGATCGACGTCGAGCAGACGGCCGCGGAGCTGGACGTCTCCCCGGCGACGATCCGCCGCGATCTGGACCACCTGGCGGGGCGGCAGCTGCTGACGCGGACCCGGGGCGGTGCGGTGGCCAGCAACGTGGCCTACGACCTCCCGCTGCGGCACAAGGCGGCGCGGCACGCCCCGGAGAAGCAGCGGATCAGCGCGGCGGCGGCGCGGCTGGTGGAACGCGGCATGGTGGTGGGGCTCAACGGCGGCACCACCAGCACCGAGGTGGGCCGCGCGGTGGCGACCCGGCCGGACTTCAACGACCGCGGCGACTCCCCCGCGCTGACCGTGGTCACCAACGCGCTCAACATCGCGAACGAACTGGCGGTGCGGCCGAACATCAAGATCGTGGTGACCGGCGGGGTGGCGCGGCAGCACTCGTTCGAGCTGACCGGGCCGCTGGCGACGCTCATCCTGGAGGAGATCACCCTGGATCTGGTGTTCCTCGGGGTGGACGCGATCGACGCGGTGCGCGGCGCGTATGCCCACCACGAGGGCGAGGCGAGCATCAACAAGCTGATGGCCTCGCGGGCGCGTCAGGTGGTCGTGGTCGCGGACTCGTCCAAACTGGGCGGACACGCGTTCGCGCAGATCTGCCCGACCGCGGACGTGAACATGCTGATCACCGATTCCGGTGTGGACGAGGCCACCGTGAACGCCTTCGAAGCCGAAGGCGTCAAGGTGCTGGTCACCTAGCCCCGAGAACGCCGAGCAGCCGGATGACTTCGGCCTGCAGGCGGGCGCGGGCGGCGCCGAGATACTTGCGGGGATCGACGACCGCCGGGTTCTCGGCGCAGTACTCGCGCAGCCCGGCGGTGAACTCCTTGTTGAGCTGGGTCGCGATGTTGATCTTCGTCATGCCCGAGCGGACGGCCGTGCGTAAATCATTGTCGGCGACGCCCGAGGAACCGTGCAATACCAACGGAACCGCGACCGCCGCGCGCAGTTTCGCGATGAGGTCGAAGTCCAGGGCCGCGTCCCGGGTGAGCATCGCGTGCGAGGTGCCGACCGCCACCGCGAGGGCGTCCACCCCGGTCGCCGCGACGAACGCCGCCGCCTCGCCGGGATCGGTGCGCGCGCCGGGTGCGTGCACGCCGTCCTTGCCGCCGACCTCGCCCAGTTCGGCCTCCACCCAGACGCCCCGGGAATGGCAGAACGCCACCATTTCCGCGGTCGCCCGCACGTTGTCCGCGTAGTCCAAGGCGGACGCGTCGAACATCACCGAACCGAAGCCGAGTTCGACCGCCTCGCGCACCAGATCCGGGGATTCGGCGTGGTCCAGGTGCACCGACACGGGCACGGCCGCCGCCCGCGCGGCGGCCAGCGCCGCCGAGCCGATCGGCGCCAGGGAACCGTGGTAGCGCACCGCGTTCTGGCTCAGCTGCACGACGACCGGCGCGCCCGCGGCCTCCGCGCCCGCGATGATCGCGGTGAGGTGCTCGAGCCCGATGGCGTTGAACGCCCCGCAGCCGACCCCGCGTTCGGCTGCCGGACCGGCGATTTCGCCCGTGGACACCAGCGGCACGCTAGACCTCCTCGATGAGCACGGCGTCGAGTTCGCGCCGGTAGTGGTCGATGTCGAAGTCCCCGGCCAGCGGACCCAGCACCGCGGCCGAGGAGAGCGCGACCGCGCGGCGCAGCACCTCCGGCCACGCCGATCCCGCGGCGAGTTCGAGCGCGATCCCGGCGACCGCGGCATCCCCCGCGCCGGTGGCGTTCCCGGTCAGCGGCCGGGACGGCCGCGCGTGCCAGGCGCCTTGGGGGGTGGCGGCGAGGATGCCCTCGGCGCCGAGGGACACCAGGACCGCGCCCGCGCCTTCCGCCCGCAGCGCCTCGGCCGCGGCGAGCGGATCCGGCTGCCCGGTCACCTCGACGAGTTCGGCCGCGTTCGGCTTCACCACGGTCGGCCGGGCGTCGAGTCCGGCGGCCAGCGCCTCGCCCGAAGCGTCCAGGATCGTGGGCAGCGCACCGGCGATGTCGATCAACCGGGCGTAGGCGTCGGCGGGCACCCCCGGCGGCAGGCTGCCCGAGCAGACCAGCACCGTCGCCTGGGACACGAGCCGTCGCACCGCGCCCTCGATCGCCTTCCATTCCACTGTGGACAGTTCGGCGCCGGGCTCGCTGACCAGCGTCACCGTTTCGTCCGCCGTGGCCAGGATCGTGGTGGTGCGGCGGGAGTTCGACCGGGTGTCCAGCAGCAGGTGCGAAATCCCGGCCGCGCGCAGATCCGCGCGGATCAGCGTGCCGTCCGGGCCGCCCGCGGTGCCGATCGCGCAGGTGCGCGCGCCGAGCGTGTGCAGTACCCGGGCCACGTTGACGCCCTTGCCGCCCGCGCGCCGGTCGACCCGGTGCGCCCGGTGGGCCACATCCGGCACCAGCCGCTCGAGCGTGTAGGTCACGTCGAGGGCGGTGTTCGGGGTGACCGTGACGATCATGGCAACAGGGCCCTCGCCAGCAGCCCGGCGCCGAGGCAACCGGCCTCGTCGCCGAGTTCGGCCAGCCGCAGCTCCGGCATCCGCTGGAAGGTCAGGTGCGCGGACAGCCAGTGGCGCAAGGGATCGAGCAGGAACGCGCCGGAACCGAACAGCCCGCCGCCGAGGACGAACACGTCCGGCGCGAGCACCATGGTCAGCGCGGTCAGGGCCCGGCCGAGGCCGTCCAGCGCCTCCTTGAGGACCGCCGCCGCATCCGGATCGCCGCGCCGGGCCGCGTCCACGACCTGTTCGCCACCGGTCACCGGATTCCGCGTCCGCTCGCCGTAGCGGCGGGCGAGCGCGGCCGCCGAGGCGATCGCCTCCAGGCAGCCGACCGCGCCGCAGGAGCACTTCCGCTCGTGGCCGACGTCCATGTGCCCGACCTCGCCCGCGTGCCCGCCCGCGCGGTACGGCTTGCCGTCGAACAGCAACGCGGCGGCGATCCCGGTGCCGACCGGCATGAACACCGCGTTGCCGAAGCCGCGCGCGGCGCCGAGCCGGTATTCCGCCAGCCCGCCGGCGCTGACGTCGTGCCCGAACGCGACCGGGACGCCGAGGCGTTCGGCGAGCATCGCCCCGAACGGGACGTCCCGCCAGCCGAGGTTGGCCGCGTAGCGCGCCACCCCGGCCGCCTCGTCCACGATGCCCGGCACCACCACGCCGACCGCTGCCGGGGCGGCGCCGCCGGTGAGTCCGGTGACCAGGCGGGTGATCTGGTCCGCGAGCGCGGTTCCGTCGGCGCCGTGCGCGGTGGGTTCGCGGACCGCGGTCAGCTGGCGCAGTTCGTCGTCGAGCAGCGCCGCCTTGATACTCGTGCCGCCGACGTCCAGCGCCGCGACCAGCTGTGCGTTCATGGAACTAGTGCAGCACAACCGAACGCGTGAGATTCCGCGGAGTGTCCGGGTCCAGCCCGCGATCGGCCGCGATGAGCCCGGCGACCCGCTGCGCGCGCACCAGATCGGCGAGCGGATCGAGGTCGCCGTCGACGAAGGTCGCGCCGGTGCGCCGGACGTCCTCGGCGAGGCCGCCGGGCGCGGCGCCGAACATCCAGGTCACCCGGCCCGGTTCGCTGATGCTGATCGGTCCGTGCCGGTACTCCCAGGCCGGATAGGACTCGGTCCAGGACAGCGACGCCTCGCGGAACTTCAGCGCGGCCTCGTTGGCGATGCCGACCGTCCAACCGGTACCGAGGAAGGTGAACTGCGACGCCGTGCGGACCGCGTCGTCGACCGGTTCGGTCAGGGCCTGCTCGGCCTGGCGGATCGCGGTGGTCAGGTCCTCGCCGAGGTGGCTGCGCAACAGGGCCAGCGTGGTGGTGGCGAACCGGGTCTGCACCACGGACCGCTCGTCGCTGAAGGACAGGTCGAGCACGGTGTCCGAGACCGGCGCGATCTCCTTCGGCACACCGGTGATCACCGTGGTCGGCATCTCGCCGCGCACCGATTCGAGCAGGCGGAGCACCTCGGTGGTGGTGCCCGAACGCGAGATCGCCAGCAGCTCGTCGTAGCGCCGCCCCTTGGGGAATTCGGAGGCCGCGAACGCGTCGGTGTAGCCGAGACCGGCCGATTCGCGCAGGACCGCGTAGGACTCGCCGATGAACCGGGAGGTGCCGCAGCCGACCACGGCCACCCGGCGGCCGGGCGCCGGCAGCCGGGCGCCGAGCGCGCCGGCGAGTTCCGCCGCCCTGCGCCAGCAATCCGGCTGGCTCGCGATCTCTTCATCCATGAATGACCGGGACATGAACTCCCCATCCGTGTGCTCGCCACCGGTCCGTTCCGGACCGGCCCCACTTCACCCTAGATGCTTATTTATGCGCGGTCAATCAGCGTTTCACACAGTTTCAATCATCGCAGGTGGTCCAGTCCATGCGTCCATCCGGGCGCGGATGGCCAGGTCACATTGACTCTCCGAGAAAGGGCGGCTTACGCTCGCCCGGCTAGGCGACAGCCCCCGGAATGCGGTGAGAATCCGCACGGACGCGCCACTGTGACCTGGGCGAATCCTCCCTCGCCCGGGGAGTCAGACCCGGGGCCGTCGCGACACCCCACTACGGCCGCGCCAGCCGAGGAGGTCACGCCATGTCACAAGCCGCGATCCCTGCCCAGATCCCGCTTCGCATCCCGGTCCGGGAAAACCTGCCGTGGGCGGTGCTCATCGGACTGCTCGCGCTGATCGCCCTGTACTTCGTCAGCGCCGAACAAGGCGCCACGGCGCTGTTCGCCAACTCCTACATCCACGAATTCGTGCACGACGGCCGGCACCTGCTCGCCTTCCCCTGCCACTAGGGCGGGGCCGCTTTCCATGATGAGGACCCTGCTGGTCCGCGGCATGCTCGCGGGCCTGATCGCCGGTGTGCTCGCGACCCTGTTCGCGTACCTCTTCGGTGAGCCGTCGGTGAACGCGGCCATCGGCATCGAGGAGGCGGGCGCCGCGCACGAGCACGAACACGGCGCCGGTGGCGAGGAAGCGCATGGCGCGGAAGAAGAACTGGTGAGCCGGGGCGTGCAGAGCACGCTCGGGTTGTTCACCGGGGTCGGCGTTTACGGCGTCGCGATCGGTGGCTTGTTCTCGCTCGCGTTCGCGTTCTCCTCCGGCCGGATCGGCACCCTGCGGCCGCGGGTGACCGCGGCACTGCTCGCCGCCGGGGCGTTCGCCGTGGTGGTTCTGGTGCCGTTCCTGAAGTATCCGGCGAATCCGCCCGCCGTCGGGCAGCCCGGCACGATCGGTGAACGCACCGGGCTGTACTTCGGATTCGTGGCCCTGTCACTGGTTTTCGGGATCGTGGCGGTGGTCGCGGGCCGCAAGCTCGCCGACCGCTACGGCGCGTGGGCCGGTGGCCTTGTGGGGTGCGCGGGCTACCTCGTCGCGATCGGCGTGGCCGCGTGGCTGATGCCGATCATCGACGAGGTGCCCCCGGAGTTCCCCGGTTCCACGCTGTGGAGCTTCCGGATCGCCTCCCTCGGCACGCAGTGTGCACTGTGGACGATCCTCGGCCTGACCTTCGGCTGGCTGGCGGAAAAAGCGCTCGCCAGGCGCTCTGCCCCAGCCGCCGTGTGAGCGGGTGCCCGAAAGTGCGCGCACTTTCGGGCCCCGTCAGCACGCCCGGCCGAGATTCTCCCAGCTCCGCCATTCCTGGATCCGCTTCTCGTACATTTCGAAGATGCCGTCGTACATGGCGTCGCCGAGCAGCAGGCGCAGCGGCGGATTCTCGCTGTCGACGAGTTTCAGCACGGCCTCGGCGACCTTGGCTGGATCGCCTTCCTCGATGTCCGCGCCCTCGGCGAACAGCTTGGCGCGCACCGGTTCGTAGGCCGGGCTGTACTCGGCCATGCGCATGCTCGTGGTGCCCCAGTCGGTCGCGTAGCCACCCGGTTCGACGAGCGTCACCTTGATCCCGAAGGGTTCCACTTCCTGGGCGAGGGCCTCGCTCATGCCTTCGAGCGCCCACTTGCCGGCCGCGTACAGGCCCATGGTCGCGATCGCGCCGAGCCCGCCGACGCTGGAGATCTGGACGATGTGCCCGGACCCCTGCTTCCGCAGTTGCGGCAGCACGGCCTGGGTCACCCACAACGCGCCGAAGAAGTTCGTGTCGAGCTGCGCCCGCGCCTGCTCTTCGGTGATCTCCTCCACCGCGCCCATCAGGCCGTAGCCGGCGTTGTTGACCACGATGTCGAGGCGGCCGAACGCTTCGATCGCACGCTCGACCGTCGCGAAGACGGCCGCGCGGTCGGCCACGTCGAGCGGGAGCACGGCGAGCCTGCCGTCGTGCGCGGCCACCAGATCGTCGAGCGCCTCGGGGCGGCGCGCGGTGCCGACGACCCGGTCTCCCGCGGCGAGCGCGGCCTCGGCGAACCGGCGGCCGAAGCCCCGACCGGCCCCGGTGACCAGCCAGACGCGGGATGAATCGTGTCGAGTCAAGTAGCTCTCCTCTTTCGGTTCCAACGAGACGAACCGTCTCGTTTCGCCATACGCTAACCTACGCCCATGAACCAGCGCAAGGCACCCGATCCGGCCCGCCGCAGCCAACGCTCCCGCCAGGCGATCCTCGGCGCGGCCTTCGACCTGCTCGGCGAGGTGGGCTACCGGAAACTGACCATCGAAGCGATCGCCGCCCGCGCGGGCGTGGGCAAGCAGACGATCTACCGCTGGTGGCCGTCCAAGGGCGCGGTCGTCTTCGACGCCTTCCTCGCCCTTTCCGAGGGCGCCGAAGAACGGGTCGCGCTGCCGGACACCGGTGACCTCGAAGCCGATCTCCGGCTGGTCGTGCGCGCGACGGTCGCCGAACTCACCGATCCCCGGTTCGACGTGCCGTACCGCGTGCTGCTCACCGAGTTCCAGCAGGATCCCCAGCTCACCGAGGAATTCCGCGAGCGCCTGTACGAACCGCTGCTCGCCGCGACCCGGGACCGGTTCCGCCGCGCGCAGGCCGCCGGTCAACTCGCCGCCGACCTCGACCTGGACGCCGCCTTCGAACTCCTGTGGGGCCCGATCTACTACCGCTGGCTACTCCGCACCGGCCCGCTCACCGAGTCCTACGCCGACACGGTCACCGATCTCACCCTCGCCGCCCTCCGCCCCCGGTAACCGTTTCCCCCAATGTGGCTTTCGGTACCTTCAACGCCCCGAAAGCCACATTGGGAACCTTGAGCGCCCCCAATGCCACATTGGGCATTTTTCATCTTGGTTTTTGCTGGTGGGGTGGGGTTGACCGGGTGTG
>NZ_VTHK01000092.1 GCF_009765355.1 Amycolatopsis anabasis | reverse complement strand
TGGCCGTCCCGCACCTTGACATGGATCGCGTCAATGAACACGGCCACGTAGACAGGGCGGTTGGCCCACTCCTGCATCTCGGCGACCACCTTGTCGGTGATACGGAAGATCGTCTCCTTACTCACCGAAGCACCGTAAATCTCGGCGAAACGCGCAGAGATCTCCCCGGTCGTCACCCCCTTTCGCATACAGCGACAGCACGATCTCATCCACATCAGTGAGCCGGCGTTGCCGCTTCTTCACAATCTGTGGCTCGAACGTACTTTCCCGGTCCCGCGGCACATCGATCTCGACCTCACCAGCGGCATCCGAGATCACGGTCTTCGACCGCGCCCCATTCCGCACGTTCGACGACTCCCGGTCCGGCTCGGCCTGGTTCTTCTTGTGCCCGAGGTGCTCGGTCATCTCCTCATTGAGAGCAGTTTCCAGCACACTCCTGGTGAACAACTTCAACAGACCGTCCGGACCGGTCAACGCCAGCCCCCGCGCCCTGGCCTCGGCCACCATCGCCGCCGCGGCGACCTGCTCCGCCGACAGCTGGCCGGCCCAGCTTGGACTCACTCTCGCGTGGACTCACAACATCAAATGTCATCACTCACAGTGCCCATCCCGCCGGACCCAAGCCCGGCGTGTCGGGCCGAAAACACCGATCTCGGAACAGTCCCTGATCGTGACCTATGGATTCCGTATGGAACGGCGATCGGCTCGCGGTACGCCGCCCCGGGAAGGGTGACCTCCATGACCGCATTCTGCGCGACACCTCGTTACCGGAAAGGGACTCGTGACCGATGATGCGCCGAAGGGCCTTTCTCGGCGGGCTACTCCTGGCGTCCGCGGTTGCCGCCTGCGGGGCCGTACCACGCCGTCCCGAGGACACCGCACCCGTTCCGGAGGTCTGGGCCGCCTACGACGAGCACCTGAAACAGCTCGCCGGAGAGGGGAAGTTCTCCGGAGCCATCGCCCAGCTCGCCGGCCAGGGCCGGCTGTCGTTCGAGGACACGATCGGGAAGTATCTGGCGGGCTTCCCGCCTGAGATCGCCACGAAAGTCACGATCCACCAGCTACTCACCCACACCTCCGGGATGGGCACCACCACCCCCGAGGAAGCGGACGCGCGGTCGAACTACCCGATCACCGAGTTGATGGAACGCATCCGCCGCGAGCCCCTCCAGTCCGCCCCGGGCGCGAAGTTCAGCTACAGCAGCGCCGGTTACGTCACCCTGGGAGCGGTCATCGAGCAGGTCACCGCGAGGCCGTACGGCGAATACGTGCACCAGCACGTCTTCGCGCCCGCCGGCATGGCCCATACCGCCGTCCGCGACTACAAACCCGCTGACATTCCCGCCATGGCTCACCCCTATGCCCTGACGGGCCCGGACGGGCAACCCGTCCAGCCCGGTCCGGACCGCGGCGCGGCCCCCGCCGGAGCAGAACTGCGAGACTGGAGTGAGGTGGTGAAACTGGTCGACCATGCCCCGCCGGCGGGGCATGGTCGACCGTCGCAGACATGCTCGAGTTCTCCCGGGTGCTGCTGGCCCATCAACTCCTGAACCCCGAACTCACCAACACCGTGTTGACCGGCAAGGTGCAACCCCCCGGGAACCCACGCCCACCATCGAATGGGAAACGACCGATGGAACCACCCAAATACGGTTACGGCTTCGCCGACAAACGTATCAACGGCGTGCGGATCGTCGGCCACAATGGCGGCACTCCAGGCTACGAAGGCGAAATCGACATCTATCCGGAAACCGGACATTTGGTGGTCATCCTCACCAATCAGGACCAGGTCGAGTCGCCCGCGATGCGGCGTTCGGAGGAACTGCTGACGTCGTAACGGCAGCCGCGGGCCGTCGCACCGTCGGCTGATGCGGAACGTTTCCGAACCCGCACTCGAAAGGAGATCACATCATGGCCCGGCACCAACCGTCTCGACGATCCGTACTCGCGTTGCTGGGAACGGCTCCCCTGGCAGCGAGCACCGTGCTGAGTGCCTCCGGGACCGCCCACTCCGACGCGAGCCAGTTCGACCAGGTATCCAAGGATTTGCGACCGGGCGGGAAGTTCGACAACTTCATCACACAATGGGCCGCCGACGGGAAGTTCGCCGGAACGGTGCTGTTGAACCACCGCGGCCGGACCGTGTTGTCCCGTTCTCACGGCATGGCCAACAGGAGATCGGCGGTGCCGAACGGTCCGGACACCATTTTCAACCTCGCCTCGGTCGGAAAGTTGTTCACCGCCATCGCGATCGCGCAACTGGCCGAACAGGGCAAGGTGGCGTATCACGAGAAACTGGGCGCCTACCTTGACGGCTTTCCGGCCGAGATCGCGGACAATGTGACGGTTCACCACTTGCTCACCCACACGTCAGGTATGGGCGACTTCATGCGAATGGACGGATTCGACGAGGAGGCGAAGACCTGGGACAGCGTGGAGAAAACCTGGAACGGGATCATGTCGTCCGTGCGGAGGACCGGGAAACTCCCCTTCCTGCCCGGCGCCGGATCTATTTACAGTAATTCCGGCTACTTCACATTGGGTGCGATCGTGGCGAAGGCTGCCAACAGTTGCTACTACGACTACATCCGCGAGCGCGTCTTTCAAACGGCGAATATGCGCGACGCGGATTTCTACACCAAGCCGCAGTGGCGTGACAACCGGCGTATCGCCCGCCCGTACGTCCGGCGATCCTCCGGAGAGCAGGTCGATGTCGTCGACGAGCACCACTTCGTCGGCTCCCCGGCGGGGAGTCCCTTCGCCACCGCCGCGGACCTGGCCAACTTCGCCAGGACCCTGCAGGGCGGCAAACTGATCGGCGAACTGCATACCCAGCTCACCCTGAGTCCGAAACTGCCGATACCACCCGATGCGTCCGCTCCCGGCGAGCCCCTGCAACCACGCTTCGCGACTTATGCGGGAGGCGTCACCCTCGCCGACGACCAGTGGATTCACGGGCACAAGGGCGGCGCCCCCGGAGTGTCCGCCAGCGTGCAGTGGTTCCCGGCCACCGACTGGACATCGGTAACGCTCAGCAACTACGACGACGGTTCCACCGAACCGATCAACGCACTGGCCCGGAAACTCATCTCCGAACACCGGCCGAGAACCTGACGCGCCCAAGGTGACAGTGCCACAACACAGCGCCACAGGAGGCGATTTCGATGACCGACAACAAGCTGCCTCGACGATCCGTACTCGCCGCGATGGGGACCGCTCCGCTGGCCGCGAGCACCGCCCTGGCACCCGCCGGAATCGGGCACGCCGACTCTTCCCGGACCGATCGGATACCCGAGGACCTGCGGCCCGGTGGCAAGCTCGACCGGTTGGTCGTGCGATTGGCCGCCGAAGACAAGTTCTCCGGCACCGTGCTACTGAGGCATCGGGATCGCCCGGTGCTGTCCCGCTCCGTCGGTATGGCCGACCATCAGCGGTCGATCCCGAACGGCCCGGACACCATCTCGCTGGCCTCGATCACCAAACTGTTCACCGGCGTCGCCATTGCCCAACTCGCCCAACGGAACAAGGTGGCCTACCACGAAAAGCTGGGCGCTTACCTCGACGGCTTCCCGGACGAGATCGCGGACCAGGTGACCGTCCACCAGCTCCTCACCCACACCTCCGGTATGGGTGACCACATGCAACTTCCGGGGTACGAGAAGGCAGCGGCCACCTGGACCAGTGTCCAACAGACCTGGGACGGCGAGCCGGAGTTCGTCCGGAAGACCGGCCTTGCCTTCATACCCGGATCCGGTTGGCGCTACTGCAACACCGGCTACCACGCCCTGGGGGCGATCGTGGCGGAGGTGTCCGGCCAATCCTACTACGACTACGTCCGCGAAAATATTTTCACGCCGGCGGGCATGACCAGTTCGGACTTCTACACCAAACCGCAGTGGCGTGACGGCAGGCGCATCGCTCATCCCTATGCCCCGCAAGACTCCGGCAAGCGTGTCGACGTCCTCGAAGAGGATCCCCACTTTGTCGGTTCGCCCGCGGGGGGGGGTGTCCCTATGGAATTTGTCAAGCCGTGTGGGGTGCCGGATGTTGGTAGAAGGTCTTGTTGCGGAGCATGGCGAACAGGACGTCGCAGCGGCGTCGGGCGAGGCAGATGAGGGCGGCGTTGTGTTTCTTCCCTTCGGCCCGTTTCCGGTCGTAGTAGGCGCGGCTGGTGGGGTCGGACAGTGCTGCGAAGGCGGCGAGGAAGAACGCGCGTTTGAGCTTGCGGTTGCCTGTTCTGGCGGGATGCTCGCCTCTGATCGAGGACCCGGAGCGGTGGGTGACGGGTGCGATGCCGGCGTAGGCGGCGAGGTGGCCGGAGCTGGCGAACGCGGAGCCGTCGCCGATCTCGAGCAGGATGCGGGCGGCGGTCCTGACGCCGATGCCGGGCATCGAGGTCAGGACCCGGGCAAGAGGGTGCGCATCGAGTATCTCCTCGACCTCGGTGGCGACGGTTTTTCGTTGCGCCAGAACGGTTTTGAGGCTCTCAGCAAGCCGGGGCAGCACGGTGTCCGCCGCGGCGGTGCCGGGGACGACCACGGTCTGTTCATCCAGGGCGGCGAGGAGGTTTTCGACGAGTTTGGCGCCCATGCGGGGCGCGTGCTTGGTCGCGATCGACGTGAGTTTGCGGCGCCCGGCCTTGCGGATGCCGATCGGGCCGCCGCAGCGGGACAGGATCTCCAGCACCGCGAGGTGGGTGACTTTGGGGCCGAGGACGCGTTCGAGTGCGGGGTGCAGGCCAGTGAGCAGCCCACGGATGCGGTTACTCAGCCGGGTCGCTTCGGCGGTGAGGTCGTCGTCGTAGCCGATCAGCACGTCCAGCTCGGCCAGGGCCTCATCACCGACGTCGACCCGGCGCAGCGCGTGCGGCAAGGTGCGGGCGGCGTCGGCGATGATGTAGGCGTCGCGGGCGTCGGTCTTGGCGTTGCCCGGATACAGGTCAGCGATCCGCCGCATCGCCAGCCCGGGCAGATACGCCACCTCGTGACCGCAAGCACGGGCCACCGCGACCGGCAGCGCACCAATCGTGGCCGGCTGGTCCACCACGACCAGCACCGGGCCGTGCACCGCGAGCTTGGCGAACATCGCCCGCAGCTTGGGCTCGCTGTTGGGCAGCGGCGCATCGTGCAGCCGCTTCCCAGCCGGGTCCAACCCGACCGCGTGGTGCTCGCTCTTGCCAACGTCCAGGCCGAGGAACACCCCGTAACCGTTGTCCATGCACGGTATCTTTCGTATCGTCGCGGCCGGTCACCGATCGAGCATCGACGGCCAGCAGCCACGTTATGGAGAGACCTACCCTACGGGCGGCCGTGTCCCTATCAGCGGTCCCTCGATGCCACCAAACCCGGTGACACCACCCCCCGGATCATGGGTACGACTGGGGGCATAAGTCATGCCGGGCCTGGCGACCAGAGCCCCTTGATCAGGAGCCACCAAAAAGATAACGGGGGGAGGCTTCGCCACCGCCGCGGATCTCGCCGGATTCGTGCAAGCCGTGCTGGGCAACAAGCTGCTCAACCCCGTATACACCGACCTCACCGTCAGCCCGAAACTGGCGATGGAGCCCCGGCCGGTCCCTCCCGATATGTCCCCGCAGATCCCCTTCTGAGCCTATGCGTCGATGGTCTTCATCATCAACGGCCACTGGGTCCACGGGCACAGCGGCGGAGGGCCCGGCATATCCACCAATGTGGACTGGTTCCCCGGTACCGGGTGGACGGCGGTGATACTCGGCAACTACGACGGCATCAAGACCGTGGAGCCCATCCTGTTCCTGGCCAGGAAGCTCATCACCGAGCGATAACCCGCGAAAAGGTCTCGGTTTCAGGTGACGCCGGGATGCCCACCTCGAAGGCTTGCCGTGTGGTGTGCACCTATTTTGCGGGTGGTGAGGGGTCCTGGGAGAGGTGCAGTACCCGGGCCAGTTGTTGGCGGGTGAGTGGGGGGATGGGCAGTTCGCGGAGGGGGTCGGGCCGGAACGCTTCGAGGAACAGGGCGCACTGTCGGCGCCATGCGCGTGGGCTGATGTCCTGGGTCATCATCACGGCCGAGAACATCGCACGCAGGGTGATGAAGACGTCGGCGGCGTCCAGGTCGGCCCGCAGTGAGCCCTGCGCCTGCCCGCGTTCCACGAGTTTCGAGACGACTTCGATACTCTGCCGCCGAGGGTCCTGCAGCAGTTGAGTGTCCGGGAGCGGCGCCAGCAGCAACTCGCCGATACCTCGGTCGGCGGCCAGGAGCTCGCACAGCTGCTCCATGCACCATGCCAGTGCGGCACCGCCGTCGTTCATGCCCAAGGCTTCGTCACCGACTTGTTGGATCCGGCGGAGCGGCTCGGCGAAGACCACCTCAATGAGATCGCGCCTGGTGGGGAAGTGCCGATACAGCGTGGCGTTTCCCACGCCGGCCCGGCGGGCGATCTCGTCCAGCGGCGCCTGCACTCCCTGCTCCGCGAACACCTCTCGTGCCGCGGTGAGCAGCAGTTCCCGGTTGCGCCGAGCGTCGCGGCGCAGTGGTGCTGTCCCGGGCTCTCGTTCACGTCTCACGTCCACACGGTAGCAGCTAACCGTGGACAGCTCCCCGTTTAGTGGCTAACGTGAAATCACAAGTGGGGAGTACTCCCCGCTTGTGGTTCGATGGCACTGTCACTCGATCTCAGGGAGACGCGATGACGCAGGTTCACGCGCGAGATTCCGCTGCCGTTCCGGCATTTCCGATGCGGCGCCCGGCACGATGTCCCCTCGGTCAGCCGCCGGACTATCCGAGGCTGCGTGCCGAGCGGCCGGTCGCGGTCGCCAGGTTGTACGACGACAGCCGGCTGTGGCTGCTCACCCGGCACAAGGATGTGCGCGCGGTGCTCGCCGTCCCGAGGGTGAGCGCCAATCAGAACGCGCCGGGTTTCCCAGTCCCCACTCCGGAGTTGAGAAGAATCGTGCTGGAACTCAATACCAACGTCGGCATGCTGCGCACGGACCCGCCCCGGCACGACGTGCTGCGCCGCATCGTCATCAGGGACTTCACGGTGAAGCGGGTGGAGGCGATGCGCCCGGCCATCCAGCGGCTGGTGGACGAGCGGATCGACGACCTGCTCGCCGGGGACAAACCCGCCGATCTGGTCACCGCGCTGGCACTGCCCGTTCCCTCCACGGTGATCTGCTGGCTGCTCGGTGTCCCTGTGGCCGACCAGGCGGACTTCAACCGGTGGTCACGGCTGACCAACGCCGCGGGCGTCCCCGCCGAGCAGCAGGCCACCGCGAACGCCGCGCTCCTGGACTACCTGCGGAACCTGATCGTGGTCAAGGAGCGGCACCCGGGCGACGACATCATCAGCCGGCTGATCGAACAGCGCGAGGCCGGCACCATCGACGCCGAGGAGGTGCTGGCCAACACCACGCTCATGCTCGCGGCCGGGCACGAGACCACCGCGAACATGATCGCGCTCGGCACGTTGACGTTGCTGCGGCATCCCGAGCAGGCCGCGGCGCTGCGCGATGATCCGAGCCTGGCCCGCAACGCCGTCGTGGCGACCGAGGACATCGAGATCGGCGGACAGGTGATCCGCGCCGGTGACGGGATCGCCGCGCTGAACCTGGCCGCCAACCGCGACCCGGAGGCGTTCGCCGACCCGGACACCCTGGATATTCGTCGCGACACCCGGCGCCACGTCGCCTTCGGCTACGGCGTCCACCAGTGCCTTGGCCAAAACCTGGCCAGGGCCGAACTCCAGGTGGTCTACCCCACGCTGCTGCGCAGGATTCCCAGCCTGCGCCTCGCGGTGGAGCTGGACGAGGTGGAATTCAGGCTCGACGACCCCCTGTTCGGTCTGACCTCGCTGCCGGTCACCTGGGACTGAACACCGATCTTTTCCCACCTGCCACCGACAAGCACGACCAGCCGAGAAAAAGGAGATACTCGGATGTCCAGCCGGGTACGCGCCAGCGTCGTCTTCATCCCGGGCAGGTCGGTGAGCTGCCCCTTGATCACCTTCAGATCCTCGGCCTGCGCACGCTGAGCCTGACGGATCTGGTCCAGAACATCCGTCAACGCGGGTTCGGTGGTGGTCGCCATCGCGTGCTCGGCTCCTTCCAGTGGCGGGGGCCGCCAGCCTGACCCAGCCACCGATACCGCCGCCAGCCGTCCACGGCGCGTCGCGGGAAACTCATTCCGCGTGTCGTAGGGGCTGGACCGGAATACGGCAAGAAAGGGGCCGCGCCCCGCGTAAGCCGCTGATCAGGGGCTATTGAGGACGAGGATTCCCCGGATGCGGCTACGCAAGCAGCGGGGATCGGCGAGTGCGTCGATCCCGTCGGCGGGGCGGGTGTCCTCGCTGAGCCGGTAGGGCTTGCTGGCCTGCGCGACGAGGGGCTGGCCACCGGCGCCGATGGTGAGGAACAGGGCGGTGCCCGCGACCAGGCGGGCGATGGTGGTGCCGTGCACCTCGGGGTGGGGGCCGGCGCACCGCAGGCCCGTGCCGAGATACAGCGCCCGTGCCTGCGGGTCGGCGATGGCCCAGCGGCGGTCACCGTCGGCGAGGTGCCGGGGATCGCCGCCGGCGGGGCTGGAGCCAGGGGCCGGGTCCTCCGGTCGGGGTGAACCGGCGAACCCAACGCCACGATGCCCACCCGCTTGTAGGGCCGGTTCACGCGTACCGGAGTGGCCGGGCACCGATCCGGCACTGTCGGTGGTGTGCTGGTCTTCGTGCGGTCCACAGGACACGAGCACAGAAAGACGAGTCGTGACCTGGAGGAACACCGAGTTGTCGGAGATAGCCTCGCCGGGCCCGTCGCGGAGTTTCATCGATCACCTGGCCCGGCGGCCGAATGCCGCCCGCCTCAGACCACAGCCGTTGTCGGTTGCTGTTTAGACTCGGACCGGCGGTCCCGCACCTCATTGACAATGTCGTTCGGTGAAGCTGCGGGTAATGCGCCAAAGTTGCGGGCCGGGCCGCAGAGTTGAGATCACGTACGCCGTCCTCCACGCACGGCAAACTTCGGCCTGCGCGGGAAGGAAAGGACCAGTGCGGGGCAGGAACCTGTGGTTCGCGACCCCGCATCGGTGTCCGCGCTCGGTAGTTCGTGTTCAGCGGGGGAGGGGTTGTCCCTTCGTTTCCGGGCCCACGAACCAGATGACGCAGAGCGCGATGACGTACGACGCGATGCCGACAGTCGTCGCCGCGGTCGAGATGCCACCGAGCAGGCTGATGAGCAGCCCGGTGGCGAGTGTGACGAACGAGCCTGCGAGCCGGGCGGAGTTGAAGACCGTTGAGATCGCGGTTGCCCGTCCTGCTGTGGGGAACAGTTCTGGCATGTAGATCGGCATCCACGCGAACTGTCCCAGGATGAAGAATCCGGCGACGCCTGCGGCGACGAGGGCGATTCCGGGCGCCGGGACGGCGAAGAAGAAGATCGGGATGATCAACGCCGATCCCGCGTAGTACAGCAGCATGGTGGGCTTGCGGCCCCACCGGTCTGCCAGGTAACCCAGAAGCAGGTACCCGGGCACGGATGCGGCGTTGAACACCAGGCCGGCGTTCGCGGCCCACGTGCCGCCGGACTGCCCCGCTTGCGTAGCGAGTTGGCCGGTGAACTGCGGGATCCAGGCCGACACGCTGTAGAGGCCGATGACCGACACGACGGTGATCAGGAGCAGCCGCAGGGCCCGCTGGCGCAGGTGCGGCTGGCTGAACACCGCGGTGAACGGAGACCGCAGGAACTGACGGTCTGCTGCGCTGATCTGTCCGCCGCCTGCCGCGGCGGCCCTGGCCTTACGCCTGCGGTCGCGGATCTCCGTCCACATCTGCGGGTCGTGGACGGCTCGGCGCACGTACAGCACGACCAGCGCAGGCAGTGCGCCGACCAAGAACAGGTAGCGCCAGGCCTCGGTGCCCACCGGCTGCAGGAGGAACCAGGTCAGGGCGGCGAGCACGGCGCCGACCCCGAACCCGGATTGCAGCACGGCGGCGGCCCGTCCGCGGGAGCGGTCAGGCCACAGCTCGCCGATGAGAGCCGTCGCGCTGCCCCATTCGGCGCCCAGGCCCATGCCGGTGATGAAGCGCAAGGCCAGCAACCACCAGTAGTCGGGTGCGACCGCCGTGAGGCCGGTGAACAACGCGTACCAGAGGATGGAGATCATCAGGGTGCGTCGTCGGCCGAGGTAGTCGGCAGCGAACCCGGCGACGATCCCGCCGAGGGCCCAGCCCAGGAGCGTCGCGGCGACCAGTGCGCCAACGTAGGTGGACAGCTGTTCGAGCTGGCCGCTGGTGCCTACGCTGATCACGGCAGCCGGGCCTGCCAGGACGAGTGCGTAGGTCTCGAATCCGTCGAACGTCCATCCGAGCCATGACGCGACGAGTGCACGGCGGCTGGACTTGCCGATGGTGCGCAGGGTCCCGGGTCGAGCGCGGGTGTTGAGCGGCGGTACGCCGCTTTCCAGGTCGGACACGGTGCTCTCCTTTGAGCCGTAGGTGCGACGCCCGGGTGATCAGCCGCGCACGTCGACCGGGGTCAGCACGGTGACGTCGAGCGGCGTCGCGAGCAGGTCCGGAAGCTGGGCCCGGTAGTTCTTGTAGTGCGCGGACGCGCGGTGTGCCTCGAGCGCGGAGGAATCCTCGTAGCACTCCACGAGCACGAACCGGGTGTCGGCGGTCTGGGCAGCGAACAGGTCGTAGGAGTGACAGCCCGCTTCGGCGCGCGTGGGCGCCACCATCCCCTCAAGCAGTTTCCGCAGCTGGTCGGCGTGCTCGGGCATCGGGTCGAAGCGGGCGATCACGGTCACCGGGCTCTCGTCGTGCATGGCATCTCCAGTCTGTCGGGATGGGGCGCCTCTTGCGCCCTCCAGGCTAATACGTTATAAAACGTCTTATGAATGATGTCAAGGTTGCGGCACGGACGAGCCACCCGGCGCTTGGTCTCACCTGCATGTCGCGACACGGCGGGTCACCTCCGCCAGGTTCAATACGACTTATGACATCACCTGAGGACCCCGAGAACCGTCTGGACTTGTCCGAGGCCGACCTGCGGATTCAGCGCGGCCACAGGTCGGCCACGGCTCAGCTGGCCGAGAAGATCAAGACCTTGATCGTCAAGCAGCAGCTGCCCCCGGGTGCCCGGTTGCCCACCGAGAAGGAGCTGATCGAGGAGTCCGGGCTGAGCCGCATCACCGTCCGCGCGGCGGTGGGTGCCCTCGAGTCCGCGGGTTGGGTCGTGCGCAAGCAGGGGCTGGGCACCTTCGTGTCCGAACCGCTGGATCAGGAGCTGTCCTCCGGGGTCCGCACGATCACCGAGGTCCTGCTCGATCAAGGGGTGACCCCGCGGATCGAGGTCATGAGCTTCGGGGTGGAGAGCTCGTCGGCGTACGTCGAGCGGACGCTCGGCGAGCCCGAAGTGCTCACCATCCGCCGCCGCTACAGCGACGGCGAGCAGCCCCTGGCGCTGGTGACGATCCACCTCCCGACCCGGGTGCAGGACGCCGCCGAGCCGTTGCGGTCGGCGGAGCCGGCCACCGAGACCACGTACACGATGTGGGAGCAGCGGCTGGGCACGCGCATCGCGGAGGCCCGGCACGAGATCCACGCCGCGGGCGCTTCCGCGGACGTCGCGGCGGCGCTGGGCGTCGACGAGGGCGCACCGGTTCTCGTGCTCGATCGGGTCAGCTACGACCACGGCAACCGGCCCCTGGAGGTCGTTGTCTTCCACTACCGACCGGATCGCTACGGCTTCTCGGTGACGCTTCCCCGCGTCATCTCGCACGGCCCGGCCGGGATGACAGAACGAACAGAAAGGTTACGCGAATGACCGACGCCGATCCCAGTACAGCGGAGCCCCTTCGCGGGGGCGGCCCGCACGTCGGGTTGATCCTCGCCCTGACCATTCGGGGCCTGTCCGTGGGCAACTATCCGGACATGGCCCGCGTCGCGCGGACGGCGGAGTCCCACGGGTTCGATTCCGCGTGGCTGTGCGACCACTTCCTGACCCTGAGCCCCGACGATTACGTCCGAGACGCCGGGATCACCGACGAGGCGGACGGGGACGCGCTTGCGGCGGAGGGACCGTCATCGATCCCGCTCCTGGAGTGCTGGACGGCGCTGTCCGCGCTTTCGCGGGACACGACCTCGTTGCGTCTGGGGACAAGCGTGCTGTGCAACTCATACCGTTATCCCGCCGTGCTGGCCAAGATGGCCGCGACCCTCGACGTGATCTCGGGCGGGCGCGTGGATCTGGGGCTGGGGGCTGGCTGGTTTCAGCAGGAGTTCGAGGCCTACGGGATCCCGTTTCCGCCGACCGGCGACCGCGTCTCGGCGCTCGCCGAGTCGCTGCAGGTGCTGCGCAGCGTCTGGACCGAGGAAAACCCGCGATTTCACGGCGAGTTCTACACGATCGACGGCGCGATCTGCGACCCGCCGCCGGTGCAGCAGCCGCACCCGCCGCTGTGGATCGGTGGCGAAGGTCCGCGGGTCAGCCGCATCGCCGTCCGGCACGCGAACGGGGTCAACGTCCGGTGGTGGTCGGCCGCGAAGTGCGCGCAGCGCCGGACGCTGCTCGACCGCGAGTGCGAGGCGATCGGCCGTGATCCGTCGACCTTCGGATTGTCGGTGACGATGCTGCTGGCAACCACCGAGTCGCCCGAAGTCCAGCAACAGCTGCGTACGCGGTTCAAGTCGATCCCGGACAGCGGCCTGATCACCGGCTCCGCCGAGTCCTGCCTCGAGCAGATCCGCGAGTACCAGGCTGCCGGGATCGACCATTTCCTGTTCACGATCCCGGACGTAGCGGACTCCGACTACCTGGACGTGGTCGGCGAGCAGATCCTGCCGTACCTCGACACCGCCAGTGCTCCCCAGCCCGCCTGACCTCCGCACGCACCCGTTGAAAGCGAGCTTCACCATGAGTTCCGACCTCACCGACCGGAAGACCGATACCGCAGACGAGGAATACCTCCGCCCGACCGCGTACATCGACTCCGACCACCCGACCGTCGTCGAGACCGCGCGCCGGATCACCGAGGGCGCCACGACCGAGGTCGACCGGCTGGGCCGTATCTACCACCACGTCCGTGATCTGCCCTACGACATCCTGGCCTCGTTCCGTTACCTCGCGCAGGGACGGACGGCGGCCAGCGACGTCCTCGAGAACGGCGTCGCGTTCTGCATGGGCAAGGCCAGTTCCTTCGTCGCCCTGTCCCGAGCCGCGGGCATCCCGGCGCGCGTGGCCTTCCAGGCACTGGACGCCCCGGAGATGGAGTTCCTGTCCCCGGAAGTGCGGGTGCTGTGGGGCGGGCCTGTCGGTCGCCCGCTGCCGTGGCATTCGCTCGGCGAGGCCTTCATCGGCGGCCGGTGGGTCAAGCTCGACGCCACGATCGACGCGCCCACCGCGACCGAGCTGGGCAAGCCGTACACGATCGACTTCGACGGCCGGACCGACATTCCCACCGTCGAGGGACCGGTGCTGCGGGAGAACGGCAGCTACGCCGACTACCCCGCCGAGGTCGCGGACTGGTACCTGCGCGTGGCCCGCGAGGTGCTCACCGCGCTCGAGTCGAGGGCGGCGCACGACCGCGTCGCCGCCGACGACGTGCTCTGGAGCGGGCCGGACCCCGAACTCGTCCGCCGTCAGGCCGTCGCCTGACCTTCCCCGCATTCCCGCTTCGACCCGAGAAGGACGCCACGATGTCCGTTCGTCAGATCACCTCCGTCAACCCCGCGACCGAAGAAGTCCTGGGTCGCTTCGACCCGCACACCCCGGACCAGATCGAGGCAGCCCTCGCCCGGGCCGCGACCGCGGCCGCTCAGTGGCGGTCCACTCCGATCGAGGATCGCACCGAGCACCTGCACCGCGCCGCCGCCATCATGCGCGCCGACCGGGACAGGCTCGCCATACTGATCACCGAGGAGATGGGCAAGCCCATCGCCGAGGCCGAAGCCGAGGTCGAGAAGTCCGCCTGGTGCTGCGAGTACTACGCCGAGCACGGTCCGGCGATGCTCGCCCACGAGTCCGTCGAGACCGCCGCCACACACAGTCACATCGCCTACGAGCCGCTGGGTCTGGTGCTCGCCGTGATGCCGTGGAACTTCCCGCTCTGGCAGGTGTTCCGGTTCGCGCCGCCCGCGCTGCTCGCCGGCAACGGCGCCGTGCTCAAGCACGCGTCCAACGTTCCGCGTTGCGCCCTCGCGATCTCCGAGATCTGGGAGCAGGCGGGCTGCCCGACCGGGCTGTTCACCACACTGCTGGCCGGCCCGGACGCCGTGCCGGGCCTCATCGCCGACGACCGCATCCACGCCCTGACCCTCACCGGCTCCACCGAAGTCGGCGCCCAGGTCGCGGCCATAGCCGCTGCGCACCTCAAGCCCCAGGTGCTCGAGCTCGGCGGCTCCGACCCGTTCATCGTCCTCGCAGACGCCGACATCCCCGCCGCCGCGACCGCCGCCGTCACGGCACGGACACTCAACGGCGGGCAGAGCTGCATCTCGGGCAAGCGCTTCATCGTCGAGGACGCGGTCGCCGAAGAGTTCACCGAGGCCTTCGCAGCGGGAGTCGCCGCACTCACCGTCGGCGACCCCACCGATCGCGACGTGCGGATCGGCCCGCTGGCGCGGGCGAGCATCCGCGCGGACGTGCTCGACCAGGTGCGCCGAAGCGTCTCAGCGGGCGCCAGGATCGTCACCGGCGGCACGGTGCCGGAGAGGCCGGGCTTCTACTACCGACCCGCCGTCCTCGACAACGTCACCCCGGAGATGGCAGTCGCGGCGGAGGAAACCTTCGGCCCTGTTGCCGCTGTCGTACGCGCGAAAGATCCGACCGAGGCCGTCGACATCGCCAACGCCACCGAGTTCGGTCTCGGTGCCGCCCTGTGGACCTCGGACCTCGACCGTGCGAACCACCTCGTGCCCCAGATCGATGTGGGAGCCGTGTTCGTCAACGGGATCGTCGCGTCCGACCCGCGCCTGCCCTTCGGCGGAGTCAAGCGCAGTGGCTACGGGCGTGAGCTGGGTGTGTTCGGAATCCGGCAGTTCACCAATGTCAAGAGCGTCTGGGTCGGGCCCGCACAGAACGGCCAAGACCACCCGCTCAGCGAATGATCCACCAAGCCGAGAACGAAGGAGCTCCCATGGCATCCCCCCAGCCCGCGCCACAGCTCAACGAGTCGTCCCAGCGCGCCGGCACCGTCGCCATCGTCGGCGGTACCGGCGCCCTCGGGCTCGGACTCGCGACACGGTGGGCGCACGCCGGAATCAACGTCCGCATCGGCTCGCGCAGCCCGGACGCCGCACAAGCCACCGCCGCGCATCTCCCGGGGGCGTCCGGCGGGGAGAACACCGCAGTGATCGACGGCGCACCCGTCGTAGTCATCGCGGTTCCGTTCAGCGCGCACGTCGAGACAGTGCGCTCGATCGCCAAGGTCATCCAGCCGGGACAGCTGCTGATCGACACGACCGCCCCGATGGTGCCCGCCCGCCGCGGGTCGCGTCCCATCACCCCGTGGGCGGGTTCGGCCGCGGAACAAGCCCAAGACCTCCTCCCGGTCGGAGTGTCCGTCGTCTCCGCGATGCAGACCGTCAGCGCCGCGACCTTGCAGGACCTCGACCAGGCCCTCGACGAGGACGTGCTGATCTGCGGCGACAAGGCCGCCGACAAGGCGGTGGCCGCCACGCTCATCGAACGCATCCACGGCCTGCGTGCGGTCGACTGCGGTCCGCTGGACATCAGCGGCGTCAGTGAACGGATCACCGCGCTGCTGGTCGGAGTCAATCGTCGATACAAGACACACGCCGGCGTCCGCCTCACGGGATTGCCGGTGCCGCCGACGTGCGTAGAACTCGGCCGTCCCGCGTGATCGCCCCACTCCAGCCTGCCCAGCGAGGCCGCGCCGACGACGAACACACCGAAGGCGCCTCCCGGTAACGGTACGGGCGGAACGCCGGATCCTCGTGGACTCCAGCCCTGGCCAGGATCCGAACATCCCCGGCGACGGTGCCGCATCCCCGGTCGCGGCGAACATCGCATCCACCCAGGCACGCGCCTGCCCGGGATCGGCGCCGTCGAACTCACGACCAACCGTGACAACGCATCCGGGAACCTGTGATGCCGTGGTGAAAAACCGGCCTCGATACACCCGATAGGGCGGGTCAAATGATGAGTGCATTTTTGGTTTCTAGTAGGAGGTTGTTGAAGGCTTCGGTGGGTTTGAGCCAGCCGAGGGTTTCTCGGGGCGGTGTTGAGTTCGGTTGTGGGCGCGCCCAGCGCCCACAAGCCCGGATCATGCGTGCGACTGGCATCAGTCATGCCGGACCTGGCAACCACGGCTCCCTTGATCAGGAGCTACGCGGACGGTACGGGTCGCACGTGCGAAAATCGGAACCATGTCACCCGTCCGGCGACACCGGCCGCGGCCCCGAAGCCGCGCGGGAACCGGATCAGGATCGAGCCGCCGGTCAGGCCACGAACTCGGACACCCCTGTCGCGACGTCATCGAACCAGCGCCCGCCCAGGACACCGGGCACCGCACGCCTGGCTACCGGACGGGCGATCCGTGCTGGATCTCTTCGGGGACGGATTCACCCTGCTCCGCTTCGACGCGCGCGTGGACACCGGTGCGCTGACCGGCTCGTCCATACCCGTACGTCTCGTCGATATCGGCGAGGAGTCCATCGCCGCGCGCTACGAACGCGCGCTCGTCCTGGTCCGACCGGACGGCATCGTCGCCTGGCGCGGCGACGCCTTGCCACCCGACACCCGCACGCTCGCCGACACGGTCCGCGGCGCGACGGATTCCGGAGGAGACCGATGAAACTCATCTGCATCGAGGAACACACCATGGACCCCGCGATCGGGCAAGCGGCGGCACCGACCCTGGAACGGGAAGCGCCCTATATGGCCCAGCAGAGCTCACCGAATGCCGCGGGCCGGCCGTACGATCCCACCCGGCCGAACCTGGTCGAGATGAGCGAAGCCATCCGGCTGGGCACCGATCTCGGCGCGGGCCGGATCAGGGACATGGACAAGCACGGGATCGACATGCAGATCGTCTCCTAAAGCACCCCGATCCAGCTCGTCCCACCCGAGCAGGCACACACGCTCGCCCGCATCGCGAACGAGCGGCTCGCCGAGGCGGTCGCCGCGAATCCGGGACGCCTCCAGGGATTCGCGATGCTGCCCTGGCAACTCCCAGGCGAGGCGGCCGAGGAGCTCGACCGGGCGGTCACCGAACTCGGTCTGCGCGGGGTGCTACTGGCCGGGCGCCCCGGGGACACCTTCCTCGACGATCCCGCGTACCGGCCCGTGCTCGAGAAGATCACCGAACTCGACGTGCCGCTCTACCTGCACCCATTCCATCCCCTTCCGCAAGTCCAGCAGGCCTACTATGCCGGGCTACCCGAGGAAGTCAGCACCCAGTTCTCGCTCGGCGGCTGGGGATGGCATCACGAGGCCGGCATCCACCTACTGCGCCTGATCCTCTCCGGAGTCTTCGAACGACTCCCCGGACTACAGGTCATCAGCGGGCACTGGGGCGAACTGGTGCCCTTCTACCTGCACCGGCTCGACCACGTCATCCCCACCTCGATCAGCGGCCTCGAAAAAACGGTCAGCGAGATCTACCGCAGCAATGTCTGGATCACCCCGAGCGGCATGTTCCACCGGGCGCACTTCGAGTTCCTCCGGGAAACCATCGGCCTGGACCGGCTGATCTGGTCCGTCGACTACCCCTACCTCACCCTCGACGGCACCCGATCCTTCCTCGACGGGCTCTCGTTGGACAGCGCGGAAAAGCACAAGATCACCCACGGCAACGCCGAAAAACTCTTCCAGCTGTAAGCGCCTGTCGACCCCTGCCGATGATCGGGTTGAGCAGGCCGCCACATACCGTGAGTACCCATCCCTGCCTACGTCATCCCCCTTAAATGGTGATTATCGCGGGAAGTGGATTGATCACGGCGGGTTCACGGAGTTTCTTCGGCATCCAGCAGGGAGTTTCATGTTGGGAGGCATGCCGTGCCGACGAGCCGTCGAAAGATGCTGGCGCTCATGGGTTCGAGCGTGGCCGGGGCCGCGATCACCGCGAGCGCCGCGCGTGGCTTCGCCGAATCCAGCGAGGAAGGAGTCGAACCGCTACGGGAACTTCCCGAGGTTGCGTGGCGAAGGCGGCAAGCTCGACTACACGCTGACCCAGGCCCCGCATTCCTTCCATGTCGGGGAGCATCGGATAGCCGACCGGTACACCGACCTCGCCTGTTTCCTCGGCGCCCGCGACGAACGCACCACCCGCGCCTATATCGACGACGAAGCATTCGACCCAGCCGGGGGGATGACCGCGCTCGTGCAGGACGGCGCAGCGGCCTGGATCCAGCACACACCGGCGGCCTCGTCGTCGCCGGCGAAGCCGAACAGACCGGGCCGCTGCAAGCCCGGCTGCGGGAACTGGCCGACGCGGTCGGCGCGCGTTCCTGCGCGGCGGGGCGAGGCCGCTCGCGGCTGCGATGAGCGGGTGATGCGCCGCAGGCGCGCGGCACTGGCGGCGATTCCCGTGGCGCTGCTGCAGCCAGCACTACCTACCAGCGGCTCGGCGAACGCGCGACCGCCGCCGGTTCCCGCCGCCTGGCGAGTTCGTCGACATCGGCGGCCGTCGACTGCACGTCATCCGGTCCGGCACCACAAGCCCTCCGGTGATCGTCCTGCCGGCGTTGGGCACCCCCGCGGTCGAATGGGTCCGCGTCCAGAGGGCCCTCGCTGTGGTCACCGACGCGATAACCGTCCTGGTCGACTGCAAGGGCATCGGCTGGAGCGACCCGGCCCCCTGGCCGCGGACGCCGACCACGATGGCCGACGAACTCGACAGGCTGATCGCCGCGCTGGGGATCGAGGACCCAGCGATCCTGGTCGGCCACTCGTCCGGCGGGCTGATCGCCCGGCTCTACGCCGCCCGCCATCGCGACCATGTCGCTCACCTGGTCCTGGTCGACGCCACCCACGAGGACCACGGCCACGTCCTGCCCCGGTTCGACCCGACCCTGACCAGCAGAGAGTTTTGGATACGGGCCGCCTGGTGGCGATTGCGGGTTCTGGGCGCCTACCGGTTGCTGGTCGCGCTCGGCCGCGTCCCCGACCTCCGCCGCAGCGCCGAACGGGAAGTCCCCGCCGAGCTGGTCGAGGCGTATGTCGCCCGCGCGCTCACCACCGCCTGTCGTCGCGCGGTGGTGCAGGAACTGTTCGGCTTGCTCTACGGCATGGCACCGATGCGGTCACAGGCCCGCGATCTCGGTAACCTGCCGATCACGGTGGTCACCGTCGGGCCGACCGGCCGTGACCGGTGGTATGAGGGATGGCTCGAACTCCAGGCTGACTTCCTGCGCATGTCGACCAATACCCACCAGGTGTGGGCCAAGCATGCCGACCACCACATCAACCATGACGACCCCGGCTGCCTCGCTCAGGTCCTTCACGACGGCATCGGTCAAGCCATGGACGACTCCCAACCTGCGCCATGATGTAGTTGATCCGCGCCGACAGTATTTACGGGCTGGCCCCGCACTGTGAACTGGCGATCATCGTGGCACTTGCTTGCCGGGCAGGCAGCAGCCGATGCCTGGTGCCTGGGTGCCGCCTACCTCGGGGCGGCCGCTCTCGCAGGACTATCGCCGAGAGGTCCAGATCGGTGCCGGGCAATGGACGCTGCTGGCGGCGCATCCGCGTGGCGAAGAGTTTCTGCGTCACGGCCCGTCTGAGGGCGCACTGCTCGACCTCGGGCACCCGATACCCGCCGCATGACGCCGTCCGATTTGTCTAGTCGAGCAGTAGCTCGGGGAGCCGGGTGAGCGCTCGCTGGAACGGTGCGCCGTCATCGAACAGTCGGCCGTACACCAGGCCGCCCTCGATCGATGCGAATGCGTCCTCGGCGGCCGTCCTCGCTTCCGCTTCGCGACGTCCGCCGCGTCGCGCCGCATCGGCCATCGTGGAGATCCACATCTCGGCAACCCTCGCCGCCCTGCGCCGCACTCCCTCCGGGGCTCCGTTCAACGGCAGGGTGTCGAGCACGCAGGACAGCACGCCACCGCCGTAGAACTCGCCGATTCGTTCGGCCGACCGGGCGATCCCGGCGCGCGCGTCCGGGTCTGTGCGCATCGGTTCAAGTAGCTCGTCGAACAGCCGCTGTACCCGGTCCAGGACGGCCTCGGCCATCTCGGCCTTGCCGTCCGGGAAACGGTGGTACAGGCTGGCCCGCCGCAGCTGCGCGGCCTCGGCCAGGGCGCCCAGCGAAGCGCCCTCGTAGCCGGCGGTGCGGAAAACCTCGGCGAGTCGGTCGTAGAGCTCGTCGTCGCGTACCAAGCGGGGTCGTCCCATCGCGCGAATGTTACCGAACGAACGGTAAAGTCTCAAGCGATTCGACCCCTGCTGTCGCGTCGCCCTGGTCACATTGCTTTACCGATCGTTCGGTAATAGCTTTGGTGGCATTGGAAGCACGACTACACAGGGATTCGCCGGAAAGGAACCGTCATGCCATACATCGCCGTGGGGAAAGAGAACAGCGCAGAGATCAACCTGCACTACACCGACCGAGGAACCGGCCAGCCCGTGGTGCTGATCCACGGCTACCCGCTGTCGGGCGCATCGTGGGAGAAGCAGGAGCAGGCGTTGCTGGACGCCGGCTACCGCGTGATCACCTATGACCGGCGCGGCTTCGGCCAGTCCAGCCAGCCCAGCACCGGGTACGACTACGACACCTTCGCCGACGACCTGGACACGGTGCTCACTACGCTCGACCTGAACAACGTGGTGCTGGTCGGTTTCTCCATGGGCACCGGCGAGGTGGGCCACTACATCGCCCGGCACGGCGTCGCGCGAGTGGCCAAGGCGGCGTTCCTGGCATCCCTGGAACCCTTCCTGCTCAAGACGGAGGACAACCCCACCGGAGTGGAGGCCAGCGTCTTCGACGGCATCCAAGCCGCCGCCCGCTCCGACCGCTACGCCTGGTTCCACCAGTTCTACCGCGACTTCTACAACCTGGACGAGAACCTGGGTTCCCGGATCAGCGACGAGGTCGTGCGGGCCAGCTTCGCGGTGGCCGCCGGAGCCGGGGCGAAGGCGTCCTGGGCGGTGGTGCCCAGCTGGCTGACCGACTTCCGCGCCGACATCCCGAAGATCGCCGAAAGTGGGATACCGACGTTGATCGTGCACGGCACCGCCGACCGGATCCTGCCTATCGACGCCAGCGGGCGGGAATTCGCCAAGCGGCTGCCCAGCGCGACCTACGTCGAGATCGAGGGTGCTCCGCACGGATTCCTGTGGACCCACGCCGACGAGATCTCCAGCCTTCTCCTGGACTTCCTGACCAAGTAGTCACCACCCCGTAAGTGGTCCGCGTGGACCATCTCGCCGCGGACCACCTACCACTCTCAACACCCCGGCCGAGGCCGCAGACGGCTGCTTGGATCGCCCCGGCGGCCCCGGTCCCGGGTGAGGCCGAGCCGATCACGCGGCCCACTGCTGCGGTGCACCGGCTGCCTGATCAGAACGGCGGATGGGACTGACAGGAGTGCGTGTGCCGTCAAGCGAGGGCCGAAACTGTGATCACGACTTCTCCCGGCGGTTCGTGACGGGTTTGTTGAGGCGGGCCATGAGTTCCCGGTTCGCGGCGCGGGCGGCGTTGAGTTCGTTGTCGCGATCGGAGAGTTGGCGGCGCAGCTCGACTGCTTGCTGGTCGAGTTCGGTGATCCGTCGCTGAAGTTGCTGGATATCGGTGGGACCGCTGAGCCGGTCTCCTTCCAGATTTGCTCACCGAGGGCTTCGGACAGTCGGCTCCGCAGGTGCTGGTTTTCGGTGGTGAGTCGAGCAGTGCGGTCGTGGGCGTTACCGAGGTCGGCGACGACGGCGGGCATCGCGGTGCCGACGATCAGACCGTCGAGCATCGACAGCAGCAGGGCGAGCATGACACCGAGCAGGACCCAGCGGATGTTGGCGGGGACGGTGATGTTGTCGCCGGTGCTGGCCGGTGGGTGAAGCGGGCCGTCATGACAGATGACCCCTTTCTGCGGATCTGGGGGACGATGTGACGAAAGGGCGGAGGCAGAGGCAGGTCGCGCCCCGGCGGCCTGCACGATGCGCCTGTGCGGGCCGCCGCGGAGCAGAGGTGTGGCTAGGCGTCCGTGCTCGATGCCGGCTTCGCGGCTGGTCGCGCGGCGTCGGGTACGGAGAAGCGCAACGGGTTCCCGGAGGGGTCGTGTGTGGTCAGGCTGCCGCCGCCGGTGTACTGGTGCGGGTGGCCGGCGGCAGCGAGGCGTTCGGCCAGCGCCTCGATCGCCCCCGGGTCGGTGAGCAGCAAGTCGACGCGGATGAGCCGGGCGGTGTCGGGCCCTGCCGGCACGCCTCCGTGCGGACTGAACCGGTTGGTGCAGACCAGGAGGCTGCGGTAGGGGGTCACGCCGACGCCGACGAACTCGTCTCCCAGGCGGGCGTAGAGCTGCAGGCCCAGCAGGTCGCAGTAGAACTGCTTGGTGTGGGTGAGGGCGGCGTCGGTCGCCTTGAGCTGGACGTGCCCCATCTGCGTCCCGGCCGGCAGGTGTGCGGGCGTGTTCGCGCCGGGCTCGTTGAGAAGGTCCGGCAAATCGATCGGCGTGGCGACCACGACGGGCAGGCTCTCGTCGGTCCACTGCCATTGTTCCTGCGGACAGGCCCAGGTCGCCTCGATCGTGTGGCCGTCGGGATCGGTCACGTAGCACGAGTGGCTCACGACGTGGTCGCGCGGATCGACGTCGAATCCGGCGTCCAGGTGCCGCTGGGTGAAGCGGGCCACGTCCGCCCGAGTGGGCACGAGCGGGGCGAAGTGGCTCAGCCCGGGGCTGGAGGGCGGCGGCGCGAGAGCACCGGCGACCTCGTGCAGCTCGACCAGCACCCGTCCTTCCACCCCCAGGTGCGCTCGCTGTGGTTGGCGATCGAGGAGGCGGAAACCCGCGACCTGGGTGTAGTAGCGCACGCTGCGGTCCAGGTCGGCCACGGTCAGGGCGACGGGTCCGAGGGTGAGTGTCTGATCCATCCGGTAGTCGGTCATCGTCGACCTTTCATCCGTGCTGCGGCTGTCCGGGAATGGCGCACGTGTGAGCCGCAGCGTGGCGGGAGTGCGGCCCTGCAGGACGGTGTTCAGGACATTGCCGGGGTTGCGCGCTGTTGCGGGTGTGGGCGAGGGCGTTGGTCCAGGACAGGAGCTGGTCGAGCATCGCCGTCAGGGCGGGGCCCTGGTGCCGGCCGGGGGTGAAGGTGGCGCCGAAGTCGGCGAAGTCGGTGCGCAGGTTCAAGGTGACCTGCGCGGAGACGTCCGCGAGCTGCAGGGCCGCCAGGACCGGGCGCAGGGCTTCGACGGCGCGCACGCCGCCGTCCACGCCGTAGGAGACCAGGCCGGCGGCCTTGTTGTTCCACTCGGCGTAGACCCGGTCGAGGGCGTTTTTCAGCACGCCGGGGAAGGAGTGGTTGTACTCGGGGGTGACCAGCACGTACCCGTCGTAGGCGGCGACGGTGGTGGCCCACTGCTGGGTGTGGGGGTGGGTGTAGCGGCCCATGGCGGGCGGGAACGGTTCGTCGATCTGCGGCAGGTCGACCTCGGCGAGGTCGATCAGGTCGTAGTCGGCGTCGCCGCGTTGGCGGGCCTGGGCCAGGACCCACTGCGCGACGCGTTCGCCGGCCCGTCCGGCGCGGGTACTGCCGAGAATGATCGCGATCTTCGTCATGATGCCTCCGGTCGGTCACAAGGGACGTTGAAACGCAGGTGCTGTGGGTTCAGTGGCCGGTGGCCGAGCCCGCGGAGGTGAGGAAGAAGTCGAGGACGGCGAAGACCGCCTCGGGCTCCTCGCGGATGGGCACGTGCCCTGCGCCGGGGATGAGCGCGAACCGCGCGTGCGGGAACGCCGCGGCGTAGGCGCGGCCGAACTCGGGGGTGACGACGGTGTCGTTGGCGCCCCAGAGCACCAGCACTGGGCAGGTGACGGCGGACAGGCGGGGCAGCAGACCGGCATCTGCCATGGCCGGCCCGGCATAGACGCGCATCGCGGCCATCGACTGCGGGGACGGTCCGCCCTGCGGCGCCGGTCTCGCGGACATCCGGGACGCGGAATCCGATGTCGCGGCCGGTGGCCTGGCGGGCGTGGTGACCTGCTGGCCGGGTACGACGGGGCCGATCGCGTCGATGAGGACCAGCTTGGAGATCCGGCCCTCGTGGTCGTCCAGGGCGGTCTGGGTGGCGACCCAGCCGCCGAAGGACGTGCCGATCACCGTCACGTCGTGCAGCCCGAGGTGGCCGAGCAGGTCGAGGTAGGCGGCGGCGAGCGCGGGCACGGAGTCCAGTTCGTCCGGCCGTGCGGTGCCCTCCCAGCCCGGATGAGTGGGCGCGATCACCCGGTGATCCGGCGCGAGGTGGTCGATCAGGGGTGTGATGCCGGCGGGGCCGGGGCCGCCGTGCAGGACGAGGACCGGGCTGCCGCCCGTGCCGGCCTCGCGCAGGTCGAGGTCGAGGCCGGGCCGGATCGGGATCGTGCGCCGAAGAGGCGTCGTCATGGGTTCCTCCTGGAGCGGGGTTCAGGTGGCTGAGGGCGCGGTGGCCGTCAGCGCGAGGTTGACTGGGCTGCCGGGCCGGAGGTGAAGAACTCGACCATCTGTTCCAGGCCCTGCTGGCCGAACATCGTGTCCAGGCTGGTCGCGGACTCGGCGGCGGACGCCTCGCTGCGGGGGAACAGCGCCTGCTCGTACGCGGCCAGGGCCGCCTCGGTGTCGCCGGGGTGGGCGGCGATGGCCAGGGCGAGTTCCGCGCCGTCGAGCATGGCGAGGTTGGCGCCCTCCCCGGCGAACGGGGACATCACGTGGGCGGCGTCACCGAGCAGCGTCACCCCCGGGACGCGGTCCCAGCGGTGCCCGACGGGCAGGGCGTGAATACGGCGCGGGGTGATCGTGTCCGCGTCGGCGACCAGGCCGCGCAGGCGCTCGTCCCAGCCGGCGAAGTGGGCCAGGACCGCGGCCTTGGCGGTGGCCGGGTCGGTGAACTCGACCGTGTCCAGCCACCCTTCGTCGATCTTGAGCGCGGTGTAGACGTGCAGACTGCCGTCGGTCTCCCGATGGGCCAGGACACCGCGTTCGTTCCCCAGGGCGATGAAGAACCCGCCGCCGATGACCGCGGCGCTGCGCGGATGGCGGGTGTCGGCGTCGACCAGGTCGGTCTCGACGAAGGAGATACCGGTGTAGGCGGGCTTGGCGTCCGAGACCAGCGGCCGGACCCGCGACCACGCGCCGTCCGCGCCGATCAGCAGATCGGTGGTGATGGTCGAGCCGTCGGCGAAGGTCACCTCGTGGCGCCCCTCGCCCAGCGCGCGGGCGCCGGTGACCTTCCGGCCCCAGCGGATCGTGCCCTCGGGCAGAGAGCCCAGCAGCAGTTCTCGCAGGTCGCCGCGGTCCACCTCCGGCCGGCCGCCGGTGCCGTCGTCCTCCTCGGCCACGTACACCGTGCCGTCGGGCCCGAGCAGGCGCATGGCCTGACCGCCCTCATGGACGATCTTGAGGAAGTCGTCGTACAGGCCGGCTGCGTGCAGGGCCTTCTGCCCGTTCTCCTCGTGGATGTCCAGCATCCCGCCCTGCGTGCGGGCCGCCGCCGACGCCTCCAGCTCGAAGATCGCCGGCTCGATGCCGTGGACGTGCAGAACGCGGGCGGCGGTCAGACCGCCGAGACCTCCGCCGATGACCGCTACCGGGATGTGAGCGCTCATGGGGCCTCCAAAGCCGTGGGGAAACACTTCTGTCCGCCGAGCAATCGCCAGCGACTCGGCACGGCCCCGCCAGAAGGCGGCGTGCGTACCCGGTCCGCCAGCGATGACCACGACCCCCGCACCGTAACGAACACGTTCGTCGCGAACAAGTTCGTAGTGAGGCGGCTCTCAGTGACCCCAGGCCACGTCCGCCCTCAAGGCCGGCGGTTCCGTCCCAACGCTCAGTCCCTGGCGCCCGGGACGGGTGTGTGGGTAATGCCGTTGACGAGGACGTCGAAGCTCCAGCGGATCCGGGCCGGCACCGAGCCGCCGATCAGGGCGGGCATGTGCGCGGTGATCGCCGGATGCGTGGTCGCGTCCACGGCGTCCAGCGCGCGCACGGTGGCGTCCCAGTCCTGGTCGGCGGCAGGGTCGTGCGCCCGCGTCGCATGCTCGGCAGCGGTGGCCGTCGCATCCTGCAGCAGCTTGTCCACCCCCCAGGCGACCTGCTCGCGACTGGCGCCACTGCGCGACAGGAGATCGAGGATGCGCTCCACCAGGCGCAGATAGTTCTCCCCGCTCGGGCGAGCGACGAGCGCAGCCCGCGCCAGCGGCGGGTGTGCGAACAGCACCCGGGTGTACGACGCCATGACGGCGCGGAGCTGCTCGCGCCAGTCCTCCCCGCCGTCCCGCCCGGTCAAGTCAACCTCGCCGAGCAGGTAGTCCAGCACGGCCGCATGCAACTCGGCGGTATTGGCGACGTAGACGTACAGCGACGCCGGACCGGTGTCCAGCTCCTGCGCCAGCCGGCGCATCGTGACCTTCTCCAGCCCCTCCGTTCGCATGATCCGCACGGCGGTGTCCACGATCCAGCGCCGGGACAGGGCAGGCTTCGCCGGACGATCCCGGCGACTGATCGGCTCTCTTCTCCCAGCCATAACGACGATCGTAACGAACATGTTCGCCAACCGGGTGACCCGCGCAAGTGCAGCGGCAACTCGACGGTCTCGACGATCCTGATGTGCCGGCACGGGATGGCGGCTGGTCGAACAACGCCCCAGCAGCGCCGAGTGAACCTGGGTATGACCGGACAAGCGCTCCCGGAGGACCGGACCAGCCTGCTCGCCCTGGCCCGCCAGGCCGGCATCCCCCGCGCCCACTACCTGACCACCGGGGAACTACGGGACGCGTTGCGCCACCCCCGCCACGACAGCCCGCACGAGCAGAAAGACCACGGCGACTCCCCGCCCCGGCCCACCTCTCGGTGAACCAGAACGGCTCCGCAGGATGTTGCGTGTCGCCGCGACCGGGTGCCTGTCTCGCGGCGGGGCTATTCGGCGAAGACAGCGGAATCGTTGCGGATGCCCTCGTACAGCGCCGTCGCGAGGCTGAGCAGTGCTCCGGCGCGCAGCGCGGGGGTGGCGGTGGCCAGCAGTGCGCGGGCCTGCCCCGGCCGCCCGGCGCCGTGCGCGTCCACGATCTGCTCGGCCAACGCGTGCGCAGCGCCATCCACGCCGGGCGCCGGAATCACGGGGAAGCGGTGGGCCATCAGGGCGCGGGCGAACACACCGGCCGCCATGTACACGGTGTCGGGACTATCTCCGGGCCCGGCCTTGTCCGGTGCGGGATCCATCCCACCCGCGGCCTGCACCAGCGTGCACAGGTCGTCGATCAGGGCACGCTCGGCCGCGGTGTGGGCGGCCGCGTCCAGCCACGCCCAGACCGTCCGATTCCACACCGACTCCACGCCGTCATCCGGAGATCGTGTTCGTAGAAGTGTTCACGCAAGCTCAGCTCATGCGCCGCTCGCGCGCCGCGGGTGGGATGCGCGG
>NZ_VTHK01000091.1 GCF_009765355.1 Amycolatopsis anabasis | reverse complement strand
TCCGAGCACCACCACCCGCGCGGTGTCGCACTTTGTCGGCCAAGTGCGGCTCGTCGAACCGAAACGCCAGGTCACCAGTAGGTGGCCAAATGAGAGTCCGCTCTAACCGGCCCAAACACTCACGACAGCGATGACTAGCCGGGGGGCGGGTACTGCCGGGTCTTCAGCAGGCGGGCGGCGTGGACGGCGTTGATCGCCAGTTTCCGGGTGGTGCCCTCGACCGCGTCCGGGGTCTTCTCCAGATCCAGGTAGTCCTTGGGGTTCATCGCCTCGTAGTTCCAGTAGGTGCCCCCGTTCGCCGGGATGGTGAACCCGATGTCGTTGAGCGCCTGGAAACTGTCCGCGATGATCTTGTGCGCGCCGTCCTCGTTGCCGACCACCGCGAGCACGGCGATCTTGCCGTACATCGACGGGCGACCCTGATCGTCCGTTTCGGACAGTTCGGCGTCCAGCCGTTCCAGCACGCGCTGCGCCACGCTGGACAGGTGACCGACCCAGGTCGGCGTGGCGAACACCAGGATGTCGGCGTCGAGCACCTTGGCGCGCAGCCACGGCCATTCGTCGCCTTCGCCCATGTTCGTCCGGACACCGGGTTTCACGTCGTGGTCGACGACCCGGACGGTTTCGCCGCGGACGTCGTACTCGCCCAGCGCGTCGAGCACCTGCCGGGCCATCAGTTCGCTGCTGGAGGGTTCCGGCGAGGGTTTGAGGCTGCACACCAGGGCGAGCGCGTGCAGTTCGGTGGTCGTATCGGCAGTCATGTCCCCGGGCATACCCCGGCGAACGGCAGCGCAATCGTCGCGTTTGAACCGGAGCCGGAGTGGTACCCGCGCCGGGTGTGGCTGATGAGAATGCCGGGCGTCTACCGCCCGCAGGCGGACACCTGGCTGTTGACCAGGGCGATGCGCGAAGCCGGGATGCCGGCGGGCGCGCGGGTGCTCGATCTGGGCACCGGATCGGGGGCGCTGGCGGTCGCGGCCGCCGCGCAGGGGGCGCGCGAGGTGGTCGCGGTGGACCGGAGCCGCCGGGCCGTCCTCTGCGCGAACCTCAACGCCCGGGTGCGGCGGCTGCCGGTGCGGGCGAAGCGGGCCGATCTGCTGGACTTCCGGCGGGCGCGCGGGCGGTTCGACGTCGTCCTCGCGAATCCGCCGTACGTGCCGTGCCGGCCCGGGGGTGCCACCGCCCGCACGCCGGACCGGGCGTGGGACGCGGGACCGGACGGCCGCGCGCATCTGGATCCCCTGTGCGCCAACGCGCCTTCGCTGCTCACCGCCCGGGGCATGCTGCTGCTGGTGCATTCGGATCTCTGCGGCGCCGAGCATTCGCTGGCCCGTCTGCGGCGTTCGGGGCTCAAGGCCTCGGTCGTCGCCCGGGCGACCGTCCCGTTCGGACCGGTGCTGCGCGGCCGTACCGGATATCTGCTGGAAAGCGGCCTGATCGAACCGGGCCAGGACCACGAGGAGCTGGTGGTGATCCGTGCCGACCGCACCGAACGCCCCCGATGACCCCGGCCGCGAACGTCGCCGCGTGCGCGTGGTGCCAGGCGGGCCGGTCCTCGTCGAAGGACCGGTGGAACTCGAACTGCCCGACGGCCGGACGGTGACGTCGGATCGGTTCGTCGTCGCGGTGTGCGCCTGCCGCCGCAGCCGCCGCTACCCGTTCTGCGACACCAGCCACCGCCGCCGGACGCGCGGTTAGGGGGCTGGCGGCTGGGCGCGCAGCGAGGTCACGTCCCGTCGCCACGCGCCCAGCACGTGTTCGGCGAAGTGCGCTTCGATCAGCTCGGTGGCCTGGATGCCGAGGACCACGTCCCCGGCCAGTTCCGGTTCGTCGGCGAGCAGGCCGCCGACGACGTCGGTGCGCAGGATCTGCTCGTGCACCGCGTCGGCTTCGATGTGCTCGAGGAAGAAGATCCGGGATTCCGGCGTGGCGCCGAGCCGGTTCATCGCCTTGTCCAGGCGCTGCGCGCTGGGCGGGGTGCTGATCTCGGCGGCCGCGAAGTGCCCGACGAGCGCGCCGCGCAGCGCGCGGTGCAACCCGAACAACGACATCAGGTTCACCACGGCCAAGGTGCACGCGGGCGCCTGCTCGAGGTAGTGCAGGTAGCCCGGGTCGAGCCCGACCGCGGCCAGCAGATCGGCGTAGAGCCTGGAGTGCATGCACTCGCCGCGCCCGCCGCCGAACTCGTCGAATTCCACGGCGACCAGCGCGGCCTTGGCCTTGCCGTGCAGGCGCGGGATCACCCACGCGTGCGGATCGGCTTCCTTGTGGTGGTAGATCGAGCGGTGGGCCAGGTATTCGCGCAGGTGCCACCACTCGCCCTCGTCGCAGAGGAAGTGGCTGACCCCGGCGCCGTCCACCGGTTCGACCAGCAGGTCCTCGAGCGTGCCCGCGACATCGTCCCCGCCGGGCACGTCCGCCCGCAGCGCGGCCAGGAACACCCGTTCCAGCTCGCCGCGGAAGCGCAGCAGCTCCGGATCCCATTCCCAGCCCGCGCCGGTCTCGGCGAAGCCCCGGTAGTGCAGCTCGTAGCAGGTGTGCAGGGCGAGCTGCAGATCCTCGCCGTAGGGATCGGGATCGCGGACCTCGGGGTAGCGCGCGTGCTCCGGGTCGCCGCGCAGCGCGGTCACCACGGCGTCCGACAGCGGCCCGCGCGGCCGCGGCAGCCGGGTGGCGAGCCCCGGCCGGATCAGGGTGTCGTCGGCCATTCCCACCTCCACATCGAGTGATTGCCGACTGGCTACCCGAATCCCCCGATCTTCATGCGTGTTCAGGATTCGAGCTTGCGCAGTGGCCGGGTGGCGGGTCCCTGGATCACCGTGCCGTCCACCTCGAACCGGGAGCCGTGGCACGGGCAGTCCCAGGTCCGCTCGGCGTTGTTGAAGGCCACCAGGCAGCCGAGATGCGTGCAGTGCGCGCCCACGGTGTGCAGTTCCCCCTCGGGCGACCGGTAGGCGGCGACCACGGTCGCGCCGGTCCGGGCGACCCGCGCAGTGCCCGGTGCGAGATCGTCCACATCGGACTTCCCCAGCGCGCGCAGGTGGTCGCCCGCGAAGTAGTTCGCGACGGTGGCGTTGTCCTTGACCACGGCCGGTGCCGAGCGCAGGTCGAACCGGTTCGGATCGTACAGTCCGGTGGCCGGGTTTTCCTTGTCCAGCAGCAGATCGCGCAGCAGCAGCCCGGCGGCCGTCCCGCCGGTCATGCCCCACTGGCCGAATCCGGTGGCGACCCAGAGGTGCCGCGCGAACGGGTGGTACCGGCCGACGAAGGGCACCGAGTCCGGAGTGGACATATCGTGCGCGGACCAGCGGTGGGTGATCCGGCGCAGCCCGATCCGCGCGGTGGCCCAGTCCGCGAGTTCGGCGTAGCGCGCGGCCACGTCCACCCGCGCGCCGGTCCGGTAGTGCGCGCCGCCGACGATCGCCAGGGATTCGGCGTTCGCCGCGAACGCGCGCACCGATCGGTGGGTCCGCTCGTCCAGGTACATCGCCGCGGGGGTCCGGTCGCCGGGCACCGGACCGGCCACCACCAGATCGCGGACCGGGTCGAGCCGGGCGAAATACAGCCCGCGGTCCAGGATCGGATAGTGCGTGGCGACCACGATGTCGCGCGCCCGCAGCGCGCCCCGGTTGGTGTGCACGGTCGGCGCGGGCTGCTCCTCGACGCCGAGCGCGCGTATTCCCTCGAGCACCTGGCCGCCGTGCCGCTCGATCGCGTCGGCGAGGCCGAGCAGCCAGCGCCGGGGGTGGAACTGGGCCTGCTTGGCGAAGCGCACCGCTCCCGCGGCCGGAACGTCCAGGTCGACATCGTCCACATAGGACGCGGGCAGTCCCGCGCGCTGAGCTGCTTCCGCTTCTCGCCGGAGCAGGTCGGTCCGGCCGGGTTCGGTGGTGTAGACGAAGGAATCGCGGCGGGCGAATCCGCAGTCGATGCCCAGTTCGGTGGCGGTGTCCGCGATCCATTCCAGCGCGGCGGCCTGGCTCGCGGCGTACCGCGCCGCCGCCTCGGCTCCCCGGTGGCGCTCCAGCGGTTCGTACTTCACCGCGTGCTGGGTGGTGAGTTTCGCCGTGGTGTGCCCGGAAACACCCGCCCCGACCTCCCGGGCCTCCAGCACGGCGACCGTTCTGCCCGCGCGGGCCAGCAGGTACGCGGTGGTCAGCCCGGCGATCCCGGCGCCGAGCACCACGACCTCGGCCTCGTCGGGCAGGGGGCGCCCGCCCCGGTCCGGTGCGGGCGCGGTGTCCACCCACAGCGACCGCGGGCGGGGCAGGGCATCGGCGTTCATCGGTCCTCCCGGTGTGCACTCGTGCCCGAGGGTTCCCGGCGGTGCGGAGCCGAAACGCAGGTGTACCGGCGGGCGGTCCGGGTAATCAGCGGATGACCGCGGCAGGAAGGAATCGCCATGTCTCGTCCCCAGGACGCACCATTGCCCCCGCAGGACGTTCCGTCCTACACCCGGTTCCGCGCGCCCGTGCAGGGCGCCGCGGTGGCCGTCGGGGCCCTGTTCCTCGGCGTCGGCGTGCTGGGGTTCGTCCCCGGGGTGACCACGGATTACGCGGCCATGGACTTCGCCGGTCATTCGGCGGCGATGCTGTTCGGGGTGTTCGCCGTTTCGGTGCTGCACAACCTCGTGCACCTGGCGTTCGGGATCGCGGGCCTGGCGCTCAGCCGGACCTCGCGCACCGCGCGCGGTTTCCTGCTCGGCGGCGGGCTGATCTACCTCGTGCTGTTCCTCTACGGACTGCTGGTCGGCGAGAGCAGTCCCGCGAACTTCGTGCCGGTCAACGCCGCCGACAACTGGCTGCACCTCGGCCTCGCCGCGGTGATGATCGGGCTCGGCGTGCTGCTGGGCGGGCGTACCGCGCGCCGGTGACCTGGGGACCCCTCGGCTGGCTGGGCCGGGCGTTCCGCGTCCCCGGAACGGAACGGCGCACCCTGGCGCAGGCGGTCAAGGCCGCCGTCGCCGCGGTCGGCGCCTGGCTCGTAACCGCCGAATTCCTCGGCCTCACCCAGCCCTTTCTCGCACCCTACGCGGCGGTTTTCCTGATCGAGGCGACCGTCTACCGGTCCCTGCGGTCCTGGGCGCAACAGGTCGGCGCGGTCGCCGTCGGCGTGCTGCTGGCCGCCGCGGCGGGGCAGTGGATTCCGTCGATCACCGTGGGGATCGGCGTGACCGTGCTGGTCGGGCTGCTGATCGGCAACTGGTCGATCTTCGGCGAAGCCGGCCAGTGGATCGGCATTACCGGGATGTTGCTGGTCTCGTACGGCACCGCCACGCAGGGGGTCCTGCTGGCCGATCGGCTGCTGGAAATCGCGCTCGGCGCCGCCATCGGCACGGCGGTGAACGCGCTGATCCTGCCGCCGCTGTACGGCGAGCGGGCCCGCGAGGCCACCCAGCGGCTGGGCCGGCAACTCGCCGACGTGGTGGCCGCCCTGGCCGAAGCGGTGCGCGGCGAGGACGCGGGCGACTGGCAGCGCATGGCCCGGGACGCGGAAAGCCTGGTGCGCCGGGCGGAGGAGGCGAGCGGTCGCGCGCGGGAAGGCAAGCGGCTGAACGTCCGCAAGCGCGCGTTCCGGCTGCGCGCGCACGAGGATTGGTTCGAGCCCCCGCTGGTGGCACTGCGCGAATCGTGGCGGCACATCGACCACCTGGTGGCGGCGATCCGGACGATGACCGAACAGGGTGACGAGCCCCTGCTCGATCCGTCCGCCCCGCGCGCCGACTTCGCCGTGCTGCTGGACGAAATCGCCGAAACCATCCGGCTGCGCGTCGATCCGGAATGCGCCCCGGAACGGCTTTCCGAGCACCTCGAGCGCTGCCGGAGCCGGGTGGACGAGGTACACCGCTCGCTGACCGGCCCGACCGATCACGTCGCGAGCCTGGGCGCTCTCGTCCTCCCGGCCCGCCACATCCTCCGCCACCTCACCCCGTCCCGGTAGCGCGAAGGACGCACGCGAACTCTGCCTACCGGAACGGGGAACTCACACTCCCGAAACGGGGAACTCGCACGTCCGGAACGGGGGACTCGCGGGCTAGGGGGAGACGTCGAAGGCGAGGCCGTCGTCGTCCACGCCCACCAGCACCTTCGAACCGGCGGGCAACTCGCCGCGCAGCAGGAGCCCGGACAGCGGGTTGTCCACCTCGCGCTGGATCGTGCGCCGCAGCGGGCGGGCGCCGAATTCGGGCTGGTAACCCGCCTTGCTCAGCCACCGGACCGCCGCCGGGGTGAACTCGACGGTCACGTCCTGGGCGTGCGCGCGCCGCCGGGTCTGTTCCAGGAGCAGTTCGGTGATCTGGTCGAGCTGCTCGGCCTCCAGCCGCCGGAAGACGATGATCTCGTCGATGCGGTTGAGGAACTCCGGGCGGAACGATTCGCGCAGCTTGCGCATCAGCCGCTCGCGCAGCGGCCGGTCGGTGTCCGTGTCGCGCGCCGGGGTGAACCCGAGCGCACCCTGGGTGCCGCTCACGATGAGTTCCGAACCCAGGTTGCTGGTCATGATGAGCACGGTGTTGGCGAAGTTCACCGTGCGGCCCCGCCCGTCGGTCAGCCGGCCGTCGTCGAGCACCTGGAGCAGCACGTTGAACACTTCCGGATGCGCCTTCTCGATCTCGTCGAGCAACACCACGGAGTACGGCCGCCGGCGGACGGCCTCGGTGAGCTGACCGGCCTCCTCGTAACCGACGTATCCGGGCGGCGCGCCGATCAGCCGGCTCACCGTGTGGCGTTCCCCGTATTCGGTCATGTCGATCCGGATCATCCGGTCCTGGTCCCCGAACAGGGCCTCGGCCAGCGCCCGGGCGAGTTCGGTCTTGCCGACCCCGGTCGGCCCGAGGAACAGGAAACTGCCGAACGGCCGCCCCGGTTCGGCGAGCCCGGCCCGCGACCGCCGCACGGCCTCGGCCACCGCGGCGACCGCCTCCTCCTGGCCGACGACCCGCGCGTGCAGGTGTTCCTCCAGGCGCAGCAGCCGGTCGCGTTCTTCCTCGGTGAGCTGGCTGACCGGCACCCCGGTGAGCCTGGAGACCACCTCGGCGATCTCCTGGGCGCCCACCCGCGGCGCGCCGTCCGGCCGGCCGTCCGAACTGGCCCGGCTGAGCCGTTCGCGCAGCTCGGCGATGTCGTCGCGCAGGGTGGATGCGCGTTCGAAGTTCTCCTCGGCGACCGCCTGGTCCTTGTCCCGCCGCAGCTGGTCGAGCTGGGCCTCCAGCTCGCGCACCTGGTTCGGCCGCCGCCCGGACCGCAGCCGGATCCGGGCACCGGCCTGGTCCACCAGATCGATGGCCTTGTCCGGCAGGAACCGGTCGGTCAGGTAGCGGTCGGCGAGGTTCGCGGCCGCGACGAGCGCCTCGTCGGTGAAGTGGACCTGATGGTGCGCCTCGTACCGGTCCCGCAGGCCGTGCAGGATGGCGACGGTGTCCTCGACCGTGGGCTCGGGCACCAGGATGGGCTGGAACCGGCGCTCCAGCGCGGGGTCGTGCTCGATGTCCGACCGGTATTCGTCCAAAGTGGTCGCCCCGACGATGTGCAGTTCCCCCTTCGCCAGGGCGGGTTTGAGCATGTTCCCGGCGCCCATCGAACCTTCCGAGGAGCCCGCGCCGACCACGGTGTGCAGCTCGTCGATGAAGACGATCAGCTCGTCGCGGTGCTCGCGGATCTCGGCGAGCAGATTGGTCATGCGTTCCTCGAAATCGCCGCGGTAGCGGGTTCCCGCGACCATCGCGGTCAGATCGAGCTGGATCACCTTGCGGTTGGCCAGCAGATCGGGTACGTCGCCGTCGGCGATGCGCTGGGCGAGCCCTTCCACGATCGCCGTCTTGCCGACCCCGGCCTCACCGATCAGCACCGGATTGTTCTTGGTGCGGCGGGAAAGCACCTCGATCGTCTGCTCGATCTGCTCGTCCCGCCCGACCACCGGATCGATGTTGCCGGCCCGGGCCTGCTCGGTGAGATCGCGCCCGTACTGGTCGAGGGTCGGCGTGCGGCCGCCGCCCTGGCGTTCCGTCGGCGCCGCATGCTTCCCGGGGGCCATTCCGCGCTGCAGGGCCTCGGGGGAGGCGCCGGCGCGCGCGAGCAACTGCCCGGCCGCCGATTCCACGTTCACCGCGAGCGCGAGCAGCAAGTGCTCCGGTCCGATGTAGGACGAGCGGAGCTGCCGGGCGATGGCATGGGCGTCCAGCAGGGCGCGTTTCGCGGCCGGGGCCAGTCCGGTGGGCGTGCCCCGCGGCTCGGCTGCCCGCGGTTCGACCTGCTTCGCCAGGGCGTCCGCGTCGGCCCCGGCGCGTTCGAGCAGCTGCCGCACGGCCGGGACCTGGGTCGCCGCCCAGAGCAGTTGTTCGTCGTCGACGTCGTTCCGGCCCGCATCGGCGGCCTTGGCCGCGGCTTCGGCGACGAGGTCACGCGCCTGATCGCTCAACAAACGGGTGATGTCGACCGAATGCGGGCGGCGCCCGGGAAAGGCGTTCCCGAAGAACTGGGCCAGAAACTGGTCGAACGGGCTCGAACCCGGGCCCGTGGCGAAGAACTCCGTCATCAGTGCTCCTTGGGGCGGGGCCGGGGGCGCGGGCCATGGAAAAGTTCCCCCGGCCCCGGGCTGGTTATGCGTCGCGGTTGCTCAGCCGGTCGCGGACCCGGTCGATCAGCCCGGCGCCCGGGTCGAGGATCAGGTTCAGCGGCGGTTTGCTGGGCGCGTTCGGATGCGGCCGGGTCGGCGCGAACTCCTTGGCCCGCAACACTTTCTCGCCGAGGTCGCGCAGGTCTTCGGGTGCGCAGGCGGCCTGCAGCTTGGGCAGCAGGTCGGCCTCCTCCTCGTCGATGTGGTGCCGGACGTCGGCGATGAGCTTGCCGATCATCTGGTCGAACCGGGGATCGGCGGGATCGAGGTCCTCCAGCTCCTTCATCTCCTGTTCGGCCTGGGCGTGCTCCGCGATCTCGTGGTCGGCGATCTCGTCCCCGTTGGCCAGGACACGCCGGGCCGCCGGGTACATGAACTGCTCCTCGGCGACCGAGTGCCGCACGAGTTCGGTGATCACGTGGTCGGCCAGCTGCCGCCGGTGCTCGGGGGTGCCGTGTCCGCTTTCCAGTTCGCGGAACACCCTCTCCACTTCCCGGTGGTCCGAAGTGATCACCGAAATCAGATCGGTGTTCTGCTCGGTGGCGGTCATCGCTCCTCCTGGTTGAGGCGTGGTGGGAGTCGGGTCCTCCGGCTACCCGGCGTCCAAGCGGAGCAAACGAGTCACCGGGTCACGCGTTTAGTCGTGCACAGAGCGGCAATGACTACTCCATGACGAGTGCGGTGAGTACACGAGTGACCGAGCGCGGCCTTCGCCTGCTCGTGTGGCATGTCCACGGTTCCTGGACCACGTCGTTCGTGCAGGGGCCACACACCTATCTGCTGCCGACGGTCCCCGGACGCGGGCCGGACGGGCGCGGGCGCGCGGGGCGGGCGTGGCCCGAACGGGCGCACGAGGTGGCGCCCGGGGACCTGCCCGGGGCCGGGGTGGACGCGGTGATCCTCCAGCGTCCCGAGGAACTGGAGCTGGCCCAGCGCTGGCTGGGGCGGCGTCCGGGCAGCGAGATCCCGGCGATCTACGTGGAGCACAACACGCCGCGCGGAAACGTGCCGGACACGCGGCACTTCCTGGCGGGGCGGGAGGACATCCCGGTCGTGCACGTCACGCACTTCAACAGTCTGATGTGGGACACCGGAATCGCGCCGACTCGGGTGATCGAACACGGCGTGGTGGACCCGGGCCGGTTGTACACCGGCGAATCGAGGTCCGCCGCGGTGATGATCAACGAACCGGTGCGGAGATGGCGGGTCACCGGGACCGATCTGCTGCCCGCGTTCGCGGAGGTCGCGCCGCTGCAGGTGTACGGCATGGGCCTGGACGGGCTGACTTCCGCGCTGGGCGCCGATCCGGCCCGGATCCGGCCGGTCGGCGATCTGTCCCAGCCGGAACTGCATCGCGCGGTCGCGCGGAACCGGGTGTACGTGCACACCGCGCGGTGGACTTCGCTGGGCCTGTCCCTGATCGAAGCCATGCACCTCGGCATGCCGGTGGTGGCGGTGGCCAGCACGGAAGCGAGTCGCGCGGTGCCCCGCGAGGCCGGTTTCGTGTCCGCCGACATCACGGAGCTGACCACCGCGCTCGGGGAACTGCTGGACCATCCGGATCTCGCGCACCGCATGGGCAGTTTCGGACGCGAGTTCGCACTGGCCCACTACGGAATCGAGGCGTTCGTGCGCCGCTGGGACGAACTGCTCCTGCGGGCGGTCCCGGAGACCGCGGGAACCGCGGCGAGAGGAGGGAGTCGATGAGGATCGCGATGGTGTCCGAGCACGCCAATCCGCTGGCGGCGCTCGGCGAGGTCGACGCCGGAGGGCAGAACCTGCACGTGGCCGAGCTGTCCGCGGCGTTGTGCCGGGGCGGCCACGAGGTCACCGTGTACACCCGCCGCGACGATCCGGACGCACCCGGCGAGGTGTTCGCGCCCGCCGGTTATCGCGTGGTGCACGTCCCGGCCGGGCCGGCCGAACCGGTGCCGAAGGACGAGCTGCTGCCGCACATGGGGGAGTTCGGCCGGTTCCTGCGGCGCATGTGGACCCGGGAACCCCCGGACGTCGTGCACGCCCACTTCTGGATGTCCGGCCTGGCGTCCGTGCTCGCCGCCCGCGCGGTGGGCGTGCCGGTGGTGCAGACCTTTCACGCACTGGGCGTGGTCAAGCGGCGGTTCCAGGGCGACGCGGACACCAGCCCGCCGGACCGGATCAGACTGGAACGGATGATCGGCAAGGAGGTCACGCGGATCCTCGCCACCTGTTCGGACGAGGTCTTCGAGCTGATCCGGATGGGCGTGCCCCGCGCGAAGATCTCGGTGGCGCCCTGCGGGGTCGACCTCGAACGATTCGTCCCGGCGGGCCTGGTCGAGCGCGGGAACCGCCCGCACCGGATCGTCACCGTCGGCAGGCTGGTGCCCCGCAAGGGCTTCGCCACCGCGATCGCCGCGCTTCCCGGTGTCCCGGACACCGAGCTGATCATCGCCGGTGGCCCGGCGAGCGGCCGCCTCACGGACGACCCGGAGGCCACCCGGTTGCTGGAACTGGCCGACCGCGCGGGCGTCCGCGACCGCGTCACCATGACCGGCCAGGTGTCCCGGGACCAGATGCCCGGCCTCCTCCGCTCCGCCGATCTCGTGCTCTGCACCCCCTGGTACGAACCGTTCGGGATCGTTCCGCTGGAGGCCATGGCCTGCGGGGTGCCGGTCGTCGCCGCCGCGGTCGGCGGGCTGACCGACACCGTGGTGGACGGTGTCACCGGTGAACTGGTCCCGCCGCGCCGCCCGGACGAACTCGCCGCGACCCTGCGCGGACTGCTCGCCGATCCCCTCACCCGCCAGGCCTACGGGGTCGCGGGCTGCGATCGCGCCCGGTCGCGCTACTCCTGGGACCGCGTCGCGCTGGACACCCTGCGCGCCTACGACCGGGTGGTCCCGGCCGAACTCGCCCTCGACCGCGTGGCGGGTGGGTCGTGAGTGGACAGACCGGTTCCAACCGGCCTGTCCACTCACGACCCCGCACTCGGTTCCCCCGCAAGAAACGACACCCTGTCCTCAGTCGACGTACTGCCGGGCCGAGGTGCCCTCCCGCGCGGATTCCAGCGCGCGCAAACCTTCCTCCACCCAGCCGGGGACGACCCGGCGCTCGCGGGCGACCCAGCCGAGTCCGCGCACCGCCTCGGCCACGGCCGAGGCGGTCGCCCGGTCCGGGGGCGCACCGCGCAGCACGGCCAGGGTGCGGCGCACCGCGCTCACCACCGGCCGGCGCAACCACAGCACCCACAACGTGTTCCGGATGCCCAGTTGCCTCCGCCGCCGGGAATCCCGTTGTCGCGAGGGCGCGTGCCGGATGACCACGTCCTCCGCCCAGCACATCCACCACCCGGCCGCGGCCAGATCGAGCGCGAGCAGTTCCTCCTCACCACCCAGCCACAGCCGCGGCGAGAATCCGCCGGCTTCGCGGAAAGCGGTGACCCGGAACATGCTCAGCCCCGCCATCACCCCCAGCAACGCGGGCCCGGGCAACCAGTCCGGGCCCCGCACCGGCGATTCCCGCAGCTCGGGCGTGATCGGGTCCTCGGTCAGCCGCGGTTCGACCAGGCACTTGCCGGTCACCGAACCCAGCCCCGGGTGCTCGTCCAGCAGTTCGGCCGCCCGCCGCAGCGCGCCCGGTTCCCACCGCGTGTCGTCGTCGCAGAACGCCACGTACGGCGTCCGGACCCGCTCCACGGCGAGATTGCGGGCCACCGCGCCCAGGTTCTCCCCGGCCCGGATCAGTTCCACGTCCGGGAACAGCAGCCGGACGGCCGCCGCGGTCCCGTCCGTGGAGGCGTTGTCGACCACGATGACGGGTGCGGCGTCCGGTAACCCGGTCATCCAGCCCAACGTCGTCAGCAGTTCCTCGCGGCGGTTGTGGGTGATCACCACGACCGTCGCTCTCGATTCCCCGGTCAATGCCCGTGTCCCTTCTCCAGCAAGCGGACCTGGCGTTCGACGTCGCGGGGCAGCGGATCGCGGCCCGCCAGCGCGGCCGGTAGCCGCCGCAGCACGCCTGCCAGGGCGCGCCACGCGGCGAGCTCCCGGACGCCGTGGGGCAGGAGCCGCGCGGTCGTCCGCAGGGCCACTCCCGCTGGCCGCCGCAGCCAGGCGATCAGCGCGTTGTTGCGCAGTTCCAAGGTCCGCCGGCCCCGGTTTCCCGCCGCCCTGGGCGCCGGATCGTGGTGCGCGCAGACCTGGTCGTCGTAGCGCAGCTTCCAGCCGCGGGCCGCGAGATCGTAGGCCAGCAGCTTCTCCTCGGCCACGAAACGCAGCAGCGGGCTGAACCCGCCGACGTCCAGGTAGGCGTCCTTGCGGACCACCGCCGCGCACGCCAGGAAACCCAGCACGGACGGCAGCCCGTCTTCGGTCCCCAGTGGACTCTCCGCCAGCAGAGGTGTCACCGGATCGGGGCGGTGGTCCTCGCCCACCAATGGTTTCGCCACCACGACCGCGAGGTCCGGATGCGCGTCGAGGTCCTGTTCGGCGCGGGGCAGCGCACCGGGCGCCCACCACGAATCGTCGTCGCTGAACGCGACGTACGGCGTTTCCGCGCAGGCCACCCCGGCCGTGCGCGCCACCGCGCCCTCGTTGCGGGGTAAGGGAATCACGTCCACCTCGGGGAAGTCCCGGCGCACCAGCTCCACCGTCCCGTCCCGGGAGGCGTTGTCCACCACGACGACCGGCGGGCGCGGGCGCAACCGGGCCAACTGCTCGAGCGTGCGCGCCAGGAGCTCCCGCCGGTTCCGGGTCGCGATCACCACCGTGGTCCTCATCGCGGCCTCCGGTCGAGGCACCACCGCCACCAGCCGTCGAAAACCTCCCGGGCGCCGGGGCCGGTCGCTTCCTCGGCGCCGACGATCGCGGGCCACCGCCAGGCCGCGGCCTGCGCGGACACCTTCCCGCCGCCGGCCACCGGGTCCACCGCCAGTGCCGGGACCCCGGCCCGCAACGCCAGCACGAGCCCGTGCAGGCGGGTGGTCACCACCACGTCGAACCGGGCGAACAGGGCGAGCACCTGGTCCGGTGTGGAGCATTTCCGCCAGTCCCCGGTGTCCAGCCGGGTGTCGGCCTCGACGACCGCGCAGTCGAGCGAACCGAGCCAGTCCCGCAGCCGGTCGTGCACCTCGTCGTGGCGCCGCCGCTCGCCGTATTCCCGTTGCCCGGGCGCGAGGACCACCCCGGCCACCGGCGCCGGTTCGACCGGGGCGAAGGCCGCAAGGTCCACAGTGGACTCGAAATCCGGGGCGTCCCGGGGGTAGACCCGGTGGAATCCGGACACCGCGGGGTCGTGCCAGTCGAGCACCGAAACCCCGGTGGCGGTCCGGCGGCAGGCGGCGAACCGGCGGTGCAGCCAGCGCACCTGCTCCCCGTGCGCCGGGCCGCAGGTGAACACCAGATCGGTGTAGGCGGCGGGATCGGCGTCGTCCAGGCTCAGTTCGCCGGGCCGGAAACCCGGGCTCCACGCGAGATCGCAGGCGAACCCGGCGCCGGTCAGGGTGGACCGCACCACGCGCATGCTCAGCACGTCGCCGGCCGTCGCCTCCCCGTGCAGGAAACTCGGCCAGCCGGTCACCAGTACTCGCACGCTTGAGCAGGTACCCCGGGAGGCACCGTCTCAATCACGGAGTTTGCCCGGACTGGTCGCGGGTAGTCATTTCGCATGGCACAACACTTCGAGCGCGCGGTGGTCACCGGGGGAGCGGGCTTCGTCGGATCACACCTGTGTGCGCGGCTCCTGGAAGACGGGACCGAAGTGCTCTGTGCGGACAACCTGGCGACCGGCGTGCTGGACAACATCCGGCACCTGCTGTCCCACGAGCGCTTCCGGTTCCGGCAGGCCGATGTCACCACCGCGCTGACCGTGAAAGGCGGCGTGGACGCGGTGTTCCACCTGGCGTGCCCGGCCTCCCCGCGCGACTACCTGCGCCTGCCGATCGAGACGTTGCGGGTCGGGTCGCGGGGCACCGAGCACGCGCTCGACCTCGCCGACCGGAAGGGCGCCCGGTTCCTGCTCGCCTCCACCAGCGAGGTCTACGGCGATCCGCGGGAACACCCGCAGCGGGAAACCTATTGGGGGCACGTGAATCCGGTCGGCCCGCGCAGCGTCTACGACGAGGCGAAGCGGTACGCCGAGGCACTCACCTCCGCGTACCGCACCACGCGCGGCACCGACACCACCATCGCCCGGATCTTCAACACCTACGGCCCGCGGATGCGCAGCACCGACGGCCGCATGATCCCGACCTTCATCCACCAGGCGCTCGCCGGGGAACCGATCACCGTGACCGGCGACGGCGAGCAGACCCGCTCGGTCTGCTTCGTGGACGACACGGTCGCCGGCTTGCTGGCGCTCGCGCACGGCGATCATCCCGGGCCGGTGAACCTCGGGAACCCGCACGAGCGCACGGTCGGCGAACTCGCGCGCGAAATCCGCCGCCTCACCGGGAGTTCTTCGGAGATCCGGTACCTCCCCGCGCCCGTCGACGATCCGAAGCGCCGGTGCCCGGACATCTCGCTGGCGCGCGCCGAACTCGGTTGGCGGCCGCGCGTGTCCCTGGCGGACGGTCTCAACCGCACGATCGGCTGGTTCGCCACGGAAGCCACGTCCGGAGAGCCGCTTCGGAAAGTAGCCGAGTGAGCGGACGCGTCCGCGAATCGGCCCAGTTCGAGTTTGAGCGTCGCTTCGCCGGGTAGCGACATAGAGAGACCCCAGAAACGACCGAGAGGCTCGGAGGTGGCCAGGTGCGCATCCTGGGAATCAACGCGGTGTTCCACGACCCGGCCGCCGCCCTGATCGTGGACGGACGGACGGTCGCGGCGGCCGAGGAGGAGCGGTTCAGCCGCCGCAAGCACGGCAAACGGCCGGTGCCGTTCTCCGCGTGGGAACTGCCCGAGCGGTCGGCGCGCTGGTGCCTGGAGACCGCCGGGATCACCGAACGGGACCTGGACGCGGTGGCCTACTCGTACGACCCCGCCCTGGTCGACCACGACCTCGAGGGCCTGGATCCGGCCTGGGAGAAACTGCGCACCACCTACGCGCACCGGGCGCCGCAGTTCCTGAAGACCGTGCTGCCCGGCCTCGACCCGGCGAAGGTCCGGTTCGTCCGGCACCACGTGGCGCACGCGGCTTCGGCCGGACTGGCCGCGCCCTTCGGTGACGCGGCCGTGCTGGTCGCGGACGGGCGCGGCGAAAGCATTTCCTACCTCGCCGGGGAATACCGGGATGGCAAGCTGGTCGAACTGGCCACCCAGCGGTTGCCGCATTCGCTCGGCCTGCTGTACGAGGACCTCACCGAGCACCTCGGCTTCGCCCGATCGAGCGACGAGTACAAGGTCATGGCGCTCGCGTCCTACGGCGAACCGCGTTTCCTGCCCGAGTTCCGCGAGCACATCCGCCCGACCGGCGACGGCGGCTTCCACGTCAACGGGGTCGACTGGTCGCGTTACGCGACCCGCCGGGGACCGGAGGACGGCTGGGGCCCCGAGCACGCGGACCTCGCGTGCAGCGTGCAGCGGCGGATCGAGCAGGTGCTGCTGAGCCTGGCCCAGTGGCTGCACGCGCAGACCGGGCAGCGCCGGCTCACCCTGGCCGGGGGCACCGCGCTCAACTGCGTCGCCAACACCCGCCTGTTCGCCGAGGGACCGTTCGACGAGATCTGGGTGCAGCCCGCGGCCGGGGACGCCGGAACCGCGCTCGGCGCCGCGCTCCACCTCGCCGCCGAACTCGGCGAGACCTGCGCGCCGATGCCGGGCGCCGATCTCGGGCGCGGCTGGAGCGACGCGGAACTCCAGGCGTGGCTGGACAAGGTGAAACTGCCCTACGAACGCCCGGACGACCTGGCCGCCACGGTCGCCCAGGCACTGGCGGACGACCAGATCGTCGCGTGGTTCCAGGGCCGCGCCGAATTCGGGCCCCGCGCGCTCGGGCACCGCTCCCTGCTGGCGCATCCGGGCCGCCGGGAGAACCTGGAACGGCTCAACGACGTCAAGGGGCGCGAACAGTTCCGCCCGGTCGCCCCGATGGTGCTGGCCGACCGCGCCGCGGAGCTGTTCTCCCGCGGCCCGCTGCCCAGCCCGTACATGCTCTTCGTGCACGACGTGGCGCCCGCTTGGCGGGACCGCGTCCCGGCGGTGACGCATGTGGACGGCACCGCCCGCATCCAGACCGTCGACGCGGACGACGAACCGCTGCTCGCCGCGATGCTGCGCGAGTTCGAATCCCGGACTGGCCTGCCGACCGTGGTGAACACGAGCCTGAACACCGCGGGCCGCCCCATGGTCGACGATCCGCGCGACGCGCTCGAATGCTTCGGGTCCAGCCCGATCGACCTGCTGGCGATCGGCCCGTTCGTCGTGCGCAGGTGAACCGATGAACTACACCGTTGTCATCCCCACCACGGGCCGACCGGCGCTGCACACCTTGCTGCGCGCCCTCGGCGACGGCCGGGGACCCGCACCGGCCGAAGTCGTCGTGGTGGACGACCGCCCGGCCGGAGAACCGTTGACACTACCGGAAACCACGCTGAAAACCCGGGTGGTCCGCTCGGGCGGCCGGGGGCCCGCCGCCGCGCGGAACACCGGCTGGCGCCTCGCGGCGACCGAATGGATCGCCTTCCTCGACGACGACGTGCGCACCCCGGGCGACTGGCCCGCGCGGCTGCACGCCGACCTCAGCGCGCTCGACGACGACGTGGGCGCGTCCGAGGGACGCATCCACGTCCCGGCCCCGCACGGCCGCCGCCCGACCGACGACGAACGCGGCACCCAGGGGCTGGCGTCGGCCTGGTGGATCACCGCCGATATGGCCTACCGGCGCGCCGCGCTCGCCGCGGTCGGCGGCTTCGACGAACGGTTCCCGCGCGCCTACCGCGAGGACGCGGATCTCGCGCTGCGCGTCCGCGCGGCGGGATTCCGGATCCTGCCGGGCGAACGGGTCACCGTCCACCCGGCGCGCCGGGCGGATTTCTTCGCCAGCGTGCGCGCCCAGACCGGTAACGCGGACAACGCCTTGCTACGCCGTAAATTCGGGCGTGGCTGGCGGCGGCTCATCGGCGAGGGACCCGGCCGGTTGCGGCAGCACGCGCTGACCACCCTGGCCGCCGCCGTCGCGCTCGCGGCCGTGCCGTGGAACCGCCGGGTGGCCGCCGCGGCGGCCGGGTTGTGGACCGGGCTGACCGCCGAGTTCGCGCTGCGGCGCATCCTGCCCGGGCCGCGCACGCGGGACGAACTCGCGCGGATGGCGGTCACCAGCGCGCTGATCCCACCGGTCGCCTGCTGGCACCGCGCGGCCGGGGAGATCCGGGCGCGGCGCGGCGCGAACCCGCCCGTCGCCGTGCTGTTCGACCGCGACGACACCCTGATCGAAGACGTTCCGTACCTGTCCGACCCGGATCGGGTGCGCCCCGTGCCCGGCGCGCGGGAGGCGCTCGAACGCTTGCGCGCGGCCGGAATTCCGGTGGGCGTGGTGAGCAACCAGTCCGGGGTCGCCCGCGGGCTCATCACCCCGGACCAGCTCGCCGCGGTCACCGCGCGGGTCGAGGAACTGCTCGGCCCGTTCGGCACCTGGCAGGTCTGCGTTCATTCCGATGTGGACGGTTGCGTGTGCCGCAAACCCCGGCCCCACCTCGTGCGGCGCGCGGCGGAGGCGCTGGGGGTGCCCGTCCGACGCTGCGTGCTGATCGGCGACATCGGCTCGGACGTCGAAGCGGCCCGGAACGCCGGGGCCGAAGCGATCCTCGTCCCGACCGCGCGCACCCTGCCGGAGGAGGTCGCGGAGGCCCGGCGGCACGCGACCGTGGCCGCCGACCTCTCCGAAGCGGCCGAGTTCGCGCTGCGGAGAGTGCCGTGCTGAGCCGGATCCTGGTGGCGCGCCTGGACAACGTGGGTGACGTCCTGCTCGCCGGGCCGTGCGTCCGCGCGGTCGCCGCGCGGGCGGAATCGGTGGTGCTGCTGGCCGGTCCGCGCGGCCGCGCCGGGGCCGACCTGCTGCCCGGCGTGGACCGGGTGCTCGAATACCGCGCGCCCTGGATCGACCCGGAGCCGCCGCCGGTCACCCCGGAATCGCTGGCCGCCCTGCGCACCCGGCTTCGCGATCTGCGGCTGGACGGCGCGTTGATCCTCACCTCGTTCCACCAGTCCCCGCTGCCGCTCGCGCTCGTGCTGCGCGAGGCCGGGGTGCCGTGGATCGGCGCGATCAGCGAGGACTACCCGGGTTCGCTGCTGGATCTGCGGCACCGGGTGCCCGGTGATCCGCCGGAGCCCGAACGGGCGCTCTCCCTGGCGCGGGCGGCGGGTTTCCCGCTCCCGCCCGGGGACGACGGCCGCCTCGCGATCCGCCGGCCGCTGCCGGACACGACCGCGCTGACCGGCGAGGCCGGTTACGTGGTGGTGCATCCCGCGGCCTCGGCGCCCGCCCGCCAGCCCTCGCCCGGGCATTCGGCGGCGATCGTGCGCCACCTCGCCGCCGAGGGGCACCGCGTGGTGGTCACCGGGGCGCCGGGCGAACGCGCGCTCACCCGGCGGGTCGCCGGAGACCGGGCACTGGATCTGGGCGGGGCCACCGATCTGCGCGGCCTGGCGGGGATTCTCGACCGGGCGCGGGTGCTGGTCGCGCCGAACACCGGCCCCGCACATCTGGCCGCGGCGGTGGGCACCCCGGTCGTCTCGCTGTTCGCCCCGGTCGTACCCGCCGCCCGCTGGGCGCCCTACCGGGTTCCCGCCGTTCTGCTGGGCGATCAGCACGCGCCGTGCCGGGACACCCGGGCCCGGACCTGCCCGGTGCCGGGGCACCCCTGCCTCGACCGGGTCCGGCCCGGGGAGGTCGCGGACGCGGTCGCCGAACTAGGAGGTACAGCATGATCGAGGAGCATTTCGCCGCACTGCGCGGCGCACTCGGACGAACCGGCGCCGCCGCGCCGACGATCGACAGCTGGGGACGGCACCTGGCCGAGGTCCTCGGTTCCGGCGGCAGGCTGCTCGCCTGCGGCAACGGCGGCAGCGCGGCCGAGGCGCAGCACCTGACCGGGGAGCTGGTCGGCAAGTTCCGCCACGACCGGCAGCCGTTCTCCGCGATCGCCCTGCACGCCGACACCTCGGCCGGGACGGCGATCGTGAACGACTACGGCGAACACGAACTGTTCGCGCGGCAGGTCCGCGCACACGGGCGGCCGCGGGACGTCCTGGTCGGCCTGTCCACCAGCGGGCAGAGCCAGAACGTGTGCGCGGCCGCCAAGGTCGCCCGGGAGCAGGGCCTGACCACCTGGGCGATGACCGGGCCGCTGCCGAATCCGCTCGCGGCCGTCTGCGACGACGCGATCGCGGTGGAGGCGCCGAGCACCGCCACCGTGCAGGAGGTGCACCTGGCGATCGTGCACGCCCTGTGCGCCGTGCTCGACGAGACGCTGGGGGTTCCCGCATGACCGGGCCGCTCGTGGTGGTCGGGGACGCGTTGCTCGACGTCGACCTCGAAGGCAGCGCCGACCGCCTGTGCCCGGAGGCGCCGGTGCCGGTCGTGGACGTGGCGCGCGAATGGCAGCGCCCCGGCGGCGCCGGGCTGGCCGCGCGGCTCGCGGCCCGTTCGGTGTCCGAGGTGGTGCTGGTGACCGCCTTCGGCGACGACGAGGCGGGTGCGCGCCTCGGTGAACTGCTGCGCCGCGAGGTCGAGCCGATCACCTTGCCGCTGTCCGGGGAAACACCCCGCAAGACGCGGATCCGGGCCGGAGGGCATTCGGTGGCGCGGATCGATCGCGGTACCGGCCGGGCCGTCCACGGCGAACTGCCCGACCGGGTTCGCGCGGCCCTGCTCGGGGCCGGTGCGATCCTGGTGGCCGACTACGGCCGCGGGGTCGCCGCGCATCCGGACGTCCTGCGGCTGCTCGCCGCCCGCACCGCCGAGATCCCGGTGGTGTGGGATCCGCATCCGCGCGGGGCGCGGCCGGTGCCGGGCGCCCGGCTGGTCACGCCGAACGACGCCGAAGCCGCCCGGTTCGCCGGGACGCGGGGAGATCTCGGGGAACTGGCCGCCGTGCTGCGCGACCGGTGGGGGAGCAGTGGGGTCGCGGTCACCGCGGGCGACCGGGGCGCGGTTCTCGCCGGACCGGGTGCCGGAAAGCCCCGCGCCATCCCGGTGCCGGGCTCCTGCCGGATTCCCGCCGGGGCGATTCCGGACACCTGCGGCGCGGGTGACCGGTTCGCGAGCGCGGCCACCGCCGCCCTGTTCGAGGGCGGCGGCATCGGTGACGCGGTGGTCGCCGCGGTCGAGGCGGCGGCCCGGTTCGTGGCGGCCGGAGCGGCGGGTTCGCTTTCGGAGTGCCCGCGTCCCGCGCCGCGCCCGGTCACCTCGGGTTTCGAGCTCGCGGCCTGGATCCGGCGCCAGGGCGGGAAACTCGTGGCCACCGGCGGCTGTTTCGACCTGCTGCACCCCGGGCACGTCAGCCTGCTGCAACACGCGCGGTCGCTCGGGGACGCCCTGATCGTCTGCCTCAACTCGGACGATTCGGTGCGCCGCCGCAAGGGACCCGGCCGCCCGATCGTGTCCGAGGCCGACCGGGCCCGGCTGCTGCGCGCGCTCGAACCGGTCGACGCGGTGCTGGTCTTCGACGAGGCCACGCCCGCGCGCCTGCTCGACGAACTCGCCCCCGAGGTGTGGGTGAAGGGGGGCGACTACGTCGAAGCCGATCTGCCGGAAGCCGAAGTGGTGCGCCGCCACGGCGGCGAGGTCGTGCTGGTCCCGATGGTGGCGGGGTATTCCACCACCCGGCTGGTCACGGCCGCGCACGGAACCCGTTGACCCGAAAGGAGATTCATGAACTCGCCTGGCAATGTCCTGATCACCGGCGGCGCGTCCGGGCTGGGCGCCGCGACCGTCGAGGCGGTCCGCAAGGAAGGCGGGCGGCCCCTGGTGATCGACCGGGCCGCCCCGGAGATCGACGTGGACCACGTGCTCGCCGATCTGGCCGACACCGCGGCCACCGAACGCGCGGTCACCGAACTCGCCGAGACCGCGGGCGGGCTGGACGCGGTGTTCACCGCGGCCGGGGTCGACACGCCCGGCAAGCTGGACTCGCTGCCCGCCGAAACCTGGGAACGGGTGGTGCGGGTGAACCTGTTCGGCACCGCGGCGGTCGTGCGTGCCGCGCTGCCGTATCTGGAACGCTCCGGTGGCACGGTCGTCACCTGTTCCTCCACCCTCGGGATCAAGGCGGTCAGCGACGCCACCGCCTACTGCGCCTCGAAATGGGGTGTCGTCGGGTTCACCCGGGCACTGGCCGCGGAGACCGCGGGCCGGGTCGGGGTGACCATGCTGGTGCCCGGCGGAATGCACACGGCGTTCTTCGACGGCCGCGATGACCAGTACAAGCCGCCGCCGGACGCCAAGCTGAACCAGCCGGAGGACGTGGCGCAGACCGTGCTGTTCGCGCTGCGCCAGCCCGCCGGCTGCCAGGTGCGCGAGCTGGTGGTCTGCTGCTCGGAAGAGGCGTCCTGGCCGTGAACCGCGTCCTCGTGCTCCGCGCGCTCGGGCTCGGCGACCTGCTGGTCGCGGTGCCCGCGCTGCGCGCGTTGCGGTCCGCCTTCCCGCTCGCGCGGATCACGCTCGCCGCGCCGGAGCCGCTGCGCGATCTCGCCGAGCTCACCGGCGCGGTGGACGAACTGCTGCCCACCGCGGGCCTCGGTGCGCTGCACTGGCCGGGTCCCGCCCCGGATCTCGCGGTGAACCTGCACGGAAGCGGGCCGGAGAGCATCGCGGATCTGCTGGCCACCCGGCCGTGGCGACTGTGCACGCACCGCCATCCGGCCTTTCCCGACCTGCCCGGCCCGGCGTGGCAGGAGAACTCGCACGAAACCGACCGGTGGTGCCGGTTGCTGGACTACCACGGGATTCCCGCGGACCCCGGCGCCCTCGAGCTGTCCCGGCCGGACGTCCCGAGCCCGGCGCCGGGAGCGGTCGTGGTGCATCCGGGCGCCGCGTTCCCGGCCCGCCGCTGGCCGCCGGACCGCTACGCCGCGGTCGCGCGGGCCCTGGCCGAGGATGGCCACCGGGTGGTGGTGACCGGGACCGGCGCGGAAGCTGAACTGGCCGAACGGGTCGCCGCCGAAGCCGGGCTGGGCGCGGACGCGGTGCTCGCCGGGCGCACCGGCTTGGCCGAACTGGCCGCCCTCGTCGCCGATGCCGCGCTGCTGGTCTGCGGGGACACCGGGATCGGGCACGTCGCGACGGCGTACGGCACGCCGTCGGTATTGCTGTTCGGCCCCACCTCGCCGGGCCGCTGGGGCCCGCCGCCCGATCGGGACCGGCATGTCGTGCTGTGGGCCGGGCGGGTCGGCGATCCGTTCGCCGGGAGCCCGGACCCCGGGCTGCTGCGGATCGCGGTCCCGGACGTGCTCGAGGCCGTGCGACGGATGCGGATCAGGGGGTTGTGCCATGGGTAGCGAACTCGTCGGCGTGCTCGGCGTCGGGTATGTCGGGCTCACCACCGCGGCTTGCTTCGCGAGCCTCGGCCACCGGGTGGTGGCCGTGGACGTCGATCAATCCAAAGTGGACGAACTCGGCCGCGGGGTGGTGTCGATCGGCGAACCCGGCCTCGACGACATGGTCCGCGCGGGCCTGGCGGCGGGCCGGTTGCGGTTCACCACCGAACTCCGCGCGCTCGCCGACGCGGGAACCGTGCTGCTGTGCCTGCCGACGCCGATGGGGGAGGGCGGCGTCGCCGATCTCGGCGCGCTGAGCTCCGCGCTGGGGGAACTCGCGCCGATCCTGCGGCCCGGTTGCGTGCTGGTGACCAAGTCGACGGTGCCGGTCGGGACCGCCGAGCGGATTCCCGGGCTCCTCGGGCGCACGGACGTGCCGGTGGTGAGCAATCCCGAGTTCCTGCGCGAGGGCCATGCCGTCCACGACTTCCTGCATCCGGACCGGATCGTGCTCGGGTCCGCCGACCCGGACGCCCGGGACCGGGTGCGTGCCCTCTACGCGAGCCTCGACGCCCCGGTGGTGGTTACCGGCACCGCCAGCGCGGAGCTGGCGAAGTACGCCAGCAACGCTTTTCTCGCCCTGCGACTGTCCTATGTGAACGTTCTCGCCGAACTGTGCGAGAACCTCGGCGCGGACGTCACCGACGTGACCGCGACGATGGGCCTGGACCCGCGGATCGGCGCGGACTTCCTGGCGCCGGGGCCGGGATGGGGCGGTTCCTGCCTGCCCAAGGACACCAGCGCGCTGGCCTGCATCGCCGCCGAGTCCGGGGTGGACTTCGCCCTGCTGCGGGCGGCGGTGGACGCGAACGCGCACCAGCGCGAGCGGATCGTGCGGAAGGTCCGCCGGGCGGCCGGTGGTTCACTGGCCGGTGCGCGGATCGGCCTGCTCGGGCTCGCGTTCAAGGCGGGCACCGACGATCTGCGGCACTCGCCCGCACTGGAGATCGCCCGGGAACTGGCCCGGCGCGGGGCCGTGCTCACCGGCTACGACCCCGGTGTCCCGCCGTCGGCGCGGGTGGACCCGGTGCATCTGGTCGACGATCCCGTGCTGGTGGCCAAGGACGCGGCGGCCATCGTGCTGCTCACCGAATGGCCGGAGTTCCGCGACCTCGACTGGGCCCAGCTCGCCGAGGTCGCCGACCGGCGGGCGGTGGTGGACACCCGGAACCTGCTCGACCCGGACCAGCTGACCGGCCAGGGGTTCAGCTACACCCCGCTGGGCCGGTGACCGCGAACGGAGGCGCAGGCGGCGGCGACCGAGCCGTAGTAGCCGAGCGTGTCGGTCAAGCCGGTGAGCTCGAGGGGCCGGTGCACCGGCCGGGACCGGCCCACGACGCGGAACGGGACGCCGAGCGACTCGGCCCGCTCGTTGACCTGGACCAGGGTGTTGAGGCCGCTGCTGCTGAGGAACGTCACCTCGGTCAGATCCGCGACGAGGATCTCCGGCCGGGGCGGCCCGAGCGCGGCCTCGAGTTCGACGTGCCAGTCACGCACGGTGGCCACATCGATTTCGCCTGCCGCGTTGACCAGCACCACCCCGTGTTCCCGGCGCGCCACCTCCACGGTCAGCCTGGCGGGAACCGGTGTGGCGGCGTCACGGGCTTCCATCGGGCTCACCCTCCTCGCACTCCATCCGCCACGGCACCGACTCCTCGACGGTACGACGGCCGGCAGTTGATCACAAACCGGCGACGTTTAGCGGCCCGCTGAACGGGCATCTTCTGCGGGGATGACAAGGAGGCGTAGTGAGTGAACCGAACATCTTCGTGGTGGGGCTGGATGAGGCGAACGTGGAGACCCTGCGCGACATTCCGCACGCCGGCGAGTACCGGTTCCATCCGCTGCTGGGCGTGGACGAACTGCAGCGCGGTGAGATCCCGGTGGCCGACCTGATCACCAAGGCCACCGAGCAGCTGGACGCGTTCGACGGCACGATCGACGCGATCGTGGGGTACTGGGATTTCCCGGTGAGCACGATGGTGCCGATCCTGTGCGCGCGCTACGACCTGCGCAGCGCGAGCCTGGAGTCGGTGGTGAAGTGCGAGCACAAGTACTGGAGCCGCCTGGAACAGCGAAAGGTGCTCGACGAGCATCCCCGGTTCGCGCTCGTGGAGCTGGACGGGGAGCCGCGGAAACCGGACGGGTTGCGCTACCCGCTGTGGCTCAAACCGGTCAAGTCGTTCTCCTCGGAACTCGCGTTCAAGGTGCGCGACGACGAGGAGTTCCGGGCGGCCGTCGGCGAGATCCGGGACGGGATCACCCGGGTCGGCCGGCCCTTCGAATACATCCTCGACCAGCTCGAGCTGCCCCCGGAGATCGAGGAAGCGGGTGGGCAGGCATGCCTCGCGGAAGAGGCGTTGTCCGGGCAGCAGGCGGCTACCGAGGGGTACGTGTTCGACGGACAGGTCGTCGTCTACGGCGTGCTCGATTCGATCAACTACCCGGGCCGCTCCAGTTTCCTGCGCCACCAGTACCCGTCCCAGCTGCCCGAGGAGATGACGGACCGGCTGCGGGACCTGTCCGAGCGGGCGATCCGGCAGATCGGCTTGAACTGGACGACGTTCAGCATCGAATTCTTCTGCGACCCGGAGGCCGGTGAGGTCAATCTCCTGGAGATCAATCCGCGGCATTCGCAGTCCCACGCGGAGATGTTCGAGTACGTGGACGGTTTCCCGAACCACCACTGCGTGGTCAGCGTGGCGCTGGGCAAGGATCCGCGACTCCCGCACCGGCAGGGGGAGTACGGAATCGCCGCCAAGTGCTACTACCGGCGGTTCGCCGACGGCGTGGTGCGGCGGGTGCCGACCGGCGAGGAGATCGACCGGTTGCGGCGCGAACTGCCCGGCGTCAAGGTCGATGTGGTGCCCCGCGAAGGCGAGCGGCTCTCGGACATGCCCGCGCAGGACAGCTACAGCTACGAACTCGCCGACGTGTTCGTCGGGGCGAGCGACGAACCCGAGCTGATCGCCAAGTACGAACGCGCGGTGTCGGCCTTGCACTTCGAATTCGACGACACCGATGAGGAGGAAGAGGGGTGAGTCGATGCGGACGGTGACCTCGCTGCCGTACCCGATCACCGAGGAAGAACACGTCTGGATCCCGGTTTCCGACGGAACCCGGCTGGCCGCGCGGATCTGGCGGCCGGTGTCCTCGGGCGAGGAACCGGTGCCCGCCGTCCTCGAGTACATCCCGTACCGCAAACGCGACCTCACCGCGGAACGCGACTCGATCCACCACCCCTACCTGGCGGGGCACGGCTACGCGTGCGTCCGCGTCGACCTGCGCGGTACCGGCGAATCGGAGGGCGTGCTCACCGACGAGTACCTCGAACAGGAGCAACGCGACGCCGAGGACGTCCTCGACTGGATCGCGTCCCAGCCCTGGTGCGACGGCAAGACCGGGATGATGGGGATTTCCTGGGGTGGCTTCGCCGCACTCCAGGTCGCGGCCCGCAAACCGCCGAGCCTGCGGGCGATCGTGATCGCCTCGTTCACCGACGACCGGTACGCCGACGACATGCACTACATGGGCGGCTGCCTGCTGTCGGACAACCTCGCCGAGGCCGGCACGATGTTCGCCTACAGCACGTTGCCGCCGGATCCCGCGCTGGTCGGCGACAAGTGGCGGGAGATGTGGCTGGATCGCTTGGCGAACAGCGGTTTGTGGGCCCGGAACTGGCTCGGCCACCAGCGGCGCGACGACTACTGGCGGCACGCTTCGGTGTGCGAGAACTACCACGACGTACGGGTTCCGGTGTTCGCGTCGAGCGGCTGGGCCGACGGCTATTCGAACGCGGTTTCGCGCCTGCTGGCGAATCTGGACGTGCCCCGCAAGGGGTTGATCGGTCCCTGGTCGCACAAGTACCCGCACCTCGGCGAGCCCGGCCCGGCGATCGGCTACCTGCAGGAGGTCGTGCGCTGGTGGGACCACTGGCTCAAGGACGTGGACACCGGGATGCTGGACGAACCCATGCTGCGCACCTGGATGCAGGAGAGCGTACCGCCGTCCACCTCGTACGAGGAACGGCCGGGCCGCTGGGTCGGCGAGCCCGCCTGGCCGTCGCCGCACATCCGGCCCGCCGAACACCCGCTGGCCTGGCACCGCATCGCGCGGCCGGACGAGTCGGTGGAGGAACGGGAGCTGACCGTCGAATCGCCGCTTTCGGTGGGCCAGTTCGCCGGTAAGTGGGCCTCCTACAACGCGCCGCCCGATCTGCCCTACGACCAGCGCGAGGAGGACGGCGGTTCGCTGGTCTTCGACACCGACGACCTCACCGAACGCTGCGAGATCCTGGGCGCGCCCACGGTCGATCTGGAGGTGGCGGTCAACCGTCCGATCGCGATGATCGCCGCGCGACTGTCCGATGTGGCCCCCGACGGCCGGGCCACGCGGGTGACCTACGGGTTGCTCAACCTGACGCACCGCAACGGCCACGACGATCCGGAACCGCTGGAACCGGGCCGCCGCTACCGGGTCACCCTCGAGCTAAACGGCGTCGGGCAAGCCTTTCCCGCCGGGCACCGGATCCGGCTGTCACTGTCCACTTCGTACTGGCCGCTCGCCTGGCCGCCACCGGAACCGGTACGGTTGAGCGTGTTCACCGGAGCCAGCTCGCTGACCCTGCCGATCCGCCCGGTGGCCGAATCGGACGAGGTGACCCTGCGACCGTTCGGCGAACCGGAGGGAGCGCCGCCGATCACCACCACCTCGATCCGCCCGGGTGAGCAACGATGGCAGGTGTGCCGGGACCTCGTGGACTACGAGTCCGCACTGGAGATCGTCAAGGATTCCGGCGTCGTGCGGTTCGACGACATCGACCTCGAAGTAGGCCGCCGCGCGTACGAGCGGTACGCCTGGGTCGCCGAGGACTTCGAAACGGTACGCGGCGAAACGTCCTGGGCGATGACCTTCGCGCGCGGCGACTGGAACGTGCGCACGGTCACCCGGCAGGAACTGCGCTGCACGGCAACGGACTTGGTGCTGCACGCGGAACTGGACGGATACGAGGGCACCGAACGCGTGTTCTCCCGGAACTGGCACGAAGTCATCCCGCGCGACCTGCTCTGAAGATCCGCCAGCGAGCCCCGGCGATCCAGGCCAGGCCCGCCAGGGCGGCCCGGCGGGTCCGTAGTAGACGTAGCAGGCGATCTCGGTCGGGTCGGTGATCGAGCGCCGGGTCAACGACCAGTTGTCCCCACCCCGGCTGACCGGCGATGCGTACGGGATCCTGGCCCCCTGCATCCCGTCCAGCGACACCTCCGCGGCCTGCTCAGCCAGCGTCCACTCGTTGTCCCCTCCGCACCAGCGACCAGCCCGCGCAGGTACTCCGCGTTAGGGGCGATACATGCGCCCGATCCAGCTCACCCATCACAACACGATGATCTACCACACACCACCAAGTGCCGTTGCGGTATAAGGAGTTCTCAAGTGCGGGGTTCGTGGAGTGGTTCGGGTTGGCTGGTGTAGGTGCCGCCGGTGGGTGTGGTGATGGTGATGGTGCCGTTGGGTTGGGGTTGGAAGTTCCAGCCGGGTTGGTCTTTGAGGTAGTGGTGTTTTTCGCACCAGCCGCCGAGGTTGGTTT
>NZ_VTHK01000090.1 GCF_009765355.1 Amycolatopsis anabasis | reverse complement strand
ACCTACACAATCCAGCTCTTGACACCACACCCCACGCCCTAACTACCCAGCATTGGGTTAGAACCGGTCCAAACGCTCACGACCCCCAGCACCCGGTGACCGCACGTGCACAAGGCAACCAGCGAGTGCTAGCTGGCCTTCTTGCGGGTGCGGGTGGGTTTGCGGGCGGCGGCGACGGCCTTCTCCAGTTCCGCGCGGGTCATCTTGGACCGGCCCTTGACGTCCAGCTCGCGGGCGAGTTTGTCCAGGTCGGCCTTGCTCAGCTCGGCGAGATCCTCGGCGGGTTCGGCCTTCGCCTTGGCGCCCTTGGCGGCCTTGCCCGGCTTCTCCCCGCCGCCGCTCTTGCGGCTCTGGATGCTGCGCGACAGCGCGTCGAACAGGTCGACGACCTTGGTCGGCTCCGCGGGCGCCTCCTCCGGGGTGACCGTCCGCCCGGCCTTCTTGTCGTCGATCAGTTTGAGCACCCGCTCGGTGTAGGTGTCCCGGTAGTCCTCCGGCCGCCACTCCTCGGTCATCGAGTCGATCAGGCTCACCGCCATGTCCAGCTCCTTGCCGCGCGCGGTGGTCGGCGCGGGGAGCTTGCGCAGCTCCTTGACCGGATCCCGGATCTCGTCGGCGAACAGCAGGGTGTCCAGGATCAGCACGCCCTTGTCGGCATCCGCGCGCACCGCGGCCACGTACTCCTTGCCGCGCATCACGAACGTGGCGATCCCGGCCTTGCCGGTGTCCGCCATCGCCTGGACCAGCAGCCCGTATGCCCGGTGGAACTCCTCCTTCGCCGGGGAGAGCCAGTACGTCTTCTGGAAGTAGATCGGATCGATCTCGTTCACCTCGACGAACGCCTCGATGTCGATCGTCCGGGACCGCCCCGGCGCGATCTTCTCCAGCTCCTCCGGTTCGATGATCACGTATCCGCCGTCTTCGAGCTCGTAGCCCTTGACGATGTCGCCGTAGTCGACCTCCTTCCCGGTCCGCTCGTTGACGCGGCGGTACCGGATCCGGTCGGAGGTGCCGCGTTCGAACTGCCGGAAGTGGATCGTGTGGTCCTCGGTGGCGCTGTACAGCTCGACCGGCACGGTCACCAGGCCGAAATTGACGGCTCCGTTCCAGATCGGTCTCGGCACAGCCCCTCCTAGGTCAGCTCGGCCAGCCGCTCGCGCGCCCGCGCCGCGGATGCCGCGTTCTTCTGCATAGTGCGCCACGGGTCGGCCTTGCGCGCAAGTCGCTGACGTGCTCGATCGGGGTCCCAGCCGTTCGGTTCGGCCCGGCCGAGCTCCTTCCAGTCCAGGGGCGTGGCCAGCGGAGCGCCCGGCCGGGACCGGAGCGAATACGGCGAGACGAACGTCTGTGCGAACCCGTTCCGGTTGACGTCGAGGAAGATCCGGTTGCCGCGCTTGTCCTTGCGCACCTGTGTGGTGAGCTGGTCCGGCGCGTGCCGGGCGAGCACGCGCGCGGCGTCCGCGGCCAGGCCGCGCACGGTCTCGTAGTCCGCGGTGGCGTCCAGCGGCGCGACCACGTGGAACCCGCGCCCGCCGGTGGCCTGCACGTACGCGGTCAGGCCGATGTGCTCGTACAGCAGCCGGGTGCTGCGGGCGACCTCGCGCAGCTGGGCGACCTCGGTGCCGTCCGGGGGATCGATGTCGATCACCATCAGATCGGGCCGGTCCAGTGCGTCCACTGTGGAGGTCCAGATGTGGAACTCGATCGTGGCCTGGTTGGCCAGGTACACCAGGGTCGCGGCGTCGTCGCAGACCACGTAGTGCACGCTCCCGCTGCCGTCGCTGCGGGCCGGGACCTTCTCCACCCGGATCCAGTCCGGGAAGTAGTCCGACGCCTCCTTCTGGAACCAGTTCTCGCCGGTGATGCCGTCCGGGTACCGGCGCAGCGTCAGCGGGCGACCGCGCAGGTGCGGCACCATCACGTCGGCCACCCGCCGGTAGTGCTCGACGACGTCGCCCTTGGTGACGCCGTCGTCGGGGTAGAAGAGCTTGTCCGGCCGGGATGTCTTGATCTCGTCTGGGTTCATGCCCGCTCCCGCACCACGTCGGCGGCCCGCTTGTCCTCCCGCACCCCGGTGAACCGCGGATGGCGCAGCTTCCCGTCCCCGGTCCACTCCGAGAAACCCACCTGCACCACGAGTTCCGGGGCGACCCAGTGGCTGCCCTTCTCCCGCACCGGTTCGTCGAACGGCGACGCGCCCCGTTCCAGCTCGCCCAGCCGGGCCCGCAGTTTCCGCAGCGTCGCCTGGTCGTAGCCGGTGCCGACCTTCCCGGCGTAGCGGAACTTCCCGTCCTCGTGGTAGCCGAGCAGCAGCGCGCCGAAACCGGTGCGCGTGCCCTGCGGATCGGTGAAACCGCCGACCACGAACTCCTGATCCTTGACGCATTTGAACTTCAGCCAGTCCTGCGTCCGCCCGCCGCGGTAGGGCGAGTCCGCGCGCTTCGCGATCACGCCCTCCCAGCCCCGCGAACAAGCCTCCGCGTAGAACCGCTCGCCCTCGGTGTCGCGATGTTCGGACAGCCGCAGCGGATCGACGAAGTCGAACGCCTCGCGCAGCAGCTGTTTGCGTTGCCGCAGCGGCAAACCCGTGACGTCGTGGCCGTCGTACCACAACAGGTCGAACAGGTAGACGAAGACTTCGACCCCGGTGGCCGCGATCCGCTCGGGATCGGTGAGCCCGAAGCGCGGTTGCAGTTTCGCGAAACTGGTCTGCGCGCCGTCGAACGCGACGATCTCGCCGTCCACCACGAACCGGGGGCCGTCCTGCTCCCGCAGGGCTTCGGCGATCTCGGGATAGGTCGCCTCGAGCGGTTTCCGGTTGCGGGACCACATGTTCAGCTCGTCGCCGTCGCGCGCGCAGATCGCGCGGACGCCGTCGAGCTTGCGTTCGTAGATCCAGTCCGCGCTGGAGAACCGGTCCTCGGTGAGGGTGGCGAGCATCGGGTCGTGCCAGCCCGGCCCGCGCGTCACGCGAAGTCCTCGTTGCCCGCTGGCCGGGGTCGTGAGTGTTTTGGCCGGTTGGAACCGGTCCAAACGCTCACGACGCGCCGCACCGCGAACCGGGGTGACCCCACCGCGCGCCCCTTCCGCCGGGACCGCCCGGAGCCGGCTGGCTCCGGTGTCCGCCCAGCGTGCCGCTTCGCGCGGTCCTCGGCAAGCGCATCCTTCCTGGTCATGCGCCCGAGTACCCGAGCCCCGGATGATCAAAACCGGTAGCGCAGGATCCTCCCCATGTTCCGGAAGAGGGGGATCATCAGCGCGAGTTTCAGCTGCAGCCGCATCGCCGGGGACATCAGCGACACCGTTTCCTCGGCCGCGAAGTAGCTGGCGTCCAGCTCCTCGACCAGGGTCAGCCCGAGCCGTTCCAACTCGTGCGCGTCGTCGATGCCCCAGGACAGCGTGGCCTTGGCCCGGCGGACCACCGGGTTGAGCTTCTGCAACTTGATCCCGAGCGAGCCGAAGACGTCGAACACCATCTCCCCGCTCGGGAAGCGCGCGGCGAGCGCGCGCAGCAGCGCCCGGCCGCCCTCGGGGTCCAGGTACATGGTGAGCCCCTCGGCGACGACCAGCGCCGGGCCGTCCGCGGGGACCCGCTCGAGCCAGTCCAGTTCGGTGACCGAGGAGCCGATCTGCTGGTAGCCCTCGCGTTCCGGGTAAACCTGTTTGCGCAGGTCGATGACGTCCGGATAGTCCACGTCGTACCAGCGCAAGGTCCGCGGAGGGTCGATCCGGTAGACCCGGCTGTCCATCCCGCAGCCGAGGTGCAGCACGGTCGCGTCCGGGTGCTCGCGCAGGAACGCGCGGACGCGTTCGTCGATGACCTTCGCGCGCATGGCGACCGAGAGCGCCATATCGGGTTTCATCTTGAACTTGCCGAAGTCGTAGTCGATCTTCCGGACCGTTTCCTCGGCGGTCGGGTCGCCGAGGATCGGGCGGGGCAGTCGGTTGTCCAGCGCCCGGCCGTACAGGGTGGCCAGATTCGTCGACTGCTCCTCGGTGAAGTGCACCTTCCCCGTTGCCATGCGCCCAACCTTCCCGATTCTCACAAGTTTCACAACTTTGTGAAAAGCGTACACCCGCAACGGGATCTTGTCCGCGAAAATCCCCGTTTCATCGCGATTTCATCGACCCCGGCCACCCTGCGCTCATCGTTCCCACGCAACTTCGGTGAGGAGAAATGGTGACCAAGAACATCGGCCGGCGGGGGCTGGCGGCCGTACTCGGCGCGGCGATCGCGCTGGCGCTACCGGTCTCGGCGCAGGCGCAGGGCGACCACGCCAAAACCCAGGCGGTGCTGAACGCGTACCAGGCGGAAAGCGGTCCGGGCGCGGCGGTCTACGGCGGCGACAGCGCCGGCTCCTGGCAGCTGACCGCCGGTACCGGGAACACCACCGCCAAGAAGCCCATCCAGCCGACCGAGCACTTCCGCATCGCCAGCCAGACCAAGACCTTCGCCGCCGCCGTGGTGCTGCAACTGGTCGACGAGGGCAAGGTCGCCCTCGACGCGCCGATCGAGCAGTACCTGCCCGGCGTGGTCACCGGCAACGGCTACGACGGCACCAAGATCTCCGTCCGGCAGCTCCTGCAGCACACCAGCGGCATCCCGACCAACCGCACCCCGAAGCCGAAGGCCAACCCGGACGGCACCTACAGCCTGGACGCGGTGGTGCGCGACGGGCTCAGCCTGCCGCCGGTGTCCGCGCCGGGCGCCGAGTGGCACTACTCCAACACCAACTACGAGATCCTGGGCATGCTCATCGAGAAGTACACCGGCACGCCGGTCGCCCAGGCGATCACCACCCGGATCATCCAGCCGCTCGGGCTGACCCAGACCACCTTCCCCGCGGCGGGCGACCGGTCGGTGCCGAACCCGGCCGTGCGCGGGTACAACGGCGGGCGGATCGGCCCGGTCTTCTACTGGTTCGACGTCACCACGGGGGTGGAACCGTCCCTGTACAGCAGCTCGGGGGCGATGATCTCCACCCAGCAGGACCTGGCCGCGTTCGATCACGCGCTGCTCGGCGGCAAGGTCGTGTCACCGGCCGCCCTCGCCGAGATGCAGAAGACCTTCCCGGTCGGCCAGGGCGCCGGTTACGGCCTCGGCCTGTCCAGGGTCGACCTCTCCTGCGGCGGCTCGGCCTGGGGGCACAGCGGCTCGACCCCGGGGTACGTCTCGATGACCGTGGTGACCGGCGACGGCCGCCACGCCTCGCTGGTGACCAACGCGCAGATCGAATCCCCGAAGCTGGTCTCCGTGCTCGACTCGGCGCTCTGCGACAAGTAGTTCCCCGCGCCTACCGGCGGCGGCGCCCTGGTGGAGCCGCTGCCGGTAGGCGCACGATCTAGCCGGGCGGCTGCTCGGCCAGGCCTTCGCGCAGCTGCTCGAGGGTACGGGCGAGCAGCCGGGATACGTGCATCTGGGAGACCCCGATGCGCTCGGCGATCTGGGTCTGGGTCAGGTTGTGCACGAACCGCAGGGCCAGGATCCGGCGCTCGCGCTCGGGGAGTTCCTTGATCAGCGGCTGCAGGGCCTCGTGGTTCTCCACGCCCGCGAGCCCGGAGTCCTCCTCGCCGAGCGTGTCGCCGAGCGCCAGGCTGTCCGAATCGGCGGACAGCACCTCGTCCAGCGACATCGAGTGGTACGCGTTGCCGGCTTCCAGGCCCTCGTACACCTCGTCCTTGCTGATCCCGAGATGCCGGGCCAGCTCGCTCGGCGTCGGCGCGCGCCCGTACCGCTGGGACAGTTCCGTGCTGGCGCTCGCGATGGACAGGTGCAGTTCCTTGAGCCGCCGCGGCACCCGGATCAGCCAGCCGGTGTCCCGGAAATGCCGCCGCACCTCGCCCATCACCGTGGGCACCGCGAAGGACAGGAAATCGGAGCCGCGGCTCGCGTCGAACCGGTCGACCGCGTTGATCAGGCCGACCCGCGCGACCTGGACCAGGTCCTCCTTGGCCACCCCGCGGCCGGAGAACCGCTGCGCGATGTGCTCGGCGAGCGGCAGGTGCCCGGTGACCAGTTCGTCGCGCACCTCGCCGTGGCGCGGATCGTCCGGTTCGAGGGAGGCCAGCTCCTCGAACAGGGGCGCCAGGTGTTCGTATTCGTTCGCCGAGGTCGCGTTCTTCCGCTCCGAAGACTCGGCTCCAGTCACGCGTCGACCGCCTGCCTCCGCTTGCACAGTTCGATGTGCAGCAGGTGCCCCTGGTCGTTCGGCGTGATCCAGGTGTCGGCCGTGTCGGTCAGCGTGGTCAGCACCCGCCAGCCGAACGTGCCGGTGCTCGGCGCCGTGGCCTGGGCGGACACGGCGGTGCCGCTGAACCGCAGCTCGTCACCGGTGGTCGTGAACCGGCACAGCATGATCGAACCCGGGGCGGCCATCGTGATCAGCGTGGAGCACGCCTCGTCCACCGCCAGCCGCAGATCGGCGATGGCGTCCAGGTCGTAGTCCGCGCGGGTGGCGATGCTGGCGGCCATCGACCGGATGACCGGCAGGTGCACCAGGTCCGCACCCAATCGCAGCTCGATGTCGTTCTGTGGGCCGATGTCGTTCGAGGGTGGAGGATCCCACTCGGTCACGGTCATTTCGCCTTCCGTCTTGCCTGCCTGACCATGATGCCTCGCGAGCCCCCCGCTCGCCGGGTTCAGCGGCCGAGCGCCTTCTGCAGCTCCTTCTTGGTCATCGTGGACCGGCCCTTGATGTTGCGGCGCTTGGCATCGTTGTACAGCTGTTCTTTGGTCGGTCCACCGGGCCCCCTGCGGTTGCCCGAACGCTCGCCGCCGCGCTGCTGCGGCGACTTGTCCTTGATCGACGTCTTGCTCGCCCGGTTGGATTCGCCGGAGCGCGCCCGGTTCTTGTTCACCGTGCGGGCCGCGATCTCCTCCGCCCTGCCCTCGCTGGCGCCGCGCTTCTTCTGGCCCGACTTGATGTGTTCGTACTGGCGTTCTCGTTTCGCGTTCCATGCTTGCTGGGGCATGGCTACCTCCTTCATCCGTGCCGGAGCAGGGCTCCGAAACCCTCGGTGAGGGTGCGTTCTTCGCCGACGTGCACCAGGCTCGCGCCGACCGCGACGGCCGCCGCCGGAATCGCTTCGTCGGCCCGGCATTCGCATACTTCGGTCTCACCCAGTGCCTCGAGTTCCGCGCGCGCCACCGCGATGCGGCTGGTGCCGGTGCCGGTGCAGATCATGGCGTCCCCGGGGTCGGCGGTCAGCAGCACACGCACGTTCCCTTCGCGCAGCGCGGTGGTCACCGCCTCCAGCCCTTGCACGGCGAGGCCGGTGTCCCGGCCCAGTTCCGCGTCGAACCGTTCCAGGACGTCCTGGCGGTGTTCCCGTTTGGCGGCGTCGAGCAGGGCGCCGACCTCGCGGTCCAGCTCCTCGTGCGAGGAGCCTTCCGAGCGGGCGCCGGTGGCGATTTCGGTGGTGATGCGGCGGGTTTGTTCCGGCATCCCGTTGTGCACCGCGCGGCGCGCCTGCACCTCCCCGGCCAGCACCACGATTTCGGCGCCGACGCGCTGGGCGAGGTCGGTGATCTCCTCGGCCACCGCCTCCACGTTGTGCCGCACGGTCTCCTCGGTGTGCGACTGGATGTCCCGGTGCGCCGAACCGCCCCCGCGCACCTTGTGCACCGGGTGGTCGTGCCCCTCGACGGTGTACACCTCGAGCGGTTGCCGGTAGGCGTCGTACGCGCTCAGGTCGGCGCCGACCTGGTCCACCACGGCGACCACGTGGACCGGTCCCGCCTCGGCGTACTCGGCCAGCGGCAGCAGGTAGGGATACGCGGAGAACCGGGCGACCGGCGCCGCGGGCGGTTCCGGGAAGTGTTCGTCCAGGACCACCTCGGTCCCGGCGGTCAGCAGCCCGCGGCCGCCCCGGCCCACCGGGTGCTCGCCGGTGTGGACGGCGTCCTCGAGGGCGTCCAGTGTGGACTCCGGGGCACCTTGACCGGCGAGGGCCTCGCGCAGTTCACGCCACTTCAGCTCGAGCTGCTTCGCCGCGTCCGCGGTGTCGTGCGAGTCCTCGAAGTAGACCGAGGCGAACGGCCCGTCGGCCGAGGTCAGCTCGCGCAGTGTCGTGGTGTTCAAGGATGGTTCCTCCCTCCTCGCCTCGTGCTGCCGGACTAGGTACCCCGACCTCGGGCAACCGAAACGTCCACGACCCCCGGTGGTGTCTGACTAGCCACATTCGCTTAGCAGGGGTAACGAATCTTGCCTAGGGTGCGCCCTGTGAACGCACGATGACTTGGTGGCACGCGCTGATCATCCTGGTCGCCGGGATCTGGGCGGGCACGATCAACACGGTGGTGGGATCGGGCACCCTGGTGACCTTCCCGGTGCTGGTCGCGCTGGGGTACTCGCCGGTGACCGCGACCACGTCGAACGCGATCGGCCTGGCGCCCGGGACGATCAGCGGGACGATCGGCTACCGCCACGAGCTGAAGGGGCAGTGGAGCCGGGTGTCCCGGTACGCCGTCGCGTCCTTCCTGGGCGCGATCGGCGGCACGATCCTGCTGCTCTCGCTGCCCAAGGACGCGTTCGAGGCGGTCGTGCCGGTGCTGGTCGGGCTGGCCGTGGTGCTGGTGATCGTGCAGCCGAAGATCGCCGCCTGGGTGACCCGCCGCCGCGAGGGCAACGGCCACACGCCCGCGCACGGCGGCCCGCTGCTGCTGTTCCTGATCTTCCTGGTCGGCATTTACGGCGGTTACTTCACCGCCGCCCAGGGCGTGATGCTGATGGCGTTCATGGGCATGCTGCTCAACGAGTCGATCCAGCGGCTGAACGCGGTGAAGAACCTGCTGTCGGCGGTGGTGAACGTGGTCGCCGGGACGATCTACGCGTTCGTGGCCCCGGTGAGCTGGCCGGTCGTGGGCCTGCTCGCGGTCGGCTCGACGATCGGCGGGCAACTCGGCGCGAAGATCGGCCGACGGCTCCCGCCCACCGTGCTACGCGGCGTGATCGTGGTCGTCGGCCTCGCCGCTATCGTCCAACTGCTGCTGAAGTGAACGCCCGCCACTGAGCCCGCCCGAAAGTCAACGTTCCGGCGGCGGGGTTCTTCGAATCCCGCACAGCCACGGCTTTCGGAGCGAAGGCCACCTCTACACATTCGCTGTTGAGGCCACTGCTGTAGCTGCTCTTGCGCCACGCTGTGTCACGGTGCTCGCGGGTCATCCGGTTGGCTCCTCGCTCGGTGGTAGTGATTCGCCAGCGTGGCAAGCCACTCTCGCGATTGTCCACCATCCAGGCCACCTTTGCCGACCCTTCCCATGAGCCCGTTGTATGCGGTGACATCCCATCGCTCTTCGAAGAACACTCCGGCGGCCAGTGTGTCCGCGTAGACCACCGGTGGGGCGTCCGCATAGCGCATCACGCGGAACGAGCCACCGAGTGCGCCGAACGGGCCAGCTGAGCGCGGCACCACACGAATCGCGCAGTGCGGCTTCGAGCTGAGTGCGAGCAGATGCAGAATCTGCTCGTCCATGATCTCGGGTCCACCAATCATCGTGCGCAGCGCGTTTTCGTGAATGAAGAAGGTGCACTCCGGAGGGTTGGGTCGGCGAAGCAAGCTTTGCCGCGCCAGCCGGGCTTCCACCCGCAGATTGAGGTCTTCTTCGGGAAGGAGCCCGATCCAATGGAAGATCGCGCGAGCGTAAGCCTCGGTTTGCAGTAATCCAGGAAGTACAAGCGGATCGAAGCTGGTGATCGAGGTGGCCGTGCTCTCGTGCACGATCAGCGAACGCAGCTCCGCCGGGAGCCATTGGTTGTGCGGCCGCAACCGATAGCTGTCGTCGGTCTGGCGCGCCAAGGCCATCAACCTCTTCAGGTCGCCGCCGAACACACCGCAGCTGGCCAGGATCATCGCCACGTCGACTTCGCTCGCGCAGCGTTTTCCGGTTTCCAGCATGGAAAGCTTGCTCGGCGACCAGTGCAGGATCGCCGCCAGACCGCGCAGGGTCAGGTCTGCCGCTTCGCGTATCTCGCGCAGCGCGTTGCCGAGTTCGCGGGCGCGCACCGTCGCGTCGTCATGGATGCCCATCCCGCCAACCTAAATCCGCTGGTCGGCGGGATGACCCCACGACGCGGCCGGATCACCACAACGGATGTGGCCGTTCCGACCCGCTAAACAGCCCGGCCCGCGCCGCGAGTTCCCCGTTCCGGTAGCCGAACTACACACTCAGGCACGCGAACTACACACTCAGGCAAGCGAGTTTCACGCCTCGCCGAAAGTGCGCGCACTTTCGGGCCGTGTGCGCACGGCTCAGCGGGTGAAAGTCCTTGCCGCTTCGAGGAAGAGGTCGTTCTCCTCGGCCGTCCCGATAGTCACCCGGGCTCCGTCACCCGCGAACGGGCGCACCACGATCTTCCGCGACAAAGCGTGCTCGGCGAATTCCGTGGTGCGCTCGCCGAGCGGCAGCCACACGAAGTTGGCCTGCGTCTCGGGCACCTCGTACCCGGCCGCCAGCAGCCCGTCGCGGACCCGGGTCCGTTCGGCGGTGATCTCGGCGCAGCGGGCGAGCAACTCGTCCTTGGCGTCCAGCGAAGCGATCGCCGCGACCTGGGCGATCGCGTTGACGCTGAACGGCACGAACACCTTGCGCAGCGCCGCGGTCACGTGTTCGGGCGCGACCGCGTAGCCCACCCGGAGCCCGGCGAGGCCGTACGCCTTCGAGAACGTCCGCAGCACGGCCACGTTCGACCGGCCGAGGTAGAGCGTCAACCCGTCCGGCACCTCCGGATCGGTGACGAACTCGCGGTACGCCTCGTCCAGGGCGACCAGCACGTTCGCGGGCACACGGTCCAGGAACTCCCGCAATTCGTCGGCCCGCACCGCGGTGCCGGTCGGGTTGTTCGGGTTGCACACGAACACCAGCCGGGTCTTCGGCGTGATCGCCTCGAGCATGGCGTCCAGGTCGTGGCGGTGCCCGGAGTCCAGCGGCACGGTCACCGGCACCGCGCCCGCCACCTGGGTGACGATCGGGTACGCCTCGAACGACCGCCACGCGAAGACCACCTCGTCGCCCGGTCCGCACAGGGCCTGGACGAGCTGCTGGCACACCGACACCGAGCCGCAGCCGACCGACACCTGGTCGGCGGGCATGCCCACCTCGCGCGCGATCCGGTCGACCAGGGCCCACGCCCCCATGTCGGGGTACCGGTTGATCGCGGCCGCGGCGTCCGCGATCGCCGCGGCGACGCTGGGCAGCGGCCCGCCGGGGACCTCGTTGCTGGCGAGCTTGATCGCGCCGGGGACCGACCTACCGGGTACGTAGTTCGGCAGCGCGTTGAGGTCGGCTCGGGTCGAAACGCCGGACTCAGGGGGCATCCTGCATGCTCCTCTTGATCGAAGGGGTGCGCACCCAGACGGTATACGCCCGCTGGGCCGCCTTCTTCTGTTTACCCCGCAGTGGTTGAGTAGATCCATGACGCAGACGCACACGGATGACTACGTACGTGCCGATGGACGCTCGATCCGGCTGACCTTCGCCGAACCGGAAGGCGCGATCCGCGGGGGCCTGGTCGTGCTGCATGCGGACGAGGGCGTCACCGACGGGGTGCGGCTGCTGGTGGCGAGCCTGGCCGGGGAGGGCTGGCTGGCGGTGGCCCCGCACATCCACGACGGCGCCGGGGAACTGACCCGCGAGGACGTGCTCGCGGCCACCGACGTCACGCTCGCCTGGCTGGTCGATCGCGGGGTGAGCGCCGATCTGCTCGGCGTGGTCGGGTTCGATCTGGGCGGGACGGCGGCCCTCGTGGTCGCCTCCAACCGGAAGCTCGGCGCGGCGGTCAGCGTCGGCGGGCAGCGCATCGGCGAACTGCCCACCCTGGTCGAGATCGCCGGGAAGCTCACCAGCCCCTGGCTCGGGATCTACGGGGACGCGGGCGACGAGGTCGGCGGCGCGGAGGTCGAGCAGCTGCGCGAGGCGGCCGCGTCGGCGCGGGTGGTCACCGACGTGGTGCGGTACCCGGGCGCGAACCACCGGTTCGACGCCGATCCGGACGCCGCCGCCGAAGCCTGGCAGCGCACGTTGAACTGGTTCGACGCGCATTTGCGGTAGGGAACCGTAACGGGCCCGGTGTCATCGAAGACACAGCATCTGCACGGAGGTGGATGACATGGTCCGGCGTACGGCGACCGACAGCGGGGTGGTGCTGTCGCACCTGGAGTTCGACGTGCTGTGGGAGGACCTCGACGCGGGCGAGCAGCCGTACCCGCTCGAGGTCGCCTCGCACGGCGTGACCATCGCGGAACGGGACGAGCTGGCCCAGGGCGTCTACGCCGGGCTCGAAGCCGACGAGGACCTCGACGACGAGATCGGCGAGCTGCTGTTCCCGCTGGCGGATCCCGATTTCTCGGTGGACATGCAGCTGGTGACCACCGAATGCCTGCAGATCCTGGCCGTGTCGCGCGGGAACTCCGGAGTGCTCGCGGTGCGCAGCGAAGCGGAAGTGGTGCTCGAACCGCTGCGCGGCGAGGGCGTGCTGACCGCGGTTGCCGGGCTGATGGGTGAGCTGCCGCCGGGGCCGGGCGAACCGGTCAGCATGCCGCGGGCCGCCTACGCCGAGGCGCTGGACGGTTTCGCCCGGGCGGGCTACAGCGGTTTCGAGAACGCGCTCGCCTCGGGCGGGGTCACCGGCCGGGCCGTGCGCGCGGTGGCGACCCTGGTCGAGTCGCCGCGGACCGCGGCCGGTCAGCTCGCCGCGAACGGCCCGCGCGAGCGGTCCGAGGTGCTCAACTGGTTCGACACCGAGGCGGGGCGGTACCTGGTGACCGTGCAGCAGGGCGCGGAGCAGTGGGTGACCATCGAGCCCGCCCACCCGCGGCGGCTCCAGCACCGGATCGCCGAGCTCCTCGATTCGGTCACCGGGTAGCCCCGCCGCGCGAAGGGACCTTTTGCCACCCCGGAACCGAGTTAGGCTCGGCGGGTGACCGTCGCTGCTGACACCCCCGAACTGCTCTGGCGGCCGGACCCCAACCGGGTGGCCGATACCAAGATCGAAGCCTTCCGCACCTGGCTGCGCGCCGAACGCGACGTCGCCGTCGAGGGCTACCACGAGTTGCAGGAGTACTCCGTCCGCGAGCCCGGCCCCTTCTGGGACGCCGTCGCCGAATTCCTCGGCGTCCGCTGGCACGAGCGGCCCACCGGCACGCTCGCCGACGCGAGCATGCCGGGCGCGCGCTGGTTCCCGGGCGGCACCCTCAACTACGCCGAGCACGCGCTGACCCCGGGTGTCGCCGGGGCCGCCAAGGCCGACGACGAACTGGCCCTGGTCTTCCACCGCGAGGACGGCGTCACCAGCCAGCTCACCTACGGCAAGCTGCGCGCGCAGGTCGCCGCCGCCCGTGCCGCGCTGGCCGGGCTCGGCGTCGGCAAGGGCGACCGGGTCGTCGCGCTCGCGCCGAACAGCCCGCAGACCCTGGTCGCCTTCCTCGCCACGGCCAGCCTCGGCGCCATCTGGTCCTCGTGCTCGCCCGACTTCGGCGTGCGCGCGGTCGCCGACCGGTTCACCCAGATCGAGCCGAAGGTGTTCGTCGCCGTCAACGGATACGTCTACAATGGACGGTCCTTCGACATCCGCGCCACGGTGAACCAGCTGCGCGAGGAAATCCCGTCGATCGAGGAAACCGTGCTGATCGACTACCTCGGCGGTGCCCTCGAGGGCGCCCGCGACTGGGACGAACTCCTCGCCGGGAACGCGGGCGCGGAACTGCGGTTCGATCCGGTGGAGTTCGACCACCCGCTGTGGGTGCTGTACTCCTCGGGCACCACCGGCCTGCCCAAGGGCATCGTGCACGGGCACGGCGGGATCACCCTCGAACACCTGAAAGCCCTTGCACTGCAATGCGATCTCGGCCCGGGCGAGCGGTTCTTCTGGTTCACCACCACCGGCTGGATGATGTGGAACTTCCTCATCTCCGGGCTGCTGGTCGGCTCGACCATCGTGCTGTTCGACGGCAGCCCCGGCCACCCCGATCTGAACGTGCTGTGGCACCTCGCCGAACAGCACCGGGTCAGCTACTTCGGCACCTCGGCCCCGTTCATCCAGAGCTGCCTGAAGAAGCACCTCAAGCCCGCCGCCGAATACGACCTGTCCGCGCTGCGGGCGATCGGGTCGACCGGCGCGCCGCTGAGCAAGGAGGGCTTCCGCTGGATCGTCGACGAGATCGGCCGCGGCGTGCAGATCTGCTCGGTCTCCGGGGGCACCGACCTGTGCACCGCGTTCGTCGGCTCGGCGCCGGACGTGCCGGTGTGGCTCGGCGAGCTGTCCTGCGCGTCGCTCGGCGCCGCGGTGGCCGCGTTCGACGAGGCGGGCAACCCGGTCGTCGAGGAGGTCGGCGAGCTGGTGATCACCCAGCCGATGCCGTCCATGCCGGTGTTCTTCTGGAACGACCCGGACGGCTCGCGGCTGCGCGAGGCCTACTTCGAGCACTACCCGGGCGTCTGGCGGCACGGCGACTGGATCCGGATCACCGGCCGCGGCTCCGCGGTGATCTACGGCCGCAGCGACTCGACGCTGAACCGCGGCGGCGTGCGGATGGGCACCGCCGAGTTCTACCGGGTGGTCGAGGGCTACGACGAGATCGCCGATTCTTTGGTGATCGACACATCCGGCGCCGGGAATGCGGACGGCGAGCTGCTGTGTTTCGTAGTGCTGGCGCCCGGGGCATCCCTGGCCGACGTGGAGCCCGGGCTGCGCCGGGAGCTGCGGGGTGCGCTGTCACCGCGGCACGTGCCCGACCGGTTCGTCGAGGTGCGTGAGGTGCCGCGCACGTTGAACGGTAAAAAGTGTGAGGTACCGGTAAAGAGGATCTTGTCCGGGGTGGCGCCGGAACGTGCGGTCAGCAGGGACGCGCTGGCCAACCCGGACGCGTTGAGTCCCTTCGTCGAGCTGGCGAGGGGGCGTGAGACGGGGACGAAGTGACCAAGAACGCTTGGCCTGAACCGCGGTGACCGGGGAGTCACGAACCGCGATCAGGTGGAGCCTCGGCGGCGCCGCGTCGGTGCTGGCGATCACCTGGGTGACCAGGCTCGTCGGCCTGGCGGCGGTGGTGTCGGTCGTGCTCCCGGCGGGCCGCCGGGGGTTGCGCGGGCACATCGCGGACTGGCTCGAGCTGCCGCAGGAGGCCACCGTCGCCGCGGCCACCGTGGTGCTGGTCACCGGCGTCCTGCTGGTGCTGCTGGCCGCCGGGTTGCGCCGGCGCAAGCGGCGGGCCTGGCAGCTCGCGGTGGCCACGACCGTGCTGCTCGCGCTGGCCCACTTCGGGCTGCGGCACGTGGTCGGCGCCGGGATGGTCTCGGTGGTGCTGTTCGTGCTGCTGGTGGCCAACCGGCGGTACTTCATCGCCCTGCCGGACCCGGTGACCGGGAAGTGGCGGGCGGTGCGCGTCTTCGTGCAGCTGCTGCTGGCCGGGTTCCTGATCAACCTGGTCCTCCTCTCGGTGGCCTCGCCGACCGTGCTGGCCCCGCTGGACTTCCCGGGCCGCCTGGCGGAGTCCGCGCTGGCGCTGGTCGGGGTGTCCGGGCCCGCCGAGTTCCACGCGTTGTGGCTGGAGGACCTCAGCGCCGCGGTCGGGCTGCTGTTCGGGCTGGGCGCCGTGCTGATCGCCGCGTATTTCGTGCTCCGATCCGCCGAACCGTCACCGCACCTGTCCCCCGAGGAGCAGACCCGGCTGCGCGAGCTCCTGGCTCAGCACGGCGAGCGCGACTCGCTGGGCTACTTCGCGCTGCGGCCGGACAAGTTCGTGGTGTTCTCGAAGTCCGGCAAGGCGGCGGTGACCTACCGCGTGATCGCCGGGGCGGCCGTGTGCTCGGCGGACCCGCTCGGCGACCACGAGGCCTGGCCGGGCGCGATCGAGGAGTACCTGGCGGTGTGCCGGCGGCACGGCTGGGTGCCCGCGGTGCTGGGCTGTTCCGAGCTGGGGGCGACGGTGTGGTCGCGCTTCGGGCTGGACGTGCTGGAGATCGGCGACGAGGCCGTGGTGGACACCGAGACGTTCACCCTGGACGGCCGGATCATGCGCGGTGTGCGGCAGGCCGTGTCCCGGACCAAGCGGGCGGGGTACAAGGTGCGCGTGCGCCTGGCCGAGGAGCTGAGCGCGGACGAGTTGGCCGAACTGCGGGCGCTGGCCGCCACCTGGCGCGGAACGGACACCGAGCGGGGGTTCTCGATGGCCCTGGGCCGGATGGGCGACCCGGGCTCGGTGCTGGTGACCGCGGAACAGGAGGGCCGGGTGCGCGGGATCCTGCAGTTCGTTCCGTGGGGACGGCACGGGCTGTCGATGGACGTGATGCGCCGCGACCGGACCGCGGACAACGGCGTCAACGAGCTGATGATCTCCGAACTCCTGCTGGCCGCCCGGGAACACGGGATCAAGCAGGTGTCCCTGAACTTCGCCGCGTTCCGCGCGGTCCTGGAGCAGGGCCGCCGCATCGGCGCGGGCCCGGTCGCCCGGATGTCCGCGAAACTGCTCGGCGTGGTGTCCCGCTGGATCCAGATCGAGACGCTGTACCGGTTCAACGCCAAGTTCCAGCCCCGCTGGGTGCCGCGCTACCTGGTCTTCCCCGGTGTCCGCGAACTACCCCGCGTCGGCATCGCCGTCTTCGAAGCCGAAGGCCTCGGCGGCCGGTCCCCGCGACTGCTCCGCATGCTCCGGCGGTAGGGAGGGGGGTGCTTGGTCAAGCCGCGGACCGGATGTGTACTCTATGTCGGCAGTGGTCGTTGACCTGGGAGGCTTCGCCTAGTCTGGTCTATGGCGCCGCACTGCTAATGCGGTTGGGGGTAACCCCCCTCCCGGGTTCAAATCCCGGAGCCTCCGCCGGGGTTCGGTTCGCCGAGCACCACGCCGGTCCTCGACCGGCAACAACTGAACACTGCGCCCGTAGCTCAACGGATAGAGCATCTGACTACGGATCAGAAGGTTAGGGGTTCGAATCCCTTCGGGCGCGCGTCTGGTTGAGACAGCGAAACACCAGGTCAGGGCCTTGTTCTCGGGTAGAGACGGGGCCTTGATTTGTGTCTGGGACAGGCCGTCTACCTGCTTTTGTGTGGGAAATGTGTGGGACCGCCTAGGACGCTTTCGGGCGCCCCTTCAGCGGCACCAGGGCGACAGCACGATCGACCGACTCCCGCTTCGCCTTGTCGAACAGGTGACCGTGGATGTCGTTCTCGTCACACTGACGTTCGAGTGGCCATGATCTCGGACACCACCGCGATGTCCGCGCCCGACGAGATGTGCAGGGAAGCGGTGAGGTGGCGGAAGCAGATCGGTGCTTCCTCGTTGCGGCTGGACTCAGTTCCGGGTTCTGAGCAGAGTTCGGCGGTGGCGTTCAATGCTGTCCGTGATGTCGGATTGAAGATCTGGGACGCCATCGAGGTGTTCGGCGAACCTCGGCCAGTTCAGGCGGGTCTTTTCGACGAGTTCGGTGACTTGGTCGACGAGCTCGGCACCGTTCGCGTCGAGTCGGCGTTCCAGGCGGGCGAAAGTCGCCAGCGTGGCGTTCTCGAATCTGCGGGATCCACCGAACTTGAGCCCGAGGTCTTCCTTCTCCATGTAGTGCGCGGTCGATACGAGGTCGTAGGCGGGTGACAGCGTGGGCACGCGCGGGTCGCGGTAGATCAGGGACCAGTTCTTGAGATGGGCGTCGCCGTTGGAGATCAAGATGTTGAACGCGAGCCGACGGGCGAACTCGCGCAGCGCCGGGAGGTCGCGACGACGGTAGATCAGACCGGCGACGGTTTCGAAGTTGCCGGAGTATTTCCACGTGGGATCTGGGTAGAAATTCCTGACCTGGGCGAGGTCTTCGATGTGCACCAGCCTGCGCTGATCGTCGCGATCGAATCTGCGGACGGCGTACGCCCACTGTTCGCGATGCGGCCAGAGTTCGCCCGGCAGACCTTCGATCTGATCGCGGTGCACCAGTTTGACCTCGGGCACTTGGATTCCGGATGCGGCCGCCAGGGACATCATCGTGTACTCGTTGGCCGGAACGTGACGATGTCGTGCGTCCGGCAATTTGACGATCCAGTCGCCGCCCTGGCCGCGGGCCGGGAGGGTCAGCCGCTCGCCTTCGGAGACCATCGAGAACTTGAGCGTTACCCCGGCCAGGGAGAACTTCAGCCGATGCCAGTCCTCGTCGGCGGGATCTGCCTTCTTCGGTTTGGGAGCCATGTCCCACGCCAGGTTCACACCAGCCTCGTCAGCGGGGACTACTCGGACGGCGCCGGGCAGGTCATGCCCGACCTGGGCCAGTAGCTCCATTTCACGGTCCGGCGAGACCTCCCGATCGGTCGCGATCCACTTCCGCTGGACCCCTTCCGGCAGCAGGTTGGAGAACCACGGCGGAAGCCGCATATGTGCGGTGTGCCGGGCGAGCAGATCCTGCTCGAAAATCAGACCGAGCACCGGGCGACGGGGATCGGCGCTGTAGTCGTCGTCCAACGTGAAGCGGGTGTAATCGCCGTGCTGATGCAGCATGCCGACCCGTCGGTCGTGCAGCCACACCGCGAACACCGATTCAGTAAGAGTCATCGCCGTCTTCGTCCTCGTCTACGAGCACGAAATCGTCGAGTGGCGGCGTGTTTTCAAATTCCCATTCGCACTTCGCGGAAAGGAATGACTCGAGCCTGTCGTGCAAGATCTTCTGCCGGGCGTTGAGGAAGTTTTCGGCGCTGACCTTGGCGCTGTTACTTGCTGCGACCGCATTCGCCGGAAACGCATGTGAGTCCAACATGGAGCGCCAGGTTGACTCGTTCAGAACGAGCGGTTGGTCAAAAAGCAGAGTATCCAGTTCTCCGCTTGGCACTCTTTCGTCGGGGAGTAGCACTCGGTTGGCTGCCCATTGCCACTGTTCTTTGGACACCACGCGTCGGTTGAATATGTTGTGAACGGCGTCTGCTGCCGTGGTTCGGTCCTCGAGAAATGCGGACAACTCGGAGATGTCATAGGGCTCGCCGGTGTATGGTGACCGTGGGTCCGTGCCCCACCAGGAAGCCAGCACGATCTTGGTGTCGCCGTTGCTTGTTTTGAACTTGCTCAAGTCGGGTAATGGATATCGGTTCTCGGGGACCGTCGCTAGTAGCTCCTGGATCGCGCCGGATAGGTCACCAGGGCGGATTCGAGTGTTGAGAGCCCTGGTCGTGCCGGTGTTGCCGCCCTTGAACAGGCTCGGGCCCGCCAGTGCGGTCCGCCAGTACCATCGCCTGAGCAGTTGGCGGTTGCGTTGGTCCGGTTCGGGGTAGTGTGCGAATACCCTGGTTAGCACAATCAACAGGAAGCGGTACGCGAGCATGCTGATGTGCGGGACCCCCACCTCTTCCTGCAGGAAGCTCACGGCTCGGCGCAACGCCGCTTCGCCTTCCGCGAAGGCCGCGTCGCGATCTTCCTGGGGAAAATCGACCTGCCCCTTGCGGTCTTCGGCGAACTCGAGGCGGATCTCGCGTTCGACGTCGGGACCGCGACGGGCAAGGACCGCACGCAGCACGGTGCCCTCGTCGAGTTGTCCGAAGCTCAGATCGCTACGGATGTGATCCGCGATCAGAGAGAAATCCAGATTGTCGTCACGTCGGGTTTCATCACCCGCATTGAGCGCGGCGAACACTTCGGCGCGGGTCAGGCGTTTCCCGTAGTTGTTCATCCGATCGAAGATGTCCTGAAGGACTGCTTCGTTGTCATGGCGCACGATATATGCGGGCACCTTGTACTGGCGAATAGTTGTGGCAATATTGTAGGCTTGCTCTTGAAATTCGCTTGCTTCGGAATGGTCGGTGAACCATTTGATCAATTTCGGTAGGTCAAACAATATGGGCACCGGGACCAGCCACGGCTGAGCGCTTCCGAGGCGTGTCGTGAAGCTGCCGCCGTTACGTACGTCGCACGCCAACGCGAACGGCGCGTGGCGTGCGCCTTCGGAGTTGAGTGCATTGGCCAGGCTGATGATTCGTTGCTGGCCGTCGACGACGAAATGGGCTTGCTCCAGCTCCGGCGCGGCTACTTCAAGGTGGCCCAGACGCAAGGTGTCCGCCTCGGCGTGTCGCTCCCAGAGCAGCAGGCTCCCGATTGGGTAACGCTTCACGATGCTGTCGAAGAGCTGGGCGACTTCCTTCTGCCCCCACCGGAAATCGCGTTGAAAGTAGGGCACTCGAATGTGCCCGGCCCAGGTCCGCATGACCAGGTCTTCGAGCTCGAGTGTGGTGGCCGTCTGTTGCCTGTCGAGTCCGCCGATCAACTGTTTCCTCCCGTGGTCCTCGTTCAGGATCTCAGGTGGGACCGACACTCGCGCGGCCAGCCGCGTCAGTTGCCAGATCTTCCAGTAGCTGGTCGAGGACCAGTTCCTCTTCGAGGGCGAGGTTGCTGGCAGTCATGGCAGGGGTGAGGTCGGGGTCCCAGGTCGCGGTGACCGGGGTTCCGGTGAGCGGGCGGCCCAGTTCGGAAACCGCGTGGTAGGCGGCGGTGTCGAATCGCCAAGGGGTGAGGGGTAGGCGCTCGAACAAAAAGTTGCCGATGCGGAGGCCACCCCAGTCGAAGTCGCCGTGGTAGCGCAGCCGGGCTCCCGCGTCGGTGAGGAGGCGCAGCAGGCGGAGGGTGGCGGCGCCGGGTTGGCCGTGGGTGCAGACGAGCGGTGCGCAGGCCGGGCCGAGGCGGTCGGCCGCGCTGGAGATCACGACGGGGTTCTCGCAGACCGACACCACCTGATCGGCCAGCGATAGCGTCGGCGTGTCGCGAACGAGCTGGCGCAGGGTCAGCACCACGGGCTCGCCGGTCGTGCGCAACGCGGCGAGTGCCCGGCCGGTGGGCGTCGAGGAGTCACCGGGGAGACCGAGGGTCAACACCGTGCTGGACACTTCGTCGCGCAGCAGGCCGACCGCGGCCCAGACCTCGCGTCGCCATTCGGCGCCGGAACCTTCGGGCAGTCCGGAGAGGGCTCGCGCGGCGCCGATTGTCAGCGTGGTGAGTGGACGGTTGTCGTCAAGCGCGTGCGCGCTGCCCGCCACCCGCGCCGCGAAGGTGCCCAGCGGTTCCCCGGACGCCGGCAGTTTGCGGATCACCGCGGCGAGATCGGCGAGCAGCGAACTCGCGGCGTCCGGTGTACCGGCAAGCCGCCGTACCAGGCCGGTGGTGTGCAGGTGTGCGCGCCAGTCGGCGAGGGCGGGAAGTTCGGTGACGACGGCATCCAGCGGTGCGAAGGCGTGCTGCCAGGCCTGTTCAGCAGCCGCGAAGGCCGCCGCGCGCTCGGTCACCGGGCCGGTCAGCGCGACCACCGCGGCGGCCAGGCCGTCCGGGCACGCTCCGGAGCCGCGTAGCACCTGGTCGACGGCGGCGAGGGAGACCGAGAGCGTGGCTCCGGGGCGTGGGCGGCGCCCGAGGAGCCGGTGCACGGCCGCCCGCTGGTCCGGGGTTGAGCCGGTCAAGGTCACGGAGGTGTCCAGCGGCTCGCCGCGTTCGAGTCGTCGCCGGACCCGATCGACCAGCCACGCCAGCTCCCGATCGCCGAGGAGGCGGGCCAGCCGGTCGTGGTCAATGCCCATGGCGGTCCACCCGGGTGCGTGTCCGGCCATCCCATTCCCAGTTGGTGACCAGCACGGCCGCCACGTCGTCGGTACGGGACAGTTGCGCGATGGCCAGCCCCGGGACTTCCGGATAACACCCCCATTCCCGTTCGCTCGTCATCACGACGTCCAGGTCGAACGCGGCGAGCAGGCCCAGGTACTTCGCTCGGGCGTTGTCATCGACACCGGCGAACGCTTCATCCAGGGTGACCAGGCGCGGTGCGTGTGGGCTCGTCGCCGAGGCGTAGTGCGCCGACGCGGCGGCGAACAGCGGCACGCTGGCCGCGAGCACGCGTTCCCCACCCGAGGCCGGCCCGGTCGCGGGCCGCCACTGCCCGTTCTGGTGCCGTTGGATGACGAAGTGGTTCCAGGTCCGGTAGTCCAGCGCCTCGGTCAGGTGCTCCTGCCAGGTACCGGCGGCGTCACGCGAACGTACGTCGGCGATCCTGGCCTGGAGGAAACCGCCGACCGCGGCGCGGTCCTCCTCCGACCATGCGTCGGCGGTCTGCCGGAGCAGTCGTTCCCGCGCGGCCGCCAGTTCGCCGGGACCGTCCTCCTTCGGCCGCCACGTCAGCCGCAGCCGCATACCCGTGCTCGTCGGGCGGTCGTTCAGTTCGGCGTTCATCCGGTCGACCTGCGCCTCCGCCGCCGAGATCAGCTCCTGCAGCGTGCTGGCCACCTCGTTGACCAGGTGGTTCTCCAGGATTTCGCGTTCCCGTTCGTTGAGCAGCCGTTCCCGGTCTGCGACGTCGGCGGCGAGCGCCTCGGTCAGTTCGGGCACCGACGTCGGGCGCCCCTGGAACTCCACCTCGACGACGATGCCGTCTTCCCGCAGGTCGCCGGACGCCCGGTTACCCCGTTGGGAAAGGGCGTCCTGCAGGGTTTTGAGTTCGATGTTGAGGCGGTGCTGCGCGCGCTCCCAGGCCGGATCGTCGTCCGCGACGCCGGCGAGTTCGTCGTTGACCCTTCGGGCCAGACGCATCGCCGGATCCGGTGCCCACGCCGTTCCGGGATCGGGCACCTCCAACTCGGGGAGGGCGACCGCGAGCAGGCCGGTGCCGGTGAATCGCCGGAACGACTCGGCCGCTGCGGCCCGTTCCTCGGTTGCCGCCGCCAGCTGCTGGCCCAGCGTTTCACGCTGCCCTTTCGCCTCGCCGCGAGCTTCGATCGCCGACTCCCGTTCCTGGTCCGCCTCGACCCGTTCGGTTTCGTTGGCTCGCAGCAGATCCGCGACTTCGGCGAGCTGGCGCTCCAGTTCGGCGACCGCGGCGCCGACGGTGGAAAGCAGGGTCCGGTGCCGCTCGACGGCGGCGGCGGCCTCTTCGCGCACCACCTCGGCCCGCTCCGCGCGGTCCGTGAGTTCGGCTTCGGTCGATTCGACTTCCCGGGCCGCCTCCTCGGTTGTCCGGACCGCGTCCCGCACCGATTCCCCCGCGGGCCAGAGTCCGGCGAGCCGGACCCGGTAGTCGCCCAGTGACGCGTCTACTTTAGACAATTCGGCCGGGCTGGCGGGCAGGTTGGCATCGGCGGCGTCGTGGTCCAATGTGGACTGGGCGTCCGTGAAGGCCTCGCTCGCCGCGTTCGCGGTTTCGGCGGCTTGCCGCTGACGGCTCCCGAGACGAACGTACTCCCCCGTGAGCATTGCCACCGTCGCATGGGCCTGGCACAACGCGGTGTCGGAAGGAACGCCGGTGACCTCCGTCGTCAGCGTTTCCTTCCGCGTTCGCAATTCCGCACGGGACTCGTCGATCTCGGCGAGCTCCGCCTCCACCAGCGTTCGCTGGGCGCCCAGCTCGGCGAGCCGGGCGCGGCGGGCGGCTTCCCGGGCGCCGCGACCGATGAAGGTCGCGGCCGGTTTGTGCCACGCGCCTTCCAACACACCGATCCGGAACCGGCCGTCGGGTTTGACCCAAGTCTCGCCGTCCTGTTCATCGAGCCCGATCGACGAGAGCAAACGCATCACCGTGGCATCGGAGATCGCGTCCGCGCGAGGATCCTCCCGGTCCACAGCCGGGCGAAGTATCCCGAGGAGCCCGCCGAAACCGCGGCCGTCGGCCCGGAGCACTACGTCGTCGGTCCGTGCGGACAGGGCCTCGCCCTCCGGGGTGACCCAGGCGTCGAGGATTCCCGCTGCTTCCAACGCGGCTTCGAGTCCCGCGCGGTCGGCAGGGTCAACGTGCTCGGTGAAGTCCACGAGCTGCCACATCGGGGCGCCCGCTCGGCCGGCGCGTGACGCGACGTCCCGCGTGTGGAGCGGCGGCGGCACGCTGTCCTCGCCGCGTTCCAGGCGCTGAATCTCCTCGACCAGTCCGGCCAGCCGTTCGGTTGCGGCCCCTCGCCGGGATTCCAGCACCGCATCCGCCCTGGTGAGCTGGTCGGCGGCGCTCTGTCCCGCGGAGCTGATCGCGGACGTGGCGGGGTTCGGCCCGTCCAGTGTTTCCACCCACAGCTCCAGCTCCGCGAGGGTGGCGGCCGGATCGGGCAGCCGGAGTTCGACGGCGACGTCGAGGTGACCGCGCACGGCCGAAACCAGTTCTCCGCCTCGCTCGGCGAGAACGGTGTCGGCGTCCGTTCGCCGGTCGGTGAGCTCGCTCATCTCCGTTTCGAGTTCGGCCACCCGCCGCCGTGCATCTGCGAGAACACGCCCGGCTTGCTCCTGGGCGGCGATCAATTCGCGGACGTGGCCGATCGCCCGCTGCTGACGATCGGCGATCTGCTCCGCGACTCGACGCAGGTCACGCAGATCCGGGTCGTCGTCCAGCGCGGCGTCGATCCGCTGGGTGTGCGGTTCGGCGATCCGAGCGGCGGCAGCGGCCGAACCGGTGGCCTGGCGTGCGGCGACGAGCGCTTCCCGCGCGGAATCCAGCCGCCGTTCGGCGTCGGCGAAGCGCTCCTTGCGGGTGCCCAGTGCCCTTGCGGTCCTCTGCCGCTCGCGATCGAGTCGCGTCGCTTCTTCGTCCAGTCGTTTCGCGTCATTCGCGGCCCGTTCCAGCTCACCCGCACTGCGCATCTCCGGGCTCGCCCGGAGCGCGCCGTCGCGGGCTTGCAGGCGGTTCCGGGCCGTGGCGAGGTCGGTGAGCCGGTCCTTGGCGGCTTGCAGCGCCGCACCGGCGCGGTGGAAATCGGCGTCGGCCGCGGACAGTTCCTCGCTGACCCGCCGGTAGACAGCCTGTGCGTTTCGGGGAAGCGCGGCCCGGCGACGAGCGGCGATCCGGGCGTACCTGCGGTAATGCCCGAGGAACGACTTCGCGGCGCCGTGGGCCTCCGTCATCGCCACCAGGGAATCCCGGTCCTCCTCGAGGGTGCGGAAGGCCTCGGCGACATCCGCGACCACGGCCTGGTCGAGCGGGGGCAGGGCCTCGGTCAGCGCCGCGGACAGCGCCTTCTCGCTGGGGCGTTTGGACAGCTGCGGCTGCCGGAGGTGTACGAGAAGGTCGACGAGGGCGCCGTAACGCTGCTCGCCGAGCCCGAACAACGCCTCGTCTACCGCCCTCCGGTAGTCACGCGCCCGGTCGTAGGCGGCGCCGTGCTCGCCGAGTGCGTCGATCAGCCGGTCCCGGGACAACGCGGTGCCGGTGGCGTCCACCAGGTCCAGCTCCAGGCCGACGCGTTGGGTGGTGCTGAAGAACCAGTGCCGGGCTATTCCCCTGCCGGAGACCGCCTTCAGCCCGCAGCCGAGCGTGCGGAAATGGGCCGTGCCGTGCTCGTCGAGACGCCCGAACTCCAGCCACGTGTAGCCGAGCCGTTCCGGATACGGGTGCGCACCACCGAGGAGGAGGTTCCACTCCATCTTCTTCTTCGGATCGGCATCGGGTTCGACCCGGTGCGGCGCCAGTTCGCCGTCCAGGAGGAAGGGCAATGTCAGGGCGAGAACCTTGGATTTCCCGGTTCCGTTGTTGCCACGCAGTAGCAACCGGCCGTCGCGGAACCAGAATTCCTCGGTGTCGTAATAGAAGAGGTCGACCAGGCCGGCGCGGAGCGGCTGCCAGCGTGGGCGTACGGGTTCGGGAAGGTCACGGGTCATGCGGAGTCTCCGATGGTCGGCTCGGCCAGTGCGTAGCGGGCCAGCGCGGGGAACGCGGTGACGAAATCGGGTGTCCGGTAGACCAGCCGCAACGCCTCCAGCCGGTCCAGCGCCACCGTGGTCAGTTCGACCTCGGCTCCCGGTTCGCCGGCGTTGCGCCGCCAGTAGGACCGGTGTTCGCGAGCTTGGCGCCGGACGTATTCACGCAGCTCCTCGATGCCGACCGCACGGTCGGTGTTGCGCGCCAGGTGCTCGGCCAGCAGGAGCGTGGCGTGGCCCTCGGTGCCGGTTTCCGGCATCCGGACGTCGGTGAGGTCGTCGAAGGGATCCACCATGGCGATCCCCTCGGCGCGGGCTTCCGCCACCAGCCCGGTGAGTTCGGTGATCCGGGCGGTGATCGCCGCCCGCTGGCTGGTCAGATAGGCGATCTCGGCCTCATCCAGTTCGTCGTAGTAGAGCACGGTCTCGTCGAGCAGGCGCCGGGTGAGGCGGTGCCGGATGCGCTGGTTGCGCAGGTCTTCGGTGGTGGCGGGGACTTCGGCGGTCAACGCGGTGAGCCGCTCCTCGAAACCCTGTGAGTCGATCGTGGACGGTCCGCGCGGTGCGGCGAGGAGCGCGGCGAGCACCCGGCGTTCGACGTCGTAGAGCACGTCACCGGTGTCCTTGACGAAGGCGTCCTCGTCACCGGCCACCCGGCTGAGCACGCCGAGGTCGAGCAGCAGTCGGACGACGGCGACCAGGTCGGCGCGCTCCTCCCTGCCCTGGAGGGTGAAGGCGGTGCCGGCTTCGACCAGAACGGGATCGGTGGCGCCGAGCACGACCAGTTCGGCGAGCCGGCCCAGGGTGATCTGCGCGTCGGCGCGGTCCAGCGCGGCGAGCGCCAGGCAGGTCAGGACGTATCGGCGCCTGCCGAAGGCTTGTTTCGAACGCACGTCTCGTGCAGGGTGCGTGTGGTCGTCGTTGGTGGCGGGGTTCTTCACCAGCCTGGCCACCTCACTGTCCACCACGAGGCGCCAGCCGGTGTTGCGGTCGAACCATTCCCGTAACCGGGGGCCGTGTTTGCGCACCAGCAGGAACGCGTCCGGATCCGGCCCGGAGGCGCGCAGCAGAGGGCGCCGGAGCAGCGCGCGGGCGGCACGCCGCTGCTCGTCGGCACGGGTGGACGACAGCGCGTCCGCGAGCGAACTCATGCGGTCCTTTCCTCGAATACGCTGGGGCCGGTCAGATCGACGATTTCGACCAGGTGGTCGGGACCGCGGAAGACGCCGTCCGGGGTGTGGATCTCCGCCTGGTCGTCGCCTTCCAGGGCGGTCAGCCGGATCGCCATCGTTCCGTCCGAGGTGGTGGTCTCGACCACTCGTTGCCCCGGGACCCTGGCGGCGAGCGCGTCGCCGAGCAGGGTGAGGAAGAGTCGGAACACGGACGGATCGAGACTGCCGAAGTCGGCGAGCCGGGTCGGATGCGTCGTGGCCAGGGCGGACCGGGCGGCGGCGGTCTCCTCGGCTTCGCGTGCCGCGAGTTCGGCGAGGCGCCGGCGCTCGCCGGATCGATCGAGGACCCGGTTCGGCTTGCCGCGGCGTTCGTAGCTGCCGGTCTTGCGCAGTCGGGGGCTGATCGACAGGGGAGCCGCCTCGGCCCAGGGCGTTGTCGCCGGGACGGGGTTGAGGGCGCGCTCGTCGAGTGTCTCGGCGTCCACCGTCAGATGGCGTGCCGGGGAGAGTCCGAAGGCCGAGCGCCACAACCGGTGCAGCGACGGCTCGTCCGGCGCCTGGGCGAACCACCGAGCGAGATTCCGGAAGTCGGCGGACCGATCGGAACGGCCCGCTCGCCGTTCGTTCAGGGTGGTCACCGCCTGCAGCAACTGTGGAATCGCGGCGCGGGCCTGGGAACGCAGCAGCTTGGCCTGGCTGGGGTGGTGCGGCTCGCTGACGAACCACCGGCGAAAGCCCTGCCAGCGATCCCGCCACAGCACCTGGCCACGCTCGAACTCATGTCGGCGCGGATCGTCCGCACTTTCCTCGGCCGCTCCGGGCGCCGCGTCCTCCGCTTCACGCCACGCGGCCGTGTCCAGAAGTCGATCGACCCCGGCATGCTCGGTGGCGTCGACGAGCGCCGCGATTTCCGAACCGGTGCTGACCAGGTCCTTGATGAAGCGTTCGAGGTAATCGATCAGGCGGTCTTTGTAGGCGAGGAAAGCGTCCGCGTCGGCATCGTGTAAATCGATGGTCCGGTGGAGTGAACCCATGAAGGCCTGGGCGTTATCCGCGAGATCGGTGAACCGATCGACCAGAATGCGCAACGACAGGTGCACCTTGGCCGGGTCGGCGTCGGACTGCTCGGCCAGCTCGAGAAGTGCGCGTAGCTGCGTGGCGATATCCGTGAGCGCGACGGCCTGCAGTGCACCGCGCCTGCCGAGGGCCTTGTCGTACGTCTCGAGCGCCTGCTCCGCGGCCTCGCCGGCGCGGGTGAGCTGGTAGAGAAATCGGGCGCGATGGAAGTCCTCGACGGTGGTGACTCGACTGGTGTCCGGATCGGCGCGGAGGTTGCCCCACTCGACCAGGCGGCTGAGCGCGTCGGTGATGACGAGCGGGTCGAGGTTGCCGTCAAGGACCTCTCCTACGTCCTCCGGACGCATGTGCACGGCGAACCGGCGCTTCGCTTGCAGGATGGCGCGCATGATCCTGCGGTACAGCTCGGCGTTGGGCGCGGACAGGTGGGCAAACGGCCGGAAGTCATGATCGGTCACTGCGGTCACCCCTTCTCTCGCGTGCTGTCGAGGCTACGACCGGCCACCGTCAGTTCCCGGGCTGGTCGGCAGCTCCGCGCGAAGGTTCCACCCGAGATCGGGTTTTCCCTGATCAGGTGGGGTAGCTGCACAACCACGACCCCCCGTGTCAGGTGGGGTTACGGGGCGTGTAATCTTTTCCTCGTCGCCAGGGAGACCGGGCGGCGCGGGAACACGAACCAAGCTCCCACCTCGTGTGGTAGAGTGGGTGGTCCCAGTTTGGCGTGAACGTTGCCCCCAAGAATCGACGAGATTTCGAGTGGGGTAGGGTCTGCGCCGAAACCAGAAGCAAAACCATTTGCGTGTTGTTTGAGAACTCAACAGTGTGCTTAGTGAACTAAGCCAGTAGAGCTTTTATGTTAACCCTCGTTTTGGGTTTTCTTTGAGTGATTATTTTCGTCATGATTGAATTCTGATGCATTGTTGGAGAGTTTGATCCTGGCTCAGGACGAACGCTGGCGGCGTGCTTAACACATGCAAGTCGAACGATGAAGCCCTTTCGGGGGTGGATTAGTGGCGAACGGGTGAGTAACACGTGGGTAATCTGCCCTGTACTTTGGGATAAG
>NZ_VTHK01000009.1 GCF_009765355.1 Amycolatopsis anabasis | reverse complement strand
AGCACCCGGGACAGGTCCCCGCGCAGGATCTCGATGTCCGCGATGAACCCGTCGCCACCGTCGTCGTCGGCACGGAAGATCAGTGCGCAGAGCCTCCAACATGGGCGCGTCGGGCGTTGAAGATGGCTCGTACGGCGGCTTCATCGCCGTCGATGTCGACGAGCCCAAGGGTGTCGTCGAGGGCGAGCACACCCGCGGCCAGCCCGAGAACGATCGCGGCGTCAGCGCGCACGACGGCGTCGAGATCGCCACCATCATGCGGGTTGACCTCGATGCCCGAGCGCGTCGCCCGCACCTGGACCAGCTGGCCGTCGACCGCGATCCCCACCTTCGATGACCGGCGAGGAGCCGCCTTGCCGACGAGCAAGGCCCGGAGGGGTACGACGAGCCATTCGGCGCGGAAGCAGTCGCCGCCTGGCCCGCGCACCATCAGCGGCGTCGACCACCGGATGAGGCTCTCGATCGGCTCCCGCAACTCGGCGCCCCACGGGGTGAGGGCATACACGACGACGTTGCCCTTCTCGGCCAACCGCCGCTGGACCACTCCGGCGGTCTCGAGGTCGCGGAGCCGGTCGGCGAGCAGGTTGGTGGCCACGCCGGGGAGCCCGTCGAGCAACTCACGGTAGCGGGCGGGAGCGATCAACAGCTGGCGGACGATGAGCAGATTCCACCGGTCCCCCACGACATCGAGCGCCCGGGCGAGGCCGCAGTACTGGCCGTAGCTTCGACTCATGTCATCTACTTTACAATCTCAAGTCTGCCTGACAATATCTAGCGTCAGCGAGAGGAGTGTGGTCATGGCTGACGCGGGAAGGCCGGTGTGGGTCGACGATGAGTTGTTCCCGTTCGAGAGCCGCTTCGTCGCCTTCGACGGGCACACCGTGCACTACGTGGACGAGGGATCGGGACCGACGCTGCTGTTCCTGCACGGCAACCCGACCTGGTCGTTTGACTATCGCGACGTGATCCGCGCGCTGCGGGACGAGTTCCGCTGCGTCGCGCTGGACTACCCCGGCTTCGGGCTGTCCTCGGCCGGGCCGGGCTATCGGTATCTCCCCGAGGAGCATGCCGCCGTGGTCGTGGATTTCCTTGACCACCTGGGCCTGTCGGACGTCACCCTCGTCGCACACGACTGGGGAGGCCCGATCGGCTTGTACGCGGCCGAGCAGCGGCCCGCTGCCGTCGGGGGTCTGGTGCTGGCCAACACCTGGGCGTGGCCGGTCAACGGCGACCCGATCGTCGAGCTGGCCTCCCGCCTCATGGGTGGACCGGTTGGGCGCGAGCTGATCCGGCGGTTCAACCTGTTCGTCAACGCGATGATCCCTGCCGGGCACCGGCTGCGAAAGCCGAGCCCCGACGAGATGGCGCACTACCGGAACGCTCTCGCCACCTACCACCGGCGCCACGCGTCGGCCGTGCTCCCCCGGCGCATCACCGCCAGCCGCGCCTTTCTCGCCGGTATCGAGGCCGGGCTCGGCGACCTCGCGGCGCGCCCGGCACTCATCGTGTGGGGCGACGCCGACTTCGCTTTCCGAGCCAAGGAGCGACAGCGCTGGGAGCAGATCTTCGCCGACCACCACACCGTGATCGTCGAAGGCGCCGGCCACTTCGTGCAGTCCGACGCGCCCGACCGGCTCGCGGCGGCGATCCGCGACTGGCGGTCCGCACTCGACGGGCGGCGCACATCTCCGGCTCGTGGGGACGCTCGGCGCGAAACGCCAACGGAGTCGTAGTGGCCTACGACGCGCATCTGGCCGACCGTGTCCGGGAACTGCTGGGGGATGGTTCGCCGGTGACCGAACAGAGGATGTTCGGAGGACTCGCCTTCCTCGTCGCCGGCAAGATAGCAGTAGCGGCAAGCAGTCAAAGTGGCCTTTTGGTGCGGGTCGACCCCGCACGCACCGACCATCTCCTCGCGACCACCAACGCGCGGCCGATGGAGATGAAAGGCCGAGCGATCCAGGGCTGGCTACACATCGACGGCGACGACCTGCGCACCAAGCGCCAACTGGCTCAGTGGATCGCCATCGGCACAGCCACCGCCAGAAACACGCCCGTCAAGAGACGATGACCGAAACCCCAGGCCCCAGGCGAGGCCCAGACTCTGGCGCACAGGAAAGTGCTGACATGGTCCCGGCTGCGACGCACAGTGGTGCACCCGACGCCCTGGCCCAGGCTCGCGCGGCGTTACGGGACATCGTCCCCCACCTCGTCGCACTTGTGCGCAGCATCCCGGACGCCAACGCCGCTTCGGTCGGCACCTGGACGGTGGGCGATGTCGCCGCTCACCTATCTCACGACTTTCGCGCCGACACCGACGCCATAGCCGGAAGGCCGGTCCCGGAAGCCGTTGTGACGAAAACGGGAATAGCCGAGGCCACCGCGAAGATCCTAGCCGAGGACAGTGAACGGGACCCAGCAGCACTCGCGGATCGCATCGGCACACTTGCAGGCGAGTTCGATGACGTCGTGTCACGTTCGCGAGCAGCCACCGTCGATTGGCTGCAAGGTACCCGCCTGCCAGTTTCGGCGGTGGCTTGTCACCTGCTCAACGAATGCCTCATCCACGGCCATGACATCGCCACAGCCACCGGGCGACCGTGGCCGATACAGCGCCACCATGCCCTGCTCGCGATGGAGACCTTCGTGCTGCCACTGATCGCGGCGCTGCCGCCCACCGCTTTCGTGAACCAGGAGAAAGCCGGCTCCTTCCGAGCCCGCATCGAACTGCGCCTACGCGGCGGGCGTCGCACGGTAATGGTCCTCGACCGCGGTTCGCTGACACTCGACACGGGACGCGCCCGCGACGTTGACGCCCACATCTCTGCCGACCCCCCAACCCTCATGCTGGTTCTCATCGGCAGACAAGGAATAGCGAAACCGATTCTCGAAGGCAAGCTCACCGCTTGGGGACCTCGGCCCTGGAAGCTCCCCCGCATGCTCACCGTCATGAGCCTCCCGTAGCCCGTTCGTCAGACGATCGACCAGCAATACTGGCAATCGTCGCCGTGCCCTGCCTAGCGCGGCCGATGTTTCGCGGAAGTTTCGGTGGCCAGTGACCCCGGGTCGTGCACGATCCGACCGCCGATCGCGGTGAGCACCGTCCTCGTCTCCCGGATCTCGTCGACCGGGCAACGGAGGATGTCCCGGTCCAGTACGACGAAATCGGCGAGCTTGCCGACTTCCAGCGAGCCGATGCGGTCTTCCGCACCCATGACCACCGCGCCGTTGATGGTGTAGGTGGCGATCGCCTCCTCGCGGGTGACGGTCTTGGCCGGGGTGAGCAGGCTGCGGCCGGTGCGCCCGTCCGTGCGCCGCAGCGCGGTCCAGAGTTGGAACAGCGGGTCGTAATGACCACCGTCGCTGCTCAGTGCCACCGGCACCCCGGCGTCGAGCCACCAACGCAGCGGCACCAGGGACCGCCACCCGTCGCCGCCCATCCGATCCACGTAGATCTCCTCGCCTCGGCTGAAATCCACGCTGGTGTAGGTCTGCGCGACGAGGCCCATCTCCTTCAGCGAGGCGATCTGTTCGCGGGTGGGGTACGGGAAGTGCTGCACCACCCACCGCCGGTCGGCCAGCGATGTCTCCCGGTGTACCGATTCCAGCGCCCGGACGGTCATCGCGCACGCCTGGTCGCCGGCGGCCACGATGTTGAGCCGCAGATCGTGCCGTACCGCCAGCCGGGCGATGTCGGCCAGCTTCTCGGTGGACACCGCGGAGTAGCCGTTGCCCGGTTCGCCCTGCGGGTTCCGGTAAGGACTGTGCATCAGGGACAGGCCGAACTGCGGTGGGCCGTCCAGCGTCACGGTCGCCCCGATCGTCCGCATCCGGTCGTCACCGGTACCGGCGCCGGTCGCGTCGGTCAGCGCGGCCATCCATTCCCCGATCGCCTCGAGGGGCTGCCGGGCCGGGACTTCGTGGGCGCCGACCACCCGATTGGCCAGCGCGCCCGCGGCGGCGAGTTCGTGCAGGACGGGGAGGAAGAAGTTGCCGTGGGCTTCGTAGCAGGCGGTGACGCCGACCGTGGCGTTCTCTCGGAAAGCGTCCGCGATCGCCTTCCGGACGGTCGCGTCCGGCGGGGTGGGCAGGAGGGACTGCAGGGCTCCGAACAGGCGGCTGCTCCGGTTGAAGATGTTCAGGCCGTGCACCACGCCGGTCGGCGTGCCGGTGCCGGGTTCCCGGGCGATGCGGACGTTCGGTTCGTCGGGTGTCCGCTCGGTCACGCCGAGGAGCCGGAGCGCCGCGCTGTTGAAGATCGCGGGATGCGGCCAGTACGCGGAGGTCGGGATGTACACCGGGTTGTCCGGCGCCACCGCGTCGAGATCGGCCCGGGTGGGCCATCGCCGCTCGCTGAACCGGTCCGGCAGGCCGACGTAGTCGGGCGGGTCACCGAGCGGGGTGGTCCAGATCCAGGCCCCTGGTTCGGCGTTCGCCGCCCGCTCGCCGATCCGCCGGGCGACCTCGGCGACCGATTCCGCGCCGGCCAGCGAGGGCTGTGCCAGGTTCTGCAGGGCCCGGTGGATCGTATGCGGGTGGGCGTCGACGAAACCGGGAAGCACCATGCGCCCGGCGAGGTCGATCACCCGGGTGCCCGGCCCGATCAGCGCCGCCATTTCCGCATCCGTGCCGAGTGCGACAATCCGGTCGCCGCGGACCGCGAAAGCGTCCACAACGGAGAACTCCCGGTCGACGGTGACGACCTTCCCGTTGCGCAGTACGGTGTCGATGTCCACAGTATTTCCTTTCATTCTTCCGAAACCGAGCCGAGTGCCGGCGACGGGGAGAACCGCAGGACGCCGCGCCGGTCGCGGGAATACCGCGGCCACCCGGGCAGCCCGCCGTGCCCGGGATCGCCGTCCCGGACGAACGCGATCCAGGCTCGTTGCACGAGATCGGTCACCGCGGCCGGCGGGCCTGGAACCGGATCCCCCAGCATGGGCGCGTTCCGCCAGGCGTGCGGGTTGCCGAACACGAAAGGCAGTTCGATGCAGTGGCAGGCCCCGAACGGGCTGCCCGCCGGGCTCCAGTCGAACTGGTAGAGCCACGCCGGATTGCCGTGTTCGGCCAGCGCTTCGGCCAACCGAAGGGTCGGCCGGCGCACCATGTCGTCGGTCAGCTCGGCGACGCCCTCGGCGCCGGGCAGGAAGGCCGCCGCCTCGTCCCGGGTGAAGCCGAGCAGGATCCGGACCCCGTCGGCGGCGCGTGCCCCGACCGCGCCCACCGGGTCCTCGGCGACCAGTTCGCCGTCCGCGACGAGTTGGAACGGTGGCGCGAAATCCCGCGGGCCGCCCCGCACCTCGCGCGCCACTTTCTCTTGCGCCGCCAAAAGATCCGCGGTCGGCAGGGTTCGCAGCAGCCCGGCCCGGCCGGGCGGCACGCCCAGCACGCGGAGGAAATGAGTGGCGATCTCCGTGGCGCGCTCCGGCCGCCACGGGCGCATCCCGCCGGGAATGCTCTGCAGAACGGCCCGCCGGAACAAGCCCCGGCCGGAGGAGCCCGACAGCAGGGCGAGAATCGACAGTGCGCCGCCCGACTGCCCCGCGACCGTGATGTCGGCCTGGTCGCCGCCGAACGCGGCGATGTTCGCCCGCACCCAGCGCAGTGCCTCGCGCACGTCCAGCAGACCGAGGTTGCCCTCGCCCAGATCGTCGGTCAGTCCGGCGAAATACCCGAACCCCAGCACACCCAGCCGGTAGTTGATCGTGACCACCGTGAGGCCGCCGCGGCGAGCGAGTTCGGCGCCGTGATACCACTCCAGCCCGCCGGATCCGGTGAGGAACCCGCCGCCGTGCACGAACACGAGGACCGGACGCGGCCCGGACACCGGATCCGGCGTCCAGACATTGACCGTGAGGCAGTCCTCCGCCTGAGCCATCGGCTGCTGGGGGCCGGTCACCCGCTCCAGCCGGGAAACCGGTTGGGGCGCGATCGGTCCCGGCGCGGTGGCGTCGCGGTCGCCGGTCCACGGGGGCGCGGGCTCGGGTGGGCGGAACCGGGCTTCCCCCACCGGTGGTCGCGCGTAGGGCACTCCCAGGAATGCCGCGACTCCCGCCTGCCTGCGGCCAAGGAGGCGCCCACCCCCAGGCATCCGCACCACCGGCTTCTCCGGTTCCGTCATCGGACTCTCCCTTCTGCCGAGCATCGCCTCAAGGCTCGGCGGTGGTGGGCCAGACCGACCGGAACCGCGCCGGAATCGGCGTTTTCCGACACCGGTCTACGGTGGACTGGTGGAACCACTCACCCTCGACCAGCTCGACCGGCAGCTGGTGCACGCGTTGCAGGTCGACGGCCGCGCCTCTTTCAGCCGGATCGCCGCCGCGCTCGGGACCTCGGACCGGACCGTCGCCCGCCGCTATCGCCGCCTCCGCTCGGTGGGTGCGCTGCGCGTGGTGGCGCTGCCGGACAGCCGACGGATCGGGGAGGTTGACTGGCTCGCCCGCATCCGGTGCGCCCCCGACACGGTGATCCCCGTGGCGGCGCTGCTGGCCCGGCGCGAAGACATCTCGTGGGTCGGCCTGACCTCGGGCGGGTCCGAGGTCACCTGTGTCACCCGGACCCGGGGGAAGCCGGACGGGGACGGTCTGCTGCTGCAGCGATTGCCCCGGTCACCGCGGATAACCAGCATCACCGCGTACTGCTTGCTGCGACCGGTCGCCGGCACCGCCGGATGGCCGGGCCGCACCAGGGCACTGAGCGAACGGCAGATCCGGCACCTCGCCCCGCCACCGTCGCCCGAGCCGGGTCGCCGGGCGGTCCGGCTCACCGAGCCGGAGGAGCGGCTGTTCAGCGTGCTGGCCAAGGACGGCAGGGCGGACTACCGGGTCCTGGCCGAGGCCGCCGGGTGGTCCGAAACCACCACCCGGCGGCGACTCGAGGACTTACGCCGCACCGGGATTCTGTACTTCGACGTCGACATCGACCCGCTGCTGCTCGGCTACACCGTCGAGGCGGTCCTCTGGCTGACCGTCGCCCCCGCCCAGCTCGCCGTCGTCGCCCGAGCGCTGTCCACCCATGAGGAGGTCGCTTTCGCCGCGGCCACAACGGGTTCGGTCAACCTGGTCGCGTTCGTGGTCTGTCCCGATTCCGACGCCCTGTACGACTACCTGGCCACCCGAATCGGCAAGCTACGGGGTGTTCTCCAGGTGGAGACGGCCCTCGTCACCCGGCACGCCAAACGTGCCGGGGCCCTGCTCGACACGTTCGCGCGTGATCGGTAGAGCCGATGATTACTCAGCGCGGAAATCGTTTCCCGGGTTTTCGGCGTGGATGAGCCATAGTCGTGCGGTGCCCACCACGTCCGGGTCCATCGCGGGCGGGACCGGACGGCCGTGCCCGCGGGCCAGATGTGCCGGGTCGGTGGTGCGGGCGTGCCAGCCGTGCTGGGCCAGCCATCGGTGCGGGTCGGCGACCGCGGACCGCCACGGCGCGCCGATGCGGGCGAACGCGGCCAGTGCCGGTTGGAACGGCGGCAACGTCAGCGTGTCGGGGTTGACGTGTTCGGCGCCGAGATGGCTCCCCGGACAGGACAGCGCGCTGATGGTGCTGAGCAGTGTGTTGTTCTGTGTCTCGGTGAGGTAGACGAGCAGGCCCTCGGCGAGCCAGGCGGTGGGACGGTCCGGCCGGAAGCCCTGCCGGGTGAGGGTGGCGGCCCAGTTCTCGCGCAGATCGCCCGGTACCACCACCCGCTCGCACTCCGGTACCGCACCTTGCGCGGTCAGGACGCGTTCTTTGAACCGCACGGTGTCCGGCAGATCGAGTTCGAACAGCCGGGTGCCCGCCGGCCAGGGCATCCGGAACGCGCGGGTGTCCAGACCGGCGGCCAGCAGGACGACCTGCCGGCATCCCGCCGCCGTCGCGGCACGCAGGTAGTCGTCGAAGAACCGGGTCCGCAACGCGAAATAGCCCGCCATGAACTCGGCTCCGTCCCCGCCGCCGTGCCCGGGCTTGGGGCTCGTCTCGGTGGCGGCGTGGTGGTCCAGGAAGGCCGCGGCCCACGGATCGCTGAACAGGCGGTCCGGGCGCGTGTGCTCGGCCGCCCGGCCACGGGCGATGGCCAGTGCGGTCAGCCCGACCCCGGACGGAGTATCGGTCGCGGTCATCTCAACCTCCGGCTCGACGTCGCTTCCCCCGGCCCCGATAATCATCAGCATGCTGATGATTATCGGACCGTACCAGCGCCTCGGGCTTCTCCGCCATGCCGGGTGACCGCGCCACGGCTGGTTCCGCCGAGGAGGTCGCCGAGCGGCTGCCGCCGGACGAGTGGCCGTTGGGCCGGTTGCTGGCCACCGCCGCACGGCTGCTGCGGAACGCTTTCGACGCGGACCTGGTGGCGGTGGGACTCAACCACGCCGGTTTCGTCGCGCTGCACGTCCTGCGCGAGGGCGCGCTCAGCCAGGCGGAACTGGCCCGCCGCTGCCAGGTGCAGGCGCAGACCATGAGCCGCACGGTCGACCGGCTGCTCAGGTATGGCTTCGTCCGGCGCGAGCGGGACCAGGCCGACGCCCGCCGACTGCTCGTTTCGATCACCAGCGCGGGACGGCGCGCCTATCGCAGAGCACCCGGCCGGGATTCCGCGCACGCGCTGGGAATGCTGGCCGACCCGGACGCCTTCCGCGCCGAACTGGTCCGCCTCGTCCTCGCACTGCAGAACGCCGCTACGCCAAGAGATCGAGAATCCGAGATTCCGCGGAGCGCCGCCGCCCTGGGTGACCAGGGCGGGTGACGGTTGTCCGGATCTGTGGGCTGGTTGTCCTTGAGGACGTCTGACCTCGTGGCGAGACTTCCGGTGTGGAGGATGCGGATCGGCGTGAGGTCGTCGTCGTGGTGTACGCGGGTGTCGTGTTACTCGATCTCGCGGGCCCGGTCCAGGTGCTCGACGGCGCGGGTGGCTACCGGGTGCGCCTCGCCTCGTTGGACGGGCGGCCGGTGCGGTCGGACACCGGAGTGGTTTTGGATGTCGACTGTGCACTGTCCGATGTAGACGATCGGCTGGACACGGTGGTCGTTCCCGGGCCCCTGCCCGGACTGCTCGAGGGGTTTCCTCCGGCATTGCTCGCCCAGATCGCCCGGCTCGGTGGGGCCGCGCGCCGGGTCGCCTCGGTGTGCACCGGCGCGTTCCTGCTGGCGGAGGCCGGGCTGCTGGCCGGACGGCAAGCAACCACACACTGGTCGATGTGTGCCGAGCTGGCCGCGCGGTTTCCCGGCGTAGCCGTGCGCCCGGACGCCATCTACGTCCGCGACGACCAAGTGGTGACCTCGGCCGGGGTGACCGCGGGCATCGATCTGGCCCTCGCCCTGGTCGAGGAAGACCAGGGGGCCGACGCCGCCCGCACCGCCGCGCGGCAGCTGGTGGTGTTCCTGCGCCGCCCCGGCGGCCAGTCCCAGTTCAGCGTCCGGAGCGACGTTCCCGCACCACACACCCCCGCGCTGCGCGCCGTGCTCGACGCCGTCGTGGCCGAACCCGCGGCCGACCACACCCTGTCCGGCATGGCCACCCGCGCCATGGTCAGCGAGCGTCACCTGACCCGCCTGTTCCAGCGGGAACTGGGAATCACACCGGGCCAATACGTTTCGCGAGCCCGTGTCGAGGCCGCCCGCAACCTGCTCGAGTCCTGCGATGTCGGCGTGGAAACCGTGGCCCGCCGCTGCGGCTTCGGTTCCAGCGAGACCATGCGCCGCGTCTTCCTCCAGATTCTCGGCACCACCCCCACCGCTTATCGGCAACGTTTCGCCTACCCGTAAAGGAGAATCCGATGTCCCATCCCATTTCCCGCCGCGCCGCGATCGGCGGCGCCGCGGCCGGTGCCGCCGCAGTCGCGATCGGCGCACCGGCGGCCGATGCGACCCCGGGCGAATTGTCCTTCCCCACCACCTGGCTGGCCCGGCGCACCCACACCCTGGTGACGCGGGCCCAGCAGCCGTTCCTGCGCAACCACAGCCTGCGCAGCTTCCTGTTCGCCCGGGCAGCCGCCGGGCAGCAGGGCAGGCGACCGAACGAGCACTACGACCCCGAACTGGTGTACCTCATCTGCCTGCTCCACGACATGGGGCTGACCGACCAGGGAAACACCGACCAGCGATTCGAGGTCGCCGGCGCCGACCTCGCCGCAAGGTTCCTGGAAAACCACGGCATCACCGACCACCGGGTGGACACCGTATGGGACGCCATCGCCCTGCACACCTCCCAGCACGTGCACGAGTCGCCGGTGTTCCAACGCCGCCGCCCCGCCGAGATCGGCATCGCGCTGACCGGGATCGGCATCGACCTCACCGGCCCCGACGATCCCGGCCAACTCCCGCCCGGCTTCGCCGACCGCGTCCACGCCCGCTACCCGCGCCTCGGCGGCTGCCGCGCCCTCACCGAGATCATGGTCGCGCAATCCCTCGCCAACCCCCGCAAAGCACCCCCGATGACCCTGCCCGGCGAGATCCTCCACCAACGCCACCCCGCCCTGCCCTATCCGACCTGGGACATGATCCTCGACGCGAACACCTGGGGAGACTGACCCATTGGTGAGAGCCATGCCCGTCGCGGGTGGACCCGGCTGTTGGTGTGGAGGTACCCGGCGCGCGCCACCGGGCCGGGCCATGCGGCCCGGCTCCGGATGCCGATCATCCCTCGGCGGACCTGGTGGGCGTCAGCAGGGGGACACGATCCACACCGGTGTCCAGTCGTAGACGTGGTTGAAGGACGGGGCCGTGCTGGTGTCGAGGATCGGCCATCCGCCCTTTCCCAGGAAGAACGCGACCGTGCCAGGGGTCTGGTTGTTTCCCCACGATCCGGGTCCGACCCAGCCGGGCAGGCGGTAGTCCCCGCACGCCCACATGTCTATCTGGGTCCCCGTTCCGTAGGTTCAGGCCGAGCGGAATCCTGGTGGTGGGCGCGGCCATGTACCGCATGCTCATCGACCCCACCACGGCAGACGACCCCACCACCACGCGCCACTACCTGGACACCATCATCCGCCAAGCCAACCGGCTGCTCCAGCCCCTCAGCACTCCCGGCGTTCACCTGGACGACGGGGCCGACGCCGCGGCCATGGCGCGCAGCATGAACGAGTTCGGAGCCGAACTGGTCAAGGATCATCCGAGCAGGTTCGGGCTGTCCGCCACGCTCACACTGCCCGATGTGGACACAGCCCTCGCCGAAGCGGCGTACGCGCTGGACGAGCTGTCCGCCGACGGGATCCCGCCGTTCGCCGCCGACTTCCTGCTCGACACCACCCAGGCAGCGTTCAACCTGATGCGCCACAACGTGCCACAACGGTTCCCGGATTCTTCTTCGACACCGCCATGTCCGCCAGCCCAGCCGCCCTGCCCTCACTGCCCGCCTTCGCCAAACCCGGACACGTGCTATACGGCAGCGACTGGCCCTTCGTCCCCGAACCCGCCGTCGCCTACTTCACCGCACCGATCCAGGACTCCGCGGACATCGGGCACCACAACGCCCGGCCGCCCTCTCGCACGCTGCTCCACGAGAGTCCCTGAGCACGCAGGAGGAGGCTCCGTCAGCCGCGGGCGGCTTCGGCGGCGAGTTCGAGAACGCGGCCGAGCGAGGCGAAACCGCCCGCGCGATCGATCGGGCCGTCGAGGTGGTGCAGCACGTTCGCGCCGATACCGCTGCTGAACAACATGGTGGCCAGGTGCTTGGCTTCGGGCAGGCCGGGGTTGTCCGCCACCAGCCGTTCCAGGTACTCGATCCATAGCGCCCGCGACCGTTCGTAACCCCGAAGATAGGCCGTGCGCAGGGGGCCGTCCTCCAGCATCGCCTCGGGCAGGGCGGTCGCGAAGATCCGGCCGCACGGCGCGTTGACGACCGCCAGGTGCGCGTCGACTAGCTGGGCGAAGGAAAGCGATCCGGATCCGTCGAGGCGACGGCGGTACTCGTGTTCGGCGGTGGCGAAGGCGTGGTCGATCACCTCGGCGATCAGCCCTTCCTTGGAGCCGAAGTGCCACGCGATCGAACCGCGGCTGATCCCGGCCCGGTCGGCGACCGCCTGCACCGAAGCGGCCCGCGGGCCGACCTCCGCCACCAGTTCCGTCGCCGCGTCCAGCAGGCGACGACGGCTCTCCTGGGCGGATTCCTCGCGACGATTCGCCATGGCCGAATTCTCGCACAGCCGGTGATCACGGTTGACTATGCGGAGCGTCCAATGATTGGATGAGCGTCCAGCGAACGGCCGTCCGAGGGAGCACATGCGTCTTGTCACCTTCGCCGAGGAAAACTCCGACCACGTCGGCGCCCTGCTTGACGGGGATTCGACCGTCCTCGATCTCACCGCCGCGGTGCCGGACGACCGGGCGTTCAGCGCCATGGCGGAACTGATCGAATCGGGCGAACAAGGCTTGGACCGGGCGCGGGAACTGTGCGAGCGACCGCCCGAATCTGCCTTGCGATCAAGGGATTCCGTGCGGCTGCGGGCCCCGCTCCCCCACCCGGCGCGCCTGCGCGACTGCGGCCTGTTCATCGCACACGCGGCGGCAGCGCTGCGCGAACTCGCCCGGCGGCAAGCGGCCGGGGCCGAGTACCCGGACACCGAATTCGAGCGGCTCATGGCCAGTGGCCGGTTCACCCTGCCGCCCCTGTTCGAACAGCGGGTCCTCTACTACCTGGCCGATCATCTCTCGGTGAGCGGTCCGGACGAGGAGATCCACGCGCCGCCCGGCGCGGCGGAACTGGACTACGAACTGGAATTCGCGGCCGTGGTCGGCCGCACCGCCCGGAACGTGCCGCCCGAGCGGGCCGGCGAGCACATCTTCGGATACACGATCTTCAACGACTGGAGTGCGCGCGATCTGCAGATCGAACTGATGCGGACCGGGACCGGACCGGGCGAGGGCAAGGACTTCGCCGGTTCCAACACGCTCGGGCCGTGCCTGGTCACCCGCGACGAACTGTCCGATCCGTACGCACTGACGATGACGGCGCGGGTCAACGGCGAGGAATGGTCGCGCGGCGGCACCGACGGCATGCACCACACCTTCGAGGACGCGATCGTCCAGTTCAGCCGCAGCGGCACGGTGCACGCGGGCGAGGTCCTCGGGTCCGGCACGGTACTTTCGGGCACCGGTTTCGATCTCGGGCGGCACCTGTCCGACGGCGACGAGGTCGAACTCGAGGTCAGCGGTATCGGGGTCCTGCGCAACCGGGTCCGGGTGGCGCGGTGACCGAGGTCTACGTGGCCGGGGTGGGCCGCACCCGGTACGGCAGGTTTCCCGCTCTCGGCGTCGGCGCGCTCGCCCGGGAAGCACTGGCGCGGTGCCTCGCGGACGCGGGCGCCGGGCTCGGCGACGTGGCGGGCGTGTTCTTCGCGAACACCGCGCAGGGCGCGCTCGAGGGGCAGCACCTGATCCGGGGGCAGATCGCGCTTCGCGGCGCCGGGGTCGAGCGGATCCCGATCTTCAACGTGGAAAACGCTTGCGCCAGCGGTGCCTCGGCCTTCCACCTCGCGGCGACCGCCGTCCGCGCCGGGGAACTGGACGTCGCGCTGGCGCTGGGCGCGGACAAACTGTCCGGTGTGGACGAACACACCACGGCGGGGCTCTTCCGGGCGGGGATGGACGTGTCGCGCTGGGAAGCCGAACTCCGCGAATTCCGCGCCGCCGCGGGCGCGCCGGAGATCGTGCCGGGTCGCCGGTCGGTGTTCATGGACATCTACGCGGCCTTCGCGGCGCACTACCTGCGACGGTATCCCGGGGCCACGGTGCGCCAGTTCGCCGCGGTCGCCGCCAAGAACCGCCGCAATGCGGCCCGCAATCCCCTTGCCACGTACCGGGAACCGCTCACCGTCGAGGGCGTGCTCGCCGCGCGGGAGATCGCCGCGCCGCTGACGTTGCCGATGTGCGCACCCATCGGCGACGGCGCGGCGGCCACCCTGCTGTGTTCAGCCGATGTGTTGACCCGCTTCGATTCCCGCCGTGCGGTGCGGGTGCGCGCCAGTGTGGTCGCCTCCGGATCGGGCCGGGCGCTCGGCGACGACGCACACCAGATCACCCGCCGCGCCGCCGCCCGGGCCTACCAGCGGGCCGGGCTCGGACCGGAGGACGTCTCGATCGCCGAGGTGCACGACGCGACCGCGGTCGGCGAGGTGCTGCAACTCGAATACCTCGGCCTGGCGCCGGCCGGCGAGGGCGGCGCGGCCGCGGAACGCGGTGAGACGGCGCTCGGCGGGCGCCTGCCGGTGAACACCTCCGGCGGGCTGGAAGGCAACGGGCATCCGGTCGGGGCCACCGGCCTCGGCCAGATCCACGAACTCGTCACGCAACTGCGCGGAGAGGCGGGTGACCGGCAGGCCCCGCGGCCCCGGATCGCGCTCGCCGAGAACGGCGGTGGCTTCCTCGGCGCCGAAGAGGCGGCCGCCGCGGTCACCATTCTCGAATCCCCGGAGGGACGATGAACATCGCGACGCTGCTGCACCAGGCCGCGGTCCGCGCGCCGGAGGCACCGGCGGTTTGCGAGGGCGCGACCGTGCTGCGCGGTTACGCGGAACTCGCCGAGCGGGCCACCGCGATCGGCGCCGAACTCGTCCGCCGGTACGGCTTGTCCAGGGGTGACCGGGTCGCGCTGGCCATGAGCAACACGCCGCTGTACTTCGAGGTGCTCTTCGGCGCCTGGTGGGCGGGCCTGGTGGTCACCCCGATGAACGCGCGGCTGCATCCCGCCGAATTCGCCTTCCTGATCGAGGACTGCGCGGCCGGAGTCTGCGTAACCACCGGGCAACAGGACGCGGCGTTGCGCGAGCAGGCACCGGCCGGGGTCGCGATCGTCGAGGCGGCCGAACTCTGCCGGGCCGCCGGAACGATCACGGCGACCGCCCCCGCCGAGGTGCGGCCCGAGGATCCGGCGTGGCTGTTCTACACCAGCGGCACCACGGGGCGGCCCAAGGGCGCGACGCTGACCCACCGCAACCTGATGGCGGCGACGCTCAGCGCGCTCGCCGATGTCGCGGACGGCACGCGGGCGTCGTTGCTGCACATCGCGCCCCTTTCGCACGCGGGTGGCCTGTTCGCGCTGGCCTTCGTCGCACGGGCACGCGCGCAGGTCCTGCCCCGGGACGGCGTGGTGGACGCGCGGTCGCTCGGCGAGGCGATCCGGGCCTTCGGGCCGGTATCGTTCTTCGCGGTCCCGACGATCCTGCGCAGGCTGCTCGACCCCGCGTTGTTCCCGGACGAGCTGATCCCGCACGTGTGCCACATCCTCTACGGGGGTGCGCCCACCTACGCCGAGGACCTGCGGCGGGTCATCGGGCGGTTCGGCGCCGAACGGCTGTGGCAGGGCTACGGGCAGGGCGAATCACCCGGCACGATCACGTTCCTCTCCCCTGCCGACCACGCCGGTCCCCAGCCGCGCCTGGGCGGCGTCGGGGTGGCGCGAACCGGGGTCGAGGTCCGCATCGCGACCCCGGACGGCCGGGTCGCGCCACCGGGAACCGTGGGCGAGATCGTCGTCCGCGGCGACACCGTGATGGCCGGGTACTGGAACCGTCCACAAGCGACAGCCGACGCGCTGCGGAACGGCTGGCTGCACACCGGTGATCTGGGTCGGTTGGACGAGCGGGGATACCTCACCCTGGTCGACCGCGCGAAGAGCATGATCATCTCTGGCGGATCGAACATCTATCCGCGCGAAGTGGAAGAGGTGCTGCTGACCCATCCCGCGGTCGCCGAGGTCGCCGTCGTGGGTACGCCGGATCCGGAATGGGGCGAGCTCCCGGTCGCCTTCACCGTGCTCACCCCCGGCGAACAGGCCACCGCCGAGGAACTCGACGCGCACTGCCTCTCCCACATGGCGCGCTACAAGCGCCCCCGCCGATACCTGTTCACCGAAACCTTGCCCAAGAACAACTACGGAAAAGTGCTCAAACGAGAACTCGCCGAAAGCCTGCGAGGAAAGGAAACCGGAAAATGACCCGCCTGATCGACCTCACCTGGACCATGGACCCGCGCGACCGCGACCTCGTGCCCGCCGCGCTGCCCGAACTCGGCCCGGTGGTCGCCCCGAAGATCGAGTACCTGACGAACGACGGCCACGGACGCGATTTCCTGATCTCGGCGTTCGGCTGCCGGGCCGAGGACCTGCCCGACGGCGAAGGCCCGGCCGGCGAGATCATGAACGACATCAGCACCCACTGCGGAACCCATGTCGACGCCCCGCTGCACAGCGGGAAGACCTGCGAGGGCCGGCCCGCGCGCACCATCGGCGACATCGGCCTGGAGGAACTGTTCTGCCCGGGAATGGTCCTCGATGTCCGCCCGTGGGCGAAACCCGGTGAGGCGATCCCGGTGTCGGCACTGGAAACCGCGATCGAAGCCACCGGCCGCACGATCGGCGAGGGCGACGCGGTGCTCATCCGCACCGGGCAGGAGGCCTACCCGATGACCGATCCGCGGTACTTCGCCTATCCCGGCATGTCCGGCGCGGGCACCCGGTTCCTGACCGGTCAGGGCGCCAAGATACTCGGCACCGACGCAGTCGGCTGGGACCGGCCGATTCCGGCGATGGTCAAGGCTTTCCAGGAAACCGGGGACGCCGGTCAGATCTGGGACGGCCACTACGCGATCCGGGCCAAGGAGGCCTTCATCGTCCAGCAACTCGCCAACCTCGCCGCCTTGCCGCTGACCGGTTTCCGGGTCGGCTGCTTCCCGCTGAAGCTCACCGACACCAGCGCCGCCCCCGCCCGCGTCGTGGCCTTCCTCGACTAGCACATGTTTCGAACACCACGTGTCTCCACTCGAGACGACCCGGCGCGCTTCGGCCGAAGGCACGTGAGGCCGCAGCCCGGTTCGTAACCATCAGGCTCCTCCTCGCTCGCGCGAGAACCCCGCGCCCACCGCGATGTTTCCCCGGGCGGGGTGGTGTGCCGGTAGCTCCGGCGAGTCATGAAGCTCTTCTCGCCGTCGTGGCGGGCCGGTCGCAGCTGGGGCCCAGGAGCAGCCGGGCGGCTCGTTCGCCCATCCGCAGGTGCGCGGCCGGGTCGGGGTGCAGGCCGTCGGGCAGCGACCTGGCCTCGTCCGGCCCGAGGAGCTCGCGCCCGTCGAGGTAGCGCAGCGCCGGGTCTTCGCGGATGTCGACGACCTTGGCGAGCAGCGAGCGGACGCTGGTCAGTGTCAGCGCTCCGGCACCCGCGGAACCCAGGGCGCGTTTGCGGCCGGTCTCCGGGTCGAGCGCGACGGGGCCGGACGTGGTCTCCAGTTCGGCGAAGGAGGTCGGCGAGACGAGCACGATCGGCGTGTCCGGATGGCCTTCGCGGATCGTGTCCAGGAATCCGTGCATGGCAGGGACGAAGGTGCGTTCGCGCATCGCCGCTTCCCCGACGATGTTGATCCCGACCTCGAGTGTGATCAGGTCGGCAGGGGTGTCCCGGATGGCGCGAGCGACCTCCGGGTCGAGCATGGCGTTGCCACCGAACCCGAGGTTGGTCAGCGCCGCGCCGGTCGTCAGAGCGGCGATGGCAGGCCAGGTCAGGGTCGGGGCGGGGGCCTCGAGGCCGTGGCTGATCGAGGAGCCGTAGTGCGTCCATGCCACGCCGGGCGGCGGGGTCGGCGCGAGCAGTGGCGCATCGGAGTCGAGCGTGCGCAACTCGACCGTCGCGCCGTGCGGCAACCAGATCTCGACGTCCTTCTCTCCACCAGGCAGGTCGTCGAAACGCACGGTCTCCGGGTGACCGGGGCTCAGCCGGGTGCCGGTGAGGTCGGCGGCGAAGCTCAGCACATCTCCCGCCGTGGCCGGTACGCGGCCGAGCACCGTGCCGTCGACGGCGAGGTCGAACGAGGCAGGCAGCGGGCTCCCGTCCATTTCCGGCACGGTGACGTGCACGCCCAGCGCCAGCGACCGCGCTGCCGTGCGCAGGCGCAGGCGGACCCCGGCCGCCTGCGAGACGATCAGATCCAGCAAGCCGTCGTTCATGCGCGGCCGGGTCCACGCCGGGAGCCGTCGCGGGCGCACCCCGGCCGGGGTGCGTTCCAGATCCAGCGCGCCGAGGATCGCGACCCTGTCGTCGGGCAGGGAGATGTGGTGGGTCATGCCGTGTGCTCCTTTTCGTGGTCGGCGGCGGAGGCGTGGCCCGCGTCGACCGGAAGGGTGCCGCTCCGGAAGAGGAGGGCGGCCAGTACGGCGCTGCCCAGGAAGACCGCTGCCGCGACCCAGAACACCAGGTGGTAGCCGGCGAAGGTCGCTTCGGCGATGGTCACCGGTTGGGTAGCGGTCGCGGGGTGCGCCGAGAGGTAGCTCGCGATCGCTGTGGTGGTGAGCGAACTGAACACCGCCGTTCCGATGGATCCGCCGATCTGCTGGGCCGTGGTCACCAGCGCGGAGGCCACTCCGGCGTCGTGCGACCGGACGCCGCTGGTCGCGGCGTTCTGCACCGGCCCGAAGATGAACCCGAATCCTGCCCCCGTGACGAGCAGGGCCGGCAAGACGTTCGCGGCATAGCTCGATCCGGCACCGATTCCGGTGAGGATGACCATGCCGATCGCGGCGAGGAGGCAGCCGATCGGGACGAGCGGCCGGGGTCCGGTGCGCGGCAGGAGCACCGCCCCGGAGAACACGGCTCCCGCCATGACCAGGCCGATCATCGGGAAGAACGCCAGGCCGGTCTGGATGGGGGTGAAGCCCAGCGTGTTTTCGAGGTAGTAGGTGAGGAAGAGGAAGACCGCGAACATCCCGATCCCGGCGATGCCCAAGGTCAGGTACGCCGCTCCCCGGACCCGGTCCAGGATCACCCGCGGCGGCAGCAACGGGTGGGCGGTGCGGCGTTCGACGAGTACGAAGACGGCGATGAGCGCGACGCCCGCGAGCACCGGTCCGAGCGTCCGGATGTCGTGCCAGCCGTTCGTTTCGGCGGTGCCGAGGCCGAAGACGATTCCGATCAGGCCGAGCACCACGGTGAGCGTGCCCGTGATGTCGAGCCGGACCCGCCGCGGCCGATCGCCGTCGTGGAGGAAGGCCAGCCCGCCGACGAACGCGACCGCCGCGATGATCAGGTTGACGTAGAGGCACCACCGCCACGACAGGCTTTGGGTGAGGACGCCACCCAGCAGCAGCCCCACCGCGCCGCCGGCACCCGAGATCGCGCCGAAGATCCCGAACGCGCGGCCGCGTTCCTTGGCGTCGTCGGCGAAGGTGACCGACAGCAGTGACAGGGCCGCCGGTGCGAGCATCGCGGCGCATGCTCCCTGGCCGATGCGCGCGGCCAGCAGCGTCGTGAAGTCCCCGGCGGCACCGCCGACCGCCGAGGCGAGCGCGAATCCGCCGACGCCGATGAGGAACAATCGCTTGCGCCCGAAGAAGTCCGAGAGCCGGCCGCCGAGGAGCAGGAGGCCGCCGAACGCGAGCGCGTAGCCGGTCAGCACCCACTGCCGGTAGCCGGCGGGGAATCCGAGGTCGTGCTGGGCGGAGGGCAGTGCGATGGCCACGATGGTGGAGTCCAGGATGTCCATCAGCTGGGCGAGGCTCAGGACGACGAGCGCCAGCCAGCGGTTCGCACCGCTTCGCTGGGGGCGTACGGCGTCGCCGGGCGCCTTCTGTGGAGCCGACCGGGCTGTCCCGGTCGATGAGTTGGCAGAATTCATGGGAGATCTCTCGGTTGAGGGCGCGACCACGCGGGTCGCGGGATGCTCCGTTGGCGGCTCGGAAGTTCGAGCACCCGACATCGGAGGCCGCGTCAGCCGACCAGCAGCACGAGCTTTCCGCGCACCTGACCCGCTTCGCCGACGCGATGTGCCTCCGCGACTTCGGTCAGCGGGAACGTCTGCCCGACGGGGAGTGCGAACCGGCCGGACTCGACCAGGTCGCCGAGCTGGCCGAGCGTGTAGAGGGCGCGACCAGCGTCGCCCGTGCTGAACCGCACGCCGTACTGCCGCGCGCCCTCGAAGTCGGCGATGGTGATGACGTGCCGCGGGTCGCCCGCGAGGCCGATGAGATCGGGCAGGACGCCGCTTCCGGCGACATCGAGCGCCAGGTCGACGCCGTCGGGGTAGAGCGCACCGACCCGCTGCGCCATGCCGTCTCCGTAGGCGACGGGTTCGGCGCCGAACGAGCGGATCACCTCGTGGTTGCCCGGGCTGCAGGTACCGATCACGCGCGCGCCCCGTGCCACGGCGAGCTGGACGGCGGCACGGCCGATGCTTCCGGAGGCACCGTTGACGAGCAGTGTGCTGCCGCTCTGGACGCCGAGCTGGTCGAGCGCACGCGCGGCCGTCTCGACCGCGACCGGCAGCGCGGCGGCCGCGGCGAAGCCGAGCGACGGCGGAATGGGTGCGTAATAGGGCAGCACCGCCAGTTCGGCCTGCGCGGCGCCGGTGCAGAACCCGAAGACGCGGTCACCGACAGCGACGTCCGTGACGCCCTCGCCGAGCTCGTCGACGATGCCCGCCACTTCGTGCCCCATGGTCTGCGGGAGCTCCTGGTCCATCAGACCTTGACGCTTCTTCCAGTCGCTCGCGTTGACACCGGCGGCCCGCACTGCGATCCGGACCTCGCCGGGGCCCGGGTGCGGATCCGGGAGGTCCGCGATCTCGAGGACCTCCGGGCCTCCGAACCGGCTGAACTGAGCTGCCTTCATGAGTTGTCCTCTTCTCGGCTCGGCGGGTCAACCGCGCTCGGAGCGTCGATCGTCATGGTTACGAACACCGTTCCTATCGCAGGAACAGTGTTCGTGTCAACACTGGATACGAACAACGTTCGTGTCGAGCTATGGTGGTGGGGTGAACCCGAAAGAGCGGCGCGCGGCGCGCCACCTGCGACCGAGCCCCGACGGCCCCAAGCCGCCGCGCCGCACCGTGGAGCAGATCATCGACACCGCGCTGGGCATCATCGCCGCCGAAGGCTACGAGGCGCTGACGATGCGTCGGCTGGCCAATGCGCTCGACACCGGGCCCGCCTCGCTCTACAACCACGTGGTCAACAAGGCCGACCTCGACGAACTGCTCATCGGGCGGCTGTGCGCCGAACTCGTCCTGCCCGAACCCGACCCCGAGGCCTGGCGGGAGCAGATCCGCGGCGTGTGCGTCCAGATCCGCGACCAGTACCTGAAATATCCCGGTATCTCCCGCGCCGTGCTCGCGATGGCCCCCACCGACCTGGAAATCGTGCGCGTCAGCGAAGGAATGCTGGCGATCCTGCTCGCCGGCGGCGTCGCCCCGCAGGCCGCCGCCTGGGCCAGCGACGGTCTCTTGCTGTACGTGGCCGCCTACTGCCTCGAGACATCGATCGCGGACCAGCGCTCGGCGCAGGGTGACGCGGTCTGGGTCCGCGACCGCGACGAACTGCTGCGCCGGTTCACCGCCCTGCCCGCCGAGACCTTCCCCCACACCACCCGCCACGCCGCGGAGATCACCGCGGGCGAGGGCCACGACCGGTTCGACTTCACCCTCGCCCTGATGATCGACGGCCTCGCACACCGCTGACGCCACGGACAATATTTGTGCGTGCCCACTGACTTTGTCTGTGCGCTCAACAGCGGAAGAACAGATGGTGCGAACCCCAGGACGCACGCCGTCACACTGGTGGTGGTCAGTTCGCGTGTTTGCCTGGTGCGGCGCTGCCGGTGTACTCGCCGAGGTCGGAGACGAGCGCGGCGATGTCGGGCATGGTGTCGTACCGGCGCTGGTGGATCTCGGCGATCTTCGCGCCGATCTCCGGGTCCGGGTCGTCGGTGATGTCGAACGACATGAACTTGTCGACCAGGGGCAAGCCGATCCGGTCGGTGTCGAGGTGTGCCGGGTGGTTCATGTACTCCTCGTAGCCTTCGAGGTCCTTTATCACGAAGACGGCGCCGTATTCGTATTCACCGCCGAAGTCGGGGCCGACGACGAACGACGTGACGGACGGGATGACGCGGCCCTGGTTGTGCAGGCTCTCGAGAGCGGCCTCCCGGTCCTCCGCCGAGATGCCGGGCCTGAGGGTGAAACGGTTGCCGTGGTAGATCATCGAAACATCCTTGTCAGTTGCGGTTCACGGGTCATTCCGCCGGGATGAACGCGGCGGCGTAGTCGCGGGCGAAGTCGGTGACGTCGCGTGCGGGGTGTCCGGTGAGGTCGGTGACGGACGTGTGCACCTCGGCGGCTTCGCCCCTGGCGTAGTGGGCGTAGTCCTCGACGAGGCCCTCGAGCTGCCACGGTGGGAGGACGCCGGTCAGCGCGGCAGTGAACTGGTCGGCGGGTGCGTCGTGGAAGGCGATGTCCTGCCCGGTGGCGGCCGACAGCGCCTGGGCGATCTGGGCGTGGGTCACGGCGCGGGGTCCGGTCAGCGTGTAAGTGTGGCCGGTGTGGCCCGTGCTGGTCAGCACGGCCGCGGCGGCGCCCGCGATGTCCCTGGTGTCGATCGCGCTGACCGCGGCGTCGCCGATGGGCGCGGCGAACCAGCCCTGTGCGATGGTCCCGGCGAAGGCGAGCAGCGCCTGCAGGTAGAGGTTGGGGCGCAGCACGGTGTGGTCGAGGCCCAGTTCCTGGACGTGTGCTTCGACTTCGGCGTGCCAGCGCAGGAACCGCACCGGTGAGTCGGCGTGTGCCGCGTACTGGGAGAGCAGCACGAGCCGGTGCACGCCCGCGTCGCGGGCGAGGTCGGCGAACCGGATCTGGAGTTCGGCGGCGTCGGGTGCCGAGGGGCTGTTGAGGAAGGCCGCGTCGACGCCTTTCAGCGCGGCGGCGACCGACTCCGGCTCCCGCAGGTCGGCGACGACGGTCTCGGCGCCGGGGACGGGGCGGTCGGGGTCGCGGGTCATCGCGCGGACGGTGACGCCGCGGGCTCGCAGGGCGGGGACCAGGGCGGATCCGATGGTTCCGGTCGCGCCGGTCACGAGCACGGTTGGGGTGTTCATCGATGGGTGCCTTTCCTAAGGTCGCCGGGGACTGGTCCTCGTCGGGTTCATCTCGGGGTCAACGCGGCGTCGAGAATCGTCCTTTGCGGGGGTGTTTCGGTTCCGCGTCGCGGATACCACGACGATCTCGTGGACCCGGCCCCGTTCGCGTCGGTGACAATCACCTACTTGTGCCGGTGTCCGGTCTATGGTTCGGACCATGCCCACGACGCCCGCCCGCTCGCTCGTCGGCCGGAGCGAGGAGATCAATCGCCTCCTCGACCTCGTCAACGCGGCAGAACGGGGCGAGGGCGGTGTGCTGGTCCTCCGCGGCGAGCCGGGTATCGGCAAGAGCGCGCTGCTGGACCACGTCGAACATGCGGCACCGGAGAAGTTCCAGGTCATCCGCGCGTCCGGGGCGGAGTTCGAGGGTGAGCTGCCGTTCGCGGCGCTGCACCAGCTGTGCGTGCCGGTACTGGCGCACCTCGATTCGCTTGCGGTTCCCTACCGCGACTCCCTCCTGGTCGCGTTCGGGTTGGCCGACGGAGCGCCGGACCCGTTCCGCGTCGGCCTGGCCGCGCTCGAGTTGCTGGCGACCGCCGCGACGGAACGTCCGCTGCTGTGCGTCGTCGACGACGCGCACTGGATGGACGCCGCCTCCGCGAGGGCCTTGACGTTCCTGGCGAGGCGCGTCGCGGCCGAGCCGATCGCGATGGTGTTCGCGGCCCGCGACCAGGAAGGCGGCGCCCGTGGGCTGGACGAACTGCCCGAGTTGACGGTCGGTGGCCTGAGCGACGCGCATGCGCGCGCGTTGCTGGCCGAGGAGAAAACCGTGACGCTCGACGAGCGGGTGCGTGATCGCCTGCTCGCCGAGGCACGCGGAAACCCGCTGGCCCTGATCGAACTGCCGAAAGCAGGTGGTTTCGCGCTGCCGACACCGTCACCGGTCGCGAGCCGGATCGAGCGGAGCTTCCGGACGAGAATGGCGGAACTGCCCCCGGACGCGCGGCTGCTGCTGATCCTCGCGAGCGCCGATCCCACCGGCGACCCGGGTCTACTGTGGACGGCCGCGTGGCGGCTGGGCATCGACGTGGCTGCCGCGAGCGCCGCCGCCGAGGCATCCGGGCTGGCGCTGTTCGACACGCGCGCGCGGTTCTGCCACCCCCTGGCGCGTTCGGCCGCCTATCGTGCGGCTGAGCCGGAGCGGCGCCAGGCGGCGCATCGGGCACTGGCCGACGCCACCGACCCGGTCACCGCGCCGGACCGGCAGGCCTGGCACCGCGCGCAAGCCACCACCGGGCCGGACGAACGGGTCGCGGCGGAGCTGGAGTCGTCGGCGTCGCGCGCGCAGGCGCGTGGGGGCGTAGCGGCCGCCGCCGCGTTCCTCGAACGCGCGGCGGCGCTGTCGCTCGATCCCGGCAAGCAGACCGAGCGCACGCTCGCGGCCGCGCGGGCAACGCTCGCGGCGGGCCGGGCGGACGCGGCGGCGGACCTGCTGGCCAGCATCGACACCGAGTCACTGGATGATCTCCGGCATGCGTCCGTCGATCTGCTGCGCGGGCAGATCGCCTTCGTCCAGGGTGCGGACGGGGCCGTCCGGGGGCCGGAACTCATCCTGCGGGCAGCGCAACGGCTCGCCGCCAGCGATCCGGAACGGTCGCGCGAGTGCTTCGTGGCGGCGCTGGAGATGGGGCTGGTCGTCGGGCGGGCCGCGGGCGTGATGGACCGGGTGCTCGACGCGGCCCGCTCGGCGCCGCCGGCATCGGGGCCGCCGGACCTCCTCGACGCGCTGGTGCTGTTGGACACCGAGGGACACCATGCCGGGGTACCGGCGCTGCGGCGGGTGCTCACCGGCGACGATGCCGGGTGGACTCGGGCGCCGGCGCTGGCCACCGTGCTCGCGGGCGAGCTGTGGGACATCGACCTGCACGCGACGGTCGTCGACTGGCTGGTGCGGACCGGGCGGGAATCGGGGTCACCGATGACCATCCGGCTCGGCCTGTCGCAGGTGGCCGTGTCCGCGGTGCTCACCGGTGACTTCGGGCGGGCGATGGCCGCGATCGCCGAGGAGGAAGCGATCGCCGACGCCGCCGGCGATCTGCCGCAGCTCTACCCGAGAGTGCACCTGGCGGCGTGGCATGGCCGCCGCCAGGAGGCGCTCGACCTGTTCGCCGAGGTGACCAGCCGGCCTACCGGTCAGCTGACCGCGAACGCCCACTGGGCGACAGCCGTGCTCCACAACGGCCTGGCCGAGTACCCGGCCGCGCTGGACGCGGCCACGCGCGCCGTGGCGGGCGGCGACCTCTTCCTCACCGGCATCGCGCTGCCGGAGTTGGTGGAAGCCGCGGTCCGGTGTGGCGAGGACACCGTCGCGCGGTCGGCGCTGGAGTCCCTGGGCGAGCGCACGGGGCCCGCGGGAACCAGCTGGGCCCTGGGCGTGGCGGCAGGTGCGCGGGCGCTGGTCAGCGACAGGGAAGACGACTACCGGGAGGCACTCGGGCACCTGACGGGTAGCCCGCTGGTGCTGCACCTCGCGCGGGCGCACCTGCGGTACGGCGAGTGGCTACGCCGCGCGGGCCGCCGCCGCGACGCACGCGAACACCTGCGTACCGCGCACGAACAGATGTCGGAGATCGGACTGGAGGCGTTCGCCCGGCGAGCCGCGGACGAACTGCGCGCGACCGGGGAGGTGGCCCGCAGCCGCTCCGAACACACCTACGACCGCCTAACCATGCAGGAAATGCACATCGCGCGCCAGGTCGCGGCGGGCGCGACGACGAAAGAGGTTGCCGGGCGCCTGTTCCTCAGCCCACGCACGGTAGACGCCCACCTACGCAACATCTTCCGCAAGCTCGGCATCACCTCGCGCAGGCAACTCAGGGGCATACCCGATCTCGGATGACGCGCCGCCGCTGCGCGCGTGGCGGCTACGGCACTTTCGTTTCCGATATGGCCCGCCACCTGGGCATCACAGGCCCGCCGGGGTGAAGCTCACGTCCGGTGTAGTGCTTGATCAGGACGTGTCCCCTTCCCGCGCGGCTGCCATGCGGGCGTGGCCGGAGCGGCGTTTGGAGCACATCAGCGAGGCGGTGCCGCGATCCTGGACGATCCACACGGTGTCCTCGCCCTTCACCGTCACCGGAGCGCGGTGGTTCTCGAAGTGGGTCAGTGCGTGGTGAGGTTGCGCTCCAGCGCGGCGAGATACTTTTTCATGTCGTGATCGCGGATCGTGTCGCTGGCCGGCGCCAGCAGATCGGCGGTGAAACCGCGAGCGTGGTCGGCGAGCCTGGGCAACGACGGCAGCGAGTCGCGGATCTTGCCCGAGGAGTCGATGTAGCGTGCCGCGTTCACGTGGTGGAAGACCGGTTCGGGCGGAAGCTGGGGGACGATGTCGTTGTTGTTGACGAACCGGAAACTCCGGTTCGTCAATGCCTGGTTGTAGGCGGTGGCCAGGAGCCGGTCGCAGGTGCGGGGCGCCCCGAACGTGTACACCCCGTCGACGCGGGCGTCCGCTTGTTCCAGGGACCACCGGGCGGCCGCGAGCATGGCCAGGCCGCCGCCCAGGCTATGGCCGGTGAACCACACCGTTTGGTCGTGGTCACGGCACGCGGTGAGCGCGGTGTCGACCTGTGGATACACCGAGTTCAGGGCTTCGGCGAAGCCGTAGTGCACCCATCCGGTGCCGCCGGGGCCTGGCCACGGCGGGGTGGTGACATCGGAGAGCCAGTCCCGCCACTGGGCCGGTTCGGTGCCGCGGAACGCGGTGATGACCATGTGATCGCTGGCCATCGTGTAAGCCTGGGTGTCCTCCAGCGGGAACGGCGGCCGGAAGGTGGTGTGGTGGTGGCGGACCCGGTCGAAACCCCAGTCGTGGGCCTGATTCTCGATCTCGGAAGGTGTCTTGTAGGCGAGGGCGGACGCGCACGCCATCCGATGGGCCAGCTCCACGCTGTACCTGGTCGCGTGATGATCGAACACAAGGGACGCAGTCATACCCGAACCTCCACAATCGGTTTACCGACGCACTTGATTGTTCGTTGGTAGCGCACGCCACCACGGCATCCCAATGGTTCGGCCGCGACGCCACCCGCACGAGATCCCGGAGCCACACAGCTGAGCGACACACCGGCCCGACGTCTCGCGGGAGCAGGACTACGTGAGCTTGGTCAGGGTGGCTGTTGTGTTCGCGCGCAAGTCCAGGAGCCGAGGCACTCGAATGGGTTCCCACGAATCGGCACAAGGTTCGCTGCCCTGCTTGAGAGCCGCGGCGTTACCGGCGGCAGTCGTTGTCCAGGACGCTGGCCAGTTTGTACTTTCGTTCGGGGTGACGGTCAGGCCGTAGAGGTACTTCACTGGATCCACGCACGCACGTACCGCATTGCCGTACCTCCCACACCCATTACCTTGCATGCATTCTGGTGGCGGTCTCAGCCGAGGCCACCGGTTTTCCCGTCAACAGCTCGGACCGCTGCCTCGATATCGCGCCGGTCGAATGTCGCGTCGTACGCAAAACTTCACCCCAATGTCTCGGCCACGTCGACGCCCAGCACCGGCAGTTCGCGCGGCGGCGTTCAGTCCCCCCAACTTGGATTCTCGTGGCTGGCTTGCTCGGTGGTGAGGCGTGTCCACAGGGCTGTGCAGGCGTCGTGCTCGGTGGTGTACTCGCCGGCGACGGCGAAGACACCGCGTTCGAACACGCCGATCTGCCAGGTTCCCTGTCGTCGGCGCAGGAAGTAGTAGCTGACCGGGGCGATGTCGTGTTCGTGTACCCCTTCGATCTGGTAGGCGTAGCCGGACACGCCCGCGTCCCGCAGCGCCGCGGCGAGGGTGAACCGGTCCACGATGGATGCCTTGTCGCGGCGTTGGTCTAGTTCAGGCGTTCCAGGTATTTGTTCGCGACCAGCCATCCCGCGCCGGGAAAGTCCTGGTTGCCCACCTTGACCACCTCGTACTGTGTGCCGCCGCCGGGCTGGTCGAACCATTCGGCGATCTGACCGGCCTGCACCGGGAACGACATCCGCACCTTGTACCGGTAGTAGCCGTTGGGTTTGATCACGTTCTTCTCGTATTCGCAGGTGTTGAGGTTCTGCGGAGGTATGGCACGTTTGGCGTAGCTGGTGCCTTCCGGCGCGAAATAGCGGCCGGTTTCCCCGCCGAAGCGGTCGATCACCGTGTTGACTTTGAGGGTGTAGGGCTTCGGCTTGCCCTTGAACCCGCCGTTGCCCGGGTAGACCCAGCTATTGTTCTTCCAATATCGTGCCAGGAACTGGTCCTGGTTCGCGCCCTTGGTCCCGAACCGCTTGTAGCCGTTCAGCATCCGCGCCACCGGCCCCGTCGTCGGCAGCTTCTCCGGTCCCAGGTGAACGGCCTTGCCGTAGAACGGGCCCTGGCACTGCGGAGGCGGGGCCACGGCTATTCGCGCCGTCCCCCCATGCACCGGCGCGGCCGCAGACGACGCCGCGGCACTGGGCACCGGAGCCATCCCGGCGGTCGCCAGCAACGACATCAGCACTGCCGCGATCACACGTCTCGATTTCATGGTTTCTTCCCCTTCTTTTTCGGTGAGGCGTCCACGATGGCGCACCAGAAGAGACCGTGACCACGGGTGCTACCCCGGTCGTGTGCTGCTCGGTCCCTGCGCGCTGTTACCCGAGCACCCACGCCCGATATCACGGTGCCCCCCACACGCACCGCCGGGCCGCTCGCCCATCACCGCCCGCTCACAGCGTGATCGCGGTGTCACGCATCAGCACACTTCTCACTCCGTGGAGACCGCCCCGGCGGCCTGGCGGTGTTGTGTGCCGGAACGGGGGACACCCGGAGCACGCCGTCCGACAGCCGTTGGACGACCCTCGGGCCGGTCGCCGCGCACGCGTCGCCCGCGGTCACCGGCGTTGCTCCCTACGGCTCATGCCGCTGCGGGACCGAGGGCCCAAGGGGGTTCACGGCTGCTTGCTGAGGTACTTCATCCCGGTATCGCACAGGACAGTCACGACGGTCGCGTCGGGTCCCAGTCGTTCTGCCAACCGAAGGGCGGCGATCACGTTGACACCGGTGGATGTCCCCGCGAACAGCCCTTCCTCCCGGGCCAGTCGCTCGACCATGGCCATGGCATCCTCCGTGGAGACCTGATCGACCAGGTCGATGCTGCCCCGCCGCCATAGCGGCACCACGAAGCCGGCGCCGATTCCGTCGATCCGGTGAGCACCGGTCCGGCCACCGGACAGGACGGGAGATTCCGCGGGTTCCACCGCGACGATTTCAACCCCTTCGCGGTGACCCCGGAGCGCGGTCGCGACCCCGGTGACGCACCCCGCGGTACCAACGCTCTGCACGAAGCCGTCGATCCGCCCGCCGGTCTGCCTCCAGATCTCCGCACCCATCATGCGATAGCCCTCCAACTGGTCGCTGTTGTTGAGCTGGTCGGTCCAGACGCCACCTGTCCGCGCCGCGATGACGCGGGCGGCCTCGATCATGTCCCGAGTCAGCTTCTCGGTCATCCGCCCGGCATCGCTCGGCACGATGTGCAGCGTGGCGCCGAGATAGCGCATGTGATCGAGCTTCTCTCTGGCGAAGGCGTCCGAGGTCACGATATGCAGCCGGTATCCCTTCACCGCACAGACCAGTGCCAGCGACACGCCGGTGCTGCCGCCGGTGTACTCAACGACGGAACCACCCGGCTTGAGCCGGCCAGCAGCCTCCGCGGCCTGGATCATGGCGATGGCCATCCGGTCCTTCATGCTGCCGGTCGGGTTCTCGCTCTCCAGCTTCAGCAGGACCCGAGCGCCGTTCTCCGGCACGACGTTGCGTAAGGCCACCATCGCGGTGTTGCCGATGCGGGCCAGGATGTCCGGGAGCACCTCATTCACGTTGTCCCCTGTCAGGTCTTGGTGTGTCGGTCGTCAGGACCCGTGCCCTGTGATGCTCGGCCCGCCACCACGCCAGCACTAGTTCAAAAGTTGAACCACACGCGCCAACTCGCGCATACCATCGACCCATGAGCGGGTACGGTCAGTTCTGCGCGGTCGCGCGGGCACTGCAGGTGCTGGGCGAACGCTGGACCCTTCTTGTCGTGCGGGAACTGCTACTCGGCGCGAGAACCTTCACCGACATCCGCCACGGCTTACCCCGCATTCCCCGCGCGACGCTGTCCTCGCGCCTGCGCGGCCTGCAGGCCGCCGGGATCGCCGAGGCCGTCGATGGCGAATACCAGCTCACCGAATCCGGCGCCGCCCTGTTCCCAGTAGTGCGGGAACTGGCCCAATGGGCCGCCGTCGCCGACCGCGCGGCCCTGTCCGAGGACGACCTGGACACCGCAGCGCTGACCTGGGACATCCGACGCCGCGTCAATACCGCGGCCCTGCCCGGACGCACCATCGTGCTCGCGCTTGAGTTCACCGACCGCGCGGCCGCCGACCGCAACTTCTGGCTGCACCTGTCCCGTGCGAGCGTCAACCTCTGCCGAGACGACACCGGAGCACCCGTCGACCTGTGGCTGGTCGCGCCCACCATAGAAGTGACCCGCTGGTGGCTCGGCCAACTCTCCTGGGCGCAACTGCTGCGCCAGCCAGGAGTGCACATCCACGGCGACCGCGCCCTGCAACGCCAGATCCACCACTGGTTCCAGCGGTACGTCTTCGCCCCCGGCCCGATGGCGAGCGGCTGATCGGCGGCTGTCAACAGCCGGAGAGTTCGGGTAAACCGGTCAGGCGGTCCAGCTATTCCTCGGCCACCCACGCTGTGCTCAGATCACCGGCGCCGAACCTCGTCGCGCGTTGCGCCGGCTTCCGTTGATCAGGTCATTGAAGCGGTCGACCGCCCAGATCGTGCGCAACCCCAGCCGGCCCATCATCATCGGGCGAGGGAATTTGGGCTCCCTGGCCCAGAGGACCTCGAGGTCCTCAGGTCGCTCACCGTCGACGATCAGGTCGGCGACGAGCGATCCGACGTACGGCGCCTGGGCGAGACCGTGGCCGTTGCACGCGATCGAATAGAAGACGTTGTCCTCGATCTGCCCGGCGAGGGGAAGCCAGGACGAGGTCGGCGGCTGAGACACTGGCGTCTGTAAGGTCCGCGCCAGCCAGACCGGCCTGAGCAAGATCGGCGTAGGGCATGAAGGCGCTCTTGAGAACGGCGGAGTGGAGACCGGTGCCGCGGAGGTTGGCGTGTACGAGGTTGGCTCTGGTCAGGGTGGCACCAGTGAGCGCCGCATTTGCGAGGTTGGCATCGGGGAGACTGGCCTCGTACAGGTTGGCATCAAGAAGGATTGTCTTGGCAAGTTGAGCGTCCGCGAAATCTGCTCCGGCAAGGCAGGTGTTGGCGAGATTGATCGGCCCAGGATCGTCGTGGCCGACTTCGCGTCGTCCGATTGCGGTGAGTACAGCTTGGATATCGGTCGCGGGGGCGATGTCGGAGTGGAGATCGTCGGGGCACGAACTTGCCGGTGCATGGCTTCGGACGAACGCGGCGAGGAGTTCCATGATGGTGGGGTGATCTCGGTGGGAGTCACGCGCCAGGCGTTCCAGGGCTAGATTCCGCCGAGACGAACGTCGGTCTTGTCGGAGGCGAGCTGTTCGACAGCTTTGCCGAAGCGGTCTGTTAGCTGTCCTTGTTCAGTGAGCGTGATCTGGTCTCGTGTCGCACCAAGTGAGTGAGCTTGTGAACCACAGGGCGGCGACAGCAGCGATCGCGGTGAGGATGGAAGTCAGGCTCTGCCAACCCTCCCAGCTCAACACCCTGGTGATCCTCCTGCGGACACCCCGGCCACTGGACCCGGCTCGTCGAATCCCAGCGACCTGACGAGTCCGGGACACCTTTGCTGAGGTCCGCTGCGGCTTCGTGAACTTCGTCATGACCGGTAATCCTGTCGAAGACCCCATCCGAGGACCTAAAGGTGTCACCCCGTAGTCCGGTCAACAGGCCCGTGGAGTGACCGGTAGCCCCGCACGGCTGTCCTGGGATCGAACTCGCCACGCGGAATGTCGGGATGCCACCCGCCGGTCCCCCAGCTCGGTCTCGTCGCTGTCGGCTCCGAGCCGGGACGTCCCGGCTAGCATCGGAGACTTGGGGTCCCGGACCGCCAGGTGATCACGGCGTGGCGGTGACCACCGCGCGGGACCGGTCCGCGGCGATCCGCACCGCCATCACGCCGAGCACGGTGCCCATCACGTAGCGCTGGACCTTCAGCCAGCCGGGCCGGTCGCCGAGGAACCGGGAGATCGACCCCGCGGACATCGCGATCAGGCCGTTCACGGCGATCGCGATGGTGATCTGGACCAGGCCGAGCGTGAAGCTCTGTGCCGCGACGCTGCCCCGGGCCGGGTCGACGAACTGGGGGAGCAGCGAGACGTACATGATGGCGATCTTGGGGTTGAGCAGGTTGGTGACCAGGCCCATCGTGAACAGCTTCCCGGGCCGGTCCACCGGCAGCGCCCCGGGCGCGAACACCGACTTGCCGCCAGGCCGCACCGCCTGGAACGCCAGCCACAGCAGATACGCGGCGCCGGCCAGCTTCAGCGCCGTGTAGACCGCCGGCACCAGGACGAAGATCGTGGCCACGCCGACCGTGGCGGCGACCAGGTAGACGAAGAAGCCGCAGGCCACTCCGGCGAGCGAGATCAACCCGGCCCGGCGGCCCTGGGTCACGGTCCGCGAGACCAGGTAGATCATGTTCGGGCCGGGGATGAGCACCATGCCCAGCTCGATCGCGGCGACGCCCAGTACGGCGTTGAGGGTGACCATGGCCTGACCCTACGCACCGCGCCGCCCGCCGCCAGCGACCCGGATCACACCTTGCTGGGCTTTCAGACCAACGACCGGATGGAGAACGTCGCGGTCGACCAGCCCTCACTACGCGCCGAGTACCGCGTCGACCAGCTTGGCCGGGTCGAAGTCCGCCAACCCCGCCCCCCAGCCGCGCGGCGTGCCACGACGGACGACCCGCAGATACCCATGTTCGGCGGACCGGCTGATCGCCTGGTACACCGACGCGCCCGCAGCCCGGCCTTGGAACTCTCGTTTCCCTCCGCACCAAGCGGCAGCCAGCGGTTTGAGCGTCAGCGGGTGGCACCCCATATCGCAGCCACCGGGTCCCGCTCCCCCACCGAGCGGACCCGGAGAGTCGACCGGACATGAGTTGGTTCGCAAAGCGATCTTCCTCTTGAACCGGTGCGCGTGCTGACCGGTCAGCGACCCAATCGGGCCGCGAGACCGTCGAGCACGCAGTCCAGGCCGAACGCGAACTCGACGTCGGGGTCGAGTTCCTCGGCTTCGAGGACGCGGCGGGCGAGCATCGGGTGCTCGCCCCCCGCGATGACCTCGCTGATGTAGGGCCCGACGCTGCGCTGCCACTGCTCCTTGGTCAGGCCGGTGCGCTGCTCGGCGCGCCGAGCAGCCTGCTGGGTGGCCACCGAGCCCAGCACGTACGCGTGCATGGCGCCGAGCGCCTGCGAGGCCAGGGTGATGTCGGGGGTGAGCGCGACGGCGGCGCGCAGCGCGGATTCGGACCGCCGCAACGAGTTGGGGCCGAGCGAGGGCCGGCCCGCCAGTTCGCCCGCCAACCACGGGTGCCGCAGCAGGGTCGCGCGCAGCGCGTGCGCGACCGCGGCCAGGTCGGTGCGCCAGTCCCCCGTGGGCTCGGGGAGCGGGTCCTCGCCCTGCGCCGCGTCGACCATCAGCTCCACCAGTTCGTCGCGATTGGTGATGTAGCGGTAGAGGGTGGCCGTCCCGGAACCGAGGTCGCCCGCGACCCGGCGCATCGACACCGCGGCCAAGCCCTCCGCGTCGGCGATGGCCAGCGCGGCGGCCACGTACTGGTCCACCCCTGGCGCGCGTCGGCGCGGTTCGGGGCGAGGCCTGGTCCACACCGAAGGAGCGGGTTCGGTCATCGGGTGGCTCCTTTCCTCGTTGACCGGCATCCTACCTTCTGGCTACGGTGTAGCCATGACGGAGACAGCGTATCCAGAAGTGCCGGTGCTCGTGGTCGGAGGCGGCAGCGTCGGGCTGCTCGCCGCGGCGCTGCTCGCCCACCACGGCGTCCCGGCGGTGCTCGTCGAACGCCGGTCCGGGCCGTCGGTCCACCCGCGCGCCACCGGCATCGGGCCGCGCACTGTCGAGATCCTCCGCGAGCTCGGGCTCGATACCGCCGTCGACGCCGTCGCGGTCGACCTCCGAGGCGCCGCGGGCAAGGCGGTGGCGCGGACCGTCGTCGAGCTGGGCGCGGGCGACGTCGTGACCGTGCCCATGCCGACCCCGTCCGCCGCTGAACTGGACACCACGCCGTTCAGGCTGCGCGGCGTCTGCGCGCAGGACCGCCTCGACGCCGTGGTGGCGGCCGACCTGGCGCGCCGGGGAGCGGATCTGCGCTGGTCGACCCGCCTGGTCGGCATCGCGCAGCACGCCGACGGGGTCGACGTCGAACTGGAGGGGCCCGACGGCCGCTACTCGTTGCGCTGCGCGCGCGTGGTAGCCGCGGACGGCACGCACAGCGCCGTGCGGACCGCGCTCGGCGTGGGCACCTCCGGCGCGGGCGACCTGGGCAAGTCGATGATCAACATCCTGTTCCGCGCCGACCTCCGCCCCCACCTGCGGGGGATGGCCTTCGCCACGTGCACGATCACCACGCCGGAAGCGCCCGGCCTGCTGGCGACCGTGGACGGCGAGACGAACTGGGTCTTCCACGTCGCCTGCGACGTCGACGGGGGCGAGCGCCCCGAGGACTTCACGCACGAGCGCTGCGTCGCGGTCGTCCGCGCGGCGGTCGGCGATCCCGACCTCGACGTCGAGGTGCGCAGCGTGCTCCCGTGGCGACCCCGGAGCGCCCTGGCCGAACGCTTCGCCGTCGGCCGCGTGTTCCTCGTCGGCGACGCCGCGCACACCGTGTCGCCGCTGGGCGCGTTCGGCCTCAACACCGGGGTCGCCGACGCGCACAACCTGGCGTGGAAGCTGGCCGCCGTGCACAAGGGTGCGGCGGGCGCCGGGCTGCTCGACACCTACGCGCAGGAGCGCGAGCCGGTCGCCGCGGCGACGCTGGACCAGGCGATGCGCCGGCTCGCCGACCCGCAGCTGCACTGGGGGCAGGGACCTGAGGCCGACGCCGCCAGGGCGGCGGCGGGGGTGTGGGCGGCGCCGGTCGTGCACCTCGGCCAGCGGTACGACTCGGCCGCCGTCGTCGACCTGCGGCCGGAACTTCCGTCCACTGTGGACCTGGCGGTGGCGCTGGACGGGTCGCCGGGTTCACGGGTGCCCCACGCGTGGGTCGACGGGGTCTCCACGCTCGACCTGGTCGCCTCCCGGTGGACCCTGCTGGTGGGCGCCGCGGGCGACCGGTGGCTCGCCGCCGCGGCGGACGCCGGCCTACCGGCGCACCGGGTCCCCGCACCGTGGCTGACCGACGACGGGGCCCTGCTCGTGCGACCGGACGCGATCGTCGCGATGCGGGTCACGGCACCGGTCCCGGACCCCGCGCGGTTTCTCACCGACGTCCTGGACCAGGTGCTGGCCAGGCCAGTCGCGGTGCCGAGCACCTGACCGGGGGTGCCTCGACGGAGGCACCCCGTCACGGCTTCAGCTTGGTCGTGCTGACCTCGCGGTTCGAGAAGATGCCCTGACCTGCGCAAATCCCCCCGATGTGTGACCTTACCCACAACCGGGTAGTCGGTGTGGACGCTTCATCCCCCGAGGCGTCGGCCTCCTGACGGGAAGGAGAGAGGCAGTGTCCACATCCAATCTGGCTGCCGTCGACATCGGTCAGGGCGTGTCGAACGCCTGGTCGGCGGTGGCCACGTTTGTGCCGAAGTTCGTCGCGTTCCTGGTCATCCTGGTCATCGGGTGGTTCATCGCGAAGCTCCTGGCGAAGGCGGTCGAGAAGGTCCTGGCGCGCGTCGGCTTCAACCGCGTGGTCGAGCGGGGCGGGATCAACAGCATGCTGGCCAAGAGCAAGTTCGACGCCTCGGACATCATCGCCAAGCTGGTGTACTACGCGGTGCTGCTGATCGCGCTGCAGTTCGCGTTCGGGGTGTGGGGGCCGAACCCGGTGAGCGCGCTGCTGACCGAGATCGTGGCCTGGCTGCCGAAGGCCGTGGTCGCGATCATCATCGTGGTGGTCGTGGCGGCGATCGCCCGGGCGGTGCGGGACCTGGTGTCCCGCGCGCTGAGCGGGCTGTCCTACGGCAATCTGCTCGCCACCCTCGCCTCGGTGTTCATCTGGGGCCTGGGCATCATCGCCGCGGTGAACCAGATCGGCATCGCGACCACGGTCACCCTGCCGGTGCTGATCACCGTGCTGGCCACGATCGGCGGGATCCTCGTCGTCGGCGTGGGCGGCGGCCTGGTCAAACCGATGCAGCAACGCTGGAACACCTGGCTGGGGCGCGCCGAGAACGAGTTCCCGGCGGCCAAAGCGCAGGCCGAGGCCTACCAGCGCGGGCGGGAAGACGCCGCACGGGCGGGAGCCCACGCGACCGAGCAGATGCCGCAGTCCCAGCCCTCAGAGGTGACCCGGCCACCAGGGCAGGAGGGCATGCCCCCGCGGTGACGAGCGGATTCAGTGAGGCAGCCAGGGCGGCTGCCTCACTGGCTCACCGCGCCCGCGGGCGGCGCGTCCGGACCGGCGAACCGGGAATGCGGATCGAGCACCGCCGCCAAGGCGCACACCCCGAGCAGGCGCGCCGTCGTCCAGTCGATCCGGGCCCAGCCCGCCAGATCACCGGGGAGCCGCAGCCGCCAGCCCTGCCCGGCGGCCTGATCGACCAGGCCGCGCGCGTACCCGGACAGCAGCACCACCCCGGCCACCGCGGCCGAGCCCTCCACCCCCAGGGTCACGATGTCCCGGACCGCGGCGGAATGCTGATCCACCACCGCGGACAGCCCGGGCAACGCCGCCGCGGCGGCCAGCCCCGCAGCGCCGATCTCGTCGTGCAGGCGGGCGAGCGAGCGCCGCGCGGCAGCCTCCATCCACCCGGTGACCACGCCAGACATGCCCGCCACCCTAACCCGTCGCTCCGGGCCACCAGGGCGCATCCCCAGCAATCCACCCGGAGTGAGCTGTCACTGCGTGCCCCGCGGGCGAAGACCAAGCCGACGCAGCTCCGACCGACAAGGCGGCACCGACATGATCTACCGCGTGCAGGCCGGCGTGACGGTGACCTGCCACGAGCCGGACGCCCGGCGTGCCCTCGTCCGCGAGGTACGCAGACGGCTGCTCGTGGACGCCCCGCACGGCGCGAAGGCCGACAGCCTCGACTTCGACACCGCCAACTCCCGCCTGATCGCCGGCTGGGTCCTCACCGCGGACTCAGCCGACCGGGCAGGCTGGTGGGCGCTCACCCAGCTGCGCGGCGCGGTCCAGACCGCCTGCCAACGCGCCGGCACCAAACTCGACCCGGTCACCATGACCGACAACTTCACCCTGGCGGTGTCCCAGGTGCCACGAGCATCTCACCGCACCCACGCCTGACTGGGCTCAGGACAGTGCGGCAGTACCGTCCTTCGTGTATCGACCAGCCACTTCGGCATACGCCGCTTTGGGTGCCCAGCTCGACGGATCCTCGGCGGAGACCTTGACCACCCCGAAACCGGCCATGTCCAGATCGCGGGCCGGCTCGTGGTGGTGCGGGAAGTCGCGCATGGCGAAGGTGTAGACGAAACAGCCATGGACACCGCGGGCGGCAAAAAGGTCGATGAGCGCGCCCAGGTACGTCGCCTGGGTGCGCTCGTCCCGCTCGTACCCGTCCCGGATGCGGGGCGGCACGCGGAACCAGTTCACGATCCGGAACGAGCCGGGCCCGCGGCGCTCCGCCCCGCGGAAGGCGCCGCACCCGAACTCGGTGATGATCACCGGCTTGCCCCGCTCGTTCGCCTCCTCCAGCAGACCATCCAGCCGCCGCTCGTATGCGGACGGGTCGTCCCCGAAGCGATAGAGGTTGACGCCGACGATGTCGAAGCCGGACCAGTCGACCTGCTCCCAATAGCCGGCGGCGTAGGTGAGCGGACCGTGAAAGGTACTGCGAGCAGTGGCGAGTGCGTCGGCGAGCAGGCCGCGGAGCTTGCGGGTGATCCGGCGGTCGAACAGACGCCGCCAGCGCACCAGCACCTGCAGGCGCAGGAGCTCCCGCGGGCCCGGCAGCATGCCCCGCTGAGTCAGCGAGAACTCGCTGCCGACCAGTAACGTCACTCTGCCCGGGTATTCCGTCCGCAGCTGCTCGGCCCCGGCGGCCATCTTTGCCAGGTGGGCCAGAAGCGCCGAGCGCGGCCGGTCCGGCAGGTACGGCCGGACATAAACGTCCAGCCCCACCTCAAGGGCAGTACGGGCCGCCTGCAACTGCGCCCCGACGTCGGTGCCGATCAACATCACCGCCGTGCAATGCAGTTCCTCGCGGATCGCCCGCAAGTCGCCACGGAGCACCTCGGCACTCACCTCCCCGGTGACATACGAGATCCCCTTGACGGCAAGGCCCATGCGGCATGTCTAACACATGGCACGCCGCAACCCGACCAGCTCCCACCGACCATTCCCGAACCACACGATCGAACAATTGATGTCCGCGTGGCGTGACAAGCGCACCACAAGATTTCCGCAAGGCCGGACATCTACGCTCGACGCCCTCTGCACTAGACACACACTTCGGGCGGATAGGCGAATATCGACTATTGGGGGTTTCCTATGCGTCGAATTCTCATTGCCGTTGCCATGATCATGCTTGCCGGGGTGGTGCCGGTGTCCGCGACAGCCGCGCCGGCCGGTCCCACGCTCTATGTGACCAATGGCAACTCCGACAACATCGCCATCTTCACGATCACCGACACCGGCGACCTGATTCCGCTCGGCGACCCGGTCCCCACGGCTGACCAACCACGCAGCATGGTCTTCTCGCCAGGCGGCGACTTCCTGTACGTCGAAAACGGCGATGCCCACCAGGTCTCGACCTACAAGGTCGACTCGCGTGGCCGGTTGACGTTGCGCCAGAAGATCGAGACGGCCGGATACCCGTTCGGCATCGCCCTCTCCCCCCGAGGGGACGCGGTCTTCGTGACGAACCTCAACGACCCGCCGTCGGTCTCGTCGTTCGCCGTGCGCTATGACGGCACGCTCGAGCCGATCGGCGAGCCGGTGCCCGTGGGCAACGGTGCGCTGTCCGCGCGGGGCGTCGCGGTGAGCACCGACGGCCGGTTCGTCTTCGTCGGCACCGGCGACCCGTTCTCCCCCGACCCGGGCGAGCTCACCACGTTCGCGGTGCGGGCGGACCACACGCTCGAGTTCCGGAGCTCGGCTCCGGCCGGGGCGGGAGCACTCGGCATCGGCGTGGCACCGAACGGCCGGTTCGTGTACCTGGCCTGCGGCGTATCCGACGAGATCATGCCATTCAAGATCGGCCACGACGGGCGGCTGACCCCGCTCCCGGTGGTACGGGCGCCGGACCTCCCGGTGTCCGCAGAGATCAGCCGGGACGGGAAGTTCCTGTTCGCCACCAGTCACGGGGACAACACCGGCACAACCAAGGGAGTCCGGGTCTTCAAGATCCAAGCCGACGGCACGCTGCGGCCGGTCGCCAGCGATCCGACACCGGCGGGCGGTACACCGGTCTGGCCAGCCCTCACCCCGGACGGCCGTCACCTGTACGTCACCAACGAGGACACCAGCGGTGAGGTCTTCGGATTCGAAAAGTCGAACACCGGTGCGCTGTCGCCACTGGCCAACTCGCCGTTCGACGCCAGGGGGCAGTTCTCGATGTTCCAGTCGGTGGCGGTCAGGGGATAACGCCCGGTTCGCGACGCGGCGGTGACGGTAGAACACCGGAGCCTGCTCCCTCATCTCGCTCATCGGGTCTCTCCTCCAGCGGTCACATTTCTCTGTCGCGATCCGTCGGGGCGTTTGACAGCAACCTGAAGCCCGAAGGAGACGGCTATGGAAACACGCTCGATCACGTCGGAGGTCCCGATGGTTCCACGGATGACCGAGGACCCCGCGCAGCTCGTCCCCGAACTGGCAGAGGTGTCGGCGGCCCTGTTCAAGGTCGTCGGCAACGGTTCGATACCGCGCTCCACGATCAGCCTCGTTCAGCTGCGCGCTGGCCAGGTCGCCGGCAGCACCTACCTGACCGTTCTGCACACCGGCTTCCTCCGCAAGGCCGGAGAATCGGAGGAACGGATCACCTCGGTGGCGTCCTGGCCGGACTCGCCCTACTTCACCAGTGCCGAGCGTGCCGCGCTGGCACTGCTGGAAGCCGTGCTTCAGCAGCCCGCACACGGCGAAAGGGTCTCCGACGAGCTGTATGCACAGGCAGCCGAGCACTACGAACCCAAGGCACTCGCCACGCTGATGTTCGCGATCGGCCAGGTGAACTTCTTCACCCCCATCGCGCTCATCGCCAAGCCGGTACCCGGCCGGTCGTTCACCGACCCGTGGAAGTGACACCGCTACCGGTTCGAGTAAGGCGAGCTCCCCATTCCCCGGCCAAGATACGGGGTCACCACACGGAATGAGAACGCGCCGTGGTCCCGCGGCCCCCTCGGCGGGCCACGGCGCGCTTCCAAGATCATTTCGAGGCTTGCCCCCTCCTCGTGTCCACAGGCTTTGCGTAACTATTGGGCAACCTGCGGAACCATCGTGGTGGAATGCGCGTTCCAACAGCCTTTACCACGGGAGGCCAATTGTGAATTTCGAGGAACAGCTCCACCAGGCCGTCGAAAAGATCATTGACGCGGCGATCGGCTACTACATGTTCAACCGGAACTGGATACGCTACGGAGGCAACTACGTCAACTCGCTCCTGCCGGGATGGGAGATCACGCCGCCTGAGCAGAATGACCGCGTACTGACCGTGGATCACCGTTGGCAGCGGGTACACGAAGTTCTGCGCGAAGACCCGGATGACATTGCAGGATCTGGCCTGGGAGGTCAAAGAGCGCGGCAAACACATGCTGCTCGCCGCCGACATGATGACGTCGACCGAAGCCGAAGCAGCCATGAAGCGGCACAAGGAGTCGCTCCATGGCAGCGGCTACTCCCCGATCGACGACGCGGGCAAATGGCTTGCCGACAATCCCTGACCGGCGAGCGGCCTACTTGTGGCTTTCGGTACCTTCAACGCCCCGAATGTGGAATTTCAACTTAGGTTCCCTTGCCCATGATGGGAATCTTGTTGAGAAAGTGTGCTGGACCTGCGGTTTCGTGGGTTTGGACCTGCTCGGGTTGTTTGCTGGGTGCGGCAGTGGGGGCTGTTCGCCGTGTCTGGCCTGATTGCGCCCGGATTTGGTCGCTGACGTGCGGAAACTCCGTTACGCTGTGGTTGATCATCAAAGGGTCCAGATGTGACCTTCGCCCAGCGAGTTGCTGGGAGTGTTTCGGTGGGTAGGGCGTTGAATCGTCGGCTGCGGCGGCAGGCTGCGGGCGAGCTTCCGGAGTTGCGTGTGGTGATCTACGCGCGGGCGTCGAAGGATGGGAAGGGCCGGAAGGTCTCGGTCGGTACGCAGATCGCGCAAGGAAGGGCGTGGTGCAAGCGGATCGGGGCGGTCGTAGTCGCTGTGCTGGTGGACAACGACCTGTCGGCGTCGCGGTATGCGACCGAGCAGCGCACGGACTATGAAGAAGCGCTGCGGCTGCTGGCGACTGGCGAGGCGAACACGTTGTGGACGCGGGAGAACTCTCGGGCGCAGCGTGAGCTGGACGTGTTCGTTCGGCTGCGGAAGATTCTGGTCGATGTGGGCGGCTTCTGGGCCTATGACGACCAGATCTACGACATGAACGATCCGGACGACAGGGTGGACACCGCCGAGGACGCGGTGGACGCCGAGCGGGAGTCGGAGAGGCTGCGCAAGCGGGTCCGGATCGGGGTCGAAGCCCGTGCGATGGAGGGGCTTTGGGCGGGGCCGCTGTCATTCGGGTTGCGGATCATCTATGACCCTCGCACGGGCGAGCCGGGCAGGGAGATCGACCCGGAGGCTGCCGCGATCGCCGAAGAGTTGGTCGACCGGTTGATCGTGACCGGGAACGAGACCGAGGTCTCACAGGATTTCAACGCCCGTGGGGTGTCGTGTGCGCGGGCGCAGACATGGCGGGCCGATCATGTGCGCAAGTTGTATGAGCTGTCGCGGGATGCAGAGGGGTGGGCAAAGTTCACCGCGTCGTTGACCCCCGAGCAGTTGGAGTCAGCGTATGAGGCGCTGGCGCTGCTGCGCACGGAGTCTCCGTCACAGGTGGCGAAGGAGATGAACCAAGGCCAGCGGGCGCATCCGATGCCAGGGAGGTGGAACCCGGCGAAGATCCGCAACATCGCGCTGAATCCGGCGCTCGCGGGTCTACGGGTGTTCCGGGGCGAGATCATCGGCAAGGGCAACTGGCCCGCGATCATCACCGAGGAAAAGCGCGCTCTGGTCGTGGCTCGGCTCGGCGACCCAAGCCGTAGGTGGATCAGGGACGGTGTGCGAGTCAAGTATTTGCTGTCCGGGATCATGCTGTGCAGCGTGTGTGAGCAGGGCGTCGGCACCAGGAAACACGGGGGCCAGATGCGCTACCGCTGCGCCGAAGGGCACCTCACCCGGGACATGGCGAAGTGTGACTCGCTGGTGGTCGAAGCCGTCTTGACGCGGTTGATGTCGAAGGACGCGCGCGAGTTGTTCCACTTTGAGAACCATGCCCAGGAGTTGATCAAGGTGGTGCAGGCGGCGCAGGAGCTACGTGCCCGTCTGGACGCGTTCACCGACGAGGCGGCCGACGGCAAGATCAGCCCGGATCGGTTGGGCGGATCGAGGCGAAACTGACGCCGAAGATCAAGGCGGCGGAGGCGCGGGTGAAGAACCTCGGCGTGATGCCGGTGGTCGCCAAGCTGATCGGCCCGCAGGCCCCGCAGGCATGGGACACGCTGCCGCTGATCCAGAAACGCGAGGTGTTGCGGGCAGTGGTACGGCCCCGGCTGCTGCCGACTACGGGTGGGCGGGCACCGTTCAATCCGGACGCGATCCGCTTGTCCTGGCTCGGGAAGCCCGCACCGATCCCGGACGTGGACGAGGCCGCCTGACCGGCTAGGCCAGAAAAGGTGAGCGGCCCCGGCCTCCTTCGGGAGTGCCGGGGCCGATTCGCGGGTTAGCCCGGTGCTGGGCGGGTGTGGAGTCTGCGCACGGCGGGCGCGAAGATCGTGCGTAGTCGGTCGCGCTGCTCATCGGTGAACGGGGGCGCGGTTGCAGCGGCAGCGTGCGCTGCGGCCACCTCGGCAGGAGTAAGCACGGAACGCGGGTCGAGGGCGACCGTGGCGGCCTGCTCAGTAGTCAAGGGAGGTCCACTCAGCTTTGGGGCCTTCGGTTCGGCCCTCTGCGGCGGTCTCAGCCGGTGTTAGGGCCTGTCCCTGCCGGTTGCGGGGGTCGGCTAGCGGGGTGACCTTGTGCTCGGTGGAGATCACTATGCCGAAGGTGGCGAGCAGGGTTACCAGGGCGGTGATCACGCCGGTTACGGCGTTGCTCTGGTCGGTGGTGAACAGGCCGGAGCCGACAAGGCCGGACACGATGGCGGTCAGGCCGCCGACGACGGACGCGGCGATGCGCAGGGGGTAACGGGACATGCGGGTGCTCTCTTTCTTCGATGCCTGGTCGAGACGGAGTGGTCGCGGCGAAGCCGCGGAACGGTTCAGCTCTTGGTGAGCGCGGCGAGGATGGCGTCGAGCTTCTTGCCCTGTTCGGCCTGAGCCTTCTCGATCGCCTCGATCCGGGGCGAGGTGGTGAAGATTTCGTGCTCCCACACCGAGTGGGCGGCGTTGGTCAGCGATCCGGCGGAGTATCCGCCGCGTTTGGCAATGGCGCGCTCGTCCAGAGCGGGGAAGAGGCGGGCGAGTTGGACCAGGAAGTCGCCGAACTCGATGCCCGCCTGTGTGAAGGTCTTGCTCACGCTGTTGTAGATCTCGTTGATCTGTTCCGAGGCGGTCTTGCTCAATCCGTTCTCCGAGGTGTTGGTGAAGTGGCGAGTCGTGTAGGACTCGTTTAGGTCGACGCCCTGGGCGCGGATGCCGGGGACGCGACCGGTGTCGCTGTACTGGTGCACGTCATAGGGGCCGCCGTAGGCGGGTCGCGCGCCGTAGCGGGCGATCCAGAGGACGGGCCGGGTATCCCACGTATCGGGCCGGAGCGCCTTGGCGAAAGAGTTGTTCATGTACACGCCGGGCTGATAGCCCAGCTCAGCGACGCGGCGGCAGAACCGGACACCGAACTCCCGCGCCGCGCGATCGGGCACGAAGGGTTTCTCCAGGTCGAGCATCGGCACGAGCCCGTCCGCGCCGAGGCGGCGCACCTCGCTGATCAGGATTTCGGCCTGTCGTTCCGGGCTGGGCGATGTCTGGGCGAAGTGGTAGCCGCCTACGGGGATTCCGGCGCTGCGGGCTCCGGAGACTTGGCGGTCCCCGCGCACGGGGGCGGGGCCGCCGCCGTCGGTGAGCTTGACCCAGACGAAGCTCACGCCATGGCCGCGGACCACGCGCCAGTCGGTGACCTGCTGGTACCGGTAGATGTCGAGGCCGAGGGCCATCGGTTAGTCACCTCGCGGGTTGGGTGGGTGGTTGAGCTGGGCGCGCAGTGCGCCGACTTCGAGCAGCAGCCGCGCGTTCTCCTGGCGCACGGCGGAGAGTTCGGCCTTGACCGCCGCCAGCTCGGCGAGCACGTCTCGGGTGTGGTTGGCGCGGTCGGCGAGTAGGGCTTGGTATCCGGCGTGCAACTCGGCGAGGGCCTGCGCGTCGGCGGACGTGCGGGCGGTGCGCACGGCCCGGCGTGCCGTGTACAGCGCGGTGAGCGCCCCGGTTGCGGGGCCGAGGAACGTGCCCAGCGCGGTAAGCCAGGCAGGCAGCAATCAGTACCTCCAAGCTGGGCTTTAACACGTTCGGCTACCCGGCCAAGCATGAGGACGAAAGGTCCAAGTTGCGCGCGAGAAATGAGCAATATCTGGAAGGGCGGAAGGTCAGGCGGCGATCAGGAGCACGGTGACGTTGGTGTAGGCGGGTCCGGCGAAGTTGTAGCCGTCCGCGCTGCCGCCTTTCCATTTGCTGACCACCAGCGAGACGGCGCGGGCACCGGCCAGGGCCGGGCTCATGCCGGTGATCGGAAACGGCAGGCGTCCCCCCCTGGTTGCCGACCGCTGCCCCGTCCAGCCTGGTGACCAGCGAGAGGTCAGTTCCGGCGGGGCTCTTGCCGTCTTTGATGACGAGGTCGAGGCCGGTGCCGTCGCCAGGGTCGAGGAACATCTGGCCGAGGAACACGAGTTGGTAGGGGTAGCCGGGGTCGGGGAGGTCGACCGAGCCGACAACCATGCTGTTGAACTGGGCGACTTCCGCGCCAGTCAGCTCGGTGATGCGGTAGACGAGTGTGGCCATGGGGTTGAGGCGTGCGGCGGTGATGTTCTCCCCCGCCCGCCAGGGTTGCGGAGCGATTGCGTCCCTCCCTTGAGATTCAGCGTGCGGCGGTTGCGGGGGTGGCCAGGTAGACCGCGCTTCCGGCTGGGTGCGGGCGCACGAGACCGTTCGTGCCGCGCTCGACGGTGAAGGATTGCGGCGAGCGGGTACCGGTGATCGCGGTGACCCGCATGGTTTCCCCGCCGACCGTGATCATGAGCGGGAACTGTGCGCCGTGTTCGGCGGTGGTGATCCACATCGGTCCGGCCGTCGTGGTGACGGTGCACTGGCGATCGTCCGTGCCCATGGCCGTGGTGAGGACCGAACCGGAGGTATCTGCCCGCCAGTGCCCGCCGCCGGGTGCGTTGGCCATGGTGGTGGCGACCTGCCACGGCCGTGCCGGGGACGCGTTCACCTCGGCGTCGATCCGGTGGGGTCGGTAGGTCTCGGTGTAGCCCTGCACCAGCAGCGCGACCGCGCCGGGCGGGTGCTGCGGGGGCAGCCGGGTGACCTCGATCTGGTCGCCCAGGTCGAGATCCAGCCACGGCCGCAACAGGTCGGGGTTCGCGGTCAGTGCGGGGGCGACCTGTGGGTACCGCATCCCCGAATCGGTGCCCAAGTGGAGTTCCCACGCCGCGATGTCCGGCAACTGCGCGTCGCTGGCCACGTTCAGGGTGACCTGGGTGTCGTAGCGGCCTCGTGCCGCGATGTGCGCCTGGTTGGTGACTCGGGTCGACCGGCCGCCGGGGCGGCTGATCGTGACGTCGTTGTGGACCTGGCGGTCATCCATTACGGGGGCGAACCCGGGCGCGATGTCGCCGGGGCCGCGGGCTGCGTCCAGGGACAGGGCGGCGGGTTGGGTGTAGAGGGAGGCGCGGGTGCGGTAGGTCAACCCGGGTCGGGAGCGGGTTTCGAACAGGATCCCGCCGTCGATGGCGGCGCAGCCGCGCAGTAGCTCGGGCAGGGTCTCGATGCGTTGCGGTCCCATTAGCTCGGTGTCGGCGGTCCGTCCGATCACGGTCAGCGGGATGTCGTTTTCGGCGGCGAGGCGGCGAAGCCGGTCTCCGGCGCGTTCGGGGTTCCAGGCGAGCGCGGCCCCGCGCAGCCCGTCGCCGACCGGCTGGTCGGAGGTGGTGGCGATCAGATGGCCGATGGCGGTGCCGTTGAGATCAGCGAAATCGGAGGGTTGTCCGACCCACCAGCCCCCGCCCAGCACAATCCCCTGCGGCGGATTGAACACCGTGTTGAACCGCGCGGCGTAGCCGACGCCGAACGGGAACTCAGGGGCGAACAGGACCGCCGAGGCCGTGGTCGACCCGTCGTCGCCCTTGACCAGTTCGAACCGCACCAGCACGGTGCGCCCGTTGGGCGGGAAGTACCGGAAATAGACCGTGGTCTCCAACTCACCGCCGAGTGCGCTACGGGTGCGGATCCGCATCGCACCCTCCGGACTGGCCTCCAGAGCGAAGTACGCGGCCGTCCCGGGCCCGAGCCCGTACAACGTGATCAGCGGAGTGTGGTCAGCCTTCACCCCCTCCATGGGCAGGGCGAGCAGGGCGATGGCGCTGAATCGGCCGGTGTCGGGGTAGCGGGGCAGGAACACCGATGCCTGCCCCGCCTTGAAACTCGGCAACGGCGCGGAGCCGTCCACGTCGGACACCCCGGCGAGGGTGACGTCCCCGGCGAGCACCATCGGCTTCGCGTTGCCGAGCACTGGGGCGAGTTCGGTTGCGGCGGCGGGGTCCTCGCACGGCCAGTACGCGATCGGGGCGGGCCGGGTGTCGAGCACCGCCCGCCGCACCGGCGAGGGCGGGACGGTCTTGTTCTGTTCCAGCCGCCGCAGCACCCCGGAGGCGGTCACGGTGACCCGCGACTCGCCCGGGTAGCCCTGTCCGTCGGACAGGTCGCCGTAGGGCCACTCCGGTGCCCATTCCGCGACGAACCCTGAGAATCGGACCGTGCGGTCGGTCAGCGCCGCACCGCCGGTCAGGGTCCAGACGCGGCCGGTGGAATCGGTCAGCGTCGAATCCCCAGGCTGGGCGCGAGTGAAGTCCGGAGCGGCCACCAGTGGCCCGTCGATCCCGCGCCGGACCTGCACCGCAGCGATCTCGTCAAGGACCGGGGACTCGACGTCGGGCAGTGGGCCGACCCGGAGCGGGACCGCGCTGGCGAACACCTTCGTGGTGATCGGCGCGACGAACGGATCCCCCGCCACCGTCCACGGCCCCGAGATCGAGTCCGCCGTGTAGAGGGTGAGCACGAACCCACCCCGGCCGTTGTCCACGTCCAGGGTGACCCGCAGCGCCCGCCGCCGTGTGCGGGGCAGGGGCGGAAAGGGGAACACGTAGCCGGTGGTGCCGTCCGGGCTCCACCCAAACGTGACCGCCTCGTCAGTGCTGGTGCCGAGGAACCAGGACAACGCCGGAGTGACCGGATCCCACTTCGACGCCAGAACGACCCCGGCCCAGGTGTCGAGCGTGGCCTCGACCCGTATATCCAGGTCCCCGGTCACGCTGGACGCGACGGTGTCCGGGGTGGTCGCTGCGCCGACGCCGGGCACGGTCAGGACGGTGCGCCCGGCGGGCAGCGAAACCCGCATCGGCACGCCGAGCACCACATGCGGGAAGTAGGGCGAGGCGGGATGGTTCGGCGTGTAGTGCCCGTGCTGGTTGTCCAGCACCACCCGGCAGGACGAGGGCTGCACCTGGGCGGCCTCGTCCTGCCGCCCCCGCGAGACCGCGATCGCCTGCGGCAGCAGATCGCCGGTCACGTCTCGCCAGGTCCAGCCCGCCGGACGGCCCGCTAGGTCCGCGCCGAACGCCAACTCGACCCGCACATCGGTCCTGTCCACCCGGCCACCTCCCGGGCTATGGGATTGATCGCATCAAGCCGACGTGGTCGCACATGCCAATGATCAGGTGTTATCCAGATTGGCTGGCAACTACCCAGTAGTCACTCCAACAGAAAGTCATCAACGGACGCTGATGGGTCGAGCAACTTAGCGGCGCGCACATCCCGTGACAAGATGTTCGCCATGTTTCGATCGTGAGCAGCGATTCGCGCAGGGGCATGGCCCATAGATTGCGCCAGCATGTCCTCAAACATCGGCGCACGGTCTCGCTTGCTTCGGTCCGCCAGTTCGCGGAGCAGGGTCTTAGCCAGACCTCTGTCACCCAATCGCTTGGCATGTTTGAAGGCACGCTCTAGATGCTTTGCCGTCCCCTGCCAGCCTTCGCGACAGCCAGGGAATTCATCGTTTTGAAAGACTGCGAGCACTGCATACAACAGCAAGACCTCTTTGCCAGCAGAAGGATCGACCGCCTGTGGCCCGATGTTGGCCATCATGAAATGTGCGCCGTAGTCGTACCCTTCCTCGATGTGGTCGAGAAGGCTCCTCGCAGGCGCATCATCGCGTTCGAGCGACGGAAGCCAGGAGTTTGCGAAATCGCTTAGATCAACTCCGCCAACGGTGTATAGCGTCATATCGCCCCTCTGCTTGCCAGGCAGTTCCGTGACCGCCTCCTTAACACCGCAGTCGCTAGAACCACCTCCACCGTTTCAGGCGCGTGGACGTTCGGGTGTCGCGCGTTGTCGAACGGAAAGCCGCCCGGTTAGTGACCGAAGGCGAATTGGACGTTGCCACCGCCTTGAGCGTGTACCGCGCCCCGGAGCCAGGCGGTGAGGTGGCGGTCCAGGCCGGAGGCGTCGATCACGACGGTGACCCCGCCCGAGGCATCGGGACCGCCGCCCGCCGCGAGGGCCGACCGTCGCGGGCTGATGTCCACATCGGACACACCTCCGCCCGTGCTGTTTACGGTCTGCGGCAGTGTGGTGGTGAGCGCGGTCAGGTAGTCGCGGATGGCGGGTTCGCCGGACTGGAGGCCGTCGAGCAGGCCACTCATGATCAACCGGCCGTTGCCGGTCAGCAGGACGCGGTCGCGGGCGGGTGGGCCTTTCCATTGGCCGATCCAGCCGGTCAGCTCGGCGAGTTTTCCTTGACCCAGTCGAATCCGAAGGTGATGCCGTCGATCAGGCCGCGCATGAGGTCGGCTCCGGCGTCGAGCAGGACCAGGCGCATGTTCCCGAGCGCGTCCCGGATCCGGCCCGGCAGGCTGCGCACCCATTCGACGGCGTCGTTGAGGCGCAGCACGATCGCTAGCCGGACTTCCTCGAACCAGGTGCCCACTCGGCCCGGGAGTTCGCCGAGCCAGTTGAACGCCGAGATGATGTCCAAGACCCGGCCGTTGACATAGTTCGACAGGTCGGTGATCCGGTCGGAGGCCCATTTCCACACGGTGTTCCACAGGTCGACCCAGAAGTCGCGGAACGAGTTCCATCGGACCTCGATCCCGATCGCCACGTCTTTGAAGAAGTCGGTGATCGGCCCCCAGTTGTCGATGATCAACTGGGCGAGGGCGATGATCGCGCCGATCGCGAGGATCGCCGCGCCGATCGGGTTGGCGTCCATCGCGACGTTCCAGGCCCACTGCGCGGCCGTCACGGCGCCGATCGCGATCGCGAGCGGGCCGAGCCAGTCGATGTTGTCGGAGATGAATCGGACCAGCCCGGCCAGCAGGCCGCCGCCGATCCGGATCGCGGACTCCAGCAACGGTCCGGCCTGCTCGACCAACTTGGCGAACGCGTCCGCCAAGGGTGGGACCAGCGGGCCGAGTTGCTCGAGCGCGACCTTGAGCACGCGGGACACGACCGCACTCACGCGGGAGATCGCCTCGCCCAGGGTGCGGAACACCTCGCGGCCGTCGGCGGACTGTACGAACTCCTTGATCGTGGCGATCGCCGGGCCCAGAAACCCGCCCACGCCCGCACCGCCTTCCCGGAGCGCGGAGAACACGCTCCCGATGATCGCCAGAACATCGCCGAGGATGGTGAAGATCTCGCGGACGGTGTTGATGCCGTTCTGCATCCAGGTCCGGAGTTGCCCGGTTTCGCGGGCGCGGGATACGAACTCGGCCAGCCGTTGCGCCGCACCCGCGAGCCCGGAGGCGAAGCCTGGCAGGAATCCCGAGCCTACGGCGGCTAGATCACGCACGACCTGGAGCAGCGGCCGTACCGCTTGGGCGAGGCGGCCGGTCGCGGTCGAGGAGTTGTCCAGGATCGTGCGCAGATCGCCCACGGTGCGGCCTTCACGGGCGAACGCGGTGAAGCCGCGGGCTCCTTGGTTGAGGCTGCCCGCCATCTGCCCGAGCCCGGCCCGCAGCACCGGCAGATACCGGCCCGCCAGGGCGTCGATCTCGCCCGCCATCCCGGCGAACAGCCGCTGCTGCACCTGCGCCCGCAGACCTGCGAACTCGGGGCGCAGGCCGCGGATGGCGTTCGCGGCGGAGGCCATCGAGGGCGGGAACTTCCCCACCGCCTCGGCATACTTCGTCGGGTCGTCCTCCTTCAGCGCGTCGGAGAACCCGGACAGGCCAAGCTTCAGCGTGCCGATCGCCGCCCCCGCCGCCACCCCGGCGGCCGGAAGCAGCAGTAGCGCCCCGGACGCAGACACGGCCATGCTGCCCAGGCCGCTGAGCGTGGACAGCGCCCCACCCACGGTGGCGGTGAAGCTGGCCAGCCGGGCGGCACCGACACCGAGTCCGCCCAGCAGAGAGCCCAGACCGCTCACCGCCGAGCCAAGGGACCGGTCCGCGTCGACCCGAACCGACACCGATCGCCCGGACAACCGCCGCAGCAACCGCTCAAACCGGGTTTCCGCCGGGGTCGCGTCCAGCTCGGCCAGCAGCCGCACCGCCGTCTGATCGCCCTCACGCGCGGCGGCTCGGAGCTGCTCTTTCAGCAGCGCCGTTTTCAGGTCCGCCGCGAGGCTGACTTTCGGGGCTTCGCCCTCGGCTTGGCGCACCTGATCCCGCAGGTGGCGGCCGAGGCCCTGCAGGCTGGGAATGATTTTGAGGTAGGCGTGGGCGACCGAGGTCACGGGCGATCACCACTCACGGTCTCGGTCAGACGTTACGCATCCACAGCGCGATTTCGCGCAGGGACTTCACTTCCGGTTCGGCCTGCTCGGTCGGTGCTTCCCGTTCCGGTACGAGTTGGCCGTCCCAGGCGTCGAGCGGGCTGGCCAACTGGGCATCGGTGACGTCCTGTCCCAGTGCCGCGGCCACGGTCGCCCACAGCGCGGTGACCCGGCGTTCGACTGCCGCCAGCAGTAACTCGGACCGTGTCCGCACCCCGCCGGCGAGCAGCCGCCACACTGCCGCGTCGTCGGGCAGGTGCGTCACCAGGGCGCAGACCCGCCGATACGACAGGCGGCCCCGGTAGAGGTCGAGCAGGTCCACGCCGTGCCGGAGGAAATCGGTTTCGAGAGCTTCCGCGGTCGCCCCGTCTGCTAGCAGCAGGGCGACCGTTACGGGTTTCCCCGCCCCAGCTCCCGCATCACCGTTTCCGAGAACTCATCGGCATCCCCGGCTTTCGAGGCCAGGCTTCGCCAGGTGGCGTACTGGTCGACGCCGAGAATCAGTTTCAGCGCGGTGAGGTGCTTACCCTCCTCCTCGGCCTCAAGCGCTTCGAGCGGGAAGTCCTCGGCGCGCGGGAGCGTGAACCGCTTCCCGCGCCACATCACGGCCAGCCCGGCGCCCTTCGCCGTAGGTTGGCCGGTCGCCTCCGCGCGCTGTGTCTTGCTCATCGGGGGTTGCTCCTTGGTTCTTGTCGGCTGGTCGCATGGCGAAGCGTTCGCACTCGCGCCCGTGGATCACGGCGAGGTGGTGCCGTCGCGCGTAATCGTCTCGGCCGGAGATCTGGTCTTGAAGGAACGTTTCCGGGTTGTCGGGGCGGAAGTACAGGGCAGCGCTGCGCAACAGCGCGCCCAGCGTCCGGCCCCGAAACGTGATCCCTTCGCTGGAGTCGCTGAGTTCGTAGAATCCGCCACTCATCGCCGCCCCTGCGCCTAGCTCTCCATCGACGGGGCGACACGAGCCAACGCTGGCCCGTCCGGCACACCCGCCGCCGTAGCCGGAGCGGAGAGGATCACGGCCGGGTCGTTGGTCAGCCAGACCGCCAGAATGGTGGAGCCCTGTTCGGGTGCGAGCGCGGAGAACGTCAACCCCCAGCGTGCTTCCTGCGTGCGGGAGAGCTGGGCTTCCTCGGTCTCGGAGACCTCGGCGCGAGGCACGTAGAGCCGGTGACTGTAGATCTCGGTCTCGGAGATGTAGTCCGTCCAGTCCACGCACAACGCCCGCACGTCACCCTTGGGAACGCTGGAAATCTCGGCCCGGTACTTCTTCGATCCGGTCGCGGTCTCGGCGAACTTGAGCCCGCCGAAGTACGCACCGAGCACGATTCCCTTGGTTTCCTGGAAAACCGATTTCACGGTCAGTTCGTGGGACTTGTAGATGTAGCGCGCGGGGGTGAGCTGCTGCCAATGGCTCGTGCCCTCTTTCTCGACCTTGCGCGCCATGGTCACACCGTCCTCAGTGGACAACCCGAGCCCGCCCCACGGCGCGGGCAACGGGGTGGTGGCGTCGGGCGGTTCGGCGGTGCCTGCCGGGGCCAGCGACAGCTCCCCGGTACCGGGGACCCGCACGAGCGATGAATTCACAGCCATGAAACGGAAACCTCTCCCGTGATCAGGAGGGGGTGCGCGCATACACGGCGGCCGAAGCCGTCGCCAGCGGGGCGCTGGTGTGCGGGTCGATCCCCGCGATCGGAGCGGACACGGGATGCGCCCACAGGATCGAGCCGGGTTCGGGCGGGGCGCAGAGCAGCCCGAGCGCGAGCCCGACCAGAGCCTTGGACGTGTAGGGGGTGCGGTGCCAGCAGGTCAACCGGATCACCGCCCGTTGCACGGCGGGCCAGTCCCAGGTGTGGACGTCCTCGGCGACCAGGAGCCACGGCAGCGACGGCGGCCCGCCGTCCGGGCCGTCCCCGGTTTCCGTGGAGACCTTGACTCCCTCGGCGGCCTGCCCGGCGAGCTGGGTGCGCAGGCGGCGGACCACCAGCTCGGTGACGTCGAGCGGGGCCGGTGGCCGGGCGATCATGTCTCGTCACCCGGTTGCGCGCCGCCGTTGACCTCCAGGCCGGAGCTTCCAGCGGCCCGCGCGAGCACGCCGTAGCGGGCTTCCATGCCGACCCCAGCGGGGTGGCGAATCGCGACGGTCCACCCGGCACGGTCGCGGTTAGGGTCCGAGTAGACGTCGATGGGCAACGGCTCGCCGGAGGTCACCCGATGCCCACCGGAGCGGGCGATCTCGCCCACTTTCTTGGCCAGCTCCCGAATGATCGCGTCGAACTCGGCGGATTTCAGGATCTCCGCGACCCCGGCACGGTCCAGGGTGACCCGTTCCAGCGCTGCCATCGATCAGCCCTCCACATGCGTTAAGACGGCCTCGTAGTGGACGTGGCCAAACCGCGGGGACCACCGCGCCGGTTCCCCAGTGATCTCGAACGTTCGGCCCTGCCACACGATCCGTTCCCTTGCGGTGACCGCCGCCGTGGTGAACAGCCGCCAGGAGGTGACAACTGGTTGCCGATGTGGTGCGGCCGGTTCGGTCGAGCCGCCGGGTTGCATCAGGCCCCGGATCGCGCGGCGGGGAGCGGCCGGTCCGTAGTCGCGGGCCGGTGCGGGGTTGTCGTACTCGTCGACCACCAACAAGGGGGTGATCACCGTGAGGCGGTGTGGATGCTGCACGAGGCATCACCGCACCGTCCAGATCGAGAACGCAGCGCGCGGCGGCGGCACCGGAGGCCGCAGCCGGTCCAGTTCGTCATCGGTGAGGTAGAGCCCGCCTCCGGCGTGCGCGGCGGTGCGTGAGTGCCCGCCCACCGTCTCGGAAGCGTTGCCATCCGCCGGAGACGCCAGCGCCCGCAACACCGCCGTGCAGACCACCCCGACCGCCGTGTCCGGCGGCGGTTCCGGCATGTTCGGAACGTCGTGGCGGATGATCGCCGAGGCGTCCGCGATCAGCACCGCCACCCGCGCCTGCTGCTCGGTACTCAGTGCCTCATCGGTACGGGCCTGGACATCGGCCACGGTGGCAAGCGGTGCGAGGGCGGACAGGGCACTCACCCCCGCACCGCTGGACTCGGCGGTCAGGCCGAAGGCTCGGCGGCTGGGCCGTCGCCGCTGGTGTCCTTGGACGGTCGCCCACCAGCAGCACGCACGCCGAGATCGGACGGCAGCCGCTTCAACGCCTCGATCACGGCCTTGTCCGTCACGTCGGCTTCGCCGTCGCGGAAGACCACACCGAGGTCGTGCACGACGAGGTGCGGGTAGCGGGTACTGGTGAACTTCACGCGCCACCGCCCGCCGGGCCAGTGGTGAGGCCGGTGATCTTGCCGTGCGCGTTCTCCGGCCCGTACTCCAGACCGATCTCGCCGTAGATCTGCGCGCGGTCGGTCGCGCCGGTCTTGGCCAGCGGCTCCGAGAACAAGAACCCTTTCGCGGGCACTTCCAGCAGCACCGGGGCGCACTGGTCGGCCGAGACGACCTCGACCACGTCCAGCGGCATGTGCCGGTTGAGCATCACCGACAGGATCCCGAAGTCGGTTTCGATCTGGGTGACGTTCACCCCGGCGAGGTTGCGGGTCTGCTCGCGGTAGTTCTTCTTCGTGACGAACTCGTTCGTGAGCTGCCGTTTCTGCCAGGCATTGCACATCAGCACAGCGGTTTCCGAGACCTGGATACCGCCGGAGGTCCACACCGCCTGCAGAAGGTCCAAGACCATGGCCTCGGTGAGCGGCTTCGGCGTGGCGTTGGTGACGACGTTGGTCTTGGTCGCCTCCAGAATGCCGCGCGTCTTGCGCACCTTCGAGTTGTCGGTGGGTTCCTGGAACGTGCCGGAGATGAACGAGGCTTCGGTGTCGCGGGCGATCTGCACGAGCGCCTGCTGGGTCTGCCAGTCCATCTCGTTGGTGATCGGGTTCGTCCCGACGATGCCCGCAGCGTTCGGGTTCGGCGAGCCGGTCCCGGCGGTCATCTGCTGGGCGGCCTGGCGGGTGTAGGTCAGGCCGATGGTTTCCTGGTGGATCTCCAGGACGTTCCGGTCCTGGCCACGAACCCGAGATTCGGCGGCCGGAGCGTCCGCCCCTTCCGCGCGCTGCCGGTTCGGGTCGGCCGGGCGCAGGTCGTAGACCTGCCACGTGTGCACGGTGCCGGTCGCGCGCTTGCCACCGGTCAGCCCGCCGATCGCGGACAGGAACGGGGTATCGGTCGGAGTGAGGGCGAACAGCTCGCCCACGAAGTTGGGACTGTTGTAGGTGTTGGCAATCGCGGCCACACCAGGCATCAATGCCTCCCCAGGATCTCGGGGGAAGTGGAGCGCGTGTCTAGCGCTGCTGGGCGGCTTGCTCGGCGAGCCGCTGGTTTTTCAAGGCGATGGCGGCCATCCAGTTGCCGCGCTTCTCCGCATCGGCGATCTGGACGTCCAGACTCGCCGGGCCGGACTGGCGCTGCCCCTGCGACGGATCCGGCGCAGGCCGGCGAGGACCGGACTGCTCGCGGTCGCGGGCAAGGTGCGGCCGGGCGAGCAGCACCGCGGCCAGGTCCGCCGCGATGGCGGCGGTGTCGATCTCGCCGTCCTCGCCGAGATAGCGGTCCCGGTCGTCGAGGTAGCGGGGTGCGTCGCTCGGGTCGGCCCACCCGGTCGCGGCGGCCCGGATCTCCGCCTCGACCGCCTTCCGCCGGAACGCGGCCAGCTGCTTCTCCGCAGTCTCCGCGCGCCGGGCGGCTTTCTCGGTGTCGGTCTGCTGGGCGGCCTCGATCTCATCCAGGCGCGCGGCCTTCTTCTTGTGGCCTCGGGCCGCCTGTTCGGTCTTGGTGAGCTTGGCCTGTACCTGTTCGTACAAGGCTCTGTAATCCACGGAGTTGGCCGGATCGGGCTCGGCCTGCCCTGCCGGATCGGCCTGTCCGGTTTCGGTCGCCAGGGCGGCTGGTTCCGAGGTTGTCGGGGCGGCTGGGCCGATTGCTGCAGGCTTAACAAAGCTACTGCTCATCGATATGTGCTCCGATCGTGTGATGAAAGGCGGAAAGGAGGCTGGAACGATGGCCGCGTGAAGTCTCGATCCCGCCGCGCGTTGGCCGTCACTGCAACGGCGTGTTCCGCTGGTGCCGCCGTTGTGGCGGATAAGATCGAGGACCCTGTGGCGGTGACCGCCTCTGTGTTGTTCGTGACGCTCACGATGGGTGCCGGGACGTGGCTGCTGGCTACAGCCGATAGGAAAAAGAGCCGGTCCGCGAGCCGTAAAACTGTGAAGGCACGAGGTCGTACAAGAAAAATTCCCCGCGCTCGCAGGTATGTATCGGGGCAGTCAGCGCGGGCCGTGGCATTTGTCGCGTTCAGTGGGGGCGCGCAGGTTATCGCCGGAGTCAACGGGGAACTCACGTTGTGGCAGCTCGCATGGCTGCTGGTGACGATACTCGCCGCAGCCGGGGGCGTTCTGCTCACGTCGGGCGAAATAAAAAAACACGGATCGTGAGGTTAAGTTTCGGCATCGATCGATGCGACCTAGTACGGACCTAGTGCAGGTAGCCGAAACGGCGCAGCTGTTCGGTAAGCTCGGGTTCGTCGCGAGTGCTGTTGACGAGTTGAGCTGGAGTCGGCCGGGCGACGCCGGATGTGCGGTAGCGGCGTCCAGGCCGTTTCTTTAGGTCGCCGAGTTGGCGGCCCACCCCTCGGCTGGTGATCGCCTCGCGGGTGTATTCGTGCCCACCTGCGACGTATACGGCCCCTTTGCGGCGGGCGTTGACCACGCGGGACAGGTCGGCTCCGGCGCGGATGGCTGCGGCTCCGCCCTTGCCGAACGCCTTTTCTTGCTGTTCGGGTGTCATCGCGGTGAACAGGGCGCGGGGGTTGTTGCCGGGGCGCTGGGTGCGCCACTGCTCGCGGGTGACCGGTTTCATCGAGCAGTCGCACCGAGGGTGGCGCAGGAATCCGGTGGAGTTGCGGTAGAGCCGTCCGGCGAGCTGGGTGCAGCGCCCGCAGGCGGGCAGGTGCACGATCCGTTCGTGCCCGGCGATCTCCGGTTCCAGGACCGAGCCGACCTGAACGGCCAGGCGCCCGGCGTCGGCCACTTCGGTGGAGGTGTAGAGCAGCGCCCGCGCCAGCCCCGCCGCGCGTGCCTCGCTCGGCGGCATCCCGAGCCCGATCGCCCGCCGGTAGAGGCTGAACGCGAAGTCGACCAGGCGGGCCAGCGACAGCCCGTTGGCGGCGCGACCGGCGAAGCCGCGGGCCACCAGCTCGCCGAGCGGGTTGGAGACCGCCCCGGCGGCGGCGAGGGTGGCGGCGATGTAGCGCGGGGCCAGCGCGGCGGCGTCGGCCTGGCCCTCGGTGATGGCGGCCACCAACTCGGGCCGCAGCTCGGGCCACGTCTCGGTGTCCAGCTCGGTCCAGGCCCGTTGGACCTGGTTCGCCGCCTGCCGGACGATGCGCTGCTGGGCGCGGTAGTACTCCCGATCGGCCGCCGTGGTGCCGTTCACCGCGCGGTGGTGGTGTAGGCGGGGGCGCGGAACTCGATCGCCCGCGCCGGGCGCAGCCGGGATCCGGCGAGCACGCTCGGACGTTCCTGCAGACCGGTCACGGCCTGGTCCTCGTCCACGCCTTCAGCCGGTGCGGCGGGCAGCTCGGTGTCCGGCTTCGGACCGAACTCCGCCGCGAGGTCGCCGCCCGCGACCCTGCTGTATGCCTCGCGGTCTTCGGCTTCCATGTCGCGGATCTGCGCGTCGGAGTACCCGAGTGCACGCCGGGCGGAGCGGCGGGGCAGCAGCTTGTCCGCGCTGTAGAGCTTGACCACCCCATCGGCCTGGGCCGCGAAGGTCGGCGTGGCCGGGTCGACCCACTGGGTTTCCACCCGCAGCGCCTCATCCGGGACCTTGCCGTCGCGCACGTGCAGGATGCGCTGCGCCACCCGATCCCAACCGTCCCCGAACGAGCGCTGGCGCCGCTCGGCCCGCTTGATGTGCCGCGACTCCGCCGACCGGATGCCTTCCGCGCTGGCGGGGTTTTCGGTGGCGTAGCCGAGGAAGTGCGGCGGCAGCCCCGACAGCGAGGCGACCAGGCGGGCCAGGGCGTTGAGCGTGTTGTGGAAGTTGGACAGGTCGGCCTCGGGGAACTGCCCGACCGAAACGCCGTCGTCCTTCGGGCTTTTCGAGCTAGCCCACAGGACACCGGCGACGGCCTCCCACGGGGTGAGCGCGTTTCCCTTGCTGTCGACGAAATCGTCCTTGTCGAACCCGAGCGCGTACCGGCGCGGCATCGCGTGGAACTCCGCGGACACCATCATGTCGGTGGCGATCTTGCACGCGGCATCCGACAGCGGGAGCACACTGGCCAACTCCGAGCGCCCCAGCCGGGTAGCCGAGTAGCGCGGCATCGTGTGCCGACGCCTGCGGGTGCGCGGCCGGTTCACCAGCGGCACCACCGGCACCGCGCCCATGCCGTGCTCGTCCCGGTTGGTTTCCTCCCAGACCGCGCCACCGGAGTCCGAGCTGTACCAGATGGTCTCGTTGGGCAGGTACAGCGTGGCGTAAGCCTCCAGCAGGTCCCCGTCCCCGTCTTCGGCGAACTGGCGTTTCAGCGCGACCCGGACCTCCCGCGTGCGCGGGTCGAGGTCCACGTGGACATCGAACGGCGATTCGACGGTGACCAGGGGCAGGCGCGGCTGTGTCTCGTTGGTGCCCACGATCGCGAACGACCGGCCCAGCGCCAGCGCGTCCACGTGCGCCTGTTCAGAGTGCAGGCCGAGCCGGTTGGCTTTCCAGATCTCCCACAGGTCCCGGTCGGCCGCCTCTTCGCCGCCGAGGCGGAATCCGGTCACGTCTAGGCGCTCGTCCAGGGCGTCGACGACGAGTTGGGGCCAGTTGATCACGACCTGGCGTACCCGCTGATCCAGCCGCCGCAGCAACTCCGGGTGCATGTAGGAGAGCGATTGTTCGCCCTCGTAGTAGGAATCGAGCAGTTCCAGCTCGGGAAGCTGCGCGTTGTGCAGCCGCGAAAGCCGCGTCACCCACTGCTCGGGGGTCAGCTCGTCGACCAGGAGCACGCGCGTCACCCCCTTGGCGCGTGTTAGCCCATGACGACCATGCGTCCTGATTTCTTCGGCTTCTGGCCGCGCAGCCGCCAGCCGGACACGGCCATCGCGGCGGTGGGCACGGCGTCGATGCGTTTGCCGGTCTTGCCGCGCTGGGGCTTGTCCGGGCGGATCAGATCGGGTTCGCCGGGCGGGTGGCGTACCTCGACGTTGTCGAAGCAGAACGCGGCGACCGGGTTGCCGTGGTGCGACCAGGACCGTGAGCGGGTCAAGGTCATCAGCTCGGTCATGCCGTGGGTCATGCCCCGGAAGGTCTGCGGGACCGGGTACATGTCCACGCGGGTGAGGCGTTCGAGGCGTTGCCGGACGGGTTCGCCGGACCATTCGTCGTAGTTGATGTCCGCCACCCGCAGCGCGGCGCAGTCCGCGGTGATGTCGGCCTCGATCACCTCGTAGTCGATGACCTCTCCGGGCGTGGTGGTGATCCAGCCCTGCTCGACCCAGCGCGAGACGCGGCGGTCGGTGTGCTCATCCAGGAAGACCACGGCGGCCTCGGGCAACCAGAACCGCCACAACGCGCTCGAGTGCCCGTCGATCCCGTCCGGTACGACGAGGCACCAGGCGGTGAGGTCGAGTTTGGAGGCGAGGTCGAGCCCGCCCCACGCTGGCCGGCCAGCCAGCCGCGCGCGCAGTTCGGCCGGGTCGGTGAACTCCGTGCCGGTGCACAGCTCGTACAGGTGCATCGGCATCCACCGCGTGGACTGGGACACCCATTGGTTGAGCCGGAACTGGCGGAACGCGTTCTCCCGCGCCGGGTCGTTGCGGGCCTCCAGCGCTTCCTCCCGCAGCGCCGCGAGCGACAGGAAGTCCCCGAGCGCGGGGTTGGAGTAGTACCAGTTCGCCTCGTCCCACGGGTCCGCATCTGCCGGGAGGTTGCGCAGGAACACGAACCGGTGCGGCGCCCGCGCCGGATCGTCGGCGATCTTGACGCACTCGTCGTGCTCGCTCTTGGCGAAGCTGGCCGGGTCATTGCCCGCTGTGGTCGCCGCCAGCAACAGCGGTTGCAGCCGGGTACCCATGCCGGTCCGCAGCGCCGACCACAGATCCCCGTTCGGCTGGGTCAGCACCTCGTCGAAGATCACGCACGACGGGTTCGACCCGAGGTTGCCCAGCGCGTCGGCCGCGACCACCTGATAGACCGAGTTCGTGCGCTCGTCGACGATCCGGGCCGCGTGCTCGATCACCCGAAGCCGCTTCGCCAGCACCGGCGACAGCGCCACCATGCGGGCCGCGACGTTGAACACCAGCCGGGCCTGGTCCTTGTCCCGCGCGCACCCGTACACCTCGGCGGACTCGGTGCCGTCCGCGACCAGCATGTACAGCGCCACGAACGCCAACAGCTCAGATTTGCCGTTCTTGCGGGCAATCTCGATCCAGCCCGAGCGGTACCGGCGGGCGTAACACTCGGCCTCGGCATCCCAGCGCACCTCACCGAACAGCGGACGCACGATCTCCTCCCGCTGCCAATCGGCCAGGATGAACGGCTGCCGCGCCCACCGGTCCTTGGTGTGCACGCAGATCTCTTCGGCGAACGCCTGCGCATGACCGGCGCGAGGTGTGCAGAAGTGGTCGCCGCGTTCCCGGCAGGACCGCCCGTCGAAGCTCCACCCGCACACCGGCAGCGGCGGCCGCCCGTCCTTGGGCTTGCGGGCGCGAGGTTCAGGAGAGGAGGCGGCCCGCTCCGCCCGAGGTGTCGCCATCGGCACTCACCTCGGTCTTGATCGACTGCCGGTCCGACGGTGTGAGCCCGAACCGCGCCGCATAGGTCAGAAACACCCGCTCGGCGTCGGCCTGCACCTTCAAAGCCGGATTCGGCACCAAGCCCCCGCCGCCCGGCACCAGCAGCGCAGACCCGTTCACGAGCGTGGTCGCAGTGACGTACCGGGCCAGCGCCTCACACAGCACGCCGAATGCGTCCACGTCCCACGCGGTCAGCACCTTGCGCGTGACCATGCTCGGCGCGAGCCGGTCCCAGATCCCGCGAGCCTTCTCCGAAAGCCAGTCCGGCGCGGTGACCTCGGCGGACGGGGGCTGTGGTTCGGCCGAGTTGATCCGGTCCTTCCTGTCCCCGTGCAGGATTCGCAGTGAAGTCGGTTTGCCCGCAGGGCCTCGTTTGCCCATCGCAACCCCTGGGTGATTGTGACCGAACCGTGATATTTCCCGGGCATGCCTGGCGCGCATGCATTTGGGCCGATTCGGAGCACACTTCGGCGCTCTGAATGACGGTTCAGTGCTTTGAAAGCACACTTAGGGGCTCTGAGTGCACGCTACTACCACGTTAACGGGTAGTTGAAGGGCTTAACGGACCACTTCTCGATTGATCAGGAGCGGCTTTTTCGATCGCTTCAGTGCCCACAGGTGGCTTGCCGGGCAACGCGGTTCGCTAGAGTCAGCGACCGCAGTGATTGCTTCAGCGACTCTTTCCGCTTCCCGATCGGGGAGGTCGGGAAGACCGGCGCCCGATCTCTAAGGTCAGCCGGTAGGAGACGCAGTTGAGCAGTCAATGCGATGAGGAAGGCGACAGCAAAGACGAGTCGCGGCGAGATGACGGTCGCGATGAGTCAGGACGTGACCCCGGCCGGGTTCACCGGCCCGACTGGGGCCACGTCGCCAACCTTTTTATCCAACTGAGTACTCAGTTGGTGGCCCTGACCCACGAGGTCCTAAAGCTCCGGGGTCAGTAGGCACGCGGGCCGGGCATCTGTGAGGGTGCCCGGCCCGTCCCTTTACTGGCATGACAGCAAAGCAGCAAACCAGCAAGCAGAGCGTACCCCTTACACGTGTATACGCGTGTAAGGGCTCATGATAGATCCCTCATAGACCCCATCGATCGGGGCGAGCGGCTGGTGGAGCTATGCCTGGCTGCGCGCCCGCCGACGAATCAAGCTAGGACGTCGGGGACGAGGACGAGCTCGACCTGCCCTTGGACGCGGCCTTGGGCGCGGTGGTGGCCTTCTTCCGGGCCTTGCCCCGGTTCTTCGCGGCGGCGACCTGCTGGCGCTTGCGAGGAGGCATTCAGAATCACCCCCTCTCCGGCTGGTCGGGGTCCGGCATCGTGACGCCGAGCAGCTTCGCGACGGCGTAGCCGTCGAGGTACTTGTCACCGATCATCGTGAGGTTCGCGGCGGCCAGGAAGGCGTCCTTGTCGGCCTGGTGCTTGAAGCACACCGCGAACCAGAACTCCGTCTCGGTGGCCAGCGCCATCCGTTCGGCCTCGCGCGCCTGGCGCTCGCGGAAGCCGCGGTGCAGCGCGTCCAACTCGGCCCGCCCGTCGGCTTCCTCGTCGCCGGTGTACTCGACGCCGTCCAGCGGGTCGGGGTCCGGGTCCGCGGTGAGCATGGCCAGCACGTCGTCGTTGGAGACCATGCCGGACACGGCCGAGACGGTCTGGAGCTGGGCCAGCAGCGCGGCGTTCGGGTCATCGGGTGAGTTGCTCATGGCGCAGGAACTCCAGCTCGGCGAGGGGAAACCAGCTCAGGAGCTGGGCGTAGTCGTCCGGCGCGTTGCGGCGCAGCGGTTCGAGAAAGCGGTAGTCCAGGCCGTCGAAGCTGCGGCCGAACCACTCGTAGTCGATCGGCAGCGGCGCCGAGTGCCGTTTGATCGCCGCGCGCACGTCGGCGACCTGCCAGTCCCACACCACCGACACCTTGCGCGTGTGCTCCTTGATCGGCCCGTAGGTGGACATGGCCATCCGGCGCAGCGGGCTATCCGTGGCGCGTACCCCGTCGGCGTTCCAAACGTCCTCCGGTAGGCCGAGGTCCAGGCGCAGGGTCGCGGCGACGTCCTCGAGCGTGAACTCGGTGAGCCCGGCGGCGTCGATCACCCGCCACCGCTCGGGCGGGCAGAACACGTAGTTGATCAACCAGCGATACAGGGACGGATGCGGCAGGTCGTAGATGTGCTGGCCGAAGAAATCCTCGAACATCTTCAGGCTGTCGGCCACGAACCGCAGGCCCGGCACCGAGTACAGGTGATACGGCACGACCTCGATGCCGTGTTCCCGCAGCGCCAGCCACGCGGCCAGCGAGTCCTTGCCCCGGGAGAAGCCGAGCAAAACCGGTTTCCCCTCGGCGGCCAGGTCGTCGAGGATCCGCCCGGAAGGCGTCACCCCGTCAATCGTGATCATGACGAACCCCCGGACGTGGGCTGTGTACTGAGTGCACGAACGTGCACGCGGTCAACGGGGCCGGATCGGTCAGCGCTGCCGGTCACGGCGCACGATCAGGCCGATCCCGGACGCCGAGAGCCGCCCTGGCGCGTCGGCCTCCCGGTAGGACGCCCCGGCGGCGACCAGCTCTGTGACCAGCCGGTTTCGTTCGGCGTGCCATCCCTCGGCCTGCTCGGCAGCCTGCTTCAGCTCGGCCGCCAGCTCGGCGCGGCGCACCTCGGCGCGAGTGATCGGATCGGACGTAGGGGAAGCGTGCGGCAAAACCTGGCACCACCTCTCCGGCCCTCAGTGGCTTGTGCGCGGGCGGTGCGGCAGGGGGTCACCCCCCTGGGTGCGCGGGGCAGGCCAGCTCCGCGACCGACCGGCGGCCCGGCGTCATGCGGCACGGACACAGTTGTGTCCACTGTGGAATGACTAGTGTGGATGGTTCCAGCCTCCCCGGGTTGCCGGGGTCCGGGCGGTCACCCGGCTATGACACGGACCACACAACCCACGGCCATGGGCAGGGTCATCCGGGTCAAGGCCAGCGGTCACCAGATCTCGGCGAATGACTGGCCAGTGATCAGCCACAGTGGACGGACGAATACAGCCGTGGCCCGGATGGTCGGGACAGTCGACCAGATCGCAGCGGCACATGGGGTCACGCGCGAGCACGCCAGGCCGGAAGCGGGAACGATGACTAGCCGAATAGCCCCGCTGTGCGGAACTACCAAACGCCGAACGGGCTCGGGAACGGCACTCGGGACACCGACCGCCCGAGCGTGTCACATTTCCGCACCCCGGACGCGTGCAAGCGCGTTTTGCGCGTGAATTCATTCTCAACTCGACGAACCTAGGATTTAATGACCATTATTCCATATGGGTGAAAAGACCTAAGATGGTTGATCAGTATCACGTGCTGTGACACTATTTAGATGTTGGTTCATTGCTGGGCCGGACAGGCTTGACAATGGAAAGCACGCGTAGCTCTCGGTAAGGCAATGCCGGGGGTGCCAATCGAAAGGCTAGAGAGATGAGTTTCGCGCTGCCCTCATTAGAGCAGTACACGCAGACGCGCGACTTCGGCAACATGGTGTGGGCCACGGCGGACGTGGCCACCCTGCCCGAGTTGGCCCGTCGAATCGTTGCAGCCATGGGCGCCGAGTATGGCCCAGATTTCGAATCCCCCCGCATGGGAAAGCGCCGGTCTCGACTGGGCCGCAAGTTCTGGATCGGCCGCCCGAACTGGGGCGTAAATGCCTGGGTCTACGGCGGCCGTTTCGTCGACTTTGAAATTCACGGATTCCTTGACTCCGAGCTTGCCGACCCAGGTTTCTTGACTGAAATGCGCGGCGAGTACGCAGAGTTCGTCGAACGGTTCAACTGGACACGTGACGGTGACCACACCGACCGTCGCTTTCATGGCAGCGAGATCTTCATTTGCAACGAAAACGAGCAAGCAATTCGGTGGCGCACCGGCCGAGTGTTCGTTTATCGGCCGTGGCGGAGGGTGCTCGGCAGGCGGTTCCAGCCGTTCCTGCCGATGGACACCGGTTTGCTGTAAGGCTCTGTAAATCCCTGTACGTGACTGTGCCCCTGGTCAAACGGTGAGGCAACACCATCCCAGGGGCACAGCGCGGAACCCAGAAAGGCTAGAAATGAGTTCCGACAAGGTCAACGATACCGCAGGCAATCAGGACCCGACTGCACAGCAGGCGTACCGCGCCTACACGGAAGCGCGGGACCGCTTCGTCGCCGAGCTGGTCAACTCCGTGCAGACCGACCCTCGGGCCGCCGAGACGCTGTGCAGGATGCTCGCCGCTCGGGTTGGAGTGCTCCGTGTGCTGTATCTGCTCCGCGCTGATGCAGGTGGGACCGCGCTGTTCTACACGGAGACCACTCCCATGACGCGCGCATTGGCCGGGGCGCTGGGCTTCGTGGAGTTCGACCACATGCACGCCTGTCTGATGCTGTGCGCAAGTGGTCGGCGCGAGGTGGACAGGTGGATTGATTACATGACCGTGCTGGACGGGCACCCGCTGCTCGCGCCGCTGTGGAAGCAGGTCATCGTGTTCTGATCGACCGATTCAGCCGGGCGGTGTCGGTTCTCGCCGACACCGCCCGGTGCTCGTTCACTGCTGGCCGCCAGCCGCGGCCGTAAGGAAAGATCGTCACTATGCCGAAGCCCGAACAGACCGACCAGGAACGCCTTTCCGAGATCAGCGCGAAGGTTGCGCAAGCCAACGCCTTGCGCGAGCAGGCGGACGAGCTGGAGGAAGAGGCTCGCAAGCTGGCGGCCGAAGCGCGTCAGGCGGGACTGCTCACGAAGGACCTCATCGAGGTAACCGGTTGGTCGCATCAGAAGATGGCGCGGGTCTTGCGCATGGCGGGCGTGACGGCGGACCGGTCGGCCCCGCGCAAGCGGCGCGTCTAGTCGTAGCCTCTGACCTGCGGGTTTCACCCATTCGGCCTATTCAATAGTGTCACGAGCTGTGATACTATTGAGGGGTACAGCAAGCGGGGGCAGCCGGTGAGGCAACACCGGTGCACCCCTTCATGAAAGGCGGATTGACCATGTCCAACCCGGTAAAGGGGCAGCCTGCCAAGGCTGCGGCCAAGGCCACCACGGCGGCTAAGGCTCCGGCTAGAACCGCTGCGGCCAAGGCGGCCCCCAAGGGCACCAAGGCGGCCCCCAAGGCCGTGGCTAAGGCTCCGGCTGCGGCCAAGACCAAGACCAAGCCCGAGACTGCGGTGGAGACCGTCGAGGATGTTCCGACCCTGCCCAAGGTGCAGGATCCCTGGAGCGTGCTGGCCACTCAGGTCAACAATTCCCGGTCGGTCGGCGAACTGGTGACCAAGGCGGGACTGAAAGGCTGGAATGTTCGGCGGGAACCGGCCCTCGCGGCCGTGCCCACCGGAAAGTGCATGGACTGCGATAAGCCTGCGGGCGAGGACCACGCGGAAAAGTGTTACCTCGCAGTGGCGGAAGAGGGTGAAGAGTTCGATGGCAAGGTGGACGAGAATGACACCACCGACCACGTGGAAATCCCCGGCGCTTTTGCCCTCATTCGAACTGATCCCAAAACCGGAAGGTACGAGGCGATCGGATCGACGACCAGAACTAGTGATCCGGTTGCCATCGAGGACCGGGCCAACATGCTCGCCGACATTGTCAAGCAGACTAAAGCCAAGTTCGGCCCTGCTGGCCCACTGTGGGGGAACACTGCCGGTTTCCTGTCCCTGCGGATGCCGGAACGGGTCAAGATTGGCAAGGGAGCTAAGTCGGATGAACTGGAACTGCGGGTAGTGCTGATCTGCTCCGTGAACGGCAAAAAGTCTCAGATCATGGTCTCCCCAGTGCGGCCAGCGACCGCGACGGTTCAACACTTCGGATGGGAGCCGCAATACCTGGATTACATGTCCAACACCAGCATCCGGGCCAGCGAAGCTAGCGAGGCCATCGCCATGGTTCAGTCTTCGGTGGAGATCATCGAGGAAACCGCGTCCAAGATGTTGGCAACCAAGATGGAACTCGCGGAATTCAACATCCTATGTAACGAGCTGTGGAAACCACCGTCGATGACGGCCAACACGCGGCTGAAAGATCAACACAAGCTCCGGAAGTCTATGCTTGAGATCCTCTTCTTTGGTGAGCACGAGTCCTTTTCCGGTTTGGGCCAGACGCGGTGGTCTGCCTGGCAGGCTATCCAGTTCGTCGCTCAGCACATGCCTCACGTGAAGGTTAATGCGGACGAGAAGGAGGCGGAACTGGCCCGCCGCGCGGAGCAAGCCTTGTTTGGCGGCATGGCCAAGATTTCGGCCACCGCCTACCAAGAACTCTCCAAGTAGACGGTAAAAGCCTGCCCCAGGGACCGGATCCCTTCCGGCCCCTGGGGCTTTTCGCTGCCCCAGGGGCCAAACGGGGCGGCCAGCTCGGTGCCGGAGCGAACTCTGGCTGAGCGGACGGGGCAGGTGCCGAACGGCGGAGAGCCCCGCAGGCCAAAGGGGGAGGAAGTCTACGGGGCTCTCGACGCCTGCCGGATGGCATCCGCCGGATTTGGGCACAGCGGTACCTAGCCGTGTCAGTATGTAGAACGACCTATCAACCCGTCAAGCCTTCCCCGCGAGCTTGCGGCGTGTCCTCGGTCACAGTCTTTTGTGGTTCGCCTGTCTCGTCGACGCCACAAATCCAGCGCTGCCGGTAGTCCGGCAGGAACGACACGGCGGCCGGGTCGGTGGGCAGGCCGAGTTCGGTGGCGAGTTCGACCCAGACCCTTAGCGGCCATTCGTGCCCGCAGGCTCCGCACACGGCGGCGATGCGTTCGGGGTTGATCGACAGCGCGGGGCGGCGGATGTAGTCGCCTTCGTCGTCGGACCACACGCTCACCGTGTCGGCGGTGCACAGTGGACAGGTTCGTCCGCGCAGGGTGTAGCGGGGTGGTGGGTCGAGCAGGAGCCGCGCTTGCCGGACCCATTCGGCTGCTGTGGTGGCGGCCCAGGTCACGTAGTCGGGTTCGGTGTGCTGCCAGTCGTCGGCGTGCTCGACCCAGAGCCGGACTTGTGCGGCTAGGTCCTCGGGGTGCGCGTGATCGTGGCACCAGCAGCAGCGCCGCATCTCCTGGCGGATCTCGGCCAGCAGCGCGAGCACGCCGAGCGCGGCCGGGGGCCGGGACTTCGGGCCGCCGATCTTGCCGTTGTGCTCTTGGCCGGGCATGACTGCTTCGGCGAGCTGGTCCAGCAGCGAGAGGACTTCGGCGGTTTCGGTGGTGCCGTCGTCGCGGGTGACGCGGGCTTGGCCGGGGCGTGCGAGTTGGTCCACGGCGACCTCCCAGCCCAGCCGCGCGAGTCCGGCGGCCTCCCTGCTCGGTGGCCGGTAGGGCTCGGCGTGCTGGTCGATGGGGTAGGCGAGGGTCACTGGTTGGCTCCTGAGTGCGCGGTGGTGCGTCTGGCCGCTTTGTGGCGGCTGGGGTGCATCCGGGTCTTCGGGTCGCGGAATTCCTGGCGCCCGTCGCGACGGCGGGACAGCGGGCTGCACAGCACGCCGGGCGCTGCGCGGCAGAACGGACAGCGGACCTGGCGGGCGCGGTCGTGCTCGGGGTCGCGGTGCCAGCCCATCGCCTCGTACACCGCGCGGATACCGCGCGCCCCCACGGCGACGAAATGCGCCCGTTCAGCGGCCCGATCCCGCCGAGCCGCTGCCTGCGGCGAACTGGCCGCGCTGGCGCGATCCCGCGCCGCTTCGACACGGCCGGCGATTTCCGAGGGGGTGACCGAGCGCGCGGCACTCGGCCCGAGCGCGAGTAGGGCGGCTTCGCACTCCAGGTACGAGCACCCGGCAAGGCTGGTCAGCCATGCCGACACGGTGGCTTCGGCCGGGGCCTGCGCCTGGTGCGGCCGGTAGCGGGTGATCAGCGTGACCACCTGCTCGCGGGTGATCGGCTCCGTCGCGCCGGTCATGCGCCCGCTCCGGCCAGGGCGCGGGTTCCGGCGTCGCGCAGCAGCGCATCTAGCTCGTCCGGTGTGGTGTGCGCGGGCAGTTCCCCGCGCACGGCTTCGCCGATCGGTGAGGTGTCCCCGCGGTCGATCGCCGAGGCCCGGACTCGCTCGAAGGTCGCCACGGCCAGCGCGTCGGCCTCGATCTTCGCCGGGCTGGCACTGGCGGCGAGGTGCCCCCGCATGTACTCGCCGACCAGCTCGGGCAGGAAGCTCACCGCCAGGCGCTTACGAGCCCACACCCGCAGACCGGCGCCGATCATCGCGGGCTCGACCCCATCGGCCAACAGCTCGATCACCTCGGCCGTGAGCCGGTCCAGCACGCGCCGGGGTTGCTCGGGGCTGTGGGTCAGCACCAGTCGGCGCGCGTCGGACCGCCGAGCCTGCCGGACGGATGCGGGCTCATCCTCGGCGGCCGGTGCCTCGCGCGAGGTCTTGCTCGCACGCGCGGGGACCCCCACTTTTCCAGAACGAGAAATGAGAGAAGGTTCTCCAGTCTCCCGCTCCCTACTCCCTTCTCCCAGGTCCTTCGGCAAAGGGTTCCCGGAAGGGTTCGGCGAAGGGTTCGGCGACCCCTCCGCGCCAGGCTTGTCCGGTGTGGACTCCACCGAGGCCGCGGGCGCGGTCGGCGCGGGCCGGGCGGGTGCCTTCGTGCCCATGGCGGCCTTGACGACCGGGGGCAGCTCGCGCGTCCCGGCTTCCAGCGCGTCGGCGGCCACGGCCGGGGCCGGGCCGGTCACCTCGACCGGCAGCCGCCGCAGCTCGACCGCCAGCGCGGCCCGCAGGATCGGCGACTCGATCTCGAACGCCACCCGCAGCGCGGCCCGCACCATATTGGGCTGCTTGTACAGCTCGTCATTGCGGATGAACGACCGGATGAGAACCTCTTCGGTCTCCCAGTCGGTCACGATGAACCGGGCGGCGTCCAACTCGGACAGCGCGGCCCGCACGCCCTCGACGTCCAGATCGGGATGCGGCCGAGCCCAGCGCTTCGCCGCCAGGTCGAGCACCCCGGCATACGACAGCTTGTACTGGGTGACGAGCTGGAGATACACCAGCTTCGCCGCCATGGACAAGGCACAGAAATCGTCGTCGTTCCAGATGCTCAGAGCGATCCGCGCGTGATCACGCGCCATGGGATTCCCCCTTGTGCAAGTCGCGTCGCGCCGAGAAGGCGCGCCAAGAAACGGAGTCGGCCGGGAACATCGGCACCGGCCGGAGTGGGTCAGCGGCGGCTCGGCAGGCCGAGCCGGGTACGGATGCGCGCGGCGGTGTAGGTGGACATACCGGTGCGCTGCGCGGTTTGGGTGTCGGTGCACCCTTGGGCATGCAGCCACGCCACGACCAGTTCACGGCCGCTCGTGGGCAGTTCTTCGGCGAGCAGTTCGCCGCGCAGGCACCGGCGGGCGGCCTCGGCGTCGACGTGGCGAGCGGACCCGATCACGGAGCCGTCCCCTTCTCGGCGATGTCCGTGTCCGGGTTCGGCAAGGCGGCGGTGTCCAGCGCGTAGATCGGCTGGAGCTTGCCGCCGTTGCGCCCGGCGGTGTCAGTGCTGCGGACATACCGCCCCGTAGTCACCAGCAACCCGGCGGCGCGCAGCCGGTTCACCGTCGCGCCGATCAACTGCGGCTGCACCCAGGGCGGCAGCAACGGACGCCACCGGTTCGCGGTCGTCTCCCGGAACGGATCGGTCAGCGCGTCGCGCAGGATCACGTTCACGATCGCGAGCACCTGCGCTTCGTGCAACGGGTCCGCGGTGAGCAGCGCGGCCACCGTCGCGGCCGTCTCTCCACTGTCCGCTCCGGCCGAGCCGGTCTCGCGGGCCTGGGCCACCATCGCCCCCGCCAGCGAGACCAGTTCGGAGAACGCAACCGCGCTCACCCCAGGAGCTTGAAGGTGGTCACCTCGGAGATGTCGCTGCACTCCTCGAAGATCTGCGGGTAACGCTCCTTGAGCGTCTTCTGCACCAGCGACACCCGCAGCGTGGTCGTGCAGGACACCACCGGTGTCCCGCCCACGGTCCCGATGCTCGCGCCCCCAGCCGCGAGCACGCCTTTCAGCAGGGCCTCGTCCCGTCGGCGCGTCTCGGAGAGTTTGCTTTGTCTTACCTTAATTTTGCGCAATTCCGCGATCAGATGAGCGCTCGCGTCGACCGAGAGCGACACGCCGTCCCGGTAGAGCGGCCCCTGGTCAGGGGCAGGCTCGGGCGTGGCAAGAGTGGCGTAGGACACGGTGAACCCTTCGTGGATAACACCTGTCGGAGTTCAACCGACAAGCATGTAGTCCTGTGTGGAATCGTCGAAGGCGGATCTCCGTCCGCGTATTTGCTGACAATTGTCAGCGGGTACCGAAATCATTTCGATGTTGACGCTGACGTGCTCCGAAGCCTAGCTTGATCACAGGCGGGGATGTCAAGTTGCCACGCAGAATCAGGAATTGCTGACAATAGTCAGCGCGGGAGGGTTACGAAGGTGCGGAAGACGCTGCCACCGTTCAACGAGCTGCTTATGACCGTGTTCGAGCGCTGCCGCAAGGCAGACGGCGAACGGTACACAGACCGCGAGGTCGCGGACGGCATGAGGGCGAACGGCACTTCAATCGACTATTCGTACTTTTCGCACCTCCGGCGAGGGAAACGGGAACCCAAGTACCGGCATCTCAAGGGCCTGGTGGAGTTCTTCGACGTGCCCGCCGGGATCTTTTTTCACGCCGAGGATTACGACAAATGGCTGACTAATCCCGTCCGAGCGAGCGAGCCGGACCTTCCCGCCCAACGCGCTCCCGAAGGGGTTCTCCTGCGCGGTTCCGAGGAAATGTCCGAGGCCAGCCGGGCAATTCTCGGCGACCTGGTCAAGCGCGTGCGGGAGCTGGAGAGACAAGACCGGAGCGAGCGAGGTGCGGGTGACTGACCAGGCCAACAGCGCGAGGAAATGGAAGTGCTGGAGTTGGCGCGGGCGGCGCACCCACGCCGCACTGGTCACCGGCACCGGCCCGATCGTGGACAGCGCCGAAGTGCGGCGGCGGGTCAACGAGCTGAAGCTGACCGGATCGCCGAGCGTCGACGACGTAGCCCGGGTGGTCAGCCAGCGAACAGGCCGAGAAATCCGGATCCTGCCCTACCCCGAGCACACCATCAACGCCTACCGCGCCGTGGGCGAGGAACCACCCTCCGGGGCATGGGTTCCGGGCGACGAAATGGACTTCATCTTCCACCGCGACGACACGACCCCCGAGCACCAGCTCCGCATCATCCTGCACGAGCTCGGGCACGGACTCTGCCGCCATGTCGGCGACCAGCCCGCAATCACCGTCCTCGGCGAGAACGGCCCCAGCCGCGAAGTGATCGCCAGGGCGGTGCAACGCCACGGCCGCTACGACAAGCCGCAGGAGCATGCCGCCGAACTGTTCGCCTACCTGGTCGCCCGCATCGCCAAACCGCCCCACCCCGGCATGGACGACGACACCGACCGTTACCGCCTTCTGGAGGACTGACCGCCATGACCGGCGCCCTCGCACAACAGATCATCGTCTGGTGCACCGTCACCGCCGCCCTGCTGTACTGGTTCAAATCGTGGCGACGCGCCCCAACACCAGGCAAGACAGCCATGGTCAAGGCCCTGGCCGCGCTCGACCTGGTGCTGATCCTCGGCGTGGACTACGGCTACCACGAATGGCTGTTCGGCATCCCCACCTTGCCGAACTTCCTCGTCCACATCATCGGCCTAGCCGCCGCGTACTGGTTCCAGGTATTCGTGCTCTACCTCGGCCCCGACGCCGACACCGTCCCGGCGAAGGCCCGCGCCCGCCGGCGAATCCTGCTGCCCACCCTCGCCGCCTTGACCGTGCTCTACGTCCTCGGCCCGCTCGCGGCCGGGCTGCCCGAGATCACCACCGGCGCATCCGGCCAGCCGTTCGTCAGCATCTACCTCGCCGTGTTCGAGCTGTACGTGGGCCTCGCGATGTTCGACATCTTCTGGACCTGCCGGAAATGGCGCGAAAAGCGCGGCTACCTGCGGCTCGGCCTGCTCACCCTCCGGTGGGGCGGCGCGTGCGGCCTGCTCTACGCCGTCCACAAGGCCCTGTACTCCGTGGCCGTCCGGCTGGACCTGAACCCGCCGTGGGTCGAATACGGCAGCCTCGGCGTCAGCCGCCTGCTCACTACCTGCGCCACGCTGCTGCTCATGGCCGGAATGACGCTGCCCGCGGTCGGCCCGCGCTGGGAACTGCGCCGCCGTGACCGTGCGCTCGAACCGCTCTGGCGCGACCTCACCGACTGGGCACCCGACTACCGGTTCAACCCGCCCGAAGCCGCGGGCAAACCCGACATCACAGACCGGGTACGCAATCGAATCGTCGAGATCCGCGACGTCCTCTTCGAACCGCTCCAGCCCTATCTGGACCCCGCCGTCGCCGAACGAGCCCGCGGCCACGCCCGGCGAGACCAGTTCGACGACGTCCAAGCCGAAGCGGTCGCGCAAGCCGCCGTTATCGCCGTCGCGCTCGCCGCAGCCCGCCGGAACGCGCCGGTCGGAGACTCCGGCCCCTTGAACTTCACCGGCCCCGGCACCGACGACTACCGCGACGACGCAACCTGGCTCGCTACCGTGGCCACCGCCTACACCGAATCACCCATCGTGAAAACCGTCCTCGAGGAGACCGCCCCCGATGCCGACCCCGTCCACTGACCGCACGGTCCGCCCGCTGCGGCGGCGATTCGCCCGGGTCGCAACCGAGATCCTCTCGCCCGAGGTATGGGTCCTCGCGCTGCCCCTGATCGTGGCCTGGCAGGTCACCGGCCACCACATCGGCGAGACCCTGCTGTGGGGCCTGATCGTCAGCATCACCGGCTCGGTCATCCCCATGGCCGTGATCCGCCGAGGCGCTCGGCAAGGCAAATGGGAAACCCGCCACGTCACCAACCGCGAAGGCCGCCTCATCCCGCTAACCGCCTGCGTTACGTCCTTGGCCGGGGGCCTGCTGATCGTCATCCTGGGCGGCGCGCCGCATGAAATGATCGCGCTCGCGGCGTCCGGAGTCGTCTGCCTTATCGCCAGCATCGCGATCACCTTCGGCCTGCACTTCAAGATCTCCATGCACGCCCAGGTTGCCGCCCTGGCCGTCGTCGTCCTGGCGATCGTGTACGGCCCCGTCCTTCTGGTCCTCGCCCTGCTCGTCGCCTGGGTCTGCTGGTCCCGCGTCGAACTCCGCGACCACACCACCCCGCAAGTCCTCACCGGCGCACTACTCGGCGCAACCCTCGGCGGACTCGGCTACTGGGCACTCGCCACCGCGCTGGTGTAATCAACGGACGGCTGCAAGGAAGAACCCCCGGCGCATCGGGAAAGGTGGATCTGCGCCGGGGGTTTGACCGCCCCGACTCGGTCGATGTCGAGGTTATGCGTTGTCCGGAGAGCAACACGTCCCTCGATCAGGTCGTTTGTTTCAGTCGGAGTGTTCGCGTATTGAGCCGGTGTTTCCGAGTTTGAGTTTGCTTCGGGCCATCGCGTTTGTTGACGCACCCGAAGCGACAGAGTGGCGGATGCCGTTGTACACCAGATCCCAGAGATCACGGTTGCTGTGCATGAAGTCCAGCGACGTGTCGGCTTCGCCGCCGGAACGGTCTCGAAGTTCTATACCGTAGCCGCCTGCGGCGTTCACGGTCACCTTGATCTCGGTGAGTTCGTAGATCCTGACGATCCCACCTCGGGTGTTCAGCCAGTCGGATCCGGCCGCGATCTTGTGCCCTTGCGGAAGGATCCACCCCAATAGCCCGATGCCCGCGAGAATCAGCCAGAGCCACCACACACTCATCCAGCCGAGCCCGCCCCACTTCAGGGTCGCGAAGATCAAGCACACTGCGACGAGTATTCCGGACATCCAGCGCTGCATAGAGCGATCGCCGTAGTGCCACTCCAGAGCGGGGCCGCCGCCAGTTGGCCCCTTGAGGACTTTGCGGGACTGGAACGGCTGCTTCGCCTCTGGTTCCTTGTCGGGGTTTTCGACCGGAGCGCGCGGCGGCCTGGGCTCGCCCGAGTGCGGATCGGGAATCGGTGGTAGGTCGGCCGGGCTCACGAGCGGGTCTCCGTCCTCACTTCAGAGGGTTGCGCAGGTACCAGGGTAGTTTCTCCTGGACCTCCGGGCTGTTGAGCAGGTCGAGCGCTCGCTGGCTGTCTGGGCTCATGAATTCCTCGATCGCCCACCCGGTACCCGTCGAAACCAGGAATCCTGCCACCGCGCCCACCGGGCCGCCGAAGGCCGCGCCGACACCGGCACCTGCCCAGGCACCGGCGAGCAAGCCCGTGCCGTTGGACACGATGCTCGTAGTTACGTCCTTGCCTTGAGCAACATCGAGGCCAACGCTCATGCCGGTCAATGCGGTGCCGACAACCGGAACCTTCTTGATGACCGCAGTGCCAGTACGAAGGTACTTCGCGTTTTGTGGGATGAACCGGCCGAGCTCGGTCGTCAGGGCCTTCTTCGCACCACCGGGAAGCTTGTCCAGCCAGCCCCCGATTCGGCTGGCGGCTGCTTGGTCGGCGGCAACTTTCGCCTTGGCTCGGTCGATCAGTGAGGCGAACAGGTCACTGGCCTGCTGCGTTGCACCTCGCGTGGCGTCTCTGGACAGTCCCGCCAACTCGTCGGCCACGGCCGTGTATTTGGCCGCGCTGGCTTTCCAAGTGCTCTGGCGTGCGAGGTAGCCAGCGCTCAGGCCGGTGACGAAGTCGGCGGAGTTGATATGCCACTTGTCGGCGACATTGCCCAAGTAGGAGAGGAGCAGGCTCTGTGAATCGTTCTCCATCTTGCGGGCCTCGATGACGACGGCGGACGCATCGGCATACGCCTTCGCCTTGTCCACCCAGTCGCTCCAGGCTTTCTCGGCTCTCGCCCGGGAACCGGCCTGCGCGGGCGATTCAGGCTCGTTGTGCGAAATCGGGCCTGGCTCCGGCGGCGGTGGCCCAGGGTCGAGAATCTCCCGTTCTGTGACGGTCAATCCGGCGGCGGTGGCGATATCGCGCGCTTGCTGCATTCGCGACTTCACCGTGTCGATGTCGTTGGCGTGCATGTCGATCGCATTGGCCGCGCCGCCGAATCCGCCCCGCAATGCGTCGACCTTCGGGCCAAGGTCGCCCATCGAGCTGCGGAACGAGTCGGAGGCAGAGCCGTCCCATCCGTCGAGCGATGTGGTGCGAGCGGAGCTGACTTGCCCGACCGTCGCGTCCACTCGCCCACCGGCCGAACGCATCCATCCGACCGTGGCTCTCATGCTTACCGGGTCGGCCTCAACCCACGTGTCCAAGCTCATCCGTTTCCCCTCGCTACTGTGGTTTTGGTCCCGGCTTGGGCACGTACTGGGCGGCCCAGTGCTCGTTCGCCTCGTACTCGGTTCGGCTGGCTTTCACGGCCTCGCCCGCGGATTCCAATCCCGCAACCAACGTGTTGGCCTGCTCGGAGAGGTGACCGATCACCGCTGCGATTGCCGCGCTGGGCAATCCGGCTTTGATCTCTCCCGGCGGCGCCTCAACCTGCCCGAGGTTGTCGCCCGCACCATGCAGGATCTTTGCTACTGCGCTCAGCGTCGCCGGTTCGGCGTGGTATCCCCCGCTCACAGATCCTCCGTGTCGTAGTTGCCGTACTGCCGGATGGCGGGAGCAAGCACCGGATCCCAAAGCACAACGTCGGCTTCCGCGAGGTACTGGAACTCGGACAGAGTCTCGGCGCGGATGCTGAGCCACGGCTGTTCGTCCCCGCAGCCCTCGACCAGGCGTTCCAAGGAGGAGTAGACGAGCAATGCCCGAGAGCCGTCATCCAGGTCACGTAGAACGAAGGCCACTTCATCTCCGGTGACAGGGGCAGCCGTCGGCAAATAAAGCACGGTCGGGGCGTCATCGTCTTCGATCATTTCCGACCCGAGCACAGATCGGGTGACCGCGATCTCGCGGTCGTCGCTGAACTCGGGCGGCATACTGCGCCCCATATCTCCCCCGGCTCGATTGAACCCATCTCCCAAGCGCTGACCGTAGCGAGACGAACGCGGTGAGTCGAGCGAACCAGGGGAACATTTGCAACTGTAACGGGCCAGCTTGGCGGACTCGCCTGTGCCGGATTCTTCGCCTAGAACAGCGGCGAGCGCCTAGGGCGCAGGTTGCTGGGCAAACCGACGGCCCAGTCGGCGCGGCGAGCCATTTGGGAGATGGGCTCCGCGCCGACTGGGGCTCAGGGGGACGTCAGCGCGTCCGGGTTAACCCGATGGGGTCGAGCGGTACCGAGGACCGCCTGGCTTGTAGCAGTCACATCGCTTGGCTTCGTGGTCGTACCAGCGGCAGATAGTGGCCTTGCGCGGTTTAACCTCGGTCACCTTCAGCGTGTTCTTGGGGGTGCCGTCCTCTTTGAAGCCATGGTCGCGCAGCCATCGCCTGGCCCTCCGCTGTACCTGCGGTTGCTGCTGCTGGTCGGCCAACAGCGCGGCACGCCGCCGTGCTTCCGCATTCCAGTCAATGACGCGGGGCATCACTCGTCGTCCTCATCGGTGAACACGTCACCTTCGTCGGTCTCGACCGTGCCGTGCGCATCCTTCTTCCAACTCATAGCGGCACCAATCCCCGGATCAAGATCGAATGCCGGTTGTGGCGGGCCCACCGCGCACAACCCGGGCAGACGTCGAACAGCGAGGCGGGGCAGAGCTCGTCATGCTCGGACAACATGTCCCGCGGATGGCGGTGCGGGTAGAGCGTGTCGTACTGGCACGCCGGAGTCAGGTACTCCCACGCGCGGTCGTCGACCTGGACAGCGAAGTACAAGTGGCACAGGGCGTCACCGGCATAGCGACGGCTCATCATGCGCGCGCTGATCCGCTCCGAGCGGTTCCTGTCCAGGGCGATCTGCCTGGTGCAGTTGCGGGGCGGTTTCACGCGTGTCCCTCCTTTTGCCTCTGCCGATAGCCAACTGCGGGTCGGCGACGGCGAGGAGGGGAACGACGCGTCGAAATTGTCGAATACGGCGCTATCTGTTGGAAGCAGCGGCGAGGAAAGCAACGGTGGCCGCGCAACCCCAGGCGACGCTCACGCCCGCTCCGCCGTGGCCGTAGTTGTGGATCACCGTGGATCCGCCCGGCAGGCGCTCAGGCTCGATCCGGATCGAGGGCCTTGTCGGTCGCAAGCCGACGCTGTGGGCGAGGAATTCAGCTCCTCTGAGGCGGGGCTCCAGGTGGAGGCATCGAGTGAAGATCGCTTCGGCCACAGCGGCATCCGAAGTCCTGTCCCAGGCGTCCTCGTAGGCGGTGCCGCCGAGGACAACGTGATCGCCGTGGGGATAGATCGCGATGAGGTCGGGGGACGAACCGGTGTCAGCTTCGAGGACGTCGGTCAGGCCAGGATTGGAGACAACGAGATGGTGGCCCTGCACTGGACGAAGCTGGTCATCACCAGTCAGGCTCCTGGCACCCATGCCCGCGCAGTTCACCACCAGGCGAGCCTGCTCCGCGGCGTCCGCCAGCGAGGCGATTCGACCGGACTCAAGTTCGACGCCTGCTGCGCGCAGCCTGGTGAGGAGGTAGTCGAGATGTGCTGGCATGTCGACTAACGGCGCGCGGTAGCTATGTCCGAAGCTGTAGCCAGCAGGTAATTCATGAGGTGCGCACGGCTTGCGGTCGGTGAGCAGGTGCACCCAGTCCGGCGACGGATGATCGGCACGGGCGACTTCTCTCACCGTGGCGAGCCGAACTCCGGTGTCTGGCTCGGCGGCGAGGTCACGCAGAACGTCCAGCGTTTGACTCGCCCACGGCAACACTCGATCGCGAGGTTCGACCATCCAAGGTCCCCAAAGCGCCCCGGCGACGGCGGAGGTCGTGTTTTGCGGGGGTTCGGCGGTGCGCACCAGGACGTGATGCCCGGCTTCGGCAAGCGTCACCGCCGTGGTCAGTCCGATAATTCCTGCACCGATTACCAGGACGTTCGGTGGTGCTGTCACCGTTTGGTTCCTGCGACGCGGGGCAACGCGCGATCCAACATGGCGGACAGGCTGCGCGCATACTCGTTGCGCTGTGCGCGCCGCAAGCGGGATCCCAGCCGCGAGAGCACGCTCAGACTGCGGACTGAGTGCACATTCTGCGTTCTCGTGAGCGCGACCTGCCCGAACTGCCAAGCTTTCTCATGGTTGCCCTGATAAGTCGTGGCGACGGTCAGCCACGCCCCTTCGAAAAGAGCGCGGCGCTGCGAGGGATGATCGGGAGAAACAGCATGGGCACCGTCGCGCAGCAGTCTCTCCCCGCGACGCAGCAGCGGGGCCGCCGCGGACTGATTTCGGTCATCGCTCGCCAGCGTCCCGGCGTGCACGAGGGCATAACCGGCTTGCGTGTCCAGGTGGTTTGGCGTCAGGTAGTACATCCAGGCGGGATTTTCGCCTCCGCCGTCGCTACCGAGCACATCGATCGCAGACCGGTAAGCCCGGTCGAACGAGTCGAGACGGACAGCGACGGCGTAGGCATAGGCGAGGCGCGTTCGAACGGAAGCACGGACTCCGGAAGGCGTCGAATGCGCGGCGTGGTCGGCCATCTCACCTAGTTCCACAGCGTCGCCCGGGTTCTCCACGGTCGCTGCCTGGAACGCCAAGTCGGCGAGCACATGAGCCGCCATCGCGCGGTAGTTGGCCGCGTGCGCGGCCTTGAGTGCGGTGAAGAAGTAGCGCTGAGCGAGGCCGGGCTTGCCACCGTCGAAGGCCATCCAGCCGGCGAGTTGGCCGATCTCAGCGAGGGCTGTGTACAGCCTGTGCTCCACTCCAGGCGAGTGGCTGCCTTGACGGAGCAGCAGCGCAACGGCGCGGAACTGTGCTCCGACGTAGTTCAGATGGGCGCCACCGCCAGCGGCGTCATCCAGGCGTTGCAGATGCGGAATGCTCTGTTCGATCTGTTCGAGCAACGGGGCGCTGACCCGATCGCCTTCGAGCGCGGCGGTTAGCGCACCTGATTCAGCCGAAAGGTAGCCAGCCGCGATGGATCTCAGCGCGCTGCCGGACACACCGAGAAACACACGCCGGTCAAGCAAGCCTGCGGTGATCCAGTCATCAAGCAGCCCGAGCGTTCCTGCTTGCGACCAGGCCCGATCCACCTCGACGTCGGCGGGCAACGTGACCGGGGAGTCAGCGGCACGGCCCTGCCACAGCTCGGCGACCGTAACCGGACGACCGAGTTCCTGGGTCAGCACCCACGCGACGTAAGTCGGCAAAGGCGGCCGAGGCACTCCGCCGGAATCGCGCCAGTGGTACGGGACCGACTCGGCTACGGTTCCGGTGCCGAACGTGCGGTTGATCCGCCGCGCCAAAGTCCGCGGCGACCACCCCAGCTCCGCCAAAGCCGAAGCGAGGGCTTGATTGGGGCGGTTGCTCGGCACGGGCACTTCCCCCGGTTCACTGGGTCAAGGTGCTACCAGGGTAGCCACTACACGATCAGGTGAACCACTCCACTCTGACGTGCTTGACGCGCTCAAAACATGCTTTTACCAGCGGAGATGCTTTGGTACCTGAGTGGCAACTTGACTAAAGCCGCATTGAGGTTTTCTGGGTTCTCGGTGTGTGGCGTGGTGCCGTGCTCGTGGGGTGCCCGGGATGTCGAGAGCACCTACCGAAATGGGGAACTCGGTGTACCGAAACGGGGGACTCGCACGTCCGAAACGGGGGACTCGCGGCAGGTGGGGGGTCTACTGCCGCGAGTTCCCCGTTCCGGTCGGGTGTGTTCCCCGTTTCGGTAGCCCGAGTTCCCCGTTCCGGGAGGAGGCGAGCATCAATGCGACCTTCGGTGCACGCGGGAAGGCAAGGTTCCCCCACGCCGCATCGAGCACGCCGAGCACCACCCGAGAAGCCCTACTGAGAAAGGCTCACTGTGGTGAAATGGCGGGCTTCACTTGCCGAAGTACTTCTCGGAATACTCTGGGTTTTCGCGAGGGCATCAAGGACGGGTAGTTGTGCACGATCCGGGGCGCGGCGTTCTCCGGGGTCGCCGCGCTGATCAGCGATTCGACATCGGTGCGGAAGTCGACGCCACGGAGTTCCGCCACCGCCTCGACGCCTACGCCGACGTGATGCGGAGGCGGGAACCAATCGAGGACCACACTCGCGAAACCAGGGCGCATGTCGATCAAGGTCTGCGCTGGCCGTGGCCACTCCCCGGCTGCGGGCTCAGGCCAGCAGGGCCTCGATCGCGTCGGCGCCGGCCGCCGGGCCGCCGGTGGCCCGGATGTGTTCGGCCATGGTTACCACGTTGGCACGGATGCCCTGATCGGCGGCGACTTCCTCGACCGTGCGGCGCAGCTCGCCGGGGTCCGGGTCACGGGTGACGTCCAACTGCCTGCCCAGGCCGAGTTCCTCGACGCGGTGTGCGTTGGCGGTCTGCTCCGGGGTCTGCGGGTAGACCACCAGCGGCACCTGCCGCATCAGCGACTCCATGACGGATCCCATGCCGGCGTGCGACAGGAAAACCGTCGCATGCCTGAGGACAGCAGCCTGCGGGATGTACTGCCGGACTTCGACGTTGGCCGGAATCTCGCCCAGTTGCGCCGGATCGACCTGGTGGCCCAAGGCCATCGCCACCTGCCAGTCGGTACCGCGGAAAGCCTCGGCGCACGAGGCGAAGAAGTCCGGCCGGTCGTTGAACGTGGTGCCGAGCGAGACGAACAGCAGCGGCCGGCCGTCGGCGGGCGGCGCCCAGTCTTCGTCGTCCCGGTTGCCGAACGAGGGCCCGATGAAGTGGAAGGCGTCGCCGAACGTCTCGCCCCGGATCTGGAACTCGCGCGGGATGAACACCAGATTGAGTTCGGCGTACGTGCCAGGACGAGCCATGATGTCGGGGGACAAGTCGAAGTCCTGGGCCAGTTTGCCGGCCTCGGCGAAGTACTCGAGCATGGTCGGATGGCTCGGGTCGAAGTCCCGCGGAGCCAGCATCTGGGTGAAGTCGAACTCGTCGTTGCCGGCGAAGGTGGGCACGGTGGCGACCGCGCGCAGGCCGAACTTGTGCGCGAGCATGCCGCCCAGCGCGGTCAGCACGTCGTAGCAGATCAGGTCGGGCCGGTCGGCCGTGAGCCACCGCTGGGTGGCCGGCAGCACCCGGCGAACGGAGTGGACGCTGCCCAGCAGCATCTCGGCCAGGTCCGCGGTGGTCTGCCCGCCCTTGGACACCCTGATCGGCGGCGGGTTCCAGTCCAGCGCGACCGGCGTCGCGCCGGCGGCCTCGATCGCCGACGCGAACTCGGCCCCGGTGGCGTAGCTGACCCGGTGACCGCGACGGGTCAGCTCCCGCACGAGCGGCAAGGTCGGAATGACGTGTCCGGCCGACGGAACGGCGTTGAACGCGATGTGTTTGGTCATGTCCCCCCTGCTCCCTGGTTCCCCTGGCGACGCATTGTTTCGAGGGTCGCCGCGTGCTGTCGAGCGAGTATCCCAGGCGGCGATCTCCGCCCATCCGCAACCTGACGGCATGGACGTCGAAGGGCGGGTCAGCCCGGAGAACCGCCCTCCTGGCCGGTTGCCCGGCGGGCGATCGCCTCGATCATCAGGTCCAGCGCGAACGTGAAGTTGCCGGGATCGTCCAGCTCGGGCAGGTACCGGGCCACCGCGGCGATGTTCGGGTAGTCCTGCGCGGACAGCCTGCGGTACTGGCCGTCCCAGGCCGCGAGGTCGGCCTCGCGCACGCGCGGTTCGAGCGCGGCCAGTGCGGCGTCCAGGCTGGAGTGCGCCAGCACGAAGTCCCCGAACGCGCGGTAGTGGCGGGCGGCGGCTTCTTCGTCGAAACCGGCCCGGCGCAGGCAGGACAGGATGTGCTCCACGGCGCGGAATTCGTGCGGCCTGCGCGCGGTCCGGGCGGCGAGCTGCGCGAGCCGGGGATGCCGCAGGTAGGCCGCGTGCAGGTCGAGCGCGCCCTGGCGGAGGTCGGCCCGCCAGTCGTCGGTGGTGACCAGGCCGTTCTCCTGGGACTGGGCCTGCAACGCGTCGGTGATCGCGAGCAGGAGCTCGTCCTTGTCCCGGAAGTGCCGGTAGATCGCGGTCGGGTGCGCGCCGAGCGCACGACCGAGCGCGGCGAAGGTCAGCGCCTCGATCCCGCCCCGGTCCACGATGGCGAACGCCGCGTCGACGATCACCTGCTGGTTCAGGCTGTTCCGCGGCCTGCGGCGGCGGGTGGCGGCCATCATCCCTCCCATAGTCACGGTGTTGACTATCACGTTGACCATGCGGAGACTACCCGCTCATGCACCTCCCCGACATGCATCTCCCCGAGCAGCGAACCGCGGACCTGCTGCTGCACGGCGGCCTGGTGCGCACCCTCGACCCCGCCCACCCCGTCGCGAAGGCCGTCGCCGTGCGCGACGGCACGATCCTCGCCGTCGGCGACGACCACGAGCTGCGCTGGTTGCGCGGACCGCGCACCGCCACGGTCGACCTGGCGGGTGCGACCCTCACGCCCGGCCTCGTCGACGGCCACCTGCACCCGGTGCTGGGGCTGGAGACGACAGCGGGAGCCGACCTGGGCGGAGTGCGCGACCTGCGCGGGTTGCGCGATCGGATCGCCGCGGAACGGCGGCGGGCGGGTCCGGGTGACTGGATCCTCGGCTGGAACCTGGACCCGAACGTGTTCGGCGAGGACCCGGTCACCGCGCGCGTGGTGGACGAGGCGGCGGGCGAGGTCCCCGCCTTCCTGACCTTCGCCGACGCCCACTCGGCGCTGGCCGGTTCCGCCGCGCTGCGGCTGGCCGGGGTCGACGGCCCGCGCGAGTTCGGGCAGGGCGCCAGCATCGCCTGCGATCCGGCGGGGCGGCCCACCGGTCATCTGCTCGAGCACGAGGCGATGGACCTGGTGCGCCTGGTCATCCCGGCCGAGCCGGAGGCGCGCCGCCGGGCGCGGCTGCGGCGGTTGCTCCGGGAGATGGCGGCGGCCGGTCTGACCGGTGGGCACGTGATGGACGGCGACGGGATCGAGCTGGTCGGTGACCTGGACGCGGCGGGCGAGTTGCCGGTGCGGCTGCGGTTCGCCCCGTGGTGCATGCCCGGCGACGGCGAGCCGGGCTGGCAGGAGCTGCTCCGGGCGCAGCGGCAGCACGGCGAGTTGTGGCGGGTCGGCGGGGTCAAGCTCTTCCTCGACGGCACGATCGACGGCGGGACGGCCTGGCTGGAGGAACCGGACACCCGGGGCGCCTCCACCCGGTCGTTCTGGCCGGATCCGGCGGAATTCTCCGCCGCGGTCCGGTTTTTCGCCGCGCACGGCGTGCCGACCGCGACCCACGCCATCGGGGACGCCGCCGTCCGGCATGTGCTGGACACGGTGGCCGGACTGCCGGATACCGGTGCCCGGCACCGGGTCGAGCACCTCGAGACCGTGCCGGACGGCCAGCTGCGCCGCTTCGCCGAACTGGGCGTGGTGGCCTCGATGCAGCCCACCCACGCCCACTACAGCAGGGCCGACGGCGGTGACAACTGGTCCCGGCGGCTCGGCGCCCCGCGCGCGGGCAGGGCCTGGCGGTGCCGCGACCTCGCCGACGCCGGGGCCACCCTGGTCCTCGGATCGGACTGGCCGATCGCGTCCTTCGACCCGAGACGAGTGCTCGCCGGAGCCCGGCTGCGCCGCCCCGCGGGCAGCCCCGAGATCGAACCGGTGCTACCCGGGCAGGCCCTCACCGCGCTGATGGCGCTGGCGGGGATGACCACGCACGCCGCCGAGGCGGCCGGCGAGTCCGCGGTCGCCGGCCGGATCCGGCCCGGCCGGCGCGCCGACCTCACCGCCTTCACCGTCGATCCGCTGCGGGCGCCCGCCGACGAGCTCGCCGAGGCGCCCATCGCCCTGACTGTCCTGAATGGACAGATAACCCATTCGACTCTTTCCGGAAATCGCTGAAGGAGAACGTGATGCAGGACGGCTACGACGTCATCGTGGTCGGGGCGGGGTTCTCCGGCCTGACCGCCGCCCGCGACCTGAGCCTGGCCGGGCACCGGGTGCTGGTGCTGGAGGCCAGGGACCGGATCGGCGGCCGCACCTGGTACCGCGAGGACCTCTTCCCCGGCATCGGCCTGGAGATGGGCGGCACCTGGATCGTCCCGGAGCAGACCGCGGTGTTCAGCGAGGTCGCCCGGTACGGCATCGCCGTCGAGGCCAGCGCGCTGCCCGGCAGGATGACCTGGTCCGACGGCGGCCGCGTCCTGGACAGCCTGCTGCCGGTGCCCGCCACCGCGCTCGACTCGCTGGAGCACGGCCTGCGCGCGCTGCTGGCCGCGGGGGCGCGGCTGGACCTCGACCGCCCGCTGTCCTGCCAGGGGCTGGCCGACCTCGACATCCCGATCGAGGACTGGGCCAGGCGGGCAGGGCTCACCGGCACGGTCCGGGACCTCGTGGTCTCCTGGTTCTGCGGGTGCGGCAACGCCCGCGCCGACACCGGGTCCGCGCTGGACATCCTGCGCTGGCTGGCCGCCATGGGGAACTCGGTGTGGGGAATGATCCGGGCCAGCGTGCTCGGACACACCTTCACCGACGGCACCCGCTCGCTCGCGCGGGCCATCGCCGCCGACGGCTCCGCCACGATCCGGCTCGGCTGCCCGGTGTCGGTCGTCGAGCAGGGCGGCGGCGGTGTCCTGGTCCGGCACGGCGGCGGCGTCGACCGCGCGCGGCGCGTCCTGGTCACGGTGCCGCTGGGGACGTTGCGGCGGCTGGAGTTCCTGCCCGCCCTCTCCGCGCCGAAACGGGAGATCTCCCGGGAGAACCACGCGGGGCAGGGCCAGAAGATCTGGGCGCTGGCGCGCGGGGTGCCCGAGGACCTCTCCGGCTACGGCTGGCGCACCGCCTTCGACTACGTCGGCGCGATGCGCACCACCGCCGAAGGGGTGCTGCTCGTCTGCTTCGCCCCCGAGCACGACCGGGTGGACGGCGACGACCCCGCGGACGTGCGGCGGGCGGTGCGCGAGTTCGCCCCCGGCGCCGAGGTGCTGCACACCGCCACCCACCGCTGGGTCGACGACGAATGGTCCCGGGGCACCTGGACCACGTTCCGCGCGGGCCAGATCTCCCGCTACGAAAGGGAACTGGGCCGCCCGGAAGGCCTGGTGCACTTCGGCGGCGCGCACACCGCCCTGCGCTGGCCCGGTTTCATCGACGGCGCGATCGACAGCGGCCGCCGAGCCGCCACCGAACTGATCGAGGCTCTCCGATGACCGGCCCGGCGCGGCCCGAGCTCAAACGCGACGCGCTCGGCACCGGCGGGATCGTGTTCCTCGTGGTCTCGGCCGCCGCGCCGCTCACCGTGATGGTGGGCGTGGCGCCGCTGGCCATCCTGCTCGGCGGGATCGGCGCACCGGTGGGCTATCTGGCCGCGGGCGCCGTGCTGTCCGTGTTCGCCGCCGCCTTCCTGCCCATGACGCGGCATGTCACCGACGCGGGCGCCTTCTACTCCTACATCAGCCGCGGCCTCGGCCGCGCCACCGGCGTGGCCGCGGGAGTCAGTGCGCTGGTCGCCTACAACGCCCTGCAGATCGGCGTGTTCGGGCTGTTCGCCACCCAGGCGCAGGCGACCCTGCGCGACCTGCTCGGCTGGGACGTGCCCTGGCCGCTCATCGCGGCCGTCGCGGTGCTGGCCGTGCTCGGCCTGGGCTACCGCGGGATCGACGTCGGCGCACACGTGCTCGGAGTCCTGCTGATCGCCGAAACCGGGCTGCTGGTGGCGCTGGCCGTCGCGGTGGTGGTGCGGGGCGGCGCGGACGGGCTCGGCGCCGGTTCGTTCACCCCGGAGGCCGTGTCCACCCCGGGAATGGCCGGGGTGCTGGCGATCAGCTTCGCCGCCTTCATGGGCTTCGAATCGACCGTGCTCTACCGGGAGGAAGCCCGCGATCCGGAACGCAGCATCCCGCGGGCGACCTACCTCGCGGTCGCGTTCATGGCCGTGCTGTACGCGTTCATCGTCTGGGCCGTGGTGCAGGCCTTCGGCGAGAGCGCGGCGGTGGCCGTGGCCGGAGAGCACACCGCCGACCTGTTCTTCCTCGCCACCGACCGCTACCTCGGCCCCTGGGCCACCACCCTGATGCGAATCCTGATCATCACCAGCGTCTACGCCACCCAGCTCGCCTTCCACAACGCGGTCAACCGCTACGTGTACGCGCTGTCCCGCGACCGGATCCTGCCGCGTCCGCTCGGCAGGCTGCATCCCCGGCACCGCTCGCCGTATGTCGCGGGACTGCTGCAATGCGCGCTGGCACTGGCGGTCGTGCTGGCCTTCGCCGCGGCGGGCGCCGACCCCTACCGGCACCTCCTGCTGTGGGTCAACACCCCGGGGGTGATCGGCGTGCTGGGATTGCAGGTGCTCGTCGCAGCCTCGGCGGGGGCGTTCCTCGCCAGCGGACGCGCCGGCCGGAGATCCCCCGCTGTGCTGGCCACCGCCGCCCTGGCCACGGCCCTGCTCACCACCGCGCTGGTCCTGGTCGTCGCCCACGTCGACGTGCTGACCGCGGCAGGAGCCACGACCAACACGGTGCTGGTCTGCGTGATGCCGGCGGTGTTCCTGTCCAGCCTCGGCCTGACCGTTCTGGGCAACCGACGCCGGAGCAAAGCGGTCACCGACCGCCCATGAAGACGAGACCGCACTTCTTGTCACCAGCCGCCGCCGGACGTCGGCGGGTGTCTTGGGCGGGGCGAGCCGCAACCCGGCGACCCGCTCGGCGCAGCGTCCTCATAGGACAGTCCCATGCGGCAACCCCAGGCAGCTCGTCGCGGTTCTGCAGGTGTTGACATTCGCAACAACATGGGTGCATTCTCATAGATCAACAGGGCCGCATCCGCAGCTCCTGCGCCGGGGGCTTGTTCGGGGTAACCGGTGCCACCGCGACGACCAACCACGCCCCTAGGGAACCTCCACATGACACGCGCAGCGACCACCGGCGGGCAGGTGGCCAGACGTACCGTTCTGGCTTCCACGGCCGCCGCCGCACTCGCCGCCCCCGGCTCGGCGATGGCCGCAACCGGTTCGGCGGACGCACCTGAGTCCGCGAGGTGCCACTCGTTGGCGCCCGAGCCGATTCCAGCCCAGGTTCCGTGCGGGGAAGGCTTCCTGGACGTACCCGGCGGGCGGCTGTGGTTCTGGGACACCGGTGGCGCCGGCCCCGCGGTCGTGCTCGTGCACCCGGGCAGCGGAAGCGCCCTGTCGTGGCCGTACCAGCAACCGGTGTTCGCCCGCGCCGGTTACCGGGTGATCGCGTACTCGCGACGCGGCCACTACAACTCCACTCCCCCGGAACCGGGCGACCCGGGGGTGGGCGCCGCGGACCTGCACGCCCTGGTCGAGCATCTCGGGTTGCGGCGGTTCCACCTGCTCGGCGCGGCGCTGGGCGGATACTACGCGACCGACTACGCGCTGCTGCACCCCCGACGACTGCTCAGCCTGGTCATCCTGAGCAGTTTCATGGGCATCTCCGACCCGGAATACCTGCGGATCACCGGGCTGCTGCGGCCACCGGGCTTCGAGAACATGCCACACGACTTCCTGGAACTGAGCCCGCACTACCGCGCGGCCAACGAAGAGGGCACCCGGAAGTGGCGGGAGATTTCCCAACGCTCGCTGGGCGGGCACCCGGTGCCGGGCCAGAACCTGTCCGAGCCGATCGACTGGCCCCGGCTGGAAACCCTCTCCGTGCGAACCTTGCTCATGACCGGCGACGCCGACCTCTACCTGCCACCCCCGATCCTGCGGATGATCGCCGCCCATCTGCCGGACGCCGGCACGCTGATCTACCGCAGGGCCGGGCACTCCGCGAATTGGGAACGACCGCCGGAGTTCAACCACGACGTGCTGGGATTCTGGTCCGGCGCCCGATTCCCCCGGGAATCCTACCGCTGACCGACGGCGCCGCACCCGAACCGGGGAACAAATTTGCGCCGTTCAGCGTGTACCTAACGTAATTATCGGCGTGCTAGCGTTTCTGACATTACTGATGTGAAATCGGTTCGACGCGCTTGGAGCCACACCAGACCCCATGCGATTGCTTCGCCATTACGGCAGGCAATAAAAAACGTTGCGGGAGGTCATAACAAATGGGGATAAGGACGCATAAACGGTTTCCCGCTCTGCTGCTCGGTATTGTCACGGTCGCCGGTCTGCTGGCCGGTCCGGGCATCGCCGATGCCCGGCCAGGGCCCGCGGCGGCGACCGACTGGTCGGGTACCTGGTCGGCCTCGATGATGCAGGCCAGCGGCGGATTCATCCCGAACTGGTCGCGGGAGGGCTTCACCAACCAGACCGTGCGCCAGGTCGTCCGGGTCTCCCACGGCGGGGCGGCGACGCGGATCCGGCTGAGCAACCACTACGGGGCCGCGCCACTGACGGTGGCCGGTGCCACCGTCGCGCTGTCCGCAGGAGGCGCGTCCGTGCGACCGGATTCCTTGATGCCTTTGACTTTCGGGCAATCACCCTCGGTCGTCATCCCGGCCCGGGGCGAGGTGGTCAGTGACGCGGCGCCGTTGCGCGTCGAGCAGCTGGAGTCGGTGACCGTGACAACGTATTTCGCCCAGCCGACCGGACCGGCGACTTTTCACGCGGACGCCCGGGCCACCAGCTATCGCGCCACCGGTGACCACCGGGCCGACCCGGGCGGCACCGCGTTCACCGAGACCACCCTGTCCTGGTACTACCTCGCCGGGGTGGAAGTCACCGGCGTTCCCGCCGAACGGGACGCGGTAGTGGCTTTCGGCAATTCCATCACCGACGGCACCGCGTCCACAACGGACGCGAACAACCGGTACCCGGACGAACTGGCCGAACTCCTCGCCGCGGGCGGAAAGGCGCGCCCAGTTCTCAACGCGGGCATCAGCGGAAACCGGGTGCTCAACGATTGCGTCGGCGAGAAAGCGCTGACCCGGTTCGCACGCGACGCGCTGGGCCAGCCACGAGTGGGTACCGTCGTCGTGCTCGAAGGCATCAACGACATCGGTTTCAGCGAGATCCAGAACTTCCCCTGCTCCCCGAATCCAGAAGTGACCGCCGCCGAACTGATCGCGGGACACCGCGAGCTGATCCGGCAGGCACGGGCCCGCGGCATCAAGGTGATCGGTGCGACCCTGTTGCCGTACAAGGGCGCGTTCTACTACAGCGAACGCGGGGAGCGGGTACGCGACGAGGTGAACCACTGGATCCGCACCTCGGGCGAGTACGACGCGGTGGTCGACCTCGACCGGGCACTGGCCGCTCCCGGGGACCCGGACCGGCTCGCTCCCGCCTACGACAGCGGAGACCGGCTGCACCCCAGCGACGCCGGTTACCACGCCATGGCCGAGCAGGTCGCCCCGCTTGTCCGGACGATGGCCGCGGCGCACCGCCCTGAATGATCGTCCAAATAGGTTTCGGCGGCTGGCCACCGGCGCCCCGGGCGGGTTATGTTCGGTCGCCCCCGGACCTTCGGCGAGGAGCAGCCGGTGCCCCGTACCCTGATCGAAATCGATCGGTCGTCGCCGGAGCCGCTGTACCGCCAGGTGCGGCGGGCCGTCGAGCACGGCATCGCGGTCGGCACGTTCGCCCCGGGGCACCGGTTGCCCAGCTCACGGGAACTGTCGGCCGAACTCGGCATCTCGCGCAACACGATCAACCTCGCCTACCAGGAACTGGTGGCCGAAGGGTTCCTGGAGAGCCGCGAACGCAGCGGCCTGTTCGTCAACGCGGAGATGCGGTCGCACTGCGAGGTGCAGGAACGGCGTACCCAGCCGCGGATCGACTGGCGGGTCCGGGTGCGCCGGTACCCGGACGCGGACGTGCCGCACGTCGAGAAGCGTGCCGACTGGCACACCTATCCCTACCCGTTCGTGGCGGGCCAGATGGACGTCAGCGCGTTCCCGGCCCGGTCGTGGGCCCGCTGCCTGCGCGACGCGCTGTACCGGCCGCACGTCTTCCCGGCCCTGCAGGACAGCGTCGGCTCCGACGATCCGATGCTGGTCGACATGGTGTGCCGGCACCTGCTCACCGCCCGCGGGATCGAGGCCGACCCCGAAGAGGTGCTCATCACCGTCGGCTCGCAGCAGGGCCTCGATCTGCTCGGACGTGCGCTGCTGGGGCCCGAGCAGGTCGTGGCGATGGAGAACCCGGGCTACCTCGACGCGCGGCACATCTTCCTGCGCAGCGGCGCCGGGGTGCGCGGGCTGGACGTCGACCAGCGCGGGCTGCGCCCACCGGACGACCTCGCCGGCGTCGACCTGCTGTACCTCACCCCCAGCCACCACCACCCGACGAATGTCACCCTGAGCATCGGCCGTCGCCGCCGGCTGCTGGAACTGGCCGCGGCGGCCGGCACCGTGGTCGTCGAAGACGACTACGACAGCGAGTTCCGCTACCGCGGCAGCCCGACCCCGGCGCTGAAGGCCCTCGACGGCTCCGGAGACGTCGTGTACCTCGGCACGTTCTCGAAGTTCCTCTCGCCCGGGCTGCGGCTGGGGTACCTGGCCGCCCCGCGCGAGCTGGTCCGGGAGTTGCGCGAGATCCGCCGTTACGTGCTGCGTCACCCGCCAGGGCACCTGCAGCGCGCGCTGGCCCTGCTCATCGACAGCGGCCAGTACCAGAGTTCCCTGCGCCGCTACCGCACGAAGCTGATGCGCAAGTGGGAAGCGACGTGCGCGGCGGTCGCGGAGCATCTGCCGTGGCCGCAGAACCCGTACCCGCCGGGCGGGGTGAGTCTGTGGGTGACCGCGCCGCCCGCGCTGGACTGCCGCCGCCTGGTGGAACGCGCGGAACGGCATGGCGTCCTCATCGAGGGCGGCGACATCTTCTTCCTCGGCGACGATCCGCCCCGCAATCACTTCCGGGTGGGTTTCGCGGCGATCCCGCCCCGGGCGATCGATCCGGGCATCCGCCTGCTGGGCCGGGCTTGCGAGGAACTTCTCGACCGCTGACCCCGGCCCCATCTGGACCCGTCGGAACGCACGTCTCTGGTGCTGGGCCGGGGCCGGGCCGGATTGCGAGAGTCGAACCACACACTCGCGCCTTGAAGGAGGTCTCCGGTGGACGTCACCCAGTTGCGAGCGCAGGCTCGCCGGCATCTCGGGCCGCATTTCACTCGCAAGGACACCTGGGCCGGCGATTTCCCGGTGTTCGTGCGCGGCGAAGGCTGCCACCTCGTCGACACCGAAGGCCGCCGCCACCTCGACGGGCTCGCCGGGCTGTTCTGCGTCAACCTCGGGCACGGGCGCGCCGACGTCGCGAAGGCCGTCGCCGATCAGGTGGGCACCCTCGCCTACGCCAGCAACTGGGGTTCGGCGCACAACCCGGCCATCGAGGCGGCCACGCTCATCGCCGAGCGCGCCCCGGGCGACCTGGGCACCACGTTCTTCGTCAACTCCGGCTCCGAAGCCGTCGAGTCGGCCCTGAAGTTCGCCCGCCAGTACCACCGCAGCCAGGGGCAGCCGGAGCGGACGAAGATCATCGCCCGCGACCTGGCGTACCACGGCACCACCCTGGGCGCCTTGTCGGTGACCGGCCTGCCGAAGATCAAGGACCCGTTCGGCCCGCTGCTCCCCGGTGTTCGGCACGTGCCGAACACCCTGGGCCTGGTCGGCGATTGCGGGCCCGCCGAAGCACTGGACTGCGTCAAGGCGATCGAGGACGTCATCCTCGAGGAGGGGCCGGAGACGGTCGCGGCGCTGTTCGCCGAGCCGGTGCAGAACGGCCGGGGCGCGCTGGTGCCGCCGGACGGGTACTGGCAGGCGGTGCGGGCGCTGTGCGACAAGTACGGCATCCTGCTGGTCTCCGACGAGGTGATCTGCTCGTTCGGCAGGCTCGGGCACTGGTTCGGCCATGGCCTGACCGGCGTCGTCCCGGACATGATCACCTTCGCCAAGGGCTCGACCTCCGGGTACGCGCCGCTCGGCGGGCTGATCGTGCGTGAGCGGCTGGCCACCGAGCTCTACGACTCGCCGAAGGGCGGTGTCTTCACGCACGGCGCCACCTGGGGCGGGCACCCGGTCGCCACCGCCGCGGCGGTGGCGAACCTGACCGCCCTGCGCGACGAGCGCGTGCTCGACCACGTGCGGGCCGAGGGACCACGACTGTCCGCCGCCCTGCGGTCGCTCAAGGACGCCCACCGCTGTGTCAAGGACGTCCGCGGGACCGGGTTCTTCTACGCGATCGAGCTGACGGCCGATCACCGCAGCGGCCGGGAGCTGACCGAAGCCGAATCGCTCAAGGTCCTGCGCGAGGTACTGCCCGAGGCGTTCCGCCGCACCGGCGTGCTCCTGCGCGGCGACGACCGCGGCGCCACGATGCTCATGATCTCGCCACCGCTCGTGGCCGATGAGGCGGCACTCACCGAGTTGCTGCACGGCGTCGACGCGATGCTCACCGACGTCGAGAAGGCCGTGCAGCCCTGAATCCATAGTGGACTCACCGGGTGGGGTCGCCGAACGTCGGCGGCCCCACCCGTTTTTGTCGTCCGGCCACGCACGCCACGCCATCTGGACCTGTCGGCCACGGCGAAACTGGCTCTCGTATCGGGCCCAGGCAGTACCTACGGTGACGGGAACCACAAATCGAAGCTCCCTGCGGTCCCGCACCAGCGGCGCCGCGGCAAGGAGGAGACGTGAGTCGGTCGTCCGATCCCGCCCGGCCCAGCGGGCTGAAACCGGGTCTCAAGCAGCGGCACATGAACCTCATCGCCCTCGGCGGCGTCATCGGCGCCGGGTTGTTCGTCGGCAGCGGTGTGGTGATTTCCTCGACCGGTCCGGCCGCGGTGGTCTCGTTCCTGATCGCCGGTCTGATCACCGTGCTCATCATGCGGATGCTGGCCGAGATGACGGTGGCGAAGCCCGCGCTCGGCTCGTTCTACGTCTACGCCAGGGAGGCGATGGGCAACCGCGCCGGCTTCGCGGTGGGCTGGATGTACTGGTACTTCTTCGTCATCGTGGTCGCCGTCGAAGCCGTGGCGGGCGGGCGGATCCTGCAACTGTGGCTGCCCGGTGTCCCGCTGTGGGTGCTCAGCCTGGGCCTGCTGGTGCTGCTGACCGGCACCAACCTGGTTTCGGCCCGCTCCTACGGCGAATTCGAGTACTGGTTCTCCTCGATCAAGGTCGTCGCGATCATCGTGTTCCTCGTACTCGGCGGGCTGTACTTGCTCGGCTTCTGGCCGGGGTCGCACGGCGGGGTGTCGAACCTGGTGTCCCACGGCGGGTTCGCCCCGCTGGGCATCGGCGCGGTGCTCGCCGCCGTCGTGCCGTGCATCGGTTTCTACACCGGAGCGGAGATCGTCACCATCGCCGCGGCCGAGTCGGCCGAGCCGAAGCGGGCCATCGCGCGGGCGATGCGGTCGATCATCTTCCGGGTCGTGCTGTTCTACGTGGGATCGGTGTTCGTGGTCGTGACGATCAAGGCCTGGAACTCGCCCGAAACCGCGGTCAGCCCGTACGCCGCGGTGCTCGACGTGCTGGGCATCCCGGCGGTGTCGACCATCATGAACGGCATCGTGCTCACCGCGGTCCTGTCCTGTTTGAACTCGGCGCTCTACACCTCGTCCCGGATGCTGTTCGCGCTGACCCACCACGGCGACGCGCCCCGCGCGTTCACCCGCCTGTCCCGCAGCGGTGTCCCCCGCCGCGCCATCCTCGCCGGCACGGTCGTCGGCTACGTCTCGGTCATCGCCGCCTACACCTCACCGGACCTGATCTTCCAGTTCCTGGTGAACTCCTACGGCGCCGTCGCGCTGTTCGTCTACCTGGCGATCGCGCTGGCCCAGGTCACCCTGCGCCGGCGGCTGCAACGTGACGACCCCGGCAAGCTGGGGCTGAAGATGTGGCTGTTCCCCTGGCTGAGTTATGCGACGATCGCGTTGATGGCGCTGGTCATCGGGGCGATGGCGATGCTGCCGGGTACGCGATCGCAGTTCTGGCTCAGCGCGGTGACCCTCGTCCTGATCCTGCTGGGCTACGAGGTGCGCCGCCGCCGCGGCACTCCCCCGGCGGCCGAGGCGCCTCCGGACACGCCAAGGCCACAGCTGCGGAACGCCCCGGGCGCGGATCTCGCCTGATCCGGCGCCAGTACGGAACGGGTGGTGGGTGCGGGCCTGCACCCACCACCCGTGGATCCCGATCAGGCTTTTCCGGGGCTGACGGCGGCCGCGGTCACCTCGGCGGGGACGTCGTCGGCGAACAGGTCGCGTTCGCGGATGGCGAGGGTGCACACCACGCTGATCGCGGTGGTCACCGCGAGGTAGACCAGCACGCCGTTGATACCGGTGCGGCCGGCCAGGTAGGCCAGGACCAACGGGGTGAGCCCGGAGGCCACCACGCCGGAAAGCTGGTAGACGACCGAGATTCCGGTGCAGCGCCGGGAAACCGGGAACAGCTCGGCGTAGAAGGCCGCCTGCGGCCCGTACATCAGCGGGTAACTGATGCCCAGCACGGCGACGAGCGACACGGTGATCAGCAGCGGGTTGCCCGCGTGCAGCGCGGCCAGCACGGGTATCGCCAGCACCAGCGTCGTCACGGCGCCGACCGAGAACGCGCGGCGACGGCCGACCCGGTCCGACACCCGGCCGAAGACCGGGATGAACACGACCATCACCGCCGCGGCGGTCATCACGCCCACCAGCAGGAACTGCCGGTCCAGCCGCAGGGTTCCGCTGCCGTAGGAGATCACGAACACGGCCCAGGCGTTGAAGGCCACGCCCTCGGTCAGCCTGCTGCCCATACCGAGGAGCAGATGCCGCCGGGAAATCGGGTCGCGGACCAGTTCGAGCGCCGGGACCGTCGCGTTGCCCTCCTGCTCGGTCATGACTCGGAAGGCCGGTGTCTCCATGATCTTCACCCGGATCAGGAGGCCGACCACCACGAGCACCGCGGACAGCAGGAACCCGATGCGCCAGCCCCAGGCGAGGAACGCCGCTTCCGTCGTGAGGGCGTTGAGCGCCGCCAGCACCCCGGTGCCGAGCGTGAGCCCGAGGGCGAGCCCGATCTGCGGGAAGCTCCCGTAGAGCCCCCGTTTCCCGGCCGGCGCGTACTCGGTCGCCATGAGCACCGCGCCACCCCATTCGCCGCCGACGGCGACGCCCTGGGCCAGCCGGAGCACCACGAGCAGGATCGGCGCGGCCGGGCCGATCGTCTCGTAGTCGGGCAGCAGGCCGATGAGGCAGGTCGCGACGCCCATGATGAGCATCGTCGCCACGAGGGTCTTCTTGCGGCCGACCCGGTCGCCGATGTGGCCGAACAGGAAGCCGCCCACCGGCCGGGCGAGGAAGCCCAGCGCGAAGGTCGCGAACGACAGGACGGTGGCGACGAGCGGATCGTCGCCGGCGAAGTAGAGCTTGTTGAACACGATGCCCGCGGCCGTGCCGTAGAGGAAGAAGTCGTACCACTCGACGGTCGTGCCGAAGACGCTGGACGCCACGACGAGGCGGACGTCGGAGGTGGCCCTGGTGCCCTCACCAGGTCGGGAAGGAGTTGTCTCCATTGATAACTCCGTTGCCTTCACAGGGAGCGGCGGAAGATGTCTTCGAGCGCCGCGCGGGTGACCGGGCGGGGCACGACGGCGAGCTGGCGGGTCTGCTTGAGCGTGCCGTCCACGAGCGTGCCGATGTCGGATTCACCGTAGCCGAAGGCGTGCAGCCCCTTCGGCATCTCGATGTCGGCCATCAGCTCGCCGAGCACGTGCGGCAGGGCCTCGGCCCCGTCGGTCGCGGTGAAGGTCTGCCCGCCCGACAGCAGGTGGGCCGCGTGCAGGTGCCGCTCGGGGGCGGCGGGGTAGGTCCAGCGGAACACCGCCGCCGCGGTGGCCGACACCGCCTGGCCGTGCGGCACCATGGGCATCTCGGGGTAGCCGTCGGCCCGGTAGTCCTGGACCGCGCCCGCGATCGGGTACGCGTTGGCGTGCGGGAGGTGGGTGCCCGCGTTGCCGAATCCGGTGCCCGCGTAGGTGGAAGCCAAGGCCATCTGCGTCCGCGCGGTCAGGTCGCGTCCATTGAGGACGGCAGTGCGCAGGTGCTTGCCGACCAGCGACAGCGCCATCTCGCACCACACGTCGCTGATCGGGTTCGATCCGCAGAACGCGGGGCGGCGCATCGGGTCCTCCGGCGCGGGTTTCGCGTCGAAGGCCACGCTGGTGTAGCTCTCCAGCGCGTGCGAGAGCACGTCCATCCCGCTGGCCGCGGTCACCGCGGGCGGCAGGGTGACCGTGGTCCGCGGGTCGACCACGGCCAGCGACGGCCGCAGCGCCGGATGGCTCACCCCGGCCTTGAGGTGCAGGCCGAGCAGGTCGACCACGCAGATGGTGGTGGACTCCGAGCCGGTCCCCGCGGTCGTCGGCACGGCGATCAGCGGCTTGAGCGGCAGCCACGGCGCCTTGCCCGCGCCGATCGGCGGGGTGACGAAGTCCAGGAGCTCACCGGGGTGGGTGGTGAGCAGGTTGACGGCCTTGGCGGTGTCGATCGCGGAGCCACCGCCGATGGCGACGAAGCAGTCCCAGTCCTGTTGCCGGGCAAAGCTCACGGCCTCGTCGATGCTCGCGTCGGTGGGCTCGACGCCCACGCCGTCGAAGATCTCGCTCTTCACGCCGGCGGCGCGGACCGAGTCGAGCGCGCGGTCCGGGATCCCGGTCCGGCGGACGCCGGGGTCGGTGAGGATCAGGCACGACTTCGCCTGCCGGGCGGCGACCTCGGCTCCGAGCTCGTCCAGGGCCCCGGCGCCGAACTTCAGCGGCGGTGCTGCCCAGGTGAACACGCTCTCGTTGCGGTGCAGTTCGGGCACGGGTGACCACTCCTCACGTCGACATTGACAGAATGTGGAAGCTGTATCCACTATGTGGCGAGCACACCATAGCTCCGCGTGTAGTCGTTGTGAACCCCCGAGTTCCCTGGAGATGCCCATGCCGTCACCCGCACTTTCGCGATCCGCGCTGGAAGAAGCGCTGCGCACCGCGGTGTCCTGCGAGGTGGCCGGCGACCCGGCGACACTCGCGACGCACTCCACCGACGCGTCGAACTACCGGCACGTCCCATTGCTGGTGGTGCGTCCCCGGTCGGCCGACGAGGTTGTGGCCGTGCTGCGGGTGTGCGCCGAGCACGACGCGCCGGTCCTGCCGCGGGGCGCGGCGACGAGCATCGGCGGCCAGGCCACCAACGAGGCGGTGATCCTGGACTTCACCCGTCACCTCAACCGCGTGGTGGAGATCGATGCCGAGGCCCGCACCGCGCGTGTCGAACCCGGTCTGGTGCTCGACCGGCTCCGCGAACAGGCGGCCGCGCACGGGCTGACCTTCGGGCCGGATCCCTCGACGCACAGCCGCTGCACGATCGGCGGCATGATCGGCAACAACGCGTGCGGCTCGCATTCGGTGGCGTGGGGCAAGACCGCGGACAACGTCCGGTCGCTGGAGATCGCGCTGCGCGACGGCACCCGGCTGGAGGTCGGCCGGACGCCGCCGGCGGAACTGGAATCGTTGTGCGCGCGGGAGGATCCGGTCGGGCAGCTCTACCGGTCGCTGCGCGCGGTGCGCGACGAGTACCTGGCCGACATCCGCCTCGGTTTCCCGAGGCTGCCACGGCGCGTGTCCGGGTACAACCTCGAATACCTGTTGCCGGAGAACGGTTTCGACGTCGCCAAGGCACTCGTCGGCACCGAGGGGACCTGCGCGACGATCCTGAGCGCGGTGGTCGATCTGGCGCCGGCACCGGTTTCACGGGCGCTGGTGGTGCTGGGGTTCGGCAGCAGCGCCGAGGCCGCCGACGCCGTGCCGGCGCTTCTCGACCTGCCCGTGCTGACGATGGAGGGCATCGAAACGGGGCTCGTCCAGGCGCTCGACGCGCGGAAACCGGGCGAGGCCAGCGAGCTTCCGGCCGGGAACGCTTGGCTGTACCTCGAAACCGGCGGTGCGTCCGCGGACGAGGCGCTCGGGACCGCACGACTGGTGGCCGAGCGCGCGAAGCCGGTGGGCGCCAGCGTGCTGGTGGTGGAAGACGCGGTGGCACAACGGAAACTCTGGCGCATTCGCGAAGAGGGCGCGGGCCTGGCCACCCGGCTCGCGGACGGCGCCGAGGCGTGGTCCGGCTGGGAGGATTCCGCGGTCCCGCCGGAAAACCTCGGGCGGTACCTGCGCGAGTTCGAGCTGCTGATGGACAAGCACGGCCGCAGGGGGCTGGTGTACGGCCACTTCGGCGACGGCTGCCTGCACGTGCGCATCGACTTCCCGCTCGCCGCACCCGAAGCGAAGCAGGCCTACCGGGCGTTCCTCACCGACGCGGCCGAACTGGTCGTCGCGCACGGCGGTTCGCTGTCCGGCGAGCACGGCGATGGCCAGGCCCGCGCCGAGTTGCTCCCCCTCATGTTCCCCCCGCGGCTGATGGCCGCCTTCGCGGAATTCAAGTCCGCCTTCGACCCCGGCGGCGGGATGAATCCGGGCCGGGTCGTCGACCCCGCCCCGCTCGACGCCGATCTGCGCACCGTGATCGCGCCGCCGGTGCTGCCCACGCGGGCACGCCTCGCGCTGCACGCGGACGGCGGCGACCTGGCCGCGGCGTCCCGCCGCTGCGTGGGCGTCGGCAAGTGCGTGTCCGCCTCGGGCGGCGTGATGTGCCCGAGCTACCGGGCGACCGGCGAAGAGGAACACTCCACACGCGGACGGGCCCGGCTGCTGTTCGAGATGCTCGCCGGCGACGTCATCACCGGCGGCTGGCAGTCCACGGAGGTCCGGGACGCGCTCGATCTCTGCCTGGGCTGCAAGGCGTGCAAGTCCGACTGCCCGGTCGGGGTCGACATGGCCGCGTACCGGTCGGAATTCCTCAGCAGGCACTACGAACACCGCAAACGCCCGATGGCGCACCACACCATGGGCGCGCTGCCCCGGTGGCTGCGGCTGGGCGCGCCGATGGCCGGGGCGATCAACGCCGTGGCGGCGAGCCCGCTGCGCCGGGTGCTCAACCGGCTCGGCGGGATCGCCGCCGAACGCGAGCTGCCCGCACTGGCCGCACCGACCTTCCGCAAGTGGTTCCGCCGCCGCAAGCCTCCACAGTGGACAGAAGGCCGGACTCCGGTGGTGCTGTGGCCGGACACCTTCACCAACTTCTTCGATCCGCGGGTCGGCCGCGACGCGGTCGCCGTGCTGGAGGCCCTCGGCCACGAGGTCCATCTCCCCGCCCGGAGTGTCTGCTGTGGACTGACCTGGCACAGCACCGGACAGCTGGACACGGCCCGCCGCGTGCTGCGCCGCTCCCTCGACGTCCTGGCGCCCTGGCTGGGCCGCGGTGTGCCGGTGATCGGGCTCGAGCCGAGCTGCACCGCGATGCTGCGCGAGGACGGCGCCGAACTGCTGCCCGAAGACCCGAGGGTGCGCCTGCTCGGCAAGGCGGTCCGCACCTTCGCCGAGCACGTGGGCACAGCCGAACTCCCGGAGATCAAGGCGGTCGAAGGCCGGGTCCTCACGCAGGTGCACTGCCACCAGCACGCGGACCTGGGCTACGACGCCGACACCCGGCTGCTCGGCCGCGTCACCGGCGAAGTGCGGGTGCTGCGCGAAGGCTGCTGCGGACTGGCGGGCAACTTCGGGTTCGAGCGCGGGCACTATGACGTCTCGGTCCAAGTCGCCGAGCACCAGTTGCTCCCCGCGTTGCGCGAGGCGAGCCCCGGAACGGTGGTCCACGCCGACGGCTTCAGCTGCCGGACCCAGATCCGCCAGCTTTCCGAGCACGAGCCCACGCACCTCGCCTCGCTGACCGCGCGGGCACTCGGCGTCAGCGCAGACTGAACCGGTCCGGCGGCAGGAACTGCGCGACCTCGCGCGCGGCCGCGATGGCCCGCGCGCCCAGTTCGGGGATGCGCTCGTCGGGCAGCCGCACCGTGGGGACCTGGATGACCACCGCGGCCTTCGCCAGGCCCTGGTCGTCCACGACCGCGGCGCCCACGCAGCGCACCCCGGCGACGTTCTCCTCGTCGTCGATGCTGTAGCCGCGGTCGCGCGTCTCGGTCAGTTCCAGCGCCAGCTCCTCGCGCGTCGCCAGCGTGTGCGTGGTCAGCGCGGGCAGGCGTTCCGGCAGGCTCGCCAGGTACGCCTCGACGTCGAGCGAATGCGCGAGGATCGCCTTGCCGGAAGCGGTGGTGTACAAGGGAAACCGGGCCCCGGGGTGCTGTTCGAACCGCAGCGGCAGGGTGGACTGGGCACGCAGCAGCACCACCGACTCGCCACCGTCGCGGATGGCGATGTTGACCGACTCCTCGGTTTCCGCGTTGACCTGCCGGATCACCGGCAGCGCCCGCTCCAGCCCGTGCACGCGCTGCGCGGCCTGGCCGAGCAGGATCGCCCCGGCCCCCAGGTGGTAGCAGTCGGTATGCGGGTTGTGGGTCACCAGCCCGTCGATGCTCAGCGCGCCGACGACGCGGTGCGTGGTGCCCGGAGTGAGCTCGAGACGCCGGGCGATCGCGGACAGGGACAGTTCCCCGCCTTCGTCCATGAGCAGCCGCAGCACCCCGAGCGCACGCCGGATGGCCTGCGTTCCGGCTGGCGGCTGGGCTCCTGAGTGGTTCACGGGCTTCCGTCGTCCTGGCGATCTCCTGACCGGGCAAGGTTAACGCAGCCGGTCAGGAAAGCGCGGTCACCACCCCGGAGACGACGACCAGACCCGCGACGACGTACTTGAACACCTTCCGGGGAACCCGCGACGACACCGCCGTGCCGAACTGGTTGCCCACGATGGCCGCGACGAGCAGCACCGGGAGCACCGGCAGGAGCCCGTGACGCGGGATCCCGCCGGTCACGCCCAGCGTGGTGAGGGAGATCAGGTTCGTGCAGATGAAGTAGCACGCCAGGTTCGCGATGAACGCCCGCACCGGCAGGTTCGCCGCGCTGAGCAGTGCCGCGACCGGTGGGCCGTTCAGCGACACCGAAGTGGCGAGGTAGCCGCTGGCCAGTCCGGTGGCCACGTGCCCGGCGCGGCCCGGTCCGGCAGGGTCGCCCAAAGTCGGCAGCAGCAGGAGAAAGCCGAGCAGCGCCACCACGACGCCCGCGAAGATCCGCAGGACGTGGACCGGGATGGCGCCGACGGTCACCGCGCCCAGTACCGCGCCCGGGGCGCTGCCCGCGACGAGCAGGCCGACGCGCTTCGGTTCGATCGCCCGCCAGGACCGGCATACGACCAGGATCCGGGACACCAGCGTCGCGGCGAGGTTGACGGTCACCACGAACGGCACGTCGTAGCCGAGCAGTAGCAGGCCCGGCGTGGACAGCAGCGAGGTCGCGAATCCCGTCGCGCCGCCGACGAGCGAGGACGCGGCCACCGCCAGGGCGGCGAGCACGAGTTCCATCTAGCCACCGGTGGCCTGGACCGCGGTGAGCAGCGCGGTGGCCCGGATGTCGCCGACGTCGCAGCCCCGGGACAGATCGTTCACCGGCGCGGCCAGCCCTTGCAGGACGGGCCCGAACGCGCGGGCGCGGCCGAGCCGTTCGGCGATCTTGTACCCGATGTTGCCCGCGTCGAGATTCGGGAAGACGAGGACGTTGGCCTTGCCCGCGACCGCCGAACCGGGCGCCTTGCGCAGCCCGACACTGGCCTCCACCGCGGTGTCGAACTGCAACTCGCCGTCCACCCGGAAGCCGGAACCGCGCCGCCGCAGCAGATCGGTGGCGCGGCGCACGCGCTCGACCCGCTCGTGCGTGGCGCTGCCGAGCGTGGAGAACGACAGCATCGCGATCACCGGCTCCTCCCCCGTCAGCGCGAGGTGGGTGCGGGCCGAGGCCAGCGCGATCTCGACCAGCTCCTCGGCGGTGGGGTCGGGGACCACCGCGCAGTCGGCGAAGGTCAGGCAGCGTTCGTCCGGCAGGACCAGCAGGAAACAGCTGCTCATCGTCGTGTTGCCGGGGACGAGCCCGACGTAGCGCAGGCACGCCCGCAGCACGTCGGCGGTCGGCCGGTTCGCCCCCGCGACACACGCGTCGAAGGTTCCGGTGGTGACGCCGGCGACCGCGCCCGCGAGGGAATCGGCCAGCGCGCCCGGAATCCGGTCGGGGGTTTTCGCGAGGCGGGTCGCGATCAGCGCGTGGATCGCCGGATCCGCGGCGAGGTCCCGGGTGCACGCGATGACCTCGTCGGGCAACCGGACGCCGGTTTCCCGGCAAACCCGGCGGATCGACGCCGGATCACCGACGAGACGGGGTGCGACCCCGTCCTCTTCGCGCAGGAGCGCCGCCGCCTGGACCACCCGTGGGTCGTCACCGTCGGCCAGCGCGACCGTGGGCCGGACGTCGGCCAGCACCGCACGCCAGCGATCGTGCAGGGGAAACGTCTCGGCTCGTGCGGGGAAGGTCGGCACGGGGCTACCGCTTTCCTGGGTCGGCGGTGGGACGGCTCCGGGCGGAGCCGTCCCACCGGGACGATCAGACGTAGTCGCGGTACTTGTCGAGCAGCCGCACCGGCTTGCGCAGCGCGTCCCGGCGGAACGGGTCGCCCAGCTCGCGCGAGCACATGATCTCGATGACCGTGGTGCGGCCCTCGTTCATCTGCGCGTCGACCGCCTTGCGCAGCGCGGGACCGACCTCGTCGAGCGAGTCCACCACGATCCCCTCGGCGCCCATCGCCCGCGCGATGCCGGCGAAGCTTTCGCTCTCCAGTTCGCCCGCGACGAACCGGCGGTTGTAGAAGTCGACCTGGTTCTTCTTCTCCGCGCCCCACTGCCGGTTGTGGAACACCACGGCGGTCACCGGGATGTCGTGGCGCACCGCGGTCATGATCTCGACCATGCTCATCCCCCACGCGCCGTCGCCGGCGTAGGCGATCGCGGGCCGCTCCGGCGCCGCGGCCTTGGCGCCGATGATCGTCGGCAGCGCGTACCCGCAGTTGCCGAAGCTCATCGGCGCGAAGAAGCTGCGTGGCTCCTCGAACCGCAGGTAGCTGTGGGCGATGGAGTTGATGTTGCCGATGTCGGTGGAGACCATCACGCGTTCGGGCAGCGCTTTCTCCAGCTCGCGGAGGACCTGGCGGGGGTGCAGCCAGGTGCGCTCGTCCTGCTCCTGCTCGGCGATCATGTCCAGGCTGTACGGATCGGTCTCGTGGATCCAGGCGGTGAGCTCCTGCTCCCAGGCCTGCTTCTCCTCGCGGATCTCGTCGGCCCGCTCGCCGCGGGTCGCGTCGCAGGCGAGCGTTCGCTCGCGCAGCCGCTCGGTGAGCGCGGCGGCGGCCTCCTTCGCGTCACCGCAGATGCCGACGTCGATCTTCTTGACCAGGCCCAGCATCTTGTGGTCGGCGTCGACCTGGATGATCTTGGCGTTCTTGGGCCAGTAGTCCATGCCGTGCTGCGGGAGGGTGCCGAACGGGCCGAGCCGGGTGCCGAGCGCGAGAACGACGTCCGCCTTGGCGATGAGCCGCATCGCGGCCTTGGAACCCTGGTAGCCGAGCGGGCCGCACCACTGCGGGTGGCTCGCCGGGAACGAGTCGTTGTGCTGGTAGCTGTTCACCACCGGAGCGCCGAGTCGCTCGGCGAGCGCCCGGCACTCCCCGACGCCGTCGGCGAAGACGACACCACCACCCGAGACGATCACCGGGAACTCCGCCGAGGCGAGCAGGTCGGCCGCCTCGTCGAGGCTGCGGGTGCCGCCGGGACCGCGGTCGAGCCGCCGCGGCACCGGGATCTCGGTTTCGATCTCGCCGTAGAAGTGGTCGCGGGGGATGTTGAGCTGCGTCGGCCCCATTTCCGACATCGCGCGGTCGAACGCCCGGCCGGTCAGCTCCGCCATCCGCTTCGGGTTGTTCACGTGTGCCTGGTACTTCGTGAACTCCTGGAACATGGGCAGCTGGTTGGCCTCCTGGAAGCCGCCGAGGCCCATCCCCATCGTCCCGGCCTCGGGCGTCACCATGACCACCGGGCTGTGCGCCCAGAACGCGGCCGCGATCGCGGTGACGCAGTTGCTGATGCCCGGGCCGTTCTGGCCGATCACCACGCCGTGGCGGCCGCTGGCGCGCGCGTAGCCGTCGGCCATGTGCGCCGCGCCCTGCTCGTGCACGACCGGGATCAGCTTGATGCCCGCCGGCGCGAAGATGTCCATGGCGTCCATGAAGGCCGAGCCCATGATGCCGAAGATCTCGGTCACGCCGTTGGCCGCCAACGTCTCGACGAAGGCCTCCGAGGGGGTCATCTTCTGCGGCCCCGTTGCTCGCTCGCTCACTGCCCACTCCCTGAACGTCGCAAAATATGGAACGAAAGATTCCGAAAACTGGTACCCGGTCGGACTGTAGGCGTCACCAGCCGACCCAGTCAACGGGTTGTCTTCAAGTCCGAGACGGGGTGTACTGTTTTCCGAGACAGAGAGGGAGCATGGTGGAACTGATCCAGGAGCCGGACGGACCGCTGTCCGGCGACACCCCGGCGCTGCGGCTCTTCGCGCTGCTCGAGCTGATCGCGGCCGGCGACCACCCGGTCTCGCTGCCCGCGCTCGTCGCCGAGACCGGCCTGCCCAAACCGACCCTGCACCGCATGCTCCAGCAGCTGGAATCGGCGGGGCTGCTGCTCCGGGAGGCCGACGGCCGCAGCTACACCACCGGCGCGCGGCTGCACCGCCTCGCGGAGAACCTGCTGCTCAACGACTCCCGCAACGGCGGGCGGCACGTGATCCTCCAGCACCTGGTCGAGGAACTGGGTGAGAGCTGCAACATCACCGCGCTGTCCCGCGGCGAGGTGGTCTACCTCGACCGCGTCGAAACGCCGGAGCCGCTGCGGTTCTACCTGCGCCCCGGCTCCCGCGTCCCGGTCCACTGCTCGGCGAGCGGCAAGCTGTTCCTCGCCCAGATGTCCGCGCGGCAACGGCACAAGCTGATCGGGCACGCCCCGCTCAAGCGCTACACCAGCAAGACGATCACCGAGCCCGAGGCCCTGGAAGCCGAGCTCGACCGGATCTCGGCACAGGGATACGCCGTCGACGACGAGGAGTTCCTCCCCGGACTGGTCTGCGTCGCGGTGACCGTGCCCCGCGAGGACGGCGGGCAGCCGGTTCTCGGAGTCGCGGTCCAGGCACCGGTCATGCGCCTGTCGCTCGACGACGTCACCACGACCCTGCCCGCGCTGCGCAACGCCGCCGAGGCCATCGGCCGCCACGAGACCACCGCCACCATGCCGGGAGAGGAGCAGTCGTGACGATCCGGATGCCGGACGCGACGGCGGACGCGCGGGAGCTGTTCGGCCTCGACGTCGACCTCGAGGTCCCCGCGTTCGCCGAACCGGACGAGCACGTCCCCGCGCGCGACGACGCCTACCACTTCGACCCCGAGGTGACCCTCGCCCTGCTCCTCGGCTTCGCGCACAACCGGCGGGTGCTGGTGCACGGCCGCCACGGTTCGGGCAAGTCCACCCACGTCGAGCAGATCGCCGCCCGGCTCAACTGGGGCTGCCTGCGCGTGAACCTCGACGGCCACGTCGGGCGGCTCGAACTCGTCGGCCGCGACGCGGTGACCCTGCGGGAAGGCAAGCAGGTCACCGAATTCCGCGAGGGAATCCTGCCGTGGGCGGTCCGGCGCCCGGTCGCACTGGTCCTCGACGAGTACGACGCCGGGCGCCCCGACGTCATGTTCGTCATCCAGCGCCTGCTGGAGAAGGAAGGGCGGTTCACCCTCCTCGAACGCAACGAGGTTCTCCACTCCCACCCCGGCTTCCGGCTTTTCGCCACCGCGAACACCACCGGTCTCGGCGACCACGACGGGCTCTACCACGGCGTGCAGCGGATCAACCACGCTCAACTCGACCGCTGGAACGTCGTCGCCAAGCTCGATTACCTGCCCGCCGAGGCCGAGGTCGCCCTCCTCCAGGGCCAGGTGCCCGCACTCGACCGGCGGACCGCCGAGGCCATGGTCGCGCTCGCCCGCCTCACCCGCCAGGGCCACGAATCCGGTGACCTCGCCACGCTGATGTCCACCCGGACGGTGGTGACCTGGGCGGAGAACACCGGTTACCTCGGCGACCCGGCGCTCGCGCTGCGTATCACCTTCACCAACAAGTGCGCGGAGTTCGAACAGGAGGTCGTCGGCGAGTACTTCCAGCGGTGTTTCGACCGCGACCCGGAGCCTCGCGAACTGCGCGCGAGCGCCTGAGCGATGGTGCAGGACGCGTTGGCCGACCGCGCCGCCGCACGCGCGACCCACCGGCTCGACCTCCTGCGCGGCGCCACCGTTCGGGCGATCGGACAGGATCCCCGGGTGCGATTCCGCGCCGGGGAGCCGTATCGGGGCGCCACCCGGCTCACCATGCTGGCGCCGCACCTGCGCGTCGACGCGGAGGCCGACCCGCGGTGCTGGCGCGGCGCCGCCGACGGGCTCGCCCTGCGGATGCGCCACACCGATCCCGCGCTGCACCGGGAGCACCGCCCGGCTGGCGACATCGGCGGCCTGCTGTTCGACCAGCTCGAGCAGTTCCGCGTCGAATCCCTTGTACCGCAATGGTTTCCCGGTACGACCGCGAATCTGCGGCACCGGATGGAACATTGGCTCGTCGCCGCCGACGGCGACGGGCTCACCGATACCGCCGCGGGCCTGCTGCTGCACGCCGTGGCCGCCATGGCCTGGTCGCACCTCACCGGCTTCCCGGTGCCCGCCCCCGTGGACGAGGTCATCGAACCGACGCGCGCCGCCCTCGCGCCCGAGTTCGGTCCCCGGATCACCCGCCTGGGCCGCCTGCGCGCCGAGCCGGAACGTTTCACGCCCTTGGCGGCCGAGTTCGCGGTCGGCGTCGCGAACCTGCTGGGCGCTCCCAGCGGAAAACCACGGCTCGCGCGCTCCGCCGGGCAGCGCGCCCTCACCGACCTGCTCCGCGGCTCCGGCCCCGAGGACGCCGGTGTCCCCGTCGCCACCGGTGGCCGTCGAGAGTCCGAAGTGGACGAATACCGGATCTTCACGACCGCCCACGACCGCCAGCGCGACGCGACCGACCTCGTCCGTCCCGCGCAGCAGAAGGAGTTCCGGCAACGGCTCGACGACCTCGGCCGCCGCGCCCGCCTGAACCGGGCCAAGATGCTCCGCGACCTCGCCGCCGCGCTCCTGGTCCCGGCCACCGACGGCTGGGAGCACGGTCTCGACAGCGGTCACCTCGACGGCCGCCGCCTCGCCACCCTGATCACCTCACCGGCCGAGACGCGCGTCTTCCGGGCCGAGGCCACCACCAGGAAGGCCGACGTCTCCGTCACCTTCCTGCTCGACTGCTCGGGTTCGATGAAACAGCACGTGCCGTTGACCGCGGTCCTCGTCGACAACCTGACCCGCGTGCTGGACGAACTCGGTGTCACCACTGAAGTCCTGGGCTTTTCCACCGAGGGCTGGAACGGCGGCCGCGCGCGGCGGGACTGGGCCCGGGCGGGCCGACCCGCCGACCCCGGACGGCTCAACGATCGCCTGCACCTCGTCTTCAAGAACGCGGCCAGTTCGTGGCGACGGTCTCGCCGCGGGGTCGCCGGCCTGTTCAAGACGGACCTGTTCCGCGAGGGCCTCGGGGGCGAGGCCGTGCGCTGGGCGGCCGCGCGCTCCCGCGGCTTCGGCGCCCGCCGCGGCATCCTGGTGCTGTTCTCCGATGGCAGCCCCGCCGACAGCGCCACCGCCGCGGTCAACCCCGATGGCTTCCTGGAGCACGACCTGCTCCGCGGCGTCCACGAAGCCGAAACCGGTGGGACCGAGGTTTACGCCCTCAGCCTGGGCGTCGACCTCGGCCACCTCTTCCCGCGGTCCCTCGTGCTGCCCGCCCGGGACCAAGCCGACCAGCGCATGATCGACGAAATCATCGAGACCCTCGGCCCGGCTTGAGCGTCTCCAGATCGGCGAGGGCGAGGTATCGCTCGATGGCCGCGACTGAACGAGCCGCGGCTTCGCCGTCGCCGTAAGGGTTTTCGCGGGTATGCGGGCGCAGCGCGCCGGACAGCAGCCGGGTGGCGGTCTCCAGGATCAAGGCGGGCTTGGTGCCGACCAGCCAGGCGCAGCCGGCATCGACGGCTTCCGTGCGCTCGGTGACCTCGCGCAGTACCAGCACCGGAGTGCCGAAGCTGGGCGCCTCTTCCTGGATGCCGCCGGAGTCGGTCAGCACCAGATCGGCCAGCCGTAGCGCGCGGATCAGGTCGGGGTAGTCCAGCGGACGGGTGATCGTGGCTCGCGGAAGTCCGCCGAGCCGGGTTTCCACCTGACCGCGAACGGCCGGGTTGGCGTGCACCGGGAACAGGACCTGCACGTCGGGCTGTTCCGCGACCAGCGAGCGCACCGCGGCCAGCGTGCGGTCCAGGGGATCTCCCCAGGATTCGCGGCGGTGTGAGGTCACGAGCACGAGTCGTTGGCCGCCCTCGGCGATCTCCATCTCCAGCAGCGCCAGTGCGGGGTCACGAGCAGGCAGGTTACGAGCGGCGATGGCCAGCACCGCGTCGACGACCGTATTGCCGGTGATCACGATTCGCCGCGCGGAGATGCCTTCCGCGCGCAGCGCGGCCGCCGCGGCCGGGGTCGGCGCCAGATGCAGCGCGGCGATCCGGGAGACCATCTGCCGCGTCCCCTCCTCCGGAAACGGCGCCGCGAGATCATGCGTGCGCAGCCCGGCTTCCAGGTGCACCACCGGAATCCGGTGCCAGAACGCGACAAGCGCGCCGGCCAGCACGGTCGCCGTGTCACCTTGCACCACCAGCGCCGCCGGGCGGTGCCGGTCCAGCAGTTCGTCCAGCTCGGGTAGCACCGCCGACGCGAGCTCGGCTTGAGTTCCCTTGGTGCGCGGCGGAACATCGAGATACACGTCCACGGCCAGCCCGAACGGTTCCAACGCCTGCTCGACCATGCCGCGATGCTGCCCGCTGTGCACGATCACCGGCCGCAGCGCCGGATGGCTCGCCAGCGCGAGTGCGAGCGGAGCGATCTTGACGGCCTCCGGCCGGGTGCCGGCCAGCAGCATCAGCTCCAACGCCGGAATCCCTATGACCGGATCATGGCTGAACGTCGCGGTGGCAGGCGCGGCGATTCCGGCGATATGCGGCGATCACCATCAGCACGCCGAGCACGCACAGGAAAGCGCCGGCTGCCAGCCACCAACCGAAATCAGCCCCGGTCGCGGCGAGCGCGCCCACGCTGCCGCCCGCGGCGCCGAGACCGGCTCCTGGCATCTTGTACATCAGTTACCACCTTTGCCACTCAGGGGCGATATCCGGGATAATCGTGTGCGGGAAAGGCCGACGTCGGCGGCGGGACGCGACGCGGTGGCGGCAATTGGCGCAAAGGACTCACCCGGATGCAGGGCTCATGCCTTCATGGCGTATTCCTCCGAATTATCGGATGGCGCTATTGGAGAAACGGGTGTCGCTCTCACCACGCCCGCCGGCGTGCCGCAGGACCTGTTCTATCGCGTCGGCACAAGAACGGGTACACGTCCGCGGAACAACCACTCATTAGGACGAACATCAACTATATAAACCCAGCATAACTGGGGGCATTGACTGCCGTATGAACTGGAACGAATAGCACCCGGTCAGGTTTCCGGTGATAGGGTGTGGCTCGCCGCCAGTCGGCGGGACGAACGGGAGGTTCAGCGTGGCCGCGGCCGGTGTCCCCGTGCGAAAGGCTCACTATTTGCGGGAACGGGTGGCTGTCTTCACTTTGTTCGGCACGGCAGTAGCGCTGGTCCTCGCTGAACGTGCGTACCGCGCGTTCGAAGTGCACCTCACCGGGATTGTCTTGCGGTGGCTGACCTCCCGCGCGGTGCATGTCGCCGGGGCGCAGGAAACCGTTCACCTCCACCTGGCCAGCGGTCAGCGGTTCGGCTTGCGGATGGCACCGGAGGTTTCCTCGGTATTCATGATTCTTCCCCTCGTTCTCCTAACCACGATCATGCTGTGGCTGCGACCGCGGAACACGCGACGATTGTTGTGCGCACTGGCGATTGCTTCGGTGGCCCTGATATCGCTCAGTCAAGCGCACGTCCTGGCAATTGTGGGACTGGCCGACTGGCTCGGCCAGGACAGCGACCACTGGGCGCATACGTTGCTCGGCTCGCTGATGAAGTTGTTCGGTGGCGCGGCAACCCTCGTCCTGTTCGTCTGGTTGAGCACCCGTGGGCCCCGGCGCGAGCGAGCCGGGTCATGACCGCCGGGGCATTCCAGGTTCTGTTCGGCGTCACGCAGGCCTTCGCGATGACGATCAGCGTGGGGTTCATCGTATACGTGATCGTCATCGTCGTTCCTTACCTGCGCCGCAAACCGGCGCCGGCCGGTAATCCAGAAGATTTCGATTGGCACTTCTTCGTGCCCTGCCGGGACGAGGAGGCGGTGATCGGAAAGACGGTCCGCTATCTGCGGACCACCTTCGGCGCCGCACACATTTGGGTGGTCGACGACGACTCCGACGACCACACCGCGCAGGTCGTGGAATCGTTGCGGCGGCGCGACGGCGCCGCGGACCCTCACGTCCACCTCGTGCGACGGCGCAGACCGCGGGCACGCACCGGCAAGGGAGACGCGCTCAACGCGGCTTATCGCGCGTTGACCGAATGGTATGGCGAGCACATTCCCTGGCACACGGCGATCGTCGCCGTCGTCGACGCGGACGGCGAACCGGCGCCCGACTGCTTGGCCGTGTGCTCGGCGGAGCACCTGTTCGGCAACGACGAGATCGGTGCGGTGCAGCTGGACGTCTGGATGGGGAACCGGAATACCGAACCCACGCGAAAAGGGTGGTGGTCACGCCAATTCGGGCTCAAGCTCGTTCAGCTCCAAGACATGGAATTCCGGACCGCGATCGCGGCGATCCAAACCTCCCGCGGTTTCACCGGCACCATCGCTCTGGGAGGTAACGGGCAGTTCACCAGATTATCCGCATTACGTTCCATCGCCGGTACCGAGAAAACACCGTGGCGCGGTTCGCTGCTGGAAGACTTCGAACTCGGCGTCCACCTGCTCACCGCGGGCTGGCGCACCGAGTTCACCGTGGACTCGCACGTCTCCCAAGAGGGCCTGTACAGCATGCGCCGGTTTCTCACCCAACGCACCCGATGGGGTCAAGGCACCATGCAGTGCGGACGTTACCTCCGCCGGATCTGGGATTCACCGCACGTGACCACGCTGGGCGCCGCGGAGATGATGTACTACCTCGCGCAGCCCTGGATGCAGTTGCTCGGTTCGCTGATCTACCCGATCCCGTTCCTGGTCCTGCTGTTCCACGCCGCGGGCGACCCGGCGCGAATGTGGCACTGGATTTCCGACGGGGCATGGATCCTGTTCACCGTCTACGCCTGGTTCGGCCTCGCCCCGTTCGCGATCTGGGGACCGATCTACCAAGTCAGGTGCCGACGCAGTAAGAACATGCTGCGGGGAATCGGAATGGGTCTGGCTTACGCCTGCTACATCTACACCTTCTACATCACGTCTTGGCGCGCGCTGTTCCGGTTGCTGCGTGGCCGCAACGGCTGGTCCAAAACCCGGCGCAACGCCGAGTCCTCCGCGGGAACACAGGGAACCGGATCGACCTGGCCGATTCATCGGAGCACCGGTTGACCACGGGTGTGGAGGCAAAAAGTGTGGTCGATGCGGCAGAACGGATTGTCATTTTGGGAGGGACTGTGAACTCGTTCCGAAAGCCGCCCGTCGCGGCCCTCACGGCCGCCGGCTGGCTCCTGGCCGTGACCGGGCTGGCCCCGGTCGCGGCCGCCGATGAGGCCACCGGACGCACCAACACCATCACCGACGTCGCCGGCATCGAGGTCGGTCAGGTCACCGATCGCGCGAACATCACCGGCACCAGCGTGCTGCTGATGCGCGATGGCGCCCAGGCCGGGGTCGACGTACGCGGCGGTCTGCCGGGAACGGTCAACACCGACGCGCTCAACCCGGTGGCCTCCCAGGCGTTTTTCCACGGCCTGGTGCTCTCCGGCGGCAGTTGGATGGGGCTCGGCGCCTACGACGGGGTTACCCGCTACCTGCGCGAGCAGAAGGTCGGACACGTCTACGCGGAGGGTAAGACCGTGCCGGGTGTGGCCGGAGCCATCATCTACGACCTCGGCCAGGGCGAGGATTTCGCCCGCCCGCTGGAAACCACACCTGATCACGGTTTCGGCTACCAGGCGGCGAAAGCCGCGAACGCCGGGCCGGTCGCGCAGGGCAGCGTCGGCGCCGGCACCGGAGCGGGCACCGACGGTCCCGGGGTCCGCCTCAAGGGAGGCGTGGGCAGCGCCAGCATCGATCTCGGCAACGGCATCACGGTCGGCGCGTTCGTCGTGCTCAACTCGTTCGGCAAGACCTACGACGAAACCCGCGGCTGCGAGCTGTACGGGCTGCATCTGGAGGTCGGCAACGAGTTCGGAGACACCCGGCGTCCGCCGGGTGGCTGCGAACCGGGCAGCGCGAACACCGCCCGCGACCCCGGCATCGACGAGAACACCACCATCGGCGTGGTCGCCACCAACGCCACGCTGACCGCGCCGCAGGCCCAGAAGATGGCCCAGGTCGCCCAGGACGGCCTGGCCCGCGCCATCCGCCCGGCGCACACGATGAACGACGGCGACACCATCTACTCGGTGAGCACCCGCAAGGCGCCCGCGGCCGGTCCCGAGGACTTCACCCGGATCCTCGAAGCCGGAGCGAACACCTTCACCAGGGCCGTCGACCACGCGGTGCTCAAATCCGAGTCGCTCGGCGGCAGGCCGACCTACTGCCAGACCTTCCCCGGCGCGTGCGGCGAAGCCGCGCCCGCCGCCGGACAGCCCGGCGCCGCGCAGCCACACCAGGGATCGGGCCACGGCGGTCCGACCGTCCAACCGGCCGCCCTGGACAGTCCCGCGACCCCCTCGCTCGCGGTACCGGCGGCCCTGCTCGGCGGGCTGACCCTGCTGCTCGTCTCGATCGAACCGGTCCGCCGGGCCTTGCTCCGACAGACAACCCGCTGGCACCGACCCCGGTAAACCGGAAACCGGATCGCCAGGGTCAGCCGCCGTGAAATGAAGGTCCGACCGGATTCCAGGCTCGCCGCTACGCCGACGTCCCCGTCGCGTCGGCCAGCAGCACGGCGATCCCGTCGAGCACCCGGTGCAGCCCGAACTCGAACCAGCTTTCGAGGTCGTCGCCGTCGGGTACGGCGGTGGCCAGTTCGGACAGCCAGGGATAGTGGCCCGAACCGGCCATTCCGGCCAGGCGCCCGAGCTGCGTGTTCCACCATTGCGGACCGCTGACACCGGTTTCCCGGACCGTTTCGGTTTCCGCGACCCCCATCAGGGCCGTGCCCTGCACGTACCCGCTCACCAGCAGATACACCGACAGCGCGGTCCGATGGTCGAGACCGTGCCCGGCGACGGCGGTCATCGAACGGTCCACCGCCTCCAGCACCGAGCGGACCAGGGGTGGGCGCGTCGTCGCCAGCACCCGCAGCAACCAGGGATGCCGCCGGTAGACCGCCCACTCCTGGCGCGCTTCGTGTTCGAGCAACGACCGCCACCCGGCCGCGGAAGCATCCGGCGGCCGGTACCCGGCGAGCGCGGCGTCGACCATCGCCCCGACGAGATCGTCCTTTCCGGACACGTGCTGGTACAGCGACATCGCCGCGATGTCCAACCGGGCCGCCAGTTCGCGCATCGACACCGCGGAGAGCCCTTCGGCATCGGCGAGCCGGACGGCGGCCAGCACCACGGTGGCGCGATCCAGCTGGCCACGTGTCGCCAGCGCCCGGCGCGGTCGAGGACCCGGGGCGCGGCGGGAACCCGCGCCGTCCCGGCGAGCCCGGTACGCCCGCGCCTGACAAGACCTGCCGCAGTACCGCCGCGGCCGCCCGCGGCCGGTGTCCGGGAGGTCGGCGCCACAGCACACGCAGTTCATCCGAACCCCCTTTTCGTCACTCCGATTCCGTGACGAAAGTACTCGAACACCCGCGACTGTACGGGTAACTGTGGTTCACGCCAGCGATCTTACGATGTACGGAGCAAGTCGATGACCGAAGCGAACCACGCGAAGCCCACCGTCCGCACCGCGCAACCGGCGGAGCTGGACCAGATCGCGCCCGCGTACGCGGCCGCCGGCGAAGACGAAGCCGTCAGCGCCTGGGTGAGAGCGGCCGAGCCGCACTCCCCCGGAATACCCGCCGGCCTGCTCCGGGAATGGCTCGCCGACGCCCTCCGCACCGGCGAAATCCTCGTCGCGGAAGGACCCGGCGGCGCCATCGAGGGCGTATCCACCTGGCAATGGCTCGACTCGCCCGCCCCCCTCCAGCACCAGGCCGCGGCCCTGTGCGCGCTGGCCCGCAGCCAACCGGGCACCGCGCTCCAGCGACTCGCCACCGCGCTCCAGCACACCGCAGACCACCATCCCAGCACCCCGCACTGGTACCTCGCCTCCATGGCGGTACTCCCCCACTGCCGGGGCCGCGGCATCGGAGGAGCCCTCCTCCGGCACCGCCTCCGGCAGTCCGACGCCGAAGGGCACCCGACGTATCTGGAAGCCAGCACCACGCGAAGTGCCGCGCTCTACGCGCGGTACGGCTTCCTCAGCACCGGCACCCCCATCCCGCTTCCCGACCACGGCCCCCGGCTCCAGCCCATGTGGCGAGAGCCGCGAAGCGCTCGAACACCCGGCCCGGCAACGTGAACACGCGCAGCATCTTCAGCGGCGTGTGTCGTTCTCCGGCGGTGCCGCGGACCACCGGTGGTGCCGGGCGTCGGTGTGTCGCGGGGCTGGCGCGGACCGGGTGCGGTCGCCGCGGCGCCGGGCGTACCTGGGGCGTGGTACCTCGGCCAGCGGGGTCGCGGTGTTGGCCCGCGCGTCGCGCACCTCGTCCTTGCGCACCATGTCGTCCAACGGATTCCCGGACGGCTCGCCGGGCTCCTCGAAGCCGAAGTCGATGATCTTGGGCTTACCACGCTCGGCCATGGACGCGTTCGTGCGCCTGGCCTCGGCGCGGCGCCGGATCGCCGTGGCCCGCTTCTGCCACCGCTCACCGAGGTCCTTTGTGGATTGTTCGGCGGCGGTGCGGACGGCCTGCCGGTCGTCGGCCATGCGCGCCACTTCGGCGCGGGTGTTGCCGATCGTCCGGTCAAGCGAGCGGGCCAGCCGTCGTGCCTGGTCGTGCATGGTCTCGGTCCTTTGGCTCAGTCGTCGGTTCCGCCGGCGCCACCCTGGCCACCGGTTCCGCCCGCGCCGGACTGCAGGGCGTCAACGGCACCCTCCTGGCCGGCCAGCGCGGCCCGCAGCCCCTGCCACGCCTGCTCGAACCCCTCGTGGGTCTGCTGGCACACCCCGTCGAATGCCTGCTTGTGGCTGTCGTACATCGGCACCAGGTTCGCGTTCAGCCAGTTCGTCGCCTCCTGCGCGAGCCGCTCCTCCACCTCGTTGCCGGTGGTGTAGCAGGCGCCGGATTCGTAGTCGATGCCGAAGGCCGAGGCGATCCTGGCGTGGTCGTCCGTCGACGCCTCCCTGCGGGCACACCTGATGACGATGCCCACCAGCTCACCGTCCAGCCCGCCGATCTCGACCGCGTACAGGTCCAACACGGCCTGGGCTTTCACACAGCACAGTTCCTCGATCCGCGGCACCACCACGTCGAGCGCGTCACCGGCCAGCGCGAGCCGCTCCACCGCGGTCTCTCCGCCGGCGACGACGACCGTGTCGAAAAGCTCGCTCGCCGAGTCCGCCGCATCGCCGTCCCAGGAACCCAGCAGCGAACGCACGGCGTTCCGCAACGCCTCGAGGTTCTGCTGAAGGCGTCCGGCGCCCTCGACGAACCGAGCGCGGTCGGCGTAGAGCGCGGCGAAGCTCACCTCGCGCTGCTCGTCGTATTTCTTGACGAACTCTTCAATGGACAGCGAGCTTCCGGTCCAGTCGTTGTAGTAAGGGGTGAATATCTCGAAGAACTCGAGCCCGGAGTCACCACCGTCGAATATCGCCGCCGACGTCGCCTCACCGGTCGTGCCGGTAGACCGCAGCCGCTCGTTGAGAGCGCTGAGTTGCTCGGTGTCCTCGCCGTGCTCGGCATTCGCCTCGGACTCCTTCTTGGCGCTGTCACACAGCTCCCGCAGATCCACCGGCATCGGGTTGTAGAAACCCAAGGACGCTTTCGACCGGTCGTTGCCGTACTGAAACATGTTGTCGAAGTCGTCGCGCGCGCCGTACTTGTCGACGTACGCCATGACTTCGTCCGGAACCGCGTGCTTGTTGTGGACCGGTTCGCCCGACTCGTCGACCGAACCGGTGGCGAAGTCGTACGCCCACGCCGCGGCAATCTGCCGTTTGGTCGACTCCGGCACATTCGGGTCGTCGAGGATCTCCTTGATCTCCTCGTCGGACGGATCCGGGACAGCCTCTCTCCTCGCCATCAACTACCCCTTGAATCCAGGCCGGAGATCCGCTCCGTGCTGTCCGCCTCGTTGCGCCCGTACTCGTTGGCCGCCTCGCCCAGGCTCCGGCCGAACGACGCGGTCACGTCGTGGAACCCCCGCAGCACCGATGCCAGCTCGCCGCGCACGGCGGCGAGGTAGGCCTGCCCGTGACCGGCGTACTTTTCACCGCCGAAACCCGTCGGCGCCACCTCGGTGGCAGTCGCTCTCCGGCTTTCGGCGTCGATGGAACTCGCCGCCGCCTCGACCCTGCGTGCGGTGTCGGCGAGCTCCGCCGCCGTGACATCGAATCCCGTCATCCCCATTCCCCCCACTGTTTCCATCGCTCGGAAGATGTCGGGAGCCAGGGTGGAGTGCGGCGCTTTCACCCCGCTTTCATAGGCGCGTACCGGGTCAGGTCCGGGCTGGTGGCGCCTGCTGAGCCAGCTCGCGCGAGACTTCGACGGCGACCTCGATGGCGCGGGCCACCAGCGGCGACTGACCGCCGCGTCCAGGCGGCCAGTGAAGGTAGGTCGCGCGCGTGGGTGTGGGGTCGAGTTCGTGAACCCGCAGATCCGGCCAACCTTCCGGGCCATGAATGGCGCCACAGGAGCGGCACACGACGTGGTGAATCGCAAGCCAGGGCAGCACGGCGAGCCCCATCCCGGCGCGCACCAGCGACAAGATCGTTTCGTTGCCCGCCGAGCGGAACACGATGCGCGGCTGCGCTCCTGCCTGCGCGAGGGATTTCTCCAATCTGGGCTGGTCACAGGTCGCCGGCCAGGCCACCATCGCCTTCCCGTCCAGCTTCCGCGCGGGTACCGGGCCGGCCGGCAGGTCTCCCGGATGCGCCACCACCAGGTAGGGGTCTTCCATCAGCAGGACGTGTTCCGCTTCGTCGCCGATCAGTCCGTCGTAGAACAACAGGTCGAGATCGCCGATCCGCGCCTCGTCCGGTTCCGCTTCCGAGAGCCTGATCTCGCAGTTGGGATGCTCGTCCCGAAGGCGGCGCAGCACGGTTGGCAGGATCACGTTGGAGACGCTCTGCAGGGTGCCGACGTCGATGCGGCCATCGCCGGCCTTGAACCGATCAACCGCACGTCCCAGCGCTTCGGCTTTCGACAGCAGCTCCCTGCCTTGCTCGAGCACCACGGCGCCGAGCGGGGTTATCCGCACCGGCCTTGGCCCACCCGGCCGATCAAACACGGAGCCGCCAAGAGCCCTCTCCAGCGCCGCGATGTGCTGGCTCACGCTCGACTGGGTGTAGCCCAGCCGGTTCGCCGCTCGGGAGAACGTCCCCTCCTCGGCGATCGCGATCATCGTCGTCAGCTGCCGCAGGTCGATGTCGGCCATGACTCCCATATATAGCATATCGCGATGGATCTGATCGTAAATCATCGCTTTTCTTGATCGCTCATCGCTCCTAGCGTCGACGCCAGGAGCCCTGGGAAGAGCAACCAGAAAGGAAAACACCAATGACGACAATGACCGACACCGAATGGCGATCCTTTGTCACCGCGGGAACAAGGCTTGCCCACCTAGCCCTCACCCGCGCCGACGGGCGACCCCACGTCACCCCGGTCTGCTTCATCCTCGACGGCGACGAACTCGCCTTCGCCCTATCGCCCGGGAGCGTCAAAGGCAAGAGCCTGGCGCGTGACCGGCGCATCGCGGTCTGCGTCAGCGATGAGCGGCGACCCTACAGCTTCGTGGCCATCGAAGGGCATGCACGAATCTCTGCCGAGCCAGCGCAGATCAAACACGTCGCCGCGGGCATCGCCGACCGCTACTACCCCGCTCACCCCGCAGCGGACTTGGCTGAATCATTCGTCCAGGAAGGCTTCACCGCAGTTCGGATCAGCATCACCAACGTCATCGCCCGATCTGGCCTCGGCTGACGCGTCCCACACCCGCGCCACGACCGGCAGACGCTCTGGCGCACTCCGCGTGATCCACTGCCGGGCGAAGTGCTCCGTCCAAGATGCGGGTCAACGTGCCCATTCTGGTTGCCGTTCGTTGATCCTTGCGCATGCACTCATGCGGCAGAAGAGTGCGTCCATCCCGGGGCACCAGTGACGGTCGGGGTGGACGTGACAGCATCCATCCCGTAGAGCCAAATTCGGCAACACATTCGACATGATTTTGTCCTGTCCCGATAGATGCTTTGACAACACGGTCCACCTGATGTTTGACAGTGGCCGTGCTCACTTGGCTGTCGCACACCTGTTTGCGGGTGCGTCTTCGTGCTCGAAGAAGCCCGCCGCAGTGCCGAATACACCCCAACTACCTACATACTCGACCCCGCCGAACGCGCGTGACCGGCCTTCTTCTTGACGGTTTGAGGAGCGCTGTCCAAAGCCTCCGGAAAGCGGGACGAATTTTCTTTACGCACGGCAATCATGTTACCCCTGACCAAGATCACCCGACAGGGTGATTTGTGTTCCACGTCACACTCTGTCGTGTATGGTTGTGACAACGCATCACAAAAATGAGCGCAAAGGAGTGATTCTCATGAGAAACAAGATTGCGGCTGTGGCGGCGGTTGGGTTTGCGATGCTCGGCGTGCAGCTTATCTCGGCCGGTTCGGCACAAGCCATAGTCGGGGGAGCTGAGGGCGAGGTTGCCAATGCGTCGTTCCAAGCCGGGCTGGAGTTGGACGGTATTACGACCGACCTCTTGGACAAGACTACGATTGAGGTGCCAGTCGTAGGCCTCGCCGAAGCGACGGTCACTGTTGACACCAGCAAGTAACCGGCGAGTCGGCCTGCTCCTGACAATAAACACCAGCAGGCATAGAATCGCCATCTCCCAATGTGATCATTTGCTGTTTGTTGGTTGGTTCTTGGAATGGAAAACGGCGACACTGTGACACAGTGCCGCCGTTTTCCATTTTTTAGCTATGCAGCCCTGGTGTCCGTCTAAATCGAGCGTTGTTTCCAGTGACGTAGTAGGTGCAATGTTGAGTGCTCGGAGCAGTTGACCGGCTCCGGCTACCCAAGCCGGCGGTCACCCACGCCAACAGATCCAGCTCACCGGTTGCCCGGGTTCGCTCTGCGCCACGCGGAACCCAACACCCTCACCTCGGCAGCAGAGAACGTTCGGCGCGGCAAGCAGGTCAACCGGGACCGCTCGCGAGAAGCGGTTCGACGGGACCGGGCAAAGAGGTCGGCGCGCAATAAGAAGGGGTGAGCCTTTTCTTTCATGGAAGCATTGGCAGCATGGTCGAGCTTCGAGACGCGACGCGGGCCGACGCGCATGGCATCGCCAACGTGCTGGTGCGGTCCTGGCGCGCCGCCTACCGCGGCCTGCTCCCCGACGATGTCTTGGCCGGTCTGTCCATCGCCGACCGGGAACAGTTCTGGTCGGAGGTCCTCACCGCCCGCCCGCCGCACACCCGCGCGATCGTCGCGACGATCGCGGACGCCATCGTCGGCTTCGCCGCGACCGGTCCGCCGCTCGTGCCCGCCGACCGCGCCGACCCCACCCTCGGCGACCTCTACGCGCTCTACCTCGCCCCCGACGTCTGGCGCCGCGGCATCGGCACCCAGCTCCACGCCGCCGCCCTCGACCGGCTCCGATCCTGCGGTTTCACCCACGCCGGATTGTGGGTTCTCGACACCAACGAACGCGCCCTGCGCTTCTACCACCACCACGGCTGGACCGATACCGGACGTGCTCAGCTCGACAGGGGACCCGGCGGCACCGAACTGCACGAACGACGGCTCCACCGCTGTTCGACCTCGCCGCGCCGGTGATTATTCGAGATCCGTGGTCGTGCCGGTGACGTGGAGTCGATTGCCGGGAATCAGGTGCTCGTTCCGCGCAGCCTTTCGGGCCGCGCGGCCCGATCCTCGGCCATCGCCGGACGCATCGCGGCGGGCGCGCTGCCGGTCTCGTTGCGGGGGCAGGAGGAACGCGGTCGCCATGACCACCACCATGAGCACGGCGATGACGTCGAACGCGCGGCCGTAGTCCGCCGCCAGCGCCTCCGGTGTCGTCGTGGTGGTGGCGGCGACGGTCACCAGCGCGGCGAGGCCGAGCGCGCCGCCGACCTGCTTGGTGGTGTTCATCAGTCCGGAGGCGGCGCCGGCATCCTCCGTGGCGACGCCGGAAGTGACCGCGGTGGTGAGCGGGGTGTTCACCAGCGCGCTCCCGATGGAGAACACGATCGCCGGTCCGAGGATGCCGGTCAGGTACCCGCTGTGCGGGTTCAGATCGCCCTGCCACCAGAACCCGGCGGCGGCGATCAGCGCTCCGGCCGCGATCAGCACGCGGCCGTCGAGGAGACGCATCAGCCACGGCGTCACCCGCGCCCCCACCGCCATCTGCACCACGGTGTGCGGCAGGAACGCCAGACCGGTCTGGATCGGGCTGTAGTGCAGGACGTTCTGCATCGACAGGGTCAGGAACATCCACATCGGATTCAGGCAGGCCCCGGCCAGCAGCATCGCCGCATTGCCCGCGGCGACCGACCGGATCCGGAACAACCGCGACGGAATCAGCGGCACGGCGGCGAACCGGGACTCCACCACCGCGAACACACCCAGCAAGGCCAATCCGGCGAGCACGCCCGTCAACGTCGAGGGTGCGTCCCAACCCTGCTCTCCGGCTTGGGCGATGCCGTAAGCCAGTAGCGCCAATCCGGCGGTCGCCAGCACCGCACCAGGGACATCGACCCTGCGGCGGGTCCCGGCCGTGTGGTCGGCGGCCACGAAGCGGGCCGCCAACAGGATGGCCACGGTCCCGATCGGCACGTTGATCAACAACGTCCAGCGCCAGGACAGGTACTCGGTGAGCACCCCGCCGACCAGGTTGCCCGCCGTGCCGCCCGCGATGCCGACCGCGGTCCACATCGCCAACGCCCGCGTCCGCTGGGTTCCCTCGGGGAAGGTGGTGGTCAGGATCGTCAGCGTGGCCGGTGCCAGCACGGCCGCGCCCACACCCTGCACCGCGCGGGCGGCGATCAACAGCCCCGCCGAATTCGCCAGGCCACCGGCCAGGCTCGCGCCCGAAAACAAGGCCAGGCCGAGCAGGTAGCTACGCTTGCGACCGAAGAGATCCGCCAGCCGCCCACCGAGCGGCAGCAGCCCGGCGAAGGTCAGCGCGTAGGCGTTGACCACCCACTGCTGGCTGGTCGAGTCGAAGCCGAGCGCCCGCTGGATCGAGGGCAGCGCGACGTTCACCACCGAGATGTCGAGCACCACCATGAACTGCGCCGCGCACGCCACCGCGAGCACCACCCCGCCGAGTTCCGGCCGGGAACGGGCGTCCGTCGCGACGCCGGGTTCGTCCGCGCTCCGCCGCATGCCCATCGCCCTCCTCGCCCCCGCCAGCTTGTTGATACAGCGGTACCATATACACATGTACCATAATCGGGAGGTGCGCTGACAGAGGAGGAAGTGACAGGTGCCGAGGACCGCCGATCACACCGCGCGCCGCGCCCAGATCGCCGAGGCTCTGGTGCGGGTCGCGGGCCGGGACGGGCTGCACGCGGTCACCATGCGGGCGGTGGCCGCCGAGTCCGGCGTCTCGCTGCGGCTGGTGCAGTACTACTTCGAGACCAAGGCCCAGCTGATGCTCGGCGCCCTGCGGCACCTCGAGCGGCAAAGCCGCGAGCGGTGGGCGGCGCGCCTGGCCGCGCTGCCGGATCCGCCCCCGCCGCGGGCGTTCGTCGAAGCTTTTCTCACCGAAGCCCTGCCCAGCGATGAGCGGAGCCGGGTGTTCCAGCTCGTCGGAACCTCCTACGCCGTACTGGCGATGACCGACCCCGAACTCGCGCACGAACCGTTCGTCGCCGGTGCCGACGACCTGGAACGGCAACTCGCCGAAGCCCTGTCCCGGGCACGCGATGCCGGGCAACTGCCCGCGGCGGTGGACGTCCCGGTCGAGGCGGCGCGGCTGCTGGCGCTGAGCCACGGCTTGGGCACGACCGTGCTGATCGGGCAGCGCACCGCCGACGACGCGATGGCGGTGCTGCGTTACCACCTCGATCAGCTCTTCGCCCCGGCGTCCGAAACCTAGCGGGTTCTCGGCTGGGGTCCGACGTAGCGCAGGATCCACATGCCTTGGTTCTTGTCGGTGATGTAGATGAATCCGCGCCGGTCCACGACGACGTCCTCGGTCTGCAGGACGAGTTCGCGTTCGGGCAGGTAGCCGTATCGCTTGCGGGGTTCGGGTGGGACGAAGTAGCCGATCTCCTGGGGAAGGCGCCGGTTGGACACGTCGTAGATCCGCAGGCCGGCGTTGAAGTGCGCGAGGTAGAACAGGTCGCCCTGCGGCTGTACGTCGGGGTGGTACTGGTGGTGGTTGAAGTTGTGCGGCCCGCACCAGCCGCCGCGGGTGGTGAAGTCGTCGTAGGGCGCGTCCCGGGGCGGCACCGGTTCGGGCAGCAGCGACAGCAGGAACGGTTTCGCCGGGTCGCTGATGTCCACAATGGATGCGTGGTGGGCCGGGCCGGTGCCGTAGGAGATGTCTTCGGAATTGGCGTATCCGATGCCCTGGCCGGGCAGGGGCAGGAACCCGTGCACTCCGAACTGGGAGTGGAACGGCGGGCTGAACGGCAGGTGGCCGATCTGGCGCGGGCGGGACACGTCGGAGATGTCCAGCACGATCAGCCCGGCGCCGCCGTAGGGCAGGTACACCAGGCCGTCGTCGGTCGGATAGGGCGGGCCGTGCAGGTGCACATGCGCTCCCGCGCCGCAGCAGAATCCGTGGGTGTGCGCGGGCGGGTCCTGCGGTGCCGTGGTTTCCTGGCCCGGCACCCACCATCGCCCGGCTTCGCGGGGACGGGCGCGATCGGAGATGTCCAGGATCACGTAGATGTTGCCGTGGAATCCGGGCATCGCGGCGGACAGGTGCGCATACCGTCCGCCGGTGTAGATGTTGCGGTGGGTTCCGTTGCCGCCGGTCCGGAAATGACTGAGCAGCCGGGGATTCGCCGGCTCGGCGATGTCGTAGATGAGCACGCCCTCGTTGAACGGCGCGGCCGGGTCGGTTCCCGGTGCGCCTTCGGGGAACCACTTCTCCATCGCGGTGATCAGGGTGTCCCCGGCCAGGGTGGCTTGCAGCCCCATGGTGTTGCCCTGCGGCCCCGGGGTGGGCCAGTAGCGCAACACCCTGGCCCGCCGGGGATCGGTCACGTCGACCACGCTCCAGCCCGGTGACCAGAAATGTCCCATGTAGACGTACCAGCGCCCGGCTTTCTCGCGGATCGCCATTTTGAATCCGGGCCGCTCGTCCAGATCGCAGTAGCCGACCACTTCGACATTGCGGGCATAGGCGCCCGCGGGTGGGGTGACCGCCACGTCCCGGTCGGTGGTCGGGGCGGCGTTCCCTGCCGCGGCGGGGTTGCTGGGAACGCCCAGCGCGGTCGCTCCGGCCAGACCGGCCGTGGCAATCGCGCGTCGGCGGGAAAAACGCGTGTCGGACACAGTGTCTCCTCAAAGCTCGGCTACTCGCATTTCCAGCCTTGACGAGCCCGAACCACGCGTCCAATATATTTTTCAAAGACAACTAATAGGGGTTGGGTATCACTCGTGGTCGATCTGCGTCGCATGGAGTACTTCATCGCGGTGGCCGAGGAACTGCATTTCGGCCGGGCCGCCCGGAGACTGCGGATCTCCCAGCCGCCGCTGAGCATGCAGATCCAGCGCCTCGAGGCCGAACTCGGCGTCCAGTTGCTGGAGCGCACCAAACGCAACGTCGCGCTCACCGCCGCCGGCGCGGTGTTCCTCGACGAGGCGCGCGAAACCTTGCGCCGGGTCAGCCGGGCCACCGAGCGGGCCCGGCGCGCGGCCCGCGGCGATCTCGGCAAGCTCGCCATCGGCGTGATCGAGTCCGCCCTCTACAGCGTCGTGCCCCCGGTCATCCGCCACTTCTGCACCCGCTTTCCCGAGGTCGAGATCAGCGTCACCGAATCACGGATCGCCACCCAGCTCCGCGACCTCGCCGAGGCGAAGCTGGACGTCGGCTTCGTGCACCCACCGCTGCGGCATCCCGAACTGGCCGAGGAAACCCTGTTCACCGAACCACTCCTGGCCGTCATTCCGGACAGCCATCCCCTGGCCGCGCAACGAGAAGTCAGTCTCGCCCAGCTGTGCGCGCAACCGCTGATCATGATTCCCCGGGAAATCAACCCACCCCTGCACGACCGGTTCATCGCGCGCTGCCACCAGCTCGCCCTGGAACCGGTGATCTCCCGGGAGGCTTGGCCCAAGCAGACCGTCGTCGCCCTGGTCGCGGCCGGCCTCGGACTCTCGGCCCTGCCCGCCTGTATGCAACGACTCGGGCACCCCGGAGTCGTCTACCGCCCGCTCACCGACAGCCAGATCGACGTGACCACCTCGCTGGTATGGCGGAAAACCGATACCGCCCCCACCACTCTGGCCTTCCTCGACTCCGCCCGCGAGGTATCGATCCCCTCAAGGTGAGACGGGGTTGCCGCGTCTGGCTTTCCGGTCGATGTCGAGGGTCAGCTCGAGGGCGTCCAGCGTGCTGGCCGGGGTGATCTGGTTGCCGGTTTCGCCGCGCAGCACGGCCAGGACGTGGTCGATCATCGCGGCGTACTGGTCGGCGGGCGGAAGCTCGAGTTCGCGGGCGCCGTCGGCGGTGTAGGCGGTGACGGCGCCGGTCGGCTTTCCGTCGAAGCCCATGGTCGAGGTGGAATCCAGGACACCGCCGGTGAAGGTGGCGGTGTAGCCGCCGCGGGCGCCCCAGGACATCGGCATCAGCGAGGACACCGAGTCGCGGGCGAAGGCGCCGTCGAAGCTCAGGGTCGCCTCGATCGAGGCGCTGTGGTCGTCGCGGGCGACCGTGGTGACCTCGGCCCGCCGCGGCAGGCCGAGGGTGCGCGTGATGATGTCCAGATCGCTGTGCATGGCCTCCAGCGGTAACACCGCGAGGCCCAGCGAAGCGCCCGGCCACAGGTGCGCGGTCAGGTTCCACAGGGTCAGTTGCTCCAGTCGCCCGTAGGTGCTGTCGCGGACGGCGTCGAACAATGCGCGGTTGGCGGGGATGAAGCGTTCGAACATGTCCACGAACACCTGTTTGCCGCTGCGTTCGGCGGCCTCGACGACCCGTTGCGCGTCGGCCAGGTTGTCGGCCAGCGGCAGCTCGACCAGGGCGTGCTTGCCCGCCTGAAGCGCGCGCAGCACGTACTCGGCGTGCAGCCCGATGGGCAGGCAGATGTCCACCAGGTCGAAGGACCCGTCCTCGAACGCGGCATCCGGATCGGTGGCCGAGGCGAACCCGAACCGCCCGGCGACCGCGGCGGTCTTGTCCGGGTCGCGGCCGAACATCACCACCTCGACATCGGCGCGGTCGGCGTAGACGGCGGCGTGCGCCTGCCCGAACCCGGTTCCCAGCAACGCGATCTTCATTTCGTTTCCCTTCGCCCGCCAAAGCGTCGCCCACACTAGACGCTGTTGAGGTCAGAACTTGTCCTCAAAAACGGTCATTCGGCTCGCGCCGGGCGGACACCCTCTCCCGGCGCCGGGTGAGCGGAGGGGTGTCGGGCTATTTGTCCATATTGGACAACGAGATGTGCGCTGAAGATCAGCGATCGCGCTGTGCGACGAGAACTACCGTGGGGCCGACCTGTCCTTCGGCGGGAAGCCGGAGCTCGGCCGTCGGTCGCAGCCCGGCCTGCTCGACCAGCGCGGCGAGCTGATCGGGCTGCCACCGGTAGGTCGTCCAGCGGACCGGAACCCCTCCGTAGGCCTCGGTACGCAGCACGTCGCCGTCGCCGACGTGCGTCGCGATGATCAGCTGCCCCTGCGGCAGCAATGCCCGGGCGAAGGACGCCAGCACCCGCGGCAGGACGTCCCGGGGCAGGTTGAACAACGACCACCAGCCCAGCAGCCCGCCCCACGACGCCTCGGCCAGATCGAGCTCGGTCGACGACCCGACGCTGAACGTGCACTCCGGATGGAGGCGGCGCGCGTGCTCGATCATGCGGGGCGACAGGTCCACCCCCGTGACGTCGACGCCGCGTTCGGCCAGATAGGCCGTGACCGTGCCCGGTCCGCAGCCGACGTCGAGCACCGGGCCCAGCCCGCCGACCGCGTCGGCGAACACGTCCATCGCGGCACGCAGCCACGGATGGGTGCGGATGTCGCCGACGCCCGTCGTCGTCACCATGTCCACGTAGTTGTCGGCCACGCGGTCGTAGGAATCGCGAACGACATCAAGATCGGCGGGCTGCGGCACCGGACGCGAATGCATGGCCGCGACTCTAGGACACGCTGAACCTCGGGTCCGATCGACTCGGTCGGATGCCGTCCACTTCGGTTCAGGACGCGGTGTAGCCGCCGTCGATGGTGAGGATGGTGCCGCTGGCCCACGATGCGTCACCGGAAGCCAGGAACACCACGGCCTTGGCTACGTCCTCGGCGTGGCCGAGGTCCGGCCACGGGGTTGTGCCGCGCAGCGCCAGGTTCAGTTCCGGGGTCTCCAGGAGTGGGCGGAGCATCGCGGTGTGCAGGAATCCGGGGCACACGGCGTTGACATTGATGCGCTCGGCGGAGAAGTCGACCGCGAGTTGCCGGGTCAGGTTCACCACGGCGCCCTTGGCGGCGCAGTAGGCGGGCGCCAGTGGCAGCCCGACCAGGCCGCCGATCGAAGCGATGTTGACGATCCGGCCGCGGGTGCCGTCGACGACGTCCTGCCGGCGCATCTGCGCGAGGGCGGACTTGCAGCCGAGCCACACGCTCTTGCCGTTGATCAGAATGGTGCGGTCGAACTCTTCTTCGGTCTCGTCGACGATGTTGTGCGGGGCGTTCAAGATGCCCGCGTTGTTCACCATGACGTCGAGCCGCCCGAACGCCTGGACCGCGCGATCTACGACGGCCTGGACGTCGGCGGCCTTGCTCGCGTCGGCGTCGAGGTACTCGGCCGTCCCGCCGTTGGCCCGGATCACGTCGTCGGTGTCCTGGCCGGTGTTCGTCTCGTAGCCGCCTTCGCGGGCGGACTTGCGGATGTCGGAACAGACGACGTGGGCGCCCTCCGCGGCCAGCGCCAGTGCGATGGCACGCCCGTTGCCGGAGCTTGAGCCGGTGACGGCGGCGGTCTGTCCTTTCAGGCGAGCCATGGTGGTTCCTTTCCCCGTGCCCTGTCGACGTGGCAGCTCATAACACCGCCCGAAACTAGGCGACGAGCCCAGCCGAAGGACATGCGCCGGATTGCCGACGATCGATCAGATCTTGGTGTGCGGCTGGGGGCGCGGGTTGCCGCGGCGGGCGCCGACCAGCAGCAGGACGGTCGCGAGCAGCATGATCGGCCAGGGCGTGGGTTCGAGGATCACGGCGCCGACCACGGTCCAGATTCCCAGCGTCCAGGCGATGAACGGCGGCGGCGTGATGCCGCGGCGGTTCATCCACAACACGGTCAGGCCGACCAGGACGAGCGGCACGCCGAAGCTGTCGACACTCAGCCACAACGCGCTGTTCGCCGGGCTCATCGCGGCGAGGTCCGCGCCCCACAGCTCCCCGCTGAACCACGCCCCGGCGTGACTCGCGGCCTTCTCCAACGTCAGGGCCAGGAGCGTGTGCGCGGCTCCGAACAGCGTGATGAGCCAACCAGCCCACTTGATCATGTGCATGACCCCCTTTTATACGGTGGCGTACAAAACGGAGGCTAGCACTTGCTATACGGTGGCGTATAGGACTTGGGAGTGAGACGCGTCGCTCTCGGGAGGGAGAGGAGGCACGGTGGGAGCACCTCGCACACCACGCGAGAAGTGGATCGAGGAAGGGCTGCGGGCGCTCGCCGACGGCGGTGTGGACGCCGTGCGCGTCGAGGCCTTGGCGAAGAAACTCGGCGTGACCAAAGGCGGGTTCTACGGCTACTTCGCCGACCGCGACGCATTGCTGCGCGAGATGCTGGACACCTGGGAACGCGAGAGCATCGACGAAGTGCTCGATCAGGTCGAGCGCGAAGGTGGCGACGCCCGGACCAGGATCCGGCGAGCCGGCCAGCTCACCCACTCCGACCGCCTGCTCCCCATCGACCTGGCGATCCGCGACTGGGCACGCCGCGACAAGGCCGTCGCCGAACGCCTGCGCCGCGTGGACAACCAGCGCATGAAGTTGTTGCGCGAGATGATCGGCACCTTCTGCCCCGACCCGGACGAGGTCGAGGCGCGCAGCCTGCTCGCCTTCTGCCTGGCGGTCGGCAAGAACTTTCTGGCCGCCGACCACGGCGGCCGGACCCGCAGCGAGGTCGTTGCGCGCGCCGGTGACCTCCTGCTCGCCCAGCCACCCGGCCACTAACGCGAGGCTGGGCCAGAAGTCAGCGGGATTTCAAGCCGGGCAGGAGGTTCGGCAGTTCGCCGGGGGCCGCGGCGGCCGGAGTGGCGAGCCGGCCGGCGTTGAGATCGTCGACGAGGGCCGTCACGGTTTCGCGCGCGCAGGATTTGTTGGTGCCGATGAACCCGGTCGGTCCGCGCTTGATCCAGCCGGCGACGTACGTCCCGGGGACGGGGTGGCCGGTGTCCGGGTCGATGACGCGGCCACCGCGGTGGGGCACGGTGCCGGTCGCCTGGTCGAACGGGAGGCCGGGCAGGGCGCGTCCGCGGTAGCCGATCGAGGTCAGGACCAGGCCGGCGTCCAGGACTTCGAGCGCGCCGGTGGGTTTGACCCGGACGTCGCCGTCGGCCGTGGCGATCAGTTCGTTGCGTTCGAATTCGACGGCCTCGACGTGGTCGCGTCCGGTGATCCGCGCCGGGGACAGCAGGTACCGCAGGTGGATCCGGCGCGACGGGCAGGCGCGCGGGCGGAGGCCGCGCAGCACCTCGAGCTTGGCGTCGGCCGCGGTGTCGAGGTCCAGTTCGTCCGGCTGGACGAACAGCTCGACGCCGGGCGTGTCGCGTAGCCCCAGGAGTTCGGGAAGGGTGAACGCCGACTGCGCCGGGCCCCGGCGGCCGGCGACGACGACCTCCTCGATCCGGCTGCCGCGCAAGGCATCCAGCGCGGCGGGGGCGATGTCGGTGCCGGCGAGCGTGTCCGGGTCGACGGTGAGGATCCGCGCGACGTCGAGGGCGACGTTGCCGTTGCCGATCACGACGGCGCGCTGATGGGACAGGACGAAGGTGCGGTCGGCGAAATCGGGGTGGCCGTTGTACCAGGCTACGAACTCGGTGGCGGACGCCGTACCGGGCAGGCCGGCCCCCGGGATGTCGAGCCGCCGGTCGGTGGCGGCGCCCACCGCGTAGACGACCGCGTCGTGGTGGTCGAGAAGCTGCTCGTGGGTGACGTGGCTGCCGATCTCGACGCCGAGGAACAGCGCGAGCCCGTCCTGTTCGGTGATCGTGTCGAACTGGTCGCTGATCTGCCGGGTGCGGCGGTGATCGGGCGCCACGCCGTACCGCGCCAGCCCGTGTGGCTCGGGCAGCCGTTCGAACATGGAGACGGTCGCGCCGGGGATGGTGAGGATCTCGTCGGCGGTGTACATCGCCGCCGGGCCGGACCCGACCACGGCGACCCGCGGCGGCCGGGCACGTTCGCGCACCCGCAGCGGCGGCACCACCGGGGCGAGCAGCGGCCGGTCCCGCTCGCCGCGGTAGAAGTCGGCGTTGACCGCCCGGAAGTCCTGTTCGCTCTCGCCGAGCCTGGTGTGCGGTTTGATCGCGCCCACCGGGCAGGCCGACACGCACGCGCCGCAGTCCACGCATGCGGCCGGGTCGATGTAGAGCATTTCCGCGGAGAGGAAGTCCGGCTCGTCGGGCGTGGGATGGATGCAGTTGACCGGGCAGGTGTAGACGCAGGACGCGTCGCTGCAGCAGGACTGGGTGACGACGTGCGGCATCAGGCCACCCGTCGGGCTTCCCGGTCCGGTTCCCCGCGGAAACGGGCCGGGGCGCCGCCGATGTGCAGGGCGTTCCACAGCCGCCGGGTGATCGCGTTCATCAGCCCGAGGTCGGTGGCCAGCTTGCGCATGTCGCCGAAGTAGCCACTGAGGATCCGGCGGGAATGCTCACCGCGCCAGAAGGCCTCCCGCATGACGTCGTCCGGGATCCCGAACTTCCGGGCGAACGACCGCGGCGGTGTCATGATCTCGCCGGCCAGCCAGCGCATCGCCAGCGGGAACGCGAGCCCGCAGATCGCCTTGCTCACCGGTCCCATCCGCTCGATGTGCACCCGCAGGAAGTCCCCGGCGAAGGAGATGTGGCGTGCCTCCTCGGCGATGTGGATCTGCATCGTGCGCAGCATCGCGGGCGGGATGTTCGCGCCCTCGCGGATGAGCGCCTTCTGGTAGTGGTCGATGGGCTCCTCGCCGCCCAGGATGCCGATGAACAGGATCACGTGCGCGTAGCCACCGGCCACCCCGATCAGCGGGGACATCCTGCGGAAGAGCGGCCGCATTCCGGGAACGTCGACGCCGATGCGGTTGACCAGTTCCTGGAACATCTGGATGTGGTTGCACTCCTCGGTCATCTCGTGGAGGCAGTAGCGGAACTCCGGCGATCCGTTGGGCAGCTTGAAGATGTACTGCATCATGCCGCGGATCAGGATGCTCTCGAACGCCGCGCCGACCTTGATCGCGTTGGCCTGGCGCCACTTCCCGATCTCGATCCGCCGCTCCAGCGGCTGGTCCCGGTACCACTGGGTCGCTCCCAGCGGGTCGATCTCCGGAGAGAGCACCCACCGCGGATCGTCCGGGTCGATCGCCAACTCGGGCGCGTCCCAGTCGATGTCCAGGAACGGGTCGAACCGCCGATGCACCGAACCCTCGGACAGGGTCCGCAGCAGCTCGCGATAGTCCTCGTCGAACGTCACGCGCGTCATCGGAGCCTCCTCGACATCGACGCCCGGGCACGGATCAGTATTACCGGTACAGGATGTCTCATCTAGATGCCTGTGACAAGGTGTCACGGGAAAAAACCGGGAACGTATGCTGCGAGGATGCTCGATGCCACGAACGCGGCCGCGGACGTCGATGGCAGGTCGACCCGCTGGGACGCCCACAAGGTGCGGCGCCGGCTCGACATACTCGACGCCGCGATCGCCGCGATCGAGCACGACGGCCCGGATGTCGGGGTCAAGGCGATCGCCGAACGGGTCGCGCTCCCCCGCCCCGCCGTGTACCGGCACTTCAAAGACCGCGCCGACCTCGACGAACAGATCCGCCAGCGCATCCTCGATTCGCTCATGGCCGAACTGGCGCCCACGCTGCAACCGGACGGCACGGTCATCGCCGCGATCGAACTGGCCGTCGGGACCTATCTCCACTGGATCGAACGGCACCCCCACCTGCACGCGTTCCTCGTCGCCCCGGCGCATACCACCGCGGGCGCGTCCCGGGTGGTCGCGGGCACCAAAACGGAGATCGCGGCGCGCGCGGGCGAGATCTTCGCGACCGCGCTCGCGGCCAACGGCAAGGACACCCGGCTGGCCAAGCCGACCGCCACCGGGCTGGTCGGCTTCGTCGACGCCACCGTCAACCGCTGGCTGGCCGACGAGCACCGCACCCTCACCACCGCCCAACTCGCCGAGTTCCTCACCCGGTCCATCTGGTCGGTCCTCGACGGAAACCTCCGCGCGCTCGGCGTCGAGATCGCCCCGGAGAGCCCGGTGGGCGAAGTGCTGGGCGACTAGTCACCGACGTTCCGCACCGCGGTTGCGGCGGGAGGGCGGGAAACCGATCACCAACTCCACTCGGAATGACGCGCGGTTCCGCGGAGAATCACGGCCGGCTGATTCCATAACAGCCTCGAATGGCCAAGATTAATAGCCATACCGTGTTCGGAATACCATTTGCGTCGCTACTTTCGTCGGTAGTAGCATCGCAAATCTTGAGCTAGCACACCATTGCTGGTTATTCTCTCACCGGATCGACTCGAAGCTCGGGAGGTCCGTCCCGACAGCGGTTTGACCGGTCATTCCGCCTTCGCAGCCCGTATTTCGCACGCCGTCCCACGCGCCGTGCGCCCTGCGTAAAAGGAGACTACGAGTGACCATCAAGAGATCCTTGCTGCTTGCCGCGGTCGGCGTGCTGACCGCTGCCGTCGCGGTGCCGCTGAGCGTCCCGGCCGCGTCGGCCACCGCGCAGCCCGCCGACGTCCAACTCGCCGCGGCCACCACCGAACAAGCCCTGCGTTCCACGCTCGGCGAGGACTTCGGCGGGGCCTGGCTCGACCCGGCCGGGGGCAAACTCATCGTCAACATCACCGATGCCGCCAAGGCCGCCGACGTGGCCAGGGCGGGCGCGGAGCCCCGGGTGGTGCGGCACAGCGCCGCGGAACTGGACGGAATGGTGGACAAGCTCAACGCGGTCGCGTCCACCGCGCCGAAGTCGGTCACCACGTGGGGCGTCGACGTGCGGGACAACTCGGTCACCATGACGGTGCTGCCCGGTAACGCGGACAAGGCGAGGGCGCTCGCGGACGCGGCGGGCGTCGGCGAGGTGCGGATCGAGGAATCGGCCGAGGTGCCGCAGCTCTACGCCGACATCCAGGGCGGAGAGGCCTACAACATCGGCGGACAGTCGCGCTGTTCGGTCGGTTTCTCGGTGCAGGGCGGCTTCGTGACCGCCGGCCACTGCCAGGCATTGACCGGGGGCGGTGCGCTGACCAAGAACGGCCAGCCGCTCGGCTCCTGGGGCGGCTCGCGGTTCCCCGGCAGCGACTACGCCTGGGTGCGCACCACCAGTTCGTGGACCCCGGTCGGCTCGGTGACCGGCGTGGGCCCGGTGTCCGGCTCGCAGGAGGCCGCGACCGGCGCCAGCATCACCAAGTCCGGTTCGACCACCGGGGTGACCCGGGGAACCATCGGCCGCAAGAACCAGACCGTGAACTACCCGCAGGGCTCGGTCAGCGGTCTCACCGCCACCAACGCGCGCTGCCAGCCGGGTGACTCCGGTGGCTCGTTCATCTCCAGCGGGCAGGCGCAGGGTGTCGTCTCCGGCGGCAGCACCAGCACCTGCTACTTCCAGCCCGTCGGCCCCATCCTGCGGGCCTACGGCCTCACCCTGGTGACCGGCTGAGCGCACCCGGCAATGCTGGCGTCCCGCACGCGCGGGACGCCAGCGTCCGCGGGCACGTCTTGTCCAAAAAGGACCCCTGTGCCCGGCCTCCGCCGTCAGCGGGGGATCCATTCCGGACGGGAGCTGCCCAGGCGAGGGGTGGTTCGCGACCATCGGGGTGGTGTTTCGGACATGCGGAGGACGGGGCCGAGGCTTTTGAGGTCTCCGTAGCAGGTGTTGTCGTCGGTGACCGCGTAGCGTTCGAACTCGTCGGGCCGGAGACGGCCGGGGGCGCCGTCGAAGTCGCGGATCAGTCCTTGGCGCTGCAGGAGCATCGCGGACTGGCTGAGCGAGACCTGCACGCGGTAGGTTCCGCCTTCGCGGCCGCGCCGGGCGAGCGCGAGCATCGCGCCGAAGCTCGCCAGGAAGCCGGTGAGGAAGTCGCAGAGGTAGACCGGGGTGAGCTTCGGCCGGTCAGCGTTCATGGCTTTCCCCTGGACGTCGCAGATCCCGGTGACCGCTTGGGCGACTTGGTCCCAACCGGCGCGGGTGCCGAACGGGCCGCCCGCCCCGAAGCAGTTGACGCTCACGTACACCAGCCCGGGGCGGAGCTTCGCGAGTTCGCCGGCTCCGAACCCGTGTGCTTCCAGGCGGTGCGGGCGGTATCCCTCGATGAACACGTCGGCGGCGCGGGCCAGATCGCGCAGTCGCGCCGCCTCGTCCGGCTTGGTGAAGTCGAGGTAGGTGCTGCGCTTGCCGTGGCTGGTGTCGCGCACGAACGGGGACACCTGGGGCAGGTGCGGGGCGGTGACCATGAGCACGTCGGCTCCGTGCTCGGCCATGCTCAGGCCGGCGGTGGGACCGGCGAGGATGCGGGTGAGGTCGAGAACCCGGACACCGGACAGCGGCTCGGCGCCGCCGGGCAGCGGCTCGGGTTCGCTGTCGCCGATCTTGGTGATTTCGACGACGGGACGCGCGGCGAGATGAGCACCGTGCGGATGTGCCAGCCATTGTTCCGCGGTGCGGACGATTCCACCGCATGCGCCGGCGGCGGCGATGGCGTCCTCGAGATCTTCCGCTTTCCACTTGCCGACCGCGGCTTCCACCGACGCGGGAGTGGCCGCGCAGTCCAGGACGTCCAGCACGCGACGTTCGAGGTGCGGCAGATTGAAGTGCGGCACGAACCAACGGTCGTCCGCGGTCTGCCAGGGCTGGGTGAGCGACACCATGTGCTCGACGGCGGGTGACAGCGGGGCGGGCCGGTACTCGCCCGCCGCGTCGCGGACGAGGGTCATGTCCTCGCCGCCGAGGGCCGTGGCGGCAGCGGCCCGCACGTCGACGGCGATGCGCTGGCGACGGCCCGTGCGCAGTTCCCACAGGTCGTTCGCCGCGACCGCGCGCGCCGCCAGAGCGTCGGCGAGGGTCGCGCCGATCCGGAAAGGCGATACGAACAGCGGATCCGCTCCGCTGATCGTCACCTCGTCCCCGGCGAGCTGACCTCCGCCTCGGATCGCCATGAGTTCGTCGAACGCACGAGGATTCCTGGGTGTCGTACTCATCGTGTTCCTTACCTGTCCTTGCCCTTGATTTCGACGGTAGGCAGCCAGGTGCGCGGAGAGAAATGCCTGTTGAGAGCGATCTATGCGTCTCCGGCATGGATGGGTAGGGTGGATGTCGTGGAGGTGGAGCTGCGGCACCTGCGGGCGTTCGTCGCGGTCGCGACGCGGCGCTCGTTCACGGCGGCCAGCGGCGAGCTCCTGATCACCCAACCCGCCTTGACCCGCACCATCCAGCAGCTGGAAGCGGCGGTGCAGGCCCGGTTGCTGGAGCGCACGTCCCGCAGCGTCGAGCTCACCGACACCGGCCGGGAACTGCTCGAGCGGCTGCGCGTCGTGCTGCACGACCTCGACGCGGCCTTGATCGCCGCCAGCGGGCAGGCGGGCCTGCGGATCGGCTTCCAGTGGGCGCTGCCCGATCCGTGGATCAGCGACCTGCTGTCCGCGTTCGAGACCGCCACGGGCGCGACGGCGACGCTGCTGCGCCGGGACGACATCGTGGCGGCCCTGCATTCCGGAGACGTCGATGTCGCCTTGGTGCGCGCCCCGGTGCACGCTTCGGGCATCGCGCAGGCGATGCTGTTCGAAGAAGAGCGGGTCGCGGCGGTCCCGGCCGAATCGCCACTGGCCGCCCGCGCGGAGCTGGAGTGGTCCGAGCTGACCGCCCACCCGCTGGTCGTCAACACGGTGAGCGGGGCGACGAGCGCCGACCTGTGGCCGCCGGAACAGCGGCCCGAGCGCGTGATCGAATGCGGCAGCTACGACGAGTGGCTCGCCATCATCGCCGCCGGTCGCGGCATCGGCTCCACGACCACCTCGGCCGCCGAGGCGCACATCCACGCGCGGGTCACCCACGTGCCGCTGAACGGCGCCCCACCGGTAGCCCTGCGACTCCTGTGGCCCACCCGCCGCAGGAGCGACACCCTGCTGCGGCGTTTCAGCGAACTCGCCTCCTCCCTCCGGTAGGACTTCGGGGCCCCGCCCGCGACACGGGTCGCAGGTCAGGTCCGGGCGCAGCCGGGGGCGCGGTGGAGCGGTTCACCGGCGAATCGCTTGGCGAGCCAGTCGACGAACAGCGGTGCGGCGGTGAGGGCGCCGACACCGTGTTCGAGGGGCAGGGTTCGGAAGCGGACGTCCGCGCCCCGCGCGCACCAGCGGTGGTAGAGGTCGACGGTCTGCGAGTAGGGAATGACCTCGTCGTGGCGGGCATGGGCGAGCAGCACGGGGGCCGCGGGGGCGGTGTCGCCGGTGCGGTTCTCGGCCATGCGCTGCTGCCACCGCGGCATCGTGAGCACGTCCTGGTTCAGGACCTTGGAACGCCGCAGCCACTGGGGCGCACCGATGAGGCCCGCCTGGTAGATGCAGCTGTCGCGCAGCTGATTCGCCAGTGCGCGGCCCTTGGCGTTGAGATGGCGGTCGAGCTGCAGTTCGGGATAGGCGGCGTTGAGCCCGATGGCCGCGTAGAGCTGAAGAAACCCCAGCGGGCCGCCGTCGACGCTGTTGGCGGTGTGCAGGAGGTCGGTGGTGCCGTCTCCCGCCGCCCCGCCGACGAGTTCCAGTTCCGGGGCGTAGGAAGGCTGGAGTTGCAGCGCCCACTCCGCGCCGGTTCCGCCCTCGGAGTAGCCGGTGATGGCGAGCGGGCCGTCCGGGGAGAGCCCGGCCTCGCGGAGGTTGCGCGCCGCGCGGAGGGAGTCCAGCACGGCGGGGCCGAGCGCGCGGCCGACGACGTAGGTGTGGTCACCGGGCGTTCCCAGACCGGGGTAGTCGGTGATCGCGACCGCCCACCCCCGGGCGAGCTCGAGGGCGAAGAAACCGGCCTCGTAGTCCAAACCGGAATCGAGCAAACGGGACGTGGCGCAGCGGTCGGCGATGCCCTGGGTGCCCACCGCGTGCCCGATGAGCGGACGCTCGCCGGGCCCCTTCCAGGGCGCCGTCGGCACGAGAACCACGCCGGATACGGCGGTGGGCGCACCGGTGGCCGTCGTCGATCGGTACCGGACTCGCCAGGCCCGGGCGGGCAGCGCGACACCGGGCAGCAGGTGTGCGGCCATCGGCTCGGCGCGGATGACGTCGCCCGGCCTGCCGGGCGGAATTGGGTCGGGCGGTGTGGTGAAACCGGCGGCCCCGGGCGGCGCCGGGTGTCCCGTGTCCGCGGCCTGCGCCACTGGCGCGGCGGTCAGCGTCGCGGCGGCCATCGCGACCGCGACCAGCAGAGAGCGGGTTCCGCGCACGTCGACATCTCCTCGCTCCGCCGGTTCCGACGGCGGTCGCCGGGTGAGGGAAGATATATAAACAAAGATGTCTATAAAGGGCAAGGGGTGGCCGCGCCGCCGGAGACCCCCGGATAACATCGGTGCGATGGAGGATTCCGCCGTCCCCGCGCCCGCCCCCAAACGGTTGCCCCCGGGGCGGCACGGCTTGGTCCGGGAGCAAGTCGTCGCCTCCCAGCGCGAGCGGCTGCTGGCGGCGATGGCGGAGGTCACCGCCGAGAAGGGGTACGGGGCCACCACCGTCGCCGACGTGCTCAACCGCGCGGGGGTGTCGCGCCTGACCTTCTACCAGCACTTCTTCAACAAGCAGGACTGCTTCACCGCCGCCTACGACGCCGCCGTCACGGCGCTGACCGACGTGCTGACCCAGGCCTTGGACGGCGGCGGAGGGCCGTGGGACGCCGTCGAACGGTCCATCGGCGCCTACCTGGACACGCTCGCCGCCGAACCGGTCCTGGCCAGGCTCTTCCTGGTCGAGGCCTACGCCGTCGGACCCGAGTTCCTGCTCCGCCGGACCGCCTTCCACACTTCCGTCATCGAGACCCTCGCCCAACTGACCGGGGCCGCCACGCCCCAGCAACGGTTGACCTGCGAAGCGCTCGTCGGCGCCGTCGTTTCCATGGCGACCACCCGAATAGCTCAAGGCGACCTCGCCGCCTTGAGCACGCTACGCACCCCGTTGAGCGAATTGGTACGCGCACTGGCACGAACCTTCGACGAGGGCCACCCGGAACCCGACGCGCATATCGATCAGTCCGGATAGGACGGTGAGCCCGGGGTGACCCCGCCGCAGCGCATGTACCCGCCACCGAACCAGCGGTCGAATAGGTACGTGTGCCAAACTCTACAAGCGCTGAATTGGGCTCCGGTAAACGTCCGCCGACAGGCGGAACGCGCACTCGTTGGCGCACGCCGCGGGACGGCCCGCCGAGATCCGTCCGCACCCGAATCGAAAAGATCAAACCAACCTGCCGAGATTTAGAAGATTTTCCGTTTTGGGTGACAAGTACGGATCGCTATGTCAGACTGATAGTGGTCGGTGTCGTGCACTGAGCGACGTGGACGGTCAGACGCCAAGCGCAACACTGGGGGCAAGGCCAGCAGGTGAACGGGCACGCGACACGCGTCCAGCCCGGACGCCGCACCCCGTCGCGCGGGTGCGGACACCGAGCAGACCGGGGGACCTATGACTCCAGCGCGGCGTCGAGGCGCCTCCGTACCTCAGACGTGCCGACAAGACATCGAGGCCACCTATGGAGTCTTCTATTCACAGATTCGTCCCGCAGTTACGCTTCGAATTACTGGGGCCGCTTTCCGTAAAATACTCCGACGTCGACATCACGCCCAGCGCCCCCAAACTGCGGACTCTGCTCTGCCTTCTGCTGATCAACAGTAACCGAGTGGTCACCGTATCCACATTGCTCGACGGGCTCTGGGAAGGGGAGGCCCCATCAAGCGCACGCAACACACTGCAGACCTACGTTTTCCAGCTCCGCAAGCTTTTCGAGCGCGCACTCGGGGTCAGTTCGGCCTATATTTCCGACAAGCTCCTCATCACGTATTCCGGCGGCTATCTGTTGCGCGTGCGGCCGGATCAGTTCGATGTCTTCGAGTTCGAACGACTGGTCGCCATGGGCAGTTCGGCGCTGGCCGAGGGCCAGCACGGCCGGGCGGCCATGCACCTGACCCGCGCACTCGACCTGTGGCGCGGCCCGATGACCTTCGAAGGAGCGCAGAGCGACCACGTGCGGGCCAGTCTCAACCGCCTGGAGGAGCGCAGGTTCTTCGCGCTCATCCAGCGGATCGAAGCGGACCTGTGCCGCGGGCTGCACCAGGAACTGGTGAGCGAGCTTTCCTCGCTGGTCATCGAATACCCCCTGGAGGAATCGGTGCACGCGATGTCCATGGTCGCCCTCCACCGCTCCGGCCGCACCCCCGGCGCGCTGGGCGTTTTCCGGCAACTGGACAGCCGCATGAAAGAGGAACTCGGCATCGAGCCGTCGTCGCGGCTGCAGGCGCTGCATCGCGCCCTGTTGTCGGCGGATCCGCAACTCAGCGAGCCGCGGCACCGGCTGGGCACGCTGCTCGACTCGCTCGCGATCACCTGGTAGCCGCGACGGCTCCCGGAAAGGAGAAGACGGTAATGAGCAATTGGCTCACCGGACGCGAGATACGGCTCGTCCGGCGGCCGGGTCCGGTGGTCCAGCCGGACGACTTCGCCGTCACCGAGGGCCGGGTGCCCAGTCCCGGTCCCGGCGAAGTCGTGGTGCGCAACAAATACCTGTCGCTGGAAGCCGGCATGCGGGCGCAGATGTCGGACCTCGGGGTGAAAGTCCCCCGGTACGAACTCGGCGAGCCGATGACCGGGCGGGCGGTGGGCGAGGTCGTGACGTCCGGGTCCGACGAGCTGCACCCCGGTGACGTGGTGGTGCACCAGTTCGGCTGGCGGGAGTACGCGGTCGCCGCGGCCGCCCGGTTCACCAAGATCGATCCGAGCGCCCGGCCCCGCCTGACGGATTTCCTGAGCACCGGCCTGATCGCCTACTTCGGTTTGCTCGACGCGGCCCGGATGCGCCCGGGCGACGTGGTTTTCGTGTCGAGCGCGGCCGGCGCGGTCGGCAGCCTGGCAGGCCAGATCGCGCGGCTGAAGGGTGCGGCCAGGGTGATCGGCAGCGCGGGCTCGGCGCGGAAGGTCGAGTTCCTGACCCGGACGCTCGGTTTCGACGCCGGTTTCGACTACCACGACGGGCCGGTCGTGGACCGGCTCCGCGAACTCGCACCGGACGGCGTCGACGTTTATTTCGACAACACCGGCGGGCCGCAGCTCGAGGCCGCGCTCGAAGTGCTGCGGCCGTTCGGCCGGATCGCCCTGTGCGGGGCGCTGGTGCAGTTCACCGGCGGGTCCGGCGCCGGCCCGCGCAACCTGATGGCCGCGGTGGAGAAGAGCTTGACCCTGCGCGGTTTCACCGGCCACGAGTACGCCGCCCGGCAGGCCGAGTATCTCGCGGACTACGAGCAATGGCTGCGCGCGGGGAAGCTGATCAACGCGGAGACCGTGGTCGAGGGGCTGCCCGCCGCGATCGACGCGTTCATCGGAATGCTGGCCGGGAAACACGTGGGGAAGCTGGTCGTCGATGTCGGCTGAACAGGAACCGGACGACCGCGGCGGAGCCGCGACGGAGGTCGGGGAAATCCGCCAGCCGGCCACGACCTCGGCCAAAAGGGTGTTCAAGGTCGTCCTGACCGATGTGGGCATCCCCTATCTGGTCTACCTGCTGCTGAGCAGGATCGGGCTGTCGGACGTGTTCGCCCTCGCGGCGGCCGGTGGGGTCTCGGTTCTGCAGGTCGGCTTCACCTATTTGCGCCGCCGCGCCATCAGCGCGCTGTCGGTGCTGATCATCACCCGGTTCAGCCTCGGCGTCGTGGCCGGGCTGATCACCGGCGACGCCCGGATGGTGCTGGTCAAGGATTCCATCATCACCGGATCGGTCGGCGTGGTCGCGGCGGTTTCCCTGCTGCTGGCCCGGCCGATGACCTACTACATCCGGCGGGATTTCGCCGGCGACCCCGGAAGCTGGGACGAAAGCTGGGCTCGCTCGGCCCGGTTCCGCCAGGTCAACCGCGTCACCACGATCGTGTGGGCGGTGGGCCTGATCGCCGAAGCGACGATCAGGATCGGCCTGGCTTTCCGGCTCCCCCTGGACATCGCGGCGATCGCCTCGCCCACGCTCGGCGCGCTGTCCATCCTGGCGCTCGTCACGTGGACCCAGTGGTACGGCCGGCGGACCCAGGAATCCGTGCGCCGGGATCTGGCGAGCCGATCGTGACGGCCGTCCGGCCGGGCTGTTCCGCCCGGCCGGACGGCGGTCAGCGGTGCCGTACCGCGGTGGTGGTGATGGGAATCCGGGCGATCTCCTGCCCGGTCGAGCTGACGAACCGCGTGGTGCCGGCGGCCTGGAACTCGTCGCAGCGCAACGTGCCCTCCTCGTGGATGAACACGGTGCCGCTCACCCCGTTCCAGGTGTCCGGATGCTCGGCGTCGAAGGCGAAACTCCGGCCGCCGCTCCACCTTCCGTGCCCCGGCACCCCTTCGGCCGTGCGCAAGGTCAGCGTGCGGTCCCGGTGGAAGACGAAGTCGGAGGTCAGCGGCTCGCCGGTGCCCGCGTCCGTGGTGGCCGCCCAGGTTCCGCCGGCCAGCGTGTGGCAGCCGGGCAGTGCGGCGGCAGCGGGCTGCACCGGCACGCACAGGGCGGCCGCGGTGAGCGCTCCCACGGCGGCCAGGGATCGGGTGGACGACATGTCTGCTCCTCGGATCGGCCTCTTCGGTCGCACCGAGCATGTCGTCGGCCGCGTGAGCTTCGGGCCAGCCGTGCTGGGGCGGTTACCGCGGCAGTCCCAGCGCGGGAAAGATCACCTTGTCGATCATCTCCGCCACCCCGGCCCGGTCCGGTGGCCGTCCGGTCAGCAGGAGTTGCTGGATGATCAGCGCCGGACCGGTCCGGGCGATGATCCACGTGCCCTCCGCCGTTTCGATCTCGCCGCGTTCGGCGGCCCGCACGAACGCGTCGTAGATCAGCTTGATGCGCGGTTGGATCAAGGTGTCGTCGACGGCGTGCACGATCTGCGGCTGGCGATCCCCCTCCGCGATGACCGAACGCATCACCTGCCCCACCGGGGTCTCCATGACCCGGGACATCCGGCCGAGCAGGAAGGTGAGGTCGCCACGCAGTTCGCCGGTGTCCTTGGCCCGCACGGTGGTGCTGGGGAGGGTGTGGATGAGCGTGTCGAGCACCAGGTCCTGTTTGGACTTCCAGCGCCGGTAGAGCGCCGACTTGCCGGTGCCGGCGGCTTCGGCCACGCCCTCCATGCTCAGCGTGCCGTAGCCGCGCTCGGCCAGTTCACTCAGGACCGCGGCGAAGATCGCCTCCTCCAGCACCTGCCCGCGACGGCGCGTGCGGACCGCGCGATCACTCTCGAGCTCAGTCACCAGCAGCCTCTCATCGTCGGGGTTTCGCCGGCACAGCCATTATCGACGCCGCCGGAGTCGATCCGTACTGCCCCCGAGTCGACGATCCTACGCGACGGCGGCGAAACAGTGGACGCTTGCGTTTCCTTTCCGGTCGCCGTACGCTGGCCGATAAGGGACGGGGATGTCCACTAAGAATCTGGCGGGAGGGTGCCTGGTGTCCGGATCCGGATCGGTTGAAGCGGCGGCCGGACAGTGGCAGCCGACGAGTCCTCGCCACCCCGGCTGGGTGCTGACCGTTCTCGCCGGGGCGCAGCTCATGGTGGTGCTGGACACGACGATCATCACGATCGCCATCCCGAGCATCCAGCACGAGTTGCACTACACGGCGACCACGCTGCAATGGGTGGTCAGCGCCTACACCCTGGCGTTCGGCGGTTTTCTGCTGCTCGGCGGCCGGCTGGGCGATGTGCTCGGCCGGCGGATGGTCTTCCAGACCGGGGCCGTCCTGTTCGTGGTGGCCTCGCTGCTCGGCGGGTTCGCCGACCACCAGGCGTGGCTGATCGCCAGCCGGGCGGGGCAAGGGCTCGGCGCGGCCCTGTTGTCACCGACCGCGCTGGCGCTGGTCGCGACGTCCTTCCCGGAGGGCAAACCCCGCAACCGGGCGGTCGGCGTCTACGGCGCGGTGTCCGGGGCCGGTGCGGCGGTCGGTGCGGTGGGCGGTGGCGTGCTGACCGATCTGGTGTCCTGGCGGTGGGTCTTCTTCATCAACATCCCGCTCGGGGTGCTGGTGCTGATCGGCTCGGCGCTGGTCCTGGCCGAACCGCAACGCACCCGCCGCCGGATCGACCTGCCGAGCGCGCTGCTGGTGACCGCCGGGGTCACCCTGCTGGTCAACGGTTTCATCAACGCACCGCTCAGCGGCTGGACGGCGGCCGGCACGCTGGTGTCCTTCGGGGCCGCCGTGGTGCTGCTCACCGGATTCATCCTCCTGCAGCGCGGTCGCGAACACGCGCTGCTGCCGCTGCGGATGTTCGCCAGCCGCAACCGGTCCGGCGCCTTCGTGGTGCACCTGCTCAACAACGCGGCGCTGCTGGGGACGTACTACTTCTTCAGCCAGTTCGCGCAGGAGGTGCTCGGCCTGAGCCCGCTGGCCACCGGGCTGGCCTTCCTGCCTTCGACCGCTTGCGTGATCCTGGCCAGCCAGGTCGGAGCCCGGCTGCTGGGCCGGATCGGACCGCTGCCGCTGATCGCGTTCGGCGCGTTCTCCCTCGCCCTCGGGCTGTTCTACGTGTCGTTCATGTCCGAGAACTCGACCTACGCCGGATTGCTGTTGCCGGCCCTGATCCTGGTCGGGCTCGGCCTGGGGTCGGCGATCGTCCCGCTGACCGTCACGGTGGTCTCCGGGGTGGAACCGCGGGAAACCGGGGTCGCCTCCGGGGTCCTCAACAGCTGCCAGCAGGTCGGCGGTTCGCTGGGGCTGGCCGCGATGGTCACCCTCTCCGCCCACGTCACCGGCGTGGAAGGGGCCGACCGCCGGGCGGCGGAAGCCGCGGAACTCACCCACGGCTGGGGCGACGCCCTGGCGCTCGGGGCCGGCTTCGCCCTCGTCGCCGGGATCGTCGCCTTGCTCGCCATCCGGGTCCGGCCCTGGGCCAAACCCGCCGCTCCGGGCGAATGATCCACCACCGCGCCACGAGATTTCCAACCAGACAAGCCAACACTCACAATGGAGAAGAAAGCATGACAGTCAAAGAAGTTCCCGTATTGATCGTGGGCGGCGGACTGGCCGGACTGTCCTCCGCGTTGTTCCTCAGCCAGCACGGAATCGACTGCTACCTCGTGGAGAAGCACGAAACCACCGCGGTGCTGCTGCGCGCCGCCGGGGTGAACTCCCGAACGATGGAACTGCTGCGCAACGCCGGACTGGAAAAGACCGTGGTCAGCCAGGGGATGAAACTCGTAGCCGGGCACCGGTGGCGCGAACTCGGCCAGCCCGCCAACCAGATCCCCCGGGTGATCCTGCGGGCCAACAGCATCGCCGACATCGAGAACGCGGTGGTGGTCGAGGAACCTTCGGTGGAGATCGGGCACGTCAGCCCGACCGAGCCGTACTGGTGCGGCCAGGACAAGCTGGAGCCGATCATCCGCGACGAGGCGATCCGGCGCGGCGCGCAGGTCCACTTCAACACGCGGATGGAGAGCTTCGAACAGCACGAGGACGGCGTGACCGCCGTGGTGCTCGACCAGGCCACGCAAGAGCGAACCACCATTCGCGCCCGGTACCTCATCGCCGCGGACGGCGTGCACAGCGCGGTGCGCGAATCGCTCGGCATCGGCCGCGTGGGACACGGCCCGATCGGGCACGTGATGAGCATCCTGTTCAAGGCCGACCTCGATTCCACCATTCAGGGCCGGCGTTTCATCATCTGCTACCTGCCGAATCCCGAGGCTCCGGGAATGCTCCACCGCTTCGACGAGGAACGCTGGATCTTCGGCTTCTTCTACGATCCGCGCAAAACCGATCCGGCGGAGTTCACCGAAGAGCGGTGCCTGCAGATCATCCGGACCGCGACCGGGGCGACCGACCTCGACCTCGAGGTGCAGATGACCAAATCCTGGGAGCTTTCGCACAACGTCGCCGAGTCGTACCGGAGCCAACACGTGCTGCTGGCCGGGGACGCGGCGCACGTCCACCCGCCAGCCGGCGCCTACGGCGCGAACGCCGGTATCCAGGACGCGCACAACCTCGCGTGGAAACTCGCCGCGGTGCTCCAGGGCTGGGCGGGCGAGGACCTGCTGGACACCTACGAGGAGGAACGTCATCCGGTGGGCGAGGCCACCGCCGAGCAGGCATGGATGCGGCAGACGATCCGCGGTTCCGCCAACGAGACCCAGCGCGCGGCGATGCGCGACTCCACGGTGGTGAGCACCGGCTACCGGTACACCTCGAAGGCCGTCATCGGTCCGAGGTACCCGGAACCGATCCCGACGGAGCTCGAGATGACCGGCCGCCCGGGGTACCGGGTGCCGCACATCTGGCTCCGGCGCGGCGAAACCCAAGTGTCCACTGTGGATCTTGCCGTGGCCTCGTTCGTGCTGCTGACCGGCCCCGACGGCGCCGAGTGGGTCACCGCGGCCCGGACGGTCGCCGAGGAGATCGACGTCCCGTTGACCTCGTACGTGGTGAGCGAATCCGGTGAACTCGCCGATCCGGACGGCGCCTTCCTCGGCACCACCGGGCTGACCAGCAGCGGCGCCTTGCTGCTCCGCCCGGACGGATTCGTCGGCTGGCGGGCGGAGAGCGCGGACACCGACACGGTGAGCACCCTGCGCGACGTGCTGCTGCGCACGCTGGCCAGGACGGCCGACATCGCCGGGAGCCGTTAGGGGGAATCCGATCATGGGCACCATTTCCACGAACTCCGGGGTCTTCACGCTGATCAACGTGTTCACCGTGGAACCGGAGCATCAGGAGAAACTGCGGGACATCCTGGTGGAGGCCACCGAGGAAGTGGTCAAGCACTTCCCCGGATACATTTCCGCGAATATTCACCTGAGCTTGGACGGAACCAGTGTGATCAATTACGCGCAGTGGCGAAGTGAAGCGGATTTCCGCACCATGCACGCCGATCCGAAGGCGCGCGAGCACTTCGCCGCCTGCCGGGAAATCTCCAAGCCGAACCCCGTCTTCTGTACGGTTTCCTATGTGGACGAGGCCAGGACGACCGCCTGACCGAGGATTTCGAACGCACCCGCCGACAGCGGTGCAGGGGCCGTTCCGGCAACGCGGAGCGGCCCCTTCGCCATTTCTCACCGGGCATTCCCCAGGCCGGGCACAATCACCGTCCGACTGGATTTCAAGCCGGTCGTCGCATGATGGGTTCTCCGGCGAGCGGAATACGGTCGCCGCCGAACCAGGCGAGGAAAAGGGGAGTCGTTGTGGTGTACCGAGCGCTCATGGTCATGCGGATGAACCCGGAGAACGCGGAGCAGGTCGCCGCGGCGTTCGCCGAGCATGATCGCACCACCCTGCCGGTGGAAATCGGCGCGAACCGGCGCACGCTCTTCCGTTTCCACGATCTGTACCTGCATCTGATCGAGGCCGACGAGGACATCATGGCCAGCCTCTACCGGGCACGCGAGCACCCGGTCTTCCGGAAGACGAACGACCGCCTGTCCGGCCTGCTCACGCCATACGCGCCGGACTGGACGGAACTCAAGGACTCCAAAGCCGAGGCGTTCTACACGTGGGAAGCGGACTGAGCCGCCCGCGCCTTCGCCGATCCGTCCGCTCCGCGTCCCGCCAGGAATGCCAGAAACAAGGAGAACCCCACTCGTGACCGACGTCAGTTCACCCACCATCACGCGACACGGCCTGTTCCAGATCATGCAGGCGTACAAACGCACCAGCCTGCTCCGCACCGGGGTCGAACTGGGCGTGTTCAACCGCCTCGCGACCGGACCGTCCGGGGCCGCCGAGGTCGCCGACGCGCTCGGCCTGGATCCGCGCGGCACCAGGATCCTGCTCAACGCGCTGGCCGCGATCCACCTCGTCGAATGCGACGGGTCGTGCTACTGGCTCGCCCCGGGCGCCGACCGGTTGCTCGCCGCGGGCGGCGCCGAGTTCGTCGGCGACATGGTGCGCGTATTCGCCAGCGACTGGGAATGGGACGCGCTCAAGAACCTCGGGGAGGCGGTTCGCCGCGGTGGCACCGTCCAGGCCGAGCACGCGGAAACCCCGGAATACGAGTACTGGGAGGACTTCGCGGCCCACGTCCCGGTGGTCGCCGAGCCCACCGCGAACGTCCTCACCGACATCCTCGAGCCCTGGGCGACTCCCCGGCCCGAGTTGAAGGTGCTGGACGTGGCCTGCGGTCACGGTGTCTACGGGTTCAGCGTCGCCCGGCGGTTCGCGCGGGCGCACGTGACCTCACTCGACTGGGAGAACGTCCTCGCCGTCGCCGCGTCCCACGCCGAACGGTTCGGGGTCGCCGCGCGCACCGATTCGATCGCCGGCGACATGTTCGAGGTACCGCTCGGCGGGCCCTACGACCTCGCCCTGGTCACGAACGTGCTGCACCACTTCTCCGAGGAACGCGCGACCGCGCTGCTGACCCGGGTGGCCTCGGTGGTCGAGCCCGGCGGCCGGATCGGCCTGGTCGGCTTCACCACCGATGACGCGTTGCCCGGGGACGACCCGGCGCCGCACCTGTTCTCGGTCCTGATGCTCGCGTGGACCTTCGAGGGCGAGGTGCACTCCGCGGAGTGCTACCGGCGCATGCTGGCCGCGAGCGGATTCGGCGAGCCGGTTTCCCGGACCGTGCCGGGGCTGCCGTACCGGGTGCTCGTCGCGGAACGCGTGTCGCGGTAGCCGGTGGTGGCCTCGATGTCGACGACCGAGCGCCGCCGGGAGGCCGGCGGGCCGATCGCCACCGACGTGGACCGGTCCGATCTGGACCTGCTGCTGCTCATCCGGCACTTCGAGCAGGCCGTGCTGGACCTGTTCTCCGCCGGTGAGGTGAACGGAACCACCCATACCTGCATCGGGCAGGAACACGTGCCGGTCGCGCTGCGGACGCTGCTGCACCCGGAGGACTTCTTGTTCAGCAACCACCGCGGGCACGGGCACTACCTGGCCCGGTTCGGCGATCCCGCGGGCCTGCTCGCGGAGATCCTGGGACGCGCCGGGGCGGTCTGCCACGGCGTCGGGGGCAGCCAGCACATCCATCGTGCCGGGTTCCTCACCACCGGCGTCCAGGGCGAGAGCGTGCCGGTCGCGGCCGGGGTGGCGCTGCACCTCAAACGCCACCGCCCGGGCGCGCTGAGCGTGGCCTTCATCGGGGACGGCACCTGGGGCGAGGGCGCGGTCTACGAAGCCCTGAACATGGCCGCGCTGTGGCGGTTGCCGCTGCTGCTGGTGGTGGAGCACAACGGAATCGCGCAGTCCTCCCCCACCGAGGCACAACTGGCGGGCAGCATCGGCGGCCGGGCGGCCGCGTTCGGCCTGACGCACCGCCGGGTCGATTCCCCCGACGTCGGGCGGATCCGCGAACTCGTCCGCGGCGACCTGGAACGCGTGCGGTCGCACGGGGTGCCGGGGGTGCTCGAGTTCTCGGTTCCCCGGCTGGGCCCGCACAGCAAGGGGGACGACACCCGGGCGCCGGAGGAGCTGCGTTCCCTGCGGCGCCGGGACTGGTACCGGCACTACCAGCGCTCGTTCCCGGACCTGTTCGCGGAAACCGAAGAGCGGCAACGGAAAGCCGTGGCGGACGTGGTGCGCGAGGTCCGCGGACGGCCACTTTCGACCTGGGGGACCGATGGCTGGGGCTGACCGGATCGCCGAGAACCTCAACGACGCGCTCCACCACGTCTTCGCGGATTACCGCGACGCGTATCTCGTGGGCGAGGACGTGTCCGATCCCTACGGCGGCGCGTTCAAAGTCTCCCGTGGACTGTCCACGAAGTACCCGGACCGGGTGCTCAGCACACCGATCAGCGAAAACGGGCTCCTCGGCCTGTGCAACGGCCTGGCCCTGTGCGGCAACCGGGTCATCGCCGAGGTGATGTTCGGCGACTTCGCACTGCTCGCCTTCGATCAGATCTGCAACTTCGCCGCGAAGTCCGTTTCCATGTACGGCCACGCGAAAGCGATGAACCTGGTGATCCGCTGCCCGGTCGGCGGGCACCGCGGGTACGGGCCGACGCACAGCCAGGCCGTGCACAAGCACTTCCTCGGGATCCCGGACCTGAGCCTGTTCGAGGTGACCCCGTTCCACGACAACCGCACGCTGCTCGACGAGCTGGTCAACCTGGGCACGCCGGCACTGCTCTTCGAGGAGAAGCGGCTCTACGGCAGCCGGCGGTTCACCGGGGGCCGGATCGACGAGCTGTTCACCTTCGAGTTCGCCGGGGACCACGCGGTCTCTTCGCCGGGCGAGCCGGGCCCCGCGGACGTGGTGCTCATCGCCCCGGGCGGAGCGACCTTCACCGCGCTGGCCGCGGCGCGCAGCCTGCTCCTCGAAGCCGAGATCGTCTGCCGGGTGATCACCCCGGTCCGGCTCTACCCGTTCGACATCCGCCCCCTGGAAGACCTGCTGGGCGAGGCGCGGCTCGTGGTCGTGGCCGAGGAGGGCACCGAGGGCGGCGGCTGGGGCGCGGAAGTCGCGCACCGCGTGTACGAGCGCCTGTGGCCCCGGCTGCGGCACCGCGTCGTGCTGGTGGGCGCCCGGCCGTCGATCGTGCCCACCGCACGCCATCTGGAACACGAGGTGCTGCTCCAGCCCGAGCGCATCGTCGCCGCGACGCGGGAGGCGCTGCGTGGTTGAGCGGATCACGGTTCCCCGCCTGAACAACAACGACACGAGCTACGTGCTGGTCGAATGGCTCTTCCCGGAAGGGGAACGGGTGACCGCCGGGGATCCGGTGGCCGCAGTGGAAACGGCCAAGGCCGTCGAGGAACTCGTCGCCGAGACCGGCGGGGTGCTGCACCGCGCGAAACCGGCCGGGGCGGACTGCCGGCCGGGTGACGTGCTCGGCTTCGTCTTCGCGGACAGCTCCGCCCATCAGGAGTTCCTGCGCGAGTCCGCGGCCGCGGACTCCCCCGGCGCGGGACCGGAACTGATCATCACCGAGCCGGCCCGGGCGCTCCTGGACCGGCACGCCGTCGATCCGGAGCGCCTGCGGGCACTGGGCAGGCCGCTCATCCGGCGGGCGGACGTCGAGGAACTGCTGGCCGCCGGGGCAACCACGGCGGAGTCCGGCCGGCTGTCCCGGCGGCAGCGGGCCACCGCGAACGTGGTCGCCGAATCCCACCGGACGATTCCGGCCGCGTTCGTGCTGGCCAGGATCGACGCTTCGGGGATTTCCGCGCTGCGCCGGAAAATCGCGGCGAGCGGGGAAACGCCGTTCGATCTCGGCACACTGATCGTCGCGGTGGCCGCCCGGCTGCGGCCCCGGTTCCCGGACTGCTTCGCCGGTCTCGGCGCGGACGGAACCGTGCACCGGCCCGAGGTCGCCCACGTCGGGGTCACCGTCGATCTGGGCTCCGGACTGTTCGTCCCGGTCGTCGAGGACGCCGAGCACCGGTCCCTGCCCGAGATCGCCGCGGTGATCCGGGACCAGCGCCGGCGCGCGGCCGGATCGGAGCTGCGGGCGGAGGAGCTCGGCGGCGGGAACCTCTCGGTGTCGATCAGCGACTACACCGAGATCGTGCTCTCCATCCCGTTCGTCCTTCCCGGACAGACGTGCATGCTCTCGGTGTGCGGGCTCCGGTCGGAGCTCCGCGACACCGGCCGGGGAACCTTCGAGCGCCGGCCGTACTTCCACCTCGGACTGTCCTACGACCACCGCGTGGTGAACGGCCGCTACGCCGCCCAGTTCCTGCGCGCGATCCGGATCCAGGTCGAACAACCACAACTGCTCACCGGACTCCTGCGGTGACGTCGACAACGAAGGAGCCAGCCCAGTGGCGGACAAGGAATACGAAACCGGTGCGGCCGCGGCAGATCCCGGCCGGCTGATCGCCATCCTGCACGGCACCTGGAAGGCGCGTGCCCTGCAGGTGGCGGCCGAACTCGGCCTCGCCGATCTGCTCGCCGGCGGACCGCGGACGGTGGAACAGCTCGCCGAAGCCACCGGCACGCATGCGCCGTCGCTGCGCCGGCTGCTGCGCGCGCTGGCGGGTATCGGGGTGTTCGCCGAACGGGACGGCGGCGCGCTCGTGGCGAACTCCCCGCTCTCGGAATGGCTGCGCACGGACCGGGCAGGCTCGGTGGCGGCACAGGCGCGGTTCCAGGGCGCGCCCTGGAACTGGCGCGCGTGGGGCGCGCTGCCGCACAGCGTGCGGACCGGGGAGACCGCGTTCGACCAGGCCAACGGGCAGTCCTTCTGGACGCTGACCGGCCAGGATCCGGCGGCGGCCGCGCTGTTCAACGGCGCGATGGCCGACGTCTCGCTCCGCGAGAGCGCCGACGTCGCCGCCGGCTTCGACTTCGGCGGCGCGCGGACGGTGGTGGACGTCGGGGGCGGGCTCGGCTGCCTGCTGGCGGCGGTGCTGGCCGCCAACCCGGGCCTGACCGGGACGCTGTTCGAGCGGCCCGCCGCGGCCGAGGAAGCCCGGCGCTGGCTGGACGGGCAGGACCTGGGCGGGCGGTTCGACGTCGTCTCCGGTGATTTCTTCGACGCCGTGCCCGCGGGCGCGGACCTCTACCTGCTCAAGCGGACCCTGCACGACTGGAGTGACGAGGACGCGCTGCGCATCCTGAACACCGTCCGCCGCGCGATGAAACCGGACTCGCGGATACTGGTAATCGATTCGATTCCGCTCCCGGAATCGTCCGCGGTGGCCCGTTTCGTGGATTTGCTCATCCTGGTTCTCGTGCCCGGATTCGATCGAACCATCGAGCAATATCGGGAATTGCTGGGCAAAGCCGGATTCGCGGTGCGGCGGGAACTGGACACGCGGTCCTCCGCCCTGCGCCTGATCGAGGCCGGCCTGAGCTGAGAACGCCGCCGGAGCACCCGGCACCAGCGGGGTTCACTCGTGCTACCAGGGCGTTCCGGCAAAGTTGGGACAACGCGATCTTCTGGGGGAAGGAACTCAACATGTCCACACGACCGGTGGCCAAGGTCGCCGTTGCGGACACGACGCCCAGCCATCGCCAGGGCGGCACCACCCGTGCGCTGCTGACCCCGTCCTCGGTGGGCGCGATCTCCGGATTCATGGGCACATTCGAATTGGAACCCGGCGAGTTCATCAGCGAGCATTACCATCCTTATTCGGACAAATTCGTCTTTCTGATCAGCGGGCACCTGGTGGTCCGGGTGAACGGCACCGAAGTCACCCTGGACCCCGACGATGCCCTGTTGATCACCCGGGGCGAGCGCAACCGGATCGAGAACCGCGGCACGGTCCGGGCGCGGGCGGTGTTCCAGATAACCCCGCTGGCGCCGAAACCCGAACTGGGACACGTGGACACCGAGGCGGTGCCGCGGCCGGCGGACGCGCCGCCCGCGGTCGGGGGGCCGGTATGACCGGGGTGGCGATCACCGGCATCGGCGTGCGGGCGCCCGGTGGCGGGGACACGGCCCGGTTCTGGGACCTGCTCACCGCCGGCCGGACGGCGACCCGGACGATCTCCTTCTTCGACCCGTCCCCGTTCCGGTCCCGGATCGCCGCCGAGATCGACTTCGACCCGCGTGCGGAAGGTCTCGGCGCCGGGCAGGACGCCGGTCTCGACCGCGCCACGCTGCTCGCCCTCGCCTGCGTCCGGGAAGCCGTGGCCGACAGCGGGCTGGACCTGGGCCGGCTGGACCCCGGCTCGGTCGGGGTGAGCATCGGCAGCGCGGTGGGCTGCACGATGAGCCTGGACCGGGAATACGCGCGCGTCAGCGACCGCGGTTCGAAATGGCTGGTCGACCACACCCTCGCGCCCGAACAGCTCTTCGACTACTTCGTGCCCACCTCCATATCCCGGGAGGTCGCCTGGGAAGTGGGCGCCGAAGGCCCGGTGACCGTGGTGTCCACCGGCTGCACGTCCGGGCTGGACGTGGTGGGCTACGCCGCGGAACTGCTGCGCGACGGGCAGGCCGAGGTGATGGTCTGCGGCGCCACCGACGCCCCGATCTCACCGATCACGGTGGCCTGCTTCGACGCCATCAAGGCCACCTCCCCGAACAACGCCGATCCGGCGCACGCTTCCCGCCCGTTCGACCGCGCCCGGGACGGTTTCGTGCTCGGCGAGGGGGCGGCCGTGTTCGTCCTGGAGGACGCCGCCCGCGCCCGCCGCCGGGGCGCGCACGTCTACGCCGAACTGTCCGGTTTCGCGACCCGGTGCAACGCCTACCACATGACCGGCTTGCGGCCAGACGGCCGCGAGATGTCGGCGGCCATCGACGCGGCGATGGCCCAGGCCCGCGTCGGTGGTGACGATCTGGACTACATCAACGCGCACGGCTCCGGGACCAAACAGAACGACCGGCACGAAACCGCCGCGTTCAAGCGCAGCCTCGGGCAGCGCGCCTACCGGGTCCCGGTCAGCTCGATCAAGTCCATGATCGGGCATTCCCTGGGCGCCGTCGGCTCGCTCGAGCTGGCCGCGTGCGCGCTGGCGATCGAACACGGTGTGGTGCCGCCCACCGCGAACTTCGCCGAACGCGACCCCGAATGCGATCTCGACTACGTGCCGAACCAGGCGCGGGAGGTCGACGTGCGCACCGTGCTGAGCGTCGGCAGCGGGTTCGGCGGCTTCCAGAGCGCGGCGGTGCTGACCCGGCCCGACGGGCGCGCCCATGCCTGACGCCGCACAGCCGGTGGTCACCGGCATCGGCGTGGTCGCGCCGAACGGGCTGGGTACCAAGGAGTTCTGGGAACGGACCCTGGACGGCCGCAGCGGCCTCGACGTGATCCGCAGATTCGACGCCTCCGGCTATCCCGTCCAGGTGGGCGGCGAAGTGCTCGACTTCGACCCGGGTGAGCACCTGCCGAAGCGGCTGCTGCCGCAGACCGACCGGATGACACAGTACGCGCTGGCCGCGACCGACTGGGCGCTGACCGACGCGGGGGTGGAGACCGGCGAACTCGACGAGTACGTCATGGGCGTCGTCACCGCCAGCGCTTCCGGCGGGTTCGAGTTCGGCCAACGGGAACTGGAAAAGCTCTGGGGCACCGGCCCGGACCGGGTCAGCGCGTACCAGTCGTTCGCGTGGTTCTACGCGGTGAACACCGGGCAGATCTCGATCCGCAACGGGATGCGGGGCCACAGTTCGGTGCTGGTCTCCGAGCAGGCCGGCGGCCTGGACGCGGCCGCGCACGCGAGCCGATTGCTCGCCCGGGGCACGATCCACCTCGCGGTGACCGGGGGCCTGGACGCGTCCCTGTGCCCGTGGGGGCTGGTCGCCCAGTTGCCCCCGGGCCGGTTGAGCACCGTGCCCGATCCACGCACCGCCTACCGGCCGTTCACCCCGCACGCGTCCGGGTATGTCGCCGGGGAGGGCGGCGCGATCCTGGTGGTCGAACCGGTGGAAGCGGCCCGGGCGCGGGGCGCGGCCAAGACCTACGGCCGCATCGCGGGCCACGCGTCGACCTTCGACCCGCGCCCCGGCTCCGGCCGTCCGTCCGCGCTCGCGCCCGCGATCCGCGGCGCCCTGGATCGCGCCGGGCTGCGCCCGAGCGAGGTCGACGTGGTGTTCGCCGACGCGATGGGGTTGCCCGAACTGGACCGGGCGGAGGCGGCCGCGCTGGCCGAGGTCTTCGGCCCGCGCGGGGTGCCGGTGACCGCACCGAAGACGATGACCGGGCGGCTCTACGCCGGAGGCGCGGCGCTGGACCTGGCCTGCGCCCTGCTGTCGCTGCAGGAGTCGGTCGTGCCGCCCACGATCGGCGTCCCGGCACTCGCCCCGGCGATCGAACTGGATCTCGTGCGGGACCAGCCGCGGGAACTGCCGATCAGGAACGCGCTCGTGGTGGCGCGCGGGCACGGCGGATTCAACTCCGCGCTGGTCGTTCAGCGAACCGATCAGTGATTACGCGAACAGGATCGATGAGGGGAAGGAAGGTATGGCTGAAATAGATCTGGCGCGATTGGTGGCGGCGCTCAGGGAATGCGCGGGCGATTCCGACGAATACGACCTCGACGGCGAGATTCTGGACATTCCGTTCGACGAACTCGGCTACGACTCGCTGGCACTGATGGAGCTGGCGGCGAAATTGAAACAGGAGGACGGGGTCGCCCTGTCCGAGGAGGAGGTCATCGAGATGACGACGCCCCGGCTCGCCCTGCGGATCATCAACGCCACCCGCGAAGGGGTGCGCTGAAATGGCCGCGCGAACGGACAACGCGGTGACCATCCAGGCGCCGGTCGAGCTCGTCTGGGACATGACGAACGACATCGAGTCGTGGCCGGACCTGTTCGCCGAGTACGCCGAGGCGGAGGTCCTCCGGCGGGACGGCGACAGCATCGACTTCCGGCTGACCACCAAACCGGACGCGAACGGCAAGTCCTGGCAATGGGTTTCCCGCCGGGTGCTGAACAAAGCCGAGCTGACCGTCCGGGCGCACCGCCTGGAGCCGGGCCCCTTCAAATACATGAACCTGTTCTGGTCCTACCGCGAGAACGGTTCCGGAACCGAGATGCGATGGGTTCAGGAATTCGAGATGAACCCCGGGGCGCACCTGGACGACGAGGGCATGGCCGCGCATCTCAACCAGGCGACCCGGAAGAACATGGCGCACATCAAGAAAACCATCGAGGCGACGGCGGGAATGGTCGCCCGAGGACGAGGGAGGAACCGACTCTCATGACCACTGTGGACAGAACTGCGGAGACCGTCCCACCGGAACCGACGGCGCTGCCCGACGACCTGCACGCACGGCACCTGCTGTTGCTGGCCAGTGGCGGGCGGCTGGCGCGGATCGTCCACGTCGTGGCCGAGCTCGGCATCGCCGACCAGCTCGCCGATCGGCCGCGGACCGTGGCCGAACTCGCCGCCGCCACCGGCGCCCACGAACTGTCGCTCTACCGGATCCTGCGGGGCGCCGCCGCGGTCGGCATCTTCGTCGAGGGCCGGGGAAAGACCTTCGCCAACACCCCGCTGTCCGACGGTCTTCGCTCGGACAACACCGACGGGGTGCTGCCGCTGGTCAAGTACAACAACATGGACATCACCTGGCGCCCGTTCGACGAGATCATGCACAGCGTGCGCACCGGCGAGCCGTCGTTCGACCGGGTGTTCGGGCACTCCTTCTACCAGCATCTGGAGCGCAACGCCGAGGTCGGCGCGTTCTTCGAACGGTTCATGATGCACTGGAGCCGTCAGCTGGTTCTCGACGAGCTGCCGGACGTGGGGCTGGAACGCTTCGCCCGGATCGCCGATCTCGGCGGTGGGGACGGCTGGTTCCTCGCCCAGGTGCTGCGGCGCAACCCGCACACCACCGGGGTGCTGCTGGACCTGCCCCGAGTCGTGTCCGCGGCGCGGCCGGTGCTCGACGAGGAGGGGGTGGCCGACCGGGTCACCGTGGTGCCCGGGGATTTCTTCACGCACCCGCTCCCGACCGGCTGCGACGCCTACCTGCTCAAGGCGGTGCTGCACAACTGGTCCGACGACCGGGCCGCCGAGCTGCTGCGGCGGGTTCGCGCGACGATCGGCGACACCGGCGCCACCCTGCTGGTCTTCGACCAGGTGATGGCGCCCCGGAACCGCTGGGACCACGCGAAGTTCCTCGACGTCGACATGCTCGTGCTCTTCGGCGGCCGGGAACGGACCCTGGACGAGTGGCACGAACTGTTCGACAGCACCGGATTCGAGCTGATCAGCGAACCGGTCTACCACTGGACCATGCTGGAGTGCCGCCCGAAGTGAACCGGAAGGGAAGGACGTGATGCCCAGCCAGAAGCAGGACGACCGGACCGGCGCGCGGTCGTCGTGGATGCTGTGCCCGGGATGCCGGCGGCTCGTGTTCCACCGCACGCTCGCCCGGACCCGGGGAGTGTGCGCCGACTGCGGGCACCACTTCCGGCTGCCGGCGCCCCAGCGGATCGAACAGCTGCTGGACGACGGTTCCGCCGAGCCGCTGGACTTCCGGGTGGAAACCGCGGATCCGCTGGGTTTCGTGGATTCCACGCCGTACCCGCAACGGCTGCGCCGGGCCCGGGTGGCCACCGGGCTGGCCGAGGCGGTGCTGTGCGTGCGCGGGCGCATCGGCGGCAACCCGGTCATCGCCGCGGTGATGGACTTCCGGTTCATGGGCGGCAGCCTGGGTGCGGCGGTGGGCGAACTGGTGACGCTGGCCGCCGAACTCGCGCTGGCCGAGCGCACGCCGCTGCTGATCGTGTCGGCGTCCGGGGGCGCCCGCATGCAGGAAGGCGCCCTGGCGCTGATGCAGATGGCGAAGACGGCCGCGGCGCTGAGCCGTCTCGACGAGGCCGGGGTGCTCACCCTCTCCCTGGTCACCGATCCGACCTTCGGCGGCGTGGCGGCGTCCTACGCCACCCTGTGCGACGTGGTCCTCGCCGAACCGGGCGCCCGGCTCGGATTCGCCGGGAGCCGGGTCATCCGGCAGACGATCGGCCAGCGCCTGCCCGAAGGCTTCCAGACCGCGGAGTTCCTGTTGGCCAGAGGCTTGATCGACGGCATCCACCGCCGCGAGGAACTCGCCGGGGTGCTCGGCAGGCTGCTGGCCACCGCGACTCCGGCCCCGCCGCCGGCGCCCGCGGACGGCGGCCTGATCCGCGACTGCGCGCAACTGCCCGCGGAGCCGAGCTGGGACGTGGTCCAGCGCGCCCGCGACGTCAACCGGCCGTCCACAATGGACTACATCGGTTCGGTGTTCGAGGACTTCCTGGAACTGCGCGGCGATCGGGCGGGCGGCGACTGCGTGGCCCTGCTCGGCGGGGTGGCCCGGCTGGACGGCGCCCCGGTCCTGGTGCTCGGCCACCGGAAGGGGCATACGGCCGCGGAGCTGGCCGCGCACAACTTCGGCATGGCCACCCCGGCCGGCTATCGCAAGGCGATGCGCCTGATGCGCCTCGCCGGCAAGCTCGGGATCCCGGTGATCACCCTGATCGACACCCCGGGCGCGTTCCCCGGTGTCGAGGCCGAGGAGCAGGGGCAGGCGGGGGCGATCGCGGAGAGCATCCGGCTCATGGCCACCCTGCCGGTCCCCGTGGTCGCCGTGGTGACCGGGGAGGGCGGCAGCGGCGGCGCGCTGGCGCTCGGCGTGGCCAACACCGTGCTGGCCTTCCCCAGCTCCACCTACTCGGTGATCAGTCCGGAGGGCTGCGCGGCGATCCTGTGGGGAGACCCGGCCGAGGCCCGGCGGGCGGCCGAAGCCCTCCGCCCGAGCGCGCGGGAGTTGCTGTCCCTCGGCGTCCTCGACGCCGTGATCCCGGAACCCGCCGGCGGGCCGCAGGCCGATCACCGCGCCGCGGCCGGCGCCCTGCGCCGGGCGTTGCGCGACGCCCTCGCCGACCTGGGCCCGCTGGGCCCCGGCGAGCTGATCGACCACCGCCGGCGGCGATTCCGCGCGTTCGGCCTGGACTCGTGGGAGGAGAGCAGCCGTGGCGCAGAACTCACCGCCTGAGCTGACCGCGCCCGGCACGGCCGAGGCGCGGGAGCTGGAGCGGACCCTGACGGCCACCCACCGGTTGCTGGGGGAACTCGTCGAAAGATCCGGGCGGCGGCTGCGCGTGCTGCGCGTGCACAGCCCGGTCTGCTCGGTGGAACTGGAGTGGGCCGACGGCGAAGGGGTCGCCGCGGCGCCACCGGAGCCCGCGCCGGAACCGGGAACGTATCTGCGCGCCCCCGCGGTCGGCCTGTTCTACGTGGCGCCGAACCCGGGCGCCGAACCGTTCGTCCGGGTCGGTGACGTGGTCCGGCCCGGGCAGCAGATCGGGATCATCGAGGCGATGAAGGTGATGATCCCGGTCGAGGCCGAACAGGGCGGGCGGGTGCTGGCGGTGGTCGCCGAGAACGGTGCGCCGGTCGAGTACGGTGCGCCGCTGTTCGAACTGGCCGCGGCGGACTGACGGCCGTGTTCCGCACAGTGCTCATCGCCAACCGCGGTGAAATCGCGGTTCGCGTGGCCCGGACCTGCCGGGAACTGGGCATCCGGGTCGTCGCGGTGTATTCGACGGCCGACCGCGACTCCGCGGTGGTGCGGCTCGCCGACGCCGCGGTGCAGATCGGTCCCGCGCCCCTGCGGGACAGCTACCTGAACATCCCGGCGATCATCGAGGCCGCCCGGCAGACCGGCGCCGAGGCCATCCACCCCGGCTACGGATTCCTCTCCGAGGACCCGGTCTTCGCCGAGGTGTGCCACGAAGAAGGCCTGGTGTTCATCGGTCCGCCACCCGGCGTCATCGCTCGCCTCGGCGAGAAGTCGGCGGCCCGCGCGCTGATGGCCGAACACGGCCTGCCGCTGTTGCCGGGGAACATCGCGCCGGTGTCCGGACTCGCCGAGGCGGCCGCCGCGGCGGACCGGATCGGCTGCCCGCTGATCATCAAGGCGGTCGCCGGGGGCGGCGGGCGCGGGATGAGCGTGGTCCGGGACGCCAGCGAGCTGGGCGAGAAGTTCGAGACGACCCGGGCGACCGCCCGCGCCCTGTTCGGGGACGATCGGGTGTACCTCGAGCGGTACCTGCGGCACGCACGGCACGTCGAAGTGCAGATCCTCGCGGACCAGCACGGGAACGTCGTCCATCTCGGCGAACGCGACTGCACGGTTCAGCGGCGGCACCAGAAGCTGGTCGAGGAGTCCCCCGCGCCGGAACTGCCCCGGGACGTGGCCGACCGGATGGGCCGGGCCGCGGTCGAAGGCGCGCGCCGTGCCGGTTACGTCGGCGCCGGCACGTTCGAGTTCGTGGTGGACGGCACCACCGGCGAATTCTTCTTCCTGGAGGTGAACTGCCGCATCCAGGTCGAGCATCCGGTGACCGAACTGCGCACCGGGATCGACCTGGTCGAACAGCAGCTCCGGGTGGCCGCGGGGGAACCGCTGGCTTTCGGGCAGGACGGCGTCACCGGCCGCGGGGTCGCGATCGAATGCCGGATCAACGCGGAGGAGCCCGCCCGCGAATTCGCGCCCGCACCGGGAGTCCTGGATCGCTTCGCACCACCGGACGGGCCGTTCGTCCGGGTGGACTCGCACGCCTACCCCGGTTACCGGATCCCGTCGGCCTACGACTCACTGCTGGCGAAGCTGATCGTCTGGGCGCCGGACCGGCCCCGCGCCCTGGACCGGCTCCGGCGCGCGCTCGACGAGTTCGCGATCGGCGGGCCGGGGGTGTCCACCACCGCGGAGTTCTTGCGGTACCTCACCTCCCGCGAAGAATTCCGCGACGCCGTACACACCACGGCGTTCGCCGACCAGGCGGCGCGGCACTGGGCCGCGGCGACCACGCGGTCGTGAACCCGTTACCAGGAAAGGGAAATCGCATGTCCCAAGAACATCCCGGCCCGGAGGGGCCCGGTGAGATCCTGCGGCTCACCATGGCGTTCTACGGCTCACGCGCGCTCATCAGCGCCGTCGAACTGGACCTGTTCAGCGCACTGGCCCGCGGGCCGATGACCAGCGCGCAGGTGTGCGCCGCCGTCGGCGTGCACCCGCGCGGAGCCACCGACTTCCTGGACGCCCTGGTGTCGCTGGGCCTGCTGGACCGCGAGGGCGACCGCTACCACAACTCCCCCGCCGCGGACCGGTACCTGGACCGGCGCAAACCGGGCTACGTCGGCGGTTACGCGCACCTGGCGGACGCGATGCTGTTCCCCGTCTGGGCCAACCTGACCGAGGCCCTGCGCACCGGCAAGGCACAGGTGCCCAGCGAGGGCGGGTTTTTCGACGGGTACGGAGACGACCAGGCGACGCGCAGCTTCCTCGGCGCGATGGACGCGGTCAACGGCGGGGTGGCACACCGCCTGGCCACCGGGTTCGACTGGCGGCGGTACTCGTCGTTCGTCGACCTCGGCGGGGCACGCGGCAACCTCGCGGCCACGCTGATCCGGCACCACCCCGATCTGGAGGCGATCTGCTTCGACCTGCCGCAGCTCGAACCGTTCTTCACCGAGCACCAGGCGGCCCTGGGGGCGGCGCCGTCGCCGCGGTTCGTGGCGGGCGACTTCTTCACCGACCCCCTGCCCCCGGCCGATGTGTTCATCGTCGGCCACGTGCTGCACTACTTCGACCTCCAGCAGCGGCAGCGCCTGCTCGCCCGGATCCTCGAAGCCGTCCGCCCCGGCGGCGCCGTACTGGTCTACGACCGGATGATCGACGACGAACGCCGGGTGCGCACGCTCAGCCTGCTCGGCAGCCTCAACATGCTGCTGACCTCCCCCGGCGGACGCGAATACACCCCGTCCGAATGCCGCACCTGGCTTCTGGAAGCCGGATTCACCCGGATCGCCGTCCAAGACGTGGGCCCGCCGGACACCCTGGTGCTCGGCTACAAGAAATGACGCCCCGCTGGCGCGAGTCCCCCGTTCCGGACGTGCGAGTCCCCCATTTCAGTACACCGAGTTCCCCGTTCCGGTAGGCGAGTTCACCACCCGGGCGCCCCACGAGCACGGCGCGAAGCCACACACTGAGAAACCGCCGTGATGCGGTCGCGGCACGACAGGCGAACCATGGCTAACGCGTCCTCCGCTCGCTACTGTGATTCGTGCTCCGAAGTCTCGCTGGTGAGCTTGGAGGCGCTCGTGAACCAGTCAGCACGGGAAAGCGGGATCCGTCCGGTGGGCCGCCGGAAAGTGCTCAAGGCATCGGCCGCCACGGCGGTCGCGGCGGGGGCGTTGCTCCCTTCCGGCACTGCCGAGGCGGGCGAAGTGCCGCCGGAAGTGTGGCAGGGGATCCTGCGCGGTAAGCGTTACCGGCTGCGGGAACTCGGCATCGTCCTCGACGAGCTGCCGCCCGGCCGGCACAACGCGATCACCGATGTGCCCGGGGTCAAGGTCGGGTACCAGACGTTGATCTTCGACCGGCCCGGGCCGCCGCCGAACATCGCCAGGACCGGCGTGACGATCATCGTTCCCCGGGACGAACCCGTGTGGCGCAATCACTGCTACGCGGGCATCCACTCGCACAACGGAAACGGCGAACTGACCGGCGCGCACTGGATCGCCGAGTCCGGATGGCTGTCCTCGAACATCGGGATCACCAACACCCACCAGGTCGGCATCGTCCGGGACACCCTCGTCAAACTGGAAGCCGAGCAGAACCCGGCGCTGTTGTGGCGGCTGCCCGTGGTGGCCGAGACCTGGGACGGCCCGCTGAACCAGATGAACGGGTTCTGGATCACCGAAGACCACGTCCGGCGAGCGGTGGCCGACGCCAGGGGCGGGCTGCCCGCCGAGGGCAACGTCGGCGGCGGAACCGGGATGTCCTTCTTCGGCTACAAGGGTGGCAGCGGCACCTCCTCGCGGGTGGTCACCTACCACGGCACCGAGTACACCGTCGGCGTCTTCGCGCAGACGAACTTCGGCCGGCCACGCGACCTCCGGGTCAACGGGGCGCCGGTCGGCGCGGAACTGCCCCCGCCCGCGCCGCTGGGTTCCGCCGCGGACAGGTCGCAGGGGTCGTGCATCATCATCGTCGCGACGGACGCCCCCATGCTGCCCGGTCAGTGCCGGCGGCTCGCCGAACGCGCGGGTATCGGCCTCGGCGTGGTCGGTGGCGTCGCCTCCAACGGCGACGGTGACATCTACCTCGCCTTCTCGACCGGCAACGACGTCCGCGCGGACAAGCCCGTGCCGCTACGGGAAGCCCGGGCGATCGACAACGAGGAGATCGACCCGTTCTTCCACGCCGTGGTCGAGGCCACCCAGGAAGCGCTGCTCAACTCCGCCACCAAAGCCGAGCGCATGACCGGCAACCTGGGAACCCGCGAGGCGTTGCCCTTGGACAAGCTCGTCGAGATCCTCAAACGGCATCGGCTTTATCCCCGCACCGCGGGGTGAGACCCCTCACCGGCTCAGCAGTTCCTTGAGCGCGGTGTCGATGAACCCGATGTCCACCGGGTTGGCGCCGCCGCCGGCGAAATGGCCCCACACACCGGGAATCACGCGGTGCTCGGCGTTCGCGATGTACTGGCACGCCCACGCCTCGTCCTCGGGCGGGAAGTACAGATCCTTCTCCGCCGGGAGCACCATCGCCTTCGCGGTGATCGAGCGCAGCGCGGCCACCGTGTCGCCGTCGAACCCGGGCGTCCGGCCGACGTCGGCGTGTTGCCACGTCCACAGCATGGTGAGCAGGTTGTTGGCGTCGCGGTCGTCGAGGAAGAACCCCTCCCAGAAACCGACCAGGAAGTCCTCCAGCGAGCTGTAGCCGAGATCGCGGTAGACGCGATCCCAGTAGAACGCCTGCGAGAAGCCCCAGCCCGCGTACACCCGCGCCGCCGCGCGCAGGCCCTTGACCGGCGGCTGGTCGTACCAACCGCCGCGGAACGCGTCGTCGGCGGTGAGCGCGGCCTTGACGCCTTCGAGGAAGACCTTGTTGTGCTCGCTGGTGGCCGAGGAACCGCAGAACGGCGCGATCCGCTGCACCATGTCCGGATGGGACACCGCCCATTGGTAGGTCTGCCCGGCCCCCATGGACCAGCCGGTCACCAGCGGGAGGGTCCGGATGCCGAAGTGCTCGGTCACCAACCGGTGCTGGGCCCGGACGTTGTCCCACATGGTGACGCGGGGGAAGCGGGCCCGGTCGTACGGCGGCGGGGTGTTGCTCGGCGAGCTGGACAGGCCGTTGCCGAGCATGTTGGGCACGATGATGAAGTACCTGGCGGGGTCGAGCGCCATGCCCTCGCCGATCAGCCACTCGTTGTCCCAGTGCCGGCCCGAGTACCAGGTCGGGTAGACGATCGCGTTGCCCTTGTCCGCGTCGAGCGTGCCGTAGGTCTGGTACGCCAGCCGGGCGCCGCGGAGGGTCGCGCCGTGTTGCAGGACGAAGTCACCGAGGTCGTAGTTCTCGTAGTCGTTCAACGCAGCCACCTTCCGTCGTCTGATCATGATGCGCTGCCGGGCAACCGGATCAACACCGCGAACGTCGTACCAGGGGGAAGACTTTCACCAACCGGAGGGTTGCGACGTTGAAGCGAACCGGGACGATCCTCGCCGTGGTGGCGGCCATGGCCGTCGGCACCGCGGGGCCCGCGACCGCGCGGGACACCTGGACCGGCGAGCCGTTCCCAACCCGGCCCGGCCTGGCCTCCTCCATCAGCACCGCGTCCAGCGGTGGCGGGGCGACCTGGGCGTTCGGCAGCCACACCCGGCCCAGCGCGCCGACGTCGATCACCGCGCAGGCGTTCCGGCGCGACGAATCCGGTGGCTGGGCGGAAACACCGGTGCCGAACATCGGTAACATCGTCGCCTCCGCGGTGACCGGCCCCGGCAACGCGTGGGCCGTCAGCTCGTTCGCCAAGGTCAGTGCCGGCGGCACCGTGCATTGGGACGGCAAGGCTTGGACCCAGGTACCGCTGGAGGTGCCCGGCGCCCCGCGGATCTCCCCCAGTGACGTCACCGCCATCGGCGCCGAGGTCTGGACCATCGGCAAGGCGTACCTGGACGGCAACGACCCCAAGCAGTTCAGCTTCGCCAAGCGCTGGAACGGGAACGGGTGGCAGGACATACCGCTCCCGCCCGCCGCCAACGACCTGTACTTCACCAGCGTCGACGGCGCCGCTCCGGACGACATCTGGCTGGCCGGCACGACCCAGCGGCCGTCGCGGATCGTCGCGATGCACTGGGACGGCACGCGATGGACGCAGACCCCGGTGCCCCCGGTGGACGTCCCCGCCACCGACTACCTCACCGTGCACGACGTCGCGGCCTACTCCCCGGCCGACGTGTGGATCTCGGCCACCCACGCGTCCTACGACAATCCGAACCAGCGCAGCCCCGTCCTGATGCACTGGGACGGGACGGCGTGGACCCGGCAACCGGCCCCGGTGCCCACCGGCGGCCTCGGCAAGCTCGTGCACGCCGAAGGCGCGCTGTGGAACCTCGGCACCGGGGCGCTGCTCCGCTACGACGGCACCTCGTGGCGGCCCGTCGACGGGCCGCCGGAAGGCCGCCTCGGCACCGGCACCGAACTCCCGGACGGCCGCCTGCTCGGCATCGGCTCGCACGGCGCCGCCGACCGGCCCCAGCCCTTCGCCGCCGTGCACGACCGCTGACGCCCGGGCGGGCTAGCTCCGTTCGATCGTCGCGAACCAGGCCGGTGCGCCGTCGTCGTGGAATGTCGTCTGAATCCGGTCCGGTTCGACGGCGGCGACGGCCCACCCGGTGCCGGGGCCGAACGCCGCTCGCAACTCTGCCTGGCTGACCGGGTGCGGGCCGGTATCGGGACCGTCGTCGCTGAAGCACAACACGTACAGGGTCGCACCGCGCTCGGTCACCGACGCCAGGCTCGCCAGGTATCCCGGTCGCTCGTCGCCGTCGAAGGTGTGGAACAGCCCGCAGTCCAGCACCGTGGCGAACCTGCGCCCCAACCGCTCCAGCCGGAACGCGTCGGCCGCGGCGAACTTCACCTCGATCCCGCGGCGGGCGGCTTTCTCCCGGGCGATCGCCAGTGCCGTCTCGGCCACGTCGACGCCCAGCACCGGCAATCCCAGCGAGGCCACGTGCAGGGCGTTCTCGCCGGTCCCGCAACCCGCGTCGAGCACCGCGCCGGCGAATCCGCCTTCGGACGCCAACCGCACGATCGACGGTTGCGGCCGGCCGATGTCCCAGGGCGCGGGGCCGTCGTGGTACGACGCGTCCCAAGGCCGCCCCGCCATCCGTTCGTGACTGGTCGGGCGCCGGCCACCGAACGGATCGTCGGCAGGGGTTCCCGATCGCTCCGGCATTTTCGCCCCTCCCCCGCGACTGGTCTGGCGGCCTCATCGTGACACGCCGAGCGCGTCGCCCTCCACCAGGCGCGGGGTCAGGCGTCGGCGGTCGCGACCCGGCGCGGCAGCGTCACCGCGACGGCGATCGTCACCACGGCGAGGGCGGCCGCGACGAGGAACGCCAGCTTCATCCCGCTCAGCTGCGCGGGCGCGGCGGCGACGCCGTCGGCGACCAGGTTGCCGGCGCGCGCGGACATCACGGTCACCACGAGCGCGGTCCCGAGCGCCGCGGCGAGCTGCTGCAAGGTCCCGAGCATCGAGCTGCCGTGCGAGTACAGGTGTGCCGGGAGCGCGCCCATGCCGAGCGTGAAGACCGGGGTGAACGTCGCCGCCAGGCTCACCATCAACAGCGCGTGCAGGCCCAGCACCTGCCAGTACGGCATCGTCATCGAGACCTGGGAGAGCCCGGCGAGGGCGAGCACCATGCCGATCGTGCCGGGCAGCACCAGCGGCCGGCTGCCGAACCGGTCGTACACCTTTCCGGCGGTCGGTCCCAGCAGGCCCATGGCCAGACCGCCCGGCATGAGCAGCAGGCCGGTCTCCAGCGGGCTGAGCCCGCGCAGGTTCTGCAGGTACAGCGGCAGCAGGATCATCGATCCGAGCATCGCCAGGAACCCGATGGACATGAGGGCCAGAGACAGCCCGTAGGTGCGGTGCTTGAGGGTGCGCAGGTCCATCAGCGGCGCGCCGGTGCGTTGCAGCTTGAGCTGGCGGAGCACGAAAACCGCGATCGTCGCGGCCCCGGCGACGACGATGCCGATGCCCAGCCCGGCGTGGCCGTCGCGTTCGCCGAACAGGCTCAGGCCGTACACCAGGCCGCCGAAGCCGAGCGCGGCCGCGGCCACGCTGAACCAGTCGATGGAACTCACCTCCGGCTCGCCGATGTCGCGCACCTTGCGCAGCCCGAAGAGGGTGACCAGGCCCGCGATCGGCAGGACGACCACGAACAGCAACCGCCAGGAGCCGAGCTGCAGCACCAGCCCGGAAACGGCGGGCCCGAGCGCGGGCGCCACCGAGATCGCGAGGGTGACGTTGCCCATCACCCGGCCCCGGTCGTGCTCGGGCACCACGGTCATCAACGTGGTCATCAGCAGGGGCATCATCACGGCGGTGCCCGAGGCCTGCACGATCCGCCCCAGCAGCAGCACGGCGAAGGACGGCGCGACGGCGGACAGCGCGGTGCCCACGAGGAACACGCCCATCGCGATCGCGTAGGCCCGGCGGGTGGTGACCCGCTGCAGGAACCAGCCGGTGATCGGAATCACGGCGGCCATGGTGAGCATGAACGCGGTGGACACCCACTGCGCGGCCTGCTCGGTGACGTGCAGCGAGTCCATCAACCGCGGAATGGCGTTGATCATCAACGTCTCGTTGAGGATCACCACGAAGGTGGCCAGCACCAGCAGCCGCACCACAATCGGTGTGCGGCCCGCCCGCACGGCCGGTTGTTCTGTGATCGCAGCTGACATGGCAGCACCTCGCTGGGTTTCGGGGGATTCGCCTCGCGGGCCGGGTGGCCGCACGCGTGACAAACTCATCGGGCGGCCCGAGTGTTCCCCATCGTTGCGACGATCTCACCCGAATTTCGGCCGGCTCACACCAGCGGTGTCCGGAAGGGACACCGCACTCCCTCAGCGTGCGCGGTCGTAGACCAGGGCCAGCTCGCCCAGTTCACCGGTCTCCTGGTGCGCGAGTGTCCACTTCGAAGCCGGCAGGCCGTCGTCGAACAACCGCTGCCCGCCCCCGGCGATCTCGGGGCAGATCATGAGATACAGCCGGTCGAGCAGATCCGCCGAAAGCAATGCCTTGATGACGCTCGCGCTGTTGTTGACGAGGATGTCGCCCGCGCCGGAGGCCTTGAGCCCGGCGACGACCTCCGCGGCCGGGGCGTTCACCACGCGGGTGCGCTCCCACGGCGCCTCGGTCAAGGTGGTCGAGAGGACCACCTTCTCCGCGTCGACCAGCCACTTCGCGTATCCGCGATCACGCGGATCGGCGTTCTCGTCGCCGGCTACCGACGGCCAGAACCCCAGGAATCCCTCGGCGTTGCGTCTGCCGAGCAGCGCCGTCGTCGCGGTCTCCCAGATGCGGGTGAGGTGCCTTCGCGCGACCTCGGTGGTCGCGTACCGGACGATCGCGCCGAGATCACCGGGCCCGCCGGGGCCGTGGTAGCGCCCGTCGAGGGTGAGGCTCATGTTCGCGGTGACCCTGCGGCCGGTCGAGTCGGTCATGACTGTCGTTCCTTTCCCTTGGTGGTGCGCCGGGCCGCGCCGACGGCGGCGGCGAGGTTGTCGAGCACCTGGCCCCAGCCGGTTTCGATCCCGGCGATGTGGGGGACGGCCTCGACGGTCGTTTCGGTGATGCGCAGGCCGAGCCGCAGCCGGGTGCCGCCCGGGGCCGCGGTGAGCGTCAGGTCGTAGTGGCCGCTGAACGAGACCGCCCCCGCCGCGTCCAGTACCGAAAGGTCGAACACGAGGCGCTCCGGTTCCTTCGCCGAGTGGACGATCCCCGCGGAGCGGTACCGCCCTTCGGCGTCGCGGTACTCGAGGACGGCGCGCCCGCCCGCCCGCGGCTCGAGAGCGCAGTCGGTGACCGTCATCGACGGCGGGGCCCACCAGGACGCCAGCAGGTCCGGGTCGACCCAGTGCCGCCAGACGACGTCCCGGGGCGCGGCCAGCACGCGCTCGAACGAGAAGCCCCGGCCGTCCGCCCACCGTTCCCGGTCCGCGACCGCGGATTCCGCTTCGATGGTCGCGCGGTACCGCGCGATGACCTCCCGCTCGCCCTGGTGCGCCTCGGTGGTCTCGACCAGTTCCCGCAGTCGGCGCGCGAGCGCCGCCAGCGGCGCCGCCTCGACCGCGTAGACGCGACGTTGCCCGAGCGGGAAGACGGTGACGAGACCGGCTCGGGCGAGGGTCTGGAGGTGCTTGGTGGTCTGCGGCTGCCGTAACCCGGTCAGCTCGGCCAGTTCACCGACGGACCGGGGCCGCTCGGCGAGGAGTTCCACGATGCGCCACCGCGCGGCGTCCCCGAGTGCTGAGGCGATCCGGTCCATGGCTCGAAGTATTCACTCAACAGAATATTCTTGTCAAGGAATACCTTGAAGTCGAGACTGCCCGGACACCGGCCGCGGGGCTACCGTGCACCCATGCCCAGCGACACCACGCCACCGGAAGGCGACTACACCGAGTCCGGAGTGCCGAACTTCGACTACGTCCGCGACCGGATCGAGAACCGGTTCGCGACCGCGCTCGGCTCGACCGAGCTGGCCGGCGAGACGCCGGAGGCGAAGGCGTTCGACGACGAACTCGCCGAACGCGACAAGTCGGCCCGCGACAAGCTGGAGGAGATCCGCCGCTCCCTGCGCGACGAGTGACCGGCGGGCGCGGGCAAGATCGGCGCGACGGAAATTCCCGGCGCGGCTTGTCGCATTCGGCAGCTCCCGTTCGACGCACTGACGACAGCACGTCCGAACAACCAAGGAGCAACCACATGCGCACCCTGATCGCCACCGCGTTCGTCTCGCTCGACGGCGTCGTCGAGGCGCCTGGCGGAGAGCCGGGCTACCGCAACTCCGGCTGGACCGTCAAGGACATCCAGTTCGACGAGGCCGCCTACGAGATCAAGACCCGCGAGCAGGACGAGGCCGCGGCCATGCTGCTGGGCCGCGTCAGCTACCAGGCGTTCTCGCCGGTGTGGCCGGACATGACCGCGGAGTTCCCCGGCTACAACGCGATGCCGAAGTACGTCGTGTCGACCACGCTGCGGGAGCAGGACCTGGTGACCAACTGGGGCGAGATCAACATTCTCCGTTCCCTGGACGACGTCGCCGCGCTCAAGGAGACCGCGGGCGGGACGATCATCGTCCACGGCAGCGCCACCCTGAACCGCAACCTGTCCGATGCCCGCCTGATCGACCGCTACCACCTGCTGGTCTTCCCGGTCCTGCTCGGCGCGGGCAAGCGGCTGTTCAGCGACACCGACAAGGACAAGCAGAACCTCAAGCTCGTCGAGAGCCAGCCCTACGCCAACGGGATCCAGAAGCTGGTCTACGACGTCGTCCGGTGACCGACGTTCCGCGCGGTAATTCGTACGCCATCCGTGCCGGGGCGGATCTCGCCCGCCCCGGTCACCCGGACCGCCAACGCCCTACCCCACCGACGTCGCACGGGCGGGTCATCGACGCACGAATCACCGCATCGGCCCAGTCATTGCCCCTATCCCCCGGCGCCCAATCCCGGCACTTAAAGATCAATTCGCGGCGACGGCCGAGTCCCATTTCTTAACGGCCAGCGACGCGCAGTCAGCAAACCGCTCGGCGGGTTTCACCGTATTGGCCCAGCGCCCCGCCGTGTCGGTGTAATGACGCGGATTGCGGGGGCGGGCGCCGGTGGGTGTTCGGTTGCCGTTGTCACCTTTCGAGTTGTCCTCGCGTCGATGGGTGTTCAGAGCGGGGCACAGCGCGCATAGTGGCTAAGGCACAAGCAATCCACCGACTACGGAAGCCCCTCGCCCGCCGGGAGGTAGCGGTACCGATGACCGTTTCCAGGTGCTAACTTCTTTTTGTTTCGGTCGCCGAAATAGAAACCCGTGTCGTGCCACGAACAACACTTGAAGGGACTCATCTGTGACATCTGCGTCCATGACACGTTCCAATCCGGGCAATGTCCTGCGCAGTGACTACCAAAAAGCTGTGGCGTCCTATTGGAACAAGGAGAAGAACCCGGTCAACCTCCGGTTGGGCGATGTCGACGGTCTTTACCACCACCACTACGGGATCGGCGAGGTCGACTGGTCCGTACTGGAAAGCGCCGAGGACACCCGGGACGAGCGGATCATCGCCGAACTGCACCGGTTGGAAACCGTGCAGGCCGAGGTGCTGCTCGATCACCTCGGCGACGTCGGGCCCGGGGACCGTTTGCTGGACGCCGGGTGCGGACGCGGCGGCAGCAGCATAATGGCGCACCAGCGTTTCGGGTGCCGGGTGGACGGGATATCGATTTCGGAGCAGCAGGTGGAGTTCGCCAACCAGCAGGCGAAACTGCGCGGGGTGGACAATGCGGTGCGCTACCACTTCCGCAACATGCTCGACACCGGTTTCGAGACCGGCAGCATGCGGGGGATCTGGAACAACGAGAGCACCATGTACGTGGATCTGTTCGAACTGTTCGCCGAGCACTCGCGGCAATTGGTGTTCGGGGGCCGGTACGTGTGCATCACCGGCTGCTACAACGACGTGACCGGTGGCCGGTCCAAGGCGGTCAGCCAGATCGACCAGCATTACACCTGCAACATTCATCCCCGCAGCGCGTACTTCAAGGCGATGATGGCGGCCAATCTCGTCCCGATCGCCGTCGTCGACCTGACCGCTCAAACGATCCCGTACTGGGAACTGCGCGCCAAATCCTCGGTGACCACCGGGATCGAGGAAACGTTCCTCACGGCCTACCGCGAAGGCAGCTTCCACTACCTGCTCATCGCCGCCGACCGCATCTGACCGACACAGGGGGCGCAGCAATGACGGACACCCATCCCGCACCTCCCCACGCCCGGCCGCTGCCTGGCGGGTTGCCCACGCCGACCGGCCTGGGCACCTCGGCCGCCCGGCTCGTGACGGAAGCACCGGCGCCGCAAGACGTTCCGGCCGAACAAGCACCGGCCGTCGCCGACGCGCCCGGACAAGAGGAGACGGCGGCACCCCCGCCCGTTCCGGATCCGCCGGACGGGTTCCCCGCTCTTCCGGGCTGGCCGTCGGGTCTGGGAACTTCGGCCGCTCGGCTGGCCGCCCAGCTGGCTCAGCCGCCGGCCGAGGCGCCGGCCGTGCCGGAACCCGGCTACGCGGACCGGGCGTGGGGGGACGGGACGGCGACACCGCTGTACTGCCCCGTGACCGAGCGCGTCGACGACGTCCTCGCGGACGAGGTCGACGAGCGGCTGGTCGCCTGGGCGGCCGAATGCGGCTTCCCCGACGAGGAACTCGACCAGATCCGCAAAACGCGGTTCGGGCGGCTGGTCACGCTGGCGCATCCCGACTGCGCCGATCCGGACCGGTTGCTGGTCGCGGCGAAGCTGAACGCGGCGTGGTGGGCCGCGGACGACCTGTACGCGGACGACACCGCGCTGGGCGCCACGCCGACGGAACTGCCCGAGCGGCTGACCCTGGCGATGGCGGCCATGGACCCGGTCCCGCCCGCCGGGGAGTTCACCCGCGAACTCGACAAGACGCTCGCGGGCGACCGCGTGCTCGTCGCCCTGGGGTCGGCCGTCGAGCACTTGACGCGCTACGCCACTCCCGCCCAGGTTCAGCGGGTCTGCTACTCCACGTTCGCGATGTTCGTGAGCTGGACCGCCTACGCGGCTTGGAAGCACACCGAACAGAGCCCACCCGCGTGGAAGTACCTCGCGGCCCGGCAGCACGACAGCTTCTACACCTCCATGACGGTCATCGACGTCCTGGGCGGCTACGAACTGCCCGCGAACCTCTATTACGAGCCGCGGGCCCGCCGCGCCGCCTTCTGGGCCGGGACCGCCTCGGTGCTCGTCAACGACCTGCATTCGGTGACCAAGGACCTGGCGGACGAGAATCCGCCCTGCAACATGGTCCTGCAGATCGCCGCCGACCGGGACTGCTCCATCGACGAGGCCACCGAAGCGACCGTCGAACTGCACAACAACGTGGTCCGCGACTTCCAGGCCCTGCACCGCGAACTCCAAGCCGTGCCGTCCCCGGAACTGCACCGGTTCCTGCGGGGGCTGCAGTCGTGGATGGGTGGCGGCTTCGAATGGCACGCCACCAACCCCCGCTACCGGACCCAGCCCGCCACCACGTAGCCCGTTCACAAGTTGTGAACCTCCCCCGGTGAATCTTCCCGCGCACCGGGGTCCGGCGGTTGCCGCACCCGTGAACGATCGCCGGGCGGCTCCGGCCCCCGCTTCCGGAGGTTGTCCGGGAAAGCCTTGCGGCGCAAGGTAGTCGCAGTCGGGCATACCCGCCCGGCGACCGGCACGAACCGTGCCGGTCTCGCTGCGACAAGGAGTGGTCCCGTGGGCCGCACATCCACTCGACGGGTCGCGCGTTCCGCCCTCGTGACGGGATGACCCGGGGAATGGTCCGGATCTGCCGGAAATCGAGCAGGGTCCTCGCGGCGGTGTGCGCATTGCTGTTCGCCGCGACGCACGCCTGCGCCGGCGGTGCGGTGGTTCCGCCGTCACCGGCGGATTCCGCCGCCGTGCGTGCCGCGAACGGTTTCGCGGGGTCCTATTTCCGGCAGATCCACCACATCGAGCCGAAACGGGTCTCGATCGCCGATCGGGGGTCTCCGGTTTACCCGCTCAGCGCGGATCTCGTTCGCGGTGCGGCCGGTGTGCCCGCGGGGGCGCCGCAGCTCATCGCCGTGACCGCCATCGCGGACGGCGGCGAGCGCGCGCCCCTGCGGGCGACACCGCCTCGCGCTGTGCCGGGCCGGGAGATCGGCTTGGAGCAGCAGCGGGTGAAGCCACCGGTGGACGGGGACCGGCCCGAGGGGGCGCGGCCCGAGGTCGTGATCGGTCTGGTGGCCGCCGTCGTGGCCGGGCTGGCGGTGATCGGCCGGGAGATCGTGCGGCGCAGGCGCGGAATCCCGGACTAGCTAGTCCCAGATGAGATCGATACCGGCCACCCCGGGGCCCAGGTTCTCGAAGTAGGCGCTGACGACGCCGCCGTGGCCGCACAGCAGGGATTCGCTGACGATCGGGTCGAGCCCTTCGCGTTCGCGCACCACCCTGGTGCAGCGGACGGGCAGCGCCGCCGGATCGCAGCGCATGCGCAGGAGGTAGGCCGACATCCTGCCTCGAATGGTCCGGTGGAAACTGGTGGACCGGAGCGATTTGGCCAGCGTCACCCGGAACGTGAACACGTGGGTGTCCCCTTCGTCCAGCCTCCGGTCGAACAACGCCTCGAACACCATCCCGGCGGACGACGGGTGCCGCCGCACCCTGCCCAGCCGGCACCCGTCGACGGCGAACGCCTGGGGGACTTCGGCTTCCGTGCCGGGCTCCGCCTGATGCGTGACCACGAAGCCGTCCGGTCCGGGGCGGCGGGCGCGGACCACCATCGTCGAGGTGAGCTCGCCGATCCCGCCCTCCGCGGTCAAGCGCAGGGCGTCGATCACGGTCGCCAGGTCCAGATCCGAATTGCAGGGAACCCCGGACACCCCGGTGAACTCGTCCAGCAGCGTGCAGGTCTCCGCCCAGCTCTGGCTCAGCTCCGAGATCGCGGGCCGATGCTCGCTGACCTCCGGGGCGCGCCGCCGCGGGCCGAGCAGGACGACCAGGCTGTCGTCCGGAAGTCGCAGCACCTGTTCCAGCGCGCGGACCACGGCGAGCGAACGGGGCACGGACGGATGCCGCAGCCCTCGCTGCCAGTAACTCAGGGTCGACTCCGCGATCGCGATGTCCCGCGCGGCCAGGTGCGCGCGCAGGCGGGACAGCGACAGCCCCCGGTGTTCGATGGCTTCGGCGAGCGCGCGGTGGAACGGCCCGTACCGCAGGGCGTTCCCGAGCGCCTGGGGCAGGGCGGTGCTACGGGGCTCCGGGACACCCGATACCTGAGACACCTCGCACCCCCGGGGCACGTTCCGTATCGTGCGTGATATATCGCGGGCAAGCGTTGGAATGTAACAAGGCGGGAACTCGCCTTCCGAAATGGGGAACTCGGTGTGCTGAAACGGGGGTCTCGCACGTCCGAAACGGGGGACTCGCGATTCCTCACCGATCCGGTGTCGCGGTGAGCCCGGGGTTGGCCAGCAAGGGAGCGAAGGCCCGGTCCAACGCCCCCACGAGCACCGGGTGGGCCAGCTCGCCGGCGGTGAGGTCCGTGCGGTCGCTCCTCGCCACGATCGATCGCTCGTCGAGGACGGATCGCAGCAGCCCCGGCCGCGCGGCCGCCAGCCGGCCGAGGAGTCCACTGAGGACGATCCGCTCCGGGGCGAGGATGTTGGTGAGCGCGGCCAGCCCGGCGCCGAGGAACTCGACCGCGTGCCGGACCACGGCCGCGTCCTCCGCCAGCACCCGTGCCACCGCCGCCTCCTGGGCCTCCCCCGGATCGGCACCGGCTTCCCGGAGCATCGCCGCGCCGTCCGCGTACAACTCCAGGCACCCGCGCGCGCCGCACGGGCAGCGCGGTCCGGCCGAATCCACGGTGATGTGCCCGGCCTGCACCCCGAAGGAGTTCTTGCCGAAGACCACGCCCGCGTTGACCAGCGAGCCACCGATCCCCCGGTGTTCGCAGCAGAGCAGGAGCATGGTGGTCGTCCCCCGGCCGGCGCCGCGGTGGTACTCGGCGAGCCCGGCGAGCGTGCCGTCGTCACCGAACCGCAGCGGTGCGGTGATCCGCTCGCCCAACCGGGCGCCGAACGGCTCCTCGTTCCAGCCGAGGTGCAGGGCCGAGCGGACGTGACCGTCGGCTTCCCGCAGCGCCCCCGGCACCATCACGCACACCCCGGCGCACGGTCCGATGCCGTCGACCAGTTCGGCCACCTGCCGCGCCACCGCCGCGGGCTCGAGATCCGGGACCGGATGCGTGGCGATCCGCAGCGCGGTCAGGCCGAGCCCCGCCGTCGCCACCCGCAGGTAGCCGGGCCGCAGTTCGACCGCGACGGCGACCGGGCCGCGCGGATCCGGCTCGATCAGCGGTGAGGGACGGCCCCGACCGGCGGCGGGACCGGCCGGAGCGGTGCGGATCAGGCCGAGCCCCACCAGCTCGTCGACGGCTACCCCGATGGCGCTGCGCGCCAGCCCGAGGCTTTCGGTGGCCTGCGCGCGGGTCATCGCCCCCCGCATGTGGAGGAGGGTCAGCAGTTTGCCGGCGGCGAGCGGTTCGGGCACCGGGCTCCTTTCCTCGACGGCCGTTTCCGGCTATTTTATTCACCTGGAGAACTTAAAGGAGGACCATGGCTGGCTTCGAGTTTCGCGTCCGCGCCGTACTGTTCGACCTCGACGGCACCCTGGTCAACTCCGACGCGGTCGTCGAGCGCGTCTGGCGCGTCTGGGCCGCCCGGGTGGGGATCGATCCCGCGAGCTTCCTCGACCGGGTGCACGGCCGACCGGGCCAGGAGGTGATGGCCGAGGTGCTGCCGGACCGCCCCGCGGAGGTCAACCTCGCGGAGAACGCCGAACTGCTGACCCTGGAGACCGCGTACGCCGACGAGGTGGTCGCCCTCCCGGGCGCCGGTGAACTGCTCGCCTCTCTCGCCGACTGGCCGTGGGCCGTGGTCACGGCGTGCACCGAACCCGCGGCGCGGGCGCGGCTGGCCGCCGCCGGCCTGCCGACGCCCGAGGTGCTGGTCACCGCCGATCAGCTCAGCGCCGGGAAACCCGAGCCCGAGGGGTACCTGACCGCCGCCACCCGGCTCGGCATCGCGCCGAACCAATGCCTCGTGGTGGAGGACGCGCCGGCCGGGGTGCGGGCGGGACTCGCGGCCGGGATGCCGGTGCTCGCCGTGGGAACCCGCGATCTCCGCGCGGTCGAACCCACCGCGCGCGTCCCCGGCCTGGCCGACCTCGAGGTGCTGGAGGACGGCGTGCAGGTGCGCGTCCTCGGCTGAGAACCCGGTACGCCCCACCGGCGGGACTGGTGGGCGGCTGCCGAGAATTGGGCTCATGGACATCCGGCAGCTTGAGTACTTCCTGGCCATTGTGGACCACGGCGGGTTCGGCCGGGCGGCTTCGGTGCTGTACGTGTCGCAGCCGTCGTTGTCCCAGTCGATGCGGGCGCTCGAACGCGACCTGGGCGGTGACCTGTTCCACCGGATCGGGCGGCGGGCGGTGCTCACCGAGGCGGGGAAGGCGCTGATCGATCCGGCTCGCGCGGCCGTGCGCAGCCTGCAGACGGCGCGTGCCCGGGTGGCCGCCGTGCACGAACTGCGCGAGGGGCGACTGGACATCGCGGCGATGCCTTCGCAGGCGGTGGAGCCGCTGACCACGATGATCCGCGGCTTCAGCGACCGGTATCCCGGCGTGTCGGTGACCATCCGGGCCGCGTTCACCCCGCGCGATGTCGTCGACCTGGTCCGCACGGGTACCGCCGAACTTGGGCTGCTGGCCACCCCGGACCCGTTGCCGGACAAGGAAGTGACCGCGCACCCGGTCGGGGAGCAGCGATTCGTGCTGGTGACTCCGGGCGACGGCCCGTTTCCCGCCGGGCGGCCCGTCGCCCGCGAAGACCTGGCGGGGCACCGGCTGATCGTCGGCCAGCGGGGCACCGGTATGCGCGCCTACGTCGACGGGCTGCGGGAGTCGGGCATCGCGTTCACCGTGGCGACCGAGACCGAGCACCGGACGACGATTCTGCCGCTGGTGCTGGCGGGCGTCGGGTTCGCCGTGCTGACCGAGTCCTGGCGCACGTTCGCCGAGAATGCCGGAGCCCGGGTGCTGGACATCGAACCGAAGAGCACGCTCCGGATCGCCTTGGTCAGTCGCCGCGCCGAACTGTCCCCCGCCGCCCACGCCTTCCTGGCCGAGGCCGAAAAGCACTGATAAGCACCGCCTATAAGGCACATCGCATCTGCGTCTTGGACGGCCCGGCCGCGCGGTTGCTGCAATCGACCGCATGACGAGTTACCGGATCGCCCTGATCCCCGGAGACGGGATCGGCGCCGAAGTACTGCCCCCGGCCCAGCAGGTCCTCGACGCCGTCGGCCACCGGCACGGCTTCGGCTTCCACTACACCTCCTACGACTGGTCGTGCCGGCGCTACGCACAGCAGGGCGCGATGATGCCCGCGGACGGTCTGGACCAGCTCCGGGAGTCCGACGCCATCCTCCTCGGCGCCGTCGGGTACCCCGGGGTTCCCGACCACGTCTCCTTGTGGGGACTGCTGATCCCCATCCGGCGCGGCTTCCGCCAGTACGTGAACCTCCGGCCGATCCGCGTGTTCGACGGGGTGGACAGCCCGCTGCGGACGGCCGCGGCGGGTGAGGTGGATTTCGTCGTGGTGCGGGAAAACGTCGAGGGCGAGTACAGCGAGATCGGCGGGCGCCTCAACCGGGGCCATCCCGACGAGCTGGCCGTGCAGGAGTCCGTGTTCACCCGCGCCGGCGTCACCCGGGTGCTGGACTACGCCTTCGCCCTCGCCGCCACCCGCCGCGGCCACCTCACCTCGGCGACCAAGTCGAACGGCATCGTGCACACCCTGCCGTTCTGGGACCAGCTGGTCGCCGAACGCGGCGCCGCGCACCCGCGGGTCACCTGGGACCAGGAGCACATCGACGCGCTGGCCGCGAAGTTCGTGCTCGACCCCGCCCGGTTCGACGTGGTGGTCGCCTCCAACCTCTTCGGCGACATCCTGTCCGATCTGGCCGCCGCGGTGGCCGGTTCGATCGGGATCGCGCCGTCGGCGAACCTCAACCCGGAGCGGGAATTCCCGTCCATGTTCGAACCGGTGCACGGCTCGGCGCCGGACATCGCCGGCCGCGGCATCGCCAACCCGCTGGGGGCGATCTGGTCGGCGGCGATGCTGCTCGACCACCTCGGCCACCGCGAAGCCGCCGACGAGGTCACCGGCGCGATCGCCACCGTCCTGGCCAAGACCGACGTGCGCACTCCCGATCTGGGCGGCACCGCCACCACCGCCGAGTTCACCGGCGCGTTGCTCGAACTGCTCTGAGGCATCCAGCGGACCACCACCGAGCCGGGCGTCGGAGTCCCCTCCGGGCCGGGTCCCCCTTCTCAACGAGGAGAAACCATGGCCCTCTCCCCGGCCAAAACCGCCAAGCCCTGGTACCAGCAGCTGTACTTCTGGGTGCTCACCGCGATCGCGGCGGGCATCCTCACCGGCTGGCTCTGGCCCTCCGCCGGGATCGCGCTCGAACCCGTCGGCACGACCTTCGTCAACGCCATCAAGATGCTCATCACGCCGATCGTCTTCCTGACGATCGTCGCCGGCATCGGCGGCGTCGACAGCCTCCGCCGCGTCGGCCGGGTGGGCCTGAAATCCCTCGCCTACTTCCAGGCCGGCACCCTGGTCGCGCTCCTCGTCGGGCTGATCGCCGTCAACGTCTTCCAGCCCGGCGCCGGGGTGCACGCGCATCCCGGCTCGCTGCAGCTTTCGGGCAGCGCGGCCCAGTACGTCCAGTCCGGCGAGAACCAGAGCTGGTGGCACTTCCTCACCGACATCGTGCCCACCAGCGCGATCGGCGCCTTCGCCGACGGCAACGTCTTGCAGGTCATCTTCATCGCGGTGCTGTTCGGCATCGCGCTCAAGGCCGTCGGCCCCGCCGGCCGGCCCGTCGTCGAAGGCGTCAACCGGCTGACCGCCATCGTGTTCACGATCCTGCGCTACCTCATGCTGGCCGCCCCGGTCGGCGCCTTCGGCGCGATGGCCTACACCATCGGCAAGTACGGCGTCGCCACGCTCACCAGCCTGGGCCACCTCATCGCGCTGTTCTACGGCACCTCCCTGTTCTTCGTGGTCGTGGTCCTCGGCGGGATCACCGCCCTGGTCCGGGTCAACATCTTCCGGCTGCTGCGGTACCTGCGCGAGGAATTCCTGATCGTGCTGGGCACTTCCTCCTCGGAAAGCGTGCTGCCGCGGCTGATGGCCAAACTCGAGGGACTCGGCATCCGGCGCGAAATCGTCGGGCTCACCGTGCCCACCGGCTACTCCTTCAACCTCGACGGCAGCTCGATCTACCTCTCCCTCGCCGCCGTCTACATCGCGCAGGCCACCGACACCCCGCTCACGATCGGCGGGCAGATCGGCCTGCTGGCCGTGATGCTCTTGACCTCCAAGGGTTCCGGTGGCGTCACCGGCGCCGGATTCATCGCCCTGGCCGCCACGCTCTCCACGGTCGGCACCGTCCCGGCCGCCGGCATCATGCTGATCTTCGGCATCGACAAGTTCATGTCCGAATGCCGGGCGCTGACCAACCTCGCCGGCAACAGCGTCGCCTGCCTCGTCGTCGCCCGCTGGGAACGCGTCCTCGACGCCGCCCACGTCAACCGGGTCCTCCGCACCAGAGCCCCCGCCCAGCCCCCGAGCGACGGCACTGGAACCACACCCGCGTTGGAGCGCGCTGGCTAGTCTGATCTCGATGACTGTCGAGCTGACCCTGCTGTCGCGGGTGTGCTGCCGCGGCTCGGAGATCACCGGCTCCCGGCTGCGTGGCCTGCTCGCGCTGCTCGCCGGTGACCTGCGCGCGGGGTGCGGCACGGGCCGGTTGGTGGCGGGGTTGTGGCCGGACGGTCAGCCCGAGCACCCCGCCAAGGCGCTGCAGATCGTGGTGTCCCGGGCCAGGGCGCGGCTGGGTTCCGACCTCATCGTGAGCACACCCGCCGGCTACCGCCTGTCGCTGGGCGAGGATCAGGTGGATGCCTCGGCGGTGCTGCTCCGCGCGTCCGCGAGTGAGCGGGCCGCCCGGGACGGGAACCACGCGGCGGCGCTCGAGCACGCCGAAGCGGGACTCGCGCTGTGCGCGGGCGCCGACGAATGGGACACCGGCCGGGACGACCCGGTGTCGGTGCTGCGCGCGGCGCGGGCGGCGACGTACCGGTCGCTGGTGCGCGCCCGCGCGCTGGCGCTGTCCCGGCTGGGCCGCCCCGCCGAGGCGGCCGGGCCGCTGGGCGAGCTGGCCCGGACCGGCCCCCGGGACGAGGAGGTCCTGGCGGAGCTGCTGCGCTGCGAGGCGGTGACCGAGGGCCCGGCCGCGGCGCTGGCCCGGTACGACGCCTACCGCCGCGCGCTGCGCGAGGAGCTGGGCACCGGCCCCGGTCCCGCGCTGCGGGGCGTGCACCAGGAGTTGCTGGTGCACGACACGCCCGTGGTCCGGCGCGGTGTCCGGCACGAACCCAACCCGCTGCTCGGCCGGGACGACGACCTCGCGGCGGTGGCCGCCTTGCTGCCCGTCTCCCGGGTCACGTCCATCGTCGGCGTCGGCGGCCTGGGCAAGACCCGTCTCGCGCACGCCGTCAGCCGCCGGGCCGAGCAGCGGGTGGTGCATTTCGTCGGGCTCGCCGGGGTCACCGCCGACGCGGACGTGGCCACCGAGGTCGCTTCCGCCCTCGGCGTCGGGGAGGCGGTCGGCGGCCTGGCCGCCCCGGCGAACGTGTTCACCGGCATCGTGGACGCCCTCGGCCCCGGGCCCGCGCTGCTGGTGCTGGACAACTGCGAGCACGTGGTGCGCGGCGCCGCCGAACTGGTGCACGCCCTGGTGTCGCTGAGCGAGGAGCTGCGCGTGCTGACCACCGGCCGCGCTCCGCTCGGCCTGTCCTCGGAATCGGTGTACCCGCTGCCCGAACTGGACCCGCCGACGATGGCCGAGCTGTTCGGCCGGCGAGCGCGGGCGGCGCGGCCCGATGTCGCCCTGCCCGCGGAGACCGTGTCGGAGCTGTGCGGGCATCTGGACGGGCTGCCGCTGGCCGCGGAACTGGCCGCGGCGCGCGTGCGGGTGATGTCGGTCCCCGAGATCGCCCGCCGCCTGGACGACCGGTTCGGCCTGCTGCGGGGCAGCGCGCGGGACGCGCCGCGGCGGCACCGCACGCTGCACGCGGTGATCGACTGGAGCTGGCACCTGCTGGAGCCCGCCGGGCAGGCGGCGATGCGCGCGTTGTCGATCTTCCCCGGCGGCTTCACCGCCGACGCCGCGCGCTCCCTGCTCGGCGAGGACGCCGATCTGGAGCAACTGGTCGACCAGTCGCTGCTGAAGGTGGCGGACACCGGGTCCGGCGTCCGTTTCCGGATGCTGGAGACCGTCCGGGAGTTCAGCGCGGCGCGCCGGGAGGAGGCCGGTGAGACCGAGCGCGTCCTCGACGGTTTCCTCGGCTGGGCCCGCGAATTCGGGATGCTGCACCACCAATCGCTGCTCGCCGCCGACGTCGTCGCCGCCGTGGACGAGATCCGGTCCGAACAGGACAACCTGGTGCAGGCGCTGCGCTACGGGCTGGACCGGGAGGACGGCGCGACCGTCGCGGCGATGGCGGCGCTGCTGGGCGGCCTGTGGCTCACCGAATCGAACTTCACCCGGCTGATCGCGCTGGCCAAGGACACCGCCTGGGTGCTGTCGCATTTCCGGCCGGAGCCCGCCCAGGTCGAAGCCACCAGGGCGGCGGCGGTGCTGTGCGCGCTGAGCGGGTCCCTCGCCCAGGACGATCGCCCGCTGCGCACCCTGGTCACCCTCCGCCGGTTGCCGGAGGCCGAACCGGACACCCTGATCCGGGCCACCCAGATCGCGTTGTGCGCCCCGGAGGTCCCGGCGCTGCTCAAGTTCTGCGACAGCGACCGGCCGCTGCTCGCCGGTATGGCCAACTACGTGGCCAGCTACGCCTGGGCGAACGCGCACGAGCCGGACCGCGCGCTGCGGGCGGCCGAGCGGATGCTCGCCTGCTTCGAACGCGACGGCATTCCGTTGATCAAGGCCATCGCTCACGGCCGGGCGGCGGAGCTGTACCTGGAATGGGAACCAGGAGAGGCGGCGTACCGGCAGCTGCACGCCGCGTTGGCGATCGCCGAGAAACTCCGGTGGCGGTCGGTCGTGGGCCGGACGCGGTGGGCGTTGGTACTGGCCAATCTGCAGCGCGGCGCGTTCGACGAGGCGGAGCGAGACCTGGAGCAGGCCGTGGGGAGCGGTGTCGACGAAGCGAACGGCATGGTGCTGTTCGATGTCTGCGCCCGCGCCGAGATCCTGATCGGCCGGGGTCAGGTCGAGGCCGGCCTGCGGCTGTGGCGGCAGGCCGCCGACCGGCTGCGCGGCGATGCGTCCCCCGCCGCGGGGAACTGGGCCTGGCAGGTCCAGGCCGTCGCGGTGGTCGCCCATGCCCACCACGGCCGGCTCGACCTGGTCGCGGAGATCACCGGCGGACTGCCGGACGCACTGTCCACAATGGTCACCACGGTGTCCGTTGTGGACTTCCGGGTCTGCGGCTCGCTGCTGCTGGCCGTGGCCCTGGTGGAGCTGGAGCGGGGGAACACCCACTCGGGCGTGCGGATGATCGCGCTGGCGGAGCGGTTCGGGCCGCTGAGCGGGTTCCACCCGACGATGTCCCCCGAGCGGGCCAGGCGCGCCGCCGAACGGGCCGATCGGCCGGCCTACGCCGACGCGGTGTCGGCGTACGCCGGACTCGGCCCCGAGGGCCTGCGGGCCGCGGCGCTGGCGGCGCTGCGGGCGCGCGCGACCGGGGGAACCTAGTCGTCCCGGGCGAGCGCCTGGCCGATCACGCGGGCCCCGTCGGGGAAGGCGCCGGGGTTCGGGCCGGCGTAGTTGAGCCGGAGGTGGGGGCCGGTGGGTTCGGCGGGGAACCACTCGTCGCCGGGGGCGACGATGACTCCGGCGGTTTCGCAGTCCCGGACGAGCCGTGCCAGATCGGTGGTGTCCGGCAGCCGCACCCAGAGGTTCAGCCCGCCCCGGGGCACGGCTTCCAGATGCGCGGTGGGGGCGTGCTCCCGGAGCGCGCCGGTGAGGAGGTCCCGGCGGGCGGCCAGCTGGGGGCGGAGGGCGCGCAGGTGGGTGCGCCAGGCGGGTTGGGTGACGACGTCGAGCGCCACGGCCTGCAGCGTGCCGCTGACGTACATGGATACGGCTTGGGCGTCGGCGAGGATGCGTTCGCGGGCGGGGCCGCGGGCGATGATCCCGGCGACGCGCACGGCCGGGGACACGCTCTTGGTGAGCGAACGCAGGTACACGACGTGCCCGCTGTCGTCGCGCGCGGCGAGGGGGACCGGATCGGCGGTGATCCCGAGGTCGTGCGCCCAGTCGTCCTCGATCAGGAACGCGCCGTACCGGCGCACGGTGTCCAGCACCTGATCGGCCAGGGCGGGCGACCACTGCGCGCCGGTGGGGTTGGCGAAGTTCGGCTGGGCGTAGAGGGCGCGTGCCCCGGTGCGCTCGAACGCGCGGGCCAGCTCGTCCGGATCCGGTCCGCGGCTGCCGCTGGGCACGGGCACGACCTGAACGCCCGCCTGCGCGGCGGCGAGGAGCGCACCCCAGTAGGTGGGTGACTCCACCAGCAGCGGCCGGCCCGCACCGACCAGTGCGCGGAAGGCGGTGCTGAGCCCGCTCTGGCTTCCCGGGAGGACGACCACGTCGCTCGGCGCCGGCGGCGCGACCGCGGACCGGGCGTCGGCGCCGAGTTCGGCCGCGAACCACGCCTGCAGTTCCGGCAGGCCCGCGGCCGGGGGCCTGCTGACGGCCGCCTCGCCGCGGGCGGCGCGGGTGAACGCGGCCCGCACCAGACGCTCGGGCAGCAACTCCCGGTCCGGGTAGCCCGAGTGCAACGCGACCACGTCGTTCGGCGCGGTGCGCAACGCGGTGGACAGTCGCGGGATGCGGTTCTCCGGCGACCCGAGCGCGGCGGTCTGCCAGCCGTAGTCGTTCGGCCGGGCAACGCGGATCGCGCGCACGAAGGTGCCCACCCCGGGACGGCTCTCCACCATCCCCTGCGCGGTCAACGTCCGCAACGCCTTCTGCACGGTGACCGGACTCGCCCGGTATCGCGCCACCAGCGCCCGCGTCGACGGCAGCTTCGCACCCGGTGGCGCCGCTTCGATCCACTCGCGGAGTTCGGCGACGATCTGCGAACTGCTACCGTCGGACATGGAACACAACAGTAGCGCTACCCTGGTGAAGCCGCGAGTGCTATCCCCGTCCCGAGCCGGTCTCGGGTGGGGCCTGCTCGGCGTCGCGGCGTTCTCGTTCACCGTCCCGTTCACCCGCGTAGCCGTCGAGAGCGGCGGGATGTCGCCGCTGTTCATCGGCTCCGCGCGGGCGGTCGTCGCCGCGCTGCTCGCGGCCGTGGCGCTGGCGAGCACCAGGCAACGCCTGCCGCGCGGCAGGCAGTGGGGTCGCGTGGCGATCGTCGCCGGTGGCGTGGTCGTGGGTTTCCCCGTGCTGACTTCCTTCGCCCTCACCACCGCACCGGCCAGCCACGGTGCCGTCGTGATCGCCCTGCTGCCCGCCGCGACCGCGGTGACGGCCGTGCTCCGCGGGCACGAACGGCCCCCGAGGTCGTTCTGGCTCATGGCCACCGCGGGCGCGATCGCCGCCGTCGTGTTCGCCGCGTTGCAGGGCGGCGGGCTCAGCGGGCTGCACTGGTCCGACCTGCTGCTGTTCGGCGCCGTGGTCGCGGCCGCGATCGGCTACGCCGAAGGCGGGCTCCTCGCCCGCGAACTCGGCGCCTGGCAGACCGTCTCCTGGGCGCTCGTGCTCGCCGCGCCGCTGATGATCGTCCTCACCGGCGTTTCGCTGGCCCAGCGACCCCCGAGCGGCACCCCGATCGAATGGGCCGCGTTCGCCTACCTGGCCGTGGTGAGCATGTTCCTCGGCTTCTTCGCCTGGTACCGCGGACTCGCGATCGGCCCGATGGTGCGGGTCAGCCAGATCCAGCTCGTCCAGCCCGTGCTGAGCATCTGCTGGGCGGCGCTGTTCCTGCACGAGCGGCTCACCTGGCCCACCGTCCTCGGCGGCATCGCGGTGATCGCCTGCGCCGGAATCGCCGTCCGCGCCCGGTTCGGGAGCGAGTTCAGTCCTGGATCAACCCGAGTTCGTTGAACATCTGCCGTCCCCAGGAAAGCGCGGTGGGCAGATCGTCCCACTGCCGATCCTCTTCGGTCAGGTAGGGGAACACGTACGGCTCGGTGATCTCGGCGGGCAGGTCGGTGGCTTCGCACGTGTACGGGGGATGCCCGTAGTTGTCCGCTTCCATCGCCGCGGCGACCGCTTCCGGCTGCGCGTTCCACACGCCGAACCACAGTCGCCGCAACATCGCCGGGTGCGCCGCCGCGAAGATCAGCCTGCCCACGTCGAAGGGTTCACCGGCCGCGATCACCCGGGTGACGCCGCAGTAGCGTTGCTCGGTGCCGGGCAGTTGGACTATCCCGGCGAACCCGGACCAGATTTCCACGCTGTGCCCGGCATCGATGATCGCGGCGCACAGCGTGGCCAGCGCCAGGCCGCGGTTGATGATCACCTTGTGTTCGATCCGGTGCGAGTACCCGGCCGGGACGAGGAACGTGATCACCTTGCCGCGCCGGGAAACCTGCCGGGGTACCGCGTCCACCATGCACTCCGGCACCCCGGCCAGATAGGCGCCGACGTCCACCTCGCTCCCGGTCACGTCCCAGGTCGGTTCCAGCAAGGTGACCGAATGGGACAGTCCGGCGCTTTCGCGCAACTCGCTGACCGTCACGTCGATCTCTTCCAAGGCCAGCGGCCAGCCGTCGATGGCCAGCTGGACCGCTTCTTCCCAGGAGGCGCCGTGCCAGTCGCCCAGGGTGCTCCGGCTTTCCCCGTAGTCGATGGACGGCGGAGCCGTCGCGGCATCCAGGAATTCGCGCCAGGACAGCAGGTGCGGCAGTTTGAGGGGGTGCACGGGTCAGTCCAGGCCGAGTGCCTTGCGGTGCGCGTCGGAGAGGCCGCGCACCACCCGCCACTGCACGATCTGGTCCACCGTGGCGCCCGCCTCCAGCAGTTTGGCGCCATCGATGCTGGCCCGCGGCGAGAAGATCACCGGTAGCTTCTTGTCTTCCGCCTGCTTGCGCAAATCCCGGACCTCGGCGAGGAGTTCCCGCACCGCGTCCGGGTGCGAAGGGGCGTGCCGCAGCGCGATCCGCTCCTCGAGGCCCTCGTCGATCGGCACGTCGATCACCACGAACCGGTCCAGTGTGGCGGAATCCAGCGTCTGCCGGCCGACGTACTGCCGGTCGCCGCCCGTGCCGTAGGTGTTTCCGGTGGCCACCAACCGGAAGTCCTCGTGCGCGTCCACCATGCGGTCCGCGAACGCGCAGGTGCCCAGCGCGAGCGCCTGGTTCAGCTCGGCGAGCAGCCCGGGGTGGCCGTTGTCCAACTCGTCCAGCAGCATCACGCCGCCGTGTTCGAACGCGCGGCGGAACGGGGTGTCGTGGTAGTTGCCGTGCGCGTCGTAGTAGCCGAACACCTTGCTCATCGGTGTGGTGGGCCCCAGGGACAGCGCCTGGAACTCCAAGCCCAGCGCCTTCGCCGCGTGCTTGGCCAGCATCGACTTCCCGGTGCCCGCGGGGCCGACCAGCAGCACGTGGCAGCGCGCGTGCAGGGCCACCAGCAACTCCGGCAGCACCGCGTGCGTGTCCGCGCCCAGTTCCACCTTCCCGCCCTGCGGGAGCACCACGGTGACCACGTTCGGCCCGTACTGCGCGAACGCTTTCTCCGCCTCTTCGCGCACCGCGTCGCGCACGGAGTTCAGCGCTTCTCCGGACACCGTGCTGACCAGGTCCGGAACGGCTTTGAGGGTCACCTCGCGGGCCGTGTCGATCACCGTGACCGTGGCTTTCTCGGTCAGCTCGTCGTACAGCGGTCGCGGATCCGGAGTCACCCTGGCCACCGCCTCGCGGGCGAGTTCCGGCAGCACCTCCCCCGCCGTCCGCGCCACGGCGTCGGCCAGGGAGCCGCGGACCTCTTCGGCGGCATCCCGCACCGCCTCCGGCGCCGCCGTCTCGACCGCCCTGCGCACCATCTCGATCATCGTGGCGGTCCCGGCGCGCACCAGCTCGTCGCGCAGCTGGGCGCGGTCCGGGGTGGCCCGGGCGACCGCGGCGCGGGCCAGCTCGGAGATCACCTCCTCGGATTGCCGTTCCAGGCTGCCGGCGACCGCGGCGCGCACCTCGCCGGTCGCCTGGCGCACCACATCCGCCAGCACGGCCCCCGCCCGGTCGCGCAGGAGGCCGGTCACTTCCGAGGTCGCGGTGGCGACCAGTTCCTCGCGCACCTCCGGTGTCGCGTCCCGCACCGCGCCCTTGGCCAGACCCGGCAGCAGTCCGTCCGCGGTGCGGTTGATCAGCTCGGGCAGGCGGGCCTCCAACCTCTCCCGGGCTTTCCCCTCGACCGCGGCCTGCGCCGCGGCCAGGTCCGGGGTGGCCTCGGCGACCGCGAGCTGGGCCAGGTTGGGCAGCATCGACTGGGCGTACTGGTTGATGGTCACCGGGAGCCGGGCGCGGACCTCGCGTTCCACCATCCAGAGCAGGTTGCTCTGCGTGAATACCGAATGCGCCACCGCCTCGGAGATCCGGGTGACCTCCGCCTTCGTACTAACCCGCACGCTTCCTCCGCAGTTCCGTGGTGTCCCGCCCAGTGTGGGTTCGCCGTGGAGCCCCCGGCGGAGATCGGCACCTTGCTGCCACAGCGAGGCTTTCTCAGCAGGGCTTCTCGAGAGCTGCTCGGAGACCCGATGCGGCGTGGGGAACCCCGTCTTCCCGCGCGCACCGAATCCCGCATCGAGGTTTCTCAGTTCGCCGAGTTCCACACTCAGGCAAGTGAACTACACACTCGGGCAAGCGAAATACACACTCGGGACCACCCCGCGACATCGGTCGGCTTCCGGCGCCCGCCGCGATCGGGAACCCGCCGGGTACCGCGCCCCACCTCCGGCAGCCCGAATGCGCCCTAAGGGGTCCCACACGGACAACTCGGCTGCCCGAGTGTGCAACTCGCTTGCCCGAACGTGTAACTGGCGTGCCTGAACGTGTAACTCGCGTGCCTGAACGTGTAACTCGCGTGCCTGAGTGTGCAATTCGCAACGGCGGGACGAGCACAGCGCGAAGCCGCACACCGGGAAAACCTCAGTGGACATCGCTCGTACCCGGTCGACTTCATGATCAACTTCAAGCGCGCCGCAGGATTTCCGCAAGACCGGGCGGTTACCTTTCTCCGATGCCGCAAGCGGTGATCGGTTGGCTCAGGCAGAACGCGGCCCCGGGCAAACCGTCGCCATGCCGCGCCCCTCGGCCGACTGGTTCGAGCAATCCCTCGGCGAGGTCGCCCTCGACCAGTTCTCCCTGGATCTGCGCGGCACCGCCCCGCCCCCGGTGCGGCGCTGGCTGGCGGCTCCCCTCAAGACCCGCGGCCTGCCGCACCGCCCCGGCTCGTACCTGGCGGGCGGCCGCCTGGCGCAGTGGTTCGACGTGCTCGTCCACCGCCAGGAACTGACCCCATTTCACCATCATTAGTTCGTGTCAGCGGGAGCAATCATGCGAATCGCCATCGCTTTGACCGCAGCCAGCGCGTTTTCCCTCGGACTGCTTTCACCCCCGGCAAGCGCGAGCACGGCCATCGCACAGCACCACGAAATCCAGGCCACGCAACGCCCGCCGATAGCGAAGGTCATGGCCGCCTTCCGCGATCAGTGGGGCCAGACCGCCTTCCCGGGCACCGGCGTCGTCGGATGGCTGCCCGGCTCCAGCTTCACCAGACGATCCCAGTTCGGATTCGACCCCGGAACCGACGAGACCAACGCGAAGCCGAAACCGCAGCAGCTCACCAGGCGCCTCACCTACGACCTGGTCCAGCGGACGATCAACGACACCGACTCGGCGCCGCCGCCCCGGCGCGAGGTGGAGCACCAGATCGTCCAGGACATCGTGCTGGAGGACGGAACGCACGCGGTCAACCGGTTCCCGACGTTCCTCGGCACCCGGGCGTCGTTCACCTTCTACAACACCGTCGCCCATCCGCCCCTGCCGGGCGAGTTCGAACACACCTGCCGGACCTTGCGCAAGGCCGGTGCGGAGTTCCTGCTGTGCCGGGTCATCCGGCCGGACCGCGGTATCAACTACCAGGTCAACATCGAGCAGGGCACCGATCCGGGCGCGCGTCCGACGGACGCGGAGGTGCTGAACGTGTTCCGCGACCAGTGGAGCCGGACGACCTTTCCGCGGCTGAACGTCACGAACTGGGAGCCGCACACGGCCTGGCCGCGGCTCGCCGTCTACCCGTTCGACCCGGGGCAGACCGAATTCACCACGGTGCCGGAGCCACTGGCCGTCACCAAGCCGCAGACCGTCACCGTCTTCGACCGGAAGGTCCTGGGCCGCGACGAGTACCAGCTGAGCGAGGACACCACCGAGCCGGACGGCACGCTGTCCCACAACAGCTTCCCGGTCTTCAGCGGCCAGCCGGACTGGTTCGTCTTCTACAACTCGGTGGCGCGCGACGTCCCCGTGCCCGGGGAGTACCAGTCGATCTGCCGGACCGTGCCGCACCAGGGCGAGGAGTTCCTCGCCTGCCGCACCCTCACCCCGAGCAAAACCATCATCTACGAACTGCATGGGAAGCAGCCGTGAGACTGGTCATCGGCCGGGCCGGTTGGCGAGGCGCTGCCGGTCTTCGGGACGTGCGCCGGGGCCGGGCACCGCGACGATCTCCGCCACGGCCGGTGCCTGCCCGCACTCGTCACAACTGGTCGACAGGTGCACCGAGCCACCGCACGCCTCGTGCTCGAAGAGGATCGGCGGCCCCTGCGGCGCGGCCCACCGGTCACCCCATTCGGTCAGCGCCATGACCACCAGCCCGAGCTCGCGCCCCTTCTGCGTGAGGACGTATTCGCGGGCGCCGGCGGCATCGCCCGCGGGCCGGGATTCCATCAGCCCGTCGGACACGAAACCGTCCAAGCGCTTGGCGAGGATGTTCGGCGCGATGCCGAGCCGGCGCTCGAACTCCGAGAAGCGCGTCATCCCGGCGAAGACCGCGTTGCGGATGATCAGCAGGCTCCAGCGCTCGCCCACCAGCTCGAGGGCGCGCGCCGCGGAACAGTTCTGGCGTTCGTACCTGCGACCCAGCACAGACCGATGATAGCCAATCCGAGCTTGCGTGATGCAAGTCACGCACGGTAGCGTACTTGCATCACGCAAGTCCAAGAGGAGGCTCCGATGAATCTTCCGCAGGTCGTCTCACCCGACGAGTGGCTGGCCGCACGCAAGGAGTTGCTGCGCCGCGAGAAGGAGTTCACCCGCGCCCGCGACGCGCTCAGCGCGGACCGGCGGCGGTTGCCGATGGTGCGGATCGACAAGGACTACCGGTTCACCGGGCCGGACGGCGAGGTCGGCTTGCTCGACCTGTTCGACGGCCACCGGCAGCTGGTCCTCCAGCACTTCATGTTCGACCCGTCGTGGGACGAGGGCTGCCCGAGCTGTACCGCCATGGCCGATGATCTGAGCGGCGGCGTGCTCGAGCACCTGGGCAAGCGCGACACCGCGTTCGCCGCCGTGTCGCGCGCGCCGTACCCGAAGTTGCGGGCCGTGCGAGCGGCGAAGGGATGGACCTTTCCCTGGTACTCCTCCCACGGCAGCGACTTCAACTACGACTTCCACGTCACGCTCGATCCGGCCGTGGCGCCGGTCAGCTACAACTTCCGGAACGCCGACGAGCTGGCCGCCGCGGGCCTGACGTGGATCACCGAATACGTCGGCGAACAGCCCGGCGTCAGCTGCTTCCTGCGCGACGGCGACCAGGTCTTCCACACCTATTCGACGTTCGGGCGGGGCGTCGAGGTGATGATGAACGCCTACACCCTCCTCGACCTCACCGCCCTGGGCCGCCAGGAGGACTGGGAGGAGCCGAAGGGCCGGGTGCCCGACGCGTATCCGGCCGACCCCGGCTACCCGGCCGCCGCGGGCTGAGGCGACTTCAGGGCGTGGTCGCGCCGAACACGCGGAGCAGGCTGGTGTGCAGCGCCCGGGTCGCCTGCTTTCCGGACATCCGGCCGGCGTCCACCTCCTCGCTGGCGGCGTGGCCGAGTTTGACGGTGACCGCGACCAGCCAGTCCGCGGAAAGCCGGTCGTCGAATTCGGACCCGCCCGAGGTGTCCGGATGACCGAGAGTTCCTACTCCGTCAGCGGGATGGCCTGCGGGCACTGCGCGGAATTCGTCACCGAGGAGATCGAACGCGTCACCGGCGTCACCGCCGTGGCGGTGGACGTCGAGAACGGCACGGTCACGGTGACCAGCGACCGGGACCTGCGCCTCGCCGAGGTGCGCGCGGCGGTCGAGGAAGCGGGCTACGAACTCGGCTCGCGCTAGGGTCCTACTTACCGGCCTGCAGGGCGGCCCAGGTGTTGGCGCCGACGATGCCGTCCGCGTCCAGGCCGCGGGCGCCCTGGTACTGCTTCACCGCGGCCGTCGTCTTCGGACCGAACTTGCCGTCGGCGTCCAGGTCGGCCTCGAGTGCCGCGTTCAGGGCGCGTTGCAGGCGCAGCACCGCGTCGCCGGAGGCGCCCTCCCGCACCTGGGGCGTGGCCCCGCGGGCCAGCAGCGCGGTCCAGGTGTGCGCGTCGACCGTTCCGGTGGGTTCCAGTCCGGCCTTCGCCTGGAACTGCCGGGCCGCGCTCGCCGTCGTTTCGTCGAAGGCACCGGTGGGCCCTTCCGCGCCGGTGCCGAATCCGGCGGCGGTGAGGAGGCACTGGGCGGCCTTGACCAGCTCACCCGTCGCACCGGGGGCGATCAGCGGGTAACGCGAGTGGCTCAGGTTGACCGCGGCACAGGTCTTCGCGTCCCCCTCGAGGACGTTCCGGTAACGGATCGCGGCGAACCCCGCCGTCCGCTCCGCGGACCAGGTGCGTTCCGAGGCGACCGTCCCGGTCCGGTACTCCTCCCACACCACCGCCCGCGTCTTCGCGGTGTCGGCCCACCGGAGGAACAGCGCCATGTGCTGGTGGCTGCTGTTGTGCACCCACAGGCCATCGCCCGGTAGCAGGTCCCTCTTGTCGATGCGGGTGGCGACCTCCATGATGTTGCCGGTCCAGCGCCCGGTCTTCAGCCCCCAGGCCATCGACACGTAACCCGAGCAGTCCTGGCGGTAGGTGCCGTACCGGTTGGTGTGCGAAGCCGACTGGCTGTAGGGCACCCGCTCGTCCAGCCAGCTCCGCGCGCGGGTCAGGATGTCGTCCCGGGTCAGCTTCAGATCCGCCGCCGGGTGGCCGGCGGCACCGGGATCCGGCCGCGCGGCGGCCGTCGGGCCGCCGGCCAGGAAAAGTCCGCAGAGGACCGTGAAAACGGCGACAACGCCGGCGACTCTGGTGCGCATGAGCAATCCTTACCGCATCGGATCCGGGCGCTGCCCGGAAACTGGGGAAAACGCGTCCCACCCCTGTCCTGCGGGGGCGGGTGTTTGGGAAAATGTTGGTAGGAAAAAACGCCGACTCCAGTTCACGGAAATCCGGAACACTCTAGAATCGGGTGCGAACCCATCGGATTCCTCGTTTTCTGGCAGTTCGGAGTGCGCTGGGGGACATTATGTCGCGCGCTCCGCCTGCCCGCGTGCTCGTCCGACCACCGACTCGTCGCCCGACCCCGGGAGCCCCAGTGCTGAGAATCCACTTCACCCCCGAAGACCTGGCCAGAACGAAGATCAGCAGCGCCCCGCATCCGATGTGGGAGATGCTGCTCAGCCTGTACCGCCTGCGCAACCGGCAGGGTGACGTCGTCTTCGCGGAGTGGCGAAGATCGGTGGCCGCGCGGGTGCCGGCGAGCACCGGGCTGCTCACCGACCTCGTGCCACCGGCCGGTTACGCGGCCGACTTCCTCACCCCGGTGGGGCGGGAAGGGTCCCTGGCCGAGGGCCTGGACGAGTTGCGGCACACGCCGAAACGGCGGCTGCGCACCGATCTGTCCGTCCTCGCCGGTGACCGGCGGCTTCCGTCGTGGACGGCCGACCTGGCCGAAGGGCGCACCGAGGTGCTGGCGCACCTCGCCGACGCGATCGACCGCTACTTCGCGGCCTGCATCGCGCCGTACTGGCCGCGCGTGCGCGGCCGCGTCGATTCCGAACGCGCGAGGCAGGCGAAGCTGATGGCGGACCACGGCTTCGAGCGCCTGCTCGGGGAGCTGCACCCCACGGTCCGCTGGAGCTATCCCGTGCTGGAACTGGGCTACCCGGTGGACCACGAGCTGCACCTGAACGGGCGCGGCCTGCAACTGGTGCCGTCGTTCTTCTGCTGGGGCATGCCGACGACCTTCTTCGACGACGAGTTCGAGCCGACCCTGGTCTATCCGATCCAGCACCGCGCGGGCTGGTCCGCGGAGGACGGCGGGCGCCGGCCGCTGGCTGCCCTGCTCGGCCGCACCCGGGCCAGCACCCTCGAAGCCATCGGCGAAAGCCCGTGCACGACCAGCGAAGTGGCCGGGCGGACGGACACCAGCCTGCCCACCGCGAGCCAGCAGGCGGCGACCCTGCGCGCCGCCGGCCTGGTCAGCAGCCGCCAGAACGGCCAGTCCGTGCTGCATTCCATCACTCCCCTGGGCCAAGCCCTGCTGGCCGAAGCCCAGTGATCACGACGTGGTGTTCCCGGCCGTGCGAAGGCGCTGGTCCCCGGCCGGGATCGCGCAGGGGGCGCCCCCGGCGTTGGTGAGCCCGGGTGGTTGCAAGGTCCACGCCTCGCTCGAGTTGTCGCCGTCGTAGTCCGAGATCAACCGGTTGTTCGCGAAGCGGTTGTGGTACGAGGCGCACTGGCGGCTGCCCACCTCCGGATGTTCCTTGACGCAGGCGAGGTCGCAGAACTCGTCGCGGTAGAAACCGGCCCGGCCGGTCCGGGTGAAGGTGTTGCTCTCCACGGTGTTGAAATTGCTCCGGTCGCGGATCTTCACCGGGTCCCCGTTGATGAACGAGAACCGGTTCGCGTTCATCGTGTTGCCGGAACTGAAATGGGTCACGTAAAGCCCGTGGATGTGGCCGCCGTAGTTCCCGTGGTTCTCCACGTTGACGAAATGGTTGTTGGCGATCTTGTTGTTCGAGGAATTCGTCAGCACGATCGCGCCCCAACCGTAGCAGGTCGCGCCGCACGGCGCCCATTTGCTGCCCAGCTGCGTGAAAACCATGCCGAAGAAGGTGTTCCCGTTGAGCCCCTTGCTGCCGCGCCGGCGCATCGGCGGATCGTGGTTCTCGTCGGTGATGTCCCGCTCCGAATCGCCGAACACCGAAACGGCGCCCGAAGAGTAGTGCTCGACCTGCAGGTAGTAGAAGCGGAGACCGCTGTCCCCGCCGTCGTACCGCGGATCGGCGGGATCCTTCGGCAGCCGGGGTTGCAGCCAGAACCCGGCCGGTTTGCCCGCGAGGTTGCGGAACACCGGCCGTCCCGCGATGCCGTCCTCGCCTTCGCCGTACTCGTAGTCGATCGGCAGGAACGAGATGGTGTGGCCGGGCACGTAGAAGCGCCAGTCCTGCATCGGTGGCGCGACATAGGTGCCCTGTTCGATCCGGACCTCGACGTCGGTGGCGGGCTTCGCGTCGCGAAGCACCTCCTGCACCCGGACGAGACTCCGCACCGCGGCGGCCGGGGTCAGCCCGCTCGCGCCGTCCGAGCCGGTCGGTGCCATGTACACGGTGCAAACGTCCGCGGCCTGTGCGGTTCCCACGCCGACGCAGGACGTGACGGCGAGCAGCACGCCGACGAGTGCCGAGCCGATTCGCATGCGATCCCTTTCCGCGCTTTCCGATCCCTCAAGGATTCCGCAGACCGGGCCGGCCTTCTTCGATGACGAAGGACCGCTGCGTCGACACCGTGTGCGTCTTCGACGTGACCGTGCTGACGGTCCGGAAGTCGACGTCCATCCTGGTCTGGCTCAGGTTGGCGCGCACGTAACCGCGGCGCCGGGAGTAGAACTTGAGATGCGGGTTGTAGGCCGCGTCCGGGATGGGGATGTCCGAGATGTCGCGGTCACCCCCGGAGGCGACCGAACTGGTGACCAGTTCGGTGCCGACGACCGGGGAAGCGGGATTGGTGAAGTCCACTTTCAACTCGTTGGCCCAGGCGCGGTGCACGTCGCCGGTGAGCACGACCGGGTTGCGGACGCCGCGCTGCACCCAGCCCTTCTGGATGCGGTCGCGGGATGCCGGATAACCGTCCCAACCGTCCATTCCGGACGCGTCGTTGCCGTCGACCCGCCGGGCGAAGAACACCTGCTGGCCGAGGATGTCCCAGGTTCCGTTCCGCTGCCCCAACCCGTCGAGCAGCCAGTTCTCCTGCGCCGTGCCGGGCAGGCTGCGGGCGGGGTCACCGGCCTCCGGGCAGTACTTCCAGCCGTCCCCGCACGCCTGGTCGTCGCGGTACTGGCGGGTGTCCAGCAGGTGGAAGGTGGCGAGCCTGCCCCACCGGATGCGGCGGTAGAGCTGGATGTTGCCCCCGTTCGGCTTGGCCCCGCCGCGCAGCGGCATGTTCTCGTAGTACGCCTGGTACGCGTGTGCCCGGCGGTCCTTCCACTGCTGCTCGGTGAGTTCCGGTTTGTTGTTGTCGCGTTTCCACGCGGCGTAGTTGTTCTCCACCTCGTGGTCGTCCGGAACCACCAGCCAGGGCGCCACGGCGTGCGCCGCCTGGAGATCGGCGTCCGCTTTGTACTGCGCGTACCGGAGCCGGTACTCGGCCAGGTTGACGATCTCCCTGGTGCCCGAGTGCTTCCGGCCCGGAAGCGCGTCCGCGCCGGGGCCGCCCTCGTAGATGTAGTCGCCGAGATGCAGGATCAGCCCCGGCCGATCCTCGGCCATCCGCTGGTACACGTTGTAGAAGCCGTCTTCGAAGGCGGCGCACGAGGTGAACGCCAGCAGCAGGTCGCGGCCGAGCACGTCGAGCGCGGGCGCGGTGCGGGTGCGGCCGACGGGAGAGAGGTGCCCCTCGGTTTTGAACCGGTAGAAGTACTCGTAGTCCGGCCGCAGGCCGTGCACTTCCGCGTGCACCGAATGGGCGGCGCCGGGGACGGCGACCTCGCTCCCGCGCTGGACGACGTTCGTGAACCGCTCGTCGGTGGCGACTTCCCAGTCCACCGTGAAGTTCTGGTTCGTCGGCATGCCCCCGGGCCGATCGGGATCCAGCGGGGTCGGCGCCAGCCGGGTCCACAGCACGACGCCGTCCGGCAGCGGGTCGCCCGAGGCGACGCCGAGCTTGAACGGGTACGCCAGCGCGGCCCTCGCCTGTCCCCCGCCGCCCAGGGCCAGCGTTCCCGCGGCGGCGACGCTGCCGAGCACGAAGATCCGGCGGTTGAACTTGGTCATGTCTCCTCCCCCTACTTCGGTGAGTCCTGGTTGTCGTTGAGCACGTGGGAACCGCCCGCGAACGGGGTGCCCGGCCCGTAGCCGGACGGCATCCCGATATCGGACCGGGTGACCTGGCGCGAAGCCGTCACCGCCAAGGCGTTCCCGGAAAGCCCGGTGTTCAGCACGAACAGCGCGCCGGTCTGCGGCGTGCCGCCCTCCCACGGCGCGGAGGCGACCAGTTCGGCCTTGCCGTCGCCGGTGATGTCGAGGATCCGCAGCCCGTAGCCGAAACCCTCGCCCACGGCCGGATTCGCGTTGATCGGCGGGGTGTTCTCCCGCACCTCGGTGCCGGGCGCGGTGAGCAGGCCGTTGGCGCCACCCCGCAGCAGGGTCACCGATCCGGTGCGGTTGTCCTCCTTGAGCGTGCCGACGGCGAGGTCGTCGATCGAGTCGCCGTCCAGGTCGCCGGCGGCGACCGTGCCGCCGAAGAAGTCGTTCGCTTCGGCGTTGTCCGGGATCGACGCGGTGTCCTGGTCGATCACCTGGACGGTCGTGGTGAGCCCGGAAGCGCTGCCGCGCACGGCGGCCAGCGCACCGGAGCCGGCGGGCCCGCCGCGGCGGCGTTCGGCCTGGATCACCAGATCCGCGTTGGCGCCGCCGTGGAAGCGTCCGATCACCGCACCCCGCCACTTTCCCTCGGTGGCGGCGTTGCCCACGCTGACGTACGACGACGCGGCCGAGGACAGCCCGCTCGCCGAGCCGTGCAGCAGGTGCACGGACCCCGTGGCGCCGGTGGTCCCGTTGATCACCTCACCGGCCGACACCACGGCGAGGTCGTCGCGCCGGTCGCCGGTGACGTCGCCCGCGGCCAGCGCCCAGCCCATCAGATCGCCCGCCTCCGCGGCTCCGGCCAGGTTCGGATCGTCCTGGTTGAACGCGATCACGCCGCGGGTGGTGAGCCCGGCGCCGCTGCCGTAGAAGATCCACACCGCGCCGGCGCGCGCCTTGGTCTCGATCGCCTCACCGGGCGAGCCGACACCGAGGTCGGCGAACCCGTCCCCGTTGAAGTCACCGGTGGCCAGGCTGCCGCCGAACAGGTCACCGGCCTCCATCCCGCCGGGCACGTCCGCGGTGTCCTGGTTGATGGTGCCGAGCGCGCCGGGGAGCGTGCGCAGGTACGGCGCGGTGCGCTGGCCGTACAGGATCGACACGGTACCGGCGCCCGCCAGGTTGCCGACCGATTCGCCGGGATTGCCGATCGCGACGTCGGCCAGCCCGTCGCCGTTGAAGTCGCCGGTCGCGAGGGCGGCGCCGAACTTGTCGTTGGCCTCCATCCCCAGCCCGATCCCGGGGGTGTTCTGGTTGACCAGCGCGGACGGCGCGCCGGGCAGCGCGCCCGCGCCACCGGGGACCACCTGGACCGAGCCGCCGAGGTCGTGGGGCACGAGCGAGGTGTCGCCGCTGTAGGTGACCCGCGCGCCGGTGGACAGGACGAGATCGGCGACGCCGTCACCGTTCACGTCCGCCCGGGATGCCGCCTGGGGCGCGACCGGCGAGGCCGCCGCGACCGGGAAGGTGGCCAGGGCGGCTACCGCGGCAGCCGCCAATACCAGAAATCCGCGCTGAGAAACCATGGTTACCTCCCTGCCCGCAGGGCCGCCCAGGTGGCCTGGCCGACGACGCCGTCGACGCTCAGCCCGCGCGAGCCCTGGTAGTCGCGAACCGCTTTCTCGGTGTCCGGCCCGAACTTGCCGTCGATGGCCAGCGTCGCGCCGAGCGCCGCGGTGAGTGCGCGCTGCAGCCGGTTCACCGCCGCACCGGACGAACCCTGCCGCAATGTGGGACCGTCTCCTGTGGACAGCAGCGCGGTCCAGGTGCGCGCCTCCACCAGACCGGTCGCGGCGAGCCCGCGGGACTGCTGGAACGCCTTCGCCGCGGCGACCGTGGCCTCGTCGAACGTGCCGGTCGGCTCCTCCGCGCCCGGCCGGTGCCCCGCGTCCGCCAGCAGGCATTGCGCCGCCTTGACCGCGTTCCCGGTCGCGCCCGCCTCGAGCTTCGGGTAGCTGGTGAAGTCCAGGCTCACCGCGTCGCAGGGCTTGGGTTTGCCGGAGGCGACATCGAGGTAGTTCCGGTCGATGCCGGAGATCCGCACCCCGCCCCAGGTCTCCGGCACCTCGCCCGCGTACTGGTGGATCCGCTGGTGCCGCGCCCAGTACGTGCTCGGCACGTAGGAACCGGTGTCCACATCGGCCTTGTCGTTCCACCACGCGAACCAGATGTGGTCGGGCCGGCGGTAGGCCGTGTTGTCGTAGGCGCTGGCCAGGTCCTTGATCCCGGAGGCCGCACTCGAGTAGACGCCCGACAGCCAGCCCTTGGCGTGCAATGCCTCGGTCCAGCCGCTGACGTAGGAGAGCACGCTCGCCCTGCAGGACGCGGTTCCCGAGTACGCCTCGATGTCGCTGTAGATCGCGCTGCCCGCGCCGAAACCGAGTGCGGTCGCCGCGGTCATCGCGGCCGTGGCGCCGTCCCGCCCCTGCTGCCGGGCGGTCGCCGGATCGGTGGACATCTTGAGCCGGAATCCGGTGCACGGCGCCTGCCGGCCGACGTCGGTGAGGATGAAGCGCCAGCCCTTGGCGGCCTGGTTCGCCACCCAGGACGGGGTGAGGTTCGGCTGCGAGCACGCGCGCAGGCCGCCGCTGGTGTAGATGCCGACGGCCCGGTACGGGGACGCCCGCCAAGCGTCCATTGTGGACTGCGAGGGCGCCGCGCAGACGTCGAATCCCTTGCCCTCGAAGGTGCCCGGCGCGATGATCGGCTGTGCCGGGGCCGCCCGCCGGAACGCCGCGGGGAGTTCGGCGGGATTGCCGCCGGGCGCCAGGCGCGCCCGGCCCAGCACGTCGCGCACGGCCGGCTCGGTGTCCTCCGCGTGTGCCGCGGTGACCAGGACCCCGGCGTCCCGGACGGCGAGGTGGATCTCGCCTTGCCGGGAGGGCGTCCCGTCCGGTGGCGTGGCCGTGCCGGGCGGCGCCGTCACCACGTCTTCGGGCACCCGCTCGGGCGGGAGCCCGGCGAGCGGTTCGAGCACCAGCCCGGCCGTCCGCCCGGTCAGCTTCGCCGGGCAGTCCGGCTGCTCGGTCTGCCGTCCCAAGTAGACGGTCTCGGTGTCGAACCGGACGCAGGCGCGCGGATCGTCGGCCAGATCGACCACTCGCCAGGTGGCCGGCACGTCGACCTGGTAGCCGTGGTACGTGATCGTGCGCACGTCCGGTCCGGCCGGAGCCGCGGTCGCGGCCGGTGCGAACAATCCCCCGGCGGCCAGCAACCCCGCGACCGTGCCGGCGGCCCGCGCGCGCCATGACGAATCGGTCATCGTTCTCCTCCCAGAGCAAGGACGGCAGGCTATGCGCGCCCGCGCACGGGCGGGAAGCGTTTCGGCCCCGGCCAAAAGGTTTCCGGCGCACCCGGTGCCCGGATTACCGTTTCGCCCCGGTCTGATCTGGGAGGAAACGAGATGGCGCGTCTACTGGCGCTGGTGGCCACCGTGGTGGCGATGGTGATGGTCGGGATGGGGACCGCGAACGCGGCCCCGGCGCCCGCGTGGCCGTTGGTGGGCGCGGACGCCACCGGCCCCGAGGTGACCTCCGCGCAGTACCTGCTGCGCCAGCACGGCGCGCAGATCGAGGCCGACGGGATCGTCGGGCCGAAGACCCAGGCGGCGGTCAAGGCGTTCCAGACCGGGCGGGGTCTCCCGGCGGACGGCATCGTCGGGCCGTTGACCTGGGCGAAACTGGTGGTGGACCTGGACAGCGGGGCCCGGGGCGAGGCGGTGACCGGAGCGCAGCACCAGCTGGTGCGGCACGGTTTCGCGGTCACCCCGGATGGCGTGTTCGGCGCGAGCACGGTCACCGCGGTGACCGGGTTCAAGAGCAAGCACGGGCTCCCCGCCACTTCCCTGATCGACGCGGTCACCTGGCAGTGGCTCATCGGCGGCACCCCGACCATCGAGGGCTGGGCGCTCCCGTTGCCGCGCAACGCGCTGCCGCGCGGCGAATACGACGACCCGCACCACGACTACCCGGCCATCGACCTTCCGGTCGGCACCGGCACCAAGGCGTTCGCCGTCACCGCGGGCACCGCCGCCCTGGTCAACGACAGCAGCTGCGGCAAGGGTGTGGTGCTGAGCGCCAACGGGGTCCGCTACATCTACTGCCACCTGTCCCGGCACGCGGTGGCTTCGGGCGCGGCGGTGCGGCCCGGACAGCTCCTCGGCTACACCGGCAGCACCGGGAATTCCACCGGACCGCACCTGCACTTCGGCATCAAGATCGGCGCCACCAGCCACTGCCCGCAACGGCTCCTGCTGGCGATCTACGACGGCGTGGCCCCGCCCGCACCGGCCACCCTGCCCACCTCTGGTTGCTCGTACTGACCGTGGGAGAACCCATGCGCAGATTCGCTATCGTGTTCGCCGCCCTGCTGAGCGCGACGATCGTTTCCGGCACCCCGGCACACGCGTACGGCAACGCGTTCTTCCACACCCAGCACAGCGGGAACCGCGGCGTGGAGGTGCTGGCGATCCAGCACCTGCTCGCCCACCACGGCCAGGCCGTGCCCGCCAGCGGCGTGTTCGACGCGGCCACGGCCGGCGCCGTGCGCGCCTTCCAGACCGCCAAGGGCCTGGGCGTCGACGGCATCGCCGGGCCGCTGACCTGGGCTGCCCTGACCCCCACCATCCGGCCCGGGGACAGCGGCGAGGCGGTCCGGGCGTTGCAGATCGAACTGAATGCCAAGCGGCGACTGAACCTGGCCGTCACCGGGCAGTACGACGCGGCCACCACCGCGGCGGTGCGGGCGTTCCAGACCCACGCCGGCATCGGCGCCGACGGGATCACCGGCCCGAACACCTGGAAGAACCTGGTCTGGCACTACGACTACCCGGACTTCGGCACCGGCATGTGCGACCAGGATCCCGACGGCAACGGAACCGCGAACTGGGGAACCGCCGCCGCCATCGGGCAGCTGGAGCAGGCCGCGCGAACCTTCGCGGCCTCCGGCAACGGGAAGATCCCGGTGGGCGACATCGCTCTGGAGCACGGTGGCGACATCCCGGGGCACGCCAGCCACGAGGTCGGCCTCGACGCCGACCTGTGGCCGATCCGGACCGACAGCGCCCAGTGCTCCGGGGGCCGGATCACCTGGCGGTCCCCGGCCTACGACCGGGCGGCGACCCGCGAACTGGTCCGCGCGATCCGCGCCGCCGCGCCCGGCCACGTCAAGCTGATCTTCTTCAACGATCCGACGCTGATCAGCGAGGGCCTGACCACCAGCTACGCGAACCACGACAACCACCTGCACGTCCGCTACTGCGAGGCGGTCCATCCCAGCAGCCTGTACACCTGCTGAGCGCAGGCCGCTTTTTGGCCATGAAGTGCCGAAAAACGCCCGGGGGCGGAGCGCGCCTACCGAAATGGGGAACTCGGTAGCCCGAAACGGGGAACTCGCACGTCCGAAACGGGGGACTCGCGCCAGTGGCCTCCGCCCGCCGCGAGTCCCCGTTCCAGTCGCCGAGTTCCACACTCAGGTAAGTGAACTACACACTCGGGCAAGCGAAATACACACTCGGGACCACCTCCGCGACACCGATCGACCCCCAGGACCCGCCGCGATCGGGAACCCGCCGGGTACCGCACACACCGCATCCGGCAGCCCGAATGCGCCTGCGGGGTCCCACACGGACAACCGTGTACCCGAGTGTGCAACTCGCGTGCCCGAACGTGTAACTCGCGTGCCTGAGTGTGCGACTCGCGGCGGCGGGTCGCCGTCCTTGGCCCGGTGGGCAGTATTCCGTTATTCGGGTGCCATTTGACACAGGGCGGCGAAAAAGCTGCCACCACTTGCCTTCGTCACCCATTCGAGTGCAGTGGTGACTGGTAAGTCACACCGTCATTTCCTGTGCTCCCCGGAGCAATCGCGATACGCTTAGTTAGCGTAAGCATCTAAGCGCGGAGCCCTTTCGGGCAATTCCCCTACGCGCAGCCGCAACTGACGGGAGGCTGACTATGGCGACTGATTCGCGATTTGAAGCCAAGGGCAACGGCGGGTCGACCGACCCTCGGGAAGAGCGTCGCACCGCCGAGCTGTACGCCAACGACCCGCAGGTCCGGCACGCGAAACCACTCGAATCGGTCACCGCGGCGGTCCGAGATCCCGGACTGCCGCTCGCGCGGGCCGTGGCGACGATCATGGAGGGCTACGCGGACCGGCCCGCGCTCGGCGAGCGCGCGCGGGAACTGGCGACGGACCCCGCGACGGGTCGCACGTCGCTGCGCCTGCTGCCGAGGTTCGAGACGATCAGCTACCGAGAACTGTGGGCGCGGGTCCGCGCGATCGCCGGTGAATGGCACCACAACAAGGAAAACCCGTTGAGCGCGGGTGACTTCGTCTGCATCCTCGGCTTCACCAGCATCGACTACGAGATCCTCGACCTGGCCTGCGTCCACCTCGGCGCGGTCTCCGTGCCGCTGCAGTCCAGCGCGCCGGTTTCCCAGCTGAACCCGATCCTCGCGGAGACGCGACCGCGCATCCTCGCGGCGAGCGCCGAACGCCTGGACACCGCCGTCGAAGCCGCGCTGGCCAGCCCTTCGCTGCGGCGGCTGGTCGTTTTCGACTACCACCCGGAGGTCGACGATCAGCGCGACGCGTTCGAATCCGCGCGTCGGCGCCTGGCCGAAGCCGGTTCCCCGATCGTGGTCGACTCGCTGGCCGCGATCCGCGAACGGGGAGCGGCGTTGCCACCCGCGCCCCTGTTCACCGCGGACGCGGGCGAGGATCCGCTCGCCATGCTGATCTACACCTCGGGCAGCACCGGCACGCCCAAGGGCGCCATGTACCCCGAGCGGCTGGTGCGCACACTGTGGGACGGGCTGTGGCCGTCGGCGGCGGAGTCCGAGGTGCCCTCGATCGGCATCAACTTCATGCCGCTGAGCCACCTCGCCGGACGCATTTCGCTGATCGGGACGCTCTCCCGCGGCGGCACCGGCTACTTCGCGGCGAAGAGCGATCTGTCCACCCTGTTCGAGGACATCGCGCTCGCCCGCCCCACCGAGCTGACCTTGGTGCCGCGGGTGTGCGACATGCTTTTCCAGCGGTACCAGAGCGAACTGGACCGGCGCGCGGCGGAACCCGGCGACCGGGCCGCGCTCGAAGCCGAGGTGAAGGCGGATCTGCGGGAGAACTTCCTGGGCGGGCGCGTCGTGCGCGCCCTGTGCGGCTCCGCGCCGCTGTCCGCCGAGATGGCGGCATTCGTCGAATCGTGCCTGGACGTGCCGCTGCACGACGGCTACGGCTCGACCGAAGCCGGTGGAGTTCTGTTCGACAACAAGCTGGCCCGGCCGCCGGTGCTCGACTACAAGCTCGTCGACGTTCCCGAACTGGGCTATTTCCGCACCGATTCGCCGCATCCGCGGGGTGAGCTCCTGATCAAGACGGAGACCATCATTCCCGGGTACTACAAGCGGCCCGAGGTCACCGCGGAGATCTTCGACGAGGACGGCTACTACAAAACGGGCGACATCATGGCCGAAGTCGGGCCGGACGAACTCGTCTACGTCGACCGCCGCAAGAACGTGCTGAAGCTTTCCCAGGGCGAGTTCGTGGCGCTTTCCCGCCTGGAAGCCGTCTTCGTGAACGGCGAACTGATCCGGCAGATCTTCGTCTACGGCAACAGCGAACGCGCATTCCTGCTCGCGGTGATCGTGCCCACGCCGGACGCGATCGAACGGGCCGGGAACAGCGGCGAGGATCTCAAGGCGTTGCTCAGCGAGTCGCTGCAACGGACCGCGAAGGAAGCCGAACTGAATTCCTACGAGATTCCGCGCGACTTCCTGATCGAGACCGAACCGTTCAGCACCGAGAACGGTCTGCTCTCGGACGCCCGCAAGCTGCTGCGGCCCCGGCTCAAGGAGCACTACGGCGAACGCCTCGAGCAGCTCTACGCCGATCTCGCCCGGGGGCAGGCGGACGAGCTGAGCGAGTTGCGCCGAGCCGGACGGGACCGGCCGGTGTTCGAAACGGTCAGCCGGGCCACCCAGGCGCTGCTGGGCTGCTCGAGCGCCGACCTCGGCCCGGACGTCCACTTCACCGATCTGGGCGGCGACTCCCTCTCCGCGCTGTCCTTCTCCAACCTCCTCCAGGAGATCTTCGACATCGAGGTCCCGGTGGGGGTCGTCATCAGCCCGGCGAACAGCCTCCGCCAGCTGGCGGAGTACATCGAGGCGGAACGCACCTCCGGGGCGAAACGGCCCACCTTCGCGAGCGTGCACGGCCCCGGCGCCTCGGCGGTCCGGGCGAGCGACCTCACGCTGGACAAGTTCCTCGACGCCCGCACGCTCGCCGGCGCCCGGACGCTCCCCCGCGCGGACGGTGTCGCGCGGACCGTCCTGCTCACCGGGGCGAACGGTTACCTCGGCCGCTTCCTGTGCCTGGAATGGCTGGAGCGGCTGGCGCCGGAAGGCGGCAAACTGATCTGCATCGTGCGGGGAAGCGACGCGGCCGCGGCGCGGAAACGGCTCGACGACGCGTTCGACAGCGGCGACGCGGAGCTGCTGCGGCACTACCGGGAACTGGCCGACGGGAAGCTGGAAGTCCTCGCCGGTGACATCGGCGAGCCGAACCTCGGCCTGGACGAAGGGACCTGGGACCGGCTGGCCGGAACGGTCGACCGGATCGTCCACCCGGCCGCCCTGGTCAACCACGTCCTCCCCTACGGCCAGTTGTTCGGCCCCAACGTCGTCGGGACGGCCGAGCTGATCCGGATGGCCATCACCACGCGGATCAAGCCGGTCACCTACCTCTCGACCGTGGGGGTCGCCGCGGGGGTCGGGCCCGCCGCCCTCGACGAGGACGCCGACATCCGCGCCACCAGCCCGGTGCGCCAGATCGACGAGAGCTACGCCAACGGCTACGGCACGAGCAAATGGGCCGGTGAGGTACTGCTCCGGGAAGCGCACGACCTCTTCGGCCTCCCGGTCGCCGTGTTCCGGTCCGACATGATCCTCGCGCACAGCCGGTACGCCGGGCAGCTGAACGTGCCCGACATGTTCACCCGCCTGCTGCTCAGCCTGGTCGCCACCGGTATCGCGCCGCGTTCGTTCTACCCCACCGACGCCGAAGGAAACCGGCAGCGGGCGCACTACGACGGGCTACCGGCCGACTTCACCGCGGAAGCCATCGCCACCCTCGGCGGTCAGGCCACCGACGGGTTCTGGACCTACAACACCGTGAACCCGCACGACGACGGCATTTCGCTCGACGTCTTCGTCGATTGGCTGGCCGAAACCGGCCACCCGATTCACCGCATCGACGACTACGGCGACTGGTTCGCCCGGTTCGAAACCGCCATCCGCGCCCTGCCGGAGAAGCAGCGGCAGCACTCGCTGCTGCCCCTGCTGCACGCCTTCGAACGGCCGGAGGCGGCGGTCCGCGGTTCCGCCATCCCGGCCGAACGGTTCCACGCGGCCGTGCAGGCCGCCAAGATCGGGCCCGACAAGGACATCCCCCATCTGTCCGCGGCCCTGATCGACAAGTACGTCACCGATCTCCAGCGGCTGGGGCTGCTCTAGGAATGCGCTGAACCGGTCCGGGCCTCGACGGGTGTTTCCCTGGCCCGGACCGGTTTCCGCATTCCGGCCACCTCAGTTCTGCGCGGCGGGCCGGACGTGGGCCCGCACCCCCTGCGGATCGAACAGGACGAGGATCTCGACCGCGCCCCCGTCGGCGCTGCCCAGCCAATGCGGCAGGGACGTGTCGAACTCGGCGGCCTGACCGGGCGGCAGCGTCAGGTCGCGTTCCCCGAGCACCAGCCGCAGGTGGCCGTTGAGCACGTACAGCCACTCGAAGCCGGAGTGCGTCTGCGGGGTCGGTTCCGCCGGTTCCCGCCGGGCCGGGATGAGCATTTTGAACGCCTGCACCCCGCCCGGCCGCCGGGTCAGCGGCACGAAGGTCATCCCGAATCGCCGGATCGGCTTCAAGTGGATCCTGGGGTCGCCGGTGCGCGGCGCGCCGACGAGGTCGTCCAGCGGAACGTCGTAGGTGCGGGCGAGCGGCAGCAGCAGTTCCAGCGTCGCCTTGCGCTGCCCGCTCTCCAATCTGGACAGCGTGCTCTCCGAAATGCCGGTCGCCACCGCGAGTTCGGCGAGGGTGATGCCGCGGGCACTACGCAGCGACCGCAACCGCGGGCCCACCGCGTTGAGCACGTCGTCCATGGATCCAGGTTGCCAGAACGGCAAGATTCCGTGCCAGCCCGGGGAGCGCCTGACGAAACTGGCCGCATCTCGTCCGAAGGAGCCCCCGATGAACACCACCGATGCGGTCACATTCTGGGACGGCGTCCACGCCGCTCGACCCGCGGCGACCGATCCGCCACCCAACGGCAGCCTCGTCGATCTGGCCGCCGACCTGCCCCCCGGTGCCGCGCTGGAGCTGGGATGCGGCAACGGCGGTGACGCGCTGTGGCTCGCCCGCCGGGGGTGGCACGTCACCGCCGTCGACATCTCGGCCGTGGCGACCGAGCGGCTCGGGGCCCGCGCCCGCTCGCTCGGCGTCGGCGACCGGGTCGCCGCCGAGTGCCACGATCTGCACGAGTCCTTTCCCCGGGGCAGGTTCGACCTCGTCTCCGCCCACTATCTCCACACCCCCTTCGCGCTGTCCCGGGCGCGCGTCCTGCGCGCGGCCGCGCACGCGCTGCGCCCAGGCGGGCGGCTCCTGGTCGTCGACCACGGCTCGACCGCGCCGTGGTCGTGGAACCAGGACCCCGAAGCCCATTACCCGACGCCGCGGGAGATCGCGGCCGACCTCAGCCTGGATCCGGCGGGGTGGGCGGTCGAGCGCGCCGAGGCATCCCGCCGGCTCGCCACCGGGCCCGGCGGGCGCACCGCCGAGGTCACCGACCACATCCTGCTCATCCGCCGCACCGCGTGAAGGAGACGACCATGCCCACCACCGCCCGCCGCACCCGCCGCCGCGACGAACCACCGCCCCGCACCGGCAACAGCGAGGCCGAAACCCTGCGCGCGTTCCTCGACTACCTCCGCACCTCGATCGCCGCGAAGGTCCGCGGCACCCCCGAACCGCAGGTCCGGACGGCCGGGGTGCCGTCGGGCACCAACCTGCTCGGCCTGCTCAACCACCTCACCTTCGTGGAACGCGCGACCTTTCTCGGCGCGGAGGTCACCGACTGGCAGGCGACTTTCCACGCCTCGCCGGAGGACAGCGTCGCCGACGTCCTCGCCCGCTACCGGGAGACCGTCGAGCGCGCGAACGACGTTCTCGACGGGTGCGCCGACCTCGGCGCACCCATCCCCGGGGCTCGACGCGCGCCCAGCGTTCGCTGGGCGCTCACCCACCTGATCGAGGAGACCGGCCGCCACGCGGGCCACGCCGACATCCTGCGCGAACTGATCGACGGCGCCACCGGGCGCTGATCCCACCGACTTGAGGACACCGCACACATGGTCTCCAGATCCGCACGCACGGCGGCGGCCGTCGCCCTGGCCGTCCTGCTCACCGGCACCGCGGCCTGTTCCGCACCGCCCGCCCCCGAGGTTCCCGCGCACGCCAAGGCCGCCGAGGGCGATCCGCGGTTCAACGCCTTCCGGCACGAGTTCACCGACGTCGACGGTGTCCGCATGCACTACGTGACCGGTGGCCGGGGCACGCCGGTGGTGCTGCTGCACGGCTGGCCGCAGACCTGGTTCGGCTGGTGGCCGATCATGCCCGCGCTCGCCGAGCACCACACCGTCTACGCGGTCGACCTCCCCGGGCTCGGCGACAGCACCGGCAGTCCGACCGGCTACGACAAGGCCACCCTCGCGCGGTACGTGCACACGCTGATCGCCGACCGGCTCGGGGTGCGCGACGCCCGCATCGTCGGGCACGACCTCGGTGCCGCGGTGGCGTTCCAGTACGCCGCCCAGTTCCCCGCCGACACCGCGCGGCTCGGCTACCTCGACCTGCCGCTGCCCGGCCCCGGGATCGACGCGGCCACCTACCGCTCGCTGAGCTGGCACATCGCCTTCCACTCCCAGCGGCGGGTCCCCGAGGCCGTGGTCGGCGACGACGTCCGCGAGTACCTGGCGCTGTTCTACCCCCAGGTCTCCTTCGGCGGCACGGCGTTCGGCGGCACCGCGGACCGGTCCCCGTTCACCGACGCCGAAATCGGCGAGTACGCGCGGACCTACGGCCGGCCCGAGGTCCTGTCCGGCGGCTTCGAGCTCTACCGCGCCCTCGACAAGGACGTCCGCGACACCGTGGCGGCCGCGCCGGTGCGCGTCCCGGCCCTGCTGATGACCGCTCAGGGACAGCTCGACGCGGTCCGGGCCACGGTGGCTCCGCGCCTGACCGACATCGTGCGAGCGGTCGACGTGCCGAACGCCGGGCACTGGCTCGTCGAGGAAAACCCGCGGTTCGTCGCCGAGGAACTGCTGCGTTTCCTCAAGGGGTGATCGGGAATCGGCCGAATGGACGCGATTCCGCGCGTGCGCTGTTCCGGTATCGTGGGTGACACGGAACCTGGGGTGGCACGGAATCTGGGATGACACAGCACTGAACTTGTCCACAGTGGACATTCTCGATGGGGGTTTTCCTTCGCGTGTGGCACATTGCCACGTCGTTCCGGATGCCCGGTGAAATGCCAGGCCGCATTGTCCCATGCTTCGCGGGCCATCCCGCTCAAGAAGGGTGACGAGAATGACCGGAATGACCCGGCGCGATGCCGGAAAGCTCTTCGGCGCCGCGGTGGCCGCGGCCGCGGTGAGCGGCGGTACCGCGGCGGCCTCGGCCGAGGGCGGCGCCCCGGATCTGGTGTTCGTCAACGGCGACGTGATCACCTTGGATCCGAAGTGCCCCACCGCGACGGCGGTGGCCGTGCGCGCGGGCAAGATCATCGGGGTCGGCGGGGACGCCGAGACGCGGGCGCTGGCCGGGCCGCGGGCCGAGGTGGTGGACCTGGCCGGGCGCACCCTGGTGCCCGGGATCAACGACTCCCACCTGCATGCGGCCGTGACCGGCCTGAACCGGCCGCCGTTCGCGCTCGCACTGGGGTTTCCGGCGGTGAAGTCGGTCGCCGACATCGTCGCCGCGGTCGGGCAGGAGGCCGGGCGGATCCCGGACGGGCAGTGGATCCGCGGCGCGGGCTGGCGCGTGCCCCAGCTCGCCGAGAAGCGGCCGCCGAACCGGGACGATCTCGACCCCGTCTCGCCCCGGCATCCGGTGTGCCTGCAGGACTTCTCCTATCACGTCACCGCGGTCAACTCGGTGGCGCTGGAACTCGCCGGGATCAAGGGCGGCGAGCCGGGCGTGATCGTCGACGCCAACGGGCGGCCCACCGGCCTGCTCGAAGTCGCCGCGCAGGGCCTGGTGCAGCGCCTGCTGCCGCCCTGGGGCCGCGAGCAGCGGAAGCAGGCGATCCAGGGCATGGTCGCGGATCTGCACGCGGAGGGCATCACCAGCTTCACCGATCCGGGGCTCGGCCCCGGTGGTGAGGGGCTCGGCCTGGGAACGCAAGGCATCGAGTCGATGGCTGCCTATGTCGATCTGGCCCGCTCGGGCGGGCTGGCGGCCAGGGTCAACGCCCTGTTCCTGCCCAGCTCGCAATCCGGCGGCTCCGCGGCCGAGGTGGCCGAGGCGCTGGCCGAGTTCCGCCCGCCTGCCGGGCTGGATCCCCGCCGATTCGCGGTGCCCGGGGTGAAGCTCTACGCGGACAACGGCGGCGAACTCCTGGTCAAGGGAAGCGATCACGCGGCGCGGGTGGCCGAGCTGACCGAGATGGTGCGGCTCGCGCATGCCGCCGGATACCAGGTCGGGGTGCACGTCTACCGCCACGTGGACATCGTGGTCGACGCGTTCCTCGCCGCGCGGCGCGCCCACCCGCGCCCCGATCCGCGGCACATCCTGATTCACGGCGCGCAGGTCAAACCCGAGTCCCTGCCCCGGATCGCGGAAAACCGGTTCGGGCTCGGCCCGCAGGCGCAGAGCTGGCACAACGTCATCGACCAGGTGGCCGGGCAGTTCGGCGAATCCTTCGTGCCGTGGCGGTCCGCGGTCGACGCGGGCGTGCGGCTGCTGAGCAGTTCCGACGCACCGGTCAACCCGCCGCATTGGCGCCTCGGCCTGAGCGTGCTGATGACCCGCGAAGGGCTGAGCGGGAAGGTGCACGACGAACGGCAACGGCTCACCCTGGAACAGGCGCTGCGCAGTTACACCACGACCGGGGCGTGGCAGGACTTCGCCGAGACCTGGAAGGGGTCGGTCACTCCGGGCAAGGTGGCCGACCTCTGCGTGCTCGACGGCGACCTCCGCCGCACCCCGCCGCGTGAAATCGCCGCGCTTCCGGTGGCGCTGACCGTGTTCGACGGGCGGATCGTGCACCGCCGCGGCTGAGCGCCTAGTTCCCGGCGACCGTCGGGGATGGACTGTCCACTTCGGAGGAATCGGCGTACTGGGCCACCCCGTCGCCGAACGACCAGTCGATCGACTCGTTCTCGGTCACGGTGATGAACACGTTCCGCGGCTCGGTCCCCGCGTATGCGTGGGCGAGTTCGGCGATCCGCCGGTACAGCGCCTGCTTCTGCGCGGGCGTGCGCCCGGAGCGCATCGTGATCGCGACGTACACGAGGTCGTCGTCGCGGTGGATGCCGAGGTAGTCGTCGTAGCGCAGCGTGCCGCTCGCGCCGTCGTGGCCGACCAGCACCTGGAACCGGTCGTCGGGCGGGAACCCGATCGTCTCGACCAGGGCGTCGTGCACGGCGCGGCCGAGCGCGTCGAGCCGGGCGCCGTCGGCCCGCAACGCGTCGATACGAACGAAGGGCATGCGGTTCTCCTCGTTTGGCGGGTCAGCGGACGTGGGCGGTGAGCAGGCCGAGTGCGCCGTCGACGGCCCGGGCGTACACCGCGGCCGAATCGGCGGCGCGGGCCAGCACATAACCGCCCTGCAGCACGGCGACCAGCGCGGTGGCCGTGGCCGCGGGGTCGAGACCGGCGGCGAACTCGCCGTTCGCGCGGCCTTCCGCCAGCAGCCCGGCCAGCCGGTCGGTGAGCCAGGCGAAGGTTTCCTCGACGGGGCGGCGCAGTTCCGGGTCCGCCATCACCTCGGGGTCCTGGGTGAGACGGCCGACCGGGCAGCCCTTCAGCGCGTCCCGTTCCCGCCGCAGGTAGGCGGTGATCCGTTCGACCGCGGTGCCGGGACCGGCGAACTCGGCCTCCGCCCGGTCCCGCAGTTCCCCGGCGCTGCGGCCGATCGCGGCGAGCGCCAGCTCGAGCTTGCCGTGGAAGTGGTGGTACATACTGCCCTGCCCGGCGCCGGATCGCTCCTGGATCGCCTTCGGGCTGGTGCCCACGTAGCCGCGCTCCCACAGCAGTTCCCGGGTGCTCTCGATGAGTCGTTCCCTGGTGTCCACACCCTGGATCGTACATACTAGTAGGTACAGTCGGAAACGGGCTCCGCCTGCCGCGCTTCAATGCGGCATTGGGGGCGTTGAAGGTACCCAACGTCGCATCGGGTACCTCCGAACGTGAAACTCGCGGACGGTCAGGGCGCGGGGTCTTCCGGTGGCAGGTGCTCGGCGAGTTGCCGGGCGACCTCCTCGGCTTCGGCCACATACACCGCGTCGCCGACGAGCTGGACATCGCCGAGGAAGTGCAGGCCGAACCCGGCGTGCAGGACGCAGGCGCCGCACACGGATTCGGGACCGTCGTGCACGAGCACGACGTCGACCGGCCCGCGGCACGGGGCATCGCATTCGCTGGCCTGTGCCAGGGCGCAGCGGTCGGCGAAAAGCGCGGCCTCGTGCAACTGGCCGCGGGCGTGCTCGAGCAACTCGAGCGCGTCCTCGGTGTGCCGACGGCACAGTGATGTGGTGTCCGGGGCCAGGGTGTCGTTCAACTCCGTGACGAGCCGGTCGAGAACGCTCGCCGCGAACTCCAGGAAATCCCGATCATGCGCCCGGTCGCCGCCCTCAGGGGAATACACACCAAGAACGGTACGTGTTGCCACCGGTGGATGTGGAGGCGAATCGGCACTCTTTCGGACGATTCACGGCCTGCCCGCGATCGCCGTCCCGCACGCGGAATCCCGCAGGCTACTTCGCGGGCCGCGTCACGCGCTGGTTGTCGTGCTCGGCGAGCATCCGGCTCTTGCCGGCGAGGATGTGCTCTTCCATCAGGCGGGCGGCCTCGTCGGCGGCACCGGCCTGCAGGTGATCGACGATCAGCCGGTGCTGGTCGTTGGAAATGTGCCGGGCGGTGGCCGGTTCGAGCCCGTGCCTCCGGAACAGGTGGAGTTCCTTGGAGATGTTGTCGTACAGCTCGATCAGCCGGGGGTTCCCGGCCAGCGCCACGATCGCCCGGTGCAGCTCGACGTTGAGCGGGTAGTAGTCGTCCATGCTGGTGGTGCTCTCCAGCCGATCGATCTTCGCCCGCAGCAGATCGGCGTCGGCGGTGGCGATCCGCGCGGCGGCCAACCGGCCGGCGAGACCGAACAGGCTGGCGCGGATGTCGTAGAGGTGCGCGGCCTCCTCGACCGAGATCTCCCGGACGAACATGCCCCGGTTGGCCCGGAACTCCACGAGCCGGCTGCGTTCCAGGTGGCGGCACGCCTCGCGGACCGGGCCGCGGCTCACCCCCAGCCGCATGGCCAGCGCCGACTCGTTGATCCGGTCACCGCCCTTGAGCACGCCGGTGATGATCATTCTTTCCAGCTCTTCGACGATCAGGTGCGGTAGCGAGGTCGCTTGGCGTTCGGCCACCCGGCGCTGCAGCGCCGCCATCGTCTCCGGGTAGTCGGGCACGGCTGTTCACGGCCTCCTCGGGCGGTCGGCAAACTGTTGACAATCTACCATCAGCCGCCATTCCCTCCTCATTTTCGCTGTTAGTGCCACCGCGTCCAGAAAAAGCACCACATCATGCACCACTTGGCGGCAAATAGCAAATCGTTGACAGTTGGCGATCCCGGTTCCACACTTCCCTATCACTGCCGCCGGGCCCCCAAAGGAGCGGGATGAAGATCAAGGACATTCGGGCGAGCGTGCACACGACGTCGATCGACGTGCCCCTGCTGAGCGGGAAGGTGCGCGGTTACGGCCGCGAGGAGCAGCGGGAGTTCGTCTTCTGCGAGGTGGAGACCGACCAGGGGCTGACCGGCGTGGCGCTCACCGGGCACTTCCTGGCCAGATCCGTGGTCGTGGCCCTGAAACAGCACTTCCTGCCGGTGGTCGCCGACATGGATCCGCGTGCGGTGGAAGCCATCCACGAACGGGTCTGGCGCGCGCTCAATCCGCGCGCGATGACCGGCGTGGTGTCCAGCGCACTGTCCTTGTTGGACATCGCGCTGTGGGACATCAACGGCAAGCACGCGGAGCGCTCGGTGGCCGGTCTGCTCGGCGGTGCGCGCACCGAACTACCGGCGTACGTGACCTTCGGGTTTCCGCAGTACGACCGGGAAACCCTCGCCCAAGCCGCCGCGTCGCAGCTCGACCAGGGCTTCCGGGCGCTGAAACTGGTCGTCGGCGTGGACCGGGGCGGCTGGCGGGAGGACGCGGCCCGGGTCCGGGTCGTGCGGGAGGCCGTCGGCGACGACGTCGACCTCATGATCGACGCCAACTACCTGTTCACCCCGGCGGACGCGAAGTTCCTGTGCCGGGCGATCGAGGACTGCGGCATCACCTGGTTCGAGGAACCGTTGCACCAGAACGACGCCCGGGCCATGGCGGACCTGCGGGCGCACACTTCGATCCCGCTGGCCGCCGGGCAGATGGAAGGCCACCGGTGGCGGCTGCGGGAACTCGTCGAGCGCCAGGCGGTCGACATCCTGCAACCGAACGCCTGCTACTGCGGCGGTTTCACCGAGGCGCGCAAGGCCGCGCACCTGGCGCAGATCTACAACCTGCCGGTGGCGCACGGCGGCGGCTGGCCCCTGTTCAACATGCACACCCTGGCCGGCCTGATGAACGGGTGGATCCTCGAATGGCACCTGGGCATGGTCCAGGTCGGCGAGCTGCTGTTCCCGGACGCGCCCCGTCCGGTCGACGGCCGGATCACCATCCCGGACCGGCCGGGCCTCGGCCTCACGGTGGACCGCGACGCGCTCCGCCAAACCCTGGTGCCCGAGCGGTGAAACCATGACCAGCCGGACCGAGCACGAAACCGAGACCCGATCGCGGTGGCGGAGCCTGGCCACCAACACCGGCATCCAGGTGCTGGCCGCGGCGATCGCGGCCGCGCTCTTCGGCCTGGCCGCGCCGGGCGCCGCGGCCACCCTCAAACCGCTGGCGGACCTGTTCATCGCGCTCATCCGGCTGGCCATCCCGCCGATCGTGTTCCTGGTCGTGGTGACCGGGATCGTCTCGGTCGGCGGGATGAAGAAGGTCGGCCGGATCGCGCTGAAGGCGATCATCTACTTCGAAATCGTCACCACCATCGGCACGCTGCTCGGGCTGCTGGCCATCAACCTGTTCCGCCCCGGCGCGGGAGTGGCTCCCCCGGCCGGTGCGTCCAGCGACCTCGGCAGCTACGTCGAGGGCGCGCAGGAGAAGTCCCTCGGCGAGTTCCTGTTCGACCTCGTGCCGGACAACGTGGTGAACGCGTTCGCCACCGGCCACATCATCCAGGTGCTGGTGTTCGCGGTCCTCTTCGCCATCGCCCTGCTCCGCCTGCCGAAGAACGTGTCGGATCCGATCCTGCGCGCCTGCGGCAGGCTGAACGAGGTCTTCTTCCGGATCGTGGGGATGGTCATCCGGCTCGCGCCGATCGGGGTCTTCGGGGCGGTGGCCTACACGGTCGGCAGGTACGGCCCGGAAACGCTCACCGCGCTGATGAAGTACGTCGGGCTCGCGCTGGTCACGCTGATCGTCTTCCTGTCGGTGGTGCTCGGCGCCGTCACCCGGCTGTGCGGGGTTTCGCTGTTCCGGCTGATCCGCGCGCTCCGCAAGGAGCTCTACCTCGTGCTCGGCACCTCGTCGTCGGAGGCGGTCATGCCGCAGCTGATGGTGCGGCTGGAACAGCTCGGCTGCAAACGCGACGTGGTCGGGCTGGTCGTGCCCACCGGGTATTCGTTCAACCTCGACGGGGTGGCCGTCGTGGTGCCGATGTCCGCGGTCTTCATCGCCCAGGTTTACGGCGTCGAACTGGGCTTCACCGAGCAGCTCACGCTGTTCCTGGTGTTCCTCTTCCTGTCCAAGGGAACCGCCGGGATCACCGGATCCGCCTTCGTCACCCTGGCGAACCTGATCGCCGCGGTCGGGTTCATCCCGGTCGCCGGCCTGGCGCTCATCCTGTCCGTCGAACGGTTCCTTTCGCTGATGCGGGCGATGACGAACGTGCTGGGCAACGCGGTCGCCACCATCGCCGTGGCCCGTTGGGAACCCGGCGCCCTCGACCGGGAGAAGTTCGCCCGGACCATCGGCCGGAAAGCACACCCGGCCACCGAGCAACCAGAGGAGAGATGACTGTGCCGCAGATAGTCGCCATCCACGAAGGCACGGTGCCGATCAGTTCGTCGATCAGCAACGCCTACATCAGCTTCCGGAACATGGACTGTTCGATCGTCGCCGTGGTGAGCGACGTGATCCGGAACGGGCGGCCCGTGGTCGGCTACGGGTTCCACTCCAACGGCCGCTACAGCGTGGGCGAAATCCTGCGCCGCCGGCTCATCCCCCGCCTGCTCCAGGCCCCGCCGGAAGACCTGCTGACCGAGGACGGCGCCACCTTCGACCCGGCACGCGCCTGGGCGGTGCTGATGCGCGACGAGAAACCGGGCGGCCACGGCGAACGGGCCGTCGCGGTCGGCGTCCTCGACATGGCCCTGTTCGACCTGGTGGCCAAGCTCGACGAGAAGCCGCTCTACCGGTGGCTCGCCGACCACCACGGCGACGGCGAGCCGGACGCCGGCGTGTTCGTCTACGCCGCGGGCGGTTACTACGCGCCCGGCAAGGGCGAACGCGAACTCCAGGACGAGATCAAGGGATTCCTCGATCTCGGCTACGAGGTGGTGAAGATCAAGATCGGCGGCGCCGATCTGGCCGAGGACCGCGACCGCGTCGAGGCGGCGCTGGCCGTGCTGGACGGCGACGGCTCCCGGCTCGCCGTCGACGCCAACGGGCGGTTCGATCTGGACACCGCCCTGCGCTACGGCGAAGCCCTCGAGCCGTACCAGTTGTTCTGGTACGAGGAACCGGGTGATCCGCTGGACTTTGCCCTGCACGCCACCCTCGCCGAGCGGTACCCCGGCCCGCTCGCGACCGGTGAGAACCTCTTCTCCCTGACCGACGCCCGCAACCTCCTCCGGTACGCGGGCATGCGCCCGGACCGCGACATCATCCAGATCGACCCGGTCCTCGGCTACGGCCTGGTCGAATACCTGCGAATTCTGCACCTGCTCCGCCGGCGCGGCTGGTCCACGCGCCGCTGCATACCGCATGGCGGGCATCAGTTCTCCCTGCACATCGCGGCCGCGCTGAAACTCGGCGGAAACGAGTCCTATCCCGGGGAATTCCAGCCCACCGGCGGGTTCGCCGACTCGGCCGTCGTCCGCGGCAGCCGCGTCGGGCTCACCGACACCCCGGGCATCGGCTTCGAGGACAAGGCGAAACTGCACCAGGTCTTCCGCGATCTGCATTCCTGACCCCCGATTCGCGTTTCTATTGTATCCACCGCCTTTCGCACCTATTTTTTGGGCTCTGCGAAGTGTCGGCAATCCGTTTCCGGGTCGCGTTCTCCGAGTTCCCGGTGCTATTGTTTTTCGCATTTCCCCGGTCGAGGAGTTGGTGCGGAATGGGCGAGGAACTGGCCGTGAATGTCGGCCCGGCGGGCATCGAGATCGCCTACGAGCGTTTCGGCGACCCCCAGGCGCCACCCGTGCTGCTGCTGATGGGCGGTGGCGCGCAGATGATCAACTGGCCGGAGGGGTTCTGCGCCGATCTGGCCGGGCGGGGCCTGCACGTGGTCCGCTTCGACCAGCGCGACACCGGCCGATCCACCCATTTCCCCGACGCACCGGTGCCCGATCCACAGGCGGCGATGGCCGGTGACCTCTCGTCGGCGGCCTACACGCTGTCGGACATGGCGGCCGACGCCGTGGGCCTGCTCGACGTGCTCGGTTTCGGCACGGCCCACTTCGTCGGCGCCTCCATGGGCGGGATGATCGCGCAGACGATCGCGATCGAGCACCCCGGCCGGGTGCGGTCGCTGACGTCGATGATGTCCAGCACCGGCGACTGGAATGTCGGCAAGACCGACCTCGGCGCGCTGGCGGAGGTGGGGCCGCCCCCGGCGGCGGGCGACCGCCAGGGCTTCATCGCATGGCAGGTCCGGGCCAGCAGGGCGGTCCGGTCCCCGGGGTTCGAGTTCGACGAAGCCGCCGCGGCCGAACGGGCGGCACGGCAATACGACCGGGGCCACGACCACCTGAGCATGATGCGCCACTCGGTCGCGGCCCTGGCCTCCGGCGACCGCACGGAACGGCTGCGGTCACTGCGGGTCCCCACCCTGGTCATCCACGGCACCGACGACGTCATGTTCGACCTCAGCGGCGGGCAGGCCACCGCCGCGGCCATCCCCGGCGCGAAACTGGTGGTCATCGACGGGATGGGGCACAGCCTGCCCCGGGAACTGTGGCCGGTGCTGGCCACCCATATCGCCGAATTCGTGCTCAGGTGAGCGGGGAGAACTCGGCCGGGAAGGCGATGACCGAGGTGGCCTCGAGGATCTGTTCCGGCGCACCGGGCGGCGGCCACAGGCCGCTCGCGTAGAGGTCTCGGCGGATGGCGACGCGTTCGTCGAGGCTGTGGAAGGGCCAGATCTGGATGATGCGGTCGGGGCCGTCGAGCGCGTACATCACCACCGTGAGGGGGTCGATGCGGTGCCGGGCCGGCAGCGCCTGCCGCCAGCCGGCGATGGTCGCCGGCAGGCCGCCCGGTCGCAGGTGGTAGTCGCGGATCTCGTACACCGAGCCGAACTGCCCGGTCCGCACCGGGGGCAGGAAGGGGAACGGGGCGAAACTCCGCAGGGACAGGTCGGTGAGGTGGTCACCGGCCCCGAACGGATCGGTGCTGGCCCGGGCGCGGGCCCGCTCCAGGGCCAGTTCGGTGTCGTCGGCGAAGCCGCGCAGCACGATCAGCCGCCCCAGCGGGCCGTTCTCCGTCTGCCAGCAGCCCAGCAGCGTGCCGCGCGCGGCGGGGCCGTTCACCCAGGGCAGGATCCCGGCGGCCGCCCGGTCGGCGTCGAGCAGGCGGAACGAAAGGGTCGCTAGCTCGTACCGGACGTTCTGCTGCTCCGGATCGACGTCGTCGCCGGTGATGGCGACCGGCCGGGTCGTCGGCCGCACTACCTCTTCCCTCGACATACCCGGTACATCGCCGGGCAAGATCGACTTTATTCCGCCCCGGGCCGGGCGTGGTGACACACGGTTGTCCGGTGGGCGGTCCGGCCCGCGCGAAGATCCCGTGTCGGCGGTATGCCGACCCCGCTGATCGGCCTAACGTCGTGGTCCGCGAGGGAAGGGGGCGTTTCCGGTGTTCAAGATCGGTGACGAGGTCGTGGTGATCGATGGGCTGTACCGCGGCGATCGCGGGAGGATCGTCGAGGGGCCGGTCGATCTGCGCAATACGGACTGCGTGTGGGTGTGGCTGGAGCGGGCGAGCGGGCACCAGCGCCCGGTGCGCGTGCGCAAGCTGGCGCACGCGCCCGCGTCCCGCTAGGTCGTGAGGGTTCAGGCCGGTTGGAGCGGACTCTCATTTGGTCACCTGCTTGTGACCTGGCGTTTCCGTTCGACGAGCCGCACTTGGCCGACAAAGTGTGAATCCGCGCGGGTGGTGGTGCTCGGAGGTACCCAATGCGGCGTTCGGTACCTTCAACGCCCCGAAAGCCACATTGGTGTCCTCAACGAGCATCTCGCGCACCGAACGCCGCATGGGGTGCGTGGGGCGCACCGCGGCGGGCGGGGATCCCGCTGGCGCGTGTCCCCCGTTTCGGACGTGCGAGTCCCTCGTTTCGGCAGGCCGAGTTCCCCATTTCGGTAGGTCCCCCCGGACACCCCGACGAGCACGGCCTCGTTGCGGCCCCTCCTAGCCGACAAAGCGCGACGAGCATCGGGGCGGCGGCCAGGCCGCGCCTGCACGCCCAGACCGGTCACCGTCTCTTGTAAGGGAACCAAGTCCGAGGGTCGTGCGGGTTCAGGCCGGTCAGAACCGGCCGTACCACTCACGACCCGTCGGCAAAGCGCGAACGCGAGTCACTCCCCGACCGAGGAACGGCCCGGCCCCCGCGGTTGTTCGCGGAGTACGAGCACCACCAGCGCGAGTGCGGCCAGGAACAGCACGCCGGCCAGGATCACCTGCCAGAGCGCGCCGGTGAACGCGGCGAAGACGGCGTTGAACACCGCCAGGCCGGTGTAGACGACGGCGAGCACGATCAGCGCGTTCGTCACACCGCGCTCAGACCGCTGCACTCGGCGCCACATGAGGTCCTTCTTCCGGCAGATGTTTCCCAGTCAATCGCCGCGGCCGCCGCCGGAGTTACCGGCGAGTCGGTGAGGCCACACTCCCGGTCACTCCGGGCGCACGATCAGCACCGGGCAGTTCGCGTGCTGGATCAGCGCCTGGCTGGTCGAACCGAGCAGCATTCCGGCGAACCCGCCGCGGCCCCGGCTGCCCACCACGACGAGCCGCGCGTGCTCCGACCGTTCCAGCAGCTGGTGGCGGGGCCGGTCCCGCACCACCACCCGCTCCACCCGCACCTCCGGGTACTTCTCCTGCCAGCCCGCGAGCCGCTGCGCCAGCAGCCGTTCCTCGTCCGCGGCCAGGGCGTCCCAGTCGGCGAACAGCCGCGACGAGGCGAAGGTGCTGTCGTAGTCGACGTCGCTCCACGCGTGCACCGCGACCAGCGGCGTGTTCCGCCAGGACGCCTCGTCGAAGGCCACCCCGATGGCCCGTTCCCCCACCGGGCTGCCGTCCACCCCGACCACGACCGGACCGTCCTCATCGCGGCCCCGGACCACCACCGTCGGGCAGTGGGCGTGACCGGCCACCGCGATGGCGGTGGACCCGAGCCGCATCCCGGCGAAGCCACCCCGCCCGGACGCGCCGAGCACGAGCATCCGCGCGGTCCGCGACAACTCCAGCAGCAGCGGGATCGGCGGTTCGTTCCGCGGCGAGGTGGTCACCGCAAGGTCCTCGGCCACCCCTCGCGCGGTCTCGGCGGCCGCGGCGAGGACGTTCTCCGCCTCCTGCTCCAGCGCGTCGAAAACCTCCTGTGGCGCGGGCAAACCGGCACTGTAGTAGCCCGCGGTCAGCCCGGAGCCGTGCACGATCCGCAAACCGAACTTCCGGCTCGCCGCGACCGCGGCCGCCCAGCGCACGGCGTGCGTCGCCGATTCCGATCCGTCCACCCCGACGACGATCGTGGTCACCTCGTTCATCGTTCTCTCCCGTCGGCGTTGGTCGAGCCGTGCCCGGTTTACCCGCTCCCCCGCCCGCCTATGCCCGCGACCGCGCCTGCTCACCTGATGGTGCGCGCCCTGAACAGCGCGACACAGCCCCGGACGATCAACTGGTGACTCGCGAAATGCCGGTCCAATTGGCTGCGGAGATCCCCGAGGTCGTCACGATCGTTGTGGAACACCCCGGTGGCGTTGAGCACCCGCATCATCATGCGGGCGGGCACGGACACCGGCACCCCGGAGGACAGGATGGTGCTCCCGAACACCACGCCGCCCGGCCGCGCCGCCGCCGCGGCGTGCGCCAGCACGACACCCTTCTCGCGCAGGGTGCCCGGCAGGCAGTGCAGCAGAAAGTTCAGGCCCACCGAATCAAAGGCCGACTTCGGCACCGGCAACGGTTCCAGCACATTCGCCCGCACCCGCGCGGTCCGGTATTTCGCGAGCCGTTTCGTCGCGACGGCCAACGTGGTCGGATTCAGATCGAGCAGGGTGATCCGGGGCGCCGGTACCGGGAAAGTGCTGTGCGCCGGTAAATAACCGGTGCCGACGCCCAGCTCCAGATGTTCCGCACCGACACTCGCGTTGTACAGCCGCTGAACACTGGACACCGGGCAACGCCAGAACAACGGGTAATTGATCCGGAAAACGGTCACGTTGTACACCGCGAGCAGATATTTGTTGTAAACCGCCTGCCCGTCCAGAACCGCCTGGTCAAGGGAATGGAAATGATGCTCGGCATCCGGGTTCATCCGCTCGGCCACCTCCTTGTCCCGGATTCTCGAAGACGGTATGGAAGGAGCACACTAGTCCGGTCCGGTGAATTGCGGGAACGCGACGGCCGGTATTGCCGCGGCAGCACTACGGTGGGGGTACAGGTCTGTCGCCAAGTGGATCCTCCGCTACCGCCGCGTACAGCGTGGACGACCGTTCCGGGAGCCGCCATGGAGTTTCGGATCCTGGGCCCGCTCGAGGTCTGGGGCGACGGGAGGGAGGCGCCCCTCGGCGGCGCGAAACAGGTGGCGTTGCTGGCCGGTTTGCTGGTGCAGGCCAATCAGGTGGTACCCCTCGGCAAGCTCATCGAAGCGACCTGGGGCGAGGCGCCCCCGAACGCGTCGAACGCCGCGTTGCACACCCTGATCTTCCGCGCCCGGCGGGCACTCGCCGAGCTCGAGCCCGAAGGCGGCGAACGGATAGTCACCCACGCGGCGGGTTACCTGCTGCGAACCCGGCCCGGGGAACTGGACCTGGAGGTGTACCAGGGGCATGTGGCCCGGGCCAGGGCCGCGGTGGCGGCGGGCCGGAAAACCGAAGCCGTGCGGGAATTCCAGGCGGCTCTGGACCTGTGGCGCGGGCCGGCGCTCGCCGGGGTGCCGGGCCAGTTCGCCGAGGCGCAGGCGGCCGGCCTCGACGAGGCTCGCATCGCCGTCGCGGAGGAGCGGATCGAGGTCCGGCTCGAACTCGGCGAGCACGACGAGCTGATCCCCGAACTGCGCGATCTGGTGCGCGCCCATCCCCTGCGGGAACGCTTGCGCGGGCAGCTCATGCTCGCCCTGTACCGGTGCGGCCGGCAGGCCGAGGCACTGGCCGCCTACCAGGAGATCTACCGGTTGCTCGCGGACGAGCTCGGCATCGAACCCGGCCCGCCCCTGCGGCAACTGCACCAGCGGGTGCTGGCCGCCGATCCCGAACTCGCCGCGTCTCCCGCGCAGGGCGCGTCACCGGTCCCGGCGTTCGGCATCCTCCCCCGGCAGCTTCCGGCCGACGTCGCGAACTTCACCGGGCGCGAGGCGTACCTGGAGCGGCTGGACGCGCTGCTCACCGGCGAGCCGGACGGTCCCGCGCAGACGGTGGTGATCACCGCGCTTTCCGGCACCGCGGGCGTCGGCAAGACCGCGCTGGCCCTGCACTGGGCGCACCGGGTCGCCAAACGGCTTCCCGACGGGCAGTTGTACGTCAACCTGCGCGGCTATTCCTCGAGCCCGCCGATGGTGCCGGCCGAAGCACTGGGCAAGTTCCTGCGCGCCCTCGGCATTCCGCAGGAGCGGATTCCGCTGGAGCAGGACGAACAATCCGCCCTGTACCGCTCGCTGATGGCCGACAAGCGAACGCTGGTGCTGCTGGACAACGCCGTCACCGCGGATCAGGTGCGGCCGCTGCTGCCGGGCAGCCCGAGCTGCCTGGTCCTGGTCACCAGCCGGGACGATCTGCGCGGGCTGACCACCTTGCAGGGCGCCCGCCGGGTGGTGCTGGACGCGCTCACCCCGGACGAAGCCCACCTCCTGCTCACCCGCACGGTCGGCGTCGATCGGGTCGAAGCCGAACGGGAGGCCACGGCCGAACTCGCCCGCCTGTGCGGCTACCTGCCGCTGGCGCTGCGCATCGCGGCGGCCTACCTGGACAGCCATCCCGGTGAGGCGATCGGCACGTACCTGACCCGGCTCACCGAAGGAAACCTGCTCACCGAACTCGCGGTCGAAGAAGACCAGCAGGCCGCGGTCCGGGCCTCCTTCGACCTCTCCTACCAGACCCTGGCCCCGGACACCGCCCGGCAGTTCCGCTTGCTGGGGCTGGTGCCGCTCCCGGACTTCACGCCGTCCGCCGCCGCCGCGCTCGCCGATTCCACGGCCGAGCAGGCGCGGCGGCTGCTCGGCCGGCTGGCCACCGCGCACCTGATCGAGGACCACGCGCCCGGCCGGTTCCAGTTCCACGACCTCATTCGCCGGTACGCCGCGGAACGGGCGCTGGCCGAGGACGGCGAGCCCGAACGCGACGCCGCCACGCGACGGCTGTTCGGCTGGTACCTGCACAACGTGCTCGCCGCCGCCCGGCGACTCTACCCGGAAATGGCGCCGCTGCTCCGCGAGCCGCCCGAGCCCGAGGCGCAGCCGGTCGCGTTCACCGCGCACCCGCAGGCGCTGAGCTGGCTGGACGCCGAACGGACCAACCTGGCCGCCGCCATCGAACACGCCGCCGCCCACGGTCCCCGCCCGATGGCCTGGCGCCTCGCCGACGCGCTGCGCGGTCACTTCTACTCCCGGTTGAACCGGACCGATTCGCTGGCCACGGCCGAAGCCGGGCTGCGCGCGGCACGGGCCGCCGGTGATCAGGAAGCCGAAGCGGCCATGCTGTACAACCTGGCCGAGGCGCAGTACATGTTCGGCGGGTACGCGCGAGCGCTCGACAACGCGTTGCAGGCCAGGAACCTCTACCGGGAAGCGGGAAACCGCGCCGGTGAGGGCGAGACGAGCAAGCGGGCCGGTCAGGCGTGCTGGGTCCTGGGGCGGCTCGGCGAGGCGCGGGATCACCTCGTCACCGGCCTCCGCTGCTACCGGCAGACCGGAAACCGGGCGGGCGAGGCCTACATCCTCAACATCATGTCGTTCGTGTTCTGCGAATTCGGGCAGTTCACCGAATCCGTCGAGCACAACACCCGGGCCCTGGCGATCCAGCGGGAGACCGGGGCCCGGTTCGGCGAAGCCCTTTCCCTGCACAGCCTCTCCCACGTCAACAACAGCATGGGCAACTACGAGAAGGCGTTCGGCCTGTGCTCCGAGGCGCTGGTCCGCTACCGCGAGGCGGGCTACCGGGACGGCGAGGCCGCCGCCATGGAGACCCTGGCCTGGATCAGCCGCGACGCGGGACGCTACGAAGAGGCACTCGACCACGGTCACCGGGCACTGACCTACGCGCGCGAGATCGGCTCGCGGCGAACCGAGATCATCTCCCTGATCACCGTCGGCTCCACGTACGGGCACCTCGGCCGGTTCGCCGAAGCCGCCGACCACCACACCCAGGCCCTCGAACTGGCGCGCAAGAGCGGCTTCCGCCGGGGCGAGATCGACACGCTGAACGGGCTCGCCCTGGCCCACCGCGGGCTCGGCCGGCACGACGAGGCGATGTCCTGCGCCCGCACCGCCCTCGAGCTGGCGCGAGCGGACGGTTTCCGGCCGTACGAGGGTCACGCGCTCACCGCGCTCGCCACCCTGCACCTCGACCAGCGGCACTACCAGCAAGCCTTGGACTGCGCGAACGAGGCGGTGGCCGTGCACGGCAAGATCGGCCACCGGCTCGGTCACGCCCGCGCCCTGCGCACCCTCGGCCACGTCCTCCGCCAGGCGGAGAACGACGCGGCGGCGATCCAGCCCTGGCGGGAAGCACTCGCCATTTTCACCGAACTGGGGACACCCGAAGCCGACCAACTCGGCTCGCTGCTCGACGCGAGCGTGTGATCGATGAATTCGCCAGTGGACCAGGTTCGTGGAGGACTGGATGCGCCGTACCCCGGTCGCCATCGTCGGTATCGGCTGCCGCTTTCCCGGCGCACACGGCCCGGACGAGTTCTGGTGGCGGCTCCGCGCGGGATACGACGCGATCCGGGAGATCCCCGCTGACCGAACCAGCCTGCGCGTGCTGCACGATCCCGAGTTCTCCGCGCGCGGGCGGAACAGCGTCACCCGGGGCGCGTTCCTCACCGAGATCGACAAGTTCGAGCCCGAGTTCTTCGGCATCCCGCCGAGCGGGGCGCGCCGGATGGATCCGCAGCAGCGGCTGCTGCTGGAAACCGCGTGGGAGGCGCTCGAGGACGCGGGGCAGCCGCCGGAGGAACTCGCGGGCAGCCGGACCGGGGTCTTCGTCGGGCAGGTTTCCTCGGACTACTGGGAACTCCAATGCCGGGAAGCGGCGATCGACGTGCAGGCGGGCACCTCCGGCGCGCGCTGCATGCTGTCCGGAGTGCTGTCCTACACCTTCGACCTGCAGGGTCCCAGCGTGGCCCTGGACACCGGCTGCTCCGGCTCGGTGCTGTCGGTGCGGCAGGCCTGCCAGAGCCTCTGGGACGGCGAGTCGACCATGGCCCTGGCCGGCGGGGTCAACCTGCTGCTGAGCCCGGAGACGTTCGTGCCGCTGTCCCAGGCCGGACTGCTGGCGCGCGACGGCCGGACCAAGTTCGGTGACGCCGGCGCCGACGGTTACGGCCGCAGCGAGGGCGCCGGGCTCCTGGTGCTCAAACCGCTCGACCGCGCGCTCGCCGACGCCGACCGCGTCTACGCGCTGCTGCTGGGTGGCGCGGTGAACAACGACGGGCGAGCCGCGGGGTACCTGGGCCGCCCCTCGGTCCGGGGCCAGGCGGACGTGCTCCGGGCGGCGATGGCCGACGCGGGGGTCTCCCCGGCCGACATCGACTACGTGGAGGCGCACGGGGCGGGAACCACGATCGGCGACCCCATCGAATTCGAAGCCCTCGGCGCGGTTCTCGGCGAGAACCGGCCCGGCGACCGGCCGTGCCTGATCGGCTCGGTCAAGACGAACATCGGGCACACCGAGGGGGCGGCCGGGGTCGCGGGTCTCATCAAGGCCGCGCTGTGCCTGCACCACGGCATGGTCCCGCCGAGCCTCCACCTGCGCGAGCCCAACCCGGAGGTGCCGTGGGACACGCTGCCCCTCGAGGTGCGGACCGAACTCGCCCCGCTCCCCGCCCGGGACCGTCCCCGCCTCGCGGGGGTGAGTTCCTTCGGCGTGTCGAGCACGAACGCGCATCTCGTGCTGTCCGAGGCCGAGCCGCCACCCCGCGGTGCCGCCGAGGACAACGCTTGTTTGCTCACGCTGTCCGCGCACACTCCCCGCGCGCTGGTGGCCACCGCTCGCGCGCACGCCGAGTACCTGGCGGGCGCCGGGCGCGACCACCCGCTGCCGGACGTGTGCCACAGTGCCTCCCGCCGGCAGCAGCACACCGACCGGCTGGCCGTGGCCGGTGGGACCCACGACGAGGTCGCCGCGACCTTGCGCGCGTTCGCGGACGGGAGTCCCGGCCCCGCGACGTTCGCCCAGGGGCGGCCGTGGGACCAGCCGCCGAGGATCGCTTTCGTCTTCCCCGGCCACGGCGCGCAGTGGCCGGGGATGGGCCGGGAACTGCTGGCCTCCTCCCCGGTGTTCCGCGCCGCGCTCGAGGACTGCGACCGGGCGGTGCGCGCGCAGAGCGGTTGGTCCTTAATGGACGAGTTGGCCGAGGACAAGGAGAAGCAGGACGTCGAAATCGTCCAGCCCATGCTGTGGGCCACCGAGGTCGCGCTCGCGGCGGTGTGGCGGTCGTGGGGTGTCGAACCGGACGTGGTGATCGGCCACAGCATGGGCGAGGTCGCGGCCGCCCAGGTGGCGGGCGCCCTGACGTGCGCGGACGCGGCCGCGGTCATCTGCCACCGCAGCCGATTGGCCGGGCGGCTCCGCGGTCGCGGCACGATGCTCTCGGTCGCCCTCTCCGCCGAACGGGCGGCCGAAACCATCGCCACGCATCCCGGCCGGGTCTCCGTCGCCGCGAGCAACAGCCCCACCGCCACGGTGCTGTCCGGCGAAACCGATGCGCTGGCGGAGATCCACGACGCACTGCGCGCCGAAGAGGTGCCCTGCCGCTGGGTCGAGGTCAACTTCGCGGCGCACAGCGCGCAGGTGGACGCCGTGCGCGAGGAACTGCTGCGGAGCCTGGCCGGTCTGCGCCCGCGACCGGCCGAGGTGGCGATCCGCTCCACCGTCCTCAATGGACCCGTCGAGGGGACCGCGCTCGACGCCGAATACTGGGTGCGCAACCTGCGTGAGCCGGTGCGGTTCGCCTCGGCGGTCGGCGCCGCGCTCGAAGCCGGGCCGACCGTTTTCGTCGAGATCGGCCCGCATCCGGTGCTCGTGTCCGCGATCGAGGAGTGCCTCGAGGCGGGCGAGGTCGAGGGCGCGGCGGTCCACTCGGTGCGCCGCGGGCAGCCCGAACGGGCCGCGATGCTGAACTCGCTGGGCTTCCTGCACACCCGCGGGCAGCCGATCAACTGGGACGCGGTGCACGGTGAGCGGGCCCGGCTGGTCTCCCTGCCGACGTACCGGTGGCAGCGCGAGTCCTACTGGTTCCGCCCGGAACGGCCGCCACCCGCGCCGCCCGGCGGCACCGGCGCCCGGCATCCGCTGCTGCCCGCGGCCGTGCCCGCCGCCGGGCGGGAGTACGTGTGGGAAGGGCCGCTCGACCGGATCCGCAACGGCTACCTCGAGGACCACCGGGTCCAGGGCGTGCCCCTCTTTCCCGGCACCGCCTACTGCGAACTCCTCGTCGCGGCGACGCGGGAGGCCTTCGGCGGCCGGCCGGTGACCATGACCGGCTTCGACTGCCGCAAGGTGCTCGTCCTGCGCGGCGACGAGACGCCGGTGCTGCGGGTCCGCCTGCGCCCGGAAAGCCCGGAAAGCCCGGAAAACACCGGCACCTGGCGGCTGGACATCCACAGCAGGGCCGATTCCGACGACTCGTGGACGCCGCACGTGAGCTCGCGGGTGCACCTCGGGGGCACGCCGATCGAGGGCGGCGAACCGGTGGACGTCGTCCGGGCACGCTGCACCGAACGGGTGGCCGGTCCGGACTTCTACCGGCGTTTCGCCAAGGGCGGCAACGAATGGCGGGCCCGCTTCCAGGGCATCGCGCAGCTGTGGCGACGCGACGGCGAGGCGCTCGCGCACATCGTCTGCCCCGCGGAACTGGCGGACGATCTCGACGATTTCCATTTCCACCCGGCCCTGCTCGACGCCTGCGGGCAGGCGTTGGCGGCGGCCGGAAACCGGCCCGACGCGGTGTTCGTGCTCGGCGAGATCGCGCGGGCGCGGGTGCACGGCAAACCGGGGCGGGAGTTGTGGAGTCACGTCAAACTCGATCCCGCCCAGCCGTCCGCCGACTCCGTCCTCGGGGAGATCCGCGTCTGGGACGCGGCCGGGAAGTGCGTGGTCGAACTCGGCGGCGTGCGCGGGCGGTACCTCGCCGAGACCGCTTTCGACGACTGGCTGTACGAACCGCGCTGGGAACCGAAGCGGCGCGATGCCGGACCGGAATCCCCGCCCGGCGCCTGGCTTCTCTTCGCCGACGCCGGCGGGCTCGCCCGGCGCCTGCGCGAGCGGCTGGAGCGCGCCGGTCATTCCTGCGTGACCGTGGCGCCCGCGGACTCCCCCGAACCCGCCGACCACCGGCTCGATCCCGGGGACGTCCACCAGGCGCTGCCCGGGGTCCTGCGCGGTCTCGGCGACCGGCCGATGCGCGGCGTGGTCCACCTGTGGAACCTCGACGCGGCCCGGCCCGACACGGCCACGCCGGACGAGATCGCCCGGGCCGAACTCACCGGCTGCACGAGCGTGGTGCGACTGGTTCAGGGGTTGACCGCGCGGCCGGAGAGCACCCGGCTCTGGCTGGTCACCCGGTCCGTTCAGGCCGTGACGCCCGCGGACCCCGCCGGATCGGTGCTGCAGGCGCCGGTGTGGGGGCTGGGCCGGACGCTCGCCGAAGAGCACCCCGAATTGCGCTGCACCCTTGTCGACCTCGAGGACGGGAAACCCGGGCGGGGCGCCGATTCCCTGTTCGCGGAGCTGACCGCGGACGACCCCGAGAACCAGCTCGCGCTGCGCGGCGACGATCGATTCGTCGCACGGCTGGCCAGGTACCGAAGACCGTCCACATCGGACAGCGAACGACCGGTGCGGGCCCCCGGGGCGGTCCGGATCAGTGCGGCACGGGGCGTGCTGGACGAGATCGCCGTCGAGGACGCGCCCCGGCGCCACCCCCGCCCCGGGGAGGTCGAGATCGAGGTGGCGTACGCCGGGTTGAACTACGCGGATCTGCTCTGCGTGCTGGGGATGGCCCCGATACCCGCCGAGGCGGAGCTGAACCCGGGCTCGGAGTGCTCGGGCACCATCACCGCGGTCGGCGATCTGGTGCACGGGCTCGCCGTGGGCGACGAGGTCATCGCCTTCGGGGAACTCGGACTCGGTTCGCACGTGCTCGCCACGGCTCAACTGGTGTTCCGGCGCCCCGCTCGACTCGGCCTGCCGGAGGCGGCCACCGTGCCCGGGGTGTTCCTCACCGCGTACCACTCCCTGTGCCACCTCGCCGGGCTCGGCCGGGGAGACCGGATCCTGATCCACACCGCCACCGGGGGCGTGGGGCTGGCCGCCGTCCAGATCGCGCGGTGGAAGGGCGCGGAGATCTTCGCGACCGCGGGGAGCCCGGAGAAGCGCGCGCTCCTGCGCACCATGGGAATCCGGCACGTGGCCGACTCCCGATCGCTGGACTTCGCCGAGGAGTTCCTCGCGGCCACCCACGGCCAGGGCGTCGACGTCGTGCTCAACACCCTTGCCGGACCGGCCATCCAGCGCAACCTCGAACTGCTCGCCCCGTACGGCCGGTACCTCGAACTGACCAAGAAGGACATCGTCGGCGACGGGCGGCTCGCCCTGCGCGCCCTGGGCCGCAACATCTCCTTCCACGTCGTGGACGTCGCGGACATGGGGCGGTCCGATCCGAAACGGGTCTCGGCGATCGTGCGAGAGGTGTTGCGGCACCTGGAAACCGGAGACCTCGCGCCACTCCCCTACCGGACGTTCCCGGCCGGGGACGCGGCCGGCGCCTTCCGGCACCTGGCGCGGGCCAAGCACATCGGCAAGGTCCTGCTCTCCTTCCAGGACGAGACCGCGGCGGTTTCACCACCCGCCGCCCGGCCGCGGCGGGCGGTGGTGCGCCCCGACGCGACCTACCTCGTCACCGGCGGGCTCGGCGGAATCGGCGCCAAGATCGCCGAATGGCTCGCCGACCGGGGCGCGCGCTACCTCTTTCTGCTCGGCAGGTCACCGCTGGACGCCTCGGCCGACCAGGAGCGCGTCGCGGCGATCGAAGCCTGGAAACGCACCGGGGCGGAAGTCCGCTACGAGGCGGTGGACGTCGCCGACGAGGCGGCGATGCGGTCCGTGCTGGACGGCATCGCCCGGCGCGGGTGGCCGCCGATCCGGGGCGTGCTGCACGCCGCGGGCGTGCACGCCTACCACCCGATCGGGGAACTGGACGCCGCGAAGATCTCGGCCGTGCTGCGTCCGAAGGTCACCGGCTCGCTGGTGCTGGATCGCCTGCTGCGGGGCACGCCGCTCGACTTCTTCGTGCTGTTCTCCTCGGCATCCGCGCTGTTGAGCTCGCCCCTGCTGGGCGGTTACGCCGCCGCCAACGCGTTCCTGGACGGGCTGGCGCACCACCGGCGCCGCCGGGGCGAGCCGGCGACCAGCGTCAACTGGGGCGCCTGGGCCTCGGTGGGCATGGCCAGCCGGGCGCTGCGGGAGGCGAACCGATCGCTGCCGGCGGGAACGGGCGACTTCGAACCCGCCACGGGCCTCGCGATCCTGGAGCGATTGCTCGGCGACGACGCGACGCAGGCGGCCGCGCTCGTCATCGACTGGCCGGAGTGGAGCCGGGCCCATCCGCGGGCGGCGCGGTCCCCGCTGCTGGCGCGGCTGGTCCCGCGTAACGGGGAAGCGGAGGCGACCCCGGTCGCTCCGCCGCGGACCGGCAACGGCGGCGATCGGCGCGAAGTGATCACCCGGTACCTGGTGGACCAGCTGGCCGCGGGACTGGGGATGCCGCCCGAGCGGATCGATCTGCGTCGCCCGCTGAACCGCCTCGGCCTCGACTCGCTCACGGCCGTGGAGCTGAAGAACCGGGTGTCCCGGGATCTGGGCGTGACGCTGCCCGTGGTCACCCTGCTCAGCGATTACACCCTCGCGGAGTTGATCGACCAGGCGGCCGACGGTGAGCGGCTGTAAGCGCCGCAACAGCGAAGTGTGAGAGCGGCGTGCTGGACTCTTCAGTGCGAGTGCGAGGTGGCCGCATTCGCTGCCGAGCGCCTCGCGATGTGGAAGGCCGCCCGGTCGTCGCTCGTTGGGGGACGGGCGACGACCGGCGGCTCTCCCGCGAGCTCACGTATCCCGACGAGGACGACAGCACCCAGCCGACGAGGACGGGAGCGCCATCGCATGGCCGAGCTCGAATTGCGGGATGTGGTCAGGGATTTCCAGGTCGGCAAGCAATCCGTGCGCGCCCTGGACGGGGTGACGTTCGCGGTTCGCGAGGGGCAGTTCGTGGCGGTCACCGGTCCGAGCGGTTCGGGCAAGAGCACCTTGCTGCACGTGCTCGGCGGGCTGGATCAGCCGACCTCGGGTGCGGTGCTGATGGACGGCCGCGAGCTGGGCGCGGTCACCGATGACGAACTGGCCGAGCTCCGCCGGCACCGGGTCGGGTTCGTGTTCCAGTTCTTCAACCTGCTTCCGACGCTGTCGGCGTGGGAGAACGTGGCCGTGCCCCGCCTGCTCGACGGCGTGCCGCTGACCCGTGTGCGCGGGGACGCCGAAGCGCTGCTGGGCCGGGTGGGGCTGGCGGGACGGGCCGAACACCGTCCCGCGGAACTGTCCGGCGGCCAGCTGCAGCGGGTCGCCATCGCGCGTTCGCTGGTGATGAACCCGGCGGTGATCCTCGCCGACGAGCCGACCGGCAATCTCGATTCCAAGACGGGCACGCGGATCCTCGAGCTGCTGGCCGAGATCGCGCACGACGATCGGCGTGCCGTCGTCATGGTCACCCACGATCCGGCGGCCGCCTCGTGGACCGATCGGGTGGTCGAACTGCAGGACGGGCGGCTGATCCGGGACGAGGTTCTGGACGAGGCGGGACCGGCATGACCGGGCGCCGGGTGCCCGCCTCGCTCACTCGGTTCCGCTTGTTCAACCTGCGCCCCCTGGGCGCCCGCAAGGGGCGTTCGGTGCTCGCACTCGGGGTGGTGGCGGTGTCCGCGGCCCTCGTCGTCGCCGTCTTCGGCACCTACGGCTCGCTGACCGGCTCGGTCGAACGCCTCGCCGACGGCGTGGCCGGTGCGGCCGACCTGGAGGTGACCGGGGTCGCCGAATCCGGCCTCCCCGCCGAGCTGCTGCCGGAGATCGCGGCGCGGCCGGAGGTCGCCGCGGCGGTCCCGATCATCCAGTCCGCGGTGCGGATCGGTCCGCAACGGGCGGTGTTGTTCGGCGCCGACGACCGGCTGCGCGAGTTGGGCAGCGACCTCCAGCGGGCGATCGACTCCGTGCCCCGGCGCGACCTGCCGCCCGACGGTGTGGTGCTCGGCTCCGGCCTCGCCGGTGCGGCCGGACTGGCGCCGGGACAGCGGATCCGGCTGACCTCGTACACCGGAACCTCCCACGAGGTCACCGTCGCGCTGGTGGCGCGGGGCGAGCTGGCCTCGCGGGTGAACTCCGGCTTCTTCGTGCTCGCGCCGCTGCCGCTGGCCCAGCAGCTCGCGGGCCGGGACGACCGGCTGGACTCCGTGCTGGTGGTCGCCCGGGACGGCGTCGATGTCGAGTCGCTGCGGCGAAACCTGGACGTGGCCGTCGACGATCGGGCCTTCGTCGGCACGCCGCGGTTCCGCGCCGCCCAAGCCGGCACCGCGGTGAGCCTGGCCATGAACTCGACGCTGGTCGTCGCGTTCATGGCACTGGCCGTGGCCGGTTTCCTGGTCTTCAACACGATGAACCGGGCCGCGGTGGAGCGCAGACCGGCGATCGCCACGCTGCGCGCGCTGGGCGGCAGACGCGCCACCGTGCTGCGGGGTTTGCTGGCCGAATCGGTGTTGCTGGGGATCCTCGGCGCTCTCGTGGGCGGCCCGCTCGGGGTGCTGCTGGCGCGGTGGGCCATCCACCGGCTGCCGCCGTTCCTGGCCGAAACGTTCGACGCCCGGGTCGAGTTCGCGCTGCCGTGGTACGCCATCCCGCTCGCGCTCGGCGCCTGCGTGGCCACGAGTGTCATCGGGTCCTGGCTGGCTTCGGTGCGGGCGTTCCGGGTGGCGCCGGTGGAAGCGATGCGGCCCGCCGAACTGGCCGACGGCGACGAGGAGCGGCAGCGCTACCGGATGGTCGCGGCGATCGCCGGGGTGGCCTTCCTCGCGATCGCGGCGGTGCTGGTGACCGTGTCCGCCGACGAATGGGCGCTGTCCGCCGTCGCGTGGTTCGTGGTGGGGGTCATCGTGCTCGGCTACGCGCTGCTGACCCCGATCACGAAGGTCGTCGCGCGCGTCGCCGGTCGCCTCGGCGGGACCGGCAGGCTCGCGGCCGCCGCCATGCGACGCGCGCCCCGGCGGATCTGGGCGACGACGATGGTGGTCGCCATCGCGGTGGGCATCGGCGTGGCCACCACCGGAGCGAGCCAGAACCTGGTCACCTCCGCGCGGGACGCGCTCGGCCCGCTCGGCCGCATCGACCTTTCCCTGCACCCCACCCCGCCCGACATGCTGCCCACCGGCCCGGCCCTGCCGCCTTCGCTGCACGACCGGCTCGCCGGGGTCGACGGGGTGGATCGGGTGGTGCCCAGCCTGTTCGGTTACGCCACTGTGGACGGTTCGCGGGTGGTCCTGCAGGGCGCCTCGGCCGGGAGCAACCTGGTGCCGGTCGCCAAGGCGAGCGAGCGCGGCCGCGCGGAGTTGCTGTCCGGCACCGGGGCGGTGCTGTCCGGGAAACTCGCGCGCGAGCGCGATCTCCGGGTCGGCGACTCGTTCACCCTGCCCAGTCCGGAGGGGCCGCAGCGGCTGCGGGTCGCCGACATCGTGGACTACCCGACCGTCGACACCGGGCTGGTGGCCATCTCCCTGGACCGGGCGCGGCAGTGGTTCCACCGCGAGGGCGCCACGATGTACGAGGTCCAACTCCGGCCAGGCGCCGAGCTGGACGCGGTCCGCACCACGATCCAGCGGATGCTCTCGGAGTTGCCGTACCCGATGTACGTCGTCACCGGGTCCGATCTGCTCGAAGCGACCAGTACCGCCGTGCGGCAGGCCGCGTCGCTCGCCTTGGCCATCCAGTGGATCGTCGCCGGGGTGGCCGCGCTGGCGCTGCTCAACACGCTCATGCTTTCCGTGCTGGAACGGCAGCGCGAACTGGGCATCCTGCGCGCGCTCGGGGCGAACCGGCGCACGATCCGCCGGGTGGTGGTCACCGAGGCGGCCGCCGTCGGGGCGATCGGCGGCGCCGTGGGACTCGGCGTCGGCCTCGCCCTGCACTACCTCATCACGTTCACGCTGGCCGCGACCACCGGGATCGAGGTGGCATTCGAGGTGATCCCGATTTCGCTCGGTTTGGGCGTCGCCGTCGTCCTGCTGAGCCTGCTCGGCTCGCTCCCACCCGCCCGCCGCGCCGCCCGGCTCAACGTGCTCAAGGCGATCGGCTGGGAGTGAGCACCGCTCACTCGCTCAGGCGGAGTTCGAACAGCACGCGCTCGGTCGAGGGGCCGTGGTAGTCGGTGATCGGGCCGGTGACGGTGAATCCCATGGCCTGGTGGAAGGCGATCGAGCCGCGGTTCCCCGGCGAGGTGATCGCTCGGACGACGGAACGGTCGTCGGCCCGGGCCAGCTCGAAGAACCGCTCGTAGAGCCGGCGGGCCAGGCCGGTGCCCCGGGCGCGGGGGTTGACGCCGACGACGTGGATGTAGGCGTCCTCGTCGTTCGAACCGGAGAAGAGGCCGACCAGGAATCCGGCGAGTTCCTCGTCTTGTTCGGCCACCAGGCTGGTCGAGAAGAAGAGATCGAGGAACAGCCGCGGGAAGGCGGTGCTGATGGGGCGTCCCCACCAGTCGTCCAGCACCGCGACGATGCGGTCGTAATCAGCCGGTTCGGCCCGTCTCAACTGAGCGATCATGGTCCCCAGTGTTCCGCCGGGGCAGCGGGCCGTCGAGCAGTCCGGCATGGATCAGGGAGCCGATGAGTTCGCGGGCCCGGTCGAGCCGTTTGGCGGTCGTGGCGTGGTCGCCGTTGCGCAGCGCCGCTTCGAGCCGTGCCCAGCAGCCACAGCGGAGCACCTCGCCGAGCAGGTCGGCGCCGTCGGCGTCCAGCCGGTAGAGCTTGAATTCGCGTTCGTTGAGCAGGACGGCCTCGTCGGGCAGGAACCGCACCACCGCGTCCGGCGTCATCCGCCACGCCGCGTCCCCGGCCGCGGGGAGCGCGGCCACGGCCGGCTTGGCGACCGGGGCGGGCGAGGTCCGGCGGGTGGCCGGTGGCGGTTCGACCGCCGGTATCGGTTCGTTCGGGCGGCGATCACCGCCGCGCAACCACAATTCGAGGCTTGCGGTGTGCACCAGTTCGCCCGCCTTCCGGCGGAGCTGCCACGTCGGCGCGTTCAGCAGCCGCCGCACCGCGTGCGGCGCGAGGAGGCCGAGTTCGGCGAGCCGGGAGTCGGCTCCCAGCAGATCGCCGACCAGGCTCTTGTTGTTGAGGACGAAGGTTTCGTAGGGCGAGCTGTAGTCGACCTTGTCCAGCCGGGCCAGCAGCGCGCGCGGCAGGAGTCCGGTGTACCCGGCGCGCATGAGCGGCTTGGACACCGGGTGCCCGCGGTGCACGACGTAGCGGTAGCGGGTGTCCAGGGTGAGGGAGAATTCGGCGAGGGCCCGGTCCACCAAGGGGGCGACGTACTCGATCCCCTGGGCGTCGAACACGGCGTGCTGCCAGGTCGCCATGGTGTAGTCGTTGGCGTTGCGGTGGAAGTTCACATATGTCAGGTACATCTCCAGCCAGGTCCGCCGGACTCCCGCCCGCGCCCGCGCGAAGCCGTCCGCGTAACCGGCCATGGCCGACTCGCCCACGCCGCGGGCCGCGCTGATCGCCTCCGCGGTGAACCACGGGACCCCCTCGACGAGCGAGGGGTCGAACGGTGTTCTCCGCATCGGAGCGGTGCCGCGGAGCACGCGCGCGGCCGCGAAGGCGCGCCCCGCCCAGGAAGCGGGCGCGGGTTCTTTCAGGGAGCGCCCGAGGAACTGCCGGATGACGGCGTTGTCGAAGAGCTGCCAGGGCGGGGCTCCGGCGGCGAGCGGGTTGAGCGCCCGCCGGCCGAAGGACCGCAGTGGCGTCATGAAGTCGTGCAGTTGCAGTTCGTCGCCGCCCACTCCGGACAGCAGGCGCCGGGGACCGGGCCGGGCGGCCAGGGCTTCGCAGGAAGCCAGGTTCGGCAGGACGAAACCGTGGGTCAGCGGCGCCCGCGCGGGCAGCCCGGGGAGCAGGTAGTCACCGCCCGGAGCCAGGGACGCCGTGCCGTCGAGGACGTCGAGCCGCAGGCCGCATTGGCGGGCGACCGCCTCGGCCATCGCCTTTTCGTCGGCCATGGCGGGCAGGTCGTAGTGGAAGTGGAACGGGAAGAGCGTGGTGTCCCCGTGCCGGTGCGCCTCGAACGCCACCACGGCCGAGTCCAGCCCGCCGCTGAGCTGGATGCCACTCGTCGGCACGTCCGCGACCGCACGAGCGACCGCGGCCGAGCACAGGGTGCGGAACGACCGCGCCGCGACGGGGAAGGGATCTCGCGCCGGCTCGGCGACGCGCAGGTCGTCGTGCCGCTCCACGCGCAACCCACCGGCCCCCGCGGTGAGCAGGTAGCCCGCGGGCAGCCGCCGGACGCCGTGGTACCACGAGGCGTCGTCCGGGACCGGGGTCTCGATCGCGAGCGCCGCCAGCACGTCGACGTCGACCTGCCGGTGCAGCGGCCGTTCCGGATCGCACAGGTCCTCCGGATCGGTGGCGAAGATCAGTCCGTGGTGGCACAGCCGGTAGTAGAGGCCGCGCGTCGTGGTGAGGCCGCGGTACAGGTACAACGTGCCGCCGTCGCGGGTGAGATGGGCCAGGCAGTACTCGCCCTCCCGGGAACGCAGACCGCCGGCGCCGTGCCGGTCGAGGAACCGCTCCAGTTCGGTCACCGCCGCGCGGCCGCGCACCGGTTCCCCACCGGCCGGCAGTTCGATCCGTCCGGAAAGGAGAGTGCGCGCGGCGGGCTCCGGAGCGGAAGTCCTGTTCGGACACTGTCCGAGCACGATTTCTTCGGCACCGCAAGGGAGTTTGTACAGATTCGGTGGGCTGAGCGGTACCACCCGGGGCGGCGCCAGCCGCCATGGCGGCGCGGACAGGTTGCCGATTCGCCCGAAGAGGTGCACCGGACCGGTGGTCAGCCTGCGCATGACACGCCCTTCCGCTCGTGGGGGTACCGGGTGATCTCGGTGTAGCGCTGCCACACGTAACCGGAGTCGGTGACCGGGATGCCGTCCAGGGCCGCCCAGGCGTGCACCGGCGTCCGGCGTGCCCCGGATCCGGTGGCGTAACCCACGATGACGGCGGCGGGCAGCCCCAGCGCGCGCAGTGCCGCGGTGGTCGCCAATGCTTCGAACAGGCAGAGGCGCTCCCCGTAGAACGTGCGCACGAGGCCCCGCGTCTGCCACACCACTTCCTGCGCCAGGAAGGTCCGCATCTCGGCGGGCAGCGCCGCGAGCGCCCGGCGCGCCTCGCGGTGGGCGGTGATCCGGTCCATCGCGCCCAGGGCTCCGGCGAGGCCGGACCGGTCGAAGGCCCGTGCGACGCGCAGGGCGGCCGAGTGCGCCGCGAGCAGCCAGCGCCGCTTCGCCCTCGGTACCGCCTGTCCGATGAGGAGCGACTCCCAGTCGAACGACGAGGCCCCGCGCATGTTTCCTCCACTCCGGCCGAACGGGACACGCCGATGTCGAGAGCTCCCGCCGGCCGGCACGACGGGAGCCCCGTTACCTCAAGGTCGATCCGATCAATTCGGGAACCCGCGGAGCAGATGCGGTCCGTCATTCAGCAGAATGCCGGGACCCTGCGCGACCTCCTCGACGTCACCGATCTCTTCCAGCACCGGCGTCATCACCTCGTCTTTGTCGTTCATTGGGCACCTCCTCTCCTTCGATCGATCATTAACCGACGGTTCCCAGTCTCATCCTGTCCAGAATGGAAAACAAGCCGACAAAGCGCCGGTTCCACCAATTGGAGCAAGTCGACGAATTGAAGACAACCCGAAGATCCTTCGCCTATGTGGACACCGGCACCCAGGTCAGATAATCACGTTTCCCTTGCCGACCTGCGGAAACTGTTGCACAACAAGGGTTCTACCACCCAACGCCACGGTCTAAATTAGACATACCACAGTAGAAAATAGATCACAATCGCCCATAAAGATTGCATCACAAAATTCACGTTTATCGGTCACGTTCATCGTTTCCGGCCCCACCTTGAAGTGAGTGTTTCACAAACGTACTTGCACTTGAGCATTTGAGTAATTCAGCGACGGACGCCACCGGTTGATCCACCGCCTCGGCGAGCGGATTCCGGGCAGCGCTCACCGCCACCCGCTCACGAGCCGCCCTTGACACCCGGCCTGCCCTTCAAGATGATATGAACATCTGGATGATGTAACCATCCGAACTTGAGGAGAAGCGTGGCTGCCATCGAGACGCCCCGGCGACCGATCACCAAGACCATCGGCGGGGTGACCTTCGAAGACCCGTACGACTGGCTGCGGGCCGGGACCGACGAGGTGCTGGACTGGCAGAACCGCCAGGTGGCGGCTGCGGTCGAAGCGGTGCGGTCGTCGCCGGCGTTCGAGGCCGTGCTGAAGTCGTTGCGCTCGTGCCCCTCGAGCGCGGAAGCCCTGCTCGGCACCCGGCTCGCGGTGGCGGGCCGGTGGTTCTGGATCGGGCGCAACGACGAGGGAACGGCGCAAGCGGTCCGCGTCTCCGAGCAGCGCGACGGCGCGGGCCGGGTGCTCGTCGACGCCGCCGCGATAACCGCACGCCGCGGCGACCAGCGGCCCACGATGTTCCTGTACGCGATCCCGTCACCGGACGGGCGGCTCGTGGCGTTCAGCCACTCCGCGGGAGGCGAGCCCTTCGGCCACTACGGCGTGGTCGAAGCCGGCACCGGCCGCCTGCTCGACACGGCCGAGCCCACGATGCAGGGCAACATGCTGCGGGTCGGATGGCTGCCCGACGGCACCGGGTTCTACCTGCACGGTCGTTCGCCGGACGGTCGGCACGCCCTCCGCTTCGCGGCCGTCACCCCGGACGCAGTGGCGCGGCCCGAAGCGGTTTTCGAACACGGCGACGTCTCCCCCACCGCGCTCGGGCTGACCCCGCAGGTGTCGCCGGGCGGCCGGTACGTCCTCGGGGTGACCGTGCCGCACGAATACGCCGCCTCGGTGATCGGTGAGATCGCGACGGGCCGGTGGCGGCGGTTCACGCCCGACGGCTTCGACGCGGAACTCCACGGCGCGTGGCTCGACGACGACACCTATCTGGCGATCGCGACCGACACGCCGCGCGGCCGGGTGGTGGCGGTGCCCGCGGCGACCTCGACCGACCAATCGAGCTGGCGCGAAATCATCCCCGCCGGTGACCGCGTGCTGCGCTCACTGGACATTGTGGATGGTCGGCTGGTCGTCTCCGCGCTGCGGGACGTGTCGCTGGACATCACCGTCCACGAACTCGACGGCACCCCGGTCGGCACGGCTCCGCTGCCCGGGGCCAGCGCCTCCTTCGGCCTGGTGCTCGACCGGGCCAGGCCGCGTTCGGACGAATTCACCTTCTCCGCCACCACGTTCACGTCGGCCGACACCGCGTACCGGCTCGACGTCGGCACCGCGGAACTGGAAATCGTCGAGCCGGGCGAACAACTCGACGGCATCGCGGTCGAGCAGTACTTCGCGACCTCGGCCGACGGCACCCGAATCCCCTATTTCGTGATCGCCCGCGCCGACCTCGACCGCGCCGCACCACGACCGACGCTGGTCAACGCCTACGGGGGTTTCAACATCCCGCTGCTGCCCGCTTTCCTCGGCGAGAACGCGCCCTTCGTCGACGCGGGCGGCGTGTACGTGCGGGCGAACCTGCGGGGTGGCAGCGAGTACGGGCGCGACTGGTACGAGGCGGGACGGCTGCACCGCAAGCAGAACGTCTTCGACGACCTGCGTGCGGTCGCCGAGGACCTGATCGCGCGGGGCATCGCGACACCGCGAACGCTGGCCTTCCACGGCGCGTCCAACGGCGGGCTGCTCGCCGCGGTGGCCGCGGTCCAGCAACCGGAACTCTGGCGAGCGGTGGTCGCGCAGGTTCCGGTGCTGGACGTGCTGGAGCCGCTGGCCGACGTTCCCGGCGTCGAAGGAATCCGTTCGGTGTACGCCAAGGACTACGGAAATCCCGATGATCCCGCCGACGCCGCGGTGCTCTACCAGTATTCGCCGTACCACAACGTGGTGCCCGGGGTGCGGTACCCGGCGGTGCTGCAGGTGATCGGCGAACGGGACATCAGCTGCCCGCCCTTCCAGGGCCGCAAGTTCACCGCCGCGCTGCAGCACGCCACCGCGAGCGAACACCCGATCCTGCTGCGAATCTGGAACGACGTGGGCCACGGCAGCATCGATCCGGCGCTGGCCGCCGAACAACGCGCCGAGATCCTCGCGTTCGTCATGCACCAACTCGGCCTGGCGCCCTGACCCGCCGAGCGGTGGCGCCGGGAACGGACTCCCCGGCGCCACCGCTCGATCGGTCATGCCCGGTAGGGCCCTGCGGTGAGCGGCTCCATGGACTGCGTGCCGACGACGCCGGGTTTCTCCAGCGACGGGCAGGACAGGCCGTCCCGCGGCACCTTCAGATCGATCAGGTACGCGTCCACCGCGTCGTTGACGCACTGGCTGCGGCCCGGGTGGTAGGCGGTGTGGCCCCAGCCCTCGTAGGTGATCAGGTGCGCACCGCTCTGCTCCGCGGCGGTCCGGTTCCACCGGTACACCGTCGCCGGGTCGTGCACGTTGCCGATCATCACCAGGGGCGGGGCGTGGTCGATGTCCAGGGGCTTGCGCGGGTTGGTGTACTTCACCGGGCTACCCACGCAGCTCAACGCGTGATCGACATACGGCGACCACTGGATGTTGGGGAACTTTTTCGCCAGCGCCCCGCGCAACCGGGCGTATTCGGCGAAGTCCTTCACCCCGAAACCCCAGTCGCTGCACCAGATCGCCGGATACGGATTCTCCGAGACGTCGGCGGCGGCCGTCATGTCCAGGACGCCGTTGCCGTCCTTGAGCGCCTTGAGGTTCGTCGCGAGCCTGGTCCACCCCTGCGGGGAGTTCACCCCGAACGCCAGCTGGGACAGGCTGTAGAAATCGATCGGCTGCTTGGTCTGCGGATCCACCAGCTTCCCGGCCTTGGCCTTCTCGCGCAGATCACCGTAGACGGCCTTGGTGTTCTGACCGTGCAGCGCGCATTCGGCGCTCCGGTCGCACCACCCGGCGAACTCCAGGAAGTTCTTCTCCACCGGTTCGGTCTCGGTGAACATGAAGTCCTTGGTGCTGCGCAGGCTGTGGTCCATGTTGCCGTCGGTGACCATAGCCCGGATCCGGTGCGGGAACACCTCGGCGTACTGCTGCCCCATCAGGCTGCCGTAGGAGTATCCGAGGTAGTTGAGCTTGCGCTCCCCCAGTGCTTGCCGGACGGCGTCCAGGTCCCGGACGGTGTGCAGGTTGTCGGCGTGGTCGACGAGCGCGCCGGAGTGCTCGCGGCAGCTGTCGTAAAGCCGCTTGTTCAGGTCGGCCAGCCGGTCGAATTCCGCCTGGTTGGTCGGATGCCGGGCGTTCATCGCATCCTGGGAGAGCTGGGTGTCGCACTTGAGCTGGGTGCTGGTGTTGATACCGCGGGGATCGAAACCGACCACGTCGAACCGCGCGTTGACCTGGTCGGTGAAGACTTCGGTCTGCTTGACCACGTCGACGCCGGAACCGCCCGGCCCGCCCGGATCCATCAGGATCGAGCCGATCCGATGATCGGGATCCTTCGCCTTGCGCCGCGCCAATCCGATGTGGATTTTCTCGCCGCCGGGTTTGGCCCAGTCGAGGGGGACCTCGACGGTCGCGCAGTCGACTCCCTTGGCGTCGGGACAGGGCTGCCAGTCGAGGCCCCGCCCCTGCGCCGCGGCCGTGCCGGGCACCACCACCAGGCCCGTCACGGCCAGTGCACCGGCCGCCAATCCGAGCAGACATCGTCTCCGTGTGCGCATTACCCGTCCTCTCAGTACCTGGGGGACCTCTCAGAACCACGTATACCAGGATTACTGTGGGGTAATCACCAACGAAGCCGCGGTGACTCTCAGTGCGAACCGGCAGTTCGACGCCGCTCCCTGCCACCACTCCGGCTAGTCCACAATGGACGATCCGGTGCCGAGGCATTCGGCCAGAAATCCGCGCAATCCGGACCAGGATCGTTCGGCGGACCGGGCGTTGTACGCGATGCCCAGATCGGGCCGGTTCGCCTGCTCGGCCATGAAGGAATGCAGCGTCTGGCCGAAGGCCCGCACCTGCCAGTCGGCCCCGGCCGCGGTCAGTTCCGCCGCCAGCGCGACGACGTCCTCCGGTTTCGCGAAGGGATCGTCCCAGCCGTGGTACACCGCGATCTTGCAGCCGATCCGCCGCGGGGCGGAGCCGGGCGGCGGGGTCAGCACGCCGTGGAAACTGGCGACCCCGGTGACCGGCAGGCCCGCCCGCGCCATGTCGAGCACGCACAGTCCGCCGAAGCAGAAACCGATGGCCGCGATCCGGGACTCGTCCACCTCGCGGAGCCCGGCGACGGCCGCGACCACCGCGGACAACCGGTCCGCCAGCATGGCCCGGTCATCGAGGAACGGCCGCATCAACGCGTCGAACTCCTCCGGGGTGGAACCGCTGACCCCCTTGCCGTACAGGTCCATGACGAACGCCTGGTAACCCCACGGCAGGACGCGTTCGGCCATTCTCGCCAGTTCGTCGCTGCGGCCCTCCGCCCCGTGGCACACGATGACCGTCGGCGCCGGGCCGCCGGTCGCCGCGTCGCGCAGCAGGATCCCCTCCATGACCACGGCGCCGTGCCGGTATTCGACGGGTTTGCGGAGCACCTCGATCTTCGTCACCGCGGACGATCCCTCCTATCCGTTCACCGGATTCGCATCTTGCCCGAACAAGATCGGTTCTGGTCTGCTGTTCTCGCAGAGCGATAAGCGGCCAGGAGGCGTCATGAACGGCGAGGAAATCGTGCTCGGACCCCTGCCGAAGGGGATCACGCTCGCGAGCGAAGGCATGGGCGGGAAGGTGTGGAACGTGCTCGGGCACACCTATTCCATGAAGTCGGCCGGTGAATCGAGTTTCGCGTTCGAGACCTACGACCCGCCCGGAACCGGGGTGCCGCCGCACGTGCACCCGACCCAGGACGAACACATCTACGTGCTGGAAGGGGTCTTCACCCTCTACCTCGACGGACAGTGGGAGACCGCGGGCCCCGGCGACACCGTGCGCATGCCGAAGAACCTCCCGCACGCCTACTACAACCGCGGCGAGGTGCCCACGCGCGCGCTGTTCTGGGTGAGCCCGGCGGGCCGCCTCGCCGCGCTGTTCGACCAGCTGCACAACCTGGCGGACCCGGACGAGGTCGTCCGGGTGTCCGCCCTGCACGACGTGAACTTCCTGCCGCCGGGTTCGGTCGAAGGTGCCTGATCAGCGGGGGCGGTTCACCTGTTGCCGGGCCGCCCCGGTCACCTGCGCGTAGCCGCTGACCACGGCTTCCAGCGTCGCGGCGTCGATCACGTCCGCGAGCCGGGAAAATCCGTCGGGGGCACGGCGTTCGACCTCGTCGATCACCCGCTCCGGGCCGCCTGCCCGGTTGCGGAGCACCACCTCGCCGGTGGCGGGCAGGCGCTCGTCCTGGTACGCCCGCAACGCGGCACCGGGTTCGGCGTGCCGCGCCAGGTGACCGCCGAGGCTCACCGCGTCCAGAATGGCCTGGCTGGCGCCGTTTGAGCCCATCGGGAACATCGGGTGCGCGGCGTCCCCGAGCAGCGTCACCCGGCCCCGGGTCCAGTGCGGCAGCGGATCCCGGTCGCACATCGGCATTTCGAAGCATTCCCGGGTGGCCTGGACCAATCGGACGTGGTCGACGAGCGGCAGGCGGAACCGGCCGAGATGCCGCGCCAACTCCGCGCGGTCGCCCTCGCGCGCCCAGTCCTGGCGCTTCGGCGGCGGATCTCCGGCCTGCCCGGTCTGGACGCACACCGCCCAGTTGGTGAGCTTGGTGCCCGGCGCGCGCCCTTCCGCGATCGGGTAGACGACCAGCTTGGCCGCGGTCCCACCGGCGATGATCATCGAACGCCCGGTGCCGAAGTCCGGCCAGTCGGTGGCTCCCCGCCACATCAGGACACCGTTCCACCGCGGCGGGCCCTCCGCCGGGAACAGGAGCGACCGCACGGTCGAATGGATGCCGTCGGCGGCCACCAGCACGTCGCCGCGCACCGGCTCCAGCGGATCGCCGCGCCGATCGGCGAACCGCGCCCGCACCCCGCCGGCGTCCTGCTCGAAACCGACCAGCCGGTGCCCGGTCCGCACCGCACCGGCGCCGAGCCGTTCGCGCACCGCGCGGAGCAGCACGCCCTGCAAACCGCCCCGGTGCAGGCTGAACTGCGGGTACGCGAATCCCGCGTCGAGCCCGCAGGGCCGGCGCAGGATCTCCGGCCCCAGCCGGTGGGTGTAGAACAGCTCCCGGGTCCGGATTCCCGTTTCGTCCAACCGGTCCAGCAGCCCCAACTCGGCCAGTTCCCGGACCGCGTGCGGCAGCATGTTGATCCCGACACCCAGTTCGCGGATCTGCTCGCTCTGTTCGTAGACCGCGCAGTCGATGCCCTCGTGGTGCAGCCGCAGCGCCGTGATCAAGCCACCGATCCCCGCTCCCACGATCACGGCATGCATGGCACCCTCCCGTCCCGATCAGCCCAGGATGACCGAATGGCGGCGCAGGCACAATCAGCGGGCGGAAAGGGGTCTTTCGGGACGCTCACCCCGCTCGTCGGCGGACGCCAGCCAGAAGTACAGCGGCGGCAGGGCGAGTTCGAGCACCGCGAGCACGACCTGGAACCACTGCGGCTGCCCGTGGACGGCCATCGAGAGCAGCCGCCCGGCCCCGCCGAGCAGGAAGATGCCGGCGAGCCACCGCACCGCTTTCGCCGGGATCGGCGACCGCCGGGCCGCCCAGATCCAGGCGAGGCCGTACCCGAGGAAAACCGCGCCGTAGAACCGTTCCCGGCTGTCGACGGTCGCACCGGCCGCCCCCTCGCCCGGCACCGAATCGATGCCGAGCACGAAGTGGAAGGCGCCGATCGCCACGCAGGCGATCCCCATGATCAGCATGAGCCACTTGAGAATCTTGGCCACCGCCACCCCCTTCGCCTTAGTAGACACGTGTCCACTAAGGCGAAGGTATGACCACTGCTGGACAGCTGTCAAGTAACGGTCAGCTGGGGTGGCACAGCACGGGGTTCGCCAGTTCCGCGCAGGGCCGGTCGCCGTGGGAGCGGATGATGTCCGCGCCGACCTGGTTGGTCAGGTAACGCAGGAAGCTGGCGGCCAGCGAATCGGCCTTGAGCTCGCCGTAGCTGTAGGCGTATTCCGTCTGCCAGAAGGGATAGGCCCCGTGATCGGCCCCTTCCAGGGTGGCCGGTTGCCCGTCGATCCGCACGGTGAGCACGTCCTCACGCCCCGCGGCGGCCCCGAGTTCGCTGTAGCCGATGGCGCCGGTCGTGCCCGCCACGGCGTTCAGCAGGCTGCCGGTATCGCCCTTCCGGCACCGGATGACTCCGGCGGGCTGGTTCTCGGCCTTCGGCTCCACGCAGTCGTTGGAGTTCTCCCCCGGCTCCACGGCGCCGAGGACCCGCCGTTCGAGCGTGGTCCGCGTGCCCGAATCGGATTCCCGGTCGACCAGGCGAACCGGCCGGTCGTTCCCGCCCAGTTCCTTCCAGTTGCCGACCCGTCCGGCGAAGACATCCCGCACCTGCGCCAGGGTGAGGTCCTGAACTCCGGCGTCTTTGTTGATGACGAGCGTGAAGAGCAGGAACGCGATGGGCCTCGGCAGCAGCTGCGGAAGCCGGTTTCCCTTCATACCGTCGGAAAACGCGAGCACCTCGGGACTCCGCTGCTGGTTCACGGCTTCGAGTCCTTGCGCGCTGCCGTGGGTGTCGACCGTGAAACCGCTGTCCGGGCAGGTTTTCGCGTACAACGCGGTGGCCTCCCGCAGAACGGGTTCGAAGGCCGTGGACCCGGTGACCGTGAGTTTGCCCGTGGCGCAGTCCAGCGGGGCCGGCGGTCCGGTGGCGAGGTCGATGACGAAGGGTTCCGCGAGGCCGACCGACACGAGCAGGTAGACCAGCACGATGAGCCAGCGCGGGACTCCGGTGCGGCTCTTGGTCTCCCGGATGCGTCCGGTTCGGACTCCGCCCTTGATACCGGCGACCACCTCGGGTTCGTCGAACTTCTTCTGGCCGTCACCGGCGCGTTCCAGGACGGTCAGGACCTTGTAGTGCTGGCCGCGGTTCAACGGCGTCCGGGGCAGTTCGATGACGCCCACGGTCCGCCCCGAGTTCTCGACGTTCCGCACGCCCAGCCCCGATTTGGGGCCGAAGTTGTCCCGCAGAAACTCGTCGCTGAGTTCCGTCACCACCATCCCGGCCACCCTGCGCCCGGGGAAGTTGATCTTGACGCCGACCTTGATGTCGTCGAGGACCGCGTAGTCGTTCGTGTCGATGTTGGTGGTGCCGGTGTTCTCGATGCGCAGCAGGACGAACGAGGGATCGACCAGCGGGGCGCCGCTCTCCCGCTCCAGCCTCCGCCACGCGCCCGCGTTCTCGGAGGTGGCCTCCTGCCTGGCCGTGGTGTCCATCTGCACGCGGTAACCGAGCCGCTTGCGGCCGACGAACACGAACTCCCACAGGAACGCGAAGATCGGCACGACCACCGCGAAGACCGCGAGGAAGAGTTCCCAGGGAAAGTTGGACACCGCAAGCCTCCGCCGCGCAGAAGAACGAAACCGGGACGGATCAACGTATTGAGTGCGTGCGAGGTCCGCGCGCACTTCGTCCGGCTGTTCGGCAGTTGTTCATCGGTGCTTAGCTTCGGGACGGCAGTACGAAAATCGCCGCTAGTGCCGGAAGACCCCATTCCACCCGCCGAACCTCCCTAGCGATCGGAGCGCGGGTCCGATGACACTGGGCAGCGAGGTAGGTACTTTCCGACCACTCGAGAGGGATGCGCTGCCCGATGGTGCGGCTGTGGACCCCAAGCGCGGCACGAACCTTCGCCGCACCGGCCGTGGTCTTCGAACCCGGCACCCACCACCCCTTCGGCCCGTACACCGTGGCCGAGCACCACGAACTCGCCGGGAAGCTGAAACTCGGCTACTGGTTGATCTACCCGCACGAATGGTCGGCCGAAGACGGCGGCCCCCAGCGCTGGCGCGAAAACCTCCAAGCCCTCTGCGCCGCCCGCTTGCTCGAAGTGGTGATCCACACCCAGCACCGGATGTGCCTCGACGTCGCGTTCAACGCCGCCGCCGTTCCACCCATCCCGCAACTGACCGAATCCGTGGCCGCCGTCGCCTACCACCGGGACCTGGACCGCCCGGTCCCCAGCGAACTCAGCGCGAAGGCACACCGTCCCGCCACCTAACCTGACCTGGTGACCCTGGATCGGCTTCGGCGGCTCCCCGGTCTGAACCCCGCTCGGGTACGGGTTCCCGCCACGCGCCTACCTTGTGCCCATGCACACCGTGGCCGTTCTCGCCCTGGACGGGGTCCTCGCGTTCGACCTGTCCACCCCGATCGAGGTGTTCACCCGCACCCGCCTGCCCGACGGGCGCGCCGCCTACCGGGTCGGCGTCTGCGCCGCCACGCCGACGGTCGAAACCGAGGCGTTCACCCTCCGGCCGCACCGGGGCCTGGAGGCGCTGGCCGACGCGGACACGATCATCCTGCCCGGCTGCGCCGACCCGACCGCCCCGATCCCGGCCGCGGTCCTCGACGCGTTGCGGCAGGCCGCCCGCCGGGGCGCCCGGATCGCCTCGATCTGCTCCGGAGCGTTCATCCTCGCCGCGACCGGGCTGCTCGACGGGCTTCGCGCGACCACGCATTGGCTCGCCGCCCCGGTGCTCGCCGAGCGCCACCCCGAGATCGACGTCGATCCGGACGTGCTCTACGTCGACAACGGCCAGTTCCTGACCTCAGCCGGCGCCGCGGCGGGCCTGGACCTGTGCCTGCACCTGATCCGCCGCGACCACGGCTCCGCGCTGGCCGCCGACGCCGCCCGCCTGTCGGTCATGCCGCTGGAACGCGAGGGCGGGCAGGCGCAGTTCATCGCGCACGAGCGCCCGCCCGCCCCGCGGGGCTCGGCCTTCGAACCCCTGCTGAGCTGGCTGGAGGACAACATCGGGAAGGATCTCACCCTCGACGACATCGCCGCACACGCCGGGATGAGCGTCCGCACCCTCAACCGCCGCTTCCGTGAACAGACCGGCACCACCCCGCTGCGCTGGCTGCACCGCGCCCGCATCCGCGAGGCGCAGCACCTGCTCGAAGCCACCCCGCTCGCGGTCGACCGGATCGCCGACCGGGTCGGCTTCGGGTCCGCCACCGCCTTCCGCGACGGCTTCAAACGCATAGTCGGCACCAGCCCGCGCGCCTACCGCGTCGCGTTCCGCGGGTCCGGCGCGGAGTAGTCGCCGACCTGATCGCGGAAGCTACTGTCGGAGCATGGATCTTGTCGTCGGTATCGATCTCGGCACGACGTCGGTGAAGGTCGCCGCGTTCACCCCGAACGGGGACCTCGTCCGGTCGCAATCCTTCGACCACCCCACCGCACGGCCGCACGACTCCTGGGCCGAGCAGGACGCCTTGGTGTGGTGGGATATCTGCGTCCGCGGCCTCGAAGCCGTCGCGGCGGGCACCGTGCGCTCGGTCGGCGTCGTCAGCCAGGTCAACACCCATCTCTTCGTCGACGCGGACCTGAACCCGCTGGCCCCCGCCATCACCTGGCAGGACCAGCGTTGCGCGGACGTGGCTCGCGAACTCGACGCCCGGTTCACCGCCGAGGACAAGGTCCGCATCTGGGGCGGCCCGTTCACCCTCGACGCCTCCCGGCTCGTTTCCCGCGCGGCCTGGTTCGCCGCCCGCGAACCGGAGAAGTGGGCGCGCACCCGCTGGATCCTCAGCCCCAAGGACTTCATCACCGCGCGCCTCACCGGACGGGTGGCCACCGACGGAATGTCCTCCATCGGCATGGTGGACCGCACCGGCACGCGTTACCTGCCCGAGGCCGTCGCGCTCGTCGACGGGCTCGCCGAACGTCTCCCGGACCTCGCCGATCCGGTGAGCCCGCTGGGAACCGTGGCAGATCCGGGGATCGGCATCGGCTCGCCGCCGGTGGTCGTCGGCACGATGGACGCGCTGGGCACCATGTTCGGCTCCGGGCTGACCGAATCCGGGCGCGCCATGGTTTCCTGCGGCACGTCGGTGGTCGTCGCGGGCGCGTCGGAACAGCGCAACCCCACCGGGGGCGTGATCACGTTCCCGCCGATGGGCGGGGTGTTCATCCACGCCGGGCCGACCCAGGCGGGCGGCGACGCCCTGCGCTGGTGGAGCCGGGTGTGCGGGATGAGCATCGACGAAGTGGTGGCCGAATCGGCTGGGGTTCCGTCCGGAGTGGTCTTCACCCCGCATCTTCTCGGCGAGCGAGCCCCGTTGTGGGACAGCGATGTGCGCGGCAGTTTCCTCGGGCTCAGTTCGGCCACCTCCCGGCCGGAGCTGACCCGTGCGGTGCTGGAGGGGGTGGCGATGTCCGCCCGCCAGGTGCTCGCCGAGGTCGAGACGGCATGCGGGTTTCGTGTGGAGTCGCTCGCGTTCTCCGGCGGTGGCGCGCGGAGTGATCGGTGGTCGCAGATCTTCGCCGATGTCCTCCGCAGGCCGGTGGAGCGGCTGCGGGTGCGGGACAGCACCGTTCTCGCGGCGGCGCTGCTGGGCGGGGTCGGTGCGGGGATTCATCCGAGTATCGGGGTGGCGGCGCGCGAGGCGGTTCAGGTCGAGCGGGTCTTCGTTCCTGATGCGGCGGCTGCGGAGTGTATCGATCCGTTGTATGGGATCTATAGTGAGTCTTACCGTGCGCTTGGTGGAATTCATGCGGCGTTGCGGGAGTGGCGGGATTCTCGCCGTTTGGCTGAGTTGGGTTGAGTTTCAGGCACGCCTTCGGCGCGCCGTGGGAAACTGTCGCTCCACGGGTCGATTCCCGTCGTTGGTCACCAGCGACAGTTCCCCACGGAACGAGCACGTTTGGTTACGTTGGTTTCTGTGCCCGATTCACCCATTCGAGATAGGTATCGATCTTCCGTTTTCGATAAAATGGGAGGCGTGGAAACAAATACCAGACTTGCAGACCTGAAAGACATTATTCAGTTGGAGGGGGAGGTGATCGCGCGGGCGCAGGCCCGGCAGTTGAGAGCCATTGCGGAACTGGACAACCTGCAAGGAAGATCCCGGGGTGTACCCGTCGAAATCGCTTGGATGTTGAATCTGGTGGAGCACAAGGCGGCGAAGAAAGTGGCACTCGCGCGAACGCTCACCACGCGGCTGCTCGAAACCTTGAAGGCCATGGAAGGCGGGGTGATCGACGAGGAGAAAGCCGCCAAGATCGCCGAACCCACGGCCTATTTGAGCGATGAGAAAGCCCGTGAGGTTGATGCCATCATGGCGAGACGGTTGCAGGGCAAGAACCCGTCCTCGCTGCGCAAGATGGTCAACTACTGGATCGCCAAGATCGACAAGGCGGGATACGAGGCACGGTGCAAAGCCAGGCGAGCTGACCGGCAACTGCAATTGATCCACCAAGACCATGGCATGTCCACTCTGGTCGCGGACGTGCCGGTGGAAAAGGGCAGCGCCGCCTACCACAGCATCGACCGCGAAGCCCGGAAAAGGAAAACCAAGGATGAATCGCGAACCCTGGACCAGTTGCGCGCCGACGTCCTGATCGAGCGGTGTCTCGGCTCGTCCGGCGGCGACCCCAAAGCCGACATCTACGTCTACGTCGACCTGCAAACCCTGACCGGACTCAACAACGACCCCGCCCAACTCGCCGGATACGGCCCCATCCCCGCCACCATCGCCCGCGACATCGCCCACAGCAAAAACTCCACCTGGCGCCGCATCGTCACCGACCCGGTCGCCGGGCTCCCAGTCGACGTCGGCCGCACCCGCTACCGCCCACCCACCGCCCTCGACCGCTACATCCGGCTACGCGACCGCGAATGCCGAGCACCGGGCTGCAACCGACCCACCCAGGCAGGCGACATCGACCACACCCAAGACTGGGCAAAAGGCGGCACCACCGACAAAACCATCCTCGGCGGCTGGTGCGAACGACACCACTACCTGAAGGATCAGCCAGGCTGGAACTTCGAACCCCAACCCAACGGCAACATCACCATCACCACCCCCACCGGCGGCACCTACACCAGCAAACCCGAACCACTCCACGAACCCCGCGGTTAGGAGGTCAGTTCAGAAGGAACCACTTCTCAACCGATCGGGGAACCCGTGTCATGGCGAAGGGCCAGATCCAGATCGTGCCTACCCAAACCCAGCAAACTGACGGTCGTGGTGACCGGCGGGAAACCGCTGGCCACCACTGTGTACGCGCCGTCCGGGAGACCGGTGAACCGGTACCGGCCGTCGGCGCCGGTGGCCCCGGATGCCACCGCGTTTCCGGTCGCGTCTCGCAGTAGCACCCGCGCGTCGGCGACCGGATTTCCGGTGGGTGAGCGGACGATCCCCTGGAGCGAACCGGTCGCCGCGGGTTCTCCGGTGAGCACGACGTCGAAATCGGTTGGGGCGTTCCCGATGGTCAGGGTGGCCGCCTGCGGCTGGTGGTGTGCGGAGGCGCAGATCAGCACGTACGTTCCGGGCCGTGGAACGTCCACTGTGTACCGTCCGTCCGGTCGGCTGATCGCGCGGGACACCTGGTGGCCCTGCTGGTCGATCAGGGTGAAATTCGCTTGGGCGACCGGTAATCCCCGGTCGTCGAGCACCCGGCCGCCGATGCCGGATTCCGGGGCAACCGGAACGGGCTCCACCGCGGGAGCCCGGCGGCGGCCCGGGATGAACACGGCGATCAGCAGGCCGACGATGCCCGCCGCACCGGACAGGACCAGCGCGGTGCGGAAACCGGCCATGGTGGGCACCTCGGCCGTGCCGAACCGGATACTCATATGCGCCAGCACCATGCCGACCACCGCGCTGGAACTGGACGTGCCGATGGACCGCATGAGCGTGTTCAGGCCGTTCGCGGCGCCGGTCTCCGAAGCGGGCACCGCCGCGATGATCAGTGCGGGCATGGCGGCATACGCGAGGCCGACGCCCAGGCCGACGAGCGCGGCGATCACCGACACCTGCCAGACCGCGCCGAGCAGACCGAGCCCGGCGGCATACGCAACCGTGAGCACGCCCAACCCGGCCATCAACGAAGCCTTGGGGCCGCGGGCGGCGGTCAGCCGCGCACCCAGCGGGGAGACCAACATCATCAGCAGCCCCACCGGCGCGACCGCCAGGCCGGCGGCCACCATCGACTGGCCCAGGCCGTATCCGGTGGCGGTGGGCAATTGCAGCAGTTGCGCGGGCACCAGCTGCATCGCGAAGAACGAGAACCCGACCATGATCGAAGCCAGGTTGGTGAGCAGCACCTGGCGGCGCGCGGTCGTGCGGAGGTCGATCAGCGGCTCGTTGATCCGCAGTTCCAGCGCACCCCAGGCGAGGAAGATCACCACCGCGGCGCCGAGCATGCCCAGGGTCAGACCGCTCCCCCAGCCCCAGTCGCCGCCCTTGGAGATCGGCAGCAACAGGCAGACCAGCCCGGCGGAAAGCCCGATCGCGCCGGGAAAATCGAACCGGCCGGGCGCGCGGACCGCCGATTCGGGCACCACCAGCAGAACCAGCGCGATGCTGACCACGCCGAGCCCGGCCGAGCCGAAGAACAGGGTGTGCCAGTCGGTGTGCTCGGCCACCACCGCGGCGGCCGGGAGCGCCAGCGCGCCACCGATGCCCAGCGAGGAACTCATCAGCCCCATCGCCGAGCCGAGCCGCTCCGGTGGCAGCTCGTCGCGCATGATGCTGATGCCCAACGGGATCGCGCCCATGGCGCCGCCCTGCAACGCGCGGCCGGTGACCATCGTGACCAGATCGGAGGTCAGCCCGCACACCACCGAACCCGCCACCAGCAAAGCCATCGCGACCAGCAACATGCGGCGCTTGCCGTACATGTCGCCCAGCCGCCCGAGGACCGGGGTGGCCACCGCGCCGGTCACCAGGGTCGAGGTCATCACCCAGGCCGCGTTGGAACTCGAGGTCTGCAACAGCTCGGGCAGCTTCGCGAGGACCGGGACGAGCAAGGTCTGCATCACCGCGACCACGACGCCCGCGAGGGCGAGCACGGTGATCAGGCCACCGGGTTTGGCCGTGCCTTCCGGCGCGACGGGCTGGGACAGCACTGGAAACCTTCCCCCAAACGCGTGATAAACGCCCGCCCGGCGCGCGTCCGGACGATGTGCACAGTACACAGCATATGTACCATGCATACCTTCGTCCACGGCCTGGGATCAGTGGAGATCAACAATGCTCGAACGCTTGGAACAGGAGCTGATGCTGATTGGCCGCCGCCACCTGCTTGTTCCCAAGGACCGGGACGCCGGGCGGCTGGACCGATCGGCCTACATCCTGCTCAACCGGATCGATGCCGACGGGCCGATGACGATCCGGGAACTCACCGAAGCCTTCGGACTGGACACCTCGACCATCAACCGGCAGACCGCCGCGCTGCTGCGCTGCGGGCTGGTCGAGCGAATCCCGGACTACGACTGCGGTCCGGCCCGCAAACTGCGGATCACCGCCGAAGGGGCCCGCCGGCTGGCCGCCGACCGCGACTGCTACCGCGACCGGATCGGCACGGTGCTGTCCGGTTGGAGCGAGCAGGACATCAAGGAACTGACCGAGATGCTGACCCGGCTCAACCGTACAGTGGAGGAGTACGAGGGTCGGCCGTGGCCCCGTCGATAAGTGTCCACTGTGGATTGACAGAGCGCAGAAGCCCCGGAGGACCGATGAACACGCTGACCACCAAGCCGGTACGCAAGGTACTGGACCGCCTGCTCGCCGAAGAGCGGAACGACGCGGAGATTCTCGCCGGCATCGACGTGCGGGTGATGCACGGGGAACCCGATCGAGGCGGGAAGTCGGTCGAAGAACTCGTGGAACTGTTCGGCGAAGCCCAGATCCCGGTGGACGCGGCGACCGGGGAACTGCTCTACCTGCTCGCCCGAAACCGGAATGCCAGAACCGTGGTGGAGTTCGGTACCTCCTTCGGCGTCTCCACCCTCTACCTGGCGTCCGCGCTGCGCGACAACGGCAACGCCGAAAGCGTGGTGATCACGACCGAACTGGCGGAGAACAAGGTGCGGGCCGCACGGGCGAATTTCGCCGAAGCGTGCCTGGACGACCTGATCGACCTGCGGGAAGGCGACGCCCGGCAGACGCTGCGGGACCTGCCCGCAGCGGTCGACCTGTTGCTGATCGACGGATTCCCGGCCCTGTACCCGGACGTTCTCCGGCTGGTCGAACCGTCCCTCGCGCGGGGCGCGCTGATCGTCGCGGACGGGATACCCGGCGGGCAGGACCTGATCAAGCCCTATCTCGACTACGTCCGGGAACCGGCCAACGGCTACTTCAGCATGGCGTTGCCGCTGGGCGACGGGATCGAGGTTTCCCTCCGGGTGTGACTTCGGCTCCCGTCACAGGAACCGGTCCGGATCGCGGTCGTACCGCTTCGCGCGCAGGATGAACGGCTTCGGATCGCCGGTCTCGTCGGCGAGCCGGCGCAGGCTGTGTTCGGCGTGCGCGCGAAGCGTCTTCCGCACGGACCATTCGGTGCGGCAGGGATCCGCGAGCGCGGGCAGCACGCCAAGCAGGACCGCGATGTGGCCCCGGCGGTTCCCGGGCTGACCGGCACCCCGGATCCGCTCGAGGTCCCGCTCGCGCGGATCGGGCGTGGCGACGATCTCGTCGAGCAGGGACAGCCACTCCGCACCCGGCAGGGCGGGCAGCAGCTCGGCCAGCTCCGCGGCGACCTCGTCCCGGCGGCCCAGCAACCGTTCGTGGTGCAGCCTGCCCGCGCGATCCCCGGCGGCGGCCCTGGCGCGCAGGCAGCCGAAGACCGCGTCCCAGCCCGTCCGCGCGTCCGCCCGGACCGCGAGCGCACGGATGCCCAGATACCGCGCCAGCGGATGCAAACGCGGGCGCGCGCTCGCGCCGGGCGGCGACCACAGGGCCGGCGAGGTGAAGAGCACCGAATCGACGCCGACCGGCGCCGGCAGGAGCGCGGCCAACGCCTCGGCTTCGAGCGGATTCCGCGCGGCGGAAAGGGTGATCAGCGCCTCCAGCAGGATCTCGTCGATCCGCTTCCACTCGCTCAGCCCCCGGACGAACGGATGCAGCAACCGGCGCTCGACGGGAATCCCGGGCTCGGGTCCCGGACTCCGCAGCGCCGCGTCGAGATCGTCGACGAGGTGCGGTTCGTCGTTGAGCTTCCGGAGCAGGAACGCGGTCGCCTCGGGATGACCGCGCGTGAGCCGGTACACCGCGGCGGCGATCGAGGCCGCCCCGAGTTCGTCGGGCCACACGTGGTTCCTGGCCAGCAGGAGCACCTCACCGGCGGGCAGGTCCGGCACCGGGACCGCGAGGACACCGTCCGGGGTGTCCGCACCGCCGCCGGTGGTGACCAGGGTCAGCGGATCGGGCAGCCCCTGCTCCCGGTTGCCGGGAACCGCGGCGAGCGCTCGCCGCACCCGCAGCAGCGAGCGGGTGACGGACATCGCCGCCGGGACCTCCCCGTCGTCGAGCAGTACCAACGCGTTCGCCGGGCTGGATCGCAGATCCGCGAGCAGGGCGGTGACCAGAAGATCGTCCACCCCGCGGCGGACCGCGGGATTCCGGCTTCCGGCCTGAATGCCGAGCTGGATCAGCACGCGTTCGGGATCGAACCGGAAACCCTGGTCCTGGTGGCCGAACCACTCCTGGGCCCGGCGCCAGGTGAATCGCACCATCCGCCGCCCGCGCAACAGCCTGGCGACGGCGCCTTCCGCGAGCCGGTTCGGCTCCGCGGGCACACCCGCCGCCCGCGCCAGGTACCGGAGGAAATCGAGCAGCGCGGCGCGATCCCGGAGACCGTGCAGTGCGCTGCGCAGCCGCATCCGTGCTTGGTCGTGGCTCAGCCCGGCGAAGTTCTCCCGGATGGCGATCTGGGCCAGCACGAAACGCGGGAACGCCACCGCGCCCTGGCTCAACCCCAGCATCATGGCGACCATAACGGGCCGGACGGCGCCCTCGCCGAGGGCGAGCGGGCGCACCAGGACCGCGGGCGTCCGGTCCCGCCACGTCTCGTATGCCTTCTCCAGCAACGCGGTGCGGCCGCAGCCACCGCAGCCCCGCAGCACCAGCACCGGCCTGGCCTCGCCGCCCGCGGGAACCCGGACCAGCTCGTCGAGCAGGGTGAGCAGGCTCGACCGCCCCACAAACACCGTCGACCCTCCTCGACCTGGAAACGAACGCCACCCGCAAGGCGTGCGCACCACCCTGCACATACCGCCCGGGAGGGGTCCCGAGCCCGGCGCGACCAAGGAAGCACTCGCCTGCCGCGAAAATCCGGACGAGGATCCCCTCATCCGGTTGCGCGCCTTCGGCGAGGCGCTGGTGCGCACATCGGACAGAACTTCCTGGCCGCGTGGTTTGAACCTGTGTCCGGCGGGTACTCCTCCTCATCAATTGGTGGTGTGAGGACGTGATCATGGGAGAAACCGGCAATGGGACGGCAGGGAACGCGGTGCTCGCGCTCGGTGAGCGGGTGCGTGACGTGAACCGTGCGCTGAACCAGGCCTGCGCCGCGGGAAACCCGGACGGCATCCGCGGCCCGGCCGATGTCTGCCGGGTGCTCGGGTCGCTGGAACTGTTGGTGGGCAACCTTTCCCGGACCCTGCCCGAACTCGGCGAATGGCTGGAACAGCAGATGTGGTCGGGCCGCCTGGGCGGCGCCGGGGACAGCGCGGCGCTCGACGAGCTCACGGCGTACCTGTTCCGGGTGACGGGTGCGATCGCGCGGGGACAGGCCGCGTGCGCTCAGCTGTCCTACGAGCTGAAGACCGCGCAGGCCGCCGGGGAGCGCCTGGCGGCGACTCCCTGAGCCGACCGCGCGCCTCGAGCAGGATGGCGACCGGGCTCGCGGTGGCGACGGTGGAGACCGTCCCGGCGACCACCCCGAGCAGCAGCGCCAGCGCGAAGTCGGCGAGCGACCCGTCCCCGAACAGCAGGAGCGCGCCGAGCACGAACAGCACACCGATGCCGGTGTTGACCGTGCGCGGCAGGGTCTGCAGCACCGCGGCGCCCACGACCCGGGCGAAGGGTTCCTGCCGCCGAGCCGCGCGCAGTTCCCGGACGCGGTCGAACACGACGACCGAGTCGTTGACCGAGTACCCGATGATGGTCAGCAACGCGGCGAGGAACACCCCGTCGAACGTCTTGCCCAGCCAGGCGAACACCCCGACCACGAGCAGGACGTCCTGGGCGAGCGCGACCACGGTCGCCACGCCGAGGCGCCAGTCGAACCGGATCGCCAGGTAGACCAGCTGCGCCAGCACCGCGAGCCCGAGGGCGAGCAGGGCGTTGGCGCGCAGTTCGGCGCCGAGGCTGGGGCCGATCCTTTCGTCTCGTACTTGAGTTGTCTCCCCGCCCACGGTGGCCACGGCCGCGCGGATGCGTTCGGCGGCCGGCTGGTCCACCGGGCCGGTGCGCACGGAAATGGTGCGGTCGCCGGAGGTCTGCACGACCGCGTCACCGAAGCCCGCGTCCACGACGGCGGCCCGCACCCTGTCCACATCGGACACCGCGGCGGTCGAAAAGTCGAGCACCCGGCCACCGGTGAACTCCACGCCGAGGTTCGGACCGGCGACCGCCAGCCCGGCCACCGCGAGTCCCACGGCCACCCCGGCCGCGGCCAGCCAGCGCCGGGGCCGGGACAGGAATCCGGGATTCCGGCGATCCACCCAGCGCCGCACCCGGCCCTCGTGCGCGAGCCCGCTCAGCTGCGGCCGCTTGCGCGGCGCGGACCGCAGTGCCAGCGGCAGCAACGATCGGACGAGCACGAACGAGGTGAACAGCGCGGCCAGCACGCCGACGGTGAGGGTGGCGCCGAACCCGCGCACCGGTCCGGACGCCAGCCAGAAGAGCAACCCGGCCGCCAGCAGCGTGGTCACGTTGGAATCGACGATCGCCGAGAGCGCGCCGCGGAAACCCCGGTCGCCCGCCCGGGCCAGCGAACCGTTCGGTCTGGCCGCGCGTTCCTCCCGGGCCCGTTCGAAGACGAGCACCGTGGCGTCGACGGCCATCCCGATCGCCAGCACGAATCCCGCCAGGCCGGGCAGGGTGAGGGTGGCGCCGAGGGCGATCAGCGCGGCGTAGGCGACCAGCGCGTAGCCCAGCAGCGAAAGCACGGCGACCAGCCCGGCCAGCCGGTAGGCCGCCAGCAGGAACAGCCCGGTGAGGACGAGCCCGGCCACGGCCGCCCACGCGCTGGCCTCGATCGCCTCGGCACCCAGGGTCGGGCCGACCGTGCGTTGCTCGATGATCTCCACCGGAACGGGGAGGGCGCCGGCGCTGATCAGTTTGGCCAGGTCGTTGGCCTGGTCTTGGGTGAACCGGCCGGTGATGGTGGTGGTGCCGCCGCCCATCCCGGTGTCACAGCGGATCTGCGGATCGACCTGCGGGGCGGAGATCACCCGGTTGTCCAGGACGATCGCCACCCGGCGCTGCGGGTCGCCCGGCGGGAAGCAGGCCGCCCGGCCGGTCAGCCGTTGCCACGAATCGGCGGCGGGGCCGGTGAATTCGACGTTGACGAACCAGCCGGGCCCGGCCTGCGGGTTAGTGCCCGACCGCGCGCGCTCGACGCCGTCCCCGCTGAGCGCGGGCGGGCCCAGCTGCAGCGGCCTGCCTTCCTCATCGGGCAGGGCCGTGCCCTCCCCCGGGGATCCGGGCGCCTCGATGCCCAGCACCGGGCGGAAGGTGAGCTGCGCGGTCTGGCCGATCATGGCCACCGCCTCGTCGGGGTCCTGCACGCCGGGCAGTTCGACGACAATCCGGTTGTCGCCGGAGCGGGCCAGCATCGGTTCGGCCACGCCCAGCGCGTCGACCCGGCGGCGCAGCACTTCCAGCGCGCGGTCGGTGGCCTCCGCGTCCGCGACGACGGTCGGTGAGTTCCGGGTTTCCACCACGATCTGGGTTCCGCCCCGCAGATCGAGGCCCAGGCGCGGGGCGGTGGTGAGCAACAGGTAAGCAGACGCGGCGAGAACGACGAGCGACACCACGGCACGCCCGATCGTCCCCCGCCGCGCACGGGAGCGCGACACGGTGACTGAATCCTCCGTCAGGAACAACTCCACGCGAAGAAACGCGCGGAACCGGCGCCGCACCGCGGTTTTCGCGGGCTGCGGCGAATTACCGAACCGGCTGGCGGGACGGAGGAGCCCGGCCGCCGGAAACGTAACGCGGCGCCGCGTTACTCGCCGGATCCGGCGCGGCACCAGGCCCGGCCGGGATGAGCACGGGGCACGCCGACCAGGCGGTCGGCGGCTCGGAGAACGGGAGATCGTGCGCGTGGGCTTGCGCGACGTGCTGCCGGTTCGCCACCGGTGCGGGGGCGCTCTTGACCCCCGGCGCGGCTTGGGCGTTCGTCGCCTGCCGCGGCCCCGGCGCGAGCTGCGCGGCACCGGCCGTCGCCGTGGTGGCGCCGACCGCGGTCAGCAGGAACGCGAACAGCACCGCCAGCGCGCGCCCGGCGGCTCCGCGGCGCCACCCGGCGTCGCGGTGCTGCGTCGGTTCCCTGCTTTCGGCGATGCGGCCGATACTAGCCGGTCACCGGGCCGGTTCGCCAAGGAACCGGATATCGTGCTCCTCGGCGAACCGCAGCAGGCGCTCGCCCTCCGCGGCCACCTCGCCTCGTTCCACTGTGGACAGTGAATCGGTCGGGTCGATGGCGAAGATCGCGGCGCCGCCGTCCCGCTACCGGTAATCGCGGAAGGTTTCGCGGAGATCGGTGATGATCAGATCCGGTTCCTCCATCGCGCCGAAGTGACCGCCGCGGTCGAATTCGGTCCAGCGCACGATGTTGTTGTTGCGCTCGGCGAGCCGGCGGATCGGCAGCGCGATGTCGTGCGGGAACACCGCGACCGCGGTCGGGGTCCGCGAGTCCGGTTCCGGTTCACCCCAGGTTTCGGTGCCCTCCTTGTAGTAGCGGGCCGAGGAACCCGCGGTGCCGGTGAGCCAGTAGAGCATCACGTTGGTCAGCATCGCGTCCCGATCCACCGCGTCCTCGGGAACCTCCTTGGCATCGGTCCACGCCTTGAACCCGTCCGCGATCCAGGCGAGCTGGGCGACCGGCGAATCGGTGAGCCCGTAGGCGATCAGCTGCGGTTTGGTGCCCTGGATGGCGGCGTAGCCACCGAGCTCGTACTCGTACCGGAACTGCTTCTCGACGCTGCGCTTCTCCGCTTCGACGGAGAAGTCGGCGTTCTCCTGGGTGGCGCTCGCGGAGAAGACCGAGGTGAGGTGCACCGCGGCCACGTGCTCGGCGTCGACGAGCCCGAGTTCGCGCGAGACCAGGGAACCGAAATCGCCGCCGTGCGCCCCGTACCGGGAGTAGCCGAGGCGGCGCATCAGCTCCGCCCACGCCCGGGTCACCCGGGACACCGTCCACCCGGTCTCGCGGGTGGGGCCGGACAGCGTGAATCCGGGCGGCGAGGGCACCACCACGTGGAAGGCGTCGGCCGGATCGCCGCCGTGGGCCCGCGGATCGGCGAGCGGGCCGATCACGTCGAGAAACTCCACGAGCGAACCGGGCCACCCGTGCGTGAGCACCAGCGGCAGCGCGTCCGGCTCCGGCGAGCGGACGTGCACGAAGTGGATGTCGTGCCCGTCGATCTCGGTGGTGAACTGCGGGAACGCGTTGAGCTTGCGTTCGGCCGCCCGCCAGTCGTAGCGCGTGCGCCAGTACTCCGCCAGCTCCCGCAGGTAACCGACCGGGATGCCGTTGGCCCAGCCGACCCCGGGCGGCTCCTCCGGCCAGCGGGTGTCCGCCAGGCGCCGGGTCAGATCGTCCAGATCCGCCTGCGGGATGTCGATGCGGAAGGGCTTGATGGTTTCGTCCATGGCACCCACCGTAGGAACAGTGGCGGACAACTCCTGTCCTCCACTTCTGGCAGACTCGGCGAATGTGAAGGAGACCTCGGCCCGCTTGCTGAAACTGCTCGCCCTGCTGCAGACGCGCCGCGAGTGGTCCGGTGCGGAACTCGCCGAGCGGCTGCGGGTGAGCACCCGGACCGTCCGCCGCGATGTCGACAAGCTGCGCGACCTCGACTACCCGATCCAGGTCGACATGGGTCCGGCCGGCGGCTACCGGCTCGGCGCCGGCGCCGAACTCCCGCCGCTCCTGCTGGACGACGAGGAGGCCGTCGCCGTCGCCGTGGGGCTGCGCACCGCGACCGGCAGCAGCGTCACCGGCATCGGCGAGACGGCACTGCGGGCCCTGGTCAAACTCGAGCAGGTGCTGCCGCCCCGGCTGCGGCACCGCATCGACGCCCTGCGGGTCTCCACCGTGGAGATCCCCGGCACGCCGTCCGTGGACGCCGATGTGCTCACCGCCATCGCCGCCGCCTGCCGGGATCGCCAGCGCCTGCGCTTCGACTACCACGGCCACCACGGCGAGGAGAGCGTGCGGATCACCGAACCGCACGAGCTGGTGACCTGGGGGCGCCGGTGGTACCTGGTCGCCTGGGACGTCGAACGGGAGGGCTGGCGCACCTTCCGGGTCGACCGGATGCGTCCCCGGATCCCGACCGGCCCGCGCTTCGCGCCCCGCGAGATCCCGGGCGGCGACGCGGCCGCCTTCGTCTCCCGCGGTGTCGCGCGGATGTGGCCGTACCAGGCCACCGTGCTGCTGCACGCCCCGGCGGACTCCCCGCACGCGCGCAGTGCCACCACCTACGGGCGGATCGAGCCGGTCGACGAGCACACCTGCCGGTTGACCTTCGGCGCGGACACCCCGCATTCGCTGGCGTTCCTGCTCGGCGCGCTCGAGGTCGACTTCGAGGTCGAGGATCCACCAGAACTCGCCGACGCGCTGCTGCAGCTGGCCGATCGGTTCCGGCGCGGCGCGGCGAACCTTTCCCCGCGCGCTGTCAGCGGTGGCGGAAGGCCGGGTCGCGGCCGAGGAGCAGGGCGCTCACGGCCGCGACCACCATGAATCCGGCGATGACCAGCATGCCCAGGCGGTAATCGCCGGTCAGATCCTTGAACCAGCCGGTGAGATAGGGGGCGACGAACCCGGAAGCGTTGCCCAGTGCCGCGATCACCCCGATGCCACCGGCCGCGCCCGGGCCGGTCAGGAACATCCCCGGGAGCTGCCACCACACCGGCAGCACGATGAACGCGCCGACCGTGGTGATCGTGATCGCCACCATGACCAGCAGCGGCGACCGGAGGTAGAGCGCCGCGCCCAGGGCAGCCGCGGCCGGGAAGAGCGGTACGGCGATGTGCCGGATGCGTTCCCGGGCGCGGTCGGATTTCCTCGCGTACAACCACATCGCCACCGCGGCGGCCCCGGACGGGAACGCGGTGATCAGGCCGATGTGGTAGGTGGACAGCTGCATCCCGAAGTCGTTCCGGAAACCCGCCACGATCTGCGGGAGGAAATAGGTGAGGGCGTAGAGGCCGCCGCTGGTGCCGAACCCGATCAGGGCGACCACGTACAGCCGGTAGTCGCTCAGCGCCGCGCGCAGCGAACCGCTTCCGTGCTCGACCACGCCACCGTGCTCCGCGGTGAGCTTGTCGCGGAGCGCGATCGCCTCTTCCGCGGGCAGCCAGCGGGCGTCCTCCGGCCGGTTCGGCAGCAACTTCGGCACCAGCAGGCTGAGCAGGATGGCCGGTGCGCCCTCGGCGAGGAACATGAACCGCCAGCCGGGCAGGCCGAAGGCGTCGACGTCCATGAGCAGCGTCGACAGGGGCGTGCCGAGCGCCACGGTGACCGGCACGGCGAGCATGAAGAGCGCGGTGAACCGTCCGCGTTCATATCGGGGAAACCAGTCCGTGAGATACAGGATCATCCCGGGCAGGAACCCCGCTTCGCAGGCGCCGAGCAGGAATCGCAGCAGGTAGAAGCTCGTCTCGCCCTGGATGAACGCGGTCGCCGTGGCGCACACGCCCCAGCTCGCGGTGATCGCCGCGATCCACAACCGGGCGCCGACCCGGCGCAGAATGAGGTTGCTGGGCAGCTCGAACAGCGTGTAACCGGCGAAAAGGAGCCCCGCCCCCAGACCGAACGCGGTGGCGCTGAATCCGAGGTCGGCATTCATCTCCACCGCGGCGATGCCCACATTGACCCGGTCCAGATAGTTCACCAGGAAAAGCAGGGCCATGAATGGCAACAGACGTCGACCCGCACGTCGAACGCCGCTGTTCAGGAACGCGCCTTCATGCATCAAATTATATCCCCAGGGAGGTCGTCAGTGGACGCAGAACTCGTTGCCCTCCACGTCTACCATGGTCACGAAATACTGACCACGTTCACGACCGGTCCGGCGGGCCGAAGCGCCCAGTTCGCACAGCCGGGCCACCAGCGCGTCGACCCGTTCTGCCTTCCGTTCCAAGGAGTCTTCCCGGTCGGTGGCCTGGATGTCCAGGTGCAGCCGGTTCTTGCCGTGCTTTTTCTCCGGGACCGCGAGAAAGCAGATGCGCCCGCCTCCCTCGGGGTCGCTCACCGCGGCGAAGCGGACCCGGTCGGGCTCCGGAAAGCCTTTTCCGATCTGGTAGTCCATCCAGGTTGGATAGCCTTCCGGTGCGGTGTCTATTTGGTAGTCCAGGGCGGCGGCCCAGAAAGTCGCCATCCGGTCCGGGTTCTCGCAGTCGATGACGACCTGGAAGGTTCGAGGCACGTGCGCAGTATGCCGGTGTACGGGGTGGTGGGACAAGGGGTTGCCGGGTTGACGTCCGAGCGGTGGTTGCCGGATTGGGGAGTTGGGTTGGGTTTCAGGCACGCCTTCGGCGCGCCGTGGGAAACTGTCGCTCCACGGGTCGATTCCCGTCGTTGGTCACCAGCGACAGTTCCCCACGGAATGAGCACGTTTGGTTACGTTGGTTTTAGTTCCAGATTCACCCATTCGGGAAAGGTGTTGATCTTCCGTTGTCGATAAAATGGGAGACGTGGAAACAAATACCAGACTTGCAGGCCTGAAAGACATTATTCAATCGGAAGGGGAGGTGATCGCGAAGGCGCAGGCCCGGCAGTTGAGAGCCATTGCGGAACTGGACAACCTGCAAGGAAGATCCCGTGGCGTGCCCGGCGAAGTCGCCTGGATACTGAAACTGACCGAGCACAAGGCGGCGAGAAAGGTGGCGCTCGCGCGGACACTGACCACGCGACTGCCCGAGACCTTGAAGGCCATGGAGGGCGGGGTGATCGACGAGGAGAAAGCATCCAAGATCGCCGAACCCACGGCCTATTTGGGCGACGAGAAAGCCCGCGAAGTCGATGCCATCATGGCCAACCGGTTGCAGGGCAAGAACCCGTCCTCGCTGCGCAAGATGGCGAACTACTGGATCGCCAAGATCGACAAAGAAGGGTATGAGGCTCGATGCAA
>NZ_VTHK01000089.1 GCF_009765355.1 Amycolatopsis anabasis | reverse complement strand
CCGACCTTGACCTCTGACTTGGGTCGAATCTGCGGGCAAATCAAAAACTACTCCGAATCACCGTCTGCACAACCTCGAATATTGCATACTCACATCTTTGCGTGACACTCAAGCGAGTGATCGAATTGCGCAGAAAAGACACCGTGCATCGTGCGAACATCCAGCTGACATGCGGGAACATCGCCCGCAAGGCGATGGAATCCCCGCAAATGGAGTCATTCAGAATTTGCTATTCATCGACAGGTATCGGCCAGGCCAGCATCCCCCTTCTCTATGTTCCGCATAAACAAGCACAGGATTGATTGACACCGTGATGGACTAATCGACTGCTGTTACGCTGGCGCCGTTCCCGGAGCGGACAAACCGAAGCTGCGTCGAACGCCGCCTCACCAGGTTTTCGAGCTCCTCGACAACTCTCAAACTGGCCTTGCCATCACCGTACGGGTTGGTTCCGGGGGCGAGGCGCAGACGCGCGCCGAGCAAGCGATCAGCCTCCGCGATGATCCGCGTAGGATCGGTTCCCACAAGCCATGCGCACCCGGCGTGCACTGCCTCGAGGCGTTCCGTGACATCCCGCGCTACCAGTACGGGAACACCGAATGTTGGGGCCTCCTCCTGAATTCCACCGGAATCCGTTATGACCAGGCTCGCGCACCGCAACACGCGGATGAGGTCGGGATAGTCCAATGGTTCCGTGATGGCGATGCGCGCATGTCCTGCCAGTATCGAGTGAACCTGCTCGGACACCGACGGGTTTGGATGAGCCGGCAGAACAACGAAACAATCCTCGTACCGGTTCACGATCTCTCGCACTGCGGCGAGTACCCGGTCGAGCGGAGCTCCCCAGGATTCACGCCGATGGACGGTGACGAGGAGGATCCTCCCGCCCTTGGCCTTGACTTCTCGTTCGATGTCCACGAGTTGCGCGTTTCTCGGGGGAAGGTCCGCGCATGCGATGTACTGAACGGCATCCACCACCGTATTGCCGGTCACCGAGATCCTCGGTCGTGGTGGCGCTTCCCGGCGCAACGCCTCTGCGGCCACCGGAGTCGGGGCCAAGTGCAGTGAGGCGATGCGTGAAATGAGCTGGCGGTTTCCTTCCTCGGGAAACGGCTTGTCAAGGTCTCCCGTACGCAGACCTGCCTCGAGGTGCGCGACTGGAACATCCCGCCAGAACGCGGCGAGCGCGCCGACCACGGTAGTTGACGTGTCTCCTTGGACGAGAACGGCCTTTGGCCGACGTAGGACAAGCAGATCATCCAGAGCAGGGAGCAATGCCGCGGCCAACTCGGCCTGGCTGCCAGTTCGTCGTTCCATGGGGAACTCGATGTCAGCGGTAAGGCCGAAGGGCTCCAGTGCTTGAGCCACCATCGATTGGTGCTGGCCGCTGTGGACTATCAGGGGCCTGAGATGGGAATGGCCTGCGAGCGCCAGCGCGACTGGCGCTATCTTCACCGCTTCGGGCCTGGTACCGACTAGCAGTACGACCTGGTCGACCACGGAACTGCACCTCCGGAATGTGGCTATTCGGCTAGTTGTGGTCACCAGGTGCCGCGGACGCGCGCTGAGTACGCCGTTGTGCGACGCGGAGGAGGAACACTCCTGCGCCGAGGATGACCATCGCAAAGAAGATCCACCAGGCGTAGTCGACACCGGTTACAGCCAGTCCTTGCGCCGTGCCGGCTCCAACCACTGTCCCGACGCCGGGAAACTTGTACATAACGTGTTCACCCTTCTTCGTCCAAAGGCGAAAATCCTATACCTGCCAGGTAAATCAGAACGATGGCAACACAGGCATCCTGCGCACCACTGTCCACACGAGACCGTATCGGACTGGTGCGGTACCCCCTTCAGACCGAGCACCGATCGGGAACCTGACCATCCCCCTTCCGGTGAACTTGGTTACGAAGCGTGTCAGGTTCGCGTGCCGCTCTCCCTCCCCCGACGACGGGTTTCACCCATTTTCGATCAAGGAAGTCGCTTGTCCGAGTAATACTCTCTGCTCTCGGGAAATAGTCATTCCTCTTCCTCACGCCTACGGAGCTGCTCAGATGGTGATGACACGGTGGGCGTCGTTAGCGCGCTCGAGATACACGACCCACGTGTTGGGTTCATTGCTTCTCGGTGTCGTCTTCGTCGTCGTGACTCAGCTCGCGCGGCTGCAACGGGCAGAGGCCGAGATAGCCGCGCTGGTCCTTGCGTTCGTGATGTTTCCGGACGCACATGTGCCGGTCGGCAGCGACATTGTCGTGTTCAGTCTGACCGACAGTACGACGATGGGCGTCCAGTTCTCCGCGCAGAACGCGGCGGCTCTCCTGTCGCTCCCCCTGCTCCTGGCCACCGTGGCGATCATCTGGTTACGTCCGCACTTCGTGCGCCCAGCTGTGCATTCCCTGATTGCGGCAGTCGGCGTGCTCGTCCTCGAAAACCAAGTCCGGGTGCTGCTTACCTCACTGATCGCGGACAGTGCGCCGCCACACCTTCGATACAACGTTGGCGCCACCATCTTCAGCTCGATGACCACGGTCATCTGCATGGCGATCGCGGTTCTGCTGTTCATCTTCGTCTTTGTCACGACCCGTCGACGTCATCAGATCGAAGCGGGCACCGGAGCGACCGGATGACACTCACCTCATTGGACGCTCTGCTCGGGTTCACCCAGGCGCTGGCCATAGCCATGAGCATGGCCTTCGTCACCTACGTGTTCCTCATCATCGTTCCGTTCGTGCGCAGGTCCCCTGCCCCCACGGGAGTCGTCGTGGAGTGGGACTGGCACCTGATCATTCCGTGTCGCGACGAGGAGTTGGTTATCGGCGGCACGATCGAGTACCTGCGCACCACGTTCCCCATGGCTCATCTGTGGGTGATCGACGACGATTCCGACGACAGCACCGCCCAGGTCGTCGAGGAACTTCGACAGTCCGAGACCGGCCCGGACGATCACGTTCACCTCGTCCGCAGACGACGCCCAGACGCGCGGCTCGGAAAGGGGGAGGCCCTCAACTCCGGTTACCGTGCGATCAAGGCGTGGCTCGGCCAGGATGCCGATCCATCGCGTGTCATCGTGGTGGTCGTCGACGCCGACGGCCGGCCAGCGGCGAACTGTTTCGCCGTCTGCGCCGCGGACCACCTCTTCGGCGATGCCGAGGTCGGTGCGGTGCAGATCGACGTACGAATGTCCAACCGCGGGGTAGCGGAGCGAGGCTCGTCGGGAATCCGCAGATGGCGGGGTGCCCTGTTGGTGCGCATGCAGGATCTGGAGTTTCGCGCGGCGATCGCCGCGATTCAGTACTCGCGGAAGTTCACCGGGACCATATCGATGGGCGGCAACGGACAGTTCACTCGGATGTCCGCACTGGACTCGATCGCGGGCGAGGAAGGGCGTCCGTGGGGTGGATGCCTTCTGGAAGATTTCGAACTGGGCGTGCATCTGCTCACGGCCGGCTGGCGGACGGGCTTCTCCAACGACACCTACGTGGACCAGGAGGCGTTGTACAGCCTTCGCCGCTTCCTGGCTCAGCGCACCCGATGGAGCCAGGGCACCATGCAGTGCTCTCGCTATGCCCGTCGAATCTGGGATTCCGAGCATCTGCGTACCGTCGGCGCCGCCGAAATGATCTACTATCTCGCGCAGCCCTGGATGCAACTGGTGGGCAGTATCGTCTACCCGATCCCCATGGTGATCCTCGCCATTACGACCATCCGAGCTCCGCACGTGACGTGGGACTGGTTCACCGGTGGCGCTTGGATGTTCTTCGCCATCTATGGAACGATCGGACTCCTGCCGTTCGTGATCTGGGGACCGATCTACTGGTTCCACTGCGAACGGAAGGGAAGCGTCCTTCGCGGACTGGGCTGGGGCTTAGCCTACGCCCTCTACATCTACACCTTCTACATCACGTCGTGGCGGGCGCTCGTCAGACTGGTGCGGGGCCGGAACGGATGGGCGAAGACGCGGCGGAACGCCCACCAGAGTCCGGCTGAGACCGCGGCGGTGGAGCACTGATGCGCCGACAACGCGAGACGGCCGGCCTGCCTGCACAGCCCCAGCCCGTCGACCCACCTCATCACTCCCCGCTCCGAGGGAGCATTGTCCGCGAGGTCGCCGAAGCTCTCCTGACGATCGGAGCGGTATTCCTATTCTTCATCGCATATCAAATGGTCGGAAAATCAGCGACGGTCGCCCGCGAACAAGGTCGGCTTGGTTCCGAGCTCGACCGGATATGGCAAGGAGTCCCCGGGGTAGCGCACTCCTCGCAGAACGGCCCGGACAGCTCGAACCTGACTCCGCCGCCTGGAGCGCCGTTCGCCCGCCTGCGCATCCCGTCTTTGAGCGCCAGCTGGACGGTAGTCGAAGGGGTTTCGACCAGCGCGCTGCGCAACAGTCCGGGCCACTACCCGGGCACCGCGTTGCCCGGCGAGATCGGAAACTTCGCGCTGGCCGGCCATCGTTCGGCCGGACTCTTCCTCGACCTGGACAGACTCACCACCGCCAGCACCGTGGAGGTTGAAACGAAGACGTGGTTGTTCACCTATCGTGTCTACCAGCTGGCAGTCGTGAAACCGGATGCCACAAGCGTGATCGATGCCAATCCCGATCAGCCAGGATTGCTGCCTTTCAAACGTGTGCTGACCCTCACCACTTGCCATCCCAGGTGGAGCAACACAAGCCGATTGATCGTCCATGCTTCGCTGGTCGACATGCGAGTGAAGCCGTAGCCGGAAGTCATCATCATGTATCGCGCGTTCTGGAGATCCTTACCACAGCAGCCGATCGTCCGGGCGGCGGTCGTCCTCGCCGTCCTCACTGGTGTCGGTCTTCTCCTGTGGTACGTCGTTTTCCCACTCATCGATGACCTGTTGCCGATCGATCAGGTCACCGTCGGCGGATAGCACCATCACCAACCCCCTACACCTGGTGGCTGCCGTCGCAGAGCCATCCCCTGTTCCGACCAACTGCAACTTGTCACTTCCAACACCGCAGAAAGCTTAGTGTGATGAAGTCATTATCGGATCTCGTCCGGCGAGCCCGCTCGCGCGGATCCACCTGCCTCGCCCGCGCTCGCGAATGGGCTCGGCGCCTGGTGCGCGAATCCGCCCCGACGAGGCGGACTGTCGCCGATCGAGTTCGGAAGTTCTGGTTCGCGCTGCGCCGGGGAACGACACGAGCCACGACCGCAAGCAAGGCTGCGATACTCGCGGTCGGGCCGCGGAGGTGGCGCGTCATCGGTGTCATCACGGCGACCGCCCTCACCGCCGGGGTGTTGAGCCTCACCTGGCAGCCCGACGATACGTGGGCGGGCACCGTCCCTTCAGCGTCCCAGGTGGCAGGGACCTGTCACGTCATCGAGATCGACGCCGAACGGCACAGCTTCAGCGACGTCCGGCCCCCGGTCCCGTGCGATCAACCCCACCAGACCGAGACCGCCGCAGTCGGCGAGCTCCCGAGTGAACTGCGGGACAAGGCTCACCGGATGACTCCCGAGCGGCGACTCATGGTGTTGGAAAAGCTCTGTAAGGAGCCTGTCCGCAACTACGTCGGCGCAGGGCCGCGGGACGAACTCTGGATGGTGACGGTCCTGCTTCGCCTTCCGACAGAGCGTGAGTGGGACGAGGGGGCGCGCCAGTATCGATGCGAGCTGGCGTTGACCGATGTGAAGAACCCGGAAGTCCTGCGCAGCTTGACCGAGTCGCTCCGCGGGATTCTGAAGCAGTCCGCAGGAGCGAAGTTCCGTCGTTGCTGGACTGATCTGGTCACCGAGGTCACCTGCGATCAGCCACACCGCTCCGAGTCGGTGAACTCGATTGCCGCTGTGCCCGCGGATCGGATCGCCGGACCGCCGGCGGGTTTCTCCGCAGTCCAGCGCGACGCGTTTCACGCCTGGGCGGATCCCATTTGCCAGCAGACCGTGTCTGAGTTCCTCGGCCGACCGGTTCACGAAACTCCGTACCGACCTGAGGCGCATCTGTCGAAGGACGGACGAGTCATCGAGTGCTCGGTGGCCTTCCCCGCAGCCCAGCCGATGACCAGCGGGTCGGTCGAGCGAGTCCGGAAGGAGCACAACTGATGAGCGTAACCGTCTCTGACCGGGAGACGACCAAGGTCGAGAGCGCCGAAGGCCACCCCGAACCCCCAGCAGGCCCGATGCGGCGATGGTCGCGGCATCGGCTCGCGCGGCTGCGCGGTGCATGGGCCAGCGCGGCCGCACTGATGGCCAGGCACCGCGGACTGGTCGCGGCCGGCACTGGGCTGGTGTGGGCAACCGTGACGATCGTCAGGATGTTGTGGCCAGTACCGGTCGGGTTGGCGGATGCTGGCGACGGCGAGCGGATAGTGTGCCAGGTCAGCGCAACCCCGCCCACCTCGTCCATGGGATCGTCGACCGGCTATCTCGAGACGTCGTGGCCCGCGCATCGCTATCACGGCGAATCCTGCGGTGTCCCCACCACCGGGGAGCAGTACTGGTCGAGCCAGTTGATCCTGTTGCGCCTCGCGACCTGGTTCGGATCACTCCTCGGCTTCCCCGCGGGGATCGACTTCACGGTGCTGGGGGGTAATCTGCTCCTTGCTGGTCGGCATTGGCGTGGCTTTGTGGGTGCTCGCCTTGCCACCGTCGCTGTGCGCGCCCCAGCGGATTCTCGTGGGCTGCGTAGTCGGCTTGATCATGGTCGACTCGGGGATCGCTCGCTTCTACGCCTCCCCGTACACCGAGACAGCGGCGCTGTTGGGCGTTTTCCTCCTCTGCCCCGCCCTGTTGTGGCTACTGAGCCAGCGGCGGTACACGTGGGGCCCGCTTCTCGCGGTAGCCGGTATCGGAACCTTCACGCTGGTGGCCAAGACGCAGATGATCAGCATGTGGCCCGCGCTCATCGTTGTCTTGCTGCTTCGCCCCAGCCTTCCGGCGCGGTGGCATGCCGGACTCCGCACGCCCCGCTCACGTGGCCCGATCCGCCGGTCTCGACTCATCCACTGGCTGTGGGTGCGGCTGCCCGCACTTGCCCTGGCGTTGATCGTGACGACCGCAGCCTTCGGGACAATGTCCAGCCAGCCGAAGCGCTACTCCGAGATCAACGCTTACAGCCAGATCTTCACCACCATGCTGCCGATGAGCCCAAATCCGCAGAATGATCTGCGATGGTTCGGCCTCGACCCGGCCCTGGCCCGCGGATCCGGCACCAACATCTACTCTTCCAACACCGTGGCGTACGAGCCTGCGTACCAGGACTTCACCGAGGCGGTGACCGAAGGCAAGGTCGCGATGTTCTACCTCTCGCAACCAGGGCGGTTCGTCAAGCTCGTCGACACGGGCATGAAGGGGATGGCCGGATACGGGACCGAAACTTACATGGCCAACTATCCTGCGGAAGCCGGACTGGCCCCGTACGCCAAGGAGAACCGCATAGCCGTAATAACCTGGATGGCGTCGGTCTTCCGAGCGGTTCCGTGGCTGTTCGCGCTGCAGTGGCTACTTGTGTTGCTCGTGTGCGTGACCGTGGCGCGACGCTCACGCCGTGCCCCACGCCGACAGTCGGTGGGCATTCTCGGCCTCGTCCTGCTGGGGGCGCTCACCACGCAGTTCTGGGCCGTCATGATGTCCGAGGGGCAGAACGAAATATTCAAGCACATGGTTGTCGTCGACCAGATGATGTTTCTTACTATCCCGGTTCTACTGACTGCCTGGCTTCAACGAAGGAAATCCCACGTTCTGGTCAATGCTGACGCAGCCGGCAAGTCCTAGCCAAGCAGGGGTCCAAAGCGCGGCTTGCGAAGCATGCCACCGTCTCGGAACTCAGCCGCCGTCTCGCTGGCCAACCTCGACCTGGTCGGGTCGCCCTCCCGCTCTCCGTACACACCAAATCCTGCTGCCGCGTTAGGGAATTCTTGCGTTTGTTTCCCGATGGGCTGCGTATCCGAAAGCTTCCGTTGTGACCAATATGACCCTGGGCCCTGCGTACTCGACCCTCGTCGAGGGACTTGTCGAGAGCGCACAGAGACGTCCCTACGAGGTGACCTTCTTTCCCGCAACCAATGAGGCCATCGACCTGGGCGTACTCGACGAATCATCGGCATTGTGCGCCGCCGGCTTCCTCGACAAACGACTCCAAGCCGGTACTGTCATCGGGTTTCTTGCCTCGAGCAACGTGTCGTTCCTGGTCAGGCTGTTCGGGGCACTTCGCGCAGGTGCCGCGGTGGCCGTCCTTCCCGCACGTCCTGGCCGGCACACGCGCGCGGAGGTGATGCGGCTCGTCGACATCATCAGAACCACGAGAATCCGACATCTCGTCGTCAGCCCCGGATTTGACGAGTTAGCCCGCGAACTCTGCTCCGAGTGTCGAGAGCTTTCCGTCATCTGGATCACCCCGGCATCTGCACGGACTCCGTTGCCACCAATCTATCCCGAGCAGATCGCCTTCGTGCAGTTCACGTCGGGAAGGGCTGGCGCCCACAAGGGGGTGGCACTGAACCACGGCCAGGTCATGAGCAGTATCCACGCTCTGCGGTCAGCCGCAGGCCTGACCGTCAAGGAGGTCATGGCACACTGGCTGCCGGTATATCAGCACATAGGCTTGTTCAGCCTGCTGGGACAAATAGTGGCCGGTGCTTCATCGCACATCTTCGCACCCGAACTTTTCCACTCCAGTCCCGACCGACTCCTGCAGTATTTGGCACGTCGGCGGGTAGCGGTGACGATCGGCCCCGACTCTTCTTATGAGTTTCTCACTGATGCTATGGCATCCGGCCGGGCTGGTTCGCTCGATCTGTCAAGGTGGCGGGTAGCGCTGAACGGCGGGGAGCCAGTCCGACCCGAAACCGTCGAGCGATTCATGGACACCTTCGCCGACTCTGGAGTTTCCAAGGCAGCGATGACCCCGACCTACCAGCTCGCGGAAGCCACCTTGGCGGTGACGTGCAAGCGCCCAGGCACCGCACCCCTCACCCTGAGGATCGACGGAAAGGAGTGGCACGAGAACGGCGCAGTCCACGTCGCCTCCCCCGCCAAGCCGCAGACCGTTTCGTATGTATCCGCCGGCCACCCCGTCGCCGGTATCAACATACGCATCGTCGACGCCGCCGGCTACGTAGTCGGTGAAGGAGCAGTCGGACAGGTGCAACTCAACGGCGGTCCGCTGAGCTCGGGGTACTACCGCGACCTTCCCACCACGATGAACGCCTGGGGCGGCGGCTGGTTTCGCACCGACGACCGCGGGTTTCTCTGGAACGGACAGCTTTTCGTCACTACCTGCCACGGCCGGAGCACCTTGTTCAACCAGGAACTTCGCTCCGCAGGTCAGTAGTCGGTCGCGTGTCGCGATGAGGACGCTGCAGTTCTGTACCGAGCCCGAGTTAGCGCTCACGACTCAACGCTCACCGCGCCACAACTCACCCACCCGAACAGGGCATCGACCTGGCCCTGACCTAGTCCGATGGCGTGTTGACAAGGGATTCTGGTTCTGCCCCTGGCTATCCACAAGGTCACCTACGAGTCCGTGCCCGTGCTTTGCGTGCGCCAACACGGCCCGGGGCTGCTCCGCTCGAGTGGGCCACTGATGCCAGGCGCCTAGGAGGTTTGAAGTAGTGACTACCTATCGAGGCCACAATGGCCGCCTACCGCGGTGGTCAGGCGTATGGATAGGAATCTTGTCCGGGTGCGTCGTGATGACTGGAGTCTTTGTTGTGCTTGCCCTCGTATCCAACGCAGCCTGGGCATGGACGATGGCGGCGCTCAATGTGGGAGTTGCGACCTGGATCGTGCGAGACAGCTCGCCCCGTCGTGTCCGCAAGGGTTCGTTTCAGTGGGCGACTCAGCCTCGGATATTCCTGCGCCCGCTGCGCGTGTGTCCGGCAGCTCTAAAGAAGACAGCGTCGACGCCTCATGCTGACCGGGATGACGCGTCCGTGCTGTCTGAGTAGCGTCATCCGACCGTCCACCTGCCACTCATGGCATTATCGGCCACTCACCTCTTCCGAGAGTGACCTTGTCGACAAATATGGGCAATTCGCAAGCGATTCGTTCAGCCACCTCGCTCGTCGACGACGCTCCGAGATTCTCGGCGACTTGCTCGAGGATACCCAAGGGAACCGCATGGAGTATTTCGTCGCGAGTGATTCGCTGGTTGTCGTAGTGACTTATCCAGGAGTATATCCGGCCGTCTAACCCTGCCCTGCACAGAATCAGCAAGGCCGTACAGAGAGCTGCGTCCTTCGCGCCCAGTGAACGAAGTAACGCCCGCACGGCTCGAAACTCAGCCAAGCCATCTTGGCCAACGTCGTGCTCGATCGATGGTTCACTCATGAGCCAGAACGGTTTCACTGACCACCCGTGCCCGATGGACAGTCGACTCGTAAAGATCCATGATCTGGGTTCCCAGACGGTTGTGCAGGTACCATCCCGACCTCCCGCCGGAAAGACCGTCTCCGTGATACCTGAGGACCCACCAGGAGTCGTGGTCGTTGTCCAACGGAGGAGGGAGGTACCACCAGTCTCCAAGCCGGGCGTCGCGCACCCATCTGCGCTGACGATCGTGAACTTGGCAGAAGGCAACCCAGCGCTGCTTTCTGGGAAATCTCTGCCTTCCCGCAGGAGCCATCGTGGCAGCCGGTTGTAGACAATAGGAACAGCGGCCACATGTCGCATGTGTGTCAAAGCTGAACCTCGCCGGGTCGTAAGTCACAGGCGCGACGAAGGCTTTGACTTCGTCGAGGATCGGATAATAGTCAAGGACAGCATTCTGCGAGATTACTCGAATCAAGTTTGACCACCTGATATTCCATCACTCTTGGCCACCGAAAACAGTCCGAGCGCTACCCTTACGAACTTTCCCGCGACATCCGCTCTGACCGCGACCGAGATTACGATGCCGGAAGCCTACCAAGCCAGACCCGAAGTCGCGTATTTTACATTTCAACCGAATCGCGCTTTCGATCCGTCGTCACTACCAGCAGTAGTCATGACACCTACTTGAGCGTACGCATACGACCGTCAAAAAGGCCCGGTCGATTCCGACAGTAGCTTGGCATGGCATCGGCCTCCTCGAGTTGACAACGTCCTCAGCCGCTGCTTACGGCGAGGCTGAATCCATTTCCCAAAGCGAGCCGTGTGACACCGTCCAGGTGACGAGTGCACGGAACAGACGATGCCGGGGCACATACTGCCGTCGGGATCTCGCGAGATGTCGTCGTCCCATCGCCAAGCTGACCGCGGTCATTGACTCCCCAAGCGAGCACGGCACCGCCGGTCAGCACCGCCAGGTGGTGTTGAGCAGCCGGAGAACTCGTGACGAGCGAGTCGGTTTGCGGCTCTGGGAAGCCCTCGCACCCGCCGGAAAGGCGTGGGTCGCATAGCGCCTGGGGAGAGCGAACACCCTCACCCCAGGACACCACTCGATGATCGTCCAGCCACGCCAGGTTCTTGTCCGCGAACGTTGCGATCGCGACGACTCCGCTGAGTTGCTCGTGGCCGGGCCTGCCGTCGCAAGGAGGCTGCGCACCGACCGCGCATACCCATACCGGAACGCGCGCCCCGGGCGAAGCCTTGCCGTCTCCGAGCTGCCCCGCGTCGTTGTGCCCCCATGCCGCGACACGGCCATCGCCGAGCAGCGCTGCCGCGTGGGCCTCCCCGACAGCGGTGGACACGACGCCGACGAGTTGTTCCCGACCGTGCCCACCATGGCACGGTGGCGAGGCGCTTGGCGCGCACACCGGCGTCGGCACGAGCGACGGTTCGGTACGGCCGTCGCCAAGCTGTCCTCGATCGTTGACGCCCCATGCGAGCAGACGACCCGCTCCGGCCACCGGCGGCCGGGTGTCGTGAGAGTTGTGAGGTAATGCTGCCGGCGGCTGGGCCTGTGTCGGCAGAACGGGTGCCTCTTGCCGCCGCGTCTGTGCCCGCTCCCGAGGGATGTCGCCGTTCCGCGGGTCCTCCCGTGCCAGGGCAGACGGCGGTGACCAGTGGATGGGTGGTTCGACGTCAGGCGCTGGCGGCACCAGGATGGTGTCCGTCGAGATTCCATCGTGCCTGGAGGGCGGAGCGATCGTTTCCTGAGGGAGTGGACGGGGTGCTTCCTCAGCGAAGGGCTCGGACGTGCCTCGGTCCGGTTCTGGTGGTGTCGTCTGTGCTGGCGCTGGTTCCGCGCCGGTGGTGTGTTCTGTACAGCCGGCAACCGTTCCCGCCACCAGCAGTATCGCGGCCACGAGGTTGAACAACCGCGGCGAGCGTCCCGGCATCACTGGCCTCCTGTTCCCGCGCCCGCGATGGATCGGGCTGGCACGATGGGTTCCCTTAACACGTTCGGTCTAGGGACGGTCGTGCTCCACTCAACCGACGGCCAAACAACCAGCGCGGGTGAACTTGTATCCAGCCGATCCAGCCTGAACCACTCGTACCGGTGAACTCGACAGGCTTGAGAAACCTGTTGGCCAACTGATCGACGAAGCACGGAAAAGGCGGACCCAGGCACCTGATGCGCCCGAGGTCCGCCCTTTCACGTTCCGGCCTGGCCCCGGTTATCGGGTCGCGAAGCGCTGTCCTGGGAAGATTTCGTTGGGATCGTGGATTACGCTGCTGTTACGTGCATAGATGGCACGCCAACCGCCCGGAACATGCAACCTCTCCGCGATTCCCGAGAGGGTGTCCCCTGGAACGACCACATAACGGCTTGTGTCTAACGGGGTCGGGGGGTGGCCGGGGCCCAGCAACCGGCTGCCCGGCCTGGAAGGCACAGCACCCGACGCCGAGTGGGGAGCGTTCTTCGCAGCCGGGTTCCCGAGCATAGGCTTAGCTGACCGCGAGTTGTCGAATCGGCGACTCGTCATCTCCTCGGACCGAACTTTGCCGCCTCCTGTGTCCCTTTTGATTCTCTTGGAGCACGCCGGCCACGGTTGGGTACCACGCGTCGCGTGCAGTCGCTTCGCGATCATCGTCTGCTGTTCACGGCTAGCCTGGTGCGCGTTGTCGGCGAACCTTCCGCCTCCGTGAGCTATCCACGTCCCGTGATCGAACTGATACAAGCCATAGTAGCCATTTCCGGTGTTAGCTCCGGGATTGCCCCCACTCTCGCATTGTGCCAGGGCCTGCCAGTCAGGATCCCCGGCCGCCTCCGCGGGCGCCACGGCGCCCAGAGCAGCGGCGATAGCCACCGCGGCCAGCATGGCAGCCCGAGTGCGCCCGCTGCGTGCGGTCGAATCCGGGCATGTTCCGAAAAAGCGGATCTTGGGCGTCATTTCCACCTGTCTCCAACCGCGCCTACGGAGACGTTCGTACCGTACGGTGCGTAGACAACCTACTGACCGCTGCCCAACGCTCGCGTTTCGAAACTAGCTGCCCGCCCCTGCCCGGTTGCGATGCTCAAACGTATCCGACCCGGGAGCCCACACAGGCAGGGCGCGGCGGTGCAGCTCCCATGATGGCTGGTCATCCACGAGCCAACCATGCGGGCACAGTACGAACCCGGCCCCGGAAAGGCGAGTCGATCGAGTAGCGGCCCGACCCACAAATCCGAATGGGCGTATTTCTCGACAAGACCGCCCGTGAACTCAATACCTAGGTCGAAGCCGAAACTCGGGTGACCGCACCACCAATACGACCTCAGTTTCTCACCCAGCGCGCGAACTTGCCTGAAAGCGGGACCGCCAGTCGGGCGACCGTCACACCGTGGCCGAACACCATAAACATCAAACATTCGGCTGACCTTGTTCCACGATCTCGTTGGTCCGTGGGGGATCAGTCTCTCTCGACGTGGTGTACGCGTGCGATGGCATCGAAGATGGTCTTTTATGCCTGGAGTGAGGAGCACTCACCCCGTGATATGGACGACTGTCCGCTGTGCCAGACGAAGGCCGCACAAGCGGACTGGGCGATCCTCGCAGCAGGGGGTGACCAGTCCACGCTCTAGCTGCCTGGCAGGACCCGCTCGATTCCCGGGAGAGCACGCGTCTGGAAGCGGATGATGTGGTCGCTCGTGCGCGGGTTGACGGGCCACCAACCGAGTTCTGGGCACGGGAGGGGATCTGGCTGAGGACGGGAAGCCGGTGGACTGATGTGGTAGGGGGCATTCAGGCCAACATTTCGTCCACCGGAGAGCACTTCGATTTCGTCCAGCATCAACCACCCGTGTGTGGACGCCGCGAACGTTAACCACCGAGCGGTGGTGCCCGGTTGTACGCGAAAGCGGACGACGCCCGCTTGATCACTCGGGGTGAGCGGTCCGGTTGGCTCGGCTGGCCCTCCAGGCACCCCCACGAATTGACATGCTGGGATCAGTCCGGCCGCGTCCGTTGTGACCGCGCAGTCAGTGGAGAGGACGGCGACCGGTGCCAGAGGCCAGCTGATGCCCGCCGCGCTGGCCGCATGGGTATGTACGACCACTTCGTCGATGGGGTGCGGAGTCCCGAGGTCGATCGTCACCTTCGCGTCTCCGGATCGAAGCGCCCAGCCCACCTGCTTCCCGCTGTTCCAGCCGTTGTCCGACCACAGTCCATTGGTGAGCTTGCCTGCGGCATATCCGGTCTCGGTATCCGCCGGATCGTCGGGAAACTTGCCCCGCTTCGCCAGTACATCGCGCTCTGGTGGGTCGGGCACGGGGAGTTGCCATACGGTATCGACGGTCAGCTTGCCGAGCACCGGGCGATGGCCAGGTGGACTCTCGAGGGTCACGCGCAGGGAATCGACGCCGACTCTGGGTGCCACGGGCACCACCAGGGAGGGAGCGAGTTCATCGCCGGGCTCGGGCGGACGGGGGGCCGCCCAGCCCGCTGGCCACCAACCCGATGCGGTGTGCGTTTCCACTTGTACCCGTCCCTGCCATGCGAACGAGTCGCCGTTCTTGTTGGTCGGCGTGTCCACGAGCTCTATCCGCACCGCTCGAACATCGTCCCTCGGCGCGAAGGTCGCGGCCGCGACGGTTTTCTCGTCTCCTTCGTGGGTGAACTGCCACTCTGGGTGAATGTCGTCGTCGGCTGCGGGAAGACCGCGGATGTAGTCGGCTACGTCCTGGTAGACCGGGTTGTCGGACCCGTCCGGCAGGGGATCGAACGGCGTTGGTTTCCACCCGAGAAACCAGGCAGACGCTGCGTGCTGATAGCCAAATCGCGTTCCAGCGGCGAGATACTGTCGCAGCATGCGCTTTTCGGCGAGGCTGGTTCCACCTCCGCGTGCCTCGATCTCGATCCCGGCCCCGTGCTGGGCAGCTGTGACCGAGGCTGCACGAAGCCGTGATGCCGATACCCTCCCGCCATCGATGGGAGAGGTGAACGCGGCGCTCGGCTGCAGCACCGTCACATCGACACCGCGTTCTCGGGCCTTGTCTACACCCGGCGCATTCCAGTAAGGAATCCATAACGTACGCAGTTGTTCCGCATGGATAGCGTCGACCGCCCCGGCCATCCACTCGCCGTCCGGCCCCACGGCATCCTCCCTCATGAAATACAAGCCCCACAGGTCAAGATGGCGCGGGTTCAAGGCCGCGAACCTCTGCTTCACCTGACGGGCGTACCAGGTGACGACGCGAAGCCGGTCGTCCGGCTTCCCCAGGTCAGCGGGCCGGCCGTCGATCGTTCCGAACGAATGCTGATCAATACTCGGCCACGGCAACATGATCACGAGTTGGCGGCGCGTGGGAGGCGGCCCCATCGGCTTCCCGTCATCGGCCGACTCGGCGGCGGTCGCTTCCACGGCATCATCGAGTTGGCCTACCTCCCCGCGTGGCTTCGCGTTCGCCGGCCCTCCGAACCACCGATCCAGCAACGCGAGCCAGTCGCTAGATGTTGTCTTCCCATAATCGGTGCATTCACCTGATGGCGCGTTGAAGGTTAGTTCTACGAAGGCGTCGAACAGCCAACCGTCGCGCACCGGACGCCCGTCTCGTCGTTTCGCGACGTATCGCTGCACCGTATTGACGCTTCGCTCAGGTCCGCCGTACATCAAGGCAGCATGATGGAAGCCAGCCTCGCCTGGATCCGGATGGCCAGGAGATGGTTCGATGGCAGCCATCGGTGGCGTGAAGACAACAGCACACGCGAAGACGACAGTAATCACTACCCATCGACGTTGCGATCTGGCCAACACGACGTCGACCTCCTCCGCGGCCACCGAGCAGGACGTTTCGTTCACAGAATGTGTCTTGTGGACGGACGCCGCAACTTCACGGTGACGCCGCCGGAGTCGAGTCCCCGACCGTGCCGTTCTCGCGCTGGACAGGTTGTTCAGTTCGGCTGGCCGTGGCATTCCAAGCATGGCACGCCAGCTAGGAAACGCACGAACCTGCATCCCCTTGCTTGTCGTGCACAAAAGCATGGCTCGGCGTCGTGGTCGGCAGTTGTAGCGGTTCGTGTTCGCCGCATGCGCCGTTACCCGCACGCTCCTGACGTAGCAGGCGTCGTAGCCGTCGAGCGAAGCCAGCGGCGAAGGTGCTTCCCACCGGCCTGGTGCGAGTAGTTTCGTTCCTCGCAGCCGGGCGTTATCGCGTTGAGGCTCGGGAACACCACCCGTGGCGCGAACACCTTGTGCTACCAGTGTCTGTGGGCTCTCGGTGTGGTTTCCTCACAACATCGGCTGGACTTCGGACGGCAACTGGCCGGGGTGGGGCGCCACCCAGGCACCACCCCTCCCCGGCCAGCACGATTCCTGACTACCGTTTGACTTCGCAGTCCACCACGATCTCTCCTGTCTGGCAGTAGTCCCAGCCCGTGCCCGCGTAGATGGTGTCGTTGCCGTCTTCGCCGTGGATCATGTCGTTGTCGTTCTCTCCGACGAGACCATCGTCACCCTGCCAGCCAACGATGTAGTCGGCTCCCGGCCCGCCGTAGACGATGTCTGGGCTGTCACCGCCGTGGATACGATCGTCTCCGTTACCTCCAAAGAGAGTGTTCTTCCCTGGGCCTCCGACGAGGTAATCAATACCGTCCTCGCCGTAGACGGTGTCCTGGCCGTCCATGCCATGGACCTGGTCGTCACCCGCGCCCGCGAAGACGGCATCATTTCCAGCGCTCCCGACGACGTAGTCGTTGCCGCCTCCCGCACAAATGACGTCGTTGCCGCCGTGGCCATAGATGCGGTCATCAGCCGCGCTTCCGACGATCACGTCGTCTCCTGGCGTCCCTCTATAGGATCCGTCGCTCGCTTTCGTTTCGATTGTCGCAGCGCGTCCGTTGCAGCTACTGGCTGCGTTCGCCGGTGAGACGTTGACGATCGCGAACATCGTCGCCAACGCCGCGGCGACAATCACCGCGCCCAGCCTGTTACCGAGGAGCTGCGCGAACCACCGTTGCGGGCGCAATAACATGACGTACCAACCTTTCGCGATGATGACCAGGTCGGCCAAGGCTCTCGTGCGAGAAATACTGCTTCTCGACCACCAAGGCCCGGTGGCCTCCTGGCCCCGGTCGCGGACGCGACCCGGCCATACCAGGATCAACTATTGCGGCCTTTCCATATACCAAGATCACCTTATCGAGCGTCAGCTCGGCGATCCAGAAAGCGTGAACATTCGACCGTGGGGTATGACGACACGCACCGGGGAAGGAAAAAGCCCTTGCTCACGGCTCTTTCTCCTCTGAAACGACAAGGTTCCTTCTCCCGAACAAGCGGAAAGGGAGACCTGTGAAGCCATCATCGGCAACGCGTACCCGGACGTTGACCGAACCGCCTCCGGCATTGTCCGTTGCCGCGAGCGCAGCGGGCATGACGGTCAAAGTCAAGAGTCAAGGACAAGACTCCGTACGCGCACCGCGCAAGGCCGGCAACTGCACGCAGGCGAGCGACGCGGTCCGCCACCCAGGTTTTTCGCATTAACACCATTCCGTTGCTGCCTCCAAGCGATCTCCTTGATTGAAGAGTGCGCGTCCGCCTTATACCCACGAAAGGATCGACATCCAGGCCGTCAAGGGACACAGCAGTCCTATATCGACGATTCCGGAGGACATATCCGATCAACGCCGTGTCTAGCAGGCCAAGATGTCACTCTCAAGAAGAGAGTTCGGACTGCCCGACCAGTCGCCGTATCACCCAAAGGGGTAGATGTCTGCCAGCCAGCCTCGATCCACCACTGCCGTAGTGGACGAAGCGTCGACCTCGCCCCTAACCCTGTTCACAAATGGGAACAATCTGGATCAAGCAGATCCAATATCCGCGTCAGCGGAGCGTGCGCTACCTGGCCAAGCACCTCATCGACCAGGCCGATTCTCAACGGAACCCCAACGGGGCGAGATCACGTTCAAAGACGTCACCTTGTTGGAAAATTCCATTCCTAAGGCCAGCCTCGACGCCTCAAGATTACAGTCTGTTTCTTCATCACCACCAGGAGGCGAATAGGGGATGCTCTTTTGTTTGATGCCCCAGTGAACTCCGAGAGCCTTTCGTGCGGTTTGCGACACTGGCACGGACCGCCCAGCCTTGCCGACAGCGCACCGGCGGGTGATTGAACCTCAGATCTGGCGCGTCAGGTCGGTTCGCGTGCCGTGGCAGACATATGGTGTGTTGCGCCATCACGGTCGGCGCCCACTGAACTGGGCACCGACGTTCGAGAGAAGAGAGGCTCTTGGGCGGCGGAGTGGTGCACGTGCACTTCGCATCAACGTGATCAATCCGTATCCGTATCCAGAACGGAAACGGTGCGACGCGGAGCGGCATCCGGAGGCGTAGACAACAAACCCTGGTCGATTGCAGAAGATTTCCGACTAGGTGCCATGTTGGTCGATCTCTGTCGTGCCAGGTCCGCGTGGCGCTACCTGGGCAAATTTGAGCACGGAAGGCAGTATCGGGCGTGAGTCCCACACAGCACATTGGCGTCATAAGCCTGGCCTCGCATCTTGGCGTATGTCCATCAGCCATCACGAAATGGCGGCAACATTTCCCACCGGATTCGCCACATCGGTTCCCTGAACCCAACGTGGAGATTGATGGTATGCCTGGCTGGCTGCCGTCACGGGTCACCGAGGTAGCCCGATGGCGCGCGAAGTTGCCCGGTCGCGCTCCTCGGCTGGCCGAGCCTAGAGGCGAGACAGAGGACTGACGCTGGCCCCCGTCTTCTCTGATGCAGCGCCCGCGGGTGCCCCATCGGGTCCTTGGATGGCAGGTCCTCCCCCGGTGGACGTCGCAGAGGCCGGAGCGCGCGGTCGTAACAGGTGCGCAGCGCTGACGTGACAACCCGAGTCGCTGACTTCATCCTCAGGCTCTTCTGTCAGTTCGACCCCGTGCTCGCCGTGGTCTTATTCGTGGCGAGCACGGGGCCTTGCGAGGGCGGCACCCCTGCCGTGCACGCCCTCACTTGAGCAGTTCATCGGTAGCCCGTCGTCGGCACAGCAGATTCATGCATCGGTGGGGACTGGAGACGTACCGTGCGTGAGTGCTTGCAGCAGTTGTCGATACCGCAGGATTGTTCAGTGCTGTGGTTCGGCCCACAGTCAGCCGGACGCGGGCTCCCGTTCGTGGGCAGCTCTGGAGGTCGCGGCTTCTCCCGGCACTGCGACACCTTCACGATTCCTGCTGACGCAAGTCTCAGTGTTCGCTCAAGTTTGACTTTCGTCGTCCGATGGGCACCTTTGCGAGAGCTCGACGTCGCACGGTCATGGAGTCGAATGGGCCCTGTCGCCCGCAATCTGACTTCGCCATCACCATGAATACTTCGCCTTGGAGGCTCCGCGCTCACCCGTTGAGGGGACGGTGGAGCACGGAGACACGCCAAGGCGGACAACCTATGCCTGCTACCCGCCCGGCAATATAGTTATCGACTCTGGTGATCCGACAGAACAGTGGATTCACCCGCGACGAGTACCTCCCGCTGCGCCGCCGGCTGGACCGGACCATCACCTACCCGGCCTGACCCTCGTCACGGGGACAGCGCGTGGGCGTGGGCAGCCGCGAGGACGATCTCCACGGCACGGTCGGCGGTGGTCTCGTCGATCGGCTCGCCGGTGACCAGCAGCCGCAGGTAGATCGGCGCGACAAGGGTTTTGACCAGTTCGACGGCGTCGGTGTCCGCGGGCAGTTCGCCACGCGCGACGGCCCGGATGACCTCCCCTGACACCGGGCTCCCCGAGTGACACCGCGGATCGTCCAGCACCGTGTCGACGGCGGGTCCGCCCACGCCGAACTTCTGCAACATCTTCTTGAACACCGTCCGGTATTCGTCTCCTTTACGGAAAGTCGATGACGGCCCGATCAGGCCACGGAAAGGCAGGACAGCGAGGGTGTCACGATCGTCGTCCACGTCCATGGCAACGCCACCCTAGAGCGTCGGGTTCCGGACAAAACACCCACATCCGGGTCACGTCGAGCCAACCCTGGTCAGGCTGTAGCCGTCTCCTTGATCCATGCGGCGTTGATGGTGCCCTGGGAGACACGTTCGAACTCGTTGTCGCGGCCCGTGACGGCCGGGATCATCTGGCCATTGAGCATCCCGTGTGTACTCCGATGAGCAGCTCGGTCAGCACTGGCAGGACGAGTCGGCGCATGAGTCCTCCGTTGTCGCCGTGGTTCCGGCAGGGGAAGGACACGGCCGTTCCCGTCGGGCGGTTCAGCCGTTGGCGTCGGCGGTGAGCAGGGTGAGGATGCGGACGAGGCGGTCGCCGGTGTGCGGGTCTCGGCCGTGCCAGCAGCGGTAGTTGTCGAGGACGAGGATTTCGCCTTCCTCCAAACGGAACCGGGGCAAGGATCGTTCGAGGTCGTGCACGGTGTGCCGGTAGCGGTCGAGCATGACATGGATGTGCTCGGTGGCGGGATCCCGGTGCAGTGGAACGGCGCCGTCAGTGCGGCGGACGATGCGCCGTCCGGTGCGTGTGTACTCGACGTGCCGCGCGACGCGTGGGGTGGCGGGCAGACCACGGATGCCGGTCCAAGCGCCGTAGAGGTCGACGTCGATGGTGGTGAGGAACTCCCATAGCTCGGGATCGGTGTCGGCGGTGTCGTCGACGAAGCGGTAGGCGTCGGCGACGAACGACTCCCCGCCGAAGGCCGGTGGTGTGACGCACTGGATGAGCACGGAGTCTTCGTCGGGATCGCGTCGCCGGACGGGGCGGCCGCCGACGTCGACGACGATGTCGAAGCTGTCGGCGTGCAAGTGGACCGGGTCGCCGTCGTGCGTTCGTCGCTCGCGCATGGGAAACAGGTGCCGGAGGCGGCTGCCGTGGATGAGGGCGGCCGCTACCACCAGGGCGTCGGCGCTGGGGTCCAGCCCGGTGAGGATGACGGCGCCGTCTTGGGCGAGAAGGTCGCGGGCCTTGCCCGGGTATGCGTGGTCGGCTCGGGCGGGCACCACACCGAGGGAACGGGGTGCGGGCACGGGTCAGCCGTCCGTGGTGGGCCCGCGGGAGAAGGCGCGGACGCTGGGGACGATCGCTGCGGCGGCGGGCGCCAGGAAACAGACGACGGCGCAGGCGCCGAGGACGGCGGCAGTGCCGAACGTGTCGATGGCGGGAGCGATCAGAGCGAGGCCGAGCGGGGCAAGCCCGTAGGACAGCAGGAAGTCCAACGAGGACACTCGGGCGAGTTTACCGGGCTCGACCTCGCGCTGGATGGCGGTGAACCAGGGCACGTTGAACAGTTCGATCCCAACCCCGGCGACCACGTACGCGGCCATCACCACCACGGGATGCACCGGCAGCAACAGGCTGAGCGGGGCGAAGCCGTAGGTGGCAAGTCCGGCCAGCGCAGCCCAGCCCTGGGCGCGGGGCCGCCACCGCGCGACGATCAGCGCCCCGGTGAGTGCGCCGACGACGTAGGCGGTGGTCGCGCCGGCGAGGACGGCTTCGCTGCCGTAGCGGTCACGGCTGACCAGCGGCAGCACCACGCCCGTGGCGGAGTAGCCGGTGGCGATCACGGCGGTGAGGGCACCGAGTCCGGCGAGGAACCAGGGATGGCGGCGTGCCTCGCGGACCCCGTCGGCGAACTCGGTGAAAAAAGCCACCCGAGCCTGCCCGGTCTCCGTTGTCCGGGTTCCGGCGGGCGGGAGCAGCGCGGCCACAAGCCAGAGCAGGCCGATGCCGAGCAGCAGCGCATGGGTGTCGAGGACGGTGGCCAAAAGCGCGGTCACGGCGGGCGCGACGAGGGTGGTGATTCGCACGGCCAGGGTGATCGCGGCATTGGCTTGTTGCCGCCGGGGCTCATCGACGACCTCGGCGGTCAGCGCCTGGAACGCGGGCCGACACGCGCCCTGGCCAGCTCCGGCCACGGCCGCCGCGACCGCCATCAGCGGCACGGACCAGCGCAGCCCCAGCGCGATGACCGGCGCGGCGACCGCAGCGGCCAGCCCGGACCAGAAGACCACCTTGCGGCGGGAGTACCGGTCGGCAAGGACCCCGCTGACCGGGACCGCGGCGAGGAAACCCACCGTCCGGGCGGCCAGCCCCAGGCCCAGCCCCGCGGCGCTGAGCGAGCGGTCGAGCACCGCGAGGCCCAGCACGAACGGCAGGGCCCAGGTCGCCAGCCCGGACGCGGTGGTGCCCGACCACAGCCGCAGGAACGCCACCTCGCGCAGCACGGCTCGGCGCGGGGCGGCCTCAGACGTGTCGGACGGTGACGATGAAAACACGGGCGGATCCTTCGGATGCGATCGCGGCGCTGCCGACCTCACACTGTAAATGAAAACCGTTGTCGTTACTCTTTTGGGTGCTTTCTCGTGGTAGTAGTCCAGCACAGCCCTCGATCGAAGGAGCCCCATGTCCCCCCGAGCCGTAGTCGGTGTTGCAGCTGCCCTCGGTTTACTGGTGGCCGGCTGTTCGACCCCCTCCGACACCACCTCCACCGCCGGCGGATCGTCGGCGACGGTCACCGTGTCCAGTTGCGGGCAGCAGCTGTCGTTCACCACGGCCCCGGAGCGGGTGGTGACGCTGGATCAGTCCTCGACGGAGACGCTGCTGGAGCTGGGGCTGGCCGAGCGCATGGCGGGGACGTCGAATCTGAAGACGAAGGTGGCGCCCCGGTACCAGGCCGACTACGACAAGGTTCCGGTGCTCAACCCGAAGAAGCTGACCGGTGAGCAGTTGCGGGCGGCCGCGCCGGATGTGGTGGTGTCCGCGTTCGCCGCGCTGTACACCAAAGATCAGGTCGGCACGCGGGAGGAACTGGCGCAGCTAGGGCTGCGGTCGTTCGTGAGCGCGGTGGATTGCCCGGAGGCCAACCAGGCGGGGATGACGCCGTTCGACCTGCTGTTTGCCGACTACGAGAACCTGGGCCGCATCTTCCACGCCGAGGACAAGGCCACCGCGCTCAAGGCCGCGCAGCGCGCCGTGGTCGACCGGGCTGCGGCCACCGGGCAGACCGTGCAGGGACAGCCGTCGGTGGTGTGGCTGTATTCGGTGTACAACGGCCTGCCCTACGTGGCCGGCAACGGCGGGATGCCGAGCGAGATGAGCCGCCTGGTCGGAGCCCGTAACGCGTTCGACGACGTGCACGAACAGTGGCCCGAGGTGTCGTGGGAGCAGATCGCCCAGCGCAACCCCGACTTCATCGTGGTCGGAGATCTGTCCGAGCGCGGGACACCGGGCGACAGCGCGCAGGACAAGATCACGATGATGCGGCAGGACCCGGTGGTGTCCCAGCTGACCGCCATGCAGCAGAACAAGATCATCCAGGTTCCCGGCATCGAGATGGACCCCTCGGTGCGCACGGTGAACACTCTGCAGCTGCTCGTCGACGGAATGAAGAGCCTGGGCTATGTCCGCTAGCACTGTGCCGCCAGCCGGGATCCTGCATCCCGCGGCGCGCGACAAGCCGGCTCTGGCCCCAGCGGAACCTTCGTCGCCGCACCGGTCCCGGTGGTCGTTGCTGGCGTTGTCCGGACTCGGTGTGGTGCTGCTGGTGGTGTCGATCGCGGTGTCGGTGCGGATCGGCACGGCCGGGGTCGGCTATGCCGAGCTCGGCCGGGTCGTGGGCATCCGCCTCGGTTTGAACGTCGAGCCGCTGCCCCGGTTGCTCGACTCGCTGATCTGGGACCTGCGCGTGCCACGCGTGCTGATGGCGGCCCTGGTCGGCGCACTGCTGGCGATCTGCGGCGCCGCTCTGCAAGCCGTGACGCGCAACGCGCTGGCCGAGCCCTATCTGCTCGGGGTGTCCCAAGGCGCGTCGGCCGGTGCCGTGACGGTGGTCGTACTGGGGTTCGGGGCGGAGACGCTCGGGGTGACCGGGGGTGCGTTCACCGGCGCGCTGGTGTCGTTCGGTCTGCTCCTCCTGCTGCTGAGCCGTAGCGGCCTGGGCTCGGTGCGGGTGGTGCTGACCGGCGTGGTGGTGGGGCAGCTGTTCACGGCCATCATGGCGGTGATCCTGATGGCTTCCGGCGACGCCGAAACCACCAGGGCCATCACGCACTGGCTGCTCGGGTCGATGGCGGCCGCACGCTGGGACGCGGTGCTCGTGTGCGCGATCGCCCTCGCGGCGGGACTGACGGTGATCTGGACCCAGGCCGCCGCCCTCGACGCGTTCTCCTTCGGCGCCGACACCGCGACCTCGCTGGGGATCAACGTCCGCGCGACCCGGCTGACCCTGCTCGTCGCCACGGCCCTACTCACCTCGGTCGCCGTCGCCTCCGTGGGTGCCATCGCGTTCGTCGGCCTGATCGTGCCGCACGGCGTCCGCTTCCTCGTCGGGCCGCTGCACCGCGTCCTGCTGCCCTTCAGCGCACTCGTCGGCGCGATCTTCCTGGTCTGGACCGACGTGCTGGCCCGGATTGCATTCGCCCCGAGGGAGGTTCCGGTCGGGGCGTTCACCGCACTGCTCGGAGTCCCGCTGTTCCTGCTGATCCTGCGCAAGCGAGGCGAGCTGTGAGAATCACGATCGAGGCACTGAGCTGGGCCGCCGCAGGCAAGACCATCGTGCGCGATATCGAGACAGAGATCGCGCCCGGCGAGACCGTCGGGCTGATCGGCCCCAACGGGTCCGGCAAGTCCACCCTGCTGCGCTGCCTCGCCGGCCTGCGCACCCCCACCACCGGCACGGTCCGCTACGACGGCCACGACATCCACGGCTGGAGCGCCCGCCGGATCGCCCAGCAGCTCGCGTTCGTCGAGCAGTCCGCCGACTCCGACAGCGACCTGCGCGTGGCAGATGTCGTCGCGCTCGGCCGCACCCCGTTCCGCGACCGCTGGCGCGGCCTGGGCCACACCGACCGCCTCATCGTCGACGCCGCACTCGCCCGAATGGAGCTGACCCACCTACGCACCCGAGTGTGGAAGACCCTGTCCGGGGGCGAGCGTCAGCGCACCCACATCGCCCGGGCACTGGCCCAACGACCCTGGGGCGTCCTGCTCGACGAACCCACCAACCACCTCGACATCAAACACCAACTGGAGCTAATGCACCTGCTGGGCAACACCGACCAGACCGTAATCGTCGCCCTGCACGACCTGTCCCTGGCCGCCCGCTTCTGCGACCGGCTCCTCCTCCTGCACCAGGGCGCCCTCATCGCCACCGGCACCCCGCAGGAGGTGCTCACCCCCGACCGGCTACGGGAGGTTTTCGAGATCGACGCCGAGATCAGCCACGACGGCCTCGGCAACCTCACCATCGCCTACCGGGGGTCCGCCCCTGCGGTTCAAAGCTCATCGTAGTGCCCTGCCCAACCCCGGCCGCCGAGAGCCATCGCGACTTTCCCTACCACGCAACCACTTCGTGCCTAGCAGGTAGTTATTTCATCTGCGGCATAGCTCCTGGCGATCGCCCCGGTTCGAACTACTTTCAGGGTGAAAGTCGGACTCATTCCCGATGGGCAAGCGCTTCCCCAAGGCACACTCACATAGTCGATCCTGACTAAACGATATTGACTATTGATTGACTCTGGGGAGTGCCTGCATGCCCGCGTTGACCGGCAGAAGCTCCATTCGGACAGCAGACTCGAGCGGTCCGTCGGCACCTCGCGCAGCGCTCGCGTCATGCTGTTCGGTTTCGCCGCGCTCGCGCTGTTCATGGCCCAGTCGCCTGCTCTGATTCCGCCGAGCGTCCCGGGTCCGCGCGTCCCGCTTTGGTACGCGATCGGCGGGCTGACCGGTGGTCTCGCCACGCTCGTCACCACGTGCCCGAGCGCCCGGCGCTCCGTGGTCCGTGCTGCAGGCGTGCCATCGGTGACCTGATCGCGATGATCGGCACCTGGCTGGTGGCGCCCGCGGTAGCGCTGCTCGCGGGCCAACTGCGTGCCGGGGTAGTCACCAACACTGTGCAGTGAATTGTCCGTTTGCTCTGCCGGTTCCCACACCTGATCGACTAAGGTCGTGAGTGTCACCGGTTTCCTGACGTCAGCGCCAGGACCGCCAGCACGCATTTTTCCCGCGACCGTTCCAGCCGCACCGTTCCGGTGTCGTGATGAATCTCCACGTTGCCCATTACTGTATCCGCCCGGCGCCTCCCGAACGAATGCGCCTGTCCTCGCTCCCGAACTCGTGCAGTCTCGCAGCTAGCGTTTGTTGACCATCACGGTGGCTGATTGTTCACCCATTCGTGCGCGTAGTGTCCGCTTTCTGTCGCAGGTGCTGCCCGGCTGCTGTCCTAAGTGACCGTGCATGCTCGTGATTCGTCATTCACGAGGAACGCGGCTTCCTGGTGATCTACCGCACCTCGCACGGCACTGAGCACACGGTCGAGGTCGAGATGCCGGGCGTGCGGCTGGACGAAACCGGTCCGGGACTGTGGGTGTTCCCGGCGGCCCGGTCGGATCCGGTCGGCGCCCGGGGCTGTCCGCCGACGACGAACCGGTGATGCTCACCGGCACCGCCACGGGCGGGAATCCGCGGCCGCCCGAGTGTTCCTGATCAAACTGATGGCCCGGCTGCTACCGAGCTACCTCATCGTGGTCCTGCTGTGTGGGCGCTGACCAACCCCCGACCTACCCGGCCACTGGCAAGACCTCGTGCTGCACTCGATGTTCGACCGGGCCGGGCAAGCTCGCGACTACTACTACGCTGACCTGCCGCCGGAGGAGCCCGCCGCACGAGCACGCGTGGTGACCGCCGTGTCGTCCTCACGCACAACACCCTGAGGACGACACGGCGGGAGTCGAGAGTGCAGTCCAGCAGCGTTACCGCAGTGTCGCCGCTGTTCCGAATTGCGACAGGTCATGCGGGGTCAGCAGAATCGACCAGCTGAGCATCTGCCCGGTATTCGCGTCGACCGTGGCTGTCAGCACGTTTCCCTTGGGCGGCTTGCTCCCTCGGGGAACACTAGCGGCGTATCCGACGAAGTTGCCGGTCATCTGAACGAGATACACGGGATCGTTGGATTTCGGCCGAGTGCCGTCGATACTCGTCAGTGCCTGCCGGTCAGTCGCCACGTACTGAATGTTGGCGGGGTGCTCCTCACCGTTCGCTGCGGCCAGCCTTGTGGCTGTCTCCAGCAGCATGGAGGGAGTTGGTGGTGTCGCCTTGTTGTCGGTAGGCATCGTTACCGTCTCGTCGTTACAGGGTTTGTGTGTTGCCGCGGTAATGACTCGTCCGTTGGTGAAAATGGAAAAGAGGTCGGGCCTGTCGTTGTACAGCTCCGTGTCGGCAGGATGCCAGACGTTGTTGGTGTCTTGGTATTGAAAGTTTATAGAGCCAGCGGCGATCCTCGCGCCGGGGGTCGTCACCTCCAGCCCGTTGTCCACCTGGCCGCCCCACGCTCCGTTGTTCTCGGAAACTCCGACGAGGTCTCCGTCCTGGTGAATCTCCCAGTTAGGGCTGTTGGGGACCCAGTTGAACGTCACGTTCTCACGATCGAGCGTGCGCGCAGGCTTGATATAAGCCTCACGGTAGGGAAGCCCTGGGCGTTGATCCGCCCAGTACCAGAGGAAGCCTTTCTCCTGCCCCGGGGAGAAGTGCAGCTTTCCGGCGGTCATGCCCACTTCGACCCATGTATCCAAAGCTGGATTGTTGAGATTGGTGAGGAGCCACATCTCCCAGTTCGCGAACTCTGTTTCCCTGTCGTCTACGTGCAAACAGCCGACTCCAAGGTCTGAGCCTACCGCGTTCATCCATAACGGCTGCTCCTTGGAGCCGATGAAACCGACGGCGTAACAATGCTCTGCAGCCGAGCACTGCGGCGCAGCGACCGCCTGGGCAGGACCGGCACCGAGACCCGATGTCGCAAGAGCCAATCCGGAAACCCCGAACAGCGCCAGAGCGCTAAAACGTCTTCGCATCACCACTCCTTATCACAATAAAAGCCTACTCAATTCAGCACACACAGGCCAACGCGCGATTTCGCGCTAGCCCGAAAGCAAAGGAACCCCCGCATCCCCTGATTGTTGGTTGACCACCAACAACATCCCAGGTTGCTCCACTCCCCGTCGGGCGAGGAACCGCCGACCGGGTGACCGGCCTCGTTCGGTCACCGTGCAAATCGGATGAACCGACAGCGACGGCGGTGCCTCGCCCGCCGTGACAGCCGAGCTATCCGCCGATGCGATCAACGATTCAGTCGGCCGGTTCGCCCGCCACGTCGTCGAACTGCCCAGCCCCGCCCGAGGCGTGACCCCCACGGTCAAGATCGTGGCCGCTGGGCTGCCTGGTCACCGGGAACTACGACTACACCAGCCGGTTCTGGGATGTCTCGAATCCAGGCGCCCCGCAATTCCTGACGCGACTGCAACACCACCGCAACCCGGTTACCGGGGTAGCGTTCAGCCCAGATGGCAAGACGTGATGGCGCTCACCGAAAATGGCTCTGGCACGCTTTCGATGATCCCGCGTGGGGTCGCTGTCGGTCACCGTGGCGGAGCCGGAAAATAGGACGGCGATGCCGCCGGCGCTTTCGGCAATGAGGATGCTGGCGGTGGTGCCTCTGGTGTGGTTGTTGCTGATGGTGCTGGACTCGGATCGTCGCCTGTCTACCGGACCCCGCAGGGAGGCCCGACTTCAGAGAGGACCAGCCGACTACCGGGACCGTGGCAACGGGAACTGAGCGCACAAGCGGTGCACCAAGTGTACAGGTCGCGTAGCAGAGCGATCTCCGCGCCGTGGTGTAGTACCTCGCGGTGAATGTGTAGCACGAGCGCCGCCGTCGACCAGTCGACGAACGGTCCCTCCGTCGGACCGCACGGTTCGATCAGTCCGTCCTGTCCGAGCCGAGCGACACCGTCCATCCAGCGGGTGTATCCGTCATCCAGTTGGTTCAGTGCCTCGGCGGCAGAGGCCGCGTAGGTGTGGTTCTGGTGGTCGATGCTGGGGCCGTCGAAGTGTGCGGCGTTTCGTGCGCCGAACACGCCGGCGACCAGGTGCCCGATACGCCAGGCGATGGTCGTCACCGGTGCCGGTGTCGGTTCGGGCATCGCGAAATCTATCGTGTATGCCCGCCGCCGACGGCGATCGGGGCAGTGCTCTCCCCACGCGGGCGAATGTTCCAGCAGCCGGATACCGGCTCCCAGAAGTACTCCTCGTCGGTCAGCCCCGCCAGGCGGGGACGGAGTTGGTTGGTCCAGTGCCACTCGAGCTGGCTGCGCAGCTCCGCGTTCCAATCGATGCGTGCATCCGTCGTGGTGTTCATGCCCGCCGACTGTATGCGCAGATGTGGACAGTATCGGTCCGCGATGTCTGCCATTCTTGTTGTCGTGATCGAGAGCTCGTGATCGACAGCGCGGCACGGCTACTGCAACTGCTGTCCCCGCTCACCGCCCGGCGTGTCTGGCGAGGCAAGCAGCTGGCCGAACGACTCGGTGTCACCCCGCGCACGGTGCGCCGCGACGTCGAGCGGCTACGCGAACTCGGTTACCGAGTGGACTCCCTCGCCTAGGGCTGGACTATCAGCGCGATCGCGCGGGAACTCGATCTGGATCGCAAGACCGTGCGCCGCTACGCGCGCAACGACATCGACGAGCTCATGAGCACCGGTGCCCGCCGCAGCACGCTCACCGACGCCTTCGTCCCCTACCTGCGGAAACGATGGGGCAAGGGCTGCGTCAACGCCGCAGTCCTCCACACCGAGTTCAAGGCCCGGGGCTTCCGCGGCAACGTCAAGACCGTCCGGCGCCACCTCCAGCACTGGCGCGTCACCGGAGCACCCACCGAGTCTCGGCCTGTGATCACGCCGAGGAAGGTAACCGGCTGGATCATGCACCGCCCCGACGAACTAACCGACGACGAACGCGACCAGTTGCACCAGATCGCGAACCGGTCCGACGAGATCGCCACTACACATCAACTCGCTGCCAGCTTCACTCTGCTGCTGCGCCAGCGCCGCGGCACAACCTCGAAGCCTGGGCCCAGCAAGCCGAAACCTGCGACGTCCGGGAGATCCGCTCATTCGCCACAACCCTGCGCCGCGACTGGGATGCGGTGGTCGCAGGGTTGACGCTCCCGCACAGCAACGGCCCGACCGACGGCAACGTCAACCGGTTAAGCTGATCAAACGCGCCATGTTCGGCCGCGCCAACTTCGACCTGCTCCGGCTACGCGCCCGCCACCAAGCCTGGCCAGCAACCCCACGCGGGATCATCGAAAGCGTGTCAGAGCCCTGGAACTGGCCAGACTTCGCCCCGAATTCCTCGCGCAATTCTCCCACCGGCTCGGGCACCGCACCGTCCATCCGCACGACAAACTCTGACCTGGCAAGCACATCGACAGCATGGTCAACACGCCAGCACGGCCGATCGCTCGGTATGCACATACTGCTGGCCACCCGCGAACACAACCACGCCAACCTGGACCGAGTGCACAAGCGCGCCGGAGGGCTCGAGGGTCTACGTCTGGTGCTGCTCATCATGGGTTTGGTGCTGCTCATCATGGGTTGCTGGGGTCAGACCGTCGCCGGCGGTGGTTGGTCTGCGTCCCGGCGCTGCCGATCGGTTACGCCCCAAATCAGCACCGGACGCATCCCGACGCTTCCGCGGTATTCCGTGCAGCCGGGCATCGGCCAGGCCACTTGCTCCAGCTCGAGTAGCGCGCCCCACGCCTGCAGAATCTTTTCCGTCTCGGACTCAGACAGATCCTCGGCGTAGCCCTCGAGTACGTTGCGTAATGCCGCGAAGTGCCAGCGTAGCGGTCGGCATCCAGCCTTAGCGGCGACCTCGTTGAGCGCGCGTCCGATCGCCTGGTCCACGACCCGGCCGAAGTCGTCGTCGCATACCTCGTCCCACCTAGATGACCTATTCCAAGGTCAGTGGTCGTAGGCGGTGAGGGATCGGTGGACCTGGG
>NZ_VTHK01000088.1 GCF_009765355.1 Amycolatopsis anabasis | reverse complement strand
GCCGCACCCATCACAGCCTTGACACCCCCCACCCAGCCCTAACTACCCGGCATTGGGTTAGAACCGGCCGTGCCACTCACGACTCCCGGGGAGCTGGTCACCGCGTGCGGGAGTCAGCGCTGGGGCAGCCCGGCCCAGAAGTCGCACTTGTGCTCGGCGCCGAAGTCGACCGGCCGGATGTCGTCCGGGGCGAGGGACTGCACCGACGGGAAGGCGCGCCACTTCGGCGAGCCGTGCGCGTTCGGATTCCCGGTGGCGGCGAACCGCGACCAGTAGCCGATCATCCGCTGGGAAAGCCGCTGCTGTTCGGGAGTCAGTTGCACCGGAAAGCCACCCGGCTCGAACAGGAACACCAGTTCGGAGGCGTGATAGGCACCCGGGTCGATATCCGGCGGGAACGGGAAGATCACCGGGGGACGCGGATCGGCGAACTCGTACTGGAAGACCCGGGTACGCGCGTCCAGCAACCGGGCGCCGGTCAGCGTGGTGCAGGCCCAGACCCGGTCGGTCGCCATATCGGCCCACGCGTTGCCCGGTGTGCGGTGCGCGCCGGTGGGGTACCGGGCCGCCACCTCGTTCGCCCGGTCGCCGAACCCGTCGCGCAGCCAGCGCTGGTAGTCCGCCTCGGTGATCGGATGGTTCGGGTACACCGCGGCGAACAGCCGGTGCTCGTTCCGGGTGGTGCCCAGGGCGACCGGAATCCGCGGGAAATGGCCCGCGGCCAGCGCTTCGGCGGGTTGCTCCGGAAGCAGCCGGGTGCCGAACGCCGGAGCGGAGATCGAGGCGGCCCGCGGATCCGCGAGCAGGTCCCGCACCGGGACCCGGCGCAGGCAGGCCAGGGCCGTGGCGGGATCGGCACAGCCACGGCCCTCGGCGAGCCGGGCTCCCTCGGCGTCCACGGCGGCCTTCGGCGCCCACATCGTCCCGGCCGGGACATCGGGCAGGAAACCGCTGGCCGGCCAGTTGATCGTGCACGCCCCGCTCTGGATGATCGCGCGCTGGAACAACCCGGCCGCCGCGGGCGAAGTCAACTGGGCGCAGGTGCTCATCCCGCCCGCGGATTCGCCGAACAGCGTGACATTGTGCGGATCGCCGCCGAAGGCGCGGGCGTTGTGCCGCACCCAGCGCAGCGCCGCCTGCTGGTCCGCCAGGCCGAACGTGCCCGATTCGGCGCCCAGCCCGGGATGGCCGAGGAAGCCGAAGACGCCCAGCCGGTAGTTGACGGTCACGACCACCACGTCCCCGTCGACCGCGAGCCGGGTCGGGGTGAGGTCGCTGCCCGCTCCCGAGACGAATCCGCCGCCGTGGACCCACACCATGACCGGGCGCGGCGGCGCCGGGCCCCGCCGGGGTGTGGTCACGTTCAGGTACAGGCAGTCCTCACTGGTGCTGGCCTGGCTGAGCGGGCCCGCGTTCTGCGCGCAGCGATCACCCGGTTTGGTCGCGTCCCGCGGCTCGGTCCACGGGCTCGGCGGCCGCGGCGGCTGCCAGCGCAGCTCCCCGACCGGCGGCGCCGCGAACGGAATTCCCCGGAACGACCGGTGATCGGCGTGCACGGTCCCACGCACCGGCCCGGAATCCGTGCGCACCACCGCATCGCGATCCCCCGCCGGTTCGGCCTGCGCCCCGGTGGCGAACGTGACCGTGGCCGCGAACACCGCCAGTCCGGCGAGCACCCGCCGGAACCTTCCCCGCCGCATAACCTCGACCCCCTTGTCCCCTCCGCTCCATCGTGGCGGTGAACCGCGAATCGGCGCAAGGGAGATTGACTCGCGCGCACCGGGGTACTCCTGGGCGAGGTGAGGTTCCATGACACGACAACACCGGGAAAAGCCGCGTACCCGGGAGGAGTACGAACGCGGCCTGCCCGGCTACCACGACCCGACCGCCGGTTACGGCGGCGCCGCGCCCGCCTACAGCGCGCTCACCCTGCGGATCGTCCTCGCCGCCCTGGCGATCGTGCTGTGCGTCGGCGCGGGGGTGCTGTTCGCGGTGTACGGCATGCCCTGGCTGACCATCCTGCTGGGCGTGGTGGCCGTCGGCTGCGTGATCGATCTGGGCTGGGTGATCCACCGCAAGCGCCGCGGGGAACCCGGCTGACATCGGAGGTGAGAAGACATGGCCGCCGAGACGCCCGTCGACGAGACGCTCTGGGCAGAGTTCCACCGCGTGGTGAACATGACGTCCCGGGAGCTGTCCGAATGGTTGCGCACCCGGTCCGCGGACCCGGACGGTGAACCGCTGCCCGATCAGGCCGGAACGCCGATCGGGCAGCACGTGCTCGCGATTCTGCGCAAGCGCCGGGTCGACCTCGACGAGGACGACGCCCGGGTGATGCGCAAGGTGGTCGACCGGGTGCGCGCCGAACGCCGCGAAGACCTGGAACCCACGGCCGGGCAGGCGCACTGGCGGCACCGGCTGATGACGGTCGGGCACGATCCGCTGAAACCGGCCTGATGACGACCGCCGGCGAGCGCGAGGAAGCCGCGGAGGAGTTCCTGGGCACCCTCACCCGCGTGGTGAACACCTTGCAGGACAAGGGAATCCGCTTCGCGGTCGGCGGTGGCTACGCGATCTACGCCCGCGGTGGGCCGCCGTCCGAGCACGACGTGGACATCTACCTGCGCGAGGGTGACGTGGTCGCCGCGACCGGCGCGCTCGTCGGCGCCGGGATGACCCCGGTCGAACCGCCGGAGGACTGGCTGACCAAGGTCTACGACGGGGACGTGCTGGTCGACCTGATCTTCCGCCCGAACCGCCGGCCGGTGACCGACGCGATGCTCGACCGCGCCGAACCCCTGCGCATCGGCCCCGCACTCGCGCCGGTCGTCACCGGTACCGAGCTGATGGTGGACAAACTGCTGGTGCTGGAGGCGCACCGGTGCGATTTCACCCCGCTGCTCACCATCGCCCGCGAGCTGCGGGAACAGGTGAACTGGCCCGAAGTCGTCCGGGACACCCGCGAATCCCCTTACGCCAGAGCCTTTCTGCGCCTGCTGCGCGACCTCGACGTCATCGGGAACGTCATCGGGAATGCGGAGGAGCGATGAGCGCACGAGAACAGGACAACCCACCGCAGTACCGGGCAGCCGACCTGTCCCGGATCCTCGCCGAGGACGCGCGGACGGCCGAGCTGGGCATCCGCGTCGACGTCCGCGGCGGCCACGTGCACCTCAGCGGTGAGGTGGCGACGGTCCAGCGCCGGGAGGAACTCGAACGCGTACTCGCCGAGCACGCGCCGGAACTGCGGATCCACAACGACGTCCGGGTGTCGGCCGCGGGCGAACCCGACGGCAGGGAGGAATTGCGTTGATCAGAATCGCCGCCGTGGGAGACGTGCACCTGGGCGAGGACGCGCGCGGGAACCTCCGCCCGGCGCTCGAGCACGTGGGCGACCACGCGGACGTGCTGCTGCTCGCCGGCGACCTGACCCGGCACGGCACCCTCGACGAGGCCGCGGTGGTCGCCGACGAGTTCGCCCGCCTCGCCGTGCCGGTGGTGGCCGTGCTCGGCAACCACGACCACCACAGCGACCGCGGCGCCGACATCGTGAAACTCCTGGAGGAGAACGAGATCCGGGTGCTCGAAGGGGACGGGCTCACCCTGGACTTGGCCGGGCGGCGGGTCGGGATCGCCGGGGTGAAAGGATTCGGGGGCGGTTTCGCCGGGAAATGCGCCAGCGCGTTCGGCGAGCGCGAGATGAAGAACTTCGTCGAGCACACGATCGAGGTGTCCGGCCTCCTGCAGACCGCGCTCGAGGCGCTGGAAGCCGACGTGCGCATCGCGCTCACCCATTACGCACCCGTCTCGGACACCCTGCGCGGGGAACCACCGGAGATCTACCCGTTCCTCGGCTCGTACCTGCTCGGCGAGGCGATCGACAACGCGGGCGCGGATCTGGCGATCCACGGCCACGCGCACTACGGCTGCGAGCACGGCGTGACCCCGGGCGGGGTCCGGGTCCGCAACGTCGCGCAGCCGATCATCCGCTCGGCGTTCATGGTCTACTGCTTGGAACCGGCCGCCTGACCGCGGTGCGGGTCGCGGAGGCCGTCGACCCAGAGCAGGGCGTGCACGACCGCGTCCATCCGGCCGAGCGGGTTCGGGTCGGCCACCGCGAGGTCGAGCTGGACCTCGGCGTCCGCGGGATGGTCGCTCAGCAGCGCGAGCACCGCGCGGAGCATCGCCCGCATCGGCGGGCGGAGTTCGTCCATGTCCACCGCCTGGTCCCCGTCGTCGCGCACGTCGACGGCGAACGCGCCGCACTCCCCCATCGGGCCGGTGCTCTCCCGCACGCGGTCCGCGGTCTCCGCGATCAGCTGGGCGAGCAGCGGCCGCAGCAGGTGGCGGCGAGGCCCGTACCGGCCCACCAGCGTGCCCAGTTCGGTGGCGAGCGCCTCGACTTCGGCGTCGCGCAACAGGTTCAGCAGGCGATCGGCGATCGCGCGCCCGAGTTCCTCGTCGATGCTCGTCATGGCAGCAGTTCCCGCAACTTGGTCTTGGCTCCCTGCACGACCAGGTGCCAGGCCTCCGGATCGCGTTTGAGCACCGCCTCGGCGACGGATTTGATCTGCTCGAAGGTCGCGTGCGGCGGGATCGGCGGGACCTCGGGATCGCAGCGGACGTCGAGGACCGTCGGCACCTCGGCCGACAACGCGGCGTCCCAGGAAGCGACCAGGCCGTTGATGCCGTCGCCCGGGTAACCGAAAACCTGCCGGACTCCCCACTCCCGCAAGCGTCGCAGCACGTAGTCGCCGACCGTCTCCGCCATGTTCCCTCCAGAAGTCCGTCGGGGCGGTCCCTGACGGCTACCCAGGGCGGCGGGGTTCGAATCGCACCGGATGGACGCAGTCAGCGGGCGAACGGCGGCGACGCGCAACCGCAGCTGCGGCGGGGGACCAGGTGTGCCCGGACCGGATCGTCCGGGATCGCCTCGCCCAGCAACCGGCGCACGGCCCGCCGGGCGAGTTCGCCGAACGGCTGCTCGACGGCGGTGAGCGACGGCACGGTGAACGCGGCGTCCGGGCTGCCGTCGCAGCTGACCAGCGCGAGCGCACCGGGCAGGTCGACACCCGCCGCCCCCGCCGCGGCCAGCACGCCGACGGCCTGCTCGTCGGTGGCGACGACGAGCGCGCGGGGCAGCCGGGATTCGGCGGCCAGGCGGGCGATCAGGCGCGCGGCCGCGTCGCGGGTGTAGGCGCAGCGCAGCAGCTCACCGGTGGCCGCCGCACGCCAGGCCGCGGTCCGGGTGGCGACCGGGCCGTCGTCGCCGGGCCCGGCCAGGAAGTCGATCCGGCCGTGCCCGTGCTCGCGCAGGTGCGCGACCGCGAGGGCGACCGCGGTTTCGTTGTCGGCGGCGATCAGCGCGGCCGCCGAATCGCGCGGCCGGTGGTGCACGTACACGACCGGGGTGTCCGCGGCCCGCACGGCTCCGGCCGCGCCGTCCGCCGACACGATGATCAGGCCGTCCACCTGGGCGGCCAGGAACCCCTCGATCGCCGCCGCCTGCCGGTCGGCGTCGTAGCCGGAGTTCGCGATGACCGTGAGCTTCCCGGCCCCGGCGAGCTCCTGCTCCAGGCGGCGGCCGAGCGTGGCGAAGTACGGGTTCACGGTGTCCGGCAGGACCAGGCCGACCAGTCCCGAGGACCCCGAGCGCAGGGCGGCGGCGACCCGGTTGCGGCGGTACCCGAGTTCGGCCGCGGCGGCCAGCACCCGCTCCCGCGTCCGGTCGGCGACCGGGCGGGGACCGTCGTTGAAGACGTAGCTCACCACCGCGACGGACGTTCCCGCGCGCCGGGCCACGTCGGCCATCGTCACCGCCACCGGCGTCCCTCCCCTATCGGCTTGACAGTGCCGATCATGGCATCCCATAGTGGAGTCTAATCGTTTAGACAACCTGGGGAACGTGATGCTCGAACTGCTCGTGGACACCGACACCGGATCGGATGACGCGGTGGCGCTCCTGCTCGCCGCGCTCGACGACCGGGTCGAACTGACCGCGGTGACCACGGTCGCCGGGAACGTCCCGCTGCCGCGGGCGACCCGCAACGCGCTGCTCGCCCTGGAACTCGCCGGTGCGGGTTCGGTGCCCGTCTACCAGGGCTGCGACCGGCCGGTCCTGCGCCCGTTGCACACCGCGCAGGTGGTTCACGGCGACGACGGCATGGGTGACCTCGGGCTGGCCGATCCGCTCGGTTCGGCGCGGCCCGGGCACGCGGTCGACGTCCTGCTCGAGCGGGCGCGCGAACGGCCCGGTGAACTGACCCTGGTCACGCTCGGGCCGTTGACGAACATCGCCGCGGCCCTGCTGCGGGATCGCGCGCTGCTCACCCGGTTCCGGCACGTGTACTGCATGATCGGCGCGCCGGACGCGGTGGGCAATGTCAGCGCCACCGCGGAGTTCAACGCCTGGGCCGATCCCGAAGCAGCCCAGATCGTGGCCGCGGCGGCGACCCCGGAACTGGTCACCTGGATCGGGTGGGACGTTTCCCGGCAGGACGCGGTGATGTCGCCCGCCGACCAGGACCGCCTGCGCGGGCTGGGCACCCCGCTCGCCGAGTTCACCCAGGGGATCAATAGGAAGGTCGCCGAATGGTCGGCCGCGGTGACCGGGCTGGACGGTTACGACCTGCCGGATCCGGTGGCGATGGCCGTGGTGCTGCGGCCCGAACTGGTGGCCGAAGCCGAACGGGCGCACGTGCGGGTCGCGCTCGGCGACGAGGCCCGCGGCCAGACGATGACCGACCGGCGCCTGGACGCGCCGCCCGCGAACCTCACCCTGGTGCGCCGGGTGCGCGAACGCGGGTTCAAGGACCTGCTCTTCGACACGCTCGCCAAGACCTTGGAGCCACAGCCATGAACGACCGCATCGAACTGCACTGCCACCTCGACGGTTCGGTCCGGCCCGCGACCGTCGCGGATCTGGCCGCGGAACAGGGAATTCCGCTCGACCGACCGGCCGAGGAACTGGTCATCGCGCCGCGGCACTGCGGCGAACTGATGGCCTACCTGCAATACATCGACCCCGCCCTGGACGTACTGCAGACCCCCGAGGCCCTGCACCGCGTGGCGCGCGAACTGGTGCACGACTGGCGGGCCGACGGGATCGGCTACGGCGAGGTCCGGTTCGCCCCGCAACTGCACGGCCGCCGCGGCCTCGGCCTGGACGACGCGGTCCGCGCGGTGGCCGCCGGGCTCGCCGAAGGCAGCGCGGCGACCGGTGTCCACTGTGGACTTCTGTTGTGCTGCCTGCGCCAGCAGCCGCCGGAGATCGGCGAGGCCGTGGTGGACACCGCGCTGCGGCTCCGCGAGCTGGTGTGCGGGGTGGATCTGGCCGGGGACGAAAGCGTTTCCGGTGCCGTGCACCGGGAGGCGTTCGCCGCCGCGCACGCGGGCGGGCTGGCCGTCACGATCCACGCGGGCGAGGCCGCGGGCCCGGCCAGCGTGTGGGAGGCGCTGGACGTGCTCGGCGCCGCCCGCATCGGTCACGGGGTGCGTTCGGCCGAGGATTCCGCGCTGGTGTCCCGGTTGCGCGCGGACGGCGTCACGCTGGAGATGTGCCCGACCAGCAACGCGCAGACCGGCGCGATCGCCGAGCTGGCCCGGCATCCGGCCGACCGGTTGCTGGCCGACGGCCTGGCGGTCACCATCTCGACCGACGCCCGCACCACGTCCGCGACCACGGTGAGCCGCGAGTTCCGGGTGCTGGCCGAGCACTTCGGCTGGACCGCCGAACACGAAGCCCGCTGCCAGGCGAACGCCCGCGCGGGCGCCTTCGCCAAGGCGACACTGCGATCGTGAGTGCACTTTGTCGGCTAAGTGCGTCACCACGGGCCGAGGTGACCGGTCGACCGCACTTGGCCGACAGAGTGCGATGTCTCGGCAACGCGCTCAGCCGAGGCCGGTGAGGCGCTCGCTGATCCGCCACAGCTGGTGGACCGCCTTCCGGTCGTTGACCGGTGCGGCCGGACCGGCCGGGACCAGGTGCTCGTCGTAGTAGGCGCCGTTGACGATCGCGTGGTCGGGCGGGCACAGGCGCACCACGGTGTCGGCGCCCTCTCCCGCCGGGCGCGCGTGGCAGCCGCAGGAGGCGAGGAACGGGGTGTCCAGCACACCGGGATGCACGCTCGCCGCGGTCAGGCCGTCGGGGCCGAATTCGGCGAGCGCCCGGGTGAACATGGTCAGCGCGAGTTTGGACTGCGCGTAGGCGGCGCCCCGGCTGTACCGGCGTTCCCGGGTGAGATCGGCCCAGTCGATCCGCCCGGTGCGGTGCAACGCCGACGACAGGTTCACCACCCGGCTCCGCCGCGCCTCGGCGAGCGCGCCCTCCAGCATCCGGGTGAGCAGATAGGGCGCGAGGTAGTTGACCTGGAAGGTCTGCTCGTGACCGTCCTCGGTGAGCACCCGCTCGTCGGTTCCCGCGATGGCGGCGTTGTTCACCAGCACATCGATCCGCCGGTGCGCCCGCGCCACCCGCGCGGCCATCGTCGCCACCTCGCCGAGCCGGGCGAAATCGGCGAGCACCAGATGCATTCGCAGCGGATCGAACCCCTCCTTGACGAGCAGCTCGAGCGCCTCCTCACCGCGCCGGCCGGATCGCGCGTGCAGCACGACGGTGAATTCCTCGGCCAGCAGACGACGCGCCATTTCGAACCCGACACCGCCGGTCGCGCCGGTGATCAACGCGGTCCGATCGGCAACGAACCCAGGCATTGCCATACCCCCACACAACCCCGCACACCCGATCGCCCACAACCCCGCCGCCGTGCTCTTAACGCGAGTTCTACGTTCCGGCACGCGAATTCGACATTCAGGTCAGCGAGTTCGACATTCGCGCCGGAAAACAACCGCACGAATAGTGTTAGGAAATCCGCCGCGTACCGACGCGTCCGTGATCGCGGCGTTACGCTCCAGACGTATGCACGACGTCTACCAGGACCGGCTGGAAGTCCTCGCCCGCCTTCTCGCCGCGCTCTGCCACGAGAACGCCGACACGATCGGCCGCGCGACCGCCGCGGTGCTGGACGCCGATCTCGCGCGTGCGGACCAGGTGATCGCCGATCGCGGGCGGCTCGCGCGGAACCGCGCGGAATCCGACCGGCACGCCCGGGACCTGCTCGCCCGCGAACTGCACGGTGAAAACGATCTCCGCGGTGCGGTGGCGTCGATCTACATCGGGGAGAGCCTCGCGCAGATGACCGAACTCGCCGCGCAGATCGCCGAGGCCGCCCGGCGGCGGTATCCGCGAGCGGTCGTGCCGCCGGTGCTGCGGCCGCGCTTCGAGGAAATGGGGCGCATCGCGGGCGGGATCGCCGGACTGGCCGGGCAGGCCCTGATCAGCCGCGACCCGGCGATGCGGGCCGCGGCCGAGGACGCCGAAGACGAGATGACCAACCTGCACCGCACGCTGCTCACGATCATCGACTACGGCGACTGGGGCTACGGCGTCGCCACCGCGGTCGACGTGAGCCTGCTCAGCCGCTGCTACGAACGGTTCGCCGGGCATGCCGGGGCCATCGCCCGGCGGAGCGTGCTTCAGGAATCGTCCTCGCCGAGCCCCGCGTCCTCCAAGTCGAGCATGCGCTGGATCCGGCGCCGGGTCGCGTCGCTCACCGCGCCCGATTCGTAGAGCCGGGTCAGTTCCAGGCCTTCCACCCGCAGCAGTTCCCGGCGCAGTCTCCGGTACGCGTCCGCGGTCGTCGAACTCTCCGCCTCCTCCGGCCCGGAGACCGACACCCGGTCCAGCCGCGCCGCCCAGCTGCGCCGGAGCTGTTCGATGACGAACTCCGGCGCCGATTCGCTGCCCGCGATCTCGTCCAGGTGTGCCAGCGCGGTCCTGGCCAGCCGCTCGCGCGCGGATCCGTATTCCTGGCGGATGTCGTCCGGGGCCACCGCGATCCCGGTGCGGCGCACCAGCGGCGCGAGGGTGAAGCCCTGCACCACCAAGGTGATCACGATGACCGAGGTGGTCAGCAGCAACACCAGATCCCGGTGCGGCAACAACTCCCCGCTCCCGGTGGTCAGCGGGATCGACAGCGCGGCGGCCAGCGGCACCACACCCCGGGCGCCCGCCCAGGACACCACCGCGGGCACCCGCCAGGTCGGCCGCACGCCCCGTCTCCGCTGCAACGCCGCCGACAGCGGGAAAACCCACAGCAACCGGACCACGAGCAGCGTTCCCGCGATGGCCAGCGCCTCCAGCGGCCAGTTGCTCTGCGTCCCGGCCAGCGCCCGGACCAGTTCGGGCAGTTGCAGCCCGATCAACCCGAACACCACGCTCTCCAGCAGGAACACCACCGTGCCGTAGACCGCGGTCAGCTGCAGCCGGATCCGCGGGCTGGTCACGCGTTCGGTCTGGGTGCCGAGCACGATGCTGGCCACCACGACCGCGGTGACCCCGGAGGCGTGCACCGATTCGGCCAGCACGTAGGCCGCATACGGGGTGACCAGCGCGACCACGGTCTCCAGCACCGGGTCCTCGGTCCGCCGCCGGACCAGGAACGCGCCCAGCGCGACGACCCCGCCGACCAGCAGGCCGCCCCCGGCGAGCAGGACGAACTCCACGGCCGTCCGTCCCCAGGACACCGATCCCGCCGCGACCGCCAGGGACAGGGCGACCCGGAACAGCAGCAGGCTGGTCGCGTCGTTGAACAGGCTCTCCGCCTGCACCAGTGCCTGCACCCGGGGCGGCAGCGAAAGCCGCCGGGCGAGCGCGGTCACCGCGACCGGGTCGGTGCTGGCGAGCACCGCGCCGAGGACGAACGCCATCCCGACCGGCAACGGGGTCAGCGCGAACACCACGACACCGACGACCGCCGCGGACACCAGCACCAGCCCGACCGCGAGCACCGCGGTCGGCTTCCACACCGCCCGCAGATCCCGCCACGGCAACTCCTCGCCCGCGGCGAACAGCAGCGGCGGCAGCACGACCAGGCTCACGATGTCCGGGGTGACGGTGATCGCGGGCACCCCGGGCAGCAGGCCGACCACGACCCCGGCGACCACGAGCAGCGAGGGCGCCGGAACCCGCAACCGGTTCGCGAAGGTGGCCACCACCGTGGCCACGACCACCAGGAACAGGACGGTTTCGACACCGCGCACGACCGGCACCCCGCTTTGCCTTCTTCAACAGTGCCGACCAGGCTTCCCGGCTTCCCCGCCGATCACCCTACTTCGTGCGGCGCACGGCCGTGCGCGAAAGGGCAACCGGGGTGGCCCGATCGGGTGCTCGGCCGACGGTTCCCCGCCGCCCACCGGGCGGGTGAAGCTTCTGCCGGTGGATACCGTGCTGCTGCTCGTTCGCCTGCTGCTGGCCGCGGTCTTCGCGCTTTCCGGCGGGACGAAGCTGGCCGACCACGCCGGTACGCGCGAGGCGATGCTGGATTTCGGTGTACCCGCCCGCTTCGCCGCGCCCGCGGCCGCCGCCCTGCCGGTCGCCGAACTCGCCGTGGCCGTGGCGCTGGTTCCGCCCGCGTCGGCACGGATCGGTGCGTTCGGCGCGCTGGTCCTGTTGCTGGTCTTCACCAGCCTGCTGGCCTACCACCTGGCCCACGGGCGCGCCCCCGCCTGCCGCTGCTTCGGCCGGTTGTCTGCCGAACCGCCGGGCTGGCCCGCGCTCGCCCGCAACCTCGTGCTCGCCGCGCTGGCCACCACCGTCCTCTTCGGACCCGTCACCGGGTTCACCGTGGACGCCCGGACCGTCGCGTTAGGACTGCTGCTCGCGGGCGGGGCCGCCTTCTTCGCCCTGTGGCAGCGGCAGGAACAACTCCGGCGGCGGCTGGCCGAACTGGAATGCAAGCTCGCCGAGCGGCCCGCGGCGACCACCCGGCCGCGCGCGCCGGCGTTCCGGCTGCCCAACCTCGCCGGCACCGTCCTGGACCTGGAAGCCCTGCTGGCGAGCGGAAATCCCGCGCTGCTGGTCTTCGCCAACCCGGACTGCGGCGCCTGCGACGCCCTGCTGCCCGATCTCGGCCGCTGGCACCGGGAGCACCGGCTCACCGTGGCGGTGATCAGCCGGGGCGCGGCCGGGCCGAACCGCGCGCGAGCCGATCGGTACGGGCTCCCGCTGATCCTGCTGCAGCGGGACCGCGAAGTGGCCGACGCCTACCGCGCCGCGGGCACGCCGTGCGCGGTGCTCGTCCACCCCGACGGCACCCTCGACGGGCGGCCCGTCTACGGGCCCGAGCGGATCCGGACCCTGGTCAGCTCCCGGTTCGGGTCGTCAGCAGCAGTTGCAGATGGGCGAAGAGGGTCTGCCGCGGATCGGTGAGATCGAGCCCGCTCAGCGCGGCGGCCCGTTTGAGCCGGTACCGCAGGGTGTTCGGATGCACGCCGAGCGACCGGGCGGCCGCGCGCACGTCACCGAGCCGGTCGAGGTACGCGATCAGCGAGGGAACCAGTTCGGAGCCGTGTTCGCCGTCGTGCGCGACCAGCGCGTTCACCCGGGGATCGCGCAGGCGCGGCTGCCGTTCGAGCAGCGCGAGCGTCTCGCCGACCAGCACCTCGGACCGCACGTCCGCGATCGTGGCCACCCCGGTCCGCCCCTCGCGCGCCATCACGTCGAGCACCCGGTCCGCCTCGGTCTTCGATTCGGCGATGTCGCGCAGCGAGGGCACCACCGAACCGGCCGCCGCCCGCACGGTGAGGCGCAACCGTTTGCCCGCCGCCGCCACGATCTCCCGCGCCAGCCCGACCGCGACCTGATCCGCCGACCGGCCCGGCAGATCGGGCAGCAGCAGGTAGACCCGGGAGCCGGAGGTGGTGACCAGCGCGCTGCGGCGGTACGCGGCCGCGTGCACGGAGATCAGATCGTTCATCGCGGCGCCGCGCAGTTCGAGCGTCGGCCGGTCGGCGTCCACCGACGGCCCGGAATCGGACAGCCCGAACGCGGTCACCACCGCCGGTTTGCCGAGGTCCGCGCCGATGCTGCCGGCGAGCACCTGCGCGTCGATGCGGTTGTCCAGCAGGCCCGCGAGCAGGTTCTCCTGCAACCCGGCGGCCGGGCCGGTGCGGCGGCGCACGAGGTGCAGCGCGGCCACCCGCGCGGCGCCGAGCACCGCCGATTCGGCTTGCTCGGACAACGGGTTCCGGCCCTCCTGCACCCACACGGTCCCCAGCCACTGGGCTCCGGCCCGGATGCCCACCGCGAGCCGCCGGCGGATGCCGAGTTCGGCGTGCTCGTCGATCCGCACCACCTCGTCGCCCGCGTTGAGGCGTTCGAAGACACCCCAGCTGCGCAGCAGCGCCAGGTAGTCCTCGGGCCCCTGCCGGCCCAGGATGGACAGCCGGCGCAGTTCGTCCACCTCGTCGTCGGATCGCGAATACGCCAGCACGCGGCTCGCGGTGTCCTCGATGCTGACGATGCCGTCGGTGAGCGCGGCGATGGTCTGCGCCAGCGAGAACAGGTCGGTGGCTTCGCCGGGCTCGGCTCCGGTCATCTCCCGCGCGTCGGCGACCGCGTCGATGGCCAGCGTGGCGAGCTGGTCCCAGCGCACCTCGGGCCGCACGGTGAGCACGGCGATCCCGCTGTCGGCGGCGGCCGCGCGCAGCCCCTCCAGGTCCTCGGCCTGTTCCAGTTTGACCGCCGCGACGGTCGCGCCCCGCCGCGCGACGGCCCGCACCAGGCGCAGTGCCGACCGGCCGCGGGCGCCGACGATCAGCACCAGGTCACCGGGCTCGGCGCCCGGTTCGTCGTCCGGATCGAGGATGACCACATCGCCCACCTCGACGTCCAGCCCGCCGGGCGCGGCCAGCAACTCGACGAGTGGCTCGCCGAGCGTGATCAGGAGCTGGCGCAGTGTCGCGCCCGCGGTCTCCATGGCTCTCCCTTTGGCCGATCGTACAAACGGACCGCCTCAACAGTAGCCGCATGCACCACCGCTCGACCTTCCGCGCTACCTAGCGTTGAGCAGATCCCCGAGCACCCCAAGCGACGCGGAAAGAGGAGACGCCGATGGACGCTGTGACCCAGGTTCCGGTTCCCGCCAACGAGCCCGTGCAGAACTACGCCCCCGGCAGCGCCGAGCGCGCCCGGTTGGAGCAGCGGCTCGTGACGCTCGCCAAGGAGCCCGTCGAGCTGACCTCGACGATCGGCGGCGAGCAGCGGATGGGACGCGGCACCCGGATCGATGTCGTCCAACCGCACAAGCACCGCGCTGTCCTGGGCACCCTGGGCAACGCCACCCACGAGGACGCGGCCGACGCGGTCGCCGCCGCCAAGGCCGCCGCCCCGGCATGGCGAGCGCTGCCGTTCGACGAGCGCGCGGCGGTCCTGCTGCGCGCGGCCGATCTGCTGTCCGGACCCTGGCGCGACACCCTCAACGCGGCCACCATGCTGGGCCAGTCCAAGACCGCCATCCAGGCCGAGATCGACTCCGCGTGCGAGCTGATCGACTTCTGGCGCTTCAACGTGGGCTTCGCGCGGCAGATCCTGGCCGAGCAGCCGCGCAGCTCGGCCGGGGTGTGGAACCGCACCGACCACCGCCCGCTCGAGGGCTTCGTCTACGCGATCACCCCGTTCAACTTCACCGCGATCGCCGGGAACCTGCCCACCGCGCCCGCGCTGATGGGCAACACCGTCGTCTGGAAGCCCGCCGCGACGCAGACCTTCGCCGCGCACCTGACCATGCGCCTGCTCGAGGCCGCCGGGCTGCCGCCGGGCGTGATCAACCTGGTCACCGGCGACGGCCTCGCGGTGTCCGATGTGGCGCTGGCCGACCCCGAGCTCGCCGGGATCCACTTCACCGGTTCCACCAAGGTCTTCCAGCACCTGTGGTCGACCGTCGGCGCGAACATCGCGAACTACCGGAGCTACCCGCGGCTGGTCGGCGAGACCGGCGGCAAGGACTTCATCCTCGCCCACCCGTCCGCCGACGTGGAGATCCTGCGCACCGCGCTGGTCCGCGGCGCGTTCGAGTTCGCGGGCCAGAAGTGCTCGGCCGCCTCGCGCGCCTACGTTCCGGCCTCGCTGTGGAGCAGGCTGCGCGACGACCTCGTCGACGAGGTGAACGCCCTGACCATGGGTGACGTCACCGATTTCGGCAACTTCCTGGGCGCGGTGATCGACCGGCGCTCGTTCGACCGGCTGGCCGCGGTGCAGCGGTCCGCGGCGGAGGACTCCTCGCTGGAGGTCCTCGCGGGCGGCACCGCCGACGACTCCGAGGGCTACTTCGTGCGCCCCACCGTGCTGACCGGCACCGACCCCGGGCACGACGTGTTCCGCACCGAGTACTTCGGCCCGATCCTCGCCGTGCACGTCTACCAGGACGGGGACTACGAGCGGGTGCTCAAGCAGATGGAAAGCGTGTCGCCGTACGCGCTCACCGGCGCGATCCACGCCCGCGACCGCGCGGCCATCGCGCACGCGCAGGAGACGCTCCGCTTCGCCGCGGGCAACTTCTACGTCAACGACAAGCCGACCGGCGCGGTCGTCGGGCAGCAGCCCTTCGGCGGCGGCCGGGCTTCGGGCACCAACGACAAGGCCGGTTCCGCGCTCAACCTGCTGCGCTGGACCAGCCCGCGTTCGATCAAGGAGACCTTCGTGCCGCCGACGGTGTCGCGGTACCCGCACCAGGACTGAGGTGTAACCGACATGCTCCGCTCCGCACTGCTGGCCGCGTCGCGATCCGACGCCTGCCACACCCTGGTCGCCAACCTGCCGCTGACCCGGCAGATCGTCGACCGATTCGTCGCCGGTACGACCGTGGACCAGGCGATCACGGCGACCGCCGAACTCACCGCGGACCGGTACGTCACGCTGGACCACCTCGGCGAGGACACCACCGATCGCGAGCAGGCCGAGAAGACCGTCTCGGCCTACACCGAGCTGCTCGACCTCCTCGGGCGCGCCGGGCTCACCGCGCGCGCCGAGGTGTCGGTCAAGCTCACCGCGATCGGTGGTTCCCTGCCGGTGGACGGCAAGAAGATCGCGCTGGACAACGCCCGGCGCATCTGCGAAGCGGCGAAGGCCGCGGGCACCACGGTCACCCTGGACATGGAGGACCACACCACCACCGACCAGACCCTGGAGATCGTGCGCGAACTGCGCGCGGACTTCGGTTGGGTCGGCGCGGTGCTGCAGGCGTACCTGCGGCGCACCGAACAGGACTGCCGCGAGCTGGCCGGGCCCGGTTCCCGGATCCGGCTGTGCAAGGGCGCCTACACCGAGCCCGCCTCGGTCGCGTTCCAGCGCAAGTCCGAAGTGGACTCCTCCTACGTCCGGTGCCTGAGGATCCTGATGAACGGCGCCGGGTACCCGATGGTCGCCTCGCACGACCCCCGGCTGCTCGCCATCGCCGAACACCTGGCACTGGCCGCGAACCGCGGCCCGGCCGACCACGAGTTCCAGATGCTGTACGGGATCCGGCCTGCGGAGCAGGAGCGGATCGCCGCCGAGGGCAAGCGCCTGCGGGTGTACGTGCCCTACGGGGACCAGTGGTACGGCTACTTCATGCGGCGGCTGGCCGAACGGCCGGCCAACCTCATGTTCTTCCTGCGCTCGCTGACCACCACGAACTGAGCACCGAGCGCGGCTTCCCCCGTCACCTCAAGGCGCAGTGTCGCGCCGGTTGGGATACCAAGCATGACCACGACCCGGCAGCCCACGGGCATCAGCTCGTCGATCTTCCGCCGCAAACCCATCGACCAGATCGACGAGGCCCCGGGCGGGCAGTCGCTGAACCGCGCGCTCGGGCTCCGGCAGCTCACCGCGATCGGCGTCGGCGGCATCATCGGCGCCGGGATCTTCTCGCTCGCCGGTGCGGTCGCGCATGGCAAGGCGGGCCCGGCGGTGCTGATCTCGTTCCTGATCGCCGGGATCGCGAGCGCGGCGGCGGCGTTCTCCTACGCCGAGTTCGCCGGGCTCATCCCGAAGGCGGGATCGGCCTACACCTACGGGTACGCGGTGCTCGGCGAGGTGATCGGCTGGACCATCGGCTGGGACCTGCTGCTGGAGTACACCGCGATCGTGGCCGTGGTGGCGATCGGAATCTCGGGCTACTTCAACGATCTGCTCGGGTTCCTCGACATCGGGCTGCCCACGTGGATGATGGGCGCGCCGGGCACCGAGCCCGCGGGAGTCGCGGCGGGCAGCTACCGGGTGAACCTGTTCGCGGTGCTGCTGTGCCTGCTCATCGCGTGGATCCTCAACCAGGGCATGAAGAACGCGGCACGCTTCGAGACCGCGCTGGTGTTCCTCAAGGTCGCCGTGGTGATCGTGGTGATCGTGGTCGGCGCGTTCCACATCAAGGCGGGGAACTACAACCCGTTCTTCCCGTTCGGCCTGTCCGGCGCGTTCACCGGCGCGGCGACCGTGTTCTTCGCGGTCTTCGGCTACGACGCGATGAGCACGGCGGCGGAGGAATCCAAGGACTCGCAGAAGCACATGCCCAAGGCGATCCTGTACTCGCTGGCCATCTCCATGGTGCTCTACGTGCTGGCCTGCCTGGTGCTCACCGGGATGGTGAACTTCAAGGACATCAGCTCGGAAAGCGCGTTCTCCAGTGCGTTCGCCTCGATCGGGCTGCCCGCGCTGGGCGCGGTCATCGCGATCGGCGCCATCCTGGGCATCCTGACCGTGCTGTTCACGTTCATGATGGGCGCCTCCCGGGTCGGCTTCTCGATGAGCCGCGACGGGCTGCTGCCGAAGTGGTTCGCCAAAACGCATCCGCGGCGGCACGTGCCCACCCGGATGACGTGGCTGCTGGGCATCGCGTCCGCGCTGATCGCCGGGTTCCTGCCGATCGCGGAGGCCGCCGAGCTGACCAACATCGGCATCCTGCTCGCGTTCGTCCTGGTGTGCGTGTCGGTGATCGTGCTGCGCTACAAGCGGCCGGATCTGCCGCGCGGCTTCCGCTGCCCGGGGATGCCGATCGTGCCGATCATCGGGATCGTGTTCTCGCTCTGGCTGATCACCTTCCTGGATCCGGAGACCTGGCTGCGCTTCGGCGTGTGGTTCGCCGTCGGGCTGGTGATCTACCTGGCCTACGGCCGCCGGAAGTCCTTGCTCGCCAAGGATTCCACGGAGTAGGACGGATCCGGTCCGCCCGGTAACCGGCCGGTCGCGGACCGCAGTGTTTGGACACTTTTCGATCAATCCGCCCCCTGACGCCGGAAATCTCCGGTATGAAGGCGCCCTCTGCGTTCTGCTGCGAAAGGGCTCCTCCGGGTGGACCACGAAGTGTCGGTGCACGAGCTGCTCGAGCGCGAAGGGCGGCTCGGCCCCACGCCACCGCCGCCACGATCCCGGTTGCGCGTGCTCGCGGTCATGGCGGCGGTGGTGCTCGGCTGCGGGGCCGCCGCGCTGCTCGTCCTGGTCCGGCCCGCGCCCGACGAGCACCGCGCCGACGCGCCCGAGGACACCGGTGTCATCCAGATGCCCCGGCGCAGCAGCGGTGTTTCCGGCCCGGAGTCACCGACCTCCACGGAGACCGAAAGCCCGGAGGGCGGCGGGGACGGCACCACCGGCACGCCGACCACCAGCGCCCGTTCGACCGCCACCACAACCGGCGCGAGCACCCGCCCCCGGGCGGACACGCCCGCGCCCCGCCCTTCGGGTTCGGTTTCCAAGACCTCGGAACCCGGTCAGCCGTCGAACAGCCCGGCGCCGCCGCCCTCGTCGCACACTCCCCCGCCGACCACCACCACGACCCCCTGCCGCCTGTGGCCGGAATGGCTCTGGTGCTGAGCGCGCGAACGCACCGGTTACGCGTTCAGTTTGAGGATGTCGATGCCGCGGGTGTTGTCGGCCACGTAGACCAGGCCGCGGTGCCAGTACGGCGCCCACGCGCTCGCGTCGGCGGGCCGGAAGTAGGCGATCTGCCTCGGGTTCGTCGGATCGCTGACGTCGAGGAACCGGGTGCCCTGCGCGTAGAACGACTGCACCAGGATCTTGCCCTTGACGTCGAAGTAGTGCGCCGAGCAGTCGCCGGACTTCGGGTCGCTGCCCTCCTGCCCGGCGACACCCCAGGTGCCGACGGTCTTGAGCCGGTACGGCTTGTCCGGCGTCGAACGCCAGCCTTCGCCGTGGTACGAACCCTCGAGCGAGGAGATCACCAGCACGCCGTCCCCGGCGCAGCCGTCGAGGAAGGACTCCTCGGTGGCGTAGATCAGATCGCCCCGGCGCCAGCCCGCGGCCTCGCCGCCGTCCGCCGAACGGAAACCGGTCGGGCGGTAGCTGTTGTGCATGAACTTCGAGGGCGCGGCCGTCTCCTGGATGCCGCCGCCCGCGTAGGGCACCGGATTGGTCGGCGTGGCGCGGCGCATCTTGCCCTGCACCGGGTCGCGGTGGACGCCGCTGGTCCAGTACCCGCGCACCCCGCCGCGCCCGGAAACCCAGGCCACGCCCTGCGAGTCGACCTGCACGTCGTGCACGTAGTCGGTCTTGCCGTCGTTGCGGGCGAGTTCGATCGGGTTCGGGTAAACCTTCGGGTGCCGCGGATCGCGCACGTCGGTCACCCAGATCGGGCGGCCGCCCCATTCGGCGGGCATGTTGTCGGCCTTGGCCGGGCCCCCGGTCCACAGGAAGTCGCAGCCGTTGATGCACGTCGTGGTGTGCCCGGAGGGCGTCTTGACGTAGCTCAGGATCTCGGGCTTCTCCGGCTTGCGCAGGTCCACGGTGTAGATGCCGGACTCGCCGGTGCGCGTGTTGCCACCGAACGCCCGCGGGTCCCGCGCGAGGAACACCCGCTTGCGCACCGGGTCCACCTCGGTGTCCTCGGTTTCCCACATGCCGGGCAGGCTCAGCTGGCCGATCAGTTTCGGCGCGGCCGGATTCTCGGTGATGTCGTAGGTCTTCAGCCCGAACTCGCCGGAAACCACCAGGACGTCCCGGGGTCCGTACTGCAGGAACTGCAGCGCGATCGCGCCCTGCGCGTCGGGGACGTTGCCCACCGCGGTCACGTTCTTGACCGCGCCCGGCTCGCCGGTGACGCGGGGAGCACCGGTGGCGGGCTTCTCGTCCCCCTCACCGCAGGCCCCGGCGGGCATCGCCGTAACCACCATCGTCGCCACCGCGGTGGCCAGAACCAGGGACGATCGAAGCATCTTGCCGCGCACAGCAACCTCCCAGAAAGCCATGATCACCTTAGGCTCGCCGGCGCCCCCGCCACAACAGCCTTTCGTCGCAAGGCCACCCGGAGCGAATGCGGCGATCGGCTGCTAAGACATGGGCCATGCGCCAACGCCTCGCCGCCGTGCTCGCCCTGCTGCTACTCGGCGTCACCGCCTGCACCGGCTCGCCCGAACCCGCCCGCCCCGGGATGCTCACCGTCGGTGTTCGCGAACCGGCGAGCCTGCTGCCCGGCGACCTGCGGGACCAAGCGGGCCGGATGATCGCCGGCGCGCTGTGGACGCCGCTGGCCGATTACGACCCGGCGAGCGGGACGGTCACCCCGCGGGCGGCGCAGTCGATCGACAGCGCCGACCGGATCACCTGGACGATCAAACTGCGCCCGGACGGCTGGTTCCACGACGGCACCCCGGTCACCGCAAAGTCCTATGTGGACACCTGGCGCGCGGTCGCCGAGGCGCGCTGGGCGGGTTCCGGTGCGCTCACCGAAGTGTTGCGCGCCAAGGAGATCAGCGCGCCCGAGGAGTACACCGTGCGGATCGTGCTCGATCGTCCGTTCGGCCAGGTGCCCGCGGTGCTCGCGAGCCCCGCGCTGTTCCCGCTGCCCGCCTCGGTGCTGGCCTCGAAGGACTGGGCGGGCTTCGCCGTCAACCCGGTCGGCAACGGGCCGTTCCGAATGGCCGGACCCTGGCGGAAGGGCACCGGCGGCAAACTGGTGCGGACCGAGCAGGTTCCGGGCAAGGCCAAGGAAATCGAGTTCCGGGTCGGCGACGCGGGCGCGCAGGTCGACCAGGTCCGGGACGGCTCGCTCGACCTGGCGACCGAGGTGCCCGGCGACCGGCACGAAGCGATGCACGGCGATTTCCCCGAGCGGAACCTGACCTTCCCGCTGCCCGAGGTGACCTACCTGGCGTTCCCGTTGTCGGACCAGCGGTACGCCGACGCCGCGGTGCGGCACGCGTTCGCCATGGCGGTGGATCGCGCCGCGCTGGAAGCCGGTCCGCTCGGCCGCCAGATCGATCCGGCGACCGCGTTCCTCCCGCCCGCGGTGGCCCCGGGCGAGCGATCCGGCACCTGCCGCCCGTGCACGCACGACGCGGCGGCGGCGAAGTCGCTGCTCGGGCAGGTGCCGTTCACCGGCCCGGTGACCGTGTTCTTCGCCCCGGGTCAGGAAACCTGGGCCCGGATGCTGGCCGATCAGCTCCGCACCGCACTCGGCCTCGAAGTGACGGCCCAGCCGCACACCGGCGGGAACGCGAACGGGCCGTTCATGACGCTGATCACCTTCCGGCCCTCTGACCTGCACAGACACATACTAGGCCGCCTCGGCGGTACGTTCTGGGTACGTCAGAGGGTCGGTAGCTCCGTCACTGGTGACCGTGCCCATACCGTCAAACACGTTATCGAGCGCGTCTAGCGCGTCCAGTCGGGCGCTCTCGAACACATGCCCGTACACGTCACCGGTGACGCTGATCGATGCGTGCCCCATGTTTTCGCTTACCTCGGTGATCGGCCGTCCCGCGTAGATGAGCACTGACGCGTAGTGGTGCCTGAGCTGATGCTGGCCGGTCTCTTCGTCCTCGGCCGGGGTGATGTCTACCGCCTGGAGTGCCGGGTGCCAGTGACGCCGGTTCCAGTCGGTCGGGCTGAGCATCTGGCCATCCTTGAAGAAGATCAGGTGATTGACGCGCTTGCAGCACTCGCACCGTACGGCCAGCGTCCCGTACCGCGAGATGGACGCCCTGAGCGCGTTCCTGGTCACCCGAGGGGCAGGGACAACGCGCGTCTTGCCACCCTTCGGGGGGACCAGGGCGATCTTGCCGTCAACCATCTGGACCTGATGACGGATCGTGATCTTGCGTCGCCAGTCGTCTATGTCTTCCTCGGCAACCGCGAAGCTCTCCCCTTGCCGGTGCCCGCACGTAGCCGACAGAAGCGGGATCGGCCGGTTCCGGTCATCGTGCGCGGCTACCAGCCGGTCAACGGTCGGCCGCTCCCACACGCTGGTGACCTTCCTACTCGGGGTGACCGGAAGGTTCTTCAGGTTGTCGGCCGGGTGCTTGCGGAGCGTGCCGTCTATGACGGCCGAGCGCAGCATGGACGCGTAATGGACGTACACGACCCTGATGGTTCCCTCGGCGTACGGCTTGCCGTTGCGCTTGGTCTTGCTGCGCATGTCCGACAGCCATTCCTTGAACACGGACACGGTGATCTTGCGTACCGGCCGCTTGCCGTGCGTCGGGTACACGTGATTCCGCAGCCGCGACTCAACCGCCTTGCGTGACCGGACGTTCGGGTACTGGTCCACAAGCCACTTGGCCGCGTACTCCTCCACCGTGATGTCACTCTTGTTCGGCGCGTAGAGAAGTTCTCCGGTGAGATCAGCCGCTTTCAGTTGGTTGTCCCACGTGATCGCGTCTTCTTGCTTGTCGAACGACCGTACGGGGTGGTCACCGTGCCGGACGCGCCAGCGCTTGCCGCGCCCGTAGTCCTTGGTTCTCTTCCGGCTGCCCTTGTGGTGCCATCTGTCTTCCACGCTCATGTTCCGATTCCTCCCTGGTAAAGCCCTGTTGGTGACTAGTCACCTTAAGCTGTGGTGACTAGTCACCGCAAGTCGTTGGTAGCGTTCCCGGTGACTGGTCACCAGGAGGAGCCATGCCGAACGCGCCAAGAACACCGATGCACACCGTTCGCGTTGCCAATGACCGATGGGACTCGTTCGGCCACAACGTCGAGAAACAGGGAACCGATCGATCCGCCGCGATTAATGCATTCATTGCGTGGTACAACCGCGAACCCAATTCCAAGCTCCCCAAGCGGCCGGACACGAGCGACGGAACACAGAGCGTTTAACGTCTCGTCAAATCCGGTGATTAATTCAGGTCTGCTATTGCGTAATAGGCCATGGGTAATTATTTATTGCATCGGGAATCGGTAACGTCTGCCTTTCTGTGCACTTTTCCCCACTGCTATTGACTCTAGCTCAGAAGCCGGTCATGATCGAGGAAAAGCGGGGAATTCTACGGCGCAGGGGACGTCATGAAAGCTCTTTTGAGCGTGCGCGAGTTGGCCGAGTACTGCGGGGTGCCGGTTGCCACGGTGTACTCGTGGAACACGCGCGGGACCGGCCCAAAGTACTACCGCGTCGGCATCCATGTTCGGTACCGACTGTCCGAGGTGGACGCTTGGTTGGAACGGCAGGCGCAGAACGGTGCTGATGGGGAGTAGTGAAAACCCCCGGGACCGCGCGAGCCGGGAAATTGCGGTTCCGGGGGCTGAGACGATCAGCAAGGGCAACGGCCGATCTAGCGCTGAGTCTAGCGCAGTCGGAGCCGTTTTGTCTGTGCCTGAGTTGCCCGATGATGCGACCACATTAGACGCTGCCCTCGCGTATGCCAATGCTGGTTTCTATGTTCTGCCCGTGATTCGGGGTGAAAAGCATGCCGGTTCCGTTGTCGGTGATCGATGGCCGGAAAAGTCGAGCCGTGATCCTGCTCAGATAGTCGCGTGGTTTACCTTCACGGATTACGGCATCGCGTTACATTGCGGCCGTTCCGGTGCCCTCGTATTCGACGTAGACGCGCCGGAAAACCTACCGATTGAGTTGGCGCGTGCCTTGCCTGCGGCACCGTTTCAGTCCACCCGCGTCGAATCACCAGGACGCGGTCACTACGTGTTCGCCATGCCACCCGGCCGCCGTATCGGCAACTCGACCGGCCAACTCGGGCAAGGTTGGGGTGAAGTACGCGGCACCAACGGCGTGATCATTGCCGCCCCCTCGGTACACCTGGACGCGGACCAGGGCGGCCGGTACGAGTGGCAGACCACCGGCCGTGTTCCCGAGCTGCCCGCCGAGCTGGCCGCGATGCTGACCGACGCGGGGGACGTGATCGACGCGGCCAGCGACACGGACGTGACCGCCTACCGGTTGACGTACACGCGCAACGACAAGCCAGGGCTGTTGGATGTGCTGTGCCGGAAGTTCCTCGCCAGTACGGGCGCGGGTGCCTCGCGGCATGAGACGGCCGTGGATGTGACAACGCACGCGCTGAAAGAGGCGCAGGCCGGTTTCTATCCGGCTGAGACGGCCGTGGAGCGCTTGGGCACGTTGTTTCGGGACTCTGTAGCGGATGACGCTGGACGGCCTGTAGAGAGCGAGTGGCGCGGCATTGTGGCGTACGCGGTTGGCTGTGCTCTGGCCGATGATCCGCACGCGCGCCGGATCGAGACGGAGAAGCGGCTCAGCGTGGCAGCGACACCGCTACCCGAAATCCAGCCGCTACGGGCCGGCTCGCCTCTGTCCACAGTGGTCACACCGTCAAGTCCGCGTAGGACGGTCCGGCTTACGCCAGCGAACGTCATTGACCCAAGGCCGGTCCGGTGGCTATGGGATGGCCGTCTTGCCGTGGGCACGCTCGGGCTCATCGCAGGACGGGAAGGTATCGGGAAAAGCACCGTCGCGTATCAGCTCATCGCGGACGTAACACGTGGCCGGATGCCGGGAATCTATTACGGGCAGCCGAAAGCGGTCATCGTGGCGGCTACTGAGGACTCTTGGTCGCACACCATCATTCCGCGGCTTATGGCGGCTGACGCCGACCGGAGTTTGGTGTACCGCATTGATGTTGAGATAGATGGCGACATACACGCGCCGTTGTCGTTGCCCCATGACAACATCGAGCTAGAGCACGTGATACGGGAGACGGGTGCAGCCCTGATTCTCCTTGACCCGCTCATGTCGCGTTTGGATGCCTCATTGGACACGCACAAGGACGCGGAGGTCAGGCGCGCACTGGAACCCCTTGTACGTATGGCAGAACAAGCCGACGCGGCCGTACTGGGGCTCATTCACGTGAACAAGTCAACGAGCAAAGACCCGTTGACACTCATCATGGGATCACGGGCGTTCTCAGCGGTAGCCCGTAGCGTGCTGTTCGCGATGAGAGACCCGGACGACGACAACGTGATCCTTCTAGGACAGGAGAAGAACAACCTCGGCCGGTCGGACCTGCCGACGCTGGCGTTCACCATCGTCAATATCTGCGTGGCCGTTACCAGTGAAGGACCAGTGAACACGGGCAAGGTGCAATGGTTAGGCGAAAGCTCGTTGTCCATTAAGGATGCCCTGAACACTGTCACCGAACAGACACCAGAAACCAAGACCGCGACACAGGAAGCGATGGACTGGTTACACGACTATCTCATGTTGAAAGGAGGAGCGGAAAAGTCGTCCGCAGTCAAGAGAGCCGCGCAGGCGGAAGGACACGCTACCACCACCCTGAACCGAGCAAAGAACAAACTCGGTGTCATCGCAGAGATGAGCGGCTTTCCGCGCACATCATGGTGGCGGCTACCTGAACCCATCGAATCCACAGGTGGCGTCCAGTCGAACCACGCTCCTGGGGAGAGTTGATATGACTGGTCCCACTGGTGCCACTGAGGACCAGTCGCGTCAGTCGTACCAGTCGAACCAGTCGAACCAGTCATACCAAGACCCCGCGCGAGGCTGGGACGACTGCCGACCACAAGCGCCCGAGAGCACCCCATCCGCCCCGGCCGGGGCAGCCGCGCGCACCCTGTACGTGAAAACAGACACATACACACATGTCATGTACGTAACCAGATACGAACAACATGCCATCGATCACGAACACGGGCAACGGTCCACGGTGGACGAGGACACGGCACGCGACACGTGCAACGCGACACGGGGAAGGGGGTCTCGATCTTCGCCAAGGGGGCGCGGACCACCCCAGTGGACCTTTCGAATCTCTCTCCGACGAATCCACGATTGATCATGAAAGGATGTAGCGATGAGTGACCGGATGGAGCCGGACGAGGCTACGGCCGTGGCCCTGATTCGCGCGGGTCTGCGCGGTGACTTGGATGGGGTGCACGCGATTGCGGCGGACTGCGACCCTGCCGCGTTGCTCGGAGCGGTATCCGGCGTGACCGTCGCCATTGGCGCGCAGGCGTTCGGCGGAATCGCTGAGTTTGACGCGTTTCTGGCGGATTGGCAGGCCGGTAAATAGCCCTCCCTCCGTGTTATTCTGAGGCTCAGCGAGCCGAGGGAGTTTCACTCGCGTAGCCGTTCATTGAAGAAACGTATTCGAGTGGACTATTTCATGGATCTTATTAGGGCACTTCAACGCCAGGCGGACGAGTTGCGCGAGGAATTCCAATCGCTTGGACAGCAGCTTGTGCGGCGATCTTTATCGGACGCGGAAAGAGAACATCTCATGCGTGTCCGTGATGAGCTGGACGACACGGAACGCGATATCGAACGCCTTGAACGTATGGAGCGATTGGACGAGGTAGACCGGTCGGGACTTGTAGACGCAGCAGGCGGACCGGTAACGGGGGAATTCTCATGAGTACGCGAACAGTGCGAAAACTGCGTGACGAGCAGGCGGAACTGTGGCAGTCCATGTTGGACATACGCGACGCCTGCGAGAAAGACGGCCGTAGACTCACACCCGAAGAACGGGACACGTGGGACCGGACAGAGAAACGGCTAGTCGGGATTTCCGAATATATTGAACGGATTCAGCGAGCGGAACACCAGGTGACAACTCTCGGTAGATCACACGAGATCCCGGATTACGCAGACGGTAAGCCGCTCACGCGGGAACAGAAATACGAGCACTTCATCAGGGCGCGCGGTTTAGCACATCCGGACGAGGAACAACTAGATCTCGGGAAGTACCTGCGCGGAATCGTGGTAGGCGATTGGGAAGATGCGGACGCGGAACGGCGCGCTATGAGCGAAGGGATTCAATCCGCCGGTGGCGTCCTGGTGCCGACAATCCTGTCAGCCCAGCTCATTGACCTTGCTCGCAATCAGGCACGCGTTTTGCAGGCCGGGGCACAGATCGTGCCCATGGCGAACCGAACCGTGGACGTAGCAAAGTGGACGGGTGACCCTTCGGCGAATTGGCACAGTGAAGGCGCACCGATTCCGCCGAGTGATGGCACCCTGGGGAAAGTCACGCTGACTGCGCAGGCGCTCACGGCAAATACCATCGTGTCTCGGGAACTGATCGAGGACGCGCCGAACGTAGGTGATGCGCTGACTAACGCGTTCACGCAGCAATTCGCTTTGGCTATCGACAAGGCCGCCATGTACGGATCGGGTACTTCGCCGGAGCCACGGGGTATCAAGAACACTTCCGGGATCACGGTCACGATATTCGGTGGCGCAAATGGTGGGACACCGGCCAATTTTGATTTCCTGATTGATGCCGCGGCTCAATTGGAAATCAATAACGAACAGGCAGGCGGAATCGTCTACGCGCCCCGTACCGCGAAGACCATTGCGAAGTTCAAGGACACACAGAACCAGCCACTGCGGACGCCTGAGTACATCGAGAACATTCCGCGTTACAGCACGAATCAGGTACCGACGAACCTGACCGTGGGCACGTCCACCGATTGCAGTGACGTGTTCGTCGCGGACTGGTCCCAACTGTTCGTCGGTGTCCGCACCGATCTGATGATTGCTCCGTTGCGGGAACGGTATGCCGACACGGGACAGCTCGGTTTCGTCGCCTGGTGGCGCGGAGACGTAGCAGTGGCGCGTGGTGCCGCGTTCAACGTCGTGTCGGGGGTGCGGCCCTGATGCCTGAGCGGAAACGCGAACCGGTGCAACTGGACTTCGTGCCACCGGAAACGGTCGGTCTCTGTCCGCATAACCGGATGCCGGAACAGTGCGAGGACTGCGCGCTAGTCCAAGCCGCCGAACGCGGGTACCGGCCGCCCGAGGTACCGCAGGCGTCCACACCGGACACTGTGCGCGCCGACACAGACATGTACGTGGAAACCGGCGAACCGGACACCTACGTATTCATCCGCGCCGGGGAATCGATCCCCCGGCAATTGGAAGGAAACCGGAGACACAAGGCACAATAGGCTGACACAGACACGATCCCCGCGCCTGCCTGATCGAGGACCAGACGCGGGGATCGTGCTTCCCCCTTCCCTAGCAGAACTTGTCAGTACACCAGGGAAGGCCCAGCGGGGACCGGTCGAAGGGGCTAGCGTCGTGACGACCCCCGCTGGACGTTAGGTGTCCTCCTTGCTGTCCGGTTCCGTGTACGGCCATTCGGTCACGTCCCTCATCCGTGCTTCCAACTCGGCCACAGTGGACAGTCGCTCGGCCACCTGCTCTAGGTGGCGCACCATCTGCCGGTACAGGATGAACAAATGCGGTGTCTGAACCTCGCGCGCCTTCCACGTGTCCAACCATGTGTCAATCCACAGCAGCGCCTCACCAAGGAGTGCTCGGGCAAGTGACCGTCTCCGCGCCAATCGCCGTGCGGTCACCAGGTCCGCGCGTATCTCGATCAGCTCATGCACGGCGGAATCGTTGTCATCATTGAAAGCCTGCTCGATCAACGGCAGATGCGCCAAGTCATCCGCCGCTACCGTGACCGCAGTTGCGCGCCGTTCCCGCCTACGCCGCAGGAACCCCATCACGGTGTCCACAACTTCGGAGCCCTACCCCGCACCAACCGGGGCGCGAGCGGGTGACTCGGCGCGGGCAACGCGAGAAGGCCATCCACCACTTCCATCAGCGTCCCGTCGAGCTGCCAGAGCAACCCGCCCGTGTAGTCCATGCGCAGCCCCGCCGCGTTGGTCTGGCTGAGCACGTGCATGGCGTCGGCCTGGCCTTCCTCCCACGTGCGGAGACCGACCAGCCGAACAACCTCACCCTGAGAATCGAAACGAGGAGTGAACTCCCAACCTCGATCCACCAACGCCACGAGTCGCCGAAGTTCGGCCGAGAGCAGCACATCGTCCAGCGGGTCTAGATTCATCGGCGACCACCGCCCCGAGTCGCCGCTTCATGCCGCCCGTAACGCGCCCTGAGTGGCCTTCTCCCGCCCGTTCCTTGTCTCGGGCGGCCAGACCACGGGTCACATCGTGCGTGCCATGCTGCGCGGTTCCTGGACGCGTTCCACCGGTCCGCTATCCAACCGGCGAACAGCAACATGGGCAGCCATCCGAACGCAGCCACGAACATGACCGCGTACACAAGCCACTGTGAGCGGAAGAGATCAGTCACGCACCGAACGCTAGAAATGGATCATGCAGCCGGTTTCACGATCCGTGTAAGTCTCTCCATAGTCCCGCGAACGGGCTAGCGTTCACCCTTGCGCGTCACACCGGAACACCGGCACGGTGAGCCATGCCGCGTATCTCGCGCCCGAGCGCGTCTTGCTTGGAACGGGTCACCAGTTCCGCTACCGCCGCGCGATACCCGCCATTCGGTCGGATACGTTGCGGAGCAATCTTTTCCGCACGGTGTAACGCGAGTATCGCCTTATCTGTCATGCGCCGTTCAGTGGCCAAAGCTCGACCGATAGCGGCATAGAAGGTTGCCTGCCGGTTTACCGGCATAGGGTCAACGTGCACGTTCCGGGCGATCTCTACGACTTTTCCACCCTGGCCTAGTTCAGCCGCCAGAGATGCGCGCCAAATGCCGATATTGATTCGACCGAAACTCAAGCGCCCGAACGTTCCCACATCTGGCAATCGTGCTGCTACGTCTTCCGCTTCCGCTAGGGATGCCTGCATATCATCTTCGCGTCTCTGAGCAGCAGCCGATAGCGCACAATCAAGATGCAACATGCCGTAGACCTGCGCCACATTGGACGAGTCAAGTTCCCCCTGGAGAGAATTCGCGACACGTAGGGACTGAGACAACCGCTCCGGTCGGACAGCTCCCCCGCTTGCCTGCGCGCGGAAGAATGCCGCCAAACCATCCCACTCAGGGCCGGATAGGGCATCCGCTACGGACTGAGCGTGCATTGCCGCCAACTGCGAGAATCCGGGGCCACCAAAGACCGTCGTCATATACGCGGCTGCGTGATAGCACTGCATAAGTCCCATTAGGGCCGGACGCTTGTGTTTCCCGCCAGCTAGATATGTGCTGTGTAGGTCTGCGATCAATCGGGGCAATATGGCGGCAGCGGACACGTAATCGGCACGTGGCAGAAAGTCTTGATCGAGTCGTTCAAGCTCAGCCGCAAGTTCAGGCCATTGGCGCGGAGTTATGCCGGTCGGTTCGCCTAGGCGGTAATCGGAAAGTGCGTTCTCTACCCCTGCGACATTCGCCTTAGCCTCATTTAGAACAGAGTCATTAGGTGGCAAGGGGAGGGAAACTATCTCCGATGGCGCAACACGTAACGCGTCGGCAAGAGCACCGATCAGGCGACGGTTAAGCAAGTGGCGTTGCCCGCGTTCAAGCATCGATAGGTGGCTAGGGGTAATGCCTGCCTGCCCAGCGATCACGGCTAACGGTTTCCGGCCCCGTAGCACGCGCAGCCTCGCACCGATCACGTTGTCTTCCGGGTCCATCGTTGTGCCCCTTCCGCCGCGTACTTCTCTCATGGTAGGGCTGCAAGACGTTGCACACATCAGTGATCGGGTGCTCACCTGTACGGACTAGCCGGGGGTCACAGAGTGCGACAGCAACGGGTGTACCGGTGGGCATGGTCTGCACGGTGCCCTAGAACAGCCGTAGGACGCCTGAGCGGATAGTAAGAAGCCCGCCCACCCGATCGGCTGGCAACGGGGCTCTCAGGCGTCCTGAGCGGCCTACCGGTAGCCGGTGACCGTGACCGGTAGCCGGATAGGCCGCGCGTCCAAGATGATCAGTCAACGTGACCGGTAAACGTAACCGGGGTCGATCACCTATGACCTGCACAGATAGGTGATCGACCCCGGTACGTTCTCGGTACGCCAGATGGCGGCTAACAGTGCAAAACGTTGACGAACGATGAGGACACTTTTCCCTGCTCAGAGGACATGTGGATCACGTCTGTGCAGGTCAGAGGAAGGTTTGCGATGAACGGTCCGTTCACGCTCACCCGCCCGCTGCTGACGGCGAGCCCGCACGAACCGCTCGCCGCGCTCACCAAGGCCACCGGCTATGCCGATCCCGGCTTCGCCGAACTGCTCACCTCGGCGGATTCGAGCGGGACCGCCGCGGAAAGCGGCCAGCTGTACCGGCTCGCGGAGAACCAGGTGCTGCGCGACCTCCCGGCCGCACCGCTGTGGTCCGGCCACGGGCACGCGGTGTGGGCGCAGCGGGTCCGGGACGTCGCGGCCACGCCGACCCGCGGCCTCGAACTCGCCGGGATCTCGCTGGGGTCGTGAGTGGACAGACCGGTTATTGATGCGTAACTCAATTATGGCGTGGTCGTTGGTTATGGTGTGAAGGTGAC
>NZ_VTHK01000087.1 GCF_009765355.1 Amycolatopsis anabasis | reverse complement strand
TGTCCCCCGTTTCGGGCGTGCGAGTCCCTCGTTTCGGTAGGCCGAGTTCCCCATTTCGGTAGGTGACCCCTGGGGCACCCCCGACGAGCACGGCCTCGTTGCGGTCCCTCCTAGCCGACAAAGCGCGACGAGCATCGGGGCGGCAGCCAGGCCCCGCCTGCACGCCCAGACCGGTCACCGTCTCTTGTAGGGGAACCAAATCTGAGGGTCGTGAGTATTCCGGCCGGTCAGAACCGGACCAAACACTCACGACCCCGGCAGCAGGCCACCGTGTGTTCTAGAACGCGGCCAGCATCCGGGCGGTCGCCCGCTCCAGGCCCTCGCGCACGCGGTCGTCCACGAGAACCTCGCTCCCGGCCCGCCGGACCGCGGCCCGGATCGTTCTGCCGTTCTCCCACGCCCGGATCACGCGAGGGTCCACATAGGACCGCCGGGCGACCGCCGGGGTGTTCCCGAGTTCCTCGGCGACCTCGCGCATGACCGCGGTCACCGCGCGCCGGCGGCCGCGTTTCGACCCGGGCAGTCCGGTGCTCGCGAAGGCCACCGCGGCCAAGACCGTGGCGTTCCAGGTGCGCAGGTCCTTGACGGTGAACTCCTCCCCCGCGAGCTCCTTGAACCGCTCGTTGACCTCCTCGGCCCGCACCTCGCGCCAGTGGCGGGAATTCCGGTACACGAGCAGGCGGCCACCGCCGGCCCGGGACCTCCGCAAACCTTTCAGCACCTTGGCGAGCGGGGCGTCGCGCAGGGCGACCGTGCATTCCACGCCGCTCTTCGCCGGGTACCGGAAGGTCAGCTCGTCGCCGCGGAAACCGACGTGTTCGGTCAGCAGCGTCGCCGCGCCGCGCGACCCGTTCTCCTCCGCGTACTCCTCGCCCCCGACCCGGAAAACACCCCGGTCGATCATCCGCAGCGCCGCCGCGAGGATCCGGCGGCGGCCGAACCCGCGCTCGCCCAGGTCCGCCTCGACCGCGGCGCGCACGGCGGGCAGCCGGCCCGCCAGCGCCAGCACCCGATCGTGCTTCTCCTCGTCGCGCGCCCGCCGCCACTGCTCGTGGTACAGGTACTGGCGGCGGCCCGCGTCGTCCCGGCCCACGGCCTGGATGTGCCCGTCCGGCTGGGGGCAGATCCACACCTCGCGCCAGGCCGGCGGGACGGCCAAGCGCCGGATCCGGTCCAGCGCCTCCGGATCGTCCAGCGGCGTCCCGTCCGGGGCGAGGTAGGAGAAACCGCGCCCCCGGCGCCGCCGCCGGATGCCGGGCGAGGAAAGCTCGCTGCGCCGCAATCGCATTCCCCGGTAATGCCCGAGCGGCCACGATCGAAACCCCGCGGTGATTGGATCGGGCGGCTCCCGGGTATCCCGGGACGGGCGACGAAAGGAGTACGGTTGACCAGTCTGCGAGCGCGCCTGATCATCGGCCTGCTGCGTGTCTCGGGGCAGAAGCGGTTCTACGCGGATGTGGCGACCATGCACCGCAAACTGCCCGCCCACCAGCGGGCGTCGAAGGCCCGCCCGCCGCGGTGGCTTCGCCGGAACTACCGGATCGAGCAGACCGAGGTGCACGGGTTTCCCTGCTACACGCTGCGCCCGCCCGGACCACTGCGCCAAGATCTGCACCTGCTGCACCTGCACGGCGGCGCGTACGTCGAACAGATCGAACGCCACCACTGGAACTTCGCGGGGCACGTCATCGACCGGCTCGGCTGCGCGGTCACCCTGCCGATCTACCCGCTGGCCCCGCGTTTCGACCACACGAAGACCGTGCCCATGGTGGAAGCCGTCTACGAACGGGTCTTGGACGGCTGCCCGCCGGAACACCGGATCATCTCCGGCGATTCGGCCGGGGCCGGGCTCGCCCTGGCGGTCGCGCAGCGGTTGCGCGCGGACCGGCGGCCGCAGCCCGCGCGGCTGGTGCTCTTCTCCCCGTGGCTGGACGTCACGATGGAGGACCCGGTGTCCGCGCTGATCGACGAGCGGGATCCGATGCTCGGTGTCCCGGGCCTGCGCGAGGCGGGCCGGATGTACGCCGACCAGGCCGATCCGCACGATCCGGAGATCAGCCCGATCAACGCCGACTTCACCGGGCTCGGGCCGTTCAGCGTCTTCATCGGCACCCGGGACCTGCTGCTGCCCCAGGCGCGCTGGCTCAAACGCGAAGTGGAGGAGGCCGGGAAGGCGCTCGACTACGTCGAATACCCCGGCATGTTCCACAACTGGATGATGCAGCCGATTCCGGAAGGCCGCGAAGCGCTGGACCAGCTCGAGCGCATCCTCCGGCGCCCGCCGCCCCGGCGGTGACCGCTCACCGCACGCGCTCGTGCTCCGGATGCGGGGCGAGCGGGGTCACCGTGGCTTCGGGCCCGCGCCCGTTCTGGACCAGCGGCTGCAACGGCAGCCCGGGCGCGTCGGCGCAGGCCTCGAGGTGGCGCAGCATGATCCCCTCCCGCAGCGCCCACGGGCACACCTCCGCCCGGTCGATGTCCAATGTGGACATTGTCGCGTCGGCGACCATCGCGCCCGCGACGATCTGCCGTGCCCGGGGGTGGGAGACACCCCGGAGTCCGGCCCGTTCGCTCGCCGTCCGGGCGGCCAGTTTCGGCACCCAGGCATGCACGTCGCGGCGCTTGAGCGTGCGCCGCACGAACGGCCCCTTGCGTTGCGGTGGCGCACCGGCCAGCCGGGCGAGCTGCTTGAACGTCTTCGAGGTCGCCACCGCGCGGCGCGGGGTGGCCTCCCAGCGGAGGCGGTCGGAGACCTCGCGCAGAGTGTCCCGGATGTGCGCCCGCAGCGCCTTGAGCTGCTTGCTCGTCGGTGGATCGCCGGCCAGGAAGCTCCGGGTCAGCAGCCCGGCGCCCAGCGGCAGCGAAAGGGCCAGTTCCGGTTCGGCGTCCCGGCCCAGCACCAGTTCCATCGAACCGCCCCCGATGTCCATGAGCAGCAGGCGGCCCGCCGACCAGCCGTACCAGCGATGTGCGGCCAGGTAGGTCAGCCGCGCCTCCTGCTCCCCGGAGAGGAACTGCGGCCGGACCCCGGACACCTCCTCGATGTGGTCGAGGACCTCGTCCCGGTTGACCGCGTCCCGCACCGCCGCGGTCACGAAGGGGTACAGCTGGTCGACCCCGCACCGGACGGCGGCCCGCACCGCCTCCGAAACCGCGTCCCCGACCCGGTCGATCCCCGCCTGGCTCAGCGCGCCGTCCGGCAGCACCTCCTCGCCGAGCAGGGTGGGCTTCTTCACCGCGTGCGCCGGCAACGGCGGCGCGCCCGGCGTCACGTCGACCACCTGCAACTGCGCGGAATTCGATCCGATGTCCAGCACTCCGAGTCGCATAGCGGAGGGGGTACCCAGACTCGGCGGCCCGACACTTCGCCCTGCGAAGCCGGGCCGGTGCCGCGAAACTGGATCAGGGAGGTTGTACGGCCATGAACAGGGATCATTCCCGGGCGCCGGTCCTGGAGGCGATCGCCGCCTACCGGGACCGCGGCGGGCTGGCGTTCACGCCACCCGGGCACAAGCAAGGACGGGGCGCCGATCCCCGGGTGGTCGAGTTGCTCGGTGAGGCAGCCTTCGCCGCCGATCTGCTCACCCTGAACGGGCTGGACGACCGGCGGCTGTCCCGGGGCGTGCTGACCGAGGCGCAGGGCCTGATGGCGGACGCGGTCGGCGCCGAGCACACCTTCTTCTCCACCTGCGGCAGTTCGCTGTCGGTGAAGAGCGCGATGCTCGCGGTGGCCGGTCCGCACGAGCGGATCCTGGTCTCCCGCAACGCGCACAAATCGGTGATCGCCGGTCTGATCATCAGCGGCGTGTGCCCGATCTGGGTGCGCCCCCGGTACGACCCCGAACTGTTCCTCGCCCATCCACCCGGCCCCGAAGAGGTGCGCGCCGCGCTGGCCGAAGCGCCGGAGGCCAAGGGGATGCTGCTCATCACGCCGACCGATTACGGCACCTGCGCCGACATCCGGAAAGTCGCGGAGATCTGTCACCAGAACGACCGGCCGCTGATCGTGGACGAGGCGTGGGGCGCGCATTTCCCGTTCCACGACAAGCTGCCGACCTGGGCGATGGACGCCGGCGCGGACCTCTGCGTGACCAGCACGCACAAGATGGGCGGCGGCCTGGAGCAGGCTTCGGTCTTCCACCTGCAAGGCGATCGGGTCCCCGCCGACGTGCTCAAGGCACGCGCGGATCTGCTCGGCACCACCAGCACCTCGGCGCTGCTGTTCGCCTCGCTCGACGCCTGGCGCCGCCAGATGGTCGAACAAGGCGCCGAACTGCTGGAAACCGCGCTGGCGCACGCCGCGACGGTCCGCGCCGCGGTCGACGAAACCGAGGGCCTGCGCGCGCTGGGCGAGGAATTCCTCGGCCCGAAGCTCGCCTTCGAACACGACTTCCTCAAAATCGTCATCGACGTGGCCGGGCTCGGCATCACCGGCTACCAGGCCGCGGACCGGCTGGCCGAGCAGCACATCCACGTCGGGCTGTCCGATCACCGCCGGATCGCCGCCCAGATCACCCACGCCGACGACGAGGAGACGGTGGCCGCCCTGATCCGCGCCCTCCGCGACCTGGCCGCCCGGCCCGAAGCGGCCGGCCGGACGCGCGAGGTGGAGCTCCCGGCGCCGGACGAGTTGATCCTGGAAATGCGGATGCTGCCCCGCGACGCGTTCTTCGCCCACGCCGAACACGTGCCGCTGGAGAAGGCCACCGGCCGGGTGTCGGCCGAGATGATCAGCCCCTACCCGCCCGGGGTGCCGGTGGTCGCACCCGGTGAGGTCATCACCGAACCGATCGTGCGCTACCTGCGCAGCGGCCTGGAAGCCGGGATGTTCCTTTACGACACAGCGGATCCCGAGCTGCGCACGGTCCGGGTCGTCACCTGATTTCCCGGTGCCCCGGCCCTAGGCTGGACGCGTGGAATTCTCCGAAGTGATCCGGCGGCGCCGGATGGTGCGCCACTACACCGATCAGCCGCTCCCGCCCGGGGTGGTCGACCGGGTGCTGCGCAACGCGCTGCGCGCGCCCTCGGCCGGTTTCTCCCAGGGCTGGGCGTTTCTCGTGCTGACCGAGGCCGCGGACCGGGCCCGGTTCTGGCCGTTCGTGCCGACCCGGGTGGAAAAGACCCCGACCATGCAGGACGCGCCCCTGGTCGTCGTGCCCCTGGCGCACAAACAGGCTTACCTGGACCGGTATGCCGAACCGGACAAGGGGTGGGAGGACCGGGCCGAAGCGCGGTGGCCGGCGCCGTACTGGCACATCGACACCGGGATGGCCGCGTTGATGATCCTGCTGACCGCCGTGGACGAGGGCCTCGGCGCCTGCTTCTTCGGGATCATGCCCGAGCATCTGGAACCGTTCCGGGCCGAGTTCGGCATCCCGGCGGAATACGCGCCGATCGGCGGGATCACCGTCGGCTACCGGGCGCCCGATCTGCCGCCGCAGAGCGCGCGGCTCGCCGAGCGGCGCCGCGGTCTGGAAGACGTCGTGCACCGCGGGCACTGGGGCCGCCGGAACCAGTGGCACGCCTAGAGCTTGCGGTGGTAGGCCAGGCGGAACTTGCCGATCCAGACCTCGTCGCCCTCGGCCAGCGGCGCCTCGCGGACCGGGCTGCGGTTGAGGTAGGTGCTGTTGAGCGAACCGCAGTCGCGGATCACGAACTGGCCCTGCTCGTGGCGGATCTCGGCGTGCTGCCGGGACACGGTGACGTCCTCGAGCACGATGTCGCAGTCCCGGCTCCGGCCGATCGTGGTGATCCCCTGGGTGAGCGGGAACCTGGTGCCGCTGGCCGGACCGCGGGTGATCACCAGGGACGCTTCGGTGGCCAGGTAGGCGGAGGGATCGCGAACCGGCGCGGGCGACGGTGCGTCGGGCGGCGGCGGAGGGCTGACGGCCGAGGTGGGTTCCGTCTCGTACCGGGGATCATCGATGGATCCGTCCCACGTAGTCATCTGACCTCCTGGTTCGCTCTGCCGTCCAGTCTGCACCACGGCCCGCCGAATCGGTGAGTTCTTCACGACCTCTCCCGGGCCGGGGTGGCGGCCCGGCGGGCTTCGCCGGGGGCGAGCGGTGGATCGAGTTCGACCCCGTGCAGCAGGTGCGCGAGGATTTCGGCGCCGCGCACCACCCGGGGGCCGGGGCGGTTGAAGTAGGCCGGGCCGTTCAGCACCCACACCGCGCCGTCCCGGACCGCGGGCAGCGCGGACCAGCCCGGACGTTCGGTCAGCGCGGAGAGTTCGGCGAAGGTGCGTTCGGGCGGGAACCCGCACGGCAGGACGAGCAGCACCTCGGGCCGGGCGTCCAGCACCGCCGCCCACTGGATCGGTTCGGTGTGCTCGCCGGGCTCGGCCAGGAGCGCCGCCCCACCGGCGTGGCCGATCTGTTCGGGCACCCAGTGCCCGGCCGGCCACACCGGGTCCAGCCATTCGACGGCCACCACCCGGGGACGGGCCCGTCCGGCCACCCGGCTCCGCACGGCCTCCAGGCGCCGCCGCAGCGCGGCTGCCCGGGCGGCCGCGACCTCGGGAACGCCGAGGGCCTCGCCGACCAGGTTCAGGCAGTCGAGCACCCCGGCCAGCGTGCGCGGTTCCAGGCTGAGCACCCGCGGACCCGCGTCGAGCACCCGCACGGCGTCGGAGACGCGGTGGTAGGACACCGCGCAGACCTCGCACAGGTCCTGGGTCAGCACCACGTCCGGCCGCAGTTCGGCGAGCAGATCGGTGTCCAGCGTGTACAGCGACGAACCGCGGTGGGTCGAGCCGCCGACCGCGTCCGAGATCTCCCGGCTGGACAGCGCCCGATCGTCCACGCCGGTCCCGGTCACCACGGGCACCGACTCGACCCCGGCCGGCCAGTCGCATTCGTGCGTGCGGCCCACGAGATCCGGCAGGCGGCCGAGTTCGGCGACCAGGTCGGTCGCGGCCGGGAGCAGCGAAACGATCCGCATCCACCCAGCCTAGGCGCTCATTCGTGGCGGAACTCGGGAACGCGTTTCTCCGCGAACGCGGCCATGCCCTCCTTCTGGTCGTGGGTGGCGAAGGTGGCGTGGAACAGGCGGCGTTCGAACAGGACGCCTTCGGACAGGGTGGTCTCGAAGGCCCGGTCGACCGCTTCCTTCACCATCCGGGCCGCCGGCGCGGACATGCTCGCGATCTTGGCGGCGACCGCCCGCGCCTCCTCGAGGAGCCGGTCGGCGGGCACGATCCGGGAGACCAGGCCGGCGCGTTCGGCCTCCTCGGCGTCCATGGTGCGGCCGGTCAGGCAGAGTTCCATGGCCTTGGCCTTGCCGATGGCGCGGGTCAGCCGCTGGGAACCACCCATCCCGGGGATGACACCGAGGGTGATCTCGGGCTGGCCGAACCGGGCGGTGTCCGCGGCGAGCAGGATGTCGCACATCATCGCGAGTTCGCAGCCGCCGCCGAGCGCGTATCCGGCGACCGCCGCGATCAGGGGCGTGCGGACCCGGGTCAGCGCGTCCCAGCCGGCGAACCAGTCGCTGGCGTACATCTCGCTGAAGGTTCGCGGCCGCATTTCCTTGATGTCCGCACCGGCGGCGAACGCCTTCGCCGACCCGGTGAGCACGATCGCGCCGATCGCCGGGTCACCGTCCAGCTCCGCCGCGGCGGTGGTCACCTCCCGCATGACCTGGAGGTTGAGCGCGTTCAACGCCTTCGGCCGGTCGAGGGTTATCCGCGCGACGCCGGGGTCCGGCCGGTCGACGGCGATGGTCTGGTAGCTGTTCACAGGGCTCCTTCACGGATGGCGGTGATGATGGCGGAGAAGTCCCGGCCGGGGCCGTCGCGCTCGACGAACGCGGCGAAGAGATCCGCCGCGGCCCGGCCGAGCGGGGTGCGCACGCCCTGCGCGGCGGCGGCCGAGGCGGCGAGGCCGAGATCCTTGAGCATCAGCCCGGCGGCGAAACCGCCCGCGTAGTCCCGGTTGGCCGGGCTGGCGGGCACCGGGCCCGGGACGGGGCAGTTGGTGGTCAGCGCCCAGCACTGGCCCGAGGCCGCGGACGCCACGTCGAACAGCGCCTGGTGGGTCAGGCCGAGCCGCTCGCCGAGGACGAACGCCTCGCTCACCGCGATCATCGAAACGCCGAGGATCAGGTTGTTGCAGATCTTCGCGGCCTGCCCGGCGCCCGAAGATCCACAGTGGACAACCCGGGCGCCCATGGCGCGCAGCAGGGGTTCGGCGGCGGTGAACGCCGCGGTCTCCCCGCCGACCATGAAGGTCAGGGTCGCGGCCGCGGCGCCGACCACGCCACCGGAGACCGGCGCGTCGACGGCGAGGTGCCCCGCTTCGGTGGCGAGCGCGGCGGCGGCCCGCGCGTCGGCGACGTCGATGGTCGAGCAGTCCAGGAACAGGGTTCCCGGGCGGGCGCGGGAAACGAGTTCGGCGTAGCAGTCGAGGACGTGCCGCCCGCCGGGCAGCATGGTGATGATCACGTCCGCGTCGCGGGCGGCTGCCGCGGCGCCGGTCGTGGCCAGGACGCCGCCGCGTCCGGCCTTCGCGAGCGCGTCCGGGACGGGATCGAATCCGCGGACCACCGCCCCGGCCTTGACCAGGTTCGCGGCCATCGGCCCGCCCATGTTGCCGAGCCCGAGGAACGCAACGGTCCCGTTCACGCGCCCACCCGGAGTTCGCCGTCGCCGAGCGGGGTGAAGAACCGGTCCACGAGATCGTCGCCGACCGCCTCGAGGGTCGGCGGCGACCAGCGGGGGTTGCGGTCCTTGTCGATGATCTGCGCCCGGATCCCCTCGACGAGGTCCGGCGAGCGCAGGCAGGCGTGCGCGATCCGGTATTCCTGCGCCAGCACCGATTCCAGATCGGGCAGCGCGGCGGCCGACCGCAGCGCGCGCAGGGTCACCTTGAGCGCCGTCGGCGATTTGCCCGCGATCTCCTTCGCCGCGGCGACGGCCGCTTCGCCGTGGTCGGCGAGCCGTTCGAGGATCTCCGCCACGGTCGGCGCCGCGTAGCACGCGTCGATCCAGTCCGCCTGCGCGGCCAGGGCGCTGTCCGGAGGCGTCTCCGCGAACGACCGCACCACCTCCGCCGGGTCGCCGCCGTCGCCGAGTGCGGCGACGAGCGCGCCGAGCCGGTCGCTGGGCACGAAGTGGTCGGCGAGTCCACAGTGGATCGCGTCCGCCCCGGACAGCTGCGCGGTGGTGAGCGCGACGTGCGTGCCGAGCCGCCCGGGAGCGCGCGACAGCAGGTACGTGCCGCCCACATCGGGCACGAAACCGATGCCGACCTCGGGCATGCCGATCCGGGACCGCTCGGTGACCACCCGCGGGCCACCGTGCGCGGAAACCCCGACCCCGCCGCCCATCACCAGCCCGTCCATCAGGGCGACATACGGTTTCGGATACCGGTCGATCCGGGCGTTGAGCCGGTATTCGTCCGCCCAGAAGGCCAGGGACGCCGTGCCCCCGGAACGCGCGTCGGCGTAGATGGACCGGATGTCGCCGCCCGCGCACAGCCCGCGCTCCCCGGCGCCGTCGAGCACCACGGCCCGGATCCGGTCGTCGGGTGCCCAGGCCGTGAGCGCGGCCGCGATCTCCCGCACCATCGCGTGGGTGAGCGCGTTGAGGGCCTTCGGCCGGTTCAGCGTGATCCGCCCCAGTCCGTTGTGGACGGTGAGCAGCACGTCGGTCATCGCGCCCCCTCCAGCATCGAACGGGAGACGATGACCCGCATGATCTCGTTGGTGCCTTCCAGGATCTGGTGGACCCGCAGGTCGCGCACGATCTTCTCCATTCCGTATTCGGCGAGGTAGCCGTAACCGCCGTGCAGTTGCAGCGCCTGGTTCGCCACGGCGAACCCGGTGTCGGTGGCGAAGCGCTTGGCCATGGCGCACAGCTCGGTGCGATCGTCCCGGCCGCTGTCCAGGGCGTCCGCGGCATGCCAGAGCAGGGTCCGCGCGGCCTCGAGTTCGGTGCGCATGTCCGCGAGCCGGAACCGCAGTGCCTGCGCCTCGGACAGCTTCGCGCCGAACGCCTCCCGCTCGCGGAGGTACCGCACCGCCTTGCGCAGCGCGGCCTCCGCGCCGCCGAGCGAGCAGGCGGCGATGTTCAGCCGCCCACCGTCCAAAGCGGACATCGCCACCCGGAAGCCGGAACCCTCCTCGCCGAGCCGGTCGCCCACCGGGACCCGGGCGCCCTCGAACACGACCTGCCGGGTGGGCTGGGCGTTCCAGCCCATCTTCACCTCGTTCGGGCCGAACGAGAGCCCGGGGGTGTCCCGCTCGACGACCAGGGCCGAGATGCCGCGCGGCCCCGGCCCGCCGGTGCGCGCCAGCACCACGTAGACATCCGAGGCGCCCGCACCGGAGATGAACTGCTTCAACCCGTCCAGCACGTAGTGGTCGCCGTCGCGCCGCGCGGTCGTGCGGATCGCCGCGGCGTCGGAACCCGCGCCGGGCTCGGTGAGGCAGTAGCTCCCCAGCCGTTCCATCGAGCACATCCCGGGCAGGAACCGGTGCCGCTGCCCGGTGTTCCCGTGCCGGTCGATCATCGAGGCGACCATGTTGTGGATGGACACGTACCCGGCGATCGACGGGCAACCGGTGGCCAGCGCTTCGAAGACCAACGCGGCGTCGAACCGGGTGAGCCCGGAACCGCCCACGTCCTCGGCCACGTAGATCCCGCCCAGGCCGAGTTGGGCGGCCTTGCGCAGGACGTCGACCGGGAAGTGCTTGGCCTGGTCCCACGCCAGCGCGTGCGGGGCCAGGTGCTCGGCGGCGAACTCGGCCGCGGTCTCCGCGAGCGCGCGCTGTTCGTCGGAAAGTCTCATCGGCCCGGCCTCAGTGCTTTCTTTCCAACGCGCGGACACGATCGTGTCGCCGGGGCTCAGGCTTGATCATGTAAGTCCCTTTCCGCTGTTCGGCGCCCCGCCGCCACGCTCGTGGGGCTTCGCCGAAGCGCGCGTTGCTTTACTCGCCTTTCCAGGTCAGTTCGTCGCCGCGCCATCTCGTCAGCTCATCGTCGGGATGACGAAGCTGGCGCCTTCCTTGACCCCGTCCGGCCAGCGGGAGGTGACGGTCTTGGTCTTGGTGCAGAACCGGATCGCGTCGGGGCCGTGCTGGTTGAGATCCCCGAAACCGGACCGCTTCCAGCCGCCGAAGGTGTGGTAGGCGATCGGCACCGGGATCGGCACGTTCACCCCGACCATGCCGGTGTCGACCCGGTGGGTGAAGTCGCGGGCGGTGTCGCCGTCGCGGGTGAAGATCGCGACCCCGTTGCCGTACTGGTGTTCGCTGGGCAGCCGCAGTGCCTCCTCGTAGTCCCGGGCGCGCACGACGGTGAGCACCGGGCCGAAGATCTCCTCGCGGTAGATCCGCATCTCCGGCGTCACCCGGTCGAACAGCGTGCCGCCGAGGAAGAAACCGCCCTCGAAACCGGGCACGGTGTGGCCGCGGCCGTCCACCACCAGCTCGGCGCCTTCGTCCACACCGGACTGGATGTACCCGCTTACCCGCGCCACTGCCTCGGCGGTGATCAGCGGCCCGAAGTCCGCGCTCGCGTCGTTGGAGGCGCCGATCTTCAACGCGCGGACCCGGTCGGCAAGCCTGTCCACCAGGGCGTTCGCGGTGGCCTCGCCGACCGGCACGGCCACCGAGACGGCCATGCAGCGTTCGCCCGCGGAGCCGTACCCGGCGCCGATGAGCGCGTCGGCGGCCCGGTCGAGATCGGCGTCGGGCAGGACGATCAGGTGGTTCTTCGCCCCGCCGAAGCACTGCGCGCGCTTGCCGTGCGCGGCGGCGGTGGCGTAGACGTACTCGGCGATCGCCGAGGACCCGACGAACCCGATCGCCGCCACCCGGGGATCGGTGAGCAACGCGTCCACGGCGTCTTTGTCCCCGTTGACCACGTTGAACACACCCGGCGGCAGCCCGGCTTCGGCGAAGATCTCGGCGAGCCGGAGCGGCACCGAAGGGTCGCGTTCGGACGGTTTGAGCACGAACGCGTTGCCGCACGCGATCGCGGGAGCGGCCTGCCACAGCGGAATCATCGCCGGGAAGTTGAACGGCGTGATCCCGGCGACCACCCCGAGCGGCTGGCGCATCGAGTACACGTCGATGCCGGTGCCCGCGCTGCCGGAGAACTCCCCCTTCAGCAGATGCGGAACGCCGATCGCGAATTCGACCACCTCCAGCCCGCGCTCGATGTCGCCGTGCGCGTCGGCGATCGTCTTGCCGTGCTCGGCGGAGAGCAGATAGGCCAGGTAGTCCTGTTCGGTGCGGACCAGGTCGGCGAACCGCATCAGCACCCGGGCCCGCCGCTGCGGATTCCAGCGCGCCCATTCGGCCTGCGCCGCGGCGGCATCGGCGACCACCGCGGCGACCTCGGCCTTCGACGCCATCGGCACCCGGGCTTGCACCCCACCGGAATTCGGGTCGTACACCTCGGAAAACCGCCCGGAGGTCCCGGGAACCGGTTTCCCGGACACGAAATGGTGCAACTCGTTCGTCATGTCATTCCCCTTGTTTCCCAGCGAAAACGCGCGATGAACCGGCCCGGCCGCACGGGTTCGGCGGCAGGGATGCGAAAGGAACGAGCGGGCGCTACCGCTCCGGCGGCGAAGGATCGGCGATTTTCGCGCGGGAAGGCAGGATCGTCATGCGTGCCAGCTCCATCCTCGTGGAAGAACACGGACATCCACGGCCGGTATCCTGGCTCCCGGATCTGCGGTGATTCCGGCCTTCCCAGCTCGCGCCAGTGGCAATGGAGAAGAATCCCGCTCCCCGGTCACAGTGGCGGGACCGCACCGGATTCGCACCGGTTTCCCTGCACCGTGGACCTGTGGACACCATAAAGTAGGAAGTCCAACTATGTCGAGATGCGGAACCCGATCGCCGAGGTGCCCGTCGTCACAACGGAACACGGAAGCACGCGCACCTACCGAAACGGGGAACTCGGTAGACCGGAACGGGGAACTCGCACGCGCGGAACGGGGGACTCGCGCACCGGTGGTTCAGTGCAGCCCGCGTTTGCCCGGGGTCCAGAACGGCTTGACCTTGATCGAAGTCCGCGGCCAGCCGCGCTCGGCGACCAGGTGGTCGCGGACCAGCTGGCAGGTCCTCGCCTCCCCGGCCAGGTAGGCGGCCCCCGGCTCGCCGGGCAGATCCAGATCCGCGACCGCCGCCAGCAGCTTCCGCGACGAGGCGGCCGGCGCCCCGGCGCGGTACACGCGGCGCAGCCGATGCGGTCCGGGCATCGGCAGATCGTGTTCGGCCGATTCGCTTTCCAGCACCCCGTACACCCGCGCCGAGCCGTCCAGCGCCCGGAGCATCGGCCCGAACGCGGCGCTCGCGGTCTCCTCGCCGACGAACAGGTGGTACGGGGCGTCCCGGGTGAAGAAATCCCCCTGCGGCCACCAGAAGGTCACCGGTTCACCGGGCCGCACCGCCTCCGCCCACTTCCGGCCGATCCCGTCCCCGTCGTACCGGTGCACGCGCAGTTCGATCGCCCGTTGCCCGGGGTCGAAGTCCCAGATCGTGTAGGTGCGCAACGTTTCGGACGGGCGCAGGATCCCGTACACCGACAGCGGATCGTTGAGCTGGATCCGGACGTGCTGACCCGGGGTGTACGGGAAGGTGATCGGCTCGTCCGCCACCAGCCGGATGCGCCGCATGACCGGGGTGACCAGTTCGGTCTCGGTGACGGTCGACGTCGCGAAGTACTTGGCGAAGACACCCGCCAGCGGGTTGCGCCTGTTCAATTCGGCTCTCCTTAGAGGCTCTAGGCTGACCTACGGCGCCTAAACAACCCTAGATGTTCTAGAATGTCAACGGCACCGAGGACGAAGGAGAGTGATGGCCGCCCAGCGAACGAACCGGCGGGACCGGCAGCGACGGGACACCCTCGCCGAGATCCGCGCCGCCGCGCGCACCCTGCTGGTGGAGCAGGGCTCCCCGGCCGTGACGATCAACGCGGTGGCCCGCGAGGTGGGGATGAGCGGCCCCGCGCTGTACCACTACTTCGCCGGCCACGACGAACTCGTCGAGGCGGTGACCGAGGACTTCTTCCGCGAACTGGTCGCGGCGATGGAGGCCGCGCGCGACGCCTGCGCCGCGGACTCGCCCGCCCGCAGGCTCCTCGCCATCAGTCGCGCCCTGCGCGGCTGGGCGATCGCCCACCCCGCCGAGTTCGGCTGGGTGTTCGCCAGCCCGATCCCGGCCCCGAACGCCGAACGCCTCACCTCGCCGCGCTACCGGGCCGGGCAGGACTTCGAGCAGGTCTTCCTGGCGGAGATCGAAGCGCTGTGGGCGACCAGCCCGTTCCCGGTCCCGCGCGCCGACGAGCTGGCGCCCTCGATCCGCGAGCAGCTGAGCGCCTACTCCGCCCAGCTGAACCGGAACCTCCCGCTCGAGGCCGTCCACGTCTTCCTGTCGTGCTGGATCCGGTTGTACGGGCTGCTGTGCATGGAGGTGCTGCACCAGCTCGATTTCGCCTACTCCGACCTCGAACCGGTTTTCGAGGAATGCCTGCGGGACATCTGCCGCATGCTCGGCCTGGACTACACCCCGGCCGACGCTCCGGTATCCTCAGAGTCCTGAGTGGATTTTCAGGACACGGGAGGGAGCCGTCATGGCCGGGATGTCCCGGCGTTCGATGCTGTGCTCGAGCGCGCTGGCGATGCTCGGCGCGGGCTGCGCACCGGTGGTCAGCACACCGGGTTACCGCATGCCGGGCGAATGGCATCCGCACGAGCGCACCTTCCTGGCCTGGCCCGCGCGGGAGGAGGTCTGGGGCCGGGAACTGCCGCGGGTCCGGCAGGACGTCGCCGCCCTCGCCCGGGCCATCGCGGAATTCGAACCGGTCCGGCTGTGCGCGCGGCCCGATCAGGTCCCCGAGGCCCGGCGCCAGTGCGGAACCGGCGCGATCGAGGTCGTTCCGGTGCCGGTCGACGATCTGTGGATGCGGGACACCGGGCCGAACTTCGTGCTCGGGCCGGGCGGCCTGGCCGGGGTGGACCTCAACTTCAACGGCTGGGGCGGCAAGCAGCGGCACGACGAGGACACCCGGGTGGCCGGGCGGATCCTGGAAGCGCTGGGCGTGCCGCACCTGGAGACGCCGCTCGTCGGCGAGGGCGGCTGCCTGGAGGTCGACGGCGAAGGCACCCTGCTGGTCACCGAGAGCTCCCTGGTCAACGACAACCGCAACCCGGGCCGGTCCCGGGCCGAGATCGAACAGCGGCTGCGCGACCTGCTCGGGGTGCGGACGGTGCTCTGGTTCGCCGGGGTGCGCGGCCACGACATCACCGACGGGCACGTCGACTGCCTGGTCCGGTTCACCCATCCCGGACAGGTCGTGCTCAACCGCCCGGCCGAAAGCACGCCACCGGACAATGTCTGGGCCCGGGCGTCCGAGGAAGCCCGGGCGGTGCTGCGCGAGGCGCGCGACGCCGCGGGGCGCCGCCTCGAAGTGGTCGAACTCGCCGAGGCCGAAGACGTCCCGGAGATCGACACGTTCCTGGCCTCGTACGTGAACTACTACGTGGCCAACGGCGCGATCATCATGCCCCGCTTCGGCGACGGTCCCGCGGACGACCGCGCCGCCGGAGTTCTGCGCGAACTGCACCCCGGCCGGCGGGTCGTGCCGGTCGACATCCGGCACCTCGCGGCCGGTGGCGGCGGAATCCACTGCGCCACCCAGCAACAGCCGAGGGTGCCGCGGTGACGGCCGGTCCCGGCAAGCGCGCCGCCCTGCTGGCGGCCACCTGCCGGGTCATCGCCCGCACCGGGGTGCGCGGCCTGCGGGTGGAGGAGGTCGCCCGGGAGGCGGCCGCCTCCACCACGCTGATCTACTACTACTTCCGCAACCGGCACGGGCTGCTGAACGCGGCCATGGAGTTCGTCAACGAGCGCGCCGGGCAGTACGTGGCCGCACCGCCCGATCTGCCCGCCGGGGAACGCCTGCTGATCACGCTGCAGCGGGAGTTCCAGGACTCGCGCGAGGTCCGGGAGAACTCCGCGGTGTGGGGCGAACTGCGCGCCGCCGCGGTGTTCGATCCCGCACTGCGCTCGATCGTGCGGGACGCGACCGGAGTCTGGCAGGACGACATCGCACGGCTCGTCGAACAGGGACACGCCGACGGCAGCGTCTCCCCGAACCTGGATCCCCGGTCCGCCGCGATCCGGCTCACCGCGCTCGTCGAGGGGCTCGGCAACCGCTGGCTCGCCGAGCTGATCGACACCGCCACCGCGCACGCCCTGCTGCGGGAGGAACTCGAGCGCTAGCGCACCGCGTCGGCCACGATCCGGTCCAGCGCCTCGGAAACGGGGATCGGCCCGAGGCGGCCCCCGTCCCGCGGCCGCACCGACACGGTCTCCCGCGCGGCTTCCCGTTCGCCGAGGACGAGCTGGTAGGGAACGAGCCGGTGGTCGCGGACGCGGGCGCCGAGGGTGCCCCGATCGGCCGGGGCGAGTTCGGCCCGCAGCCCCGCGGCGAGCAGGCGCCGCACCAGGGACTCGGCCGCCGGGAGCTGTTCGTCCGCCACCGGCAGCACCACCGCCTGCACGGGCGCCAGCCAGGCCGGGAACGCCCCGGCGTGCACCTCGATCAGGTGCGCCACCAGGCGTTCGAGGCTGCCGATGATGCTGCGGTGCACCATGACCGGCGGCCGTCGGCCCTGGTCTTCGGCGATGTAGTGCAAATCGAACCGGGCGGGCTGGAAGAAGTCGAGCTGGACGGTGGACAGGGTCGATTCCCGCCCGGACGGGTCCAGGATCTGCACGTCGATCTTGGGACCGTAGAACGCGCCTTCGCCCGGCTCGCTGTCGTAGGCCAGGCCGCGCTCGGCGAGGACCTCGGCCAGCGCCCGCTCCCCCAGGTCCCACATCGCCGGATCGTCGACGTACTTGGCGCCGTCGCCGCGCAGGGAAAGCCGGTAGCGGTGGGCGCGGATCCCGAGATCGGCGTAGGCCCGCTCGATCAGGTCCAGCACGGCGGCGACCTCGCCCGCCACCTGATCGGGACGGCAGAAGACATGCGCGTCGTTGAGCTGGATCGAGCGGACCCGGGTCAGCCCGCCCAGGACGCCGGACGGCTCGTCGCGGAACATCGCGCCCAGTTCGGCGATGCGCACCGGAAGCTCGCGGTGGCTGTGCTGACGGGAGCGGAAGATCAGCGCGTGGTGCGGACACAGGCTCGGGCGCAGCACCAGTTCGTCCCCACCCATCGGCATCGGCGGGAACATGTCCTCGCGGTAGTGCGCCCAGTGCCCGGACAGTTCGAACAGCTCGCGTTTGCCCAGCACCGGCGAGTACACGTGCTGGTACCCGGCGAGCCGTTCGGCTTCCCGGACGTACCGCTCGATCGCGTGCCGGACGGCGGCGCCCGCGGGCAGCCAGTACGGCAGCCCGGCCCCGATCAGCGGATCCGAGCCGAAAAGCTCGAGCTCGCGGCCGAGCTTGCGGTGGTCGTTCATGGTCCTCATCCAATCGTCGCGGAGAGGGGTGAGCGACCGGAACGAAGAAGTCCCCGGGGCGTTCACCCCGGGGATCGCTGAACGCGTGCGACTACGGCGCCGGGATGTTCTCCGGCGTCGTGGTCACCACGGCTTTGTTCATGACGACAAGGATAGTCCGGCGCGTCAACGGTATTTCCGGTCATGCGTTCTTCCCGTCGAATTCGGACGGCGACCGCGGTCTTCGCGAACCCTGGTCGCATCAGGGGGCACCGGCGTGAACCCGGCCCCGGGCCCGCCGCGCCGGTCGAGGTCGACCACGACCCGACCGCCAGAGTTGACTTATATAAGTTGCTGCTTTTACTCTGCTCCGGACAGCCAGGAAGGGGAACGGCACATGATGGATGTGGTCGGCCAGATCGAGGAGGCCCACCGCGAACTCGGCAACACCGGAAAGGGGCGCTCGGTACTGATCCGGCGGGACTACGACGCGACGGTCGAGGACGTCTGGGACGCGTGCACCACCGCGGACCGGATCGGCCGCTGGCTCGGTCCCGTCACCGGGGACCTGCGGCTGGACGGGCACTACCAGCTCGAGGGCAACGCCGGGGGCACGATCCTGCGCTGCGAGCCGCCGCGGCTGCTCCGGGTGACCTGGGTCTACGGCGAAAACCCGGGGACCAACACCTCGGAAGTAGAGGTGCGCCTGTCCCCCGCCGCGGACGGGAAGACCACCTTCGAGCTGGAGCACGGCCCGGTCGACCTCGATCCCGAGTTCTGGGCGCGGTTCGGCCCCGGCGCCACCGGCCTCGGCTGGGATCTCTCCCTGCTCGGCCTCGCCGCGCTGCTCAGCGGCGAGGACGTCGACGTCGACGCCCACGAGGAGTTGCTGAAAACTCCGGAGGCCGTGGAATTCCTGCGCCGGAGCGGCCGGGCGTGGCAGGCAGCGCACGAAGCCTCGGGCGCCACCGCCGAAGCAGCGGCGGGCGCGGCCGAACGCACCATCGCCGCCTACACCGAACCCCCGCCGTCCGGGAACTGAACGGACTCCCGGGACCACCCGAAAGGTGCACCGAGCACTTCTCCTGACGTGACCGGCGCGCTGCTCCAATCCGGGGTTTCGCGACCGCACTTCCTACCAAAGGTGAGGGGGCACGGGCACGCACCGTGCCCCCTCATCGCCAGGCGCCGCAATAGAATGCTCTATTCGGCCGGGTTGGTGGATTGTGATCGCTCGTTCGAGTGCCGCGCCCGGAAACCCCCGGATGGAATGGTCTTTCCTTTTCGCGGATACCGCACGGGAAGGCTGGTTGTAGCGTCGGACCGCGTCGGCTGAGGGCAGGTGACCGGAGGGGGCCGCGCGGATGACCAACCCGGGAATCGGCACGGGAGCGGTGATTCTCCGGCTGGTACGCACCCTGGCCGTGCTGACCGGACGCGCCCTGCCACTCGGGTGGCTGCTGGTGACGGGACGGGCCCGTTCGGGGGCGTGGGACGCCTGGCTCGCGGACACGGTCGTCGCCCTCGGCCCGGCCTTCGTCAAGGCGGCGCAGTTGCTGAGCACGCGCGCGGACCTGCTGCCGCCCCGCGCCTGCCGCGCCCTCGCCCGGTTGCACGATCGGGTCCGGCCGATCCCGCCCCGGTCTTCGGCGGCGCTGGCGGCGTTCCCCGGTACCGAGGCCCGCCTGGTCGGGGCGGGCAGCATCGCCTGCGTCTACCGGGTCCGGCTGGACGACCGGGTGGTGGCCGTCAAGGTCCGCCGCCCGGGGATCGACCGGGCGCTGAACCTCGACCTCGCGCTGTTCGAACGCCTCGCGGCCCTGGTCGCCAAGGCGCCGGTGCTGCGCGGCGTGCCGGTCGCCGAGATCGCCGATCAGCTCGCGGCGAGCATCCGGGCACAGCTCGATCTGGCCGCCGAGGCGGAATCGCTCGACGGTTTCCGGCGCACCGTGGCGTCCCTGCCCGGCGTGACCGTTCCCGAAGCCGACCGCGCGCTGTCCACAGAGGACATCCTGGTGATGGATTTCCTGGACGACCTCACCCGCCGGCGACCCGCCGAACTCGCCGAACCCGATCGGCACCGCGCCGTGGTGACCGCGTTGCGCGCGGTGTACCGCATGTTGTTCCTCGACGGCGTGGTGCACTGCGACCTGCATCCGGGCAACCTCTACTTCCGCCCGGACGGCACGATCGTGATCCTGGACGCCGGGTTCACCGTCCGGCTCACCGATTCGGCGCGGGAGAAGTTCGCCGCGTTCTTCTACTGCATGGGCCAGGGTGACGGCGAAGCCTGCGCCGACATCGTGCTGTCCACGGCTCGCTCGGTGCCGGGCGCCGACGCCGAGGGATTCCGCGCGGAACTGGCCGCGCTGGTCGCGGCGCACACCGGCCGACCGGCCGCCGAGTTCGACCTGGTCTCCTTCGCCACGGCCCTGTTCGACGTGCAGCGGCGGTACGGGTTCGCCGCGGACCCGCAGTTCGTGTTCCCGATCCTTTCCCTGCTGGTGCTGGAGGGCACCGTCCGCGAATTCCACCCCGGCGTGGATTTCCAGCGGGTGGCCAAGCCGTTCCTGGTCTCCGCGCTGTTCGAACGCGCCCTGGTCCCCACCGAGGAGGTTCGGTGAATCCCGTTGCCCTCACCCGATTCCTGCGGCAGGACCTCGGCCAGGCCGATTTCGGCACGCGCCGGTTCCGGTTGCGGCCCGGCCCGGCGCGGCGCGTGCTCGAGTCTTCGGCGCGGGCGTTCCTGGCCGGGCTGAACGCCTCCTTCGAGGTGCGAGAGGTGGCCGAGCTGTCGATGCGGCTGGCCGCGGTGGAGCGGGAGCACCGGGGTTTCGCCAGTGAAGGTGCGGGGATGGGCTGCGCCCTGCTCGATCTGCTCACCCGGGCGCGCGGGCGGCGGGTCGCGGAACTGCTCGCCGGTCCGGCGCACGCCTACCCGCATCTGGTGCACGTCGGCGTCGGCTGGGCCTACGCGCGGCTGCGGTTGCGGATCCGGGACGGCTCCCCGGCCCTGGATCCGCTGCTGCGCTGGCTCGCCTGGGACGGATTCGGGTTCCACCAGGGCTTCTTCCACGCCGATCGGGTGGTCGGCGCGCAACGGGTGGAACTCGGGCTCTCCCCGGCGGTCCGGGCGGTGCGCGACCAGGGCCTCGGCCGGTCGCTGTGGTTCCACGAATGCGCCGAACCGGAAGGCGTCGCGTTGCGGATCACCGAATTCCACCCCGATCGGCATGCCGATCTGTGGAGCGGGATCGGGCTCGCGGCCACCTACGCCGGGGGCGCCGACGCCTACGAACTGGACCGGCTGGCCGAGTTGTCCGGTCCCTGCCGCGGCCACCTCGCCCAGGGCTGCGCGTTCGCCAGCAAGGCCCGGTGGACCGGTTCGGTGGTGCCCGCGCACACCGACAAGGCCGCGCAGGTGCTGGCCGGGGTCAGCGCCGCCGAAGCGGCCGAATGGACCGACCGCGCGCTGACGGCGCTGGGCCCGAACCCGTCGACGCTCGCCGACTACCAGCATTGGCGGGCCGAAATCCGAAGACTGTGGGAAAGGAAAACCTCGTGAGACCCTTCGTGCGCCGCCACCTCACCCGGATCGTCGCGCTGTTCGGCTGCGCGCTCGTGTTCGCGGTCACCGTGGTGCCCTCGGCGTCGTCGACCGAACAGGCCGCGCTCGCCCAGCGCTTCTCGTTCACCGCGCACGCGATCGGTCCCGAGAACGCGCCCGACGGCCGCCGGGTGCGTCCGGTCGCACCGGCCTACGACCAGATCCGGTCCTGGATTTCCTCGGTGGGCGCGGGTACCGCGCTGTTCGCCGCGGACGGCGGCGCCGTCTCGCACGACCTGTGCCTGGTGGATCCGCGCACCGACGCGGTCACCGTCTCCCCCGCCCCGGCCACCGGTGACCGCTATCGCCCGTTCACCCTCGTTCCCACCGGCCTGGAGATGCCGTCCTACGCGGCGCCGATGGGCTGCCTCCCGGTCGACGCCGACGAGGACGGCTGGCAGGACGTCATCGTCTACTACTGGGGCCGCTCGCCGGTGACCTTCCTGCGCCAGCCCGGCACCGCGCCCGCCGCGTCCGCGTTCCACGCGCGGGAACTGGTCACCCCGTGGCAGGTGTGGAACACGAACGCCGCCACGATCGGCGATTTCGACGGGGACGGCCAGGTCGACCTGGTGTTCGGCAACTACTTCCCGGACGGCGCGCGGGTGCTCGATCCGGGCGCGCACCAGCCCGAACTGGTGATGAACGATTCGCTCTCGCACGCGGCGAACGGGGGCACACTCCGGCTGTTCCGCTCCACCGGTGACCACTTCACCGAGGCGCCGGACGCGTTCGCGCCGGAGGTCCGGACGGGCTGGACCCTTGCCCTCGGGGCGCAGGACCTCGGCGGTGGTGGACTGCCGGATCTGTACGTCGCCAACGACTTCGGCCCGGACCGGCTGCTGGTGAACAACTCCACGCCGGGCCACCTCGCGTTCACCACGGCGCGGGGCGAACGCCATCCGGCGACCCCGAAGTCCAAGGTGCTGGGCAACGACTCCTTCAAGGGCATGGGCGTCGCCTTCACCGATCTCGACCGCACCGGGGTGCCGGACATCCTGGTCAGCAACATCACCGAGCCCTATGCGTTGCAGGAAAGCAACTTCGCGTTCGTCGCCACCGGCGACCGCGGCGCGGTCGCGGACGGCTTGCGCCGCGGCGAGGCGCCTTACGACGACCGCAGCGAGGAGCTCGGGCTGTCCCGGTCGGGCTGGTCGTGGGACGTCAAGGCCGCGGATTTCGACAACGCCGGGATCGACGAGGTGATGCAGGCGACCGGGTTCGTCGCGGGGACGACCGACCGCTGGGCGCAGTTGCAGGAGACCGCGATGTCCAACGATCTCGTGCTCAGCCATCCGGGGCTGTGGCCGAAGTTCACCGAGGGAACCGAACTTTCCGGCCACAACCGCAACACGTTCTTCGTGCGCGGCACGGACGGGAAGTACGTGGACGTGGCCGAGCGGCTGGGCGTGGGCACCGACGCGGTGAGCCGGGCGTTCGCCGTCGGCGATGTCGACTCCGACGGGCGGCTGGATTTCGCGGTCGCCAACCAGTGGGCCCCCTCCACGCTGTACCAGAACACCTCACCAGCGGGGGCGTTCCTCGGCCTGCGGCTGCGGCGACCGGCCGGGCCCAACCCCTGCGCGGCCGGGGCGAAGGGGCCGACCAGTCCGGCGATCGGCGCGGAGGCCGAGGTGAGCACGCCCGGCGGCGCCCGGCTGCAGGAGCTGTACCCGGCCAACGGCCACAACGGCGTCAACGCGCCGGATCTGCACTTCGGCCTGGGCGACCAGCCGGGATCGGCGATCGGCGTCCGGCTGACGTGGCGGGACGGCTGCGGCCACCGCCACACCGGTTCGGTAGCCCTGCCCCCCGGCTGGCACGAACTGCGCCTCGAACCCGACGGCACCATCAAGGAGGACCAGTGACCGCGCCCGCTCGTGACCGCCGCTCGGCGGCCCTGCGTCGATTCGGGTTGTCCATCACCGCGCTGACCGTGCTCGGGCACACCGTACTGGGTTTCGAACAGGCGTACTTGACCCCGGTGGTCGCGGCCGTCGCCGGGCTGGTGACCGAAATCGTGCTGGAGTGGGTGGAAGCCGCGACCACCGGCCGGATGCCGCGATTCTTCGGGCGGCCCGGGGCCGTGGTGGACTTCCTGCTGCCCGCCTACATCACCGGCGTCGCCTGCGCGATGTTGTTGTACGCCAACGATCGGCTGATGCCGACGATCCTCGCCACGGTCGTCGGCGTGGCCACCAAGTACCTCGTCCGGGTTCCGGTCGGCGGGCGGGCACGGCACGTCCTCAACCCGAGCAACGCGGGCATCGTGGTCGTGCTGCTGCTGTTCCCGTGGGTCGGCATCGCGCCGCCGTACGAGTTCACCGAATGGGTCACCGGCTGGTGGGGCGCGGTGGTGCCCGCACTGCTGCTGGTGGCCGGGACGATGCTCAACGCGCAACTGACCGGCAAGATCCCGCTGATCCTGGGCTGGGTCGGCGGATTCCTCGCCCAGGCCGTGCTCCGCGCGGCGGTGACCGACATCTCCCTGATCAGCGCGCTGCTGCCGGTCACCGGTACGGCGTTCATCCTGTTCACCAACTACATGATCACCGACCCCGGCACGACCCCGGTCCGAGCCCGTGCGCAGGTCCTCTTCGGACTGACCACCGCCGCGGTCTACGGCGTGCTGGTGCAGTTCCACGTGGTGTTCGGCCTGTTCTTCGCCCTGGCGATCACCTGCGTGCTGCGCGCGGCGGTGCTCGTCGTGGCCGACCGGCGCGCCCGGCGAACCGTCGAGGTCCCGCCGCAGCGGCTGGTCGAGTCTCCGGTAGCGGTACGGGAATCCGCATGAACCAGCCGGGTGAGCCGATCGCGGTGGTCGGGCTGGCCTGCCGGTATCCCGACGCGGACGATCCCGGCCAGTTGTGGGAGGCGGTGCTGCACCGCAGGCGCGCGTTCCGCCGCCTGCCCCCGCAGCGGCTCGATCTCACCGATTACTGGGACGCCGATCGCGACGCTCCGGACCGGACCTACAGCACGCAGGCGGCGGTGCTGGAAGGCTGGCGGTTCGACCGGGAAGCGTTCCGGATCCCGGGGGAGGTCTTCCGCGCCGCCGACCCGGCGCACTGGCTCGCCCTGGAGACCGCCGCCCGCGCGCTGGACGACGCCGGCCACCCGGCGGGAGCGGGGCTGGATCGCGACCGGGTCGCGGTCGTGATCGGCAACAGCCTGACCGGCGAGGTCACCCGGGCGCGGACGCTCCGGCTGCGCTGGCCCTATGTCCGCCGGGTACTCGAATCGACACTGTCCACAATCGACAAAACGGCACTGGAACGGATCGAACACCGCTACCTTTCCGCGTTCCCCGAAGTGGGCGACGAGACCCTGGCCGGCGGGCTGGCCAACACCATCGCCGGCCGGATCTGCAACCAGTTCGACTTCCGCGGTGGCGGGTACACAGTGGACGGAGCCTGCGCGTCCTCGCTGCTCGCCGTGGTGACCGTGTGCCGGGCACTGGCCGACCGGGCCGCCGACTTCGGCATCGCGGGCGGGGTCGACCTCAGCCTCGACCCGTTCGAACTGATCGGCTTCGCCAAGGCGGGCGCGCTCGCCGACGAGGACATGCGGATCTACGACCGGCACTCGGCGGGTTTCTGGCCGGGCGAGGGCTGCGGCATGCTCGCCCTGATGCGGGCGAGCGACGCCCGGGCCGCCGGTGTCCCGGTGTACGCGGAACTCCTCGGCTGGGGGATCTCCTCCGACGGCCGGGGCGGCATCACCCGCCCGGAGGTCATCGGCCAGGCACTCGCCCTGCGCCGCGCCGCCGCGATGGCCGGGATCGAGCACACCGCGCTCGGGCTGTACGAGGGGCACGGCACCGGTACGGCGGTCGGCGACCTGGTCGAGCTGACCGCGCTCGGCCGGGCCCGCGCCGGAGCCGCGCGGCCCGCCGCACTCGGTTCGGTCAAGGCCAACATCGGGCACACCAAGGCCGCCGCGGGGGTCGCGGGCGTGCTCAAGGCCGTGCTCAGCATCGCTTCCGGCACGCTGCCACCGACCACGGGGTGCCGCGTCCCGCATCCGGCGCTCGGCGAAACGCTGCGAGTGCTGCCGTCCCCCGAGCCCTGGCCCGCGGGTCCCCGGCTCGCGGGCGTGAGCGCGATGGGGTTCGGCGGGATCAACACGCACCTGGTGCTGGGCGAAAGCCGCACCGGGCGCCCGGCTCCCCCGGTCGTGGTGGGGCAACCGGCTCCCGAGGTGGAGGTCGTCGCGGTGAGCGGGCCGACCACCGCGCAGGTGCGGGACGTGCTCGACCGGATCGCAACCCTCGCTCCCACCCTGTCCCAGGCCGAACTGCACGACCTGGCTTGCCACTACGGCCGCCTTCCCGCCACCGGGCCGGTGCGCGCGGCCCTGGCCGTGAGCACTCCCGCGGAACTCGGGGCACGCGCGGCACAGGCCGCCGGAGAGCTGATCGCGCTCGCGAAGGGCGCACTCTCCCCGGCGCACGGGGTGTGGCTGGGAAACGACGTGGCCGGGCGGGTCACCCTGCTGTTCCCCGGCCAAGGAGTCGCCGCCGTCGACACCGCCGAGGCGCAACCGGCGATCTACCGAACCGGCCTGGCCGCGATGGACCTGCTGGACGAGCTGGGGGTGACACCGGCCGCGGCGATCGGGCACAGCCTCGGCGAGATCACCGCCCTGGTCTGGTCCGGGCGGCTGTCCCCGAAGGAGGGTGCGCGCCTGGTGGCGGAGCGCGGCCGGATCATGGCCGCGTGCGGCACCGGGGACACCGGCATGCTGGGGGTCGCGACCGATCCGGCCGGCGCGCGGGCCCTGTGCGCGGGAACCGGACTCGTGGTCGCGGCCGACAACGGCCCGCGCGCCCAGGTGCTGGCGGGTCGCCGGAGCGAACTCGACGCCGCCGCCACGAACGCGGCCCGCCACGGGATCCGGACCACCGTGCTGCCCGTTTCGCACGCCTTCCACTCCCCCGCCATGGCCGGTTGTGTCGCGCCGCTGCGCGCGGTGCTGGACACCGTGGACTTCCAGCGCTCCTCGCCGCGGACCGTGGTGTCCACCGTGCACGGCCGACCGCTGGGCGAGAGCGACGATCCGGTGGAGTTGCTGGCCAGGCAGCTGCTCGTTCCGGTCCGGTTCTGGCCGGCCGTCCGCCACGTCCTGGCGGACACCGATCTCTTCCTCGAGACCGGGCCCGGCCGGGTGCTGAGCGAGCTGTCCTCCCGGGCTTCGGGGAAACCGGCGGTGAGCATGGACACCGGCGACCGCGCGGCCGCGGAATCCGCCGCCGCGCTGTTCGCCGCCGCGGCGGCCAAGGATCTCACCTCCCGGTTCGCCGGTCGGTTCGCCCGGCCGTTCGACCTCCGGCGCGACCGGGAGTTCCTGGCCAATCCGTGTTCGGCCGGACCGGTGGCGGCGGTGCCGCGACCGCGAACGCCGGTCCCGGAAGGGGCGCGGGACACCGTCTCGACGGTCACCCGGTTGCTGGCCCGGGCCACCGAACTCGACCCGGCGCTGATCCGGACCGACGCCCGGTTGCTCAGCGATCTGAACCTGAGTTCGTTGCGCGCCACCCAGCTCGTGGCCGAGGCCGCGGCGGTGCTCGGGCGGCGACCACCCGAGGTGGTCTCCGACGCGTCGATCGCCGACCTGGCCGCCGTGCTCGAGGAGCAGCCGGTGGCCGAAACACCCGCGGGCGGCCCGGTGCCCGGCGTCCGGCCGTGGATCCGCTGCTTCACCGAGGCCACCGCACCCGCTCGCGGAATTCCGTGGCGCCCCACCGAATCGGCCTACCTCCCGGACCCCGAGGATGTCGATGCGGTCCTCGCCGTCGCCCGGAAAGCGTTGCACACCAAGGCACTCGTCGTCGGCACGCACGACACCGCGGTCAGCGGATTCCTGCGGTCGGTATGCCGGGAACACCCCGGGGTCGGCATCACCCTGGTGCGGCTGCCCCACGGAAGCCGCGACCTCGACCGGTTCTCCGCCGAACCGGGGCGGTGGGCCGAACTCGTCGTCACCGCGGACGGGCTGGTCGGCGAGCCCGTCGAGCAACCCTTGCCGGAGCCCGGTCCGGCCGATCGGCTCCCGGTGAACGGCGACGACGTCGTGCTGGTGACCGGTGGCGGGAAGGGAATCGGGTACGCCTGCGGCCGCGCGCTCGCGGCGGCGACCGGAGCCGCGCTGGCGGTACTCGGCCGCACTCATCCCGAAGCGGACGAGGCACTGCGGGGCAACCTCGACCGGCTGCGCGCGGAGGGAATCCGGAGCGCCTACTCCCCCGCCGACATCGCGGATCCGGAAGCGGTCCGGCTGGCCGTCGCCGCGCTCGAAGCGGAACTCGGTCCGGTGACCGCGGTGCTGCACGCGAGTGGTGTCAACGAGCCCGCCCGGTTCGACCAGCTCGACGCCGAACGGTTCCGGCGGCACCTCCGGCCGAAGGTCACCGGGCTGCGCACGCTGCTGGCCGCGCTCGACGGGCGGGAACTCCGCCTGGTCGTCACGTTCGGCTCGGTGATCGGTCGCCACGGGCTGCCCGGCGCGTCCCATTACGCACTGGCCAACGGTTTGCTGCGCGCCGAAGCCGAACGCCTGGCGCACCGGCGGCCCGGATGCCGCGTGCTCAACCTCGACTGGTCGGCGTGGGCCGGAACCGGGATGGCTGACCGGCTCGGCGCGGTGGATGTCCTTTCCCAACGCGATGTCACCCCGATCCCGGCCGATGAAGGGACGGACCTGTTCCTCGGGCTGCTGAGCACCAGGACCCCGGTCACCGTGTCGGTCCGGGGCCGCCTCGGCGAGAGCCATCCCACCGGGGGCAACGGCCGGTTCCTGCAGCGGATCCGGGCACACCATCCGGGAGTCGAGGTGGTCGCCGATTCGACTCTGTCCACCCGGGACGATCCGTGGCTCGAGGAACATCGGCTGGACGGGCTGGCCGTGCTGCCCGCCGTGGCCGGGCTGGAAGCCATGGCGCAGGCCGCCTCGCTACTGGCCGGGCGCGCGTTGCGGGTGGCGGAAAACGTGACTTTCGACCGGCCGGTGGTGGTGCCCGACGCGGGCGAGCGGACGATCCGGGTCTGCGCACTGCGCAGCGGGCCGCTGATCGAGACCGTCCTGCGCAGTGCCGAATCCGAGTTCCGCACCGACCATTTCCGCGCCGAATTCCCCTTGCACCCCAGCGAGTTCAACGCAGAAGTGAACACTGTGGACAGAACCTCGGCCCTCGATCCCGGTGAACTCTACGGACCGGTTTTCTTCCACACCGGACGGTTCCGCCGGATCGCCGAGGCGTCGGTGCCGGATCCGCGATCGTGCCGGGCGACGTTGACACCGGACGACAACGACCCGTTCACCCCGGTCCTCGGCAGCGCGACCGTCAACGACGCCTCGGTGCACGCCCTGCAGGTCTGCGTGCCGCATCGGCGGCTGCTGCCGGTGGGCTGTGACCGGGTGGAGGTCGGTCCGGACACCGGCGGCCCCTGGGAACTGCACGGCGTCGAACGCGCCGCGAGCGGCGGGCGGTACACCTGGGACGTGGTCGTGGCCGATAACGCGGCCCGGCCACGGATCCGGTGGTCCGGGCTGCGGCTGGCCGACACCGGTCCGCTGCTCCGTGACCGGCCGTGGCCACCGCCCCTGCTCGCCGCCCTGCTCGAGCGTTCGGCGACCGGGATCGGCCTGCACGCCTCGCTGCGGGTATCGGTGAGCGATCCCTTCGCCGTGACCGCGCAAGCGGGTTGCCCGGCCGCCTGTGCCTGGGAACCCGTTGCCCCGCAAGCAGAACCGCAGGAGCCCGAGCTGGCGCGGATACTCGCCGGGCCCTGCGCCGAGGAACCGGACCGGCTGGCCACCCGGGTGCGCACCGTGCTGCGGTGCCGCGCCCGGCTCGGCGGGGAATCCGCGGCGGTCCGGTTCCTCGGTGCCTTCGACGGTGGCTGGCTGCTGCTGGGTTCGGGCGACGCGCTGATCGCCTCGACCGTCCTCCGCGTCACCGGGGTATCCGGACCGGTCGCGATCGCCCTGGCCACCACCGGAGCGCGGCCATGACCCGCACCTACGACTACCGCCACCCGATCACGCTCGAGGAGACCAACCTGGTCGGGAACGTCTACTTCGCCCACTACGTGCGCTGGCAGGGGCACTGCCGGGAACGGTTCCTCGCCGACCACGCGCCGGGCATGCTCGCCGCGTTGAGCAACGGGTTCGCGATGGTCACCACCGCGTGCGGCTGCGAGTACTTCGGCGAGCTGACCGCCGCCGACGTCGTCGAACTGCGCATGACGCTGAGCGAACTGGACGGCAACCGGGTCGGAATGGGATTCGACTACTTCCGGATCAACGCCGCCGTACCGCAGCTGGTCGCCCGGGGCAGCCAGACCATCGCCTGCATGTCCCGCGGCCCGGACGGGCTCCAGCCGACCCCCGTCCCCGAGGAACTCCGGGATGCTCTGCGGCCGTACTTGAATTCCCGGTAGTACGCTCTCCCGGTGAGAACCGGGACGCCGAAGGAGCGCAACTACCGCCAGTACTGTGGCCTGGCCGCCGGACTGGACGTCATCGGCGAGCGCTGGACCCTGCTTATCGTGCGGGAGTTGCTGCTCGGCCCGCGGCGGTACAACGAACTGCTCGCCGATTTGCCCGGGATGGGCACGAACCTGCTCGCCGATCGGCTGAAGAAACTGCGCGAGCTGGGCGTCGTCGAACGCGAAGAAGCCGGGCACGGCTACCGCCTCGGGCCCTTGGGCGAGGGCTTGCGCGAATCCGTGCTGGCGTTGTCGAAATGGGGCGTCGGCCTGCTCGGCGAGCCGCAGGCGGACATGGTGACCCGGCCGCACTGGGGGCTGCTCGCGGTGCAGGCGATGGCGGATGCGAGCCGATTGCCCGAACTCGTTGAAACCTACGAATTCCAGGTCGACGACGAGACCTTCCACCTCACCGTCGACCGGGGAACCGTGTCCACCGCCCGGGGACCGGCCGCGGATCCCGCGATGAGCGTCCGCACGGATGCCACCACGTTCGTGCGCATCGGCGCCGGGGTGCTCGGCCCCTTCGAGGCACTCGCTACCGGGAAGCTCACCTTCACCGGTGACCAGGAGGCGGTCCTGCGCTGCTCGACCGTGCTGGGCCTGGCGGAACGGCCCGGTCCCCGCCCTGCGGCGTGAACCGGGCCGTGGTCACGGGTCAGAGGCCGCCGACCTTCACCGGGAACCGTTCGATCGTCGCGATCGTGGTATCCGGATCGTCCGGAAGGATCAGGTCCACCGGGTTCTGCAGCTTGTAGAGATCGCCCCTGGGTGGGAACTGGGTGAGCTTGCCGATCAGTTGCGCCGGTTCCTTCGTGGTCAGCACCAGCGGCTCGTAGATCCTCGGTGCCCGGACCCCGGCCCGCCGCATCAGGTCGTCCGGCTGATCGATGGTCATGGTGAAGCTCAAGACCATGATCTGCTCGTAGCGGGGCGGGAACCGCTGGGTCAGCCGCAGCAGGCTCTTGGCGTCCACGTCCACGTCGTTCTGTTCGATCGTGATCGTGCCGCCGCCCTGGCGGCCGTCCCCGACGTCGGGCAGCTCGCCGGACACCTTGTGCCCGACCACGCGCAGCCGTACCGAGTTGACCGGGTCGTCGGGGTTGACGTCCACCCGGACCTTGATACCGCCCCGGAAGTCCACGCTCACCAGCGCGGTCCGGATCTGGAGTGGAGTGTTGATCGCCAGGCAGCTGCAGGGTATCTCGGCGCCGATCGGGGGCAATCCGGATTGCCCCCAGGCTTCCGGGGTGCCGAGCAGGCCACCGGCGGCGGCGACCCCGCCGACCGCGGCCGCCGCGGCGCCCTTGAGGAACTTCCGGCGGTCGGTGCCTTCTGGGGACTGGTCCAGTTCGTCGTCGTTCGGAGCGGGCATCGGGTCCTCCACGAGTGTGTGTCGGCTGGGGTGCGCGCTCACTTGAATTTAAGGTAGTAGCTCGAAGATCGGCAGGGGTGGGGGCAGGTTGGCCCGGATCGAGTGAATCCTCCGGGGCGGCGGCCGCTCCCGCCAGCCCGTCAACCGAACACTCGACGGGATGCCCGTCAAACCGCCTAACTTAGCGGCATTGCAGCCGCCCGATTCACCCATTCGAGAACCGTGCGGGTCTTCCGTTTTCGATAAAATGGAAGACGTGGAAATAAATACCAGACTTGCGGACCTGAAAGACATTATTCAGTTGGAGGGGGAGGTGATTGCGCAGGCGCAGGCTCGGCAGTTGAGAGCCATTGCGGAACTGGACAACCTACAGGAAAGATCCCGTGGTGTGCCCGTCGAAGTCGCCTGGATACTGAAACTGACCGAGCACAAGGCGGCGAGAAAGGTGGCGCTCGCGCGGACGCTCACCACGCGGCTGCCCGAAACCTTGAAAGCCATGGAGGGTGGGGTGATCGACGAGGAGAAAGCATCCAAGATCGCCGAACCCACGGCCTATTTGGGCGATGAGAAGGCCCGTGAGGTTGATGCCATCATGGCCAGCCGGTTGCAGGGCAAGAACCCGTCCTCGCTGCGGAAGATGGCGAACTACTGGATCGCCAAGATCGACAAAGAAGGGTATGAGGCTCGATGCAA
>NZ_VTHK01000086.1 GCF_009765355.1 Amycolatopsis anabasis | reverse complement strand
AGGACGAAACCCGCTACGCCGCAGACTGACACGCCATATTTGCCTTACGAATCAATAACCGGCCGGAACACTCACGACGCGACCGGCCGTCTGCTACCGGGACGTTTCCGTCCAGGTGACCGGCAGTTCGTGCACGCCGTAGATGTTCATGTCGGTCCGGAGTTTCACCTCGTCGGCGGGGACGGCGAGCTTGAGGTTCGGAAAGCGGCACAGCAGCCCGTCGAACCCGGCGCGCATCTCGATGCGGGCCAGTTGCTGGCCGAGGCATTGGTGGATGCCGTGGCCGAAGGCCAGATGACCGCGGGCCTTGCGGTGGAAGTCCAGGGTGTCGGGGTTGTCGAAGCGCCGGGGGTCGCGGTTGGCGGCCAGCAGTGAGATGGCGACGGTCGATCCCTTGGCGATCGTCTCGCCGCCGAGTTCGAGGTCTTCGGTCGCGTAGCGGTAGAAGACATCGGCGACGGACAGGTAGCGCATGAGTTCCTCGACGGCATCGGGCATCAGGCCCGGGTCGGCGCGCAGTTCGGCCAGCTGCTCGGGGTGCTCCAGGAGCGCGAAGGTGCCCAGTGCCAGCATGTTGGCGGTGGTCTCGTGGCCCGCGAGCAGCAGCAGGAAGCCGATGCCGGTCAGCTCCTCGATGGTGAGGTCGTCCTGGCGGGCCAGATCGGACAGGAGGTCCTCGCCGGGGTCGGCGCGTTTGCGCGTGACCAGTTCGGCCAGGTAGGTGTTCATCGCGACGAACGCGGCCATCTTCTCGTCCAGCGTCTGGTCCCGGACCATGAGCTGGGCGGAGTTGACCTGGAAGGTCTCCCGGTCCGCGTAGGGGACGCCGAGCAGTTCGCAGATCACCAGCGAGGGCACCGGCAGCGCGAACTCCTTGACCAGATCGACCGGCGGGGTCAGGCGCGCCAGCTCGTCCAGTTGCCGCTCGGCGACGTCGATGATCTGCTCTTCGAGCAGTTTCATGCGTTTGACGGTGAAGGCGCCGGTGAGCTTGCGCCGCAGCCGGGTGTGGTCCGGCGGGTCCATGGCGACGAACATGCCCGGCATCTGCGGGGACGGTTCGGTGACGACGGGCATGCCGGGGGTCTCGTACGGCAGGTGGATGATGCCGAGGTCCTGGCGGGAGCTGAACCGGGTGTCGGCCATGAGCTGGCGGACCGCGTCGTAGCCGGTGACGAGCCAGCCTTCGTGACCGTCGGGGAAGAGCAGGGGACTGACCGGGCGGGCCTCGCGCAGCCGGGTGATCTGGCGCGGCGGATCGAACGGGCCCGCGTCGCGTTCCATGGGGAGGCCCTGCGGGACGGGAACCGTCTGAGTCATCGGTTTTCCTTTCGTGGTGGTCTGTCGCGGCCACGATCGCCGAGGGGCCGGACATGCGGCTGACACGGCCGAGACACCGATCAGGCACCGGCGCCCGCCGTGGCCGGGGCGTGTCAGGGGCGTGACCGCGGCGGCGCCGATGGTGGCCGCATGAGAAATTGGCGATCGGCGTCCTCGGTCAGTTCGCCGCGGTGGACGAACTGCTGACGGGGCCGGAGAACCCGCGGCGGACTCGCCGCGGGCCGTGCTGGACAGGCTCGCCATCGGGGAGGCCTTCCTGCTGGAATTCAGCCCGGCGGGGAGTTTCCTCGACTGGCTCGGCCCGGCCTCCGTGCCGTCGTTCTTCAGCAGCGCGATCGCTCCGGCCGACAAGTGGCGAGCGTGACCGCGACCAGCTGATCCCAGCTCGTCTCGGTGCCCTCCCGAGCCGCCTCGGCGAATCCCGCGTCGCCGAGGCGGTTCCGCGCGGCCTGCTCGATCCGGGCCAGGTCCGGGTTGGCACGATCCGGCAGCCCGCGCACGGCGGTGCTCGCCGCGAGCAGCCGCGCGGCCTGCGCGTACTGGTCGCGGCGCAGTGCCAGATCCGCGACCCCGACGAGCACCTGCGCGATCGCGGGCGCGAACCCCGACCCGGCCGCCGCCTGGCAGGCCGAGGCGCGGTACTCGCGGGCCTCGTCGAGATCGCCGGCGAGATAGCCCAGCAGGTCGTCTATCGGCGCGCGGAGGTTCCCCGCCTTGTCGCCCAGGATGGTCCGCGCGACCTCGAGTTGCCGGTGAGCCTCGTCGGCGTCGCCGCGCCAGCGAGCGAGTTCCGCTCTGGAGAAGGCCAGCTCCACCAGCGCTTCCGGCCAGGTGACCCCGTCGGCGCACCGTTCCGCCTCGGTCAGGGCGGCCGCGCTGGCGTCCTCCGCTCCCAGCAGCCAGTACAGCTGCGCCTGCCGCGACCGCATCCGGATGACGTCCTCGATGGCGCCGACCTCGGTCACGACCGCGACCGCCTGGTCCAGGTACTCGCAGGCGGCGGCGAACTCGCCGCGCGTGGCGATGCGGTCCGCCAGCTCGGTCAGGGCGAACGACATGCCCCACCGTTCGCCGAGCGCCCGGAACTCGGCGAACGCCGTCTCCAGCTGTGCGTCCACATCCCGCCCGGGGTGGCCGAGCATGGCCCGCGTCTTGCCGAGCTGCAGCCGGGCCAGGGCGCGTACCCAGGGGTCCTCGCCGTCCAGCAAGGGTTCCCACGCGGACAGGGGCGCGTCCGGCTCCCGCAACATGTGTTCCAGCGGGATGGTCAGTGCCACCGCGGGGTGCCGGCTCCGCATCCGCCGGCTGAGTTCGTAAACCTGGTGGGTCCACTCCGCCGCGTCGTGCTCGTCGGCTCCCCGCCCGGAGCTCAGGAACCCCCCGACGAACGCGTACACGACGGCCCGGATCTCATCGGCCACCTCGCCGGGCGTTTCGGCGGCCGCGCTGATCAGCTCGACGCCTTCGGCCTTGTGCCCGCTGAGCCACCAGTACCAGCCGGCACTCGCCGCGAGCCGCATCGCCGCCTGCGCCTCGCCCGCCGCGAGCGCGCCACGCATCGCGGCACCGAGGTTGTCGTGCTCGGCCTCGAGCGTGGCGAGCCAGGCCAGTTGCCCGGCGCGGCGAAGATGCGGTTCGGCGGTCTCGGCGAGTTCGGTGAAGTAGGCGAGATGCGCGTGGCGCGCCAGGTCCGATTCCCCCGCCTCCGCGAGGCGGTACTCGGCGTACTCCTTGATCGTGCCGAGCATCCGGTAGCGCGGTGCGCTGTCGCCCTCGGCGATCAGCAGCGACTTCTCGGTCAGCGCGGTGAGCAGCTCGAGCACCTCTCCCGCCTCGACCCCGTCGCCCGCGCAGACCCGCTCGGCCGCCTCCAGGCTCGCCCCGCCCCAGAACACCGACAGCCTGCGCAGGACCGTCCGTTCCGCGTCGGTCAGCAGTTCCCAGCTCCAGTCGACCATCGCGCGCAGCGTTCGGTGCCGCGGCAACGCGGTGCGGCTACCCCCGGTCAGCAGGCGGAACCGGTCGTCGAGCCGGTTGGCGAGCTGGTCGAGGGACATGGTGCGCAACCTGGCCGCGGCCAGTTCGATCGCCAGCGGCATCCCGTCCAGCGCCCGGCAGATGCGCACCATCGTCGGCAACGTGTGCGCGTCGACTGGGAAATCCTTGCGTACCGCGCTCGCCCGGTCCCGCAGCAACCGGATGGCCGGCGAGGACTCGATCTCGCCGGGGGCGGCGCCCTCCTCCGGCAGGGCCAGCGGCTGGACCGGCCACAGCGCCTCCCCGGTGATGCCGAGCGGTTCCCTGCTCGTCGCCAGGATCCGCAGCCGCCGGCACTCCCCGAGCAGCCGATGGGCGAACGCCGCCACCGGCTCGATCACGTGCTCGCAGTTGTCCAGCACCAGCAGCATCTCCCGCTCGCGGAGCGCGGCGACGAGCCGGTCGGCCGGCTCCAGGTTCGACGCCTCACCGAGCAGCGCGTCCCGGAGAGCGAGCCCGGCGAGCGTCGCCTGCGCCACGTCGCCGTCCGCGCCGATGGCGGCGAACTCCACCAGCCAGGCCCCGTCCGGCAGGTCGCCGAGCAGGGTGCGCGCGGTTTCCGTGGCCAGCCTGGTCTTCCCCGCGCCGCCCGGTCCGATCAGGGTGGTGAGCCGATGTTCGGCGACGAGTTCGCGGACCCCGGCGACATCGGCGTCCTTGCCGACGTAGCTGGTCAGCTCGGCGCGCAGGTTGGTCTTCCGGTTCTCCTCCCGCCGTCCCAGTTCGCCCCGCAGCAGCGCGACGTGCAACGCGGACAGCTCCGGTGCGGGGTCGACGCCCAGCTCGTCGGCCAGGGTTGCGCGCAGGCGCTCGTACACGAGCAGCGCCTCGGTGTCGCGACCGGTCGCGACGAGGGCACGCATCAGCGCGGCGACAAGCCGTTCCCGCACCGGATGCGCGGCCACCAGATCGGTCAGTTCCGTGACCAGCTCGGCGCCGTGGCCGAGGGCGATCTCCGCGTCGAACCGGTCCTCCAGGGCGCTCAGGCGCAGCCCCTCGAGCCGGGTGACCGCCGCGTCGAGCGCCGCACTGTCCGGCAAACCGATGTCCTGCATGGCCGCACCGCGCCACAAGGCGAGGGCCTCGCGCAGCAGTCGCGGATCCTCGTCATCGCGGGCCTGCCTGACCAGGCGTTCGAACCGCACGGCGTCCACGGCGTCCGGTTCCACCCGCAACCGGTAGCCGTTCGGCTGCCCCTCGACCACCCCTTCCGGCAGCGCCTTCCGCAACCGGGAAACCAAGCGTTGCAAGGCATTCGTCGCGTCGGCGGGTGGGTGCTCACCCCAGATCCAGTCGACGAGCGTCGCCTTCGGGACTACCTGGCCCGGGTTGAGCGCGAGGGCGACCAGCAGCCCGCGCAACCGGGCGCCCGGTACGTCGGCGAAGACGCCGTCGTCCGTGCGAACCTCGAATGGTCCCAGCGTCCCGATCTGCACCCGGGTGATTTTGCCACGGGTGATCGGCGTGCTCGTGGCGTCCGCGTCAGGGGATTCCCGCCTCGATCTGGGCGAGTTGGGCGGCGAGGATCTCTTCGAACGCGCCGCGGCGGTCCGCCCCGAGGGGTCGGACGTCGCGGGCGAAGTGGGCCAGGGCGGGGAAGCGTTCGGGGTCGGCGCCCAGTACCGCGACGCGGAACAGTTCCAGGCCCTGCTCGCGCTCGGCAGGGGTGAGGGTGGCGACCCCCGCCTCGGCGGCGATCAACGCGGCGAGCAGGACCGCGATCCGGTGGTAGCGCGCCGGAATCTCCGCGTCGGGCAGGCCCGACGCGCGCAGGGCCTGCAGTGCTTCCTCCATGACCAGCCGGGAACCGGCGCCGCTTGAGGCGTAGCGTCCCCAGATCGCGGCGAGCTGGGGTTGCTGGCCGAAGGCCTCTCTCAAGCGCAGGGCCAGGGCGGTGATGCGCTGTTTCCAATCGCCCTCGGGGCGGTGGCCGTCCATGGCGGCCACGAGGATCCGGTCGGCGGCCGCGCGCAGCAGTTCGGTCTTGTTGCGGAAGTGCCGGTAGAGGCTGGAGGAATCGGTCCCGAGCGCCGCGGCGAGCTTGCGCACGCTGAACGACTCGGCGTCGCTCGTGCGCAGCAGTTCCGCCGCCGTGTCCAGGATTTCCTCGGTCGACCAACGCCTTCGGCCCGCCATCTCGCCCCTCTCGTCCGGGCTCAGCATAACTTATGCACTTGCTGTTGCACGCACCGCGTGCATAATGTGGGCATGGAATGCGAAAGAGCGCGGATCGGGCAGACCCCACTGGATCCCGCCGAGCTGAACGCCGCCCTGGAAAACGTTCACCGCGCCGGAATGCCGGGCTTGTTCGCCGAGGTGCGTGACGGCGACCAGGTCTGGCGCGGTGCGGCGGGGGTCGCCGATGTCGCCACCGGTCGTCCCGTCACCGCCGGCCTGCGGCACCGCGTCGGCAGCATCACCAAGACCTTCACCGCCGCCGCGGTGCTGCAGCAGGTCGAGAGCGGTCAGATCGGTCTCGACGCGCCGGTCGGCCGCTACCTGCCGCGGCTGGTCCCGGGAGAACGCGGCAACGCGATCACGGTCCGGATGCTGATCAACCACACCAGCGGGCTCGCCGAGTACCTCCCTTTCGCCTACCCCTCCCTCAAGGCGCCCCCCGCCCTGGCGGACACCAGCCCGCAGAGCCTGGACGACCACCGGTTCACGCGGTTTCACCCCACCGAACTGATCGAGATGGGGGTCGCCGCACCCGCCGTCGGCGCCCCGGGCGGCACTCCGGGGGTGTACTCCAACACCAACTACCTGCTCCTCGGCGAACTCCTGGAACAGGTGACCGGCATCGCGGCCGACAAGTACATCACCCGGAACGTCATCGAGCGCGCTGGGCTCCGGGACACCGAACTCCCCGCCGAACCGTCCGTCGACGGGCCGCATTCGCGGAGCTACGAGGCGTGGTTCGGCATGATCGACCCGCCGCGCGACTACAGCGTCTACGACATGTCCTGGGTCGGGCCGGCGGCCTCGCTGATATCGACGGTCGCGGACCTCAACCGCTTCTTCGGCATGCTGCTGGCCGGCGAGATCGTCAGCCGGTCGTCGCTGGCGCAGATGCGACGCACCGTCCCGGTCATCTCCCAGGAAGGCAAGACGATCGACTACGGCCTCGGCCTGCACCCGATGGAGACTCCCGGCCGGGCCACGTTCTGGGGCCACGGCGGTACGGTCTGGGGTGCCGGAGCGTTGGCCATGACCCGTGCCGACGGCAAGCGGCAACTGTCCCTCGCGCTGAACCTGCAGCGGTGGAACAGACTCGACTCCTCGGGCAAGCCGCAGCCGCATCCCATCGACGATGCGCTCGCGGCTTTCCACCAGGTGGCGATGTACGGACTCCGCTGACGCGGACTCGACGACACAGACGCACGATGGAGGAAGGCACCGTGAAACACCTCGGCATCATCGGAGTGGGCGAGATCGGCCGGGCCATCGTGGCCGGCCTGTGCGACGGCACCGGGGAGCCGCCGGAGATCCACCTCTCCCCGTGAGGCGCCCGCACGGCCGCCGAACTGACCCAGCGCTATCCGACCGTGCGGACCTGCGCCGGCAACCAGGAGGTGGTGGACCGTTCCGAGCTGGTGATCATCGCCGTACGCCGCCAGGACCGGCACGACGCACTGGCCGGATTGCGCGTGGCCGAGGACAAGATCGTGGTCAACGTGATGGCCGGCGTCGGCAACGACGACCTGCGCCGGACACTGGCCACCGACGCCCCGCTGGTACGGGCCATCCCCCTGCCCACCATCCGCGAACGCCGCTCCGTCACGGTGGTGTACCCGTCGCACCCGGCGGTCGATTCCTTCTTCGAGCACCTGGGCGGGGCGCTCCCGGTCGCGGACGAACCGGCCTTCAACGTCTTCTCGGCCCTGACGGGAACGCTGACCACCCACTACGCGTACCTCGCCACCCTCACCTCGTGGGCCGCCACCCACGGCATCCCCTCCGACGACGCCGACCGCTACCTCCGCAGCCTCTTCCAGGGCCTCGGCCGCTCCCTGAGCGACCAGACCCGCTCCCTGCAGCAACTCGCCGCCGACCACGAGACCCCGAACGGAAACAACGAACGCATCCGCACCACCTGGTTCGACCAGGCCAACTCCGACGCCCTCAAGAAGGCCCTCGACGCCCTCCTCGCCGACCTGCGATAGCCGCCGAGATCCCTGCCACGCCCCCCTCGCGACGTCGAGCACCGCCCTGCTCGAGCAGCGATCGCCGGTAGACCTGGCGACAATGTGGTTATGCGCTATCGACGAGCCGTCGAGAAACTTCGCTCGCTGGCCGACGGGTGCGGCCACACGACACGCCTGCCAGTGGAGGAGCCGTTCCTGCAAGAGGCCTATGTCTTCGGTGAGCTCCTCGAAGGTGGCGACCCCATCGAGAATCTGAGCGTGGCGTTCGCGCTCAACCTCCCACCGGAGGAGGTGCCTTGGTGTTCGGAGCCACCGGGAACACCGTGGCTCGTGGACATGCTGCGACTGGACAAAGGTGGCATCGCCTACTGGTGGCGCTCCCGGCACGAGCCGGTGTGGAACCACGTCATCCGCGAGCCCGTGCGGTTCTGGTCCCTGGCCGGAACCGACGAGGCCGTGCTGGACGCGCTGCGGGAACGCCGGCTCGCGGATTTACCGAGGCTGAAGGCAAGTCCTGAGCAGGTGCGGCACCGCATCGCCACGGACCTCGACCGGACCTTGGCGCGGCTGCAAACCGTCCATCAGAGGTACTGGGCCCACGACTGGCGCCGCGAACACCGCGGCGACGGCCGCTACCCGGAAAACCACCTCTGGGAAGCCACCCACGGCTACCTCGACCTCCTGGACGCCGCGAACCACTTCCGAGAAGACGCCGAAAACCAGTAAACCCACACCGGTTCGAAGCGCCTCTCACCCCAACACATCCAGACCAGCACTGCTGCCGCTGGAGGAGCAAAGTTCGCATACCGGCCCGACGAGTGAGCCCGCTCGCTACCGACCGAGGAGCGTGCGCGGGCGGTGGATCGCCACCGCCCGCGCCACAGGGTTTGTCGGACCAGCCTCAGCGGGCTGCGTGCTGGGGTCTCTTACACCGCGTCCAGGTATTGGGACAATCCACGTCGTGCGGCGGTGAGTTCAACCCTGATCTGGTACGCAGTTACGCCGAGTGAGCGTGCGACCTCGCGTCGCTGGCCACGGTCGAGGTGAATTCCGCTGACCAGATCGGCTTGGTGGGGCGTGATCACGCCGCCCCGCATGGCCTTGGCGAGAACCAGGTCCGGATTCCCGGGCGGTTCGCAGTGGATTCCGTGGAGCAGGCCGGTCAGCACGGTATGCCTGGCTGCCATCCGGGTTTCCTGCTCGCACTCGGTGCGCCCGTGCCGGAACGCGTTCCGATACAGCTGGATGTAGAGGTCGGGTTCCTCGGGGTCCGCGTCGGCAAGCGCCTGCAGAAAGCCCGTCAAGATCTCGGAATCGAGGTCCCGGCGATCGCCCCGATACTGTGGGCCGAATTTGTTGGCGAGTGGCCGAGTCGCCGCTATCAGGTTTCTGAATTGATTATCGGCCAGATCAAGATCTGAGGGTGCGAACGATTGCATTGGCGATCTTTCGGTGGGGGTGTGGGAGAGATTCGTTACTATGCTCGGGCAGCGAAATCGGCTCCGCTGTCCACATCATCGAGGTGAATGGGTAGATTCTCGACTTCAAGGGCTTTCATCAAGGCCATCGTCGGCACCCGGTAGTGCCAGCCCGGCCGGAGGACAGTGCACGGGAATTCTTCGCGCTTTATGAGCTTGTACGCGGTGTTGGCGCTGATGCCCATCGCGTCGGCCGCGGTGGTCAGATCGACGGTGGCGGGCAGTTGGAAGAGTTCCGGGAAGGTCAGGGTGCGACGGCCTTGTTTCGGTGCGGTCATGCGGCATCACCTTCCCCGTTCCCTCGGGCGGAAACGGATCGCGCGTGCTGGCTGAGTATCGTGCGGGTCCGGCGGCGATAGGTTCGGTAGTCGATGATGCGGCCATGTTGCTGGGCAGCACCACGGTCCCGGATGCGGTCGCGAAGACCCAGTCGCTCGGCAATCGAGCCGATGCGTTCACCTTCGGCACGATCGGACGGCTCGCCGGTCGACGAGACCTCGACGACACCGTAGGAGACCGGGCAGGAGGGCGGGGTATTCGAGTGATCGGACACTGCGGACCGCGCGACGAGATCATCCAGGTCCTCCCTGGGAATTTCACGTACGGACCGTTGACAGGCGGCCCTGGCATGCCGGTAGGTGGCCCACCACAAGGTCGTACCGGGCGAGTTCCGGTTGGGATCGGTTTGCCGCAATGCTTCGACGAAGCCGACCAGAACCTCCGAGCGAATGTCCGCTATGTCTAACCGCCAGATTCGCCGCAGCCGCCTGGCGATCGCCCCGAGGCCCGGCAGCATGATCCAGATCGCGACGGATTGCCAGTGCTGTGGCCGCAACCGGGTGCGTACCAGCACGGAAGTCCAGATGGCATTGCGGATGACGGGGCTTGCGGTCCGGTCGTGCACGAGTTCCCGTGCTTGCCGCACGTCGATCGCGGCGGAAGGAACTCCCTCGGCGCACTCATCCCGCGCCAGAATTATCGCGCTGAGATCGGTCGAGCTGGCTAGTCCGCAGTCGATATCCTCGAATACGTTGGATTGGAGGTGGTGATGCATGGCTATCTCCAAGGAGAGGAAAACCTGACACTACCCAAGTACGTCGGAATATGCCGATATGAAAATGAACCACCTAATCGAGTGATGCCACATGGTTTGTTGATCACGATGCGGACGCGACGGAATTCGGTGACACTGGCGGCGTCAAATGCCCGGGAGAAGGTCCCGGCCGTTCCAGCCGAAACGCACGGCGATGTCAGCGTCGTCTCCGGCTGGGCCGCGGTGCCGTCGACCGGCCGTTTCCTTCTTGGCGGTGGCTGTGCCGGAGCTACCGCCAAGGCTCGTCCGGCAAAGAAGGGAGCCGAGGCCACCTCGCCGTCGCCGCAGGTGGGATCATCGGCGCCCCTTGCGCTTGCCGTGTCGGTGGTTGGATCGGGAGACCCCGGCCAGGGGATGCACGGCGGCGCGTCCGGGGCGGCCTTCGCCGAGCTGGGCATGGGCGAGGGTGCGTAGTTCGTCCAAGCCGGTTGGGTCGGGGTGGCCAGAGGTCAGTAATGCCGCCACCGTGTCGTGCGCCTGGTCGGCCGGGATTTCGGCGAGTGCATCGGCCACGACGTCGGGGCCGCCGATTTCCAGCAGGTGGATGAACTGCTCGGTCATCGCGCGCAACCCCTCCTCCGGGGAGAGCTCGTCCAGGCTGATTTCGCCATCATCGACGAGCATTTGTGTCACGATTGGGCCCAACCGCTGGTCCGCGCGCAGTTCGTGCAAGAACGCGGACCGATCGGGAGCGGTCTGGGCCAGCACATCGAGCATCGCGGCCGCGCGGGTGCGGAACGGACAGCCGCGCACCCCATCCAGCAACCGGGGCAGTCCGCGCTCCCTGCCGCCGTGCGTGGTCAGCCATCCGGCGATCTCCGCCTCGGCCATCTCCGGGCTGTAATGCTCGGCGATCATGCCCAGCAACTGGGCGGGTTCGGCATCGGACAGCTCGCCGACCAGCGGTGCGTAGCGACCTTCGAGAAGCAGGTGGGCGCGCACCGCCCGGGTTGCCAGGGGCGTGAGCGAGACCAGCTCCACGGGGTCGGCGCCGACGTCCAGCGCAGCCCGCAGCCGGTCCTTCGCGTCCGGCGGCAGCTGCTCGGGTTCGTCCTGCTCCAGGTCGGCCCGGTACATCGGATCGGGCCGGCCGACGGTCAACTCGACCGCGCCGAATTCGGCCAGCAGGCCGAGCAGCCGCCGAAGGTCCGCACCAACGCCCTCGCGCCACCGTGCCGCGGTCGCGGGATCGAGAGCGTCGAGATAGAACGCTTCGGTGCAGGCCGACCAGACGCCTTCGGCCAGCCGGATCACCGGTATCGGTTCGGGCAGCCCGTACACGGTGTTGAGCACGTCGGGCAGCACCTCGTCGAGGATGCGGTCGAGCATCCGGGTGTGCTCGGCCGCCCACGAATCCGGTCGTACGAGGAGCTCGAGGGTGGGCAGCGCGTCGAACGCGGCGGTCCACAGCGCAAGGCTGTCCCGCAACAGTGGCGCGGCCTTCGCCACGCGCACCAGTTTGTTCTTGACCACCCGGACGAGTCGGATCTTCTTGGCCAGCTCGATCAGGTGAGTGAGGCCGGGCAGCTCGGTACTGCTTCTGGTGCGAGACACGTGCTCGCCGATTCGCGGGTCGAGGGTGTCGCCGGTGTCCAGCAGCTGCACCAGCTCGCGGGCGTCGCCGAGTTTGATGTTCCCGGTCGTGGTCAGCGCCCGACCGTCACCGATCCAGCCGACCAGTGCCCGCAACCGGACCACCACCGGGATGTGCTCGGCGACCGACGCGAGTTCGGCTTCCGGCGGAAGTGACACGGGGAGCTGGGCAACCGCGCGTTCGGTCCGGTCAAACTCCTCGCCGGCGTGCCGCGCGGCGATATGGGCGAGAACCTCGTCGTCGTAGTCGACCCGGCCGGCGCGGGCGTCCTCGAGGAAGGCGCCCATGGTGGGGCCGTCGGTGGGGTCGACACCATGACGGGTCGCGGTCATCACCCAGAACTTGGCCGGGCCGAAGTTGCGTTCGTCGGCCATCGCCGTGGGGAACGCGGCGCCGGTCTTCGTGATGGCCGCGTCGAGGTCGGCCAGCGGATCGCCGGTGGGATCGGCCAACCCGGTCGCGTGCAGGTAACGGACGAGCAGGCGCAGGGTTTCCGGTAGGTCGACCGCGTCCTGCGCGGTGATCGACAGAGTGCGTGGTGCGTGCGACAGCAGGAATTTCTCGACCAGACCGGTGGTCCAGTATCCCAGTCGTCCGTCGATGCTGTGGTGCCGGAAGTCCAGCGCCGCGGCCAGCACGAAAGGATCGACGGTGTGGCCACGGTCGTCGGCCCAGGCCGCGCATCGCCGGATCAGCAGGTCTTTGGCCGCTTGGAACGCTTCGGCGTCCTCGGGCTCGAAGTAGGTGCGCATCGCTGTTTCTGTGGTCCTCGCCAATGGGAGGCGTCCAGGCTAGGGCATACGTGCGCGCGGCTGAGGTGCGCGGTGCCGATGCTGACGAGGGACTGCGGCGATCATGACAGAGGGCGCGATGGGGAAACTCGCTGTCGCATCCGTTATGCGTACCGCAGCAGGAAGAGGCGACACGTCACGACTGAAAAGCCATCAACACCTGCCAGGCGTTCCTACCGCGGGCGACCAATCACGCTCACCGAACCGAAAAGCGCGCGTCCATGTCCCCACAGTCCGAGCCCACGCCGTCGATTGCTTCGATAAGGTCGGACCTAGCGAAGGCCGATCGGGATCGGTCTGCCGCAATGCTTCGATGAAGCCGACCAAGACGTCCGAGCGAATATCCTCTATGTCCACTTTGCCGGGTGCGTCGTAGTCGATTGATCGCGGACTCGGTAGCATTGTCCAGATCGCGATGCGTTGCCAGTGCTGCGGCCAATGTCGCGTGCGGACTATCATGGCCGACCAGATTGCATCGCAGACGACGGGAACTGATGTCCGGTCGTGAACGGTCTCGCGTACTTGCCGTGCGTCGAGGGCTGCGGCGGGCAAGCCGTGCGCGCATTCGTGCTGCTTGAGGAGCACCGCGGCGAGACGGGCGATGCGGTGAGTTGGGCGTCGGCCGCTGTGAATATGTTGGACTGCGAGCAGTTGCATTGTGATCGCCAGGGAGAGGAAACCTTGATACTCCCAAATACGCCGATGCACCACGTTGTTGAAATGAAGCACCGAATCGAGTGTGACGTCGCCGACGGCGAGGGTTAGCACGCGGAAGCGGGAGGCCTACCGGGAAGTGGCGCAGCCGCTGGCCGAAGCTCCCGCAATCCCGCTAAACGTCGCGACACGACCGAGCGTTTCGTTGAGAACATGGTCGCTCTGCGAACCGCCCACACTGTCAAGTGCGCCTTGCAGGACGCGCTCAACCGCGCCCGCCCACCGTAGCCGCGCCGTTGGGTAGGAAGCGGCTGCCATGGCCCGCGACGTGCGACACGTAGAGCGCATCGCGCGCCCGGGTGCATGCGACGAACAGCAGGCACCGCTCGCGCAAGACGTCTTGTTCGTACGAGACCGGGTCTTCGTCGACGTCCGTCATGGCGGCGGGCAGCGGAACCAGCGAATCGTCGACGTGAACGACCGCCATGTTGCGGAACTCGCGTCCCTTCATCTTGTGCATGGTGTCCACGCGCACCGAGCCCCGTTCCTTAGAACCGGCACCGACCGCGGCGATCTTGGCTTCGCGCAACGCTTCGCGCTTCTCCCGAGCCAGCTGCCTGGTCCGTGTGGCCACCCCGATCGCGTCGGCCTCAACACCCTCGGCCAGCCATGCCCGGACCTTTTCCACTAGGCCGCGCGTCTCGGCCGCGCGATCCGGAAACGTGATTACCATCGGCCGATTGCCCTGCCGGTCCGAACGGTAGCCGTTGAGGGAGTCCGGCTCGTCGTCGAGTCCGGTGGCCGGCTCGCCCGTGAGTATGGGGGTCGCCCAGTTCAGGATCTCCTGCGTTGTCCGGTAACTGATCGTCAGCCGGTGGCTGCGACCACGCACCGGTATCCCGAGCCGCTCGAGGGAGACGCGGTTGTTGTAGATCCGTTGGTTCGGGTCGGACAGGATGAACAGGTCGTCCGCCCCGGACGCGACGGCTGCCCGTAGCATCTCCCAGTGCGCTGGATGCAGGTCCTGCCCTTCGTCCACGATCACGTGACGGTAGAGATGTTCGCCTCCTTCGGTGTTCCGTTCGCGCAGGGTGTCAGCAGCCTCCTGTGCAAGCTGCAGAAGGGTCTGCTTACCCGATTGACGCAGCTGTTCGAGCACACCACTGATTGCTGGCCAAGCACGCCCCCGCGCCGCGCCTCGCAGTTGCTTGCCCCGCCCTGGCCGGTCGCAAGCCAGATAGGCGAGACGATCCGGCAGCCGCTGCGTGAGAATCACCTGTTCCCATTCGCGCTCCAGGAACGCCGAACTGAACTCGCCGCTGGCGGTGGCAGCTTTCTGCCACAGTTCCGCGAGTTCACGGTCGTCAGCTATCTGGGGCTGTTGGCCGCGATACCGGCTCACCAGCTGGTAGGCCAGCCGATCCACATTGATCACGTCGATCTTCGAACGGACTCGCTCATCGGCTAGCAACGTCAGCTGGCGTTCCAGCGCCTCGGCCAGGTTTCGGCTGAAGGTCGTGAGCAAGATGGGCGCGGGTCCTTCGTCCTCGCGATACCGCTGGGCCAGGAACGCCGCTCGGTGCAGGGCGGTCACCGTCTTGCCGGTCCCGGGACCACCGGTCACCAGCGCCGAGCCGCGGTACGAATCCCGGTAGGCCAGGTTGTGCTGCCGCCTATTGAGGTAGACCAGCCAGGCTTCGAATGGTTTGGCCAGTATCTCGGCCAGCTCGTCCGGCCCGGACACCATGCGGTACTGGTCCGGGGTGCGCTCCACGGCCGCGGCCAGGTCGTTCGGATCGACGTCGGCTGGTACATCCACCACGTGCTGGCTGAGCTCCTGCCACACCTCGTCCTCTGACAGGCCGCTGGCCAGACCACACAGGGCGTCATACTGTCGACGCGGGATCAGAGTCGCGAGGACGTCCAGTTGCTCCTCGGAGGTCAGCCCCCTGATCAGGGGGAGGAGCCCGGCGTCAATGCCGAGCCGGACGAGCACGCTGTCCTTGTGTCCGTCGAACAATCGTTGCGGAGCGGCCTGCGCGGCCCGGGTGAAGGCCGGTGTGAGCGTGTCGATGGCCTCTTGGTCTCGGACCTCCAGGATGCCCAACGCGTGGTTGACGGTGTACCGGCGCTTGGCCAACCGGCGTACAGCCTCGTCGTGATTCACCACCGCGATCAGGTAGTACTCGTCCCCGGACTCGGGAGCGAGCACGACGCCTCGCCATCCGCCGGTGATCCGGATCGTATGCAACCGAGGGTCGCAGGAACCCTCAACCTTCTCCAGATGCAGGCCTGCGTACGTGTGCTGGGGGAATGTCTTAATCGCCTTGTCCGTCGCCCGTTTGATGGGGCGTTCCAGCTTGTCGTAACACTGAAGGAACTCCAGAGCGACACCTAACCGTGGCACTTACGCCCTCCCCTGTTGTCAGTGGACCACGCTAGTGAGGTCACGGATGGTATCGATGTCGTTATTCCCGTGTGAACACCCGTAGGGAAAGATGACGCAGAGTTGCGACCGAGCCGCTCGACCGTCCAGGTCGAGGTGCTGGACCGGTAGCTGGAACTGAACCACGAGCGCTACGCCGAAGAGGTCGCCAAGGGCATGCACGTCAAAAGGGAAAGGCCAAGTCCCGGCGAGCCAAGGCAGGCCTGGACAGCAAACCGCAGTTCGCCGAAGATGGCCTCTTCGCACCCGAGAACGCCCTCTTCTGACGGAGCACTACGCCGATCTCGTGATGTTGCCGCGTACGCTCCACGGAAATGCCCCAGCTTCCGTAAGGTGCTCCATCGGTCCGTTCTTGCGGATCTTCGGCATCGATATCGTCCAGTCAGGGGAGGACTGTTCAGCGTGGAAGTCAATCCGAGGACACCGCAGCAGATCTTCGGTCTGATGATCAGGTACCTGATACCGCCCTTCCAGCGTTCCTATGTCTGGAACCAGGAGGATCAGTGGCAACCCCTGTGGAACGACGTCGCGAGGACCGCCGAGGCGGTCCTCGACGCTCTCGACCACGACGCCGACGCGCAGAAGGTCGAGAAACACTTCTTCGGCGCCGTGGTCGTCCAGGACGCTGTGACACCGGTGGGTCACGTGCAACGCAAGAACGTTATCGACGGTCAGCAGCGGTTGACCACGCTGCAACTGCTGACCGATGCCGTGCAGGAAGTCGTCGCCGAGCACGGCACGAAGCTGGACGCGAAGGGCCTCACCGGTCTGATCCTCAACGACCCGGACGCCGTTCCGGCCAAGGAGGAACAGTTCAAGGTCTGGCCATCCCGCCGCGACCGGGCCGCCTTCGAAGCGGTGATGACCAACGGGATAGAGGTGCCGGCCGAACTGGCCGATACCCGGATCGTTCAGGCCCACCGGTTCTTCCGTAAGGAGGCGCTGGAGTGGGCCACCGCGGGCGAAGCGCCGGAGGACGTCGTGGCGAGGCGTCTCTCGGCACTGGCCACGGTGCTCGACCGCCATCTCCAGGTCGTAGCCATCGACTTGGAGATGGCGGACAACGAACAGCTCATTTTCGAGACGTTGAATGCCCGCGGCACGCAACTGCTGGCCACCGACCTGGTGAAGAACTATGTCTTCCGCGCGGTCGACGATGCCGATGGGCCGGTGGACGAGTGGGAGCGCCGGTACTGGTCGGATTTCGACGAGGACTGGTGGCACGAGGAGATCAGCCAGGGCCGCTACAATCGGCCTCGCCTGGACATGTTCCTGCAGTACTGGCTCATCATGCGGACCCACGACGAGGTGCCCAACGACAAACTATTCAAACTCTTCCGCAAGCACGCCGACGACAACGGCGTTCGTGAGCTGGAAGGTGCGCAGGCGCTTCTCGCGATGCTGAAATCCGATGCCTCGCAGTTCCGGGGACTTGCCGAATTCCACCCGCAGTCGCCGGAGGGAACGTTTTACTACCGGGTCGTCGAGTCGCTGGAGCTGGGCGCCTTCACGCCAGTCATGCTGTGGCTTCTTGCCGACCGTCACGCCGTACCAGCCGAGCAGCGGGCCAAGGCGCTGGCGTCGTTGGAGAGCTGGGCCGTGCGCCGGATGCTCCTGCGGCTGACCACCAAGGACATCAACCGGTTGGTGATCTCCTTGGTGCGCGAACTCTCCGCGCACGACCCAGCGGGTGCCGGTGACGTCACCGAGGAGTTCCTCGCCGGACAGCAGGCGCCGACCCGTTACTGGCCGCGTGACGAGGAAGTGATCGAGTCGGCGACGAGCGCCCGCCTGTACGGCATGGTGAAGCAGGGACGGATCAGGGTCGTGCTCGAGGCCATCGAGGACTGGAAGCGCTCGCCGAAATCCGAGATCCAGCACTGCCCTCGACGTCACCTGCAGATCGAGCATGTGATGCCGCAGGCGTGGCAGGACCACTGGGGCGCCGACATCACCGGCGACCCCGAGGCCGGCCGGGAACGGGACCGGATCGTGCAAACTCTCGGCAACCTGACCCTGGTGACCGACAAGCTCAACCCGGCGCTCGGCAACCTGCCGTGGACCGACGAGGAAGCGACGACGATCCGGCCGGATGCCATCGGCAAGCATACCCAGTTGGACCAGCACAGCATGCTGCTGCTGAACCGGGAGCTCACCCGCGGTCACCCGACGCGCTGGCGCGAGGAGGACGTCATTCAGCGTGGCATTGACCTGGCGAGTATCGTCCTGGCGATCTGGCCGCGCCCGGTGTCGTGATCGTCGCGAGCCGTTACCCCCTAGAGTGACCGAACACCCAGTTCTCGCGAGTCCCACCCACGAGAATACCCGCGCCGAGTTGCTCGAACTCGTCGTGGCCGATCTGGACGGCCTGGAAGAGGACTTCTCCGCACGGGAGAATCCCATCGATCGTTACCCATTCGGCAGGCTGGCACCGAAAGGCGAGACGGTTGCCCCGGAAACCCACGAGGAACCCGGCGAGGACGATGCCGAGAACAGTGTGTCGGTTGGTGGTCACCGGAAATAGGAGTCCTACGAGCTTGGCGAGTCCGAACGCGAGGAACTGTCCCGCGGGCGAGCCTGGCAGCGTCGCCAGTACATCCGTGACCTCACCATCTCGTGGCCTGAGAACCGAAACCAGTCGAGAATGGCAGATCTACTGCGATCCGCGGTAGTACGACGAGACGCGGTTCGAACAGCGTCGGTCGCGGCGGACGAACTGGTTGCTACAGTGATTGCCGCGTTGGCAGCAGGAGTACATCCAACCGCTCCCATATTGGGTGGAATGCAACCGATATTCGGCATCCCGCCAACCTAGAACGGCACGGCGGGAGGTATCTCAGTCGCAACACTGTTCACTCGGCTTAGACGTCGCTGAATCCGCAAATCGTCCAGACCGTCTGAGAATGCAAAGGGCAATGAGCAGGTGTGGCAGCCCTCGCTGCGGTAGGCGCTGCCTCAGTGCGATGCTGCCCGCGGCAGCGCGCGGCGCGCCCACCATCCGGCCGCCCCGCTACTCCTGGGTGGCCACTTCTGACCAGGCACTACACGCGAGCGGCAAGGTAACGATTCAATTAGCGTCTTCGTTTGAAATGCAAAATTCAGAAGAGTTCAGATATTGCTTGGACTGCGCGCCCAACAAGACAGTATGCGAACCTAAACCTAATGGTCAGCGACCTGCTCGTCTCTGTAGGCTGCTCATGCGGAGGTCCGAGAGGACGGATGCCAGAGGTCATGATGACCTGTAACGGAGGGCACGTCGGCGGGTCCTGACCGGCTTGAACCTCCGGTTCGCCTGGCGGAAGGCTGCACTCTTCTGCTGATGTGCGGGTGTCCCTGCTCGCGGTGTTGGGTACGGTTCGATGGGCGGGGGTGGGTCAGTGATCATTCGGGTTCGCGGTTGTGCGTTGCCGAGTGGTGAATTCGTTGATCTTTACGCCGATGGTGATCGGTGGACGACTGATCCGGTAGCGAATTCGGAGTTGGTGGCCCAGGGGTGGTTGCTGCCTGGATTGGTCGACGCGCATACCCATCCTGGAGCCGAAGCTCCTGGTGATCGGCTGGATGAGCGGTTGCTGCGTGAGGATCTGCACCGGCACGTCGATGCCGGTGTGACGGTGATCCGGTCGCCGGGCCTGGCTGGTGATCCGCCGTCGTGGTTCGGGAACGATTCGGATGTGCCGCGGGCGTGGCATGCGGGACCGTGGCTGGCTCAGCGCGGTCAGTTCTTCGACGGGTGGGGACGCCGAGTCGGGCACGACGAGTTGCCCGCGGTGGCGGCGGCGCAGGCCGCACGGACCGGGTGGGTGAAGGTGATGGCGGATTGGGACTTCGGCGATGCGCCGGTCCCGGTCGAGGTGCTGACCGCGGTGGTGGAGGCGGTGCACGCGGTGGGCGGTCGGGTCGCTGCGCATACCCAGCAGGGGGCTGGCGGAGTGGCTGTGGTGGCGGCCGGAGTCGACTCCGTCGAACACGGGATGTGCCTCGATCCTGACCTGCTGGCGGGCATGGCCGAGCGGGGGACGGCATTGACGCCGACGTTGTCGAGGATTCAGGAGGTGTTGCAGCGGGCTCGGCAGTGGCCGGAGGGGCCACGCAAGCAATGGTACGTGCGCGGAGCGGAAGCGCACGAGGGGTTGGTGGCCGCTGCTGCCGAGGCCGGGGTGACGGTACTGGCCGGCACGGATTCCCGCCCACACGGCCTGGTTGCCGACGAGGTTCGGGCGTTGGCCGCCGCGGGCATGCCCGCCCATGACGCCTTGGCGGCGGCTTCATGGTCCGCACGCGCGTACCTGGGATTGCCCGGGCTGGAACCGGGCGCACCGGCCGACGCGGTCGTGTACGCACTGGACCCACGATCGGACCTCACGCAGCTGAACACACCAGCCGCGGTGATCCTGCGCGGCCAATGTGTAAGGGGTCCCCGCTGACCCGACTCTTGGTGTGCTCTCGCATGTCTCTGACAGTGCGCGATAACGAGCGTGACCTGGATCGACACCGGTAGGCGGTCAGACGTGGCTGTCGACACCGTCGAGCGACGAGGTAACGATGCGATCATCGTTGCCGTTCGACGTGCAAAAGCCCGAATGGTTCGGATACCGCCTCAGATCGTGCACCCAACAAGCCAGTATACGAACCTAAACTTGCTGGTCAGCGGCTCGCCGGTCTCGGTGAAGGCGCCTCACGCCAAGGTTCGGCGCGATGGATACCGCCAACCTGCCCGTCGAAACCGCAAGGGTGACCCTGGGTGACGGCTGGGGCTTGCCAGGGCAGGTAGTGGCGCGGAAATGGGTGCCAACCGTCCTGGTGGTTCGCGGTTGGCCCAGCACCCACAGCGTCTCCGGACACCAGTGTCAGATCGTGCTCGGGCGAGGCGGCTCTCGCCATCGCCAGTCGGCTCAACACCGACCTGACCAAACACCCGTCGCCGGTGCCGCCGAGCAAGGCCCGCGCCCGCGGCGCCTGGGGCAAGAGCAGCGCGTGCGCGGCATCCTGCTCAACCCCAAGTGCACCGGCTACCAGGTCTTCAACCGCCGGGCCATGCGCTCCAAACGCGGCAAGATCTACGAGCCCTACAAGTGGGTCTGGTCACCCCTACCCCCAACGAACCGCTCATCCCCAAGTGGACGTTCAACGAACTGATCGACCGCCGCGGCTTCCACAGGAAGACCCGTGACGGCTCGACACCGAACAGCCACCCAGCGACCAAACGCACTTCCAAAGCTGGGTCCTGCGCCCGTGCGGGCGGCACGGTCCGGCCCCGCGCGCTGCCAGAAGTCGTACTACCAGTGCTACCCCCGCCGCAATAACCGCGGCTGACTCGGCAAGTTCCCCGACCACCCGCAGGCGTTCTACACCACCGAGGAATGCCTGCTCGACGCCGTCGCCGCCTTCTACGCTGACCGCGTCTTCGGACCACACCGCCGCGACATCCTGACCACCGAGCTCGGCAACGTCGACGATCGCGCCGCCGAACAGCGGCAGGCCGACACCACGCGCTACGTCGACAAGGCCGCACCCGACGTCGAACAGCCCAGCCCCAGTCCCACCGGAAAGACGGGTGATCCGCGGTGGCGGTGTCTTTCAGGCCAGACCGAAGAAGCGCTCGAAGTATTCGGTCAGCTTGGCGATGACGCGCTCCTTCTTGGCGCCGAGGTTGTTGTCCTTCGCGAAGCGGGAGACCGGCGGCAGAATCTGGGTGATCGCCGTTCCATTGGTCGCGATCGCGCCGTCGCGGAAGGCCGCCTCGATGAACGACTGTGTCTGCTCGGGCCGGAGGCGCTCGGCCTCGATGATCTCAGCGAGTTCGGCTTCTTGTCGTTGAGTGACGAAGATTCGCCAGTCGTCGCTGACCTCGCCAGTGACCGACATGGAGTCGACGAAGTCCATGATCAAGTCTTTCTTGTTCCGCAGCGATGGGCTGGCGTCGACGGCATCCTCGATGGCACGTAGCGGCATCCTGGCATCCTCGTCCATCTTGGCCTGACCCTCGTCACGCCACTTCTGCACCACCATAAGGATGTAGTCGATGTTGACCTCGACCTGCTTGATCAGCTCGATCTCGAAGACGACGTCATCAAGGATCGACTCCTTCTCACCCGTGTCCCGCTTGCGATGCTTCTCCCACAGTGCGTTGTAGATGCTCGTGTAGTTCTGCAGTTGCCGCGGCGTCAGCGACTCGTCGTCCGCGAACTCGTCGAAGGAGGTCAGGATATTGCGCAGCTTGAGGATCTGGCCGAAGAGCACGACGAACGCCTTCTCCTGGGCCTCCCCGAACGGCTCAGTGCCGGGCGGGAACCGCTCCAGGAGTTGACCGACCAGGTCGACGTACGCGGCGTGATAGTCGGCGTAGGGTTTAAGCAGCACCACCCCACGGGCCTCGGAGTCGCCGAAGAGCGCCAGGGCGTCATCGACTGCCTTCTCAAGATTGCGGAAGCAGACGATGTTCCCGTAAGTCTTGACCGAGTTGAGGATCCGGTTGGTACGCGAGAACGTCTGGATCAGGCCGTGGGACTTGAGGTTCTTGTCAACCCACAGCGTGTTCAGCGTGGTTGTGTCGAACCCGGTCAGGAACATGTTGACCACGATGACCAGGTCGACTTCACGGTCCTTCACTCGTCGTGCGAGGTCCTTGTAGTAGTTCTCGAACTTCGCCGTCGAGGTGTCGTAGGTCGTGCCGAACGTAGCGTTGTAGTCGCTGATCGCGCGTTCGAGGAAGTCGCGGGAGGAGGCGTCGAGCCGGTCGGCGTCCATCGCCTCGTCGTCGAGGATGCCGCCGACCTCCTCGGCCTCGTTGGCCGTGTAGCTGAAGATCGTGGCGATCTTGAGTGGCTGGTACGACGGATCGGCGTTTTTGCGCTCGGCCTGCTGTCGGGCGAACTCGTCATAGTAGAGCCGCAGCGCCGGGATCGAGGCGGTGGCCAGTATCGAGTTGAAACCACGCACCCGCTTCTCGCCCAGGCTGTAACCCTGGGTGCGCATGGTCTTGGTGTCGAAGTGGTCGAGGACGTATCCCACGATCTGCCGTATCCGCTCGGGGTGGCGCAGGACTTCCTCGGTGTCGATCCCGGCGACCTGCTTGTCTTCGACGTCGTCTGCGGCCCGCACGGTGTTCTGGTAGGAGACGCGGAAGGGCAGCACGTTGCCGTCGTTGATCGCGTTCACGATCGTGTAGGTGTGCAGCCGGTCACCGAAAATCTTCTCGGTGGTGTCCTTCGTCGCCCCGCCGGCGTTCTCCGGGAAGATCGGGGTGCCGGTGAAGCCGAACAGGTGGGAGTGGCGGAACGCCTTTCGCACCGCAGTGCCCATGGCACCGAACTGGCTGCGGTGGCACTCGTCGAAGATCAACACCACGTGACCCTTGGTGATCTCGTGGCCCTTGTTCTGCTCGATGAACCGCGACAGCTTCTGGATCGTGGTCACGATGATCGAGGCGTTGGGGTCCTGGAGTTGCCGCTTAAGCTCGGCCGTTGAGCGTGACCCGTTGACCGAGTCCTTCTCAAAGCGGTTGTACTCCAGCATCGTCTGGTAGTCGAGGTCCTTGCGGTCGACTACGAAGAGGACCTTATCGATGCCCTCCATCTTCGACGCCACTTGGGCGGTCTTGAATGACGTCAGCGTCTTGCCCGACCCGGTGGTATGCCAGATATAGCCGCCAGCCTCCGGCCCGGACGACTTCGCGTTCGTCGAGGACGCCACCCGATGCAGGATTCGCTCAGCCGCCACGATCTGGTAGGGCCGCATTACCAGCAGGGTGCGGGCGACGTCGAAGACGCAGTACTTCGTCAGCACGTTCAGCAGCGTGTGCTTGGCGAAGAACGTCCGTGTGAACGCGGTCAGGTCACCGATGCGCCTGTTCTTCGCATCGGTCCACCACGAGGTGAACTCAAACGAGTTTGACGTCTGCTTCCGACCACGCTTGCCGCCCTCGGGCTCGGCAACCTTCCGTGCACGCGTCGTGTTCGCATAGTACTTGGTGTGCGTGCCGTTGGAGATCACGAAGAGCTGGACGTACTCGAACAGCCCGGCATTCCCCCAGAACGACTCCCGCTGGTAGCGGTTGATCTGGTTGAACGCCTCCTTCAACGGCACGCCGCGCCGCTTCAACTCCACATGCACGAGCGGCAGCCCATTGACCAGGATCGTCACGTCGTACCGGTGCTTGCGAGAAGCCCGAGCCCCCTCACCGACCGTCTCGTACTGGTTGATCACCTGGAGCCGGTTGGCATGGATGTTCGACTTGTCGATCAGCTTGATGTTCTTGCTGGTGCCGTCGTCACGCGCGAGGACCTGAATCGGGTCCTCCTGGATGCGCGCCGTCTTCTCGACGATGCCCTCGTTCCTCGAAGCGATCTTCTTGGTGAAGAACCATCTCCACTCGGCGTCGCTGAAGACGATGTCGTTCAGGAGTTCCAACTGACGGCGTAGGTTCGCCTCCAAGTCGGCCGCCGACGTGATGTGGAGCCACTTGTACGCCTGCTGCCCCAGCAGCTCGATGAACGCGGCCTCAAGCTGAGCCTCGGACTGATAGCCCTGATCGACACCGTCATGCGGCTCGTACGCCGCCACGACGGTGGATTCGTCGCTCACCGCGATCAGCTCATACCGCAGCGCCGAGTCCGGTGCTTCCACACCGCCGTCCTGACTCACGCCGCCCGCTCCTCGAAGGTCAACAGCTTGTCCCGGTAGTACTTATACTGCTTGCGGCGTGCAGAGAGCTCAGACGCGATGCCGCCCGCCAACTCAACCGAAACGGAGTCGAGACGGTCAAGGATCGCAACGACCCGCTCTTGGTCCTCAGTTGGCGGAACCGGGATTCGTACCTCCAGGATGTCGTCCTTCTTGAGGTGCGTCTGATCCATACCGTTGTTGTATGCAAGCAACTGAGGATTCCGATCCATCACGCGATGCAAGAACCGCGGCAGCAGCACGCTGGGGTCGCGTGAGCGAAGCAAGCAGACCCGTTGATTGGCCGCGTACGTGTTGTCCGAATCCACGTAGAATGTCTTGGCGAGCGCCTTTCCGTTTGGCAGGTCGCTCATCACCAATGCCACGTCGCCTTCATAGGCAGGGGTTCGCACATCTTCGGGTCGCACAAAGCGATTAGCCTCGCCACGCGAAATAAAACGCGCCGTCATTAACGCGATGGTTCCCGCGGGATCGACAAATTTCTCGTGGGCCCTTGCATTAGAAAAGTCGACGAAATCGCGGACTCGCCCAATCGGGACCGAAGAGCTCAAACGGAGCACCTGGTCGCGGTAGTGTTCGTACTGGCGCGTGCGTGCTTCCAGTTCGGCTTCCAGTTCGGCTTCCAGTTCGACTTGCAGCCGTTCAATTTTACCGAGCATTTCAGCGAGCGCATGCTGAATTGGCGGCGGTGGAACAGGGACTTTAAATTCCAGCAACCCCGGACCTCTGATAGCGGCCATAGATCCATCCGTGCGACCAGCAGAGGCGAGGATACTGTCCGACTTGGCTCGGCAAACCTGGGCCAAATAGTCCAGATCGATGCCGTCGCGAGGTTTGACCGCGCGCATATCTTGATTCATCGTGGTGGCAAACGGTACGAGCGCGACTGGGAGACGGCGTCGGAGGACGTTCGAGCGCACAACAAAGGCAATGGAGCCCGCAGGTACGAGCTTCGCAGCGGAGGACTCAATCGCTGCGGACGCAATGCGGTCCTCCGTGGCGGAAAGCGTCCCTGTGGTCATGTCCTTCGGCGACAGCCAGGGAATCGTACCGTCCTGCCAGTACTCTGGCCGACTCTTCGACGGTGTTCCGCCTCCATACCATGTGCCGACGTCGCGAAGCGGCTCGAACTCGACACCATCCGGGCAGTGCTCGGCAATCAGCCGGTCAATCTCACTCATGAAGTCACTTCTTCATTTGAAGGCAAGTCCAAACTGCTCATATTCCAGCCGAGATCCTTGATCGCCCGTTTCATCTCCTGATCGCTGGCGACGTTCTGGATGATGCCAATAACTAATTTTCTGCATGGATCGTATTTCTGCAGAGCCAATTCCTCGCTTGAGTCTCCGTGGACGATCTCGCTCAACTCGCTGAACAACAGGTAACCATCGCTTGAGAATGCCGTTGGGATGATGTGGCGTGTGGCATCGACCTCCTGTAGGAGAGTGCGAAACGGTTTACGCTTGCCATTGGTCGTGGTGGTCGATATCCCAGCCACGTCGGCGACTTGCACGGTGATCGCTTCGAAGATCTTCCTAAGGTAGACCATCGCTCCAGCACCGAGCTTCGCCTCAAACGCGAGTTGAGCGCGCTCTAGTAGGTCGTCGAATTCGCCAACTCCGAGCCCGACCCGACCTGCCATGTCTCGCCTGTTCTCCACGTAGCGCTCAAGCCGGACGGTCGGTGACTGTTCGTGGAGCCCATCCCTGGACACGAGGAGATACCAAGTCTCGATAGTCGCATCACATGCCACGCACTTGAGGAATGCGTCGATGCTTACCACACGGTCTCCAACAACAAGGCAGGAAACCTTCTTGCCAGACATAAAGTTGCGGTCGTCGTCGCAGGTCCGGCACCGGATGGTGCGAATGATGTGGCCTGATTCGATCAGCTTGTGCTGCCCGGGACGCACGCTCTGGCCGACTAGGAAACCCTCGATTTGCTTCTCCTCGTTGTCAGGTGCTTTAGACAACAAGTCACCGAGTCGCATCGTCGCCCTCTGAGTACCTCAGTAATCTTGCAACCGCCGCTTCCGAGACGTGAGCGGTCATGCCCCATCCTCCAAGTCGGCGACAATGGCGTCGATCTGAGTGCGCAGTTCGGCCTGTCGGGCAACCATCCGGGCGATTTCGGCGTTCAATGCCTTGATATCGGTCGCTTCGCGGGTGTCCTCGGCCTCGACGTAGGAGCTGACCGCGATGTTGTAGTTGTTGTCGCGGATGGTCTCGTAGTCGACCAGGGCCGTGAAGTGGTCGACGGCCTCCCGGCGGGTGAACGCCTCCAGGATCTTGGCTTGGTGGTCGGCGGCGAGCTTGTTCTTGTTGCCCTGGCGTGTGAACTCGGCCGAGGCGTCGATGAAGAGCACCTGGTTGTCGGTCTTCGACTTCTTCAGCACGATGATGCAGGTCGCGATCGTCACCCCGAAGAAGAGGTCCGGTGGGAGCTGGATGACGGTGTCGACGTAGTTGTTGTCGATCAGGTACTTGCGGATCTTCTGCTCCGCGCCGCCGCGGTAGAGGACGCCGGGGAACTCGACGATCGCGGCGGTGCCGTTGACCGCCAGCCACGACAGCATGTGCATCGTGAACGCCAGGTCAGCCTTCGATTTCGGCGCCAGCACGCCGGCGGGGGCGTACCGCTCGTCGTTGATCAGCAGCGGGTTCGAGTCACCTTCCCAGCGCGTGGAGTAGGGCGGGTTGGAGACGATCGCCTTGAACGGCTCGTCGTCCCAGTGGTACGGCTCGATCAGCGTGTCGCCGTGGGCAACATCGAACTTCTCGTACGGGATGTCGTGCAGGAACATGTTGATCCGGCACAGGTTGTAGGTGGTCAGGTTGATCTCCTGACCAAAGTAGCCCAGCCGGACCCCGTCGGGCAGCACCTTCTTGAACTTCAGCAGCAGCGACCCCGACCCGCAGGCGGGGTCGTAGACCTTGTTCACCTCGGTCTTGCCGACCACGGTGATCCTGGCCAGCAGCTCGGAGACCTCCTGCGGTGTGTAGTACTCCCCACCGGACTTGCCGGCCGAGGACGCGTACATCTGCATCAGGTACTCATAGGCGTCGCCGAACAGGTCGATGGTGTTCTCGTTGAACTCGCCGTTGCCGAAGTTCAGGGACCCGATTGCGTCGAGGAGCTTGACCAGCTTCTCGTTGCGCTTCGCGACGGTGGGCCGAGCTTGCCGCTGTTGACGTCGAGGTCGGCGAAAAGGCCCTTGATGTCGTCCTCGGAGGCGGTGCCGATCGCGCTGGCTTCGATGTTGGTGAACACCCGCGTCAGAGTCTCGTTGAGGTTCTCGTCCTTGCTGGCCCGCTCACGCACGTTCGCGAAGAGGTCCTGGGGCAGGATGAAGAAGCCCTTCTCCTTGACCGTTTCCTCGCGCCCGAGCTCGGCGTCGACGTTGGACAGGTAGCGGTAGTCGAAGTCCTCGTTGCCTGCACTGCGCTCGGCCTTGTTGAGGTAGGCCGTCAGGTTCTCGGAGATGAACCGGTAGAACAGCAGTCCCAGCACATACGCCTTGAAGTCCCAGCCGTCCACGCTTCCACGCAGGTCGTTGGCGATCTTCCAGATCACCCGGTGAAGTTCGGTTCGCTCCTGCTCCTTCTTGCGGGCCTCAGCAGTGGTGGTCCGGGCTGGCTCTGTCGTCACAAGGTGAAGTCTTACCAGAGCTCGCTGGCATCTCGCGTCACCGAGGGCGGAAGGTCCCCGAAACCGCGCCAACGCGAATGCTCGTCGTTACAGACCCCGCTGAGATCGAGGCCGCCGCCACCGGTAGCGGGGAAGCCTTCCCCCATGCGTCATGCAGACCTTCGTCCACCGGGTCGACATCACCGGCGACGTGGACGTGCTACCCAACGCTCCGCAGCCGCGTCACCAGGCGCGACTACGGAGCGAAAGAGTCGCACAGTTCGAGCGCTGGCTCGATTGCGCCCCCGGCAGGATTCGAACCTGCGACACCCGCTTTAGGAGAGCGGTGCTCTATCCCCTGAGCTACGAGGGCTGGCGGGCCTAGCCTACTGGGTCATCAAGCTTCTGTGTGTTCGCCCTGCTCACCCTGGCCGGTGGCGCTCGTCGCTTCCTTGCGGGCGGGTAGGTAGCCTTTCGGAAATCGGAAGCGGGGAACCCGCTCCACCGACCGCCGGAGGGCTCGTTGATCAAGCTGATGTTCGCCGACGACGAGGAACTGGTCCGTTCGGGCCTTCGCGCGATGATGGCTGGTGCGCCGGACATCGAGATTGTCGGTGAGGCCAGCGACGGCAGATCGGCGGTGGACGTCGCTCGTCGCCTGAATCCCGACGTGGTGCTGCTGGACATCAAGATGCGGGCGCCGGACGACGGGATCCGGGCGTTGCGGGCGATCCTGGCGCTGCCCGATCCGCCGACCGTGGCCATGCTGACCACCTTCGACATCGACGAGTACGTCAGCCTGGCCCTGCGCCTCGGCGCCAACGGATTCCTGCTCAAGGACATCGAACCGGCCGCCTTGCTGCGGGCGGTGCGGGATCTCGCGCGGGGCGGGGCGGTGCTCGATCCCGGGGTGGCGGCGCGGATGGTGCAGTCGCATCGCGACGAGCAGCGGGCCGCGGCACCCGCCCGGAAGCTGCTGGCCTCGCTGTCCGAGCGGGAGCGCGAGGTGGTCGGGCTGATCGGGCAGGGGCTGTCCAACGCGGAGATCGGCGGGCAGCTGCACCTGTCCGAGGCGACCGTCAAGGGCTACGTCTCGGCCGTGCTGTCCAAGATCGGCGCCGCGAACCGGGTGCAGGCCGCGTTGCTGGCCTACCGGGGCGGACTGGTCGACTGACGCAACGCCCCGGTGCTGCTCACCGCGCTGGAGATGCTGGGCTTGGCGGCCTTCGCGGCATCCGGCGCGCTGGCGGCCGTCCGGGCGCGGCTGGACCTGTTCGGCGTGGTGGTGCTGGGGCTCACCACCGCGCTCGGCGGCGGGATCATCCGGGACGTGCTGCTCGGCATCCACCCGCCGACCACCCTGCGCACCTGGCCCTACCTCGCCGCCTGCGCCGCGGTCGCGCTGGTCGTGTTCGCCTTCCACCCGCAGGTCGCGCGGCTGCGGCGGGCGGTGCTGCTCGCCGACGCGCTGGGCCTCGGGGTCTTCGCCACCGCCGGGACGACCACCGCGCTGGCCGCGGGCACGCCGGTGTACGCCGCGTGCCTGATCGGGATGACGACCGGTATCGGCGGCGGCGCGCTGCGTGATCTTCTGCTGCGGGAGATCCCGCTGGTGCTGCGCCGGGAGATCTACGCGGTGGCCGCGCTGGCCGGGGCGGTGCTGGTCGGGCTGGGGCATCTGCTCCGGCTGCCCGCCGGGCCGGTGACCGTGGTCGCGGCCGCCGCGGTGGTGGGGTTGCGCGTGGTCGCGCTGTGGCGCCGGTGGGACGCGCCGCTCGCGCGGGGCACCGATCAACCCGCCGAGTGAGTTCTTCGTGTGCTCTAAGCCGGGTCTCAGCCCGGCGGGTAAGACTAGGGCCATGCGCATTCTCGTTGTCGACGACGATCGGGCCGTTCGGGAGTCCTTGCGACGCTCGCTGGAGTTCAACGGCTACCAGGTCGACCTGGCTTTCGACGGCGCGCAGGCGCTGGAGTCGATCATCGCCAACCGGCCGGACGCGATGGTCCTGGACGTGATGATGCCGAGGCTCGACGGGCTCGAGGTCGCCCGGCGGCTGCGCAGCACCGGCGACGACCTGCCGATCCTGGTGCTGACCGCCCGCGACACCGTGTCCGACCGGGTGTCCGGCCTGGACGCCGGCGCCGACGACTACCTGCCGAAGCCGTTCGCGCTGGAGGAGCTGCTCGCCCGCCTGCGCGCGCTGCTGCGGCGGGCCAGCCCGGAAGCACAGCCCGGCCCGGACGCCGAGGTGCTCGAGTTCGCCGGGCTCACCCTCAACCCGGGGACCCGCGAGGTCCGCCGGGGTGATCGGGAGATCAGCCTCACCCGCACCGAGTTCGCCCTCCTTGAGCTGTTCCTCTCCTATCCGAAGCACGTGCTGACCAGGGGGCGGATTCTGGAGGAGGTATGGGGCTACGACTTCCCGACGTCCGGCAACGCGCTGGAGGTCTACGTCGGTTACTTGCGCCGCAAGACCGAAGCGGATGGCGAGCCGAGACTGATCCACACGGTCCGCGGCGTGGGTTACGTGCTGCGGGACACGCCTCCGTGACCGAGCCGGTCAACGAGGTCGATCCGGCCGAACGCGGCTCCAAGCGCCGGTTTTCCCTGCGTTCGCGGGTCACGCTCCTCGCGGCCGCGTGTGTCGCCGGGGTGGTGGCGCTCGTGTCGCTCGGCGCCTACCTGACCGTGAAGGACAACCTCTACCAGCAACTCGACGAGACGCTGACCGCGCGGGCGAACGCGGCCGTGCAGAGCCCGCAGGTGCAGGCGCAGCTGCGCCAGTTTCCCGGAGCGTTCCTGACCACCAGTGATCTGCAGATCGGCGTGCTCGCCGCGAACAACCGGATGGTGTACCCGGATGTCGGGCACCCGCCGCCGTGGGGGCCGCTGGAGCTGGCGGTCGCACAGGGGACGTCCAGCGGATCGCTGCGGACCGACGGCAAGACCGACACCCGGGTGATCGCGCTGCCGTACGACGGCGACCAGGCGATGGTGCTCGCCCTGCCGCTCGGGCCGACCAAGCAGACGCTGAACGAGCTCGCGGTCGTGCTGCTGCTGATCGGCGGGGGCGGGATCCTCGTGGCCGCGGCGGCCGGGACCGCGGTGGCGCGCGGCGGGCTGCGGCCGGTGGAGCGGCTGACCTCGGCGACCGAGCGGGTGGCGCGCACCGGCGACCTGCGCCCGATCCCGGTCAGCGGGGACGACGAGCTCGCCCGGCTCACCCAGAGTTTCAACACCATGCTGGGCACGGTCGCCGAATCGCAGGAACGGCAGCGCCGCCTGGTGGCCGACGCCGGGCACGAGCTGCGCACGCCGCTGACCTCGCTGCGGACGAATCTCGAGCTGCTGCTTTCGGCGAGCCGGTCCGACGCGCCGAGCCTGTCCGAACAGGACCGCGCGGACATCGAGGCGGACATCAAGGCGCAGCTGGACGAGCTGACCCAGCTGATCGGCGACCTGGTCGAGCTGGCTCGGCAGGACGAGCCGCGGGCGGAGTACGAGCGGGTCGAGCTGATCGAGGTGGTGGAACGCGCCCTCGACCGGGCCCGGCGGCGGGCCGGGGAGATCGAGTTCGACGTGTCGCTGCAACCGTGGGTGCTCACCGGTGACTCGAACGCGCTGGAGCGGGCGGTGCTGAACCTGCTGGACAACGCGGTGAAGTTCTCGCCGGACGGCTCGACGGTCCGGGTGCGGATGTACCCGCTCGGCGACGGGACCACGGTCATCGAGGTCGCCGACTCCGGGCCGGGGATCGCGGAGGAGGACCTGCCGCGGGTGTTCGACCGGTTCTACCGGTCCTCCGAGGCGCGCACGCTACCCGGATCGGGCCTGGGCCTGGCGATCGTCAAGCAGGCGGCGGAGCGGCACGGCGGGGCCGCCTACGCGGGCCGGGCTCCTGGCGGGGGTGCCCTGATGACCATCCGGCTCCCGGGCGCCCCCGGCTGACGTTCCTCGGGAGGAAGGGACCTTTACTCCGGTTTCGCCGGAGCGAGGGAGCTTTGCTCCGCCTAGACGACCTATTCCAAGGGGTGCGAGGTCGAAGACGTAGGCGAGGGTGTCCATGATC
>NZ_VTHK01000085.1 GCF_009765355.1 Amycolatopsis anabasis | reverse complement strand
TTCTCCTCGTCGATCACCCCACCCTCCATGGCCTTCAAGGTCTCAGGCAGCCGCGTGGTCAGCGTCCGCGCGAGCACTACCTTCCTCGCCGCCTTGTGCTCCGTCAGCTTCAACATCCAAGCCACTTCGACGGGCACACCCCTGGATCTTCCTTGCAGGTTGTCCAGTTCCGCAATGGCTCTCAACTGCCGAGCCTGCGCCCGCGCGATCACCTCCCCCTCCGACTGGATAATGTCTTTCAGGTCCGCAAGTCTGGTATTTGTCTCCACGTCTCCCATTTTATCGAAAATGGAAGATCAACACCTTTCCCGAATGGGTGAATCTGGAACTAAAACCAACGTCACCGAACGTGCTCATTCCATGGGGAAAACTCGCATGCCCGAACGTGATGTTCAGCTACCAAAACGGGGAACTCATGCTCCCGAAACAGGGGACTCGCGCGACCGAAACGGGGAACTCGCGGAAAGCGAATCGGGCACAGCCGCCAACGCAACCAAACATGCCCATCCCGTGGGGAACTGTCGCTGGTGACCAACGACGCGAACCGACCCGAGGAGCGACAGTTTCCCACGGCGCGCCGAAGGCGTGCCTGAAACCCAACCCAACCCCAAGAAACGCCAACCACTACCCAGAACCATCCGGCACAGCAAGACTATCCGGCAAAGCGAGCGGCCGATGCGGATCAAGCTCCACCCCACCCGCCCGCAGCGTCCCATCCAGCAACTGCCACACCCACCGCGCCAAATGCCCGGCAAGCTCCGCACGACTCATCCCACCCGGATTCTCCAACCACCGAGCGGTACTGGACTCGACCAGCCCGACCAGCCCGAACGCGATCGGCTCGGCCACCCGCGCGTCCAGCCCGAACTCGCGCAGGTAGTGGTCGAACAACCAGGTGAGGCGCTGCGCGATCGCCGTCTTCACGTCGGTGATCGCGTTCTGCCCACCCGGCCGCGCGGTGAGCGAGTGCATGGTCAGGTAGCGGTAGAGATTGCCGTGCGAGGCCAGCCACCCGGTGTGCGCGTCGATCGCGGTCTGGATCATCTGGGTCGGCGTCCCGCGCGGGTTCCACACCGGCGCGAGCTCGGCGGTGATCAGCTCCACCGCCCGGTCCGCGATCGCGCCCTGCAGATCGGTGGCGTCGGCGAAGTACTTGTACAGCCTGGTCCGCCCGACCCCGGCCGCCTCGGCGACCTGCTCGATCGACACCTCCGGACCGCGTTCGGCGATGGCGCGCAGCGCGGCGTCGACGAACTCGCGCCGCCGGCGTTCGCGATGCCCCGCCCAGCGCGCGGTCCGGCCGTCGGTCCGGCGCGACGCCGATGAGGTGGCCATCCGCCGAGTTTATCGGGCGCGGATCCGGGGACTGTTGCCCCGGCCAACTAGAGCGTACAGTGTGTTACTGTTACCGAGAGTCCGGCTTAACGTGAGGAGATGCGGATCATGACCAGTGCCGCCGCGAGGAGCACCCAGCGGACCGCCCCGGAGCAGGACGTTTCCCGGCGCCTGCTGGACTCCTCGGCCACCCTGTCCTACGACCCGGCCACCGAGATCGACTGGGACGCCCCGCTGCCCGAGGACAAGTACGGCCTGAACCCGGAGTGGAGCACGCTGTACGGCACGCCGCTGTGGGACGAGATGTCCGAGGCGCAGCGCGTCACGCTGACCAGGCACGAGGTGTGCTCGATCATGAGCACCGGCATCTGGTTCGAGATGATCCTGCAGCAGATGATCCTGCGCGATCAATACGTGCACGACCCCGCGAACGCGGAGTTCCAGTTCGCGCTCACCGAGATCGCCGACGAGTGCCGGCACTCGATCATGTTCGCGCGCACCTGCGAGAAGCTCGGCGTGCCCGCCTACTTCCCGCACAAGGTCGTGGTCGAACTGGCGCGCGTGTTCAAGTCCACCGCGGGCGGCGAGGTGGCCTACGGCGGCACGCTGGTCGCCGAGGAAGTCCTCGACGTCATGCAGCGCGACTGGATGCGCGGCGAGAACGTGCTCGACATCGTGCGCACCAGCTCCAAGATCCACGTGGTCGAGGAGTCGCGGCACATGAAGTTCGCCCGGCAGGAGATCCGGGAACACATGGAGGGCATCAGCCCGTTCCGCCGCCGGACCAGCGCCACGACCATCGCCGCGGTCGCGTACGTCATCGTGCGGAGCCTGGTCAACCCGGGCGTCTACCGGGCCGCCGGCCTGGACACCCGGCGCGCGGTCGCCGCCGCCGCGAGCAACCAGCACCGCAAGTCGATGATGCGCAACGCGTGCGCCGGCCTGATGGAGTTCCTCTCCGAGGCCGGGTTGCTCAACCGTCCCGCGGTCGCGCTGTACCAGCGCGTGCACATGATCTGACCGTCCACAATGGCCTACGCGATCACCCAGACCTGCTGCAACGACGCCTCCTGCGTGTCGGTGTGCCCGGTCAACTGCATCCATCCGACCCCGGACGAGCCCGAGTTCGGCACCACCGACATGCTCTTCATCGATCCGCAGACCTGCATCGACTGCGGCGCCTGCGCGGACGCGTGCCCGGTGGACGCGGTTTTCCCGGTCGACCGGCTGTCCGGTTCGGACTCGGTGTTCACCGAGCTCAACCGGCAGCACTTCGAAGCCCATCCGGCGGACAACGCGTGGGCTGCGCCGCGGTTTCCCCGCTCCCTGCCCGAACCGGTGGCGGCGCCGAGGGTGGCGGTCGTGGGCACCGGCCCGGCCGCGGGCTACACCGTGCAGTCCTTGCTGCGGTCCACCGACGCCGAGATCACCCTGCTCGACCGGTCACCGGTGCCGGGTGGCCTGATCCGGTACGGGGTCGCCCCGGACCATCCGTCCACGAAGCGGATCGGGGACAGTTTCGCGGTCGGTTACCGGCACCCGAGGGTGCGGATGCACCTGGGCGTCGAAGTCGGCCGGGACATCAGCCATGCCGAACTCGCCGCGCACCACCACGCGGTGGTCTACGCCGTCGGCGCCGCGGGCAGCCGCTCGCTGGGGGTCCCCGGCGAGGAGCTGCCCGGCAGCATCCCCGCGACCACGTTCGTGGGCTGGTGCAACGGGCGGCCGGACATCCCGGCCGGGGCTATCGACCTGTCCGCCGAACGCGCCGTCGTGGTCGGCAACGGGAACGTCGCCCTCGATGTCGCACGGATGCTGCTCACCGATCCGGACGAACTGGCGAAAACCGGCATCGCCGACCACGCGCTCGCGGCCTTGCGCGGCAGCAAGGTCCGCGAGGTCGTGCTGCTCGGGCGCAGGGGGCCCGAGCAGGCGGCCTACACGCGGCCGGAATTCCTCGCCCTGCGGCGCCTTCGCGGGGCGCGGATCGTGGTGGACGAGCACGGCGGCGTGGCAGGTGACATCGCGGCCGCCGCACCCGGCTCGGTCGCCGGGCTGCTGCACGGGCTTCCGGTCGAGCCGGTGGACTGGACCTTCCCGCCCGCCGAAGGCAAGCGTCTGGTGCTCCGGTTCGGATCCGCGCCGACCGAGGCCCTCGGCGACCAGCACGTGCGCGCGGTCCGCGTCGGCGACGACGTGCACGGAACGCGGGACATCCGCACCGGGCTCCTGGTCCGCTCCATCGGCTCCCGGGGCGTTCCGGTGCCGGGGCTGCCGTTCGATCCGGACACCGGCGTCATCCCGAACAGCGGTGGCCGGGTGGAGCGCGGAACCTACGTGGTGGGCTGGGCCAAACGCGGCGCCACCGGCGGCATCGGCGCCAACCGCACCTGTGCGGAGGAAACCGTCGACGCCTTGCTCGGTGACGCCGCGGCGGGACGGCTGCCCGCTCCCGCCCGCGGTGCGAAGGAGTTCGCCCGCCTGCTCCGCGGGCGCACCGCTAACCGCGCTGGTACTCCTCCCAGGTCAGTTTCGGCGTGACCGCCGGACCGTCGTCGGGCGCCCGGTTGGCCAGCCCGTTGAAGCCGAGGTAGTAGTCGCCGGACTGGTGCTGCGCCCCGCCCGACTGGTCGGGATCGGACAGGGCGATCGCGTGGATGTGGTAGCCCCAGTCGCCCTGGGCCGGGGTGCGCACCCAGGCCGCGAAGCCCACCTTGCGCAGGTTCCGGGCGACGTTGGTCCGGGTCTCCGAACTCATGCCCTCGACCGAGATGTCCAGCGCGCCGCCGCCGTCGTGGGTTCCGGCCGATCCGCCGACCCCGCCGGGGTTGTAGGAGCCCTGGGTGATCCCCAACTGGCGGCCCAGCAACCCCTCCGCCGCCACCAGCATCGCCTTGGTGCGGGTGTTCATCAGTTTCCCGTGGTAGGTCACCCGGCTGCCCGCGGTGACCACGTTGCTCACGGTGAACCGGCCGCTGCCCAGCTTCTCCAGCGAGGTCTTCCCCGGCAACCCGGAGGCGTCGATCCCGGTGTACCCCAACGACTTCTGGTACGCCGAATACGCGGAGATGGTCGAGGTGCCGAAATGGCCGTCCACGTACTGGCTCGCCAGCAGTCCCTTGGCGGCCAACGCCTCCTCCACCAGCAGCACGCTGTCCTTACTACCCGGGGTCAACGCGCTGTCGGCCCGGCGCGGGTCGATCTGCGCCGCCTTGAGCACGGCTTCCATGTTCGCCGCGGGCAGCGCCGCGGTGGCCGTGTCCTGAGCGGCCTGTGCCGGTGCGGCCACGGCGAAACCCATGATCGCCACCGCGGCGAGTGCACCCTGGACAATCTTCCGAACAGTCATGCGGCCAGCATGACCGGCCCGGATACAAGCGGCGTACAAACCGCTTGAATATGAATTGAATACACGAAAGCCGATTTTATTCGCGAGTAGTTACCACGCAATAACTAACCGCGCTTGTTTAGTTGCGGCAGTCAAATTGACGGATGCCAACCGCTTTCCGCGGACTGGGTAAACTCCACGCATGTCCGGTGAATTGGATCATGATGGTCCGCTGAGCAGAAATGACGTGAGCGGCCCGGTGGAGGGGTCGCTCGTGCAGGCGAACTCGATCGCCGGCGGCGTGCATGTCTACACCGGATCGCGCTCCAGGGGTGTGCCACAACAATTGCCTTCGGCGCCCAAACTGTTCACCGGACGCGCGCGCGAACTCACCGACCTCACGGCCGCGCTCGACAGTGGAAACCGACCGAGCGGTACGGTGGTGATCTCGGCGATCGGCGGCAGCGGCGGAATCGGAAAGACCTGGCTCGCGCTGCACTGGGCACATCAGAACAAGGACCGGTTCGCGGACGGGCAACTGTACGTGAACCTCCGCGGTTTCGGCGCGTCGGGCAAGCCGATGTGCCCCACCGTCGCCATCCGCGGGTTCCTCGACGCTTTCGGCGTCGGCCCAGCGGCGACGCCAGTCGACCCGGACGCCCAGGCCGCGTTGTACCGAAGCCTGGTGGCCGGTAAGCGAATGCTGATCGTCCTGGACAACGCACGCGACAGCGACCACGTCATCCCCCTGCTGCCGGGGAGTTCTTCGTGCACGGTGCTCGTCACCAGCCGCAACCAGCTCACGAGTCTGGTCACCGCACACGACGCGTTCCGACTGGACCTGAACGTCCTGGACAAAGCCGACGGCCGGAAATTGCTCGCCCGTTATGTCGATAACGTCCGAATCAGCGCGGAACCTGACGCCATGGCGGAAATACTCGGTTATTGTGCGGGCTTGCCGCTGGCACTGCGCATCGTGGCGGCCCGCGTCTCGGCCCAGCCGGAATTCCCGCTCACCGTTTTCGCCGACGAACTGCGGGATTGCTCCGCCCGGCTGGACGCCCTGAGCGCCGGCGACGCGCAGGCGAACCTGCGGACGGTCCTGTCGTGTTCCTACCGTTATCTGAATGCCGAGGCAGCCGCCGTGTTCGGCCTGCTGGGGCTCGCGCCGGGCCCGGACATCAGCCTCGCCGCCGTCGTGTCTCTCACGGACCTGCCCGCCCTTCGTGCCCGCGCCGTCCTGCGGGACCTGGAACTCGCTTACCTGGTGACGCAGCACCTGCCGGGCCGCTACCGGATGCATGACCTCGTTCGCCTGTACGCTTCCGAACAGTCCACCCGCGACACGCCCGCGGAAGCCCGGAGCGCGGCGCTCAGGCGGCTCGTCGACTTCTACCGCCACACCGCCTACCTCGGCGAACGTGCGCTCTATCCGATTCGCAAATCCCTCAACGTCGAGAAGCCGTCCCGCGGTTGCGTCCCGAGTCGCCTGGACAGCGAGACCTGCGCGCTGGCGTGGTTCGACGCCGAGCACGCGTGCCTGCTCGCCGCGCAACACCTGGCGGCGCGACAGCGCTGGCACAAGTGCGTGTGGGAACTCGCGTGGGCACTCAGCTCTTTCCACCGGCGGCGCGGCCATCTCCACGACGATGTCGCCGTCTGGCGGGCAGGTCTCGACGCGGCCTACCAGATGATCGATCCGCCCGCCTGCGGTTGGGCCCACCGCTTCCTCGCCCATGCCTGCACCCGGGCAGGCATGCAGCGGGATGCGTACGACCATCTGCGGCACGCCAATTCCCTCACCGATCGGATCGACAAGGGCATCGACCATTCTTCCGCCCCCGCCGAGCCGGACGGCGTTCAGCAGGCATACGGCCATCCGCCGTGCGGTCCGAGCTGGGACGATGGCCAGGCATTGGCCGAGATTTCCCATGGCTTGCGCGTGTACCGCGAGCGTCTCCACGATCCGGTCTTGGAAGCCGACGCGCTCAACGCAATGGGTTTCCTGCAAACCCGTCTCGGGCGCCCGCACGAGGCACGCACTTCCTGCGAGTCGGCGCTCGCCCTGTTTCGACGGCACCACGACGCGGTCGGCGAAGCCGCCGCCCTGGACAGTCTGGGCTATCTCGCCCAGCACACCGGGCAGCACACCGTCGCGGTGGTCTACTTCCACCAAGCCCTCGCGCTGCGCCGCGATGTCGGCGACAGCTTCGGCGAAGCGGACACCCTCGGCCGCCTCGGCAAGGCGTACGCCGCCCTCGGACTGCGCGCCGACGCCCGGAAGTTCTGGCGGCAAGCACTCGACCAGTTCCACACGCAACACCGCCCGACCGAGGCCGAGCGCATCCGGCAGGAACTGGCCGCGCTCCACGCACTGGCCAGGCATCGCCGGTAGGACCGCGACCCGTCAGTCGCGGCGGGCCTCGACGAGCCAGGCCGCCGAGTCGTACAGGATGCCCCGGTCGGTCTGGTGTTCGACCATGGTCGCCCGCAGGTTGTCGAGCGCGCGGGCCCGGGTGGCGTCGTCGACGTCGGCGATCATCCCGGCGAGCTGGCCGGAGATGAACTCGCAGGCGTCTTCCACGTCGCGGCCGAAGTACATCGGCTCGTTCAGGCCGCGCAACCGCACGTCGGCGAACCCGGCCGAGGTCAACAGCTCCCGCACCCGGCCGGGGTCGCTCAGCGACACCGGCCCCGGTGCGTCCGGTGACGGCAAGGGCAGGTCACGACCGGCCGCCAGGGCGGTGCGGAAGGCGCTCATCCATTCGTTGCGCGCGACCGGCTGCCACGCCAGCAGGACCAGGCGCCCGCCGGGGCGCAGGGCGCGCGCCAGGTTCGCGAACGCGGCCGGGGCGTCGCCGAAGAACATCACCCCGTGCCGGCTGATCACGAGGTCGAAACCCCGTTCGGGGAACGGGTGGACCTGGGCGTCGGCCTGCTCGAACGTCGCGTTCGGCACGCCTTCCAGTTCCGCGCGCCGCCGGGCGAGTTCGATCATGGGCGAGGACAGATCCACGCCGAGCGCCGACCCGGCCGCGGCGCGCCGCGCGGCATCGCGTGTCGTCCGCCCGCTGCCGCATCCGATGTCCAGCACCGTCGCGGTTTCCCCGATCGCCGCCGCGGCGAAGAAGTGCTGGTGGTAGGCGGCGACCCCTTCCTCGAAACGATCGGCGCGGGCCGCCCAGTAGGCGCCCTGATCGCCGTCCCAGGCCCGCAGCTGCTCCACATTGGACGGATCGACGCGCGGTGCGGTGCTCTCGGTCATCTACTCCCCCAGCCCGTGAGTTTCCAGCGGAACCCTATCGCACCGGTTGTGCGGCGGCTTGCGGATTGTGGTCGCTCACGCCGCCCCACCGGCTCGGCGGGAGGACGATGATCCGGGCCTTGCCGATGATGTTGTCCACCGGGACGGTCCCCCGGACCCCGCCGTGGCCCTGGTAACGGGAATCCTTGGAGTTGTTGCGGTTGTCGCCCATCACCCAGACCGCGCCCGCGGGCACCTTGACCGGGGCGAAGCTTTCCTGCTTGTGCTCGGTGCCCTCTTCCCAGTGGATGTAGGGCTCGTCGAGCGCCTTGCCGTCGACCACCACGCGGTTCTGCGCGTCGCAGCACTGCACGGTCTGGCCACCGGTCGCGATGATCCGCTTGACGAAGTCGCGCTCGTCCGGCGGCGCCAGCCCGAACACCGAACCGATGCTCTGGAAGAACCGCACCACCGCGTTGCCGGACTCCTGCGGCGCCGCCTCGTTCTCGACCCAGGGCTCCGGGCCCTTGAACACCACGACATCGCCCGGCGTGGGATCGGTGAACCCGTAGACCATCTTGTCGACGAAGACCTTGTCGCCGTAACACCCCGGGCAGCCGTGCAGCGTGGTCTCCATCGACCCCGACGGGATCATGTACACCCGCCCGACGAACTGCTGGAACACGAACGCCAGCACCAGCGCGATGACCAGCAGGATGGGCAGTTCCACCCAGAACGAACGCTGCTTCCGCCGCCGCGGTTTCTCGTCTGCTTCGCCGGGTTCCGGTTCGTCTGCCGGGGCGCTCGGGGGTACGGGTTCAGCCACGGCGCCATGCTAACGAAGATCACCGAAGGCGGCCCGCCACCACTTCGCCGAAGGGTGACGGGCCGCCGCGAGGAAACGATCTACTCGGCCGCGAGCGCGAACTCCGGTTCGGCCGCCGGGGCTTCGCTTCGCCGCCGCCGGATGACTCCGGTCAGCGCGACCAGCAGGCCGAGCACGGCGATTCCGGTGACCACGCTCAACGCCGGGGTGAGCCCGCTGAGCAACGCGGCCGGGGAGGCTTCGCTGCCGCCGTTGGCGGTGAGCACCGCGGTCACCACGGCGAGGCCGATCGCGCCGCCGACCTGCACCGAGGTGTTCAGCAGCCCACCGGCGAGGCCCTGCTCGTCGTCGCCGATCCCGGCGGTCGCCTGGATGTTGAGCGAGGAGAACGCCAGCGTGAAGCCGATGCCGAGCAGGATCATGCTGGGCAGCACCGAAGCGGCATACCCGGAGTGCTCGTCGACCCCGAGGAACAACGCGTACGCGATGACGTGCGCGACGACCCCGGCGAGGATGGTCCGCGGGGTGCCGACCCGGTCGATCAGCGGCTCGATCCGCGGCGACCCGAAGGCCACGATCAGCGCCGCGGGCAGGAACCCGAGCGCGGTCTCCAGCGCGGACCAGCCGAGCACCGACTGCAGGTACAGCATCACCACGAACTGGAAACCGATGTAGGCGCCGAAGAACAGCACCCCGCCGAGGTTGGCCCGGGCCAGCGGCCCCGAGCGCAGGATGCCGAGCCGGAGCAGCGGGTGGCTGCTGCGCTTCTCGATGAACACGAACGTGACGAGCAGGGCGGCCGCGACGGCGAAGGAGATCAACGTGCGCGGGGCGGCCCAGCCGACCTCGGGGGCCTCGACCACGGCGAACACCAGCAGCAGCGAACCCGCGGCCCCGGTGATCGCGCCGGGGAAGTCGTAACCGGCGCCGGAGCGGTCCCGTTCGTAGGTCGGGAGCAGTTTGACCGCGAACGCCAGCGCGGCGAGCGCGATCGGCACCGGGAGCAGGAACGTCCACCGCCAGCCGACCTCGGTCAGCAGCCCGGAGAAGACCAGCCCGGCCGAGTACCCGCTGGCGCCGAACACCGCGAAGATGCTGATCGCGCGGTTGCGCGCGGGACCTTCGTGGAACGTCGTGGTGATGATGGACAGCGCCGCCGGTGCGGTGAACGCCGCGGCGAGGCCCTTGATGAACCGGCTGGCGATCAGCAGCGCGCCGTTGTCGACGAGGCCGCCGAGCAGCGAAGCGAGCGCGAAGACGGCCACGGCGACGAGGAACACCCGGCGCCGGCCGAGCAGGTCGGCGGTGCGCCCGCCGAGCAGCAGGAGTCCCCCGTAGCCGAGCACGTAGCCGCTGACAACCCATTGCAATGCACTGGTGGACAGGCCGAGGTCGGCCCGGATGGACGGAAGGGCGACGCCGACCATGGAGACGTCGAGTGCGTCGAGTCCGACGACGGTGGACACGGTGAGCAGGACGCCCCACAGGCGTGCGTCCCACCGGGTCGAAGAGGTGGACAGTTGCGCGGAAGAGCTCATGGCGGAGACACTACATGCACGTGCATCTAATGCCAACACATTTAATGTAGTTGCATCAGATTCCCGCGCATGCTATCTTCGGCGACGTGAGCGATGTCGCTGAACGAGGCCTGGTGCGGCAATGGCACGAGCTGTCCGCGCGTCACGCAGCCGTGTTCGGCGCCCTGGAGTGTCAGCTGCAGGAGCGCCACGGCATCGGGGTCAACGAGTTCGAAGCGCTCGAGCTGCTGGCCACCTGCGACCACAAGTGCCGGGCGGCCGATCTGACCGAGGCCGTGCACCTGAGCCAGAGCGCCACCTCCCGGCTCGTCGCCCGGTTGGAACGCGAAGGTCTCGTCGAGCGCGCCATGTGCGAACTGGACCGTCGCGGCATCTTCGTGACGCTCACCGAAGCCGGTCGGCAGCGCTACGCCCAGGCGAAACCGACCCACCGCGCCGTGCTCGAAGAAACCCTCCGCGAGACCGACTGACGGGGGTCGTGAGCGTTCCGACCGGTTAGAACCGGCCTGACCACTCACGACCCCCAGACTTGGTTCCCTTACAAGAGACGGTGACCGGTCTGGGCGTGCGGGCGCCGCCTGGCTGCCACCCCGATGCTCGTCGCACGTTGTCGGCTAAGAGGAACCGCAACGAGGCCGTGCTCGTCGGAGCGCCCCCGGGGGCACCTGCCGAAATGGGGGGCTCGGCCTGCCGAAACGGGGGACTCGCACGTCCGAAACGGGGGACACGCGCCAGCGGGATCCCCGCCCGCCGCGAGTCCCTCGTTCTGGTCGCGTGTGTTCCCCGTTCCGGTACGACCCCGGGGCGCCTACTCCGTGCTCCGGCCCCGCGCGTAGGCGTAGGACTGGAGCAGGATCTGCCAGACCACCTCCAGCTCGTCCCGATCCCGGGCGCCGTACACCAGTTCGGTGTTCTGGATCGGATGCGGCACTCCCCACCCGGCCTCGGTGACGAGCTTCTTGGTGGTGGGCGCCAGTGTCAGGTGCAGGCTGCCGTCCTGCTGCGGATGCAGGTGGGCGAACTCCCTGCTGTTCTTGATGAACGCGTCGTCCGGACCGGTGCCGAACTCCGGGGCCAGATGGATCGCGCGGGCCTCCGGATAGGGCACGTGCGTCGGAGCGACGTAGACGCCGGTCAGCGAGCGCATGCGCTGCCAGGTCTCCTCCTGCAAGGTGGTCGGCGAGATCTGGTTCAGCTGGCCGTGCGGCACCGGACCGCGGGTGCGCGGCTCCGGGCCCGGCCGGACGGGCAGGTCGAACATGGCTTCCTCCAAGGGTTTCTAGTTCGCGGGCACCAGTCGCTGGTACTGGCGCCCGTGGTAGACGAGCGGTTCGCCGGTCCGGGTGCGGACCGCGGCCACCTCGGCGAGCAGGACGCTGTGGTCCCCGGCGTCGACCGTTTCGATCCGGCGGCATTCGACGTTCGCCAGCGCATCGGGATGCACCGGCGCGCCGCCCCGGCCCGGGCCGAACCCGGCTCCGGCGAACCGGTCCGCGACCGGGGTGGAGAACCGCACCGCCAGCTCCTGCTGCTCGGCCGTGAGCACGTTCACCGCCAGCCATTCGCACCGGCTGAACACCGGATGCGAGCGGGAGGTCTTGGCCAGGCAGACCAGGACCAGCGGCGGGTCCAGCGAAACCGAGGTGACCGAGGTCGCGGCGAATCCGCGCGGGGTGCCCGCCTCGTCGACGCAGGTCACCACGCAGACTCCCCCGGCGAGCGAGGCCATCGCCTCGGTGAATCCGGCAACGGTCATCGGGCGGCTCCTTCCAAGGTGCGGGCCGGCGGCAGCCACATCCCGGACGCGCTGCCGAAGTGGGTGGCGCCGCCGAGATGCCGGTCGAACACGAGCTCACCGCGGCGCACGGTGGCCTCCACCCGGCCGGTGAACAGCCAGCCGTGGTACGCCGACCACCCGCATTTGGCCTCCACGCCGTCGAGCGACCAGTTCACGCCGGGATCGACGAGCACGAGATCGGCGTCGAGGCCCGGGGCGATCCGCCCCTTCCGGTGGTCCAGGGCGAACAGGCGGCTGGGCCCTTCGGCCAGCACCCGGACCGCGATCCGCAGCAGATCGCCCGCGGGCTCGTCCGGCAGGCGGCGGCGCAGACCGGTGAACAGGGCCGGGAAGAGCTCCTGCACCCCGGGCAGTCCGGGCGGGGCCGCCGCGACCGGTTTGGTCTTGTCGGCGAACTCGTGCGGTGCGTGATCACTGCCGACCGACCAGACGTGACCTTCGATCACCGCCTCCCACAGGCGATCCTGATCGGCCTGCTCGCGGATCGCCGGGCTCAGCCGGATCCGCGAACCGAACCGGGCGGTGTCCGCCGCGGTGAACGACAGGTGGTGGCCGGTCACCTCGAACGTGATCGGCAGCCCGGCGGCGCCGGCCGCGGTGAGCAGATCGGCCTCCTCCCGGCTGGACACGTGCAGCACGTGGGCCGCGGTTCGGTGGCGGCGCACCAGCTCGATGAGTTTCGCCACCGCGACCACCCCGCCGGTTCGCGGGCGGTGCCGTTCGTAGTCGCGGTACCCGGCGGGTTCGCCGAGCCAGCCGTCCAGCAACGCGAAGACGTCGTCGTCCTCGGCGTGGAACAGCAGGCGCAGCCCGCGCTCGGCCGCGACGCGGAACAACCGGTCCAGGCTCGCCGGATCGCGCAGCACGTGCGGCGCGGTGTGGTGGCCGGTCAGGAAAGCCTTGGCGGACACCGCTTCCTCGGGGGTGAACTCGGCCAGCCGGTCCACGGCGGCCGGATCGACCCCGGCGTGGAAGCGGTAGTCGACCAGGCTCGTCCCGCCGATTTCCGCGTCCTTCGCCCGCGCGTCGGCCGGGGTGAAGGTGGCCGGTTTGGTGTTGGGCATGTCGATCACCGTGGTGATCCCGCCCGCCACCGCGGCGCGCGAGGCGCTGGCCCAGTCCTCCTTGTGCGTCAGGCCGGGCGTGCGGAAGTGCACATGCGAGTCGATCAGCCCGGGGAGCACGTAGCGCCCGGCCGCGTCGATCGTCTCGGTGGCGGGCGCGCCGCTGCCGGCGGGCAGGATGTCGGCCACCCGGCCGTCCCGCACCGCCACGTCGGCGGGCCGGGTGCGCTCCGCGTTCACGATCGTGCCGGACCGCACGATCAGGTCGTAGCCGGTCATGCCGCCCATGGGGTGCTCACCAACTCCCTGCTCAGCTCGTTCGTCGGCCCCATCAGCGCGACCGCGCGCGCGTCGCGGGCCATCCGGTTGATCGGGTTGGCGGCCACGTACCCGGCGCTGCCGAGCATCCGGGCCACCGCCTGCACGACCTCTTCGGCCGTCTGCGAGGCGAAGATCTTGCTGTGCAAGGTGACCTCGCCCGGTTCGGCGGCTTCCCGGCGACCGGCCCGTTCCACCAGCGCGCGGGCCGATTCGACCCGCCCGCGCAGATCGACCAGGCGGTGCCGGATCGCCTGCTGGCCCAGCATCGACTTGCGCAGGGCCGATTCGAAGCCCAGATCCCAGGCGGCTTCGGCGATCCCGACCGACACCGCGCCGAGAGTGGCGCCGGACTGCCGGACGCCGGCGATGATCCGGCTCGCCCGGTCGCGCGGGCCGAGCAGGGCGTCCGGCCCGATCTCGCAGTCGCGCAACTCGATGAACCCGGTGGCCGAGGACCGCATGCCGACCAGGTCCAGCCCGAGGTCCGGCTCGATGCCCGGGGTGGGCGCCGGGATCAGGAAGAAACTCTGCCCGTTCGAGCCGTAGGCGGTATCGTCCACATCGGACACCGGGGTGGTCTGGGCGAGCACCAGGTAGATGTCGGCCAGTCCGGCGCCGGTGGTGAACGCCTTGCCACCGCTGATCGACCAGCCGCCGTCGGCGCGTTCCTCGGCCTGGGTGGCCAGGTTCTTCTTGGCCGCGCCCGCGCCGGTTTCGCTCCACGCGGACGCGGCCAGCCACCGGCCCGAGGCGAGTTTGGGCAGGATCTCGTGCCGCTGCTCGTTCGTGCCCCATTCGGCGATGCGGCTGCACACCGCCAGGTGCTGGAACAGGATGATCGCGGTGGACGGATCGTGGTACGCGATCTCGGCGATGCGGCGGTTGACCTCGAGCGAACTCGCACCCGAGCCGCCGAACCGGCGCGGCACCGACAACCCGGGCAGGCTGGACGCGCGGACGGCTTCGAGCACCTCGCGCGCCGGTTTCCCCGCCTCGTCGGCGGGTTTCACATGCTCGTCGAGCACCTCCAGCAGGGCCGCGTCGCCCGTCGCGCGGGGCCGTTCGGTCACGTCGAGAGCAGGCATGTGTCCTCCTTCCGGACATGGGGCTGGAGCGAATCGATGGTGATGGCGCCGGTGAACGTGACCGCCTTCTCCGGCACGCTCACCCAGGACAGTTCGCTGTCCGGTTCGTTGCCGGAGACCGACGCGGCCGCCACGGTGACGCCGCCCTTGGTGCGGATCTCGAGCGGGTTGCCGGGGCGGGCGGCCGCACCGGCCAGCTTGAACGGGATCGTGCCGCGGATCTTGCTGGCCGCGCCGAGGCAGACGGCCCCGGTCAGCGCGAGGGTCGGATGCCAGGACGGCACCGAGATCGCCCGTACGGCGACCGCCTGGTCACCGGCGGGCAGCACCGCCGCGACCTTCGGGAACGCGCCGTCGACCGGCCAGCCGTAGCTGGTCGCGGCGGACCGGCGGATCCGGCTCATGGTGTCGAACAGCTTTTCGTTGTCGGCGAACAACTCGTCCTCGGTGTGCACGCCGAGGTCCTCGGCCGCGAGGAACACGTAAGGATTGCCGACCGACACCCCGCTGATCCGGATGCCGCCGTCGTCGTAGGGCAGGTCCGTGGTGGTGGTGCCCAGGGGCAGCAGGGATTCCAGGCGGACCGCGGGGTGGTTCAGGAAGTGCGCGGTGAACGTGGTGCGGTTGCGCACCGATTCGTCCACCTCGCAGACCACGTGGTCGTCGTTGTTCCGCACCCGGACGCGCACCCGGTGTTCCGGGGCGAGCTTGCCGACCCAGCCGAGCCGGCTCGCGACGACCACCGACGACAGCACCGAATGTCCGCAGCTGCCGCGGAAGTCGAACCGGGTGCGCTCGCCGGGGAGCACCTGGACGAACCGGTAGTCGATGTCGAACAACGGATGCGCCGACGGTGTCACCAGCGCGATCTTGGTGATGTGGTCCAGGCCCTGCCGGGCGAGCCAGCCGGTGGCGTCGCCCAGGGCCGCGGACAGTTCGGCCTCGCCGGCGGGCAGCGAGTCCGCGGTCAGGACCAGGGTGGAACTCGGGCTGCCGTGGGCGTGTGCGATGTGCGCGAGCATCAGGCTGCCTTTCTGGTTTCGGTGACCTCGCCGCGCCCGGCGACCTGTTCCAGCCAGATCTGGTGGATCAGCAGGGACCAGATGGCCAGGGCCGACTGGTCGTCGGGCCGCCGCGCCTGCCGGTCGAACAGGCCGCGGACGGCGACCGGATCGAGTTGGCCGTCCCGGCCGAGCCGGTGGGCGGAAAGCTCGTCCCGGGCGTAGTCGAGCAACGGCTGGCCTTCGGTGAGCATCGCCGTGATCGGCAGGGTGAACGGCTGCTTGGGCCGGTTCAGCACCGCGTCCGGCACCAGGCCGCGGGCCGCCGCGTAGAGCGTCCGCTTGACCTCGTCGCCCCGCACGCGCAGATCGGCGGGAAGGCCGGCGGCGAGCCCGGTCACCGCGGGCTGGCAGAACGGGAGCCGGACCTCCACCGAATGCGCCATGGACAGGTGGTCGACGCGGCGCAGGTGGTAGGCGGGCAGTCGCTGGTCGACCTCCAGCCGGGTGATCGCCGCCAGCCGCGAGCCGGAATCGGCGCGCAGCGATTCCCTGATCCGCTCGGCCTCGGTTCCGTTGTGCCGCAGGTAATCGCGATAGTCCTCTGTGTACAGTTCGGTGCGCAGCGCCGGCGGCACCGCGGCCAGGGCGTCGACGTAACCCCGGTCCCAGTCCGTCCCGGCGGCCAGCGCGTCCCGGATCCGGGAGTACCCGCCGAAGATCTCGTCGGCGGCGTCCCCGGTGAGCGCGACCTTGAACCCGGCGTCGTGCACCGCCTGGAACAACACGTAGGTGCTGACCGTGATGGGATCGGCGTTCGGCTGGCCGAGGTGCCAGACGACCTCCTCCAGCAACCGGGGGAAATCGGCGGGATCGGCCTCCACCTGGTGGTAGCGGGTGCCGCAGCGTTCGGCCACTTCGCGGGCGAACCGCTTCTCGTCGAAGGGCCAGTCGCCGGTGTAGGCGATGTTGAAGCTGTGCAGGTCCGGCACCCGCTCGGCGAGCAGGGCGGTCACCAGGCTGGAATCCAGGCCCCCGCTGGTGATCGCCGAGATCGGGACGTCGGCCAGCGCCAGCCGCTGGGTTTCGGTGCGCAGCACGTCCCGCGTCCACGCACCCGCGTCCTCGAGGCCGGTGAACTCCCGCTCCACCCGCACCCCGGACCGTTTCCGGACGTGGAGCCCGGATTCCCGGGTGAACACCGCGGTCGACGCCCGGGGCAGGACCCGGATGTCGGAGAACATGGTCTGCTCGCCGAACGGCGTCTTCGTGGTCAGATAAGCGTCCAGGCCGGGGAGCCAGCGGTCCCGGCCCAGACCGGGCACGGTCAGCAGGGCAGGCAGCTCGGAGGAGAAGTACAGCGCGCTGTTGCCGGAGTCCCAGTGGTAGTAAAGGGGTTTCATCCCGGCGTCGTCGGTGGCCAGTACCAGGGTCGGCTCGGCCCGCGTGTCCAGGATCGCCACGGCGAACATCCCGTCGAGGTGGTCGACGAATTCGAGGCCGTACCGGTGGTACAGCGCCGGGAGCACGTTCCCGTCGCAGTGGTCGTGGAAGACGTAACCCTCGGCGTGCAGCCGGCGGCGCAGGGCCCAGTGGTTGTAGATCTCCCCGTTGAACACCACCCGGATGTCCTTGCCCAGGTGGTAGGGCTGCCGGCCGCCGTCGAGGTCGACGATCGCGAGCCGGTTGTTGCCCAGTGCCCAATCCTCGCCCTGGGCACGAAATTGGGCGTCCGGACCGCCGTGGCGCTGCAGTGCCGACACCACGCGGAGGTGGTGGCGGGTGAGGGTGCCACCCAGATGCCCGTAGATTCTGCACATGTCGTCGGTTACCTCACTTCCGCGGTCACCCCGGCGCTCGCGTAGAGGGCCGGGTCGAACGGGGTCGGACCGCCGCAGGTGACGAATCGGCCCGCGGCCGGATCGGTTTTCGGGTTCCGCGCGCCGTGCGGAACGCCCGGGGCGGCGAACAGCACGTCGCCCGCGGACACCTCGTGCCAGCGGTCGATCAGGTACAGCTGCCCGTCGCCTTCGAAGGCGATGAACGCCTCCTCGCTTTCCGGGTGCTGGTGGACGTTGAACGTCTGGCCCGGCTCCTGCATCCCGCAGTGCAGGCACAGCCGCGCGCTCCCGGTGCCCGGCCAGAACACGAAATTCATCACCGCTCCCCCGGTCCGGTCCTCGCCGAAGCTCCCGGTGAAACCGCGCAGCTGGGTCTCGTCGTCGCTCAACCGCCCGGTCAGGCGCGGTGCCTCGCCGCGGGGTTCGCCGCCGACGAGCTTGGTGCGCCAGACGTACGCGGTCATGCCCTCGGTTCCGGCTTCCAGCTCGAGGGTGTGTCCGGTCGGCGAATGCACCGCGTCCCCCCGGGCCACCCGCTCGCGGTGCGCGGTGACATCGGCGTGCCCGCCGCCCGCGAAGATCACCGCGATGTTCTCCTCCTCGGGCGACCAGCCGAGGCGCCACACCTGTTCCGGGGCGACTTCGACGACGTTGAGCGTCACCTTCCCCGCCCCCGTGGCCGGGCCGACCGGCTCGGCCACCCGTCCCCAGTCGAACGGGGCGAACGTGAAATCGGCGTACCGCACAATGGTTCCCCGTATTTGATCAGTAAGCACTGGAACTCCAATGTGGATTGGGAAACGTGATCACTGGCGAGCTGTTCTCCATTTCGCCGCCGTGGGCGACCATAAATGAGTGATCCCGGGTCTGGCAAAGTCGGCAAAAATACCCACACGCCTTTGGTGACCGAGGGTTTCTGGTGCAAATGGAGTAGGAAAATTGACTGAATCGGGTCAGTCCACATGCGCCGAACCACGCATAGCCCGGCGACAAGATCGAAGCGGCGCGACAATGTCCTGAAATCGGCAATCCGCGAGCTTTGTGACAACGCTCACAACACGCCAGGTAGTGAACTGCCAGGGCTCGTCAAACTAGTACCCAATGAGGTTTTCTCGGTGAGTTGTGGTGCTGTCCCGCCGCGAGTTGCACACTCAGGCACGCGAGTTACACGTTCGGGTACGTGAGTCGCACACTCGGGCGGGCAAGTTCCCCACCCGGGCACCCGGCGAAGCACGGCGCGAAGCCACACACCGAGAAAACCTCAATGGACCAGAAGTCCAGAGCATGACCAAAAAGGAGTACCGGCGACAATCGACCGGTGAATACCGGCTGAATCGCACGCCAAGACAGCGGCCGACAGAAACTCCGGCCGCCGCCTTGGGCGGACTATTCGGGAATCGCGGCCAGCGCGATATCGACAACCTGGGAAAGCATGGGCTGGTCCGGGCACACCGCACTCATCACCCGCAGCCCTTGAATCATGGTGACCAGGAAATTCGACAGCGCGGGCACGTCGGCCTCGGCGGGCAACTCGCCCATGCTGCGCGCCATGTACAGCGTCGCGCAGAACGAATCCTGCAGCGCGGTGATGGCGTCGCGCACGATCCGGTTGGTGGTCGCGTCGTGCGGCACCCGTTCGGTGATCGCCATGACCAGCAGGCAGCCCGGCCGGCCGGGCTCCTCCAGCGCGTCGTCCACCCGGCCGAGCAGCAGATCCCGCATCACCTGGCGGACCGGCACCCGCTTCGCCAGCGCACGCCGCGTCGCGTCGGTGGTCTGCTGGACGTACCGCTGGAGCGCGAGCTCGTAGAGGCCGTGCTTGCTGCCGAACGCCGCGTACAGGGACCCGCGGCCGATCCCGGTCGCCTCGACCAGATCCTGGATCGAGGTGGCCTCGAAGCCGCGCCACCAGAAGACCTCCATGGCCTTCTGCACGACGGCGTCGGTGTCGAACTCGCGCACCCGGGACATACGATCAGCCTAACGATGGTGGAACGACCGGTCAAGTTAAGGGTAGCCAAACTTGACCATTCGATACAGATATCATCGATCAACTTGCTTACCGAGCAGGGTTTTTCTGGAAATCTGACGTCATCGCCAGCCCCGATGTCCCTGGTTTCTTTACCGAGCGATCCATTTTTGCTACGGTCGAGGCGTGGCCGTCGCCGTTGCGCTCCGGCCTCCGGGGCGGACGCGGGCGGCCAGGCAAGGAGCAACCCGACTAGCCAGGCAGGAGTTCGCCAGCAATGCCCAACGTGCAACGCCGTACCTCCATCAGCGACGAGTTGGCCTGGAAGATCGTCGACGCGGCGCACGACGCCGCGAAGCAGACGGAGAAGCGCTTCGCGATCTCCGTGGTCGACGAGTCCGGCAACCTGAAGGCGTTCCTGCGCCAGGACGGCTCCAAGCTCAACGCCGTTCAGGTGTCGCAGGACAAGGCCTACACCGCGGCGTCCTCCGCGATGCCGACCGAGCAGTGGTCCGAGGTCCTCAAGAAGGACGAGGTGATCGCCGCGGGCGCGCCGACCGCGATCTCGCGGCTGGTGACCATGGGCGGTGGCCTGCCCATCACCGTCGACGGCGAGATCGTCGGCGCGATCGGCGTCTCCGGCGCGCACTGGACCGATGACGTCAAGATCGCGGAAGCCGGACTGTCGGCCATCTCCTGATCGCGAGGGCGGGCACCCGCGGCTCCCCCGCGGGTGCCACCTCTCCCCTCCCAAGGAGCATTCGATGCCTATTGCCTTGTTCGTGCTCGGGCTGACCGTGTTCAGCCTGGGCACGACGGAGTTCATGATCGCCGGTCTGCTCCCCGAGCTGGCCCGGGCGTTCGACGTGTCCCTCCCCGACGCGGGCCTGCTGATCTCGCTGTTCGCACTGGGCGTGGTGGTGGGCGCGCCGCTGATCACCGCGGCGACCACCCGGATCCCGCGCAAGGCCGCGCTGATCGCGCTGCTGGTGGTCTTCATCGTCGGCGAGACCATCGCGGCCCTGGCGCCGTCCTACGGGGTGCTGATGATCGCCCGGGTGGTCACCGCGATCGCGCACGGCTCGTTCTTCGGGATCGGCGCGGTCGTCGCGGCCAACCTGGTGGAGCCCGCCAAACGCGCGCGGGCGATCGCCATCATGTTCGGCGGGCTGACCATCGCCACCATCGCCGGGGTTCCGATGGGCACCTTCATCGGCCAGCACCTGGGGTGGCGGGCCACCTTCCTCGCGGTGGCGATCCTCGGCGTGATCGACCTGATCGGGGTGATCGCCCTGGTCCCGCACCAGCCGCCGTCGCGGCACATCGGCGTGCGGCACGAACTGTCCGCCTTCGCCAACCCGAAGGTGTGGCTGGCCCTGGGCACCACCATGCTCAGCCAGGCGGCCCTGTACACCGCCTACACCTACATTTCCCCGCTGCTCACCGATTTCACCGGCTTCACCGCCGGGTGGGTGCCGCCGCTGCTGATGCTCTTCGGCGTCGGCACGTTCCTCGGCAGCGTGCTGGGCGGGAAGTTCGCCGACCGGACGCTGCTGGGCACGCTGTGCGCGGGGCTCGCCCTGCTCGCGGTGATGCTCGGCGCGTTCTCCCTCGCCGCGCACAGCCAGATCGCCATGGTGATCACGCTGTTCCTGTTCGGGGTGGCCAGCTTCCTGATCAACCCGGCGCTGCAGACCCGGGTGATGAACGAGACCGAGGCGGCGCCCACGCTGGCCAGCACGGCCAACATCTCCGCGTTCAACATCGGCAACGCGGCCGGGCCGTTCCTGGGCGGGCTCGGGATCAGCGCCGGTGCGGGCCTGCTGTCGCCGAGCTGGATCGGCGCCGCGCTCGCGATCGGTTCCCTCGGCCTGGCCGGGCTTTCGGTGCTGTCCGACCGGCGGAGCGCGGACCCGGTGAAACACGAGGAGGTGACCACGAATGCCAGTCGTGAACGTGAACTGGTGGAAAGGCGCCGGTGAGCAGCAACGGCGCGAACTGGTCGAGGAAGTGACCAAGACCGTCTCCCGGATCGCGGGCTGCCCGGCCGCGGCGGTGACCGTCATCGTCAGCGACGTCGAGCAGGACCACTGGGGGACCGGGGGACGGCTGGCCGCTGATCTCTAGCGGCCGGCCCCGGACGCGGGGCCGGGCGGTGCCTCCGACTACTGGCCGCCCGGCCCCGCGTTCCCTTTTCTGCGAGGTGAAAGCCGATGGAATCGAGCATCGTGCGGCCGGGTGACCCCCGGTACGCCGACCTGACGACCGGGATGAACCAGCGGTACGCGAGCAAACCCGACTACGTCCGGCTCCCCCGCTCGACCGAACAGGTCGCGGCCGCCGTGCGGGACGCCGTGTCGTCCGGCAGGCGCCTCTCCGTGCGCAGCGGCGGCCACTGCTTCGAGGATTTCGTGTTCCACCCGGACGTCCGGGTGCTGCTCGATCTGTCCGGAATGGACACTGTGTACTTCGACGACGAACACCGGGCGTTCGCGGTGGAGGCCGGGGCCCGGCTGCTGGACGCCTACGAGCGCCTCTACCGCGGCTGGGGCGTCACCATCCCCGGCGGCATCTGCTACTCCGTCGGCGCGGGCGGGCACGTCACCGGCGGCGGGTACGGGTTGCTGTCCCGGCAGCACGGGCTGACCGTGGACCACCTGTACGGGGTCGAGGTGGTCGTGGCCGATGCCGACGGCCGGGTGCGGCCGGTGGTCGTCACCCGCGACTCGACCGGCCCCGAGGGCGACCTGTGGTGGGCGCACACCGGTGGTGGCGGCGGCAACTTCGGCGTGGTCACCCGCTTTCTGTTCTCCTCGCCCGGGGACGAGCCGCTGGTGCGCCCGCCGGAGGATGTGCTGGTCGCCGTGGTCGCGCTGCCCTGGGATCGCCTGGACGAGGCGCGCTTCGCCCGGCTGCTGGGCAACTACGGGCAATGGCACTGGGCGAACCGGGACGCCGGCTCCCCCGGCGCGCCGCTGTCCAGCCTGCTGATGCTCAACCACCGGTCCAACGGCTGCGCGGGGCTGGTCGCGCAGATCGACGCGAACGCGCCCGGCGCCGCGCGAGTGCTCGAGGACTACCTCGGTTCGGTGGCCGGCGGGCTCGGCGGCGGTTCGGCCGAGGTGGCGATCGGCGAATTCGGCCCGATGCCCGGCCTCGAGCGGCCGCGGCGGCTGCCGTGGTTGCAGGCCACCCGGTATCTGGGCACGAACACGCCGATCCTGAACAACCCCACGGTCCGGGCCGAGCACAAGTCCGCCTACACCCGCACTCCCCTGACCGGCGCTCAACTGTCCACCGCGTACCGGCAGCTCACCAGGCCCGATGTGGACAATCCGAACGCGATGCTGGTGGCCTTTTCCTACGGCGGGCGGATCGGTTCGGTCGCCCCCGCGGACACGGCGTGCGCGCAACGGGACAGCATCTTCAAACTGCTGTACCAGTCGTTCTGGACCGGCGCCGAGCAGGACGCGGCGAACCTGGCGTGGGTGCGGGACTTCTACCGCGAGATGTACTCCGGCACCGGCGGGGTGCCGGTGCCCGGCGACCGCACCGACGGCTGCTACGTCAACTACCCGGACGCCGATCTGTCCGACCCCGCGTACAACACGTCCGGGGTGCCCTGGCACACCTTGTACTACAAGGACAACTACCCGCGGCTGCGGCGCGCCAAGGCCGCCTGGGATCCGGGGAACGTCTTCCGCCACGCCCAGTCCGTGCGGCCGGGCTGAGGCCCCGCGTCACGCCGGGCCGAACCAGGTGGTGAGCCCGTCTTCCAGGCCGGACCGGGTGGCTGCGGTGAAGGCGACGTAACCGTCCGGGCGGCACAGGGTCGCCGCCGCACCGAGCGGTTCGCTGGTGCGCAGCCGCACGACGTCCACCCGGTCCTGCCACTTCCGGGCGGCTTCGGCGAGGTCGCCGTCCCCGTTCACCAGCAGCACCGGCCGCGCCGCGTGCAGCAGACCGGCGACCGTGCGCGGGCCTTCGGTGGTCTCGAGCGGCACGTTGGGCAGGAAGTGACCGTCCAGAGTGGACGATCCGGGCGCGGCGGGGCGGTAGGCGACGCTCTGGCCGCTGATCAGGTCCGCCACGTAGCGGTTCGGCTCGTCGAACGACAGCAGGTCCCGGACCAGGTCGCGCAGCGGATCCTGCTCCGGGCCGGGGCGCATCAGCGCCGCCTGCGCGCGGGTGTTCGCGATGACCCGCTCGCCGACCGGATGCCGCTCGGTGTGGTAGGTGTCCAGCAGGGAATCCGGAGCCGAACCGGTGGCCACCATCGCCAGCTTCCAGCCCAGGTTGAACGCGTCCTGCAGGCCCAGGTTGAGCCCCTGCCCGCCGAGCGGGGAATGCACGTGGGCGGCGTCCCCGGCCAGCAGGACCCGGCCCGCCCGGTACCGATCGGCGATCCGGCAGAAGTCGCTGAAGCGGCCGAGGAAACCGGGCTGGTCCATCGGGACCTCGCGCCCCACGATCCGGGCGGTCGTCTCCTGGAGTTCGGCGAGATCCAGCGGGGCGTCCCGGCCGGGCAGCGGGTGCGTGAAGTCGTGGGTGAGCAACCTGCTCTGTCCCAGGGGGTTGACGTTGATCAGCATCCAGCCCTGGTCGGTGTGCACCCACCCGTTGGGACAGGACGCGGGGTCGAGCAGGCGGACCAGGCCGAGGATTCCGGCGAACGTGGCGGGGTGGCTGGTGCTCGGGATGCCCGCCTCGCGGCGCACCATGCTGCGCGCGCCGTCGCAACCGACCACGTAGTCCGCGCGGATCGGGTACTCGTCGTCGCCGTGGCGCACGGTGACCCGGGCCGCGTCCGCGTCCGCGCGCAGGGCGACGCCCTCGTGGCCGCGGCGGATGTCCACCCCGCGGTCCCGCGCCCGCGCCTCCAGGAACCGTTCCACCGCGGCCTGGGACTGCCCGACGATCGGCGGCCCCTCGATCGCGGGCGCCTCGATAGTGAGGGCCGACATGCCGCCGAAGTGGAAGGGCACGAGCACGGTCTCGTCCGGATCCCGCTCACCGGGCGCGGGTTCGGCGAGGTAGCCGCGCCGCAGCAGGGACTGCGCGGTCCGCGCGTGCAGGGTGCCCGCCCGGGGCTCGTCATGGGTTTCGGTCAGCGTCTCGATGAGCGTGGTGCGCACCCCGTGCAACCCCAGTTCGCCGGCCAGCAGCATGCCCACCGGGCCGCCGCCGACGATGAGCACGCCGGTGCGATGCGCCTCGGTCACGACGTCCTCCGCGACACTTCGACAACGGAACCTACGACATCGAAGTGTACGCTTTCGGAATGACACGTGACTTCATCGACGACGTGATGGACCAGTGGCGTGCGCAACGCCCGGATCTGGATCCCGCGCCGATGGGCGTGCTCACCCGGATGACCCGGATCGCCCGCCGCGTCACGCTGCATCTGGAGGAGTCGCTGCGGAAGTTCGGGTTGCAGCCCGCCGAGTTCGAGGTGCTCTGCGCGCTCCGCCGCGCCGGGCCGCCGTACGAGCTGACGCTGCGCGAGGTCGGGAACTGGATGCTCGCCACCGGCAGCACGATGACCAGCCGCATCGACCGGCTCGTCGACTCGGGCCTGATCGACCGGCGGCAGAATCCGGCGAACCGGCGCACCGCCCTGCTCCGGTTGACCCGCAAGGGACTTCGCTTGGTGGACAAGGCCATCGCGGCCGACCTCGCCACCGAGCGCGCCCTGATCGCCGGGCTCGGCAAAGCGGATCAGCGCGCGCTGGCCGACCTGTTGCGCCGCCTGTGCCGCTCGATGGGCGAAAGCGCCGACGCGCCGCACTGATCGGGCACGGGTAACCCACCGTGCACGGAAAGTCCGTTCCGGGGCGACTGGCCCACAAATGGCCCAATCGCGAGCTATGCACGGATTCCCTTGCTTGCCAAGGGGTGCGGGCGAGTTTCCACCCGCCTTGCTGAAGCCGCCGAACCGCCCGCGCGGCGCGCCCGTTCCCGTTGTCGCACCTGATACCGCATGCGGGATGCCCACGCCAAAAACACGAACTGTTTTCAGCATCCGATCACCGCCGGATAACGGTTCACTGAGCGTATAAACCTCGGTCCACCTGTTTGTGGTTTGGCGCACGTTCCTTTTCTCCAATAGGATTGACACGTAACGGTGAGTCGGCAGCACAGCGCGGTGCGAACGGCTTCCTATTCCGGAATTCTCCTTGCTGACACATTTCCACGACATTCCAGGTGGAGGAACAATGCAGTACGGAACGGCACTCAGACATGCCGTGGAGTCCCCGGTAGTGACCCCGCTCATCGGAATATACGACATGTTCTCGGCGTCCATCGCGGCCAAGCACTTCGACGGGATGTTCGTGTCCGGCTTCGGGTTCGCCGCCTCGTACTACGGGCTGCCGGACATCGGATTCATCGCCTGGCCGGATATGGTCGGCTTCGTCCAGCGCCTCCGGCTGGCCTTTCCCGAGCACCATCTACTGGTCGACATAGACGACGGTTACGTGGATCCCGAAGTCGCCTGCCACGTCGTCGAGCACCTGGAGGCGATCGGCGCGTCCGGGGTCATTCTGGAAGATCAGCAGCGCCCGCGCAGGTGCGGACATGTCGACGGCAAGAAGATCCTGCCGCTGGACGAGTACCTGCAGAAGCTCGAACTGGTGCTGGCGACCCGCCGGGATCTCGTTGTGGTGGCGCGCACCGATGCCACCGAGGAGTCGGAGATCCTGCGGCGCGCCGAGGCATTGGCCGCCACCGACGCGGACGTCCTGCTCGTCGACGGCGTGCGCAGCATCGAGTGGATCCGCAAGGTCCGCCGGGTCGTCGGCGGCAAACCGTTGCTGTTCAACCAGATCGCCGGTGGCAAGTCGCCCCGGATCTCCCTGCCCGACCTGCGCACCCTGGGGGTCGACGTCGCCATCTACAGCACTCCCTGCCTCTTCGCCGCACAGGGCGCGATCGAATCGGCGCTGCTCGAGCTGCAAGCGGCCGAGGGCAGGCTCCCGGAGCGGACCGCGGACAGCATCGGCGTGCCCGAGGCGCAGGCCCTGCTCGAACGCAACATCAGCCGGCACCACCCGAAGCCGCCGATACCGGAACAGGCCCGGCGCCAGCGCCCGGCCGTCCCGGCGGGAGCGAAGATTTCTTGATCCGCACGCGAATCGACCCCTATGTGCTGGCCATCGTCGCGGTCGCCGCGGTCGCCACCGTTCTCCCGATCCGCGGCGAGGCCGCCACCGCGGCGGAGACCGTGATCAAGGTGGCGATCGGTGCGCTGTTCTTCCTGTACGGTTCCCGGTTGCCGACCGCGGCAGTCTGGGACGGGGTGCGCAACTGGCGGTTGCACCTGGTGATCCTGCTCTGCACGTTCGCGTTCTTCCCGGTGCTGGGCCTGACGGCTCGAACGCTGGCGCCGGGACTGCTACCCGAACCGCTGTACGGCGGGCTGATCTTCCTCTGCGTCCTGCCCTCGACCGTGCAGTCGGCCATCACGTTCACCTCGCTGGCCGGTGGCAACGTCGCCGCCGCCGTGTGCAGCGCGTCGTTCTCCAACGTACTCGGGGTGCTGATCACCCCGGTGCTGACCGGACTGCTGCTGACCACCGAGGTGAACGGGCTCTCGCCGGCGTCGCTGCGGGACATCGCGTTGCTGCTGCTCGTTCCGTTCGTCGCCGGTCAACTCCTGCGACCCGTGCTGGTGAACCGGTTCGATCGGCATCGCACCACACTGCGGCACCTCGACCGCGGGGTGATCCTGGCCGTCGTCTACTCGGCCTTCAGCGAGGGCGCGGTGACCGGGGTCTGGCACCGGCTCACCCCGGTGCAGGTGCTGCTGCTCGTCGCGGTGGCCGGGGCGCTGCTGGCCGTGGTCCTCGGCACGATCGGCCTGGTGGCGCGGTGGCTCGGGTTCACCCGCGAGGAACGCATCACCATCGTCTTCTGCGGTTCGAACAAGAGTCTCGCCAGCGGCCTGCCGATGGCGACGGTGCTGTTCGCCGGGTCCACCGTGAGCCTGATCGTGCTGCCCCTGATGCTCTACCACCAGATCCAGCTCATCGTCTGCGCGTGGCTCGCCCGCCGGTTCGCGGCCATGCCCAGCGCGGAAAGCCACTCCGATTCCGCTTCCTGAAAGGACGACACCATGCGCACGTCCCGCAAAGCCGCCGTCACCCTGGCCCTCGCCGGAGCGTTCACCGCCGCCGCGACGGTTCCCGCCCATGCGGAGACCTGGGGACCGACGTGCAAAACCAGCGGGTTCACCCTGATCGCGTTCTGCCCGACGTTCGGCGACAGCCTGCTGGAGGTCGACCGGACGCTCAACTCCGTCATCGGGAACGGCAGCGCCGGAAGTGACCACGACGGCGAAGGTTGAGATGAGAAACCCACCGAGAACAAAGGAGTATCCGGAATGAAACGCATTGTGGCCACCGCGGGAGCTTTGGCGGTGGGGTTGGGAATACTGCTCGGATCCCCGGCGGCGGCCGCCGCAGCCGAGGCCCAGCAGGCCATCCCCGAGAGTGTCTGCGAGCTGGGCGGCGGCGAGGCACAGGAATCGGAGAAGAGCCCGACCGGTAAGTTGTGCGTCGGCGGCGTGTTCAACGACCTGCCGGTGTCCGATGAGGACGAACCGAACGAACCCGGCGGGCCGGAGGACACGCGCCCCTGACGGCCGAGGCGGGTGGCCCGGACACCGGGCTCACCCGCCTCCCCGCCGCGGTTGTCTACCCTGGTCCTATGCGGACACTGCCTGAGGAACTCCTGCTGCTGGCCATCGAGGACGGGACGGGGTCGGTGCTGGCCACGGCCCGGCTGGACCTGGGGCTCGCCGCCGGCCAGCTGGCGGAACTGGCCATCGCCGGCCGGATCCGGCTCGAGGGTGACCGGGTCGCCGTGCTCGATCCCGCGCCCACCCGCGACGCCGAACTCGACGAAGCGCTGGCCGACCTCCACACTCGGAGGCGAACCCCGGCCGTGGCGTCCTGGCTTCAGGGCCGCCGCAACACCCTGCGGGGCTCCTATTTGCAGCGGTTGTCCGACGACGGGCTGATCGAGGTCACCGCGAAACGCGTCCTGGGCGTCTTCCCCGCCGAGCGCTACCCGATCCGCGACGAGGCGGCCAAGGCGAAGATCCGCGAGCGGCTGGACGCCGTGGTGATTTCGGACGAATCGCCCGACCAGTACACGGGCAGCCTGGCGGCATTGGTGCACGCGGTCGGGCTGGGCCAGGTGCTGTATCCCGGGTCGGACGGCAAGGCGGCGCGGGCTCGGCTCGCCGAACTGGCGCGTGGCGAATGGGCCGCGAACGCGGTCTCCCAGGCGGTCGCCGCGGTGACCGCGACCTTCGCCGCCATCATCGCGGCCGGGACGGCGACCACGGCGGCAACCCAGTAAATTCGGTGGCTCGGGCGCGCCGGGCGTCATTAGCCTGGCGCCGATGATCTACGAACATCCGCTGGCCTATCTGCTGGGCCTGGAAGGCATCGCCCTGATGCGCGCGTTCACCGGGGAGCACGATCGCACGTTCGTCGAGGCGCGTATCGCCGAGATTCGCCGGCTGCTCGACGACGAATCGCTGGCGGGCCCGGGGGTGGACGTCGCTCGTGTGGACACGGTCTCGGGTTACCGGGCCTGGTCGGCAACGTACGACGAAACTCCCAACGCCGCGTTCGACTTCGAGGGCGTGGTCAAGGAGATCGTCGACCCGCTGCCCGCGGGTGCCGCCCTGGACGCGGCGTGCGGCACCGGCCGGTACGCGGCGGCCTTGGCCAAACGGGGCCATCGAGTCGTCGGGGTGGACAGCTCGCCGGAAATGCTCGCCCTCGCTCGTGAACGGGTGCCGCAGGGCGAATTCCTGCTCGGGGACCTGCACCGGCTCCCGGTGGCCGACGATGAAGTGGATCTGGTCGTCTGCGGCCTGGCGCTGACGCATCTTCCCGCGCTCGAACCGGTGCTGGCGGAGTTCGCGCGGGTGCTGCGGCCGGGCGGGCACCTGGTGATCGTCGACGTTCACCCCGAACGGGTGGCGCGGGGCTCCAATCCGGCCGTGCGCGGGCCGGACGGGCAACCGGGTCGGTTGCCGGGTTATCGTCATTTGGTCGGGGACTATTTGCGCGCCGCGTTGGAGGTGGGGTTGCAGGTGCGGCGCTGCGAGGAACCGCAGGGGGCCGCGGCGGACTCGGCTCGGACGCCGTCTGAGACGGTGGGGCCTTGGGAGCAGTGGCCTTGGTCGCTGGTCGACATGGTGCCGGAGGCGGAGAGTGCGGCGAATGCCGGAGTCCCGGCGATGATCATTTGGGATTTCCAGAGTGTGGGGGGTTGAGTTCCCCGTTCCGGTAGCTGAACTTCACGTTCGGGCATGCGAGTTGCGCGTTCGGGGCAGTGAGTTCCGCGTTCCGCACAACAGACCCGGGAGAATGACTACGCACGAGTTCATTCAGCGCTAGCCTCGCTGAATGGAGCTGCGGCAGATCGAGCACTTTCTCGCGGTGGTGCGGCATGCGAGTTTCACCGGGGCCGCGCAGGAGGTCCACATCGTCCAATCGGCGTTGAGCGCGTCGGTGCGCAAGCTGGAAACCGAGCTCGGCGGGCCGTTGTTCGAACGCACCACTCGTCGCGTGGCGCTGACCGAAGCCGGTCGTGCCTTGTTGCCGGTGGCGCACCGGGTGGTGGCCGACATGGCCGCCGCGCGGGGCGAAGTGTCCGCGGTGCTCGGCCTGACCAGGGGCAGGGTGTCGATCGGCACCATCCAGGCGCTGACCGTGGTCGACCTCCCGCGGGAGATCGGCGAATTCCAGCAACGGCACCCCGGTCTCCGGATCCACGTGCGCGATGGGCTGGTCACCGAACTGACCGAGGCGGTGGTCAACGGGGAACTCGATCTGGCCTACCTCGCCGCGGACGGTCCGGTTCCGGCGAACCTGACCGCCTTCGCGCAGTGGAGTCAGCGCCTCGTGCTGGTGACCTACCCCGGGCACCGGCTCGCGCACCGGCGGCGAGTCCGGCTCGCCGAGATCGCCGATGAGCCGTTCGTGGACTTCAGCGGGAGCGGGATGCAGGCGATGGTCCGCCGGCGGATGGCCCAAGCCGGGTTGCGGCACGATCCGGTCTGCGAGGCGACACACCTTCCGCTGCTGATCGAGTTCGTGACCGCCGGACTCGGAGTGACCATCATTCCGCAGGCCGCCGCCGAACGCGCGGGGCTGCCGTTCGCGCGGATCGAGCGGGTCGGCTTCACCAGAACGATCTACCTCGCCGGCCGGCAGTCCACCCCGCTCAATCCCGCGGCGAGGGCGCTGCTGACTCACCTGACGCGCACAGGAGTCCGCACCCGGCCAACGCGAGAGCCATCGCCAGCAGCCCCTCCCCCAGGAGCCCGGTGAGCCCGGCGAGCACGAAGGCCCGCACGGCGAACGAACGCAAGAGCCGAGCGACGTCCGAAGTCGTCGTGTCCCCGGGGTTGGTGTTGGACATGCACCGAGTGTCCGGCCCCGCCCGGCGTTCGGTCCAACACCGTTCCGCGCTGTGATTCAGCTCCGAGATCGATCAATCAGCCCCAGGTGGTGCCCGCCGGTTCCTTGATGGTGGCGTTGATCCGGTTGAACAGGTTGGTGGTGGCGATCCACAGGATCAGGGCGGAGAGTTGCCGCTCGTCGTAGTGGTCGGCCACCTCGTCCCAGAGTTCGTCCGGCACCGCATCCCCCGACCGGTCGGCGAGCCGGGTCACGGCTTCGGCGAGTGCCAGCGCCGCGCGTTCCTCTTCGGAGAAGTACGGCGCCTCCCGCCAGGCCGCCACCGCGAACAACCGCTCCTCGGTCTCGCCCGCCTTCTTGGCGCCGCGGGAGCCCATATCGACGCACGCGCTGCACCCGTTGATCTGGCTCGCCCGCAGGTGGACGAGCTCCAGGATCCGCTGCGGCACTCCCCCCTTGTTCGTGGCCTTGTACAGGCCCTGGATGGCGGTCATGGCGTCGGGCAGGACCATCGCCGGGTTCTTCATCCGCGCTTCCATCGTGTCCTCCAGGTCGATCCGGTTCGTCACCGCACTGACGGATCCGGACCGGAGAATGTGACCGGACGACCTGAGACGAGGGCCACATACCCTGTGAGCGCTAACCGCTCAGGCCGAACCCGGCGCGGTCCGCGGCGGGCAGCAGCACGTCCCGCGGATCGGGGCGCCGGTAGCTCGCGGTGACGTGGTCAAGGAGGCTCGGCAGGGCGGGGTGCCGGTTGTCGCGGCGCCACAGCAGGGACATCGGGTACACCGGGGCGGGCCGCGTGATCGGGATCCGGGCGACCCGCGGATGCCAGGGCTGCCGGGTCTTCTCGCCGCCGAAGGTGATCCACTCGTCGGTCTGGCTGAGCTTCTCCATCAGGTATTCGTCGCCGAAATTGGGACCGGAGTTGTCGATCCGGATGTCGTAGTCCGCCGCGAGTTCCAGGTAGAACTCGGCCCATTCGCTGCCCGCGACGTTGCCGGGCATCCGGGCGGTCGAGCCCGCCAACTCGGCGAACCGCACCTGCTTCCGGCCCGCGAGCCGGTGCTTGTGGCCGACCAGGAGATGCATCGGTTCCAGGTAGGCGGGCGCCCACGTGATCGCCTCGTCCAGGGTGCCGGTGACCCGGGCGAACGCGGCATCGATCGACCCGCGCACGAGTGCGGGGTGTGCGGACCGCAGCCCGTTCGAGGTGACGATGTCGATGGCCACCTCGCCGTGCAGTTCGTGGAAGGCCCGGAGCAGCTCGGTCGAGGCGAGCTTGGTGCTCAGCACGTCGACGCGCAGCGCGCCGTGCCTGCGGCGCACCGATTCGGTGGCCTGGTCGGCCAGGCCGATCAGACCGCGGGCGTGGGCGAGGAAGGCTTCACCGTCCTTGGTCAACCCGGCTCCGCCGCGCGACCGCCGGACCAGGGGTACGCCGAGGTCGGCTTCCAGTTTGGCGATTCGCTTGGATATCGCCTGCTGGGTGAGCCCGAGCCGGTCGGCCGCCGCACCGAAGTTCCGCTCGTCGGTGACGGCGACGAAGGCGCGCACCGCTCCGAGATCCAGCTCCATGCCATCCCTCCGCACAACTCCTGGTTGTCGATCGCGCGCGTGTCAGTTGTTGGACTTGCCTGCCCGGTATCCGATCCAATGCGCGAGCCGGAGAAGACCCTACAACCAGGAGGAGTGCGATCGTGGCCTCTTTCGTCCACCTGCATGTCCACACCGAGTACTCGATGCTCGATGGTGCGGCGAAGAT
>NZ_VTHK01000084.1 GCF_009765355.1 Amycolatopsis anabasis | reverse complement strand
CGTCTTCGGCGGCGGCCTGATTCCACTCGATTTGTCCGACGCCGCCGTCGGCGAAGAAGTACCACCGTTCCTGCTGGTCGCCGCGGCCGAGAAGCTCGACGAATCGGTGGTCGGCGAACTCAAATCGACCCTGCTCGCCCACCAGGGCGACACCCCGGTCCACCTCACTCTCGTCGGCCGGACGCGGCGGACCCGGTACGCCCTCGACGACTACCCGGTCACCGTGTCACCGATGCTGCGGGGCGAACTGAAGGCCATCCACGGCATCTCGCTGGGGTAGCCTCGCCGAAGTCGATCAAGGCAGGGGGCCCCGTTCATGGTGGTGCCAGTGGACCCGTCCCACGCCGCGCGCCTCGCCCGCTACGGCGTCGTCGCCACCGCCCTGGACCTGCTCAGCGACCGGCAGGTGGGCGAACTCGTGGATCGAGCGACGCCGCTGGGGACCGGGATCGGCGGCACCTCGGTGTCGCTGGAGGTCGAGGGCACGCCGGTCTTCGCGAAGCGGGTGCCGCTCACCGATCTGGAGCGGCGCCCGGAGAACGTCCGGTCCACGGCGAACCTGTTCGGGCTCCCGCCGTTCTACCACTACGGCGTCGGGTCGGCGGGCGGCGGTGTCTGGCGCGAACTGGCCGCGCACGCCATGACCACCCACTGGGTGCTGACCAACCGGAGCGAGAACTTCCCGCTGCTGTACCACTGGCGGGTGCTCGACGGCCCGCCCGCGCGCCCGCCCGGGGAGCGGGACGAGATCACGCGGTGGGTCGAGTACTGGGACGGCTCCCCGGCGGTGCGGGCGCGGCTGGAGGCGCTCGCCGGGGCTCCGGCGAGCGTGGTGCTGTTCTGCGAACACCTCCCGTGGAACCTGCACGACTGGCTCACCGAGCGGGTCCCGCACGAGGGAAACGCGCTCGCCCTGGTGGAACGCGACCTGCGTGCGGGGACGTCGTTCATGAACTCGCACGGGTTGTGGCATTTCGACGCGCACTTCCAGAACATCCTCACCGACGGGCACCGCCTCTACTTCTCGGATTTCGGCCTGGCCACGTCCACGCGGTTCGACCTCGCCGAATCCGAAGCGGACTTCCTCGGCCGGAACTCGACGCACGACGGGTGCTACGTCGTGACCCAGTGGGTCAACTGGCTGGTGACCGCGCTGGCCGGAACGACCGACCGGTCCGCACGCGTCGAGTTCGTCCGGCGCTGCGCCGAGCGCGGCGACATCGGAAACCTTCCCGGCCCGGCCGCCGCGATCGTCCAGCGCTACGCGCCGATCGCCGCGGTGCTGAACGAGTTCTACGGAAAACTGTTCTTCGAAACCAGGACCGCCCCCTACCCCGCCGCGGAAATCCAGCAGGTCTGCGCCGCGACCGGATTCGAACCGGCCTAACGCGGCACCCAGAGGGTCACCCGGGTGCCGCGACCGGGCGTGGATTCCACGGTGCCGCGACCGCCCACTTCCGCCAGCCGCGCCATGATCGACTGCTTGATGCCGAAACCGGGCGGCCGGTCCGCCGTGCTGAAGCCCTGCCCGTGGTCGCGCGCCACCACCGCGATGCCGCCGTCCCGCTCCTCGACCCGCAGCACGACCTGTTTGGTACCGGCGTGTTTGACCGTGTTGCGCAGCGCCTCGCGGACCGCGTCGCGCATCGCGGTCCGCCGCGCCTGCGACAGCGCGTAGTCCTGGTCGATCTCCGCGGCCACCAGCTGGGTGTGCAGGCCGTCGCGGGCCATCTCGGCGGCCAAGTGGGCGAGGTCCGCCGCGAGGCTGGCCGACGCGCCGGGTGGCTCGGCTTCGGTGAGTTCCCGGCGCAGTTCGGCGGCCTGCGCCCGGGCCGCCGCGCGCACCTGGGCGAGCAGTTCGGGCGCACGACTGTCGTCTTTGGACGTTGCCATGCCCAGCGCCTCCAGCGTCTGCAACACGCTGTCGTGCATGATCCGCCGGGTACGCTGCCGCTCCGCCTGCTGGCCCCGCCGCAAACCGGTGAGCAGCGCGAACCGGCCGCCGACGCCGACCACGATCAGGAAGGCACTGGCGGTCACGATCGCCACCACCAAGGCGATCAGGCAACCGATCGAGCGGCGGAGCGCGAGTTCGTCGTCCAGCGGAATTCCGCCGACCCAGCTCAGCAGCGCCCGGAACGGCACGGCGGCCAGCAGCAGCCACAACGCGTACGGCACCCCGTAGGTGACCGTGCACAGGGCGATCGTCCCGACCACCCACGTCCAGGCCACATCGACGGCGAACGCCTGAACCGGGTCCGGGGCGGTGACCGCGACGATCAGCGTGATCACCACACCGATCGCCAGATCGGCGGCCAAGATCCGGCCGATCATGCTCGCCCGGATGCCCGGCCCGCGCAGCACCCAGCCGGCGGCCACCACGTTCAGGGCCACCGCCACGATCGACGTGCTCAGCAGCGGGGCGAGCGCGATCGCGCCGTTCGCAGTGAGGAAACCGACGAGCACCTTGGGAAACGCGGCGATCCGGTACAGCAGCGCGCCGAGGACGGAGTACCGGCAGGCCCGCGCGAGCATGGACTCGCCGATCTCCTCGATCGTCGCCGACTCCGGCATCGACGGACCGGCGAAGACCGGGGAACCCCCGCGGAGCAAGGCTCGAACGAAACCCGCGGGTGGTGCGCCGATGCCCCGCTCGGACATCCGTGTCCCTCCCCCTGTGGCACGTCCGGGTTGCCGAGCCTGGCATCGTGCCATGCACGCGTCAATCGGCCGAAAAGACGCGTTCCGGGCGCCTTCGGACCGCGGAAGCGGCCCGAAGACACCCGGCGCTTGTCAGGTGGCGGCCGCCGCCGGGACGAGCCTGCGCCGCCGGAGGTAGACGGCCCAGGTCACCACCATGCACACCGCGTAGTAGGTGAGGAACACGACGAAGGCCGACGCGCCGCTCTGCGCGGAGCCGCCGTAGGAGGCGCGGAAGGCCAGGTTGATGAGCACGCCGCCGAGGGCGCCGATCGCGCCCGCGATCCCGATCACCGCACCGGCGAGGCGGCGGGACCGCACGAAAGCCTCCCGGGCGTCCCAGCCACCCGAGCTGACCAGGGCCTCGGCCTTCCTCGCGTAGATCCCGGGGATCATCTTGTAGACCGAGCCGTTGCCGAGTCCGGTGAGCGCGAACAGGACGGTGAACACGGCCACGAAGAGCGGGAAGGACTTCTGCTCGGACACGGCCAGCAGCAGGGCGGTGAACGCCGCCATGGCGATGAAGTTGCCGAAGGTGATGCGGGCCCCGCCCCAGCGGTCGGCCAGCCACCCGCCGACCGGGCGGAACAGCGAGCCCAGCAGCGGGCCGAGGAACGTCCACTGGGCCGCCTGCAGCGGCGAGGCGTTGAACGGCGGGGCCTGCAGCACCAGGCCGAAGGCCACGCTGTAACCGACGAACGAGCCGAACGTGCCGATGTAGAGCAGGGCGATCCACCAGGTGTCGGCGTCGGCGACCGCTTCCCGCTGCGCGCCCGGCGCGGTCCGCACCGCGTCGATGTTGTCCATCTTCCACCCCGCCAGCAGGGCGGCGAGCACGATGAACGGCAGGTAGATCGCGCAGACGTAGGCGGGGTGCACGTCTCCGGCGGTGGCGATGACCACCAGGCCGACGATCTGGATCACCGCGACGCCGATGTTGCCCCCGCCCGCGTTGAGACCCAGGGCCCAGCCCTGGTGGCGCTGCGGGAAGAAACCGGTGATGTTGGTCATGGACGAGGCGAAGTTGCCACCGCCCACCCCGGTCAGCGCGCCGATGACCAGGAAAACCCACAGCGGGGTGTCCGGCCGCTGCACGAAATAGCACGCCAGCGATGTGGGCACCAGCAGAATGGCGGTGGTGAAAACCGTCCAGTTCCGCCCGCCGAATCGGGTCACCGCGTAGCCGTACGGCAACCGCAGGAGCGCGCCGACCGCGGTGGGCGTGGTCGTCAGCAGCAGTTTCTGGCCGACGTCGAAATGGAAGCCGATCTTCGGTGACATGAAGAGCACGAGCACCGACCAGATGCTCCAGACGGAGAAGTTCAGATGCTCGGCGAATATCGAAAGTATCAGGTTTCGCCGCGCGATGTACTTGCCTTCGCGGTCCCAGAATTCAGTGTCCTCGGGATTCCATCCGGTGATCCATCGACCGGTTCTGGCCTCGGATTTCACGGGTGTGAATACCATGGATTCCTCTCTCGCCGGTGAGATTTCCGGAAAAACATAAGAGGAGGATGTTTCGGAATACCTCGCGGCGCGTTACCGCACGGCAACACCGCCTTCACGGGCGGCCGTTGATCACCGTGAAGTCTCCCGGCGGCTCAGGACCGCCGAGTGAGAACGATCGCGGCGCGGACGGCGGCGACGAACCGGTCCGGCTGGAAGTGGCCGGGATCGGTGAGGACCAGCCGGGCCGCCATCTCGCACAGCGACACCCGCGGGCCGAAGCGCCGGAACGCGCCGAGACGGTCACTCCCGCGCAGGCCCGCGAACGCTACGCCACGACGGAAACCGTGCGCGCGAGCTGAGACCGCGGCCCGCCCCGTTCATCGTCACCTACACCCTGCCCACCGCGGGGGCCTCCGGGACGTGGGAGGGCCGCCGCGAGTCGAATTCCTCGCGCAGGGTCGGCAGGACTTCGGCACCGAGGAGGTCGAGCTGCTCCAGCACGATCTTCAGCGGCACTCCCCCGTGATCGACCATGAACAGCTGGCGCTGGTAGTCGCCGAAGTGGTCGCGGAAGGACAGGGTCTTGTCGATGACCTCCTGCGGACTGCCCACGGTCAGCGCGGTCCGATCCATGACCTCCTCGAGCGACCCCGTGGCGGCGATGGGCGTATTGGCGAAATACGGCCGGAACTCCCCGATCGCGTCCTGGGACCGCGGCCGCACGAACACGTGACCGCCCGCGCCGACGATCGCCTGCTCCGCCGAACCGTACCCGTAGTGCTCGAAGCGTTCGCGGTAGTGGTCGACGAGCTCGGCGAAATGCGCCATGGGCAGGAAGAGGTTGTTGACGAAGAAGCCGTCGCCGTAGCGCGCCGCCTGTTCGGCGATCTCCGGGCTGCGGATCGAACCGTGCCAGACGAACGGCGGGATCCCGTCCAGCGGTCGCGGGGTGGCGGTGAACCCCCGCAACGGCGTGCGGAACTCGCCTTCCCAATCGACCACCTCCTCCCGCCACAACCGGTGCAGCAGGTGGTAGTTCTCGATCGCGAGCGGGATCCCGTCGCGGATGTCCCGCCCGAACCACGGATACACCGGCGCGGTGTTGCCCCGCCCCAGCATCAGATCCACCCGCCCGTGGGCCAGGTGCTGCAGCATCGCGTAGTCCTCGGCGATCTTCACCGGATCATTCGTGGTGATCAACGTCGTCGAGGTGGACAGGATGATCCGCTCGGTCCGCGCCGCCACGTACCCCAGCATCGTCGTCGGCGAACTCGGCACGAACGGCGGATCGTGGTGCTCGCCGATCGCGAACACGTCGAACCCGGCCTCCTCGGCATGCTGCGCGATGGCCATGATCTCGTGAATCCGCTCGTACTCGGTCAACGCGACACCGGTGTGCGGGTTCGGCTTGATGTCCCCGATCACGAAAACACCGATCTGCACCGCGATCCTCCCCAAGCTCGATGTCCATGCATTTGCATGGTTCCAGCGGGCACGGTACCGCCGAATCCGCCACCAACCCAACCAATAAGCCGGAATGGCGTGCTCGCAGGCATACCCCGTGCGCCGTGTCGGACCCGCCGCGAGTTGCACACTCAGGCACGCGGGTTGTGCGTATGGGAACCCTTAGGGCGCACTCGGGCTGCCGGATGCGGGGGGTGCGGTAGGTATCCGGCGGGTTCCCGATCGCGGTGGCCACCGGGGAGCCGACCGGTGTCGCGGGGTGGTCCCGAGTGTGCAGTTCACTTGCCTGAGTGTGGAACTCGGCGACTGGAACGGGGAACACACGCGACCGGAACGGGGGACTCGCGCCAGCGAGTCTCCGCCTGCCGCGAGTTCCCCGCTGCGGACGTGCGAGTTTCCCGTTTCGGTAGGCGGGTTCCCCACCCGGATACCGCCCTAGGTGAGAGCGGCTACCACGTAGGCGGCGGCCTCGGCCAGGAGTGCCTGGTCGTATTTGGCGTCCTTGGCGGCTTTGCTGGACATGACCGCGATGACCAGCGGCGCGGATTTCGGGGGCCATACGACGGCTATGTCGTTGAGTGTGCCGTAGTCACCGGTCCCGGTCTTGTCGGCCACGGTCCAGCCCTGCGGTACACCGGCCCGGATGCGTTGGGCGCCGGCCGGGGTGGCGTTACGTTCCAGCAGGTCGCGGAGAAAGGCGCGGTGGTCCGCGGGCAGGGCGTCCCCCAGCACGATTCGCTGGTAGTCGGCGCCGATGGCCCGGGGAGAAGTGGTGTCGCGCGGGTCTCCCGGGGTGGCTTCGGTGATCAGCGGCTCGATCCGGTCCATCCGGGTGACCGTGTCGCCGAGGCTCCGCGTGTAGGCCGTCAGCTCGGCCGGCCCGCCGAGGTCGCGGAGCAGGAGGTTGCCGGCCGTGCCGTCGCTGTAGCGGACCGCGGCGTCGCACAGCTGGCGGATCGTCATTCCCGTGGCCACGTGCTGCCTGGTGATGAGGGAACTCTTCATGAGGTCGGCTTCGGTGTACGCGACCACCGCGTCGAGGTGCGCCGGCGGGTTGCGGTGCAAAACCGCCGCTGCCGCCAGGCCCTTGAACGTCGAGCAGAACGCGAACCGTTCATCCGCCCGGTAGGCGACGGTGGCGCCGGTACCGGTGGCGAGCGCATACACGCCCAGGCGCGCGTCGAACTTCCGTTCCAGCTCGGCCAGGCGATCGTGGCGCTCGGTCGCCGCAGCCGACGAAGTGGCGGGAGGAGCAGGAGTCGTCTCGCCCGCCGTGCATCCGGCCAACGGTGCGAGTGCTGCCACGCCCAGAAACGCGCGGCGAGTGAGGGGGCGCAATGAGGTCATTCCCTTCCGCGGCCGGCAAGCCGTCGGTCAGTCGAAGATGTCCAGGCCAACGCTCGCCCCCGAAGTCAGGACCGCCAACAGGACGCAACCGATCACCAGCCCGGCGCCGAATCCCTTCGCGGTCCGGCGGCCGCGCACCGCGAGCCACACCCCCGCGAGCGCCGCCGCGTCCAGCAGTACCGGCCCCGCGGCCGGGAGGGTCAACAGGGCGACCGCGAAGACCTCCATGCCCACCAGGACGAAGGCGAGGATCCCGACGGCGGCCGCCACCGCGGCGGCGACGGCGATCTCGAAGCGACTCGGCTCGTGAGGCAAGGACTTCACAAGATCATCCTCTCACGCGGTTGCCCCGGTAGGTGGCGAGCAGGGCACCGAGACGAGCACGGTCGACGCCCCGAGCTGGATCGCGCTGCCGGTGCGCAGCGGACGCGCGGGTCCCGGTGGACCGGGCGGGCTTCGAGAGCGCGCTGGCCCTGCGGGAAGCCATCTTTCGCGCCGCGCGGGCCGTACTGCGCGGAGAGCGGCCCGGCGCACCCGATCTGCGGCTGATCAACCTGCTCGCGGCGGCGCCGCCGGTCAAACCCCGGCTACTGGGCGCCGGGCGCCAGACGCGGCACGGCGATCTGGACAGCGTGCTCGCCACGATCGCGCGCTCGGCGATCGAACTGCTCGGCGGGGACGACCACACCCGGCTGCGGGGCTGTGTCGGCGCGGAGTGCAGCCGGATGTTCGTGGACCGCTCCCGGGCCGGATCCCGGCGCTGGTGCGGGATGGACGGTTGCGGCAGCCGGGCCAAGGCCGCCGCCTACCGCCGCCGCAAACGTGCGGCGACCACCGCGTGAGCCGGACGTGATTCCGCTTCTCGCGGACCGCGCGGAACAAACCACAATAGGCCGGTGGCCCGGTCTCCAATTCTGTTAAAATTGCCGAGTATACTTCCAATCCCATTCTTGGTTGACTGTCTTCATGCGTGCGGCAATCGGCGGAAGACCTATCGTGCTCCGCCGATCTCATTGCCATAAACAGTTGTGATGGAACCTCATCACAAACGGGAAGGGAGTCGGGGTATGGCTGGCCGGACTGCACGTCTGCTGGCGATCGGCCTGGCGATCGCGTTCGCCGTTCCACTTTCGGTCTCCGAGGCGGCCCCGAGCGGGCCGCGGCCGGTGAGCGCGGCGGCGGACGAAACCTGTCCGGTGAAATCGAAACCACCGGGAAAGGTGCTCCAGGGATACTGGGAGAACTGGGACGGCGCGTCGAACGGCGTGCACCCGCCGTTCGGCTGGACGCCGATTACCGACCCCCGAATTCGCGAGCACGGCTACAACGTGCTCAACGCGGCGTTCCCGGTCATTCGCTCGGACGGCACGGTCCTGTGGGAGGACGGGATGGACTCGACCGTGAAGGTCGCCACCCCGGCCGAGATGTGCCAGGCCAAGGCGGCCGGGCTCACCATTCTCATGTCGATCGGCGGCGCCACGGCGGGTATCGATCTCAGCTCGAGCACCGTCGCCGACCGGTTCGTCAGCACGGTGGTGCCGATCCTGAAGAAATTCAATTTCGACGGGATCGACATCGATATCGAAACCGGCCTCACCAGCGGCGGCAACATCAACCAGCTTTCCACCTCGCAGGCCAACCTCATCCGCATCATCGACGGCGTGCTCGCCCAGATGCCCGCGAACTTCGGGCTGACCATGGCGCCCGAGACGGCGTACGTCACCGGCGGCAGCGTGACCTACGGTTCGATCTGGGGAGCCTACCTGCCGATAGTCAAGAAATACGCCGACAACGGCCGGCTCTGGTGGCTGAACATGCAGTACTACAACGGCAGCATGTACGGCTGCTCGGGCGACTCGTACTCCGCCGGCACGGTCGAGGGGTTCACCGCGCAGACGAACTGCCTGAACAAGGGACTGGTCATCCAGGGCACCACGATCCGGGTCCCGTTCGACAAGCAAGCCCCGGGACTGCCCGCGCAACCGGGAGCCGGGGGCGGTTACATGTCGACGAGCCTGGTGTCCCAGGCATGGCGCGCCTTCAACGGCTCGTTGAAGGGACTGATGACGTGGTCCCTCAACTGGGACGGATCGAAGGGCTGGACGTTCGGGAACAACGTCAAGGCCCTGCAAGGACGCTGATCCGCTAGACCGCCGCCTTTTCGGTGGTCGCCGGGGACCGGGCGCCGGAGAACCGGATGCCGTCGTCGACGGGCCCGTACCGCATGAGGAGGATGTCCCGCGGGTAGTTCTGGTGCAGCCGCCACGGCGCCGCCGGGCCCTGCTTGGGCAGCTGGCCGACACTGCGCAGCACGTAACCGGACTTGAGGTCGATCAGCGGTTCGAGCGGGCCCGGGGACGCCGGGGCGGTCGGCGTGGCGGACCGGTAGCCGTGCTTGCTCATGTGGTTGAGCAACCGGCAGACGTACCCGGCGACCAGATCCGCCTTCAACGTCCAGGACGCGTTCGTGTAGCCCAGGGTGAGGGCGAAGTTCGGCACGCCGGACAGCATCATGCCCTTGTACGCCAGCGTTTTGCCGATCTCGACCGGTTCACCGTCGACCGAGAGCGACATCCCGCCGATGGCCAGCAGGTTCAGGCCGGTGGCGGTGACGATGATGTCGGCCTCGAGTTCCTTCCCCGACGCGAGCCGAACCCCGTGCTCGGTGAAGGTTTCGACCGTGTCGGTGACGATCGACGCCCGCCCGCCGCGCACGGCCTTGAACAGATCGCCGTCCGGCACGAAGCACACCCGCTGGTCCCACGGGTCGTACCGGGGACGGAAGTGGGTGTCCACGTCGAAGTCCCGCGGGAGCCGGTTGCGCACCTCCTTGCGCAGGAACTTCTTGATCAACCCCGGCCTGCGGCGGCTGAGCTGGAAGAACGCCATGGCGGACAGCACGTTCTTCCAGCGCACGATCGGGTAGGCGAGTTTCGGTGGCAGCAGGCCGCGCAGCCGGTCGGCGAGCGGGTCGGTCGCCGGTAATGCGAGCACGTAGCTCGGGGAACGCTGGAGCATGGTGACGTGCGCGGCCCGTTCGGCCATCGCCGGCACCAGCGTCACCGCGGTGGCGCCGCTGCCGATGACGACCACGCGTTCGCCGGTGTAGTCCAGGTCTTCCGGCCAGTGCTGGGGATGCACGATCCGGCCGGTGAACCGGTCGGCGCCCGGGAATTCGGGGGCGAATCCCTGGTCGTAGCGGTAGTAACCGGAGCAGACGTAGAGGAAGTCGCAGGTCATGCGCACGGTCTCGCCGGTGTCCGCGCGCTCCGCCTCGACCGTCCACCGCGCTCGGTCGCTGGACCATTCCGATCGCACGACCCGGTGGTGGTACCGGATTTTCTCGTCCACACCGTGCTCACGTGCGCACTCCCGGACGTATTCGCGGATCGACTCGCCGTCGGCGATCGACTTGGCGTCCGTCCACGGCTTGAACGAGTAGCCGAGGGTGAACATGTCCGAATCGGACCGGATGCCCGGATAGCGGAACAGGTCCCACGTGCCGCCGATGGCGTCGCGGGCCTCGAGGATCGCGAAGGACTTGCCCGGGCACTCCGCGCGGAGGTGGCAGGCGGCGCCGATTCCGGAGAGACCGGCACCCACGATCAGGACGTCGACGTGTTCGAGCGGCATGCGATTCCCCGTCTCCTCCGGCTGCGGCGGCCAGTCGATGCTGCCCCGTAACTTACCAACAGTAGGTCAACATGGTCAACATGGTGTCGAGTGATTCGACACTGTGTTGATGCACGTGGGGCGGTGGTTGTACGGTGGGCGACCATGAGGTCCGACCAAGCCGCCACCCGGACGCGCCCGGCCCGCGGCCGGCGCTCGCGGCGGCCCAGCGGCGACGAGCGGGAGCTGGCCATCCTGGCCACCGCCGAGCGGCTGCTCGCCGAACGGCCGCTGAGCGAGATCTCCATCGACGACCTCGCGCTGGGCGCGGGCATCTCGCGGCCGACGTTCTACTTCTACTTCCGTTCGAAGAACGCCGTCCTGCTCAGCTTGCTCGACCGCGTGGCCGAGGAGGCCGACGCCGCGTCCCTCGACTTCCTCGGCCAGGCCGGGCGGAACCCGGCACAGCGCTGGCGCGCCTGCCTCACCGCGATCTACGAAACCTTCCGCTCGCACCGGGCGGTCGCCCTCGCGTGCGCCGAGGTCCGGGCGACCAACGCCGAGGTCCGGCAGCTGTGGGCCGGGGTGATGGCGGGCTGGATCGGCCGCACCGCCGAAGCCATCGAGGCCGAACGCGCCCGCGGCGCGGCGCCCGGCGGGCTGCCCGCCCGCGACATCGCCATCGCCCTGAACTCGATGAACGAACGGGTGCTGCACGCGACCCTCGGCGACGAGCACCCGGCCGTGGCCGAACGGGACGTGGTCGACGTGCTGCTCAACATCTGGCTCACCACGATCTACCGGACGACCGATCCCCGCTGATCCTTGAGCTCAGGTACGCGCTGATCTCGCCGCGGTCTTCCTGAACCACTTCCATGTGACCTCCAGAATTCCGCAGGACCGGACGCTTACCTTTTGGTCTTCCACCGGAAACGATTGGGAGATCGAAATGAAACACGCGCTGAGACGAACCGCGACCGCGCTGGCCGCCGGAGCCGCGTCGCTCGCCGTCACCACGTCCACCGCGACGGCCGCCGTTCCCCACACCTCGGCGGCGCCCGCGGTCGCGCCCTACGTCAACATCGTCGCGTCGGCGACCATGGGGAGCTGTGTCGAATTCCGCGTCTGCTTCTGGACCGGTGACAACTACTCCGGCTACCTCTACCGGTTCGGCGGGGACTACGCCCCCTGCGAGGGGTGGCGTTTCGAGGGCACGCGCCTGCAGGACCACACCTATTCCTTCTGGAACAGGGCATCCGGACGGGTGTCGGTGTGGGACCGCTACGCCGACGGCTCGTACCGCTACCACAAGCTCGGCAGCTTCCCGAGGGGTTTCCAGGACGGCTACCGCTTCAGCTACCGGACGGATGCCTGGGTCTACGACCCCAACGACAATTGCGCCAGCCTGAACCTGCACGTGGTGAGCGCGGCGTAGTGCCGAGCTACCGGTACGCCTAGACGATTCCGTTGCGGGGTGGGGCGATCCCGTTCAGTTCCCACGCGCCGAGGTGGCGGAGCTTCCACCGGCGGGGGTCGTGCAGGGTGTGGGTCCGGGCGTTGCGCCAGTGCCGGTGCAGGTTCAACTCGTCGGCGGCCGAGCGGGTGCCGATCAGCGCGAAGATCTCGCTGGACACGGTGAGTGCCGCGGTGTCGGCCTGCGCCCGCGCCGCGGCGACGGCCACCGAAGCTTCCGCGCTGGTGTCCTCGGTGAGATCGGCCCGGGCCGAATCGATCGCCTCCCCCGCTTCCCGGACCAGCGCGCGGGCGCCGCGGACGAGCAAGGCCAGTTCACCGAACCGGTCGACCACCGCGGGCTCGTCGGCCGCGCGGTCGACCTCGGCCTCCCACCAGGGCCGGGCGATCGTGCGGATGAGGTGCCCGCCCTCGCGCAGGGCGGCGACCGCGATGCCGAGGTCGATCGCCGCGTGCAGGTAGTTGCCGAACGCGCCGAACGTCTCGGTCCGTTCGAAGATCGGGTACACCGGGACCACGTGCTCGTCCGGCCCGGTCACCGCGTCGAACCGCACGGTGCCGCTGCCGGTCGTGCGCTGACCCATCCCGGCCCAGTCGTCCTCGATCCGCACGCCCGGGTGGTCGGCCGGGACCCACACCGCGTGCAGGCGCCCCTCCTCGTCGTTGGCGTAGACCGGAATCCAGTGCGCGAACAGCGATCCGGTGCTGTAGTACTTGGTGCCGTCGAGGAAGAACCCGTCCGCGGTGCGGCGGAACGCGATCCGGTAGTCCCGCGCGGTCCGGCTGCCCTTTTCCGACAACGCGTTCCCGAACCGGCGGCCGGCCAGCACCTCGTTGTAGAAGAACTTGCGCTGGGTCTCGGTTCCGCTGTGCGCGACGATGTCGAGGAAGAAGAAGTGGTTCTGCGGGATCTGGCCGATACTGGCGTCCCCGGCCGACAGCTCGGCGAACACCTCCCCCACGGTGCGCGCGGACACCCCGGGACCGCCGTACTCGCGCGGCACGGTGATCGACAGCAGCCCGGACGCGGACAGTTCGTCGATCTGCTCGTGCGGCAGGACGCGTTCGGCATCGCGCCGCGCGTCGGTTTCGGCGAACCGGGCGCCCAGTTCGCGGGCGACCGCGACGGCCTCGGCGTCGGTGCTGATCACGTGGCTCATCGAAACTTCCTCCCGAGCGCAGTCCAGCCGAACCGGCGCGCACCCGTCAATCGGCGGGAGCGGCGATCCCACAGGGCAAGATCACCCGGTCCGGGCGAGGGCCGGTTCCGGCACGATCGCCGGTCGGGGTGACAGCCGCGAACCCGTGCGGGAGCACGTGCACGGCCGCGGCGGCGCGACCATCCACTGTGGATGGTCACCTAACGCTTCCACCAGTAGTGCTGCCGGGTGGTGTACGAGAACGCCCACTGACGGTGACCGCGTTCTGCCGTACCGTAGGCACTATGACTGGTGTGACTCCTGGAGTGGCGCAGTCGTTCGAGCCGGGGGATCGGGTGGAAATGGTCTTGGGCCCTCGGGTCGACGACCGCGGGCAGGTCGTGCACGGCGTGCCCGATCTCCGGCCGGACTGGGTGTGGGTGGACTTCGACGAGTTCGGCCGCCAGCTCGTCCCCACCTGGAAACTGCGGCACGAAGGGCAAGCGTGACACCGAATCCGCGGGCACGGGCGGGCTTCGGCCACCGCCTGCCGGGTTGGCCGCGTAACGCCCGCGCAACGGATTTCTGCCCCCAGTAGTATCCGGTTTCCGGCCTTGCGCTGTTCGAGTGAACGCCCCGTTCGCGATCATGCGAGGATGACCGCATGGCATTCTCGTCCCACGGTCAGGCCGCCACGTCCGTTTTGGACGTCGCCTACGAATCCGCGGGTGACCCCGGCGGAACTCCGGTGGTCCTGCTCCACGGGTTCCCCTACGACGTGCGGGCGTTCGACGAGGTCGCCCCGCTCCTCGCCGGCCGGGGCGCCTTCGTGCTCGCGCCGTACCTGCGCGGCTTCGGCTCGACCCGGTTCCGGGACGCCGCCACGGTCCGGTCCGGGCAGCAGGCCGCGCTCGCGCGGGATCTCCTCGAGTTCCTCGACGCCCTGGCCGTCGAGAAGGCGATCGTCGCGGGCTACGACTGGGGCGGCCGGGCGGCCTGCATCGCGGCCGCGCTCTGGCCCGACCGGATCGCCGGTCTGGTCACCGTCGACGGCTACAACGTCCAGAACCTCGCGTATGCCGGAGAACCGGCTCCGCCGGAATGGGAACGCACCTACTGGTACCAGTACTACTTCCACTCCGAACGCGGGCGCCGCGGCCTGGACCGCAACCGCGACGAACTCTGCGCGCTGCTGTGGCGCACCTGGTCCCCCACCTGGACGGGTGCGGCCGAGGCGTTCCCCGCCAGCGCCCCGAGCCTGCACAACCCGGATTTCGTCGACGTCGTGATCCACTCCTACCGGCACCGCTTCGGGCTCGCCGAGGGCGACCCCCGGTATCAGGACCTGGAAGACCGCATCGCCGGCGAACCACCGATCACGGTCCCCGCGATCGTGCTGGAAAGCGGCGCTGACGGCATCGGCGGCCCCAGCGCGGCCGAGGACCGCGAGTACTTCACCGGCGAGTACGAGCACCGCCTGCTGCCCGGGATCGGGCACAACGTGCCGCAGGAAGCTCCGGACGCGTTCGCGGACGCGGTGTCAAGCTTGCTCTAGCGACTGGGTTCCCCGCGATCCGCACAGGCAACGGTCCCCAACGTGGTCGGCATGAACCCACCGACACCGAGATCACGCTGAGTTCGAAGAAGATCGGCGAATAGCCGCACGACCGGGCGGGCGCCAGGACCCTCGTGCGCGGTGCGCCGCACACCCTGTGTTAGGCTTCGTCTCGACATCTCACCGTGGGCTCTCTCGAAGCCTCGCCAACCAGTTTCCCCGTGTCCGATGGCACGAGGAAGGTGGGGGTCACACCACATCCTGACAAGGTGTTCTGTGATGGCTGTGACAATGGGACGAGTATGTCTTCCACCCACGGTGAAAGCATTCCTTCACCAGGAAAATCCGGCAGTTTTCCGAAATTCATGAACCGGCCTTAACTCGTCGCCCTTCTTTCGCGACGCCCGCTGGAATATTCATGCCTTTCTCATGGAGGTAATCGGAATGCCGGAAAACAATCGCACCGAGCAGCCGCCGACGCGACGGCCATGGCTGGTACTCGGCATCTTCTGCGTCGGCTTCTTCATGTCGTTGCTGGACGGATCCATCGTCAACATCGCCATCCCGACCCTGATCCACGACCTTGACGCCTCGTACGACCAGGTTCTCTGGGTTGTCGACGCCTACCTGCTCGTCTTCTCGGTACTGCTGATCACGACCGGGCGGCTCGGAGACATCTTCGGGTACCGGCGCCTCTTCCTGATCGGTATCTCCGTTTTCACCGTCGCGTCCGCCCTCTGCGGGCTCGCGGATTCGCCGGGACTGCTGCTCGGGGCACGGGTGCTCCAAGGGCTGGGCGGCGCGATTCTCTTCCCCCAGGTGATCTCGTCGATTCTGGCGATCTTCCCGCCGCGACTGCGTGGCCGCGCATTCGGGGTCTTCGGTTCGATCGTGGGTTTCGCGCCGATCGTGGGCCCGGTCATCGGCGGCTTCATCCTCGCCCACCTCAGCTGGCGCTGGATATTCTTCATCAACGTTCCGATCGGGGTGCTCACCGCGGCCTTGGCCCTGGTGTTCGCCCCGGAACTGCGCTTCACCCGCACGCACAAGGTCGACCTGGCCGGAATCGCGCTCGCCACCGCGGGGCTGAGCGGGATCGTGTTCGGCCTCATCGAGGGCGAGCGCTACGACTGGGGAACGATCAGCGGGCCGATCAGCGTCACCTCGCTCATCGTCGGCGGTGTGCTGCTCCTGGTGCTGTTCGTCGCCTGGCAGCGGGTCCAGCGCGGCGAACCGCTGGTGCCCTTGGCGCTGTTCGCCGAGCGGAACTTCTCGGTCGGCAACGGGGTCGGTTTCGTCTTCCAGCTCGGCATGATCGGCATCGCCTTCGTGCTGGTCCTCTACCTGCAGCTGGCGCTGCGGTACTCGCCGCTGGAAGCGGGGCTGGTCCTCGTGCCCAACGCCGTTCTCGCCGCGCTCGGCTCGGCCTACGCCGGCCGGTTGTCCGACAAGTTCGGTGGCAAGTTCATCCTCGCGGCGGGACTGACCACGCTCGCGCTCGGCTTGGTGGTCATCGTCCTGGCGGTGGGTCCGGACGCCAGCGCGTGGCAGCTCCTGCCCGGTCTGGTGATCGCCGGCCTCGCCAGCGGCGCGACCTTCGCACCGCTGCAACAGGTCACAATGGACGGTGTCGAGCCTCGACTCGCGGGTGCCGCGTCCGGGGTCGCCAGCACCACCCGGCAGGTCGGTGGCGTGCTCGGAACCGCGGTTCTGGGCGCCGTCCTGGCCGCCCGCCTCAGCTCTACCCTCCGGAGCGCGGCCGAGGAGCGGGCGAGCCAGTTGCCCGCGGGGCTGCGCGCGCGGTTCGTCGAGAGCACGGTGGCCGGAGGAGAGCGGTTCAGCCCGCCGCCGGTGCCGGACGGCCTCTCGCCCGGGGACACCGCCCTCTTCGACCGGTTCGGCCACGAAGCGTTCGCGACCGGGTTCGTGCACGCGATGCAGGTGGTGCTACTGGCCTGCGCCGCGGTGCTCGTCCTGGCGGCGCTGGGCTGCTTCCTCTTCCGGGGACGCGGCGGGAACCCGACCCCGAGCCGGGCAGCCGCCGAGGCGGCCGACGCCACCGCGAAGGACTGACGACTTTGGTGGATCAGCCGGTATCTGACGAGCGTTACGCAAAAGAGATAGACATCGGCGACCGTTGCGGTCAAATAGCCAATGGCACCATTACCCGCCCGACCGCTCCAATCACACTCGGTAATTGGATACAAAGGCATTGCCGGTCAACTATTAGTTCAGCAAGGCTCCACCTTTCCGTTGGACGCGAGGCGAGGACGAGAGGTTCCCGGAAGTTTCGGCACCTGGGTACAGTTTTTCCGACGCCTGGTAGACCTAGCACCACCAGCGGAGGTAGGGTTAGCACCACCAGCCTTTCGATCTTGGCATCCGCTTTCAGCAAAGTGGACAAACGGGATTACTACTAACCAGTATTTCCAAGCCTACCGGATAGTAGCCGCATTTTTTGCTCCAAACGGAGGTACCTGAATTTCCATTCTCCTGCCACGATCTTGAGAAATTTTCAGTGGCCGGTGCGGGAGTCGGGGAGGGACTTCGTCACCGGATAAAGGGCTGGGGGGTCAACTAAATGGAAATTGAGTTACTCGGTTCTCTGTCGCTGCAACACAACGGGCGCAGGTTCGGAGTCGGCTCGCGGAAGGTCCGGTCGGTGCTGGCGCTGCTCGCGCTGTCGCCGGGCAGTGCGCTGTCCTTCGACCAGATCACCGACGAGCTCTGGGCGGACAAGTCGATGTCCAACGTGCGCAACGCGTTGCAGGCGAACATCGCCCGGCTGCGCAAGCTGCTCGAGACGATCACCGGCCAGGGCGGTGAGGAACTCGTCCGCACGGTCAGCAGCGGCTACCTGCTCGATGTTCCCGCGGAATCCGTCGACACGCACCGCTTTCTCAGTCTGGCCCGGCACGGCGCCGGCCTGGCCGAGTCCCGGCCGCACGACGCGATCGGGGTGTTGCGGGAAGCGTTGCTGCTCTGGCGGGGCCCGGCGCTGCTCGACGTGGCGGAGGGCACCCGCTGCCGCGCGGCCGCCACCCACCTCGACGAACGCAGGCTCACCGTTCAGGAGGATCTGATCGGTGCGCGGCTGGCCGTCGGCGAGGAACGCGGGGTGGTCCACGAGCTCAAGCAGCTCGTGGTCGAAAACCCCGGGCGGGAACGGCTCAGCGAGTACCTGATGCTCGCGCTCTACCGCAGTGGCCGCCAGAGCGAGGCGGTCTCGGTGTTCCACCGCACCCGGAACTGGCTCCGCGCCGAACTCGGGCTCGAACCGGGTCGCGCGCTGCGCCAGCTCTACCAGGCGATCCTGGTGCAGGATCGAGTCCTGGACTAGGTTCCGGGGTCACCACGGCAGGTAGCGGTGCTGCGTGTCCCGGGCGCGGGCACGCGGCACCGCGCTCACCGCGCGCCGGGTCCGCTCCGGGCGCGAACTCGGTGACATCACTACTCATGCGGACCTCCTTGGCTGCGCAACGCCGATCATGGCGAGCGCCGATGACCGGGTGCTGACAGGTCACCGACAGGCGCCGTTGTCAGCGGCCCGTCATCCGGCTGTCACCGAATCTGGCTAACTTCTCCGCTGGCCACGGCACTTTTCGCCTTTCGTCCATTTTGATCGGGAGTCGCTATGACGACGGCAGTCTCTGAACGTATGGAACAGATCCGGGCGATCGTCTGCGAGCACCTCGAGCTCGAACCCGATCAGCTCTCCGAAACCAGTCACTTCATCGAGGAGCACGAGGCGGATTCCCTTGCCCTGATGGATGTTCTCGCCGCGCTGGAGAAGAAGTTCGGCATCACCATCGACCAGGCGCAGTTCGCGCGGATGACCAGCGTGCGCAACGTGTACGAGGTCGTCTCCGAATCCGCCAGCTGGTAGGAAACCATGTCGTCGCAAGGGGTCGAGCCCGGTCGCCGGGTGGTCATCACCGGATGCGGTGTCGTTTCCAGCATCGGTGTCGGGGTCACCGAGTTCCGCGCCGCACTGCGCGCCGGGCGCAGCAACGTCCGGCCGATCTCGGTGTTCGACACCACCGGTTTCGCCCACACCAACGGTTGCGAGGTAACCGATTTCGAGCCGGAGCGCTGGATTCGCCAGGTGGACATCGGCGAACTCGGCCGGGCCAGCCGGTTCTCCGCCGCCGCGGCCCGGCTCGCGGTCGAGGATTCCGGAGTGTCCGCCGAGGCCCTCCGGACGGCGCGCGGGCTGGTTTCGGTGGGCAGCACCGACGGTGAGTCGCACGAGATCGACAAGATGGTCGAGATGGAGATCGCCGGTGGCGCGGCGTCGATGAGCCCCGCGCTCGCGCGACGCGTCTCGGCGGGCCGGTTGTCCACCTCGATCGCCCGCGAGCTCGAACTGTCCAATGTGGAAACCGCTACCATCGCCACCGCGTGTTCGGCCGGCAACTACGCGATCGGGAACTCCTTCGACGCGATCCGGTTCGGCGACGCCGACTTCGCCCTGTGCGGCGGCGCCGACGCGGTGTGCCGCAAGACGTTCACCTCGTTCTACCGGTTGCGCAGCATCGCGCCCGACTGCTGCCGCCCGTTCGACCGCAACCGCATGGGCATCCTCACCGGCGAGGGCGCGGGCATCCTGATGCTGGAGAGCCTCGACTCCGCGCTCGCCCGCGGCGCCCGGATCTACGCCGAGGTGCTCGGGTACGGGCTCTCCTGCGACGCGCACCACCCGGTGGCCCCGCACCGCGGCGGGATCGCCCGCTGCATGGAGCTGGCGCTGGCGAACGCCGGGGTCAAACCCGAAGAGGTGGACCTGATCTCCGCGCACGGCACCGGCACCAAGGCCAACGACATGACCGAGGCCGCCGCGATCCGGGACCTGTTCGGCGAGCACGTCCCGCACGTGGTGTCGATGAAGTCGATGCTCGGTCATTCGATGGGCGCGGCGAGCGCGCTGGCCGCGATCGGCTGCTCGGTGGCCATCACCGACCGGTTCATCCCGCCCACCATCAACCACGTCGAGACCGATCCGGACTGCGCGGTCGACTGCGTGCCCAACGAATCGGTCGAGGCGGATCTGCGGATCGTGCAGAACAACGGCTGGGCCTTCGGCGGGAACAACTCCGTCGTGCTGCTGGGCCGCTACGACGGCCAGGAGGCATCGGCATGAGCGCACCCGTTATTTCGGCGTGGACGGCGATCTCCCCGTACGGCTACGACCGGGCGGCGTTCGCCGGCGGGATCCGGGCACGCCGCGGTACGGCGGCCACCGCGCATCCGGACGTCCCCGAGGACACCGCCTGCACCGTGCCCGGCTTCGACCCGCGGGAGTTCTTCGGTCCCAAGGGAACCCGCGCGATGAACCGGGTCAGCGGGCTGACCGTCGCGGCGGCGAAGCACCTGCTCGCCGACATCGGCGTCGCGCCCGGCGAAGGCAGCGAGGACGTGGGGTTCGTGCTGGGCACCACGACCGGCAGCGCGCAGAGCATGATGGACCTGACCCGGGCGTCGCTGACCGGCGACAAACCGGATCACGTCGAACCGGCCGCGGTGCCGGGGTGCGTGATGAACTGCGCCGCCGGGCAAGCCGCGATCTGGCACGGGCTCAAGGGGCCCAACGCCACCATCGCGGCCGGGCGCACCACCGGCCTGCAGGCGCTGAACTACGCGCGGCGGCTGCTGCGCACCGGCCGGGCGGGCCAGGTGCTCTGCGGCGCCGCCGAGGAGTACTCCAGCGCCCGGTCCTGGCTGGAGCACCACCGGCGCGCGAACGGTGGCGCGGTCCGGGTGATGGCCGAGGGCTGCGCGATGTTCCTCCTCGAACCCGCCGACCGGGTCGGCGCGGGCCGGACCGTGCTGGCCACCCTGTCCGGGCTGGAATCGCGGGTGTGCCTGGACAGCGATCTGTCCGGGGCCATCGGCACGGCGGTCCGGAGCCTGCTCGAGCGCTCGGGTGTGCCCGCGGAACGGGTCTGGGCGGCCACCGGCAGCGATTTCCTCGACGCGGACGGAACCGCCGTCGAATCGATCGCGCTGCGCGCGCTGTTCGGCGACGAGGTCGTCGACCGGGTGCCACCGGCCGGGCTGATCGGCGACACCTCCTCGGCCACCGCGCTCTTCCAGCTCGCGGCCGTGCTCTCGGTGGCCGAACCCGGGCGGGGCGCACGCGATCACGCCGTGGTGACCGCGTGCGACGACGACGGTTCGGTGGCCTGCGCGCTGTTCGAACTGGGCGGTGAGCCGGGTGCCTGAGAACAGGGTCGCGCTGGTAACCGGGGGAACCCGGGGCATCGGGCGGGCCGTGGTGCTGCGGCTCGCCCAGGACGGGTTCGACCTCGGGTTCTGCTACCGCAGCGACCGGGACGCGGCCGAACTGCTCACCAAGGAGGTGCTCGACCTCGGGGTGCGGGTGATCGGCGCCCAGGTGGACGTCGCCGACCACACGGCGGTGTCGGACTGGGTCGACCGGACCGCGGACGAGCTCGGCCCGCCGGACGCGGTGGTCACCTCGGCCGGGATCACCCGGGACGGTTCGCTCGCGCTGATGGCCGAATCGGACTGGTCGCAGGTGTTGCGGACCAACCTGGACGGGGTCTACCACGTGTGCCGCCCCGCGGTGTTCCGGATGATCAAGCGGCGGGCCGGGAGCGTGGTCACGCTGTCCTCGGTCTCCGGGGTGTACGGCAACCCGACCCAGACCAACTACTCCGCGTCCAAGAGCGGGGTCATCGGCTTCACCCGGGCACTGGCCAAGGAGGTCGGCCGGTACGGGGTCCGGGTCAACGCGGTCGCCCCCGGCATGATCGAGACCGACATGCTCGGCGAACTCAGCGAGCAGGCGCGCACCAGGATGCTGCGGGGCATTCCGCTGCGCCGCTTCGGCCGCGCGGAGGAGGTGGCCGAACTGGTCGCCTTCCTGGTCTCCGACCGCGCCGCCTACGTCACCGGAAGCGTGTTCGAAATCAACGGCGGCCTGGTCGTCTGAGCGAAAGGGCAATCATGGACGACACCGGAAAGCCCGGCTTCATCCCCCGCCTCAAGGAGGCCGTCCTGGGCTCCGCGGAACCACCCCTGGTCTTCCTCGGCAACTTCGAGGTCGAGGAGGAGTGGGCCGCGGACGAGCAGGGCCTGCCCCGGGTGTCCGCGTCCGGCGGGGCCGCGGTGGTCAACCGCATGGACGAGTTCGCCCTGCTGCTCGGCGGCAAGGGCGATCACGTGGTGCTCAAACGTGCCCCCGATCCGGGCTACCGCGCCTACCTCGAGGAGCTCGGCCTCGACCTGCCGGAGATCCACGTGGCGGCGGAGTCCGATCCGGCGCGCAACGTCAGCCGGGACGCGCTCGCCGATCCCGCGTTGCTGCGCGCGCTGGCCGGGCTCGCCGCCGGCGGCGCGCACCTGCTCGCCCACGGTGTGTCCACTGTGGAGGAGGAGCTGTCCGCGCGCACCGGCGTGCCGCTCGCCGCGCCCGGCGCCGCGCGGTGCAAGGCGGTCAACAGCAAGGTCTACAGCCGCAGGATCGCCGACGAACTGGGCCTGCGGCAGCCGGGCGGCTGGGCCTGCGACACCCTCGAGGAACTCGCCGAAGCGGTGACCGGGGCGGCCGAGGTGCTCGCCACCGGCCGCAAGGTCGTGCTCAAGGAGGCGTTCGGGGTCTCCGGCAAGGGCATTTCCGTTGTCACGAGCAGGCACCGCCTCGACCGGCTGCACCGGATGATCGAGAAGACCGCCCGGCGCGCGGGCCGCGAGCGGATCGCGTTCGTCCTCGAGGACTGGGTGGACAAGCGGACCGACCTGAACTACCAGTTCACCGTCGGCCGCGACGGCTCGGCGCACTTCGACTTCGTCAAGGAGGCGATCACCGAGGGCGGTGTCCACAAGGGACATCGGATCCCCGCGCGGCTGGACGACGCCCAGTTGGCGGCGATCACCCGTGCCGCCGAGGTGCTCGGCGCCCGGCTCGCCGCGGACGGTTACTACGGCGTGGTCGGCGTGGACGCGCTGGTCGAACCGGACGGCGGGATCTTCCCGGTGCTGGAGATAAACGCGCGCAACAACATGTCGACCTACCAGGTTCCGCTGCAGGAACGGTTCGTCCCGGACGGCGCCTTCGCGATGGCCCGGCACTACCCGCTGCGCCTGGCCACGCCGTTGCCGTTCGGCCGGGTGCGGACGGTCCTGGGCGACCTGCTCTTCGGCGGCACCGGCGACGGGCTGCTGGTGAACAACTTCGCCACGGTGAACGCCGGGGCCGAACCGGCCGCCGGGGAGCCGTTCGCCGGGCGCCTCTACGGGTTGCTCATCGCCGCCTCGGCGGACGAACTCGACGCGCTCGACACCCGGATCACCGGCCGTCTCGCCGAACTTCAACACTAGTCGCAAGGGGAAAGTGAACATGATCGAGTCCGGTACCGTTCCGGAGTTCGCCGTCGTCTCGGGGGCTCAGGTCCACCACGTCCTCGCGGGACAGGAAAAGCTGCTCCTGGAGCTGATCGAGTCGGCCTACCGCTTGCACGGCGAGGGGCACACGGTCAACCCGCCCTCCTACTTCCTCCGGTTCCCGGACCGGCCGACCTCGCGGATCATCGCACTGCCCGCGTCGGCAGGCGGCGACATCGCGGTGGACGGGATGAAGTGGATCTCCAGCTTCCCGGAGAACATCCGGACCGGGCTCCCCCGCGCGTCCGCGGTGCTGGTGCTCAACGATCAGGTGACCGGCTACCCGCTGGCGTGCATGGAGAGTTCGATCATCAGCGCGACCCGCACCGCGGCTTCGGCCGCCCTCGCCGCGGACTGGCTGAGCCGGGACCGGGATCGCCCGCGCCGGATCGGTTTCGTCGGCACCGGGCTCATCGCCCGCTACGTGCACCGGTACCTGGCGGGCAGCGGCTGGGCCTTCGACGAGGCCGGGGTGTTCGACCTCGATCCCGCGCACGCGGGCGGCTTCCGGGGTTACCTGGAAGGCGCCGGGCAGGGTGCGGTCACCGTGCACCCGAGTGCGGAAGACCTGATCCGCGCGAGCGATCTCGTGGTGTTCGCGACCGTCGCGGGCGAACCGCACATCCACGACCCGTCGTGGTTCGACCACGCCCCGCTGGTACTGCACGTGTCCCTGCGCGATCTGTCCCCCGAGGTCATCCTGGCCGCCACCAACGTGGTCGACGACGTCGAGCACTGCCTCAAGGCGAACACCTCGGTGCACCTGGCCGAACAGGCCACCGGCGGGCGCGACTTCCTGGACGGCACCCTGCACGACGTGCTGACCGGGCGGCTCTCCCCGGCGCCGGACCGCCCGCTGGTCTTCTCCCCCTTCGGGCTCGGCGTCCTGGATCTCGCGGTCGGCAAGCACGTTTTCGACCAGCTGCGGCAGGCGGGCGAGCTGACCACGATCGCCGACTTCTTCTTCGAACTCGACCGGTACGGCAAGCGGTGAACCCGTGCCGATCATAACGACACCGCAGGAGTTCAACGTCGACGATCTCTTCGTCGACCTGCGCGGGTTCGCCGGCTTTCCGCTCTACCTCAAATGCGAGGGGTTCAACTTCGCCGGTTCCATCAAGCTCAAGGCGGCCACCGAGATGGTGGCCGCCGCGGAGCGGTCCGGCGCACTGCGGCCCGGGCACACGCTGGTGGAAAGCTCGTCCGGCAATCTCGGGGTGGCGCTGAGCCTGGTCGCGGCCGGGCGCGGCTACCGGTTCGTCTGCGTCACCGATTCGCGGTGCACGCTCGGCGCCCGCCAGCTGATGCAGACCCTCGGCGCGCGGGTGCACGTGATCACCGAACCGCATCCGGAACGCGGCCTGCTCGGCGCGCGGATCGACCACGTGCGGCGGCTGTGCGCGGAACGCGACGGTTACCTGTGGCTCAACCAGTACGCCAATCCCGGCAACTGGCAGGCGCACTACCGCACCACCGGTCCGCAGATCGCCCGCAGCTTCCCGGACGCGGACGTGGTGTTCATCGGCGCGGGGACCACCGGCACCCTGATGGGCGTCGCCCGGTACCTGCGGGAGCACCGGCCGGCCACCCGGCTGGTGGCCATCGACACCGTCGGCTCGGTCACCTTCGGCACCCCGGTCGCGCCGCGGATGATCCCCGGCCTCGGCACCGGGGTCCGGCCTGCCCTGCTGGATACGTCCTTTGTGGACGATGTGGTGCACGTGCCGGAGGCGGATACGGTCCGCACCTGCCGGATGCTGGTGCGCGGCGGGTTCCTGTTCGGCGGCTCGACCGGAACCGTGGTCAGCGGCGCGCTGAGCTGGCTCGCCCGCAACCGGGCGGTCACCGCGGTGGCGGTCGCTCCGGATCTCGGCGACCGCTACCTGGACACCGTCTACCACGACCAGTGGGCCGCCGATCTCTACGGCGAGGAAGTGCTGGAACCGCGGGCCCCGCACGGGGTGGTAGGCCCCGCCCGGCTCGGGACCTAGCACCACCCCAAACTGGGGTGACACGCCCAGTGTGCGGACGATCACGGCACGCCATTCTGAGATCTGGTCTAGATCCCTGCCGCACGGCCATCGCCGGTGGCGGCAACGGACAAGGGGGCGGTCTTGGAATTGCCATGGATTGCGCGTACCGCGCGCTGGTGCGCCGAGCATCCGGGCCGCACGCTGACGGCCTGGCTGATGTTCACCGCGTCGGTGGTGCTGGGGGCGACGCGCTCCGGGTTGCGGTTCGCGCAGGGCTCCGGGCAGGCCGGAACGGTGGTGGCGACCGATCCCGGCCGGATCGTCGCACTGGGCACCCCGGTGGTGCTGCTCCTCCTGCTGGCGGTGCTGGGTTCGGTGCTGCTGACCGTGGTCGCCGCGCTGTTCGTCGCCTCGGTGCTCGGCGCCGCGCTGGGCCTGCTGGTACTGCTGTCCCCCACGCTTCCGGTGTCCCCCTTGGCTTGCGATGTCGTCGTGCTGCTGGGTGTCGTGGTCTCGGTCGACCACTTGCTGTTCTCCGTGCGGCGGCACCAGGAAGCGGTGGCCGCGGGGCACCGCGCACCGGACGCGGCCCAGGTCGTCGCGAGCACCGCGGGCCGGACCGCGCTGGTCTCCGGGATCGCCATCCTGCTCTCGATGACCGGGCTGTACCTGGTCGGGGACGCCATGCTGGCCCCGGTGGCGTTCGGCGCGATCCTGGTCGTCGCGACCGCGACCTGCGCCGCGCTCACCCTGCTGCCCGCGCTGCTCGCCCTGATCCGGGTCCCGGTGCGGCGCCCGTTCCAGCGGACGCCGCCGTCCTGGGCGCGGTGGGTGGCCCGGCACGTTCCGCTGGCGGCCGCGCGGATGGTGACCCCGGTGCTCGCCCTGCTGGCGCTGTCCGGGCTGGTCCGCCTGCTCTCGGCGGCCGCCTGCGCCGAGGCCGATCCGGCCTGCCCGCCCTACCTCTCGCCGAACGCGGTGCTGGCGCTGCTGCTGATGATCGCGCTGTCCGTGCTGGTCCTGCTGATCGCGTTCCGGCCGATCCTGGTGGCGCTGGCGACGACGTTGCTGGCGATCCTGTCCGCGCTGGTCGCGCTCGGGCTGCTGGCCTCGCAGGTCACCCCGGTGCCGGCCTGGGCCCCGATGGCGTTGCTGGTCGTGCTGGCCGGTCCGTCCACCGACATCCACGTGTACCTGCTGCACCACTTCCGCAGCGAGGCGCTCACCGGGATGTCCCCGCGCAACGCGATGGCCCGCGGGGTGCGCCGCAGCGCGGGGGCCATCGGGGGGTGCGTGCTGATCGCCTTCGGGGCGTGTGTCGCGTTCGGACTCGCCAGCACCGGGGAATTCCGGGCCTTCGGCTGGAGCGCGGCGGCGGCGCTGCTGGTGGACGCGGTGGTGGTCCGGGTGCTCGTGCTGCCCGCGCTGATCTCGGTCGGCGGGCGGCTGAGCTGGTGGGACCGGAAACCGGCGGCCCGCCGGGAGTCGTGAGTGTCGCGGGCGGCGCTACTCGCCCTGTCCACTCACGACCCCCATCCTTAGTCCGTGGGCGCGCGGCCGGTCAGGTCGAGGAAGACCTCGTCCAGGGTGGGGCGCCGCAACGCGAAGTCGCTGAACTCCACGTTCGCTTCGCGCAGCGCGTTCGCGGCGGCGGCGATTCCGCCCGCGTTGTCGACGAGTTCGACCGCGATGCTCCGCTTGCGCTCGTCCACCACGGGTGCGCCGATGGTCACCTTGGACAGCGCGGCGACCGCGGGGGCGAGACCGCCCGGATGCGTCACCGAAACCTCGAGCCGTTCCTGGCCGACCTTGCGCTTCAGCTCGTCCGCGGTTCCCTCCGCGATCACCCGGCCGGTGTCGATCACCACGATGTGGTCGGCCAGGTAGTCCGCCTCTTCCAGGTACTGCGTGGTGAGCAGGACGGTGACGCCCTCGTCGACGAGTTCGCGGACGATCGTCCACAGGGTCATCCGGCTCGCCGGGTCGAGCCCGGTGGTGGGCTCGTCGAGGAACAGCACCGAGGGGCGGGCGATGAGGCAGGTCGCGAGGTCGAGCCGCCGCCGCATGCCCCCGGAGTAGGTGCCCACCGAACGGTCCGCGGCCGCGGTCAGGTCGAACCGCTCGAGCAGTTCGGCGGCGCGGGCGCGGGCCCGGCGTCGGCCGAGGTGCAGCAGGGTGCCCAGCAGCACCAGGTTCTGGCGGCCGGTGAGCAGTTCGTCCACGGCCGCGTACTGCCCGGCCAGGCCGATCCGCCGCTGCACCTGCTTGGGTTCGGCGACGACGTCGAACCCGGCGACCGCGGCGCGCCCGGCGTCCGGCCGCAGCAGGGTGGCGAGCACGCGCACGGTCGTCGTCTTCCCCGCCCCGTTGGGGCCGAGCAGGCCGAGCACCGTGCCCGCCCGCACCGAGAGGTCGACCCCGGCGAGGGCCTCGTGGTCGGCGTACCGCTTGCGCAGGCCCTCGGCCTCGATCGCGATGTCGTTGGCCATCACGATTCCCGCAGGCTCGCCGGGCGCAAATCGGTCCAGTTCTCCGAGACGTGGGCCAGCGTCTGCTCCCGGGTGCTCTCGCCGAGCACCACGGTCCAGCCGGCCGGGACTTCCGCGAAGGCGGGCCAGATGCAGTACTGCTCTTCGGCGTTGACCAGGGCCAGGAAGGTTCCGTCCTGGTTGTCGAAGGGATTCGTCATGTCGGGCACTCCGTTCGGTTCGTGGTCTGGGGGTCACACCGCGGTGCGGTAGCGGCGGAAGCTGAGGAAGGTCGCGCCGACGAACACCACGCCGAGCGTCACGGCGATGACGATCCCCGGGTGCTGCGAGGGGAATCCGGTGCCGACGGCGATCGGGTTGCCCCACAGTTCGCGGCAGGCGTTGGTGACCGAGCTGACCGGGTTCCATTCCGCGATCGGGCGGAGCCACGCGGGCAGCCGGTCGATCGACATGAACGCGTTGGACAGGAAGGAAAGCCCGAGGGTGACGATCGCGCCAACGCCGTCGATCGACTCGGGGTTCTTCATCGACAGCCCGAGCAGCACGCCGACCCAGATCATCGCGTAGAGGAACACGACCAGCAGGGCGAGCCCGGCGAGCAGCGGCAGGAAACCGGTGTGCACGCGGCCGCCGACCAGGAAACCGAACCCGGCCACCACGGCGAGGGCGATCAGGCCGACCACGAGGTCGCCGAGGGTGTGCCCGATCAGCACCGCGGGCCGGGTGATCGGCAGGGACCGGAACCGGTCGGTCAGGCCGCCTTTGAGGTCCATCGCGACCGCGATCGCGGTGGGGGCGATACTGGCCAGCCCCACCTGCATGAGCGCGGCGGGCAGCAGGAACTCGGGATAGCTGCCGCCGCCGGGGACGAGCACCGCGTCCTTGAACACGTACCCGATGGCGAGCATGGTGATCAGCGAGTTCAGCGTGATGGCCAGCAACCGGCCGGGCACCTTGCGCAGGTGCGTCAGGCGCCGCGCGGCCAGCGCCAGCGTCTCCACGGCCATCGCCGCCGGCGGCGCCGCCCGCCGGGAATCCACAGTGGACACTACGCTCACAGTTCCCCCTTGTTGGTCGACCGGTTCAGTTCGGCGGCCAGCACGGCGCCGATCGCGCCCTGCGGCCCGGGATGCATCAGGTACTCGTGGCCGCAGTCCACGCGGCGCACGCGCACGGTCCCGTCGACCAGCGGTTTCCAGCGGCGGGGCTGCTCCGCGACCGCCTTCTTGGTGAGCCCGGCGGTCGCGACGAACAGCAGCACCTTCCCGGTGAAGCGGCCGGGCCGGTACTTGTGCGCGAGCACCGCGTTGTTGTTCATCACCGCCAGGACGTTCCGCATCCGCCGCTCGCCGATGTCGGCGAGCCTGCTGTCCCCGCGGCGCAGCACCTCGATCACGTCGGCGGCGGTCAACTCGCGACCGGCGAACTCCGCGCCGTCGAAGCCGACGTGTTCGAGGAAGCTGGTCAGCAGTTCCCGCTCGGTCCGCACGGTCTCGTCCTCGACCGGATAACTGTCCAGAATAGACAGACTCGCCACCTGTTCGCCCGCGGCCTGCAGCTGGACGGCCATCTCGTAGGCCAGCAGCCCGCCGAACGACCAGCCGAGCAGGTGGTACGGCCCGTGCGGCTGGATTTCCCGGATCCGGCCGAGGTATTCGGCCGCCACCTCCTCGACGCTCGCCGGGAACGCGCCCGTGCCGTCGACGTTCGGCGACTGGAGCCCGTAGATCGGGCGGTCGCCGAGATGCGCGGCCAGGCCGAGGTAGGGCAGGCTGAGGCCGAGCCCGGCGTGCACGCAGAACAGCGGCGCGCCGGTTCCGGCGGGACGGATCGGCAGCACCGGGGCGAACGGGTCGACCAGCGCTTCCTCGGCGGCGCCGGGTTCGGCGATCTCGGCCAGGCGTTCGACCGTTCCGTGGGTCAGCACGTCGGCCACGGTGAGCCGCAGCCCCGCCTTCCGGGCCAGCGCCACCAGCCGGACGGACCGCAGGCTGTTCCCGCCGAGGTCGAAGAAGCTGGCGTCCACGTCGACCTCGGCCAGCCCGAGCGTTTCGGCGAAGGCGTTCCGCAGGATCCGCGCCGCGGGCGAACTCGGCCCCGCCCGGTCCGGCGCGGCCGGGGCGGGCAGTGCGGCCCGGTCCAGCCGTCCCGCGCCGGTCAGCGGGAACGTGTCCAGTTCGACGAAGGCCGAAGGCACCAGGTAGTCCGGCAGCGTCTTCGCCAGGTGGTCGCGGATGGCCGCGGAGTCCACCCGGCCCTCCGGAATCAGGTAGGCCACCAGCCGCTCGTCGCGCACCACGACCGCGGCGGCCGCCACGCCCGGGCATCCGGCGAGCGCCGCTTCGACCTCGACCGGACGCACCGCGAACCCGCGGACGGTGGTCCGCTCGCCCGCGCGTCCGGCGAACTCGAGGACGCCGTCCGGACGCCACTTCGCCAGGTCGCCGGTGCGGAACATCCGGGAACCGGGTGGTCCGAACGGATCCGCGACGAACCGCGACGCGGTCCGGGCGGCCCGGCCGAGGTATCCGCGGGCCAGCCCGCCACCGGCGAGGTACAGCTCGCCGCGGCCCCCGGGCGGCACCGGGCGCAGGCGCTCGTCCAGGACGTAAGCCCGGATGTTCGCGACCGGACGGTCGGCGAGAGAGAGGTACCCGGTTTCCGGATGACCGCGGTACTCGGCGGTTTCCTCGCCGATGGTGCGGACGCGCAGGCTCCGCAGTGCCTCGGCGTGCCGCGCGGTGAGGACCTTGGCGAGGCTCGGGGTGGCCAGCAGCGCGGTCGGCCGCTCGGCTTCGACGCGCCGCGCCAGCGCCGCCGGGTCGCGGACCTCGTCCCGCCCGGCGATGACGACCGCGGCGCCCGCGCCGAGCGCGGCCAGGACCACCGGAACGGCGTAGTCCGCGTCCGGGGCCAGGAGCCGGTCGCCCGCGCCGAAGGTTCCGCGTGCCGCGGCGATGCCGGTGGCCAGCGCCCCCCGGGTCAGGACCACCGCCTCGGTCGATCCGGTCGGGTAGCTCACCCAGGCCGGGTGGTCCGGGGCGGGTGGCGGACCGGTCAGTTCGGCGCCGGAGAATTCGGCCGCTTCCAGGTCACCGCGCAGCACGAACACCGGGTTCGTGCCGGCGAGCTGCTCGGCGCGGCGGTCCGGATCGAGGACGAGGTACGCGGCCCCGGCGGCCAGGACGGCCAGCATCGCCACGTGTCGTTCCGGCGACGGCGGCAGATCGATCGCCACGATCTTCTCCGGACCCGCTCCTCGTGCGAGGAGGGCGCGGGCGAGCCGGTTGACCCGGATGCGCAGGTCCGCGTCCCCGGCGCCGGGGAGTTCGGCGGGCGCTTCGGCCGCCGTGCGCCAGTCGGCGATCACCCGGCGTTCCCGTTCGGTGAGCACGTCGATCCGGCTCAGCGGCAGATCGGGATCGGCCGCGACCGCCTCGAGCAGCCGGGCGAACCGTTCCGCGAAGAGTTCCGCGGTCGCCGGGGTGAACAGGTCGGCGCTGTATTCCAGGGCCCCTTCCAGGCCACCCTCCCCGCGCCGCTCCCCCAGCTGGAAGGTGAGGTCGAATTTGAACTTCCCGTGCGTGCGTTCCAGCGGTTCGGATCGCACGTGCAGCCCGCCCAGGGAGAATCCGGGTTCCGGAACCTCGTAGAAGGACAGCATCACGCCGAACAGCGGCTGCCGCGACAGCGAACGCGCGGGCTGGATCAGTTCCAGCAGCCGCTCGAACGGCAGTTCCTGGTGGGCGTAGGCGGCGAGGTCGGTTTCCCGCACGCGTGCCACCAGCTCGGCGAAGCGGGGGTCGCCGCTGGTGTCGGTGCGCAGGACGAGGGTGTTGACGAAGAAACCCACGAGATCGTGCACGGCCTCGTCGGTCCGGCCCGCGACCAGGCTGCCCACCGGGATGTCGGTGCCCGCGCCGAGTTTGGTGAGCAGCGCCCCGAGCGCGGCCTGCGCGACCATGAACACGCTCGCCCCGGTGCGCGCGGCCAGCGCCTTCAGTCCTTTGTGGACCTCCGGTGGCACGTCGAAGTCGACGGTGCCGCCGCGGTACGCGGTCGCGGCGGTGCGGGGCCGGTCCAGCGGCAGGTCCAGCTCGGCCGGGAGGTCGGCGAGCGCCTCCCGCCAGAAGGCCAGGTGCCGGTTCAGCTCGCTGTCCCGGTCGCCCTCGTCGCCGAGCAGTTCGCGTTGCCACACCGCGTAGTCCGCGTACTGCGCGGGCAGTTCCGCCCAGTCCGGCGCCCGGCCCCGCAACCGCGCCTGGTAGGCGGTCGCGAGATCGCGCGCGAGGACGTCGACCGACCACGCGTCACCCGCGATGTGGTGCAGCACCAGCAGCAGCACGTGGTCCGCGCCGACGGCGAACAAGGTGCAGCGGAACGGCTGGTCCACCGCGAGGTCGAAACCGCGGGCCGCCGCCGCGGCCAGCGCGGTGGCGAGTTCGCTTTCCGGCAGGCTGGTCACCTCGAGGGCCGGGGTGGCGTCGGTGACCCGCTGGTGCGGCACGCCGTCGGCATCGGGGAACACCGTGCGGAGGATCTCGTGCCGGGCCACCAGATCCGCCAGCGCCGCGGCGAGCGCCGCCCGGTCGAAGTCGCCGGACAGCCGGACCGCGAGCGGGATGGTGTAGCCGCCCTGCTCGCCTTCGAGCCGGTTGAGGAACCACATCCGCAACTGCGCGAAGGACAACGGCGGCCGTTCGGGACGATCGAGTTTCCGGAACGCGGCGCGGGCCCGCCCGGCGGACGCGAGCCGACCCGCCAGCCGGGCCACGGTCCGGGCCTCGAAGAGTTCCCGCACCGCGAGTTCGGTGTCCAGGGCGGAGCGGACCCGGCTCACCACCGCGGTGGCCAGCAGGGAATGCCCGCCGAGTGCGAAGAAATCGTCGTCGATGCCGACCGAGGGGACCCCGAGCACGTCGGCGTAGATTCCGCACAGGATCTCCTCGACCGGGGTCCGCGGTGCCCTGGTCACCGCGTCCACTTCTGCTTCGGGCGCGGGCAGCGCCTTGCGGTCGACCTTGCCGTGCGCGGTGAGCGGGAGCCGGTCGAGGAGCACGAACGCGCTGGGCACCAGGTACGCGGGCAGCAGATCGGCGAGGTGGCCGCGCAGATCGGCCGCCTCGATCGGCTCGCCGGGCACCACGTAGGCCACCAGTTGCTGGTCGCTCTTTTCCTTACCGTGCACCACGACCACGGCGTCGGTGACCGCGGGGTGGCCGTTCAGCGTGCTTTCGATCTCGCCGAGTTCGATGCGGTGGCCGCGGATCTTCACCTGGAAGTCCCGCCGCTCCACGAACTCCAGCGAACCGTCAGGACGCGACAGCACCCGGTCGCCCGTGCGGTACATCCGAGTCCCCGGCTCACCGAACGGATCCGCCACGAACACCGCGGCCGTCCGCTCCGGATCACCCACATACCCCCGCCCGACCACGAGCCCACCGACGTAGAGTTCGCCGACGGACCCGGCGGGCACCGGCCGCAACTCGTCACCGAGCACGTAGAGGCGGGTGTTGCGCACCGGCTGGCCGATCGGCACCCGGACCCCGGAGTAGTCGCCGCCCGCGCGCAGCACCGCATGCGTCACATCGTCCGAACATTCGGTCGGACCATAGGCATTGACCAGCGGCACATCGGGGAACCGCTGGAACCACCGCGCGCACAGATCCGGCGGCAACGCCTCCCCGGTCACCACCAGCCACCGCAAACCGGGCAGCTTCACCTCGTCACCCGCGATGTCCCAGGAATCGAGCGCCGCGCGCAGCAGGGACGGCACCACCTCCAGCACCGAGACGCCCTCACCCGGGATGAGGCCGAACAAGGCGTCCGGATCGGCCGCCGTCGCCCGGGTCACCACCCGCACCCGGCCACC
>NZ_VTHK01000083.1 GCF_009765355.1 Amycolatopsis anabasis | reverse complement strand
CCGCCGTGGTCTGCGACTTCTCCTGCGCGACCAGCGGATTCCCCTCCGGCATACGGCACTACCTCCTAAGCCCGCCGGGTAGGACGCCGTCCGGCCGGTACGGGTTCCGCCGAATGATTATCGACTCTCTTCCAGCAACCGCAGGTGCTCTTCCAGCAGCGCGCGGAAACCGGGGAACGGCGTCGAACCGGACACCGGATCCCAGGACACGGCGACCCACCGCTCGCCCGCCCGGGCCAGGGTCAGCACCGGTGGGCCCGGATCGCCGATCACCACGACCCCGCCCTCGGCGGGCACGAGTTCGGCGGCCCCGAGCAGGCGCGGGAACACCACGTCCGCGGGCAGCCCGTCGCAGGTGCGCAGGAATTCCCGGTAGTCCTCCGGCAACGCGAAGCCCAGCCGCCGTTCGGCTCGTTCGAGCACGTCCGCGGTGACCGGGGGCGGCGCGGTCCCGGCTTCGCGCAGTTCGAGGATCCGGTCCACGAGTTCCCGCCAGGACAGGCGCGCCTCGGGGCGCGGATACCGCATCCGCAGCGCCGCCATCAGGTCCCCGGCGATCCGGCGCGCCCAGCCTTCGTCCAGGCCCAGCGGCCCGGCGAGCGCGCCGGAGACGAGCAGCGGGGCCACCGCCCGGCAGCCGCCCAATGTGCCGACTTTCGGGCGATCCGCCCGCCCGGCCGCCGAAGCCCAGGCGGCGAGCGCGTCCTCGACCGGCTCTCCCCGGCGCGCCAGCGACTCCACCTCGGCGGCCGCCGCGCGTACCGGATCCGGCGCCGGGGACTCGCCGAGCCGGTCGGCCACCCCGGAAACGATCCGCGCGGCCGCCGAATCGCCGAGCAGGCCCGCCGGAATCGACGGTTCGCGGCGGGCCAGGTACGCGCGGTGCGCGGACTCCTCGGCGTCGAGATCGAGCGGTGGCAAGGCATCCGCCCAGTCCGGCCGCTCGCCCCGTGCCGCGAACAGCATCGCCCACGCCCGCGCGTCGACCGGATCGGGCGTCAGCGCGGCGGCCGGGCGTTCGGTGACCTCGTGCCACCGCCGCGCCAAGCGGTCCGCCTCACCGGAGTGCCCGCAGCAGGCGAGCAGCAGCGCCGCGTGGCCGGCCGTCGCGTCGACCTGGGTGTCGTCGGCCGTGAGCACCTCGCGCAAGGCCGATTCGACGTACTCCCCGGGGATCCACACGGATCAGCCGTTGGCGGCGATGTCCGCCAGCACCGCGGCGATGGTCCGTACCGGAACCCCGGTGCCGCCCTTGCCGGTGTAGCCCCACGGCCCGCTGGTGTTGAACGACGGCCCGGCGATGTCGATGTGCACCCAGGGCAGCTCGTCGGCGACGAACTCGCGCAGGAAGATCCCGGCGGCGAGCATGCCGCCCCAGCGGTGCCCGGTGACGTTGGCCAGATCGGCCAGCCGCGAATCCAGGTCGGCCCGCAGTTCCTCGGGCAGCGGCATCGCCCAGCCGCCCTCACCGGTCGCGCGCGCGATCTCGGCGACGCGGTCGCGGAAGTCGTCCGAGCCCATGATCCCGGCCGTGCGGTTGCCCAGGGCCACCACCTGCGCGCCGGTCAGCGTGGACGTCTCGATCAGGTAGTCCGGGTCGTCCTCGGCGGCGCGCACCATCGCGTCGGCCAGCACCAAGCGCCCTTCGGCGTCGGTGTTGAGCACCTCGACCGTCTTGCCGCCGTACATGCTGAGCACGTCACCGGGCCGGTACGAGGTGCCCGACGGCAGGTTCTCGGCCAGCGGGATGTGCGCGATCACCTCGAGCGGGTACTTCAGCTTCGCGGCGAGCACCACCGACGCGAGCACCCCGGCCGCCCCGGACATGTCCGAGGTCATGTGGTCCATGTTCGCGGCCGGTTTGATCGAGATGCCGCCCGAGTCGAAGGTGATGCCCTTGCCCACCAGCGCGATCTTCTTCACCGGCTTGGCGCCGCGGTAGGCCAGCCGCACCAGCCGCGGCTGCCGGGCCGAACCGCCGCCGACGCCGAGGATGCCGCCGTAACCCTTGCGCTTCAACGCCTTCTCGTCCAGCACCTCGAACTCGAGGCCGTTCTGCTCGGCCAGCTTCTTCGCGCGGTCGGCGAAGGAGGCCGGGAACAGGTCGTTCGGCGGGGTGTTGATCAGGTCGCGGGCGATGATCACCGCCTCGGCGATCGAGGTGGCCGCCTTCAGGGTCGCCTTGTGGTCCCGCGCGGTGCCCTCGGCCGGGCTTGCGAAGTCCACTTTGGACACTGCGGCGTCGCCGGGCTCGGACTTGTACTCGGTGAAGGAATACGCGCCCAGCGCGGTGCCCTCGACCGCGGCCTGCAGATCCACCGCGGACAGCGTGCTGAACGCGCGGTCGGTCCCGGTGAGCGACCGCGCGGCGGCGCCGGCGGCCCGGCGCACCTGCTCGGCGGTGATCTCGCCGGACTCGCCCGCCTTGCCCAGGCCCACCGCGAGCACCACGCCCGCGTTCAGCTTGCCCAGGGTCGGCAGCTTGACGATCTCCTCGGCCTTGCCGGTCGCGCCGAGCGTGCGGAGCACCTCGGCCAGTTTGCCCTCGAACGCCGCGTCGACCGCCTCCGCGCCCGGGGCGAGTTCGGCCTGCCCGCCGGCCTGGACCGTGCCGAGCACGATGACCTCGGCGCGGCTCTTGCCCACCGCGGCCTCGGAGTTCTCGGACAGGGCAAACTTCGGCACGGTCACTTCTGGCTCCTCGCGCGTCGTTTCTGCTGGCCCGAGCGGTTCCCGGACCTGATCGTGAGCCATGCTAATGACGGTCGGTCCCGGTGTCGGAAGGAGGTGGCGGCGTGCGCCTCGGTGCGGGGCTCCTGATCGCCCTCGCGGTGGGCGCTTCGGCGGCCGGTTGGTGGCTGCTCGCCGGAATCGCGCTGGCCGTGCCGGTGGCGCTGCTGCGGGGCCGGGCGGTCCGGTTCGGCGCGGCGGCGCGACTCGCGCTCGTTCCCCTGTACGCGTCGGTTTTCGCGGCCTACCTGGTGCCGGGCTACCCGGTCTTCGCCGCGCTCGCGTTCCTCGCGGTGCTCGTGGTCGCCGACGCGCTGGGCGCGCGGATCCCGGACGAATGGCGCGGCTGGATCGCGGGGTTGCTGGTGCTCGCCGCGGGCGTGCTGGTCGTGCTGTCGGTGTCGATCGAACCGGTGCGGGTCGAACCGGTGGCGGCGCCGGACATACCGGGTGTGCTGGTGGCCGCGCTGGTGACGTTGCCGCTGCTGACCGGGCGACCGCGCCGGTGGCTCGCCGGATCGGCGGTCGTCGCGCTCGCGGTCGGCGCCGCCGCGCTCTACCAGCTCGGCCCGACCCGGCTCGGGCTGTCGGTGACCTCGCTGCGCGATGTGCTCGCCGCCGCGGACGCGCTCGCCCTCGATCCCTGGCTGGCCGCGGTCGTCGTGCTGGCGACCGTTCCGGCCGCGCTGGACGCCCTGGGCGAGGCTCGGGAGGCGTTCGCCCTGCCCCGACCCCGGGCGAGTGCGATCTGCGGTCTGGTCGCTGCCCTCGCCGCGGCCGTCCTGGCGCCGGTTCCGCTGCTGTTCGTGGCCGCCGCGGCGGCCGTCGTGGAGGTGGTGGCCGGTTTCCTGCCGGTACGGTTCCGGACGTGACACCGCACTGGCAGCCGGGGGAGACCGTGGTCGAGCGGTTCCTGCGCCCGGACGGCAGCGCCGGCCAGCACCACCCGCTGCGCACGATCGCCGACGACGGCCGCACGCTCCTCGCCTGGATTCCCCGAGGCACCGAGATCATCGGCACCCGGCTCGCCGGCGGCCGCCGCGTGCGGGAAGCCCCGCTCCAGGACCGGTTCCGGCTCCCGCGCGAGAGCTTCCGGAACCACTGGCGGGACGGGGGGACGCTGCGGCTGATCAGCGAGGAGCACTGGTCCTCGATCTGGTGGTTCTTCAACGCCGAAGGCGAGTTCGTCGACTGGTACGCGAACCTGGAGATCCCGTGCGGGCGGACCGCGACCGGCCCGGACCGGATCGACGGGGTGCTGGACGTGGTCGTCCACCCGGACCGGAGCTGGCGCTGGAAGGACGAGGACGAAGCCGAGGCGGCGCTGGCGGCGGGGCGGCTGACCGGCGACCAGCTTGTCCGGTTGCGCGCGGAGGGGGCGCGGTTGATCGCGCTGGCCGAGGCGGGCGCGTTCCCGTTCGACGGGACGTGGACCGATTTCCGGCCGGACCCGGCCTGGCCCGCGCCGGAGCTCCCGGCGAGCCTGCTCGAGGGGCTCTGACTAGCCGACCAGCAGGAAGGTGAGCACGGTGAGCGCCGCCGAGATCACCGCCAGGATGATCACCGATTTGGTCGGCAGGTCACGCGGGAAGACCTTGCTGTGCACGCTGCGCCACCAGATGACGCCGAAGATCGCGCCGACGACCCCGAGGAATCCGCCGAACACGCTGTCCAGCAGCAGGTAACCGACCAGCACGAGCATGCCCGCGCCGTACGTGAGCAGCGCCGCGGCCGCGAGGGTTTTGACGTCCGATCCGGTGCCCGCGGAAACGTTGTCGCCGCCGGCCGGCTGCGGGAGGTTGTAGGTCACGGCTCCATCCTAGGTGGGTGGACGACGGCCCGGGGAATGTTCGGACGTCCAACTAAGAGTTATTCTTCCCCTCATGACGACCACGATGCCCTTCACCCGTACCCCGAACCCGTCCCCGGCCTCGCCGGAGCGTGTAGCCGAGGTACTGGCGAAGCCCGGCTTCGGGACGTACTTCACCGATCATATGGTCACCGCCACCTGGGACGCCGAGCACGGCTGGCACGACGCGGCGCTGCGCGCCTACGAGCCGCTCACCCTCGACCCGGCGACCTCGGTGCTGCACTACGCGCAGGCGATCTTCGAGGGGCTCAAGGCCTACCGCCAGCCCGACGGTTCGATCGCCGCCTTCCGCCCGGACGCGAACGCCGCTCGGTTCCGCCGGTCCGCCGCACGGATGGCGATCCCGGAACTGCCCGAGGAGCTGTTCGTCTCCTCGCTGCACGAACTGATCGCCGTCGACGAGCGCTGGGTGCCGACCACGCCCGGGGAGACGCTCTACCTGCGCCCGTTCATCATCTCCACCGAGGTCGGGCTCGGCGTGAACCGCCCGGCCAACTCGTACCTCTACAGCCTGATCGCCTCGCCCGCGGGTTCGTACTTCGCGGGTGGCGTGAAACCGGTCAGCGTGTGGCTGTCCACCGAGTACGTGCGCGCGGCCCCCGGCGGCACCGGGTTCGCCAAGTGCGCGGGCAACTACGCGGCCTCGTTCGTCGCGCAGGCGCAGGCCGTCGAACAGGGCTGCGACCAGGTGGTGTGGCTGGACGCGATCGAGCACCGGTGGGTCGAGGAAATGGGCGGGATGAACCTGTTCTTCGTCTTCGGTTCCGGAGCGGACGCGCGGGTGGTCACCCCGGAGCTGAGCGGTTCGCTGCTGCCGGGCGTCACCCGGGACTCGCTGCTGACCCTGGCCGCCGACTTCGGGCACACCGTGGAGGAGCGCCGGATTTCCACCGAGGAGTGGGAGAAGGCGGCGGCCTCGGGCGAACTCACCGAGGTGTTCGCCTGCGGGACCGCCGCGGTGATCACCCCGGTCGGCCGGGTCAAGGGGCCGGACACCGAGTTCACCGTCGCGGGTGGCGAGCCCGGCCCGGTGACCATGAAGCTGCGCGAGGAACTCACCGGCATCCAGGAGGGCACCCGCCCCGACCCGCACGGCTGGATGCACAAACTCGCCTGACCCACGACGCGACTTTCATGAGGGGACCCCTCCAGACAAAATTCGTCCGGAGGGGTCCCCTCATGAAAGTCTTTGGAGCGGTTACGAGCCGCCGAGCGGGCCGGAGACCCCGGCCTGCTCGTGGGTGGCCATTTCGGCGAGGATCCGGGTGGCCATGAACAGCAGCGGCAGCGCGGCCGCCGCGCCCGCGCCCTCGCCGAGGCGCACCCCGAGGTCCAGGATCGGCTTCAGATCGAGGTGCTCGAGCACCATCGCGTGCGCGGGCTCGGCGTCGGAATGCGCGGCGGCCCACCACGACCGGGCGCCCGGCGCGAGTTCCTCGGCGACCAGCGCCGCCGCGCCGACCGCGAGCCCGTCCAGCAGCACCGGGGTCCGCCGCATCGCGGCCTGCGCGAGGAATCCGGTCATCGCGGCCAGATCCGCCCCGCCCGAAGTGCGCAGCAGCGCGATCGGATCGGCCAGCACCGCCCGGGCCCGGCGCAGGGCGTCCCGGATCGCGGCCGCCTTGCGCATCCACGCGTTGTCGTCGATCCCCGAGCCGCGGCCGACCACGGCGACCGGTTCGCTGCCGGTCAGCGCGGCGACCAGCACCGCGGACGGCGTGCTGTTGCCGATCCCGAGATCGCCCGCGATGAGCAGGTCCGCCCCGCCGTCCACCTCGGCGTCGGCGACCGCGATCCCGGCCCGCAGCGCGGCGCGCACCTCGTCGTCGGTGAGCGCGTCCTCGACGTCGATCGAGCCGGATCCCTTGCGCACCTTGAAGTTCGCCACCGGGCCGGGAGTGTCGGCGTCGACGGCCATGTCCACGATCCGCAGGCTCGCGCCCGCGGCGGAGGCGAACACGTTGATCGCCGCGCCACCGGTGAGCGCCGCGCCGACGAGCTGCCCGGTGACCTCGCGCGGGTAGGCCGACACGCCCTTGGCCGCGATCCCGTGATCCCCGGCGAACACCACGACCCGGGGCCGGGTGAACGGCCGCGGCGGGGCCTGGCCCTGGCACGCGGCGACCCAGGCGCCGAGATCCTCCAACCGGCCCAGCGAACCCGCCGGTTTGATCAACGTGTCGTGCAGGCGCCGGGCGTCGGCGCGGGCGACCTCGTCGGGCTGGGGGAGGTCGGTGAACTCGATGGCGTCCGACTCGATGTCCGTGTCCACGCCCCCAACTTACCCACGCGGTGGGTCGAGCAGCGCCCTGCCCAGGGATCGATCGCAGATGAGCACGTCGAGCGCCCCGGTCCGCAGGGCGCCGAGCACGCCGCGTGCCTTGTCCGGCCCGGACGCGACCCCGGCGACGAGCGGGATGTTCGCCAGATCGGCCAGGGTGACGCCGAGGACCCGGTCGTCGGCCGGACCGGTGACCGGTTTCCCGTCCGCGTCGAAGAACCGCGCGCAGACGTCCCCGACCGGTCCGGCCGCGTGCAACCTGCGCAGTTCCTGCTCGTCCAAGTTCATCTCGTGCACCAGCTGCGCCGACGAGCCGATGCCGAAACTGCCGATGCCGACCAGGGCGGCCTGCACCCGCCGCCCCGCGTCCAGGGTCCGCCGGATCGACGGCTCGGCGAGCAGGACGTCCCGGCCCGCCTTCGACGTCAGCAACGCGGGGGCGTGCAGGTGCTGGAACCGGCCGCCGAACCGCCCGGCCAGCTCGCGCACCAGTTCCTCGCCGGTGATCGCCGAGTCCACTGCGGACAGTCCGCCGACCAGCGGCAGCACCTCGACGTCGAGCGCGCCGTTGTCCGGTACGTGCTGAACGACCGCTTGCACGCTTTTGCCCCACGAAACACCGAGATGGTTGCCCGCGTGCAGGTTCTCCACCAGCCACCGCGCGCCGAGATCGCCGACGCGGGGGAGCGGCCGGTCGCCGGGATGCGTTTCGGCCACCCGGCAATCCCGCAGCCGGAACCGCGCGGTCAGCTCGCCCTCCAGTTCGAGATCGCGTCCGGTCGGGTCGTTGATCTGGATCTGCACGATCCCGCGTTCCCGGGCCGCGGTGAGCATCCGGGACACGCTCGACCGGCTCACGTTCAGCGCGGCCGCGATCTGGTGCTGGGACCGGCCTTCCTCGTAGTACAGGCGAGCGGCCTTCACCAGCAGCTGCTGATCACGAGGAGGGGGCATCGCTCACGCGTCCAGATCGCTCGCCAGCAGTGTGGACAGTTCGGTGAGCGCGGCCTCCGCGTTGTCCCCGTCCGTGCTCAGCACGACCTCCTCGCCGGGCCCGATCGCCAGGCTCAGCACGGAAAGCATGCTGCGTGCGTCCACCGGATCGGTCCCGGGACGCCCGATCGACACCGGGCCGGAATGTTTCGCCGCCGCCTTGACGAACAGGCTCGCCGGCCGGGCGTGCAGGCCGACGGGGGACGCGATCTTGACGCGGATCTCCGGCATCGAGGCTCCTTCGCAGCTGGGGCTTGTCGCCAATCCAGGCGGCATGTTACACACATCACTGTCAAACGTGAAGAACAAACGCACATACGTGCACATAGCGGTTTCGACGGGGGGTCGACAAGGAGGCCACATGCGAGTGCTTGCCGCAATGGCGCAGCCGGCACAGCCCCAAACCGAGCAGAGTTCCGGCCCGCTCGGCGTCTTCGAATGGCTCGGCACCCATTTCATCGGCCTGTTCACCGAATCCGGGAAGCAGTTCGTCGGACTGGTGACCGGAATCCTGCCCACCCTCATCGTGCTGCTCACCGCGATGTACGCGCTCACCACGTTCATCGGCGAGCAGCGGGTCACCCGCGCGGTGCAGTGGTCGGCGCGCTGGTGGATCACCCGGTACACGATCATGCCGGTCATTTCGGTGCTGATGCTGACCAATCCGATCTGCTATTCGTTCGGGCGGTTTCTCCCGGAACGGCACAAGCCCGCCTTCTACGATTCCGCGGTCTCGTTCGTGCACCCGGTCACCACTTTCTTCCCGTACGCCAACGCCGGTGAGCTCTTCGTCTGGCTCGGCGTGGCCAACGGGGTCACCCAGCTCGGCCAGTCCACGGTTCCGTTGGCACTGCGGTACTTCCTGGTCGGCATCCTGGTGATCTTCATCCGCGGCGTGGTGACCGAGCGGATCACCGCGTTCATGATCAAACGGACCGGGCGCGCCGAGGTGTTCGCCGATTTCGACCGGGAATTCGAGACGGCGCGGGGGAAGGCGTGAACGAGATGGAGACCTACACCTCCCGCGCGGTGTTCGTGCGCCCCGGCGAGGGCGGCTGGGGCAAGGGCCTGCTGCTGCGCACCGATGGCAAGCGGTCCAAGGTGCTTTCGGTGACCGGCGGTGGCGTGCACGCCGTCGCGGCGCGGATCGCGGAACTGACCGGCGCCGAGGCGGTCGACGGGTTCACCACCAGCGTGCCGGACGAAGAGGTGCTCTGCGCGGTGATCAACTGCGGTGGCACGGCCCGGATCGGGGTCTACCCGCGCAAGGGGATCCCGACCGTCGACGTCTACGCCGGTGCGCCCGGCGGCCCGCTGGCGAAGTTCATCACCGAGGAGCTCTTCGTCTCCGCGGTGGGCGTCGACGAGGTGAACGTGTCCGAAGAGGACGGTCCAGCTGCGGTGCCACCCCGTGCCGAACGACCGTCCACCCGGGAGGTCGCGGCGACGGTCACCGGAGGTGAGCGGACCCGCTTCGGGCGGGCGTTCAACTCGGTGTCCGGGGTGTTCGTGAAGTTCGGCTCCGGGGTCGGGTCGATCGTGAACACCATGCTGGCCTCCGGGCGGCAGACGATCGAGCTGACGCTGCACACGATCCTGCCGTTCATGGCGTATGTGAGCCTGCTGCTCGGCATCGTCACCTACACCGGGGTCGCGCGCTGGATGGGCGAGTTCCTCTCGCCGATCGCGAGCAATCCGCTCGGCCTGGTGGTGATCTCGCTGGTCGCCGCGCTGCCGTTCCTGTCGCCGATCCTCGGCCCCGGCGCGGCTATCGCGCAGGTCATCGGCACGCTGATGGGCAGCCAGATCGCGATCGGCGCCCTGCCGGTCCAGTACGCCCTGCCGACCCTGTTCGCGATCAACGGGCAGGCGGGCTGCGATTTCATCCCGGTCGGCCTCGCGCTGGGCGAGGCGAAACCGGAGACGGTCGCGGTCGGCACCCCGGCCGTGCTGATCAGTCGGATGATCACCGCGCCGCTCGCGGTGATCATCGCCTGGGCCGCGAGTTTTGGTCTCTAGAAAGGATTCTCCAGTGAGCGTGTACTACGAGAGCACCATCCTGCGGACCGGCGAGGAGGTGCCGGATCTGGTGGACGGCGGGGTGGTGATCCTCTACGCCGACCCCATTCCGGACGCGCTGGAAAGCGTCAGCGTGGTGCACGGCCCGGCCGCCGAGCCGAGCCGGGACATCCGGCCCGGGGACGTGTTCCGCTTCGGTGAGGCGGAGGTCGAGGTGTTCGCCGTCGGCGACCTGGCGAACGAGAACCTGCGCATGCTCGGGCATCTGGTGGTGTACCTGAACCCCGAGGAGGGGACCGCGCTGCTGCCGGGCGCGGTGCACGGCCGGGGCACGGTGTCGCTGCCCGCCGCGGGCGCGCGGCTTTCGCTGCGGGGTGGCTCGTGACCTGGCAGGCGGCGACGATCCTGCTCACCGGGTTCGTGGCCGCCGGACTGCTCAGCTATCGGCAGCACCTGGGCTACCAGCGCGTGGTGAACCGGGTGGCCACCGCGGAGAACCGGGCGGGCGTCCTGCTGGTCACCGGGCGGGCCAAGGGCAGGCTTCGCGGCGCGGTGGTGCTCCTGGTGATCGATCGCAGACGGGACGCGGTGACCCGCGCCCTGGCCATGGAAGGCGCCTCGGTGTTCGCCCGCCTGCGCGAACGCCCCGACCTCACCGGCCCCACCGCCACCCTCGCCGCCCGCACCACCTCGAAACCCCTCCGCGAGGCGACCGCGGACGCCCTCCACCTGGCCCGCCGCCTCGCCCCCAGATCGCACTCAGCCGACAAAGTGCGTTCCTGCGCCCACTGAAAACCCCCACTTAACCGACAAAGTGCGGTTCCTTCGGCCGGCCGAGGGCTCGCACTTTGGCGGCTAAGCGCGGGCAGGTGCACCTCGGCGGTGTGCACGTTTGTGCAGGTCAGGGTGGGCGGTGAGGGGTTGTGCGGCGGGGAAACCGCGTGCTACCAAGGAAAGCACCACGGTGCACATCATGTGCACATAGGTGCAAATAGCTGCGGAGGCACGGATGAGCTACGTCGACCGGTTGCGGGCGCGTGAACGGGAGCTGGGCCGCCCGGTCCGGGTGGGCCTGGTCGGCGCCGGGCAGATGGGTCTGGGTTTCGTCGTGCAGACCGGGCGCATCCCGGGGATGGCGATCGCGGCCATCGCCGATATCGCCCCGGAACGCGGCGTGCGGGCCTTCCACCGGGCGGGGCGGGACGATGTGCTCACCGACGGCGTCCGGGCCGATCTCGCCACCGCGGTGGAAACCGGCCGCCCGGTGGTCGTCGACGACGCGCTGGCGCTCACCGCGCTGCCGATCGACGTGATCGTGGACGCCAGCGGGGTGCCGGAGGTCGGCGCCCAGGTGGCCTTCGCGGGCCTGCTGGCGGGCAAGGACATCGCCCTGCTGAACGTCGAATGCGACGTGACGGTCGGCCTGCTGTTGTCCACAATGGCCAGTGGGCTGGGCCGGGTGTACACCGTCTGCCGCGGTGACGAACCGGTGGAGTGCAAGGCTTTGGTCGACTACGCGCGGGACATCGGGTTCACCGTGGTCTGCGCGGGCAAGGGGAAGAACAACCCGCTCGATCCCGCGGCCACCCCGGCCTCGGTCGCCGAACGGGCCGCGGCCAAGGGCATGAACCCGCACATGCTGGCCAGTTTCGTCGACGGTTCCAAGACGATGATCGAGATGGCCGCGCTGGCGAACGCGGCCGATCTCCAGGTGAGCCGGCGCGGGATGACCGGCCCGCGTTCCACAGTGGACGAACTGAACGCGGTCTTCCGCCCGGAGTCCGCGGGCGGGGTGCTGCAAGCGAGTGGTGTGGTGGATTACTGCACCGGGCCGGTGGCGCCCGGGGTCTTCGTCATCGGTCACCGCGACGATCCGGTGGTGGTCGACGAGATGGCTTATCTGGGCATGGGTTCCGGGCCGTACTACACGTTCTACCGGCCGTTCCACCTGGCCAGCGTGGAGGCGCCGCTGTCCGTCGCCGAAGCGGTGCTGGACCGGCGGCCGAGCCTCGCGCCGGTCACCTGGAACGCCGAGGTGCTCGCGGTCGCCAAACGCGATCTCCGGCGGGGCGAGTCGATCGACGGCATCGGCGGGGAGACCGTGTACGGCCTCACCGACACCGCGCGAGCCGCCCGGGAGGGGGGATTCGTCCCGCTCGGCCTGGCCGCGGGCGCGCGCGTGCTGCGGGACGTTCCCGCCGGGACCGTGCTGAGCGCCGCGGACATCGCGGTCGACGAGACCACCACGATCGCCGCGCTGCGCCGCCTGCAGGACCGCTTGCTGGCGGGGGAGCCCGCGGAGTCGCTCGTTCCGCACGGGCTCGTCGGAATTCCGGCCTGAGGGAGGGAATGTGGACCTGACCGGGAACACCGGGGCGGCGCGGCAGGCGCTGCTGACCATGTGGACGATCCGCCGGTTCGAGGAGGCCGTCGACGACCTGTTCGCCCGCGGGCTCATGCACGGCACCATGCACCTTTCCATCGGTCAGGAGGCGGTGCCGGTCGGCGCGTGCCTGGCGCTGGCGGACGGCGACTACATCACGTCCACCCACCGCGGCCACGGGCACTGCATCGCGCGCGGGGCGCGGCTGGACGCGATGATGGCCGAACTGCTCGCCAAGGAGACCGGCTACTGCCGCGGGCGGGGCGGTTCGATGCACATCGCGGACGTGGCGACCGGGAACCTCGGCGCGAACGGGATCGTCGCCGGGGGAGTGCCGATCGCCGCGGGCGCCGGGCTCGCGATCCGGATGCGCGGCGGTCCGCGGGTGGTGGTGAGCTTCTTCGGCGACGGCGCGGTCAACGAGGGCGCCTGGCACGAGGGCGTGAACCTCGCCGCGATCTGGGATCTGCCGGTGGTGTTCGTCTGCGAGAACAACCACTACGGGATGTCGATGCCGGTGGCCCGGGCGTTCCGGGTCGAGCGGCTCGCCGAACGGGCGGCGGCCTACGGCATCCCGGGGGAGACCGTGGACGGCAACGATCCGCAGGCCGTGCACGACGCGGTGGGCAAGGCCGTGGCCCGGGCGCGGTCCGGGGCCGGACCGTCCTTTGTGGAGGCGGTGACCTACCGCTGGAAGGGCCATTCCAAGAGCGACAAGAACCTCTACCGCACCCGCGAGGAGATCGAGCGGTGGCGGGAACGGGATCCGATCGCCCGGTTCGAAACCCGGTGCGCGCTGACCGAGGCGGAGCTCGCCGAAGTCCGCGACCAGGCGCGCGACCGGGTCCGCGAGGCGATCCGGATCGCCAACGCGGCCCCGGACGCCGCGGCCGATTCCCTGACCGACGCGGTCTACGCGAGCTGAGGAGTGACATGACGGCGGTACTGCCCGAGCAGACCGGGGTGGCCGAACGCACGCTGACCTACGCCGAAGCGGTGCGCGAAGCCCTGGCACAGGCGATGGCGGCCGACGACCGAGTGTTCGTCCTCGGCGAGGACGTCGGCGCCTACGGCGGTGCGTTCGGGGTGACCGGCGACCTGGTGCACCGGTTCGGCGAGGAACGCGTCCGCGACACCCCGATCAGCGAACTCGGCATCGTCGGCGCGGCGGTGGGCGCGGCACTGGCCGGGATGCGGCCGATCGTCGAGATCCAGTTCTCGGATTTCACCGCGCAGGCCATGGACCAGATCGCCAACCAGGCCGCGAAGATCCATTTCATGCTCGGCGGGGCGGCGAGCGTGCCGATGGTGCTGCGCGCGCCGGGCGGATCGGGGACCGGTGCGGCGGCACAGCATTCGCAGAGCCTGGAGGCGTGGTTCGCGCACGTGCCGGGGCTCAAGGTGGTCATGCCCGCCACCCCGGCGGACGCGAAGGGGCTGCTGCTCGCCGCGATCGACGATCCGAATCCGGTGGTCGTGCTGGAGCACAAGCTGCTCTACAAGCAGAGCGGACCGGTGCCCGAGGCTGCGGCCCGGGTGCCGCTGGGCGAGGCCGCCGTGCGCCGCGCCGGTGCCGATCTGACGATCGTGGCCACCGGGGTGATGGTGTCCCGCTCGCTCGAGGCGGCGGATCGGCTTGCCGCGCAAGGGATCGAGGCGAGCGTGCTGGATCCGCGCACGCTCGTACCACTCGACGGTCAGGCCATTGTGGACAGTGTGCGTGCGACCGGCCGGGCGTTGCTGGTGCAGGAGGCGCCGAAGACCGGCGGGTTCATGGCGGAGATCGCCGCGACGATCGCCGAGTCCCGCGCGTTCGGGTTCCTGCGGGCGCCGATCGGCCGGTTGTGCGGGCTGGACGTGCCGATTCCCTATGCGCCGCAACTGGAACGCGCCGCCGTCCCGCAGGTCGACGACATCGTGCGCGAGGCGAGTGAGCTGGTGCGGCGGTGGTAGAGCGCGAGATCCCGCTGGTCATGCCGAAGATGTCGATGACCATGACCGAGGGCACGTTCGTCTCCTGGCACAAGGCGCCGGGCGATCCGGTCCGGGCCGGTGAGGTGGTGTGCGAGGTCGCCACCGACAAGGTCGACATGGAGGTCGAGGCGAGCGTCGACGGCACCCTCGCCCGCCTGGTGGCCGAACCGGACGACGTGATCGCGGTGGGGGAGCCGATCGCCTACATCGCCACCTCCGCGGACGATCTCCTGGAAGGATTGTTCAACAATCCTCCCGTTGAATCGGAGACTTGTTCGATCGCCGGATCGGATGATGCGCTAGATGTTGCTGAAGAGGCAGTTGGGGCTGGTGTTACCAGTGTGATTGCCGCGGTTCCGGCGGCCCGGCGGCGGGCGGCCGAGCGGGGGATCGACCTGGCGGCCGTCACGCCGACCGGGCCTTGGGGGACCATCCGACTGTCCGATGTGGACAAATGGGTGGCCGGTGGGCGGGCCCCGCGCGACGGGCGGACTCCGCTCGACGAGTGGGAGTCACTCGGTGGGCGGGAAGTGCTCGGCGGGCGGGAAGTGCTTGGTGGGCGGGAAGTGCTTGGTGGGCGGGGGGCGCTCGGTGGGCGCGAGCCGGGCCGGGAACGGAAACCGCGTGGTGCGCGGGCGGCGGTGGCGCGCCGGATGTCGGCCAGCGCGGCGATTCCCCAGTTCGTGCTCCACCGCGAACTCGATCTGGAGGTCGCCCAGTCCCGGCGCGGGGCGGTCGGCTGGACGACCGTCCTCACCCACGCCTTCGCCACCGCGTTGCGCCACCACGGCGAACTGAACGCCGTCTGGACCGGAGACCAGGTGCGCCCCCGCACCGAACTCGGTGTCGCCCTCGCGATCGACACCGAACGGGGGCTGCTCGCTCCCGTGCTCACCGATCCGGACCGCCTCGGCCTCGACCAGCTCGCCGCGCGCATCGCCGATCTGGTCGCGCGGGCCCGCGGCGGCAAGCTCGCCCTGGCCGAACTGCGGGCCCCGGCCGCCACCACGGTGTCCAACCTCGGCGGATTCGGCGTCGAGTCGTTCCACGCCCTGCTCAGCCCGCCGCAGGCCACCGCGCTCGCCCTGGGCGAGGTGCGGCCGAAGGTCGTGCCGGTGCGCGGCGAGGTGACCGTTCGCCTGCGCTGCACCGCCGGGCTGAGCGTGGATCACCGGGTCGCCGACGGGGCCGAGGCCGCCCGCCTGCTGGCCACCATGCAGCGGATCTTGGACGGCGCGGACGACCCCTTATGATTTCCGTTGTGGCAGAACGACAATCCCGGCGGCGCCGCGCCAAGCCCGCGGTGCCGTTCGCGGCCGGGGTCGTCCTGGCCAGCGGTTCGGGCACGCGGGTCGGCGCGAGCCTGAACAAGGTCTACCTGCCCCTGGCCGGTCGGCGGCTGGTCTCCTGGTCCCTGGACGCGTTCCGGCGGGTGCCCGAAATCGGCGTCGTGGTCCTGGTGTCCCGCCCGCAGGACAGCGACCTGGTCGACTGGGTGCTCGACCGCGAGGTGAACGGCCTGCGCGTGGAAGTCGTGTACGGCGGCGACACCCGCCAAGCCTCCGAGCTGCGGGCACTGCGGCATCTCGCGTCCCGCATCGACGACGGCGTGATCGACACCGTGCTCCTGCACGACGCGGCCCGCCCGCTGATCAGCCCGGAGCTGATCTCCGGGGTGCTGCATTCGGCGCGGCGGCACGGCGGCGCGATCCCCGGCCTGCCCGCCGACGACATCGCCGCCGTGGACGACGAGGGCGAGCGGCTCGCCCAGCGCTCGCCCCGCGCGGTGATCCGCGCGCAGACCCCGCAGGGTTTCCGGGCCGCGCCCCTGCTCGCGGCCTACGAACAGGCGGCGCGCGAGGACTTCCTGGGCACCGACACCGCGTCCTGCATGGAGCGGTTCTCCGAACTGCCCGTGCACTGGGTCCGCGGCGAGCAGCAGAACTTCAAGATCACCTATCCGCACGACCTGCTGATCGCGGAGCAGGTGCTGGCGGCGTCGGAGTACCACACCTAGGGGGCGCGGATGGGCACCGTCGAGCACGTCACGCTGGCCTGTCCCCGGTGCGGGCAGGAAACCCGGCACGAGCTGGCCTATGCCGGGCGCCTGCTCGTGGTCACCACCTGCACCCGGTGCGGCAACAGCCTGGAGCGGGATGTTCGCGCCCGCTACCTGGCCGACCTCCGGCAGCGGATGATGAGCAAACCGGGCCGCATGCTGCGCCGGTTCCGCCGCCACCCGCTGTCCTTCACGACCTCGCTGCCGCGGACCGTCCCGTCGAAACCGCTGGAACTGATCGCCGAGGTCAAACTGGTCTGGCGGGCCGCCGCGGCGGCCCGCCAGCACGACAACACCGACTAAGGGGTCCTGGTCAGCGCCGGATCGCGCTCGATGACGCCGTCCAGCACCTCGTCGATCTTGGTGAGCAGATCGGCGTCCAGCTTCACCCCGGCCGCCTTGACGTTCTCGTGCACCTGCTCCGGCCGGGAGGCGCCGATGATCGCCGAGGCGACGTTCGGGTTCTGCAGCACCCAGGCCACCGCGAGCTGGGCCAGCGACAGCCCGGCCGCATCGGCGAGCGGGCGCAGCTTCTCCACCCGCTCGAGCACCTCGTCCCGCAGGAAGCCCTTCACGAAGTTCGCACCACCCTTCTCGTCGGTGGCGCGGGAACCCTCGGGCAGCGGCTGGCCCGGCTTGTACTTGCCGGTGAGCACGCCCTGCGCGATCGGCGACCAGACGATCTGGCTGATGCCCTCGCGTTCCGAGGCCGGGATGACCTGCGGCTCGATGACCCGCCAGAGCGCGTTGTACTGCGGCTGGTTGGAGATGAACGGCACGTTCAGCTCCCGCGCGATCGCCGCGCCGCGGGTGATCTGCTCGGCGTTCCACTCCGAAACGCCGATGTAGAGCACCTTGCCCTGGCGCACCAGATCGGCGAACGCGAGGAAGGTCTCTTCCAGCGGCACCGTCCGGTCGAAGCGGTGCGCCTGGTACAGGTCGACGTAGTCGGTCTGCAGCCGCTTCAGCGACGCGTTGGCCGACTCGATGATGTGCTTGCGGCCCAAGCCCTTGTCGTTCGGGCCACCGGGACCGGTCGGCCAGAAGACCTTGGTGAAGATCTCCAGGCTTTCCCGGCGCTGCCCGGCCAGGCCGCGCCCGAGCACCGACTCCGCGGCGGTGTTGGCATACACGTCGGCGGTGTCGAAGGTCGTGATCCCGGCGTCCAGCGCGGCCTTGATGCAGGCCTGCGCCTGGTCCTCCTCGACCTGGGAGCCATGGGTGAGCCAGTTCCCGTACGAGATTTCACTGATGTTCAGGCCACTGCGGCCGAGACGACGAAACTCCATACCGTCAACCCTAACCGAGAACGTTCGCCTTGCTAATTACCTGGAGTAGCTCCGGGCGGAGGCGTTCGTAACCCGGGGCGAGCGTGCGCAGGAGCCGGGCCGCGGACCCGTCGTCGCCCGTGGTGAGCGGGTACTGCAGGGCGCCGACCAGGCGTGCCTGCGTTCCCAGCGACTCGGCCACCCGCTCGAACTCGCCCAGCACGTCGGCCGCGTCGGCCAGGCGACGAGCGCCCAGCCGCACCGCGAAGTGGACCAGATGTCCGCGCAGCTCGTCGCTCGGCCCCGCCTCGACCAGATCCGCGAGCCGCAGCGCCGCCTCCGCGCTCCCGGGCAACCGGTCGGCCGCCACCACCATGGCGGCGCGCACCGCGTCGTCCGGTTCCACCCGCCGCACCCGCCGGAATCCGCCGCGCAGGGTGAACGACTCGCAGGGGTAGCCGATCGCGTCCGTGCGCCAGGCCGCCGCGAACTCCTCGACCGGAAGCGTGGCGTGGGGATGCCCGTGCGGATCGTGGAACCGGACCAGGCCGTCCTCGATGCCCAGGACCACGACGTAGTGGTCCGCGCCGATCGCCTCGCCGCTGCCGGGCTGGTGCCGGAACAGGCCCATCTCCACCGGCCCGGCGAGCACCGGCTCGGTCGCCGCGCGCAGCCGGTCGATCGCCTCCGCACCGGAGGCGGCACTCGTGCGCTCGCAGGTCCAGCCGAGCAGGTCGAGCGCGGCCGCGATGCCGACTTCGGGATCCCAGCCGGGCGGATCGAAGAAGGGCAGGTCACCTTCGAAGCTCAGGCCGAACGGCGACCCGGTCAGCACCTCCAGCGTGGCCGGGGGAGGCGCCTGGTCGCCGAGGATCATCGACAGGGAACTGGCGTAGCAGTACGGGCCGCCACCGACGTATCTCAGGTTCATGAGCCCGAGTGTGCCGATTTTCCTTGAAAAATGCCGAAAAACTAGACAGCGTCGCCGGGTTTCACGCGCGGCTTGGGCACCCGCAGCTTGCGGATCTGGCTGGCCCGGATGAACGCGTACCAGCCGATCGACCGCCCGTTCACGGTCTCCTTGGGGAACTTCTCCCGGACCTGCTTGGTGATCCGGCGGCCGCTGAAGAAGCCCTCGACGATCATGCCGACCAGCATCAGCGTGCACGCCAGCGTCGCGATCTGCTGGATCTGCGGGGACGGCACCAGCAGGGCGACGAACACCAGGATCGCCAGCGGCATGAACAGGCCGAGCAGGTTGCGCCGCGAGTCGACCAGGTCGCGCACGTACGCCTTGACCGGGCCGCGGTCGCGGGGGAGCAGGTACTTGTCCTCGCCCGCCATCATCCGCTCGCGGCGCTCCTTGGCGGCCGCGCGGCGGTCTTCCTTGCTGGTCGGGTTCGACTTGCGAAGTTCCTTGTTCCGCTTGATCGCCTCGCGGGTGGAGCGGGGCGGCGGGGCCACCGGCCCGCGCTTCTTCCCCTCGGCCTCGCGACGCTTCGGCGTGGCACGGCCCTTGCCGGGCGTGTACGACTTGGCCTGAGATTCGATGCTCTCGGCCACCTCCGCACCCTCGGAATCGGGGCTGTCGGTGGCTGTGGTGCTGTTGCGGCGCAGGAACCTCACCTCACCAGGGTATTGCAGGGCTCACTGCACCGGTGAAGCTGGTCGATACATGTGCAACCATGGAGGGGCGGAACAGATCGGGCACCTGGTGTGTTCCTAGGTAAGGACGGACCTGTACCCGCACGAAGCTTGACCGAGGGAGAGCCATGACGACCGCTGAGCAGACCGGCACCGAGCAGGCCGAGGCCACCCACGGTGTGACCTTGACCGACGCGGCCGCCGCGAAGGCGAAGGCCCTGCTCGAGCAGGAGGGCCGCGACGACATGCACCTGCGCATCGCCGTCCAGCCCGGGGGTTGCGCCGGCCTGCGCTACCAGTTGTTCTTCGACGAGCGCACGCTCGACGGTGACCTCTTCCGCGACTTCGACGGCCTCCGGGTCGCGGTCGACCGGATGAGCGCGCCGTACGTGGAGAGCGCGGTGATCGACTTCGTGGATTCGATCGAGAAGCAGGGCTTCACGATCGACAACCCGAACGCGACCGGCTCCTGCGCCTGCGGCGACTCGTTCCACTAAGCGGAAACGGCAGCGGGGCCGCGATCACGTCGATCGCGGCCCCGCTGTCATGCCTGGCGTCAGTGCTTGTTTGAGAACGCGCGGACGCGATCGGGCCGCCGGGGCTTGGCTTGGCGAGGCCACTCGCGTTCCGCTGTTCTGGCGCCCCGCCGTCCCGATCGCGTGGCCTTCGGCCGGGGCGCCTTCCCGGGCCAATTCATGCGGTCAGTCCGGTTTTCAGACGTTCTCTCAGACGTATTCGTCCAGATCGGCGACCTGGGCGTGGCACGCCTCGTCGACCGTCCACGGGCGGACCGCCGGCGGCGGCAGGACGGGCGCCTCGGCGCGGAGGGACTGGGGGATCAGCGCGCAGTCGGCGATGAGTTCGCCCAGCGTTTCTGGTTCGGCGGCAACGGTCATGCGACGACGGTATTGAGTGACTTTAGAGCGCAAAAGGCTTACTTCGCGGTAGTGTCGATCAGCGTGTGCGAACCACCCGTACGGGTAATGACTGGCGGGTAACTTCGCAGGTCAGGTCGTAAAATTCGACGTCTACGCTAGGAGAACCGGTGGCAGGCAGCGCCAGGATCGCGGTAGCCGGCAGTATCGCAACCGATCATCTCATGCATTTTCCCGGCAGATTCGCCGAGCAACTTGTCGCGGACCAGTTGGACCGTGTTTCGCTCAGCTTCCTCGCCGACGACCTGGTGGTGCGTCGCGGCGGGATCGGCGCGAACATCGCGTTCGGGCTGGGCGTGCTGGGGGTCCGGCCGGTGCTGGTGGGGGCGGTCGGCGACGACTTCGCCGACTACCGCTCGTGGCTGGAGCGCTACGGAGTGGACACCGCGGGTGTGCACGTGTCGGAGGTGGCGCACACCGCCCGCTTCGTCGCCACCACCGACGAGGACCTGTGCCAGATCGCCACCTTCTACGCCGGTGCGATGGCAGAGGCGCGCAACATCGAACTGGCCCCGATCGCGGAGCGCGTCGGCGGCCTCGAACTGATGATGATCAGCCCGGACGATCCGGAGGCGATGCTGCGCCACGCGCAGGAGTGCCGGGAACGCGGCTACGACTTCGTCGCCGACCCCTCGCAGCAGATCGCCCGGTTCGACGGCGAGCAGGCCCGCGCCTTCGTGGACGGCGCGAAGTACCTGTTCAGCAACGACTACGAATGGGGCCTGCTGAAGCAGAAGACCGGCTGGACCGAGCAGGACGTGATGAGCCGGGTCGGCATCCGGGTCACCACGCTGGGCGCCAAGGGCGTCGAGATCGTCGGCCCGGACGTGTCGCTGCAGGTCGGCGCCGTTCCGGAGACCGTGAAGGCCGACCCCACCGGCGTCGGTGACGGATTCCGCGCCGGCTTCCTCGCCGGTCTGCACGGCGGCCTGACCCTGGAGCGTTCGGCCCAGCTCGGCTCCCTGATCGCGGTCCTCGTGCTCGAGGTGGTCGGCCCGCAGGAGTGGACCTTCGACCGCGACGTGGCCCTGACCCGCATCCGCGAGGCCTACGGCCCCGAAGCCGCCGACGACATCGCCCCGATCCTCCCCGCCTGATCCGGCGCTTTCATGAGGGGACCCCTCCGGACAAATCCCGTCCGGAGGGGTCCCCTCATGACACTTCGGGGCGTCAGACCTTGACCGGGTAGTGCGGTTCCGGGACGTCCGGCTTGATGCGGTGTTCGATGAAGATGCCGTGCCAGAGCATGAAGACCAGCAGGGCCCAGAGGCGGCGGCTGTGGTCCAGCGTGCCCGCCTTGTGCTCCTCGAGCAGGGCCAGGACCGCGCGCTTGTCGAGGAGTTCGTCGGTCTGCGAGTCGGCGATGATCCCGCGCGCCCAGTCGTACATCTCCTCGCGCAGCCACACCCGGATCGGCACCGGGAACCCGAGCTTGCGCCGGTTCAGCACGTGCGCCGGCACGATGTCCTCCAGCGCCCGGCGCAGCGCGTACTTGGTGGTCTCCTTGGTGATCTTCTGGTCCAGCGGGATCCCGGCGGCGACCCGGAACACCTCGCGGTCCAGGAACGGCACCCGCAGCTCGAGCGAGTTGGCCATGGTCACCTTGTCGGCCTTGACCAGGATGTCGCCGCGCAGCCAGGTGAACAGGTCGACGTGCTGCATGCGGGCGACCGGGTCCCAGCCCCGCGATTCGCGGTACCACGGGCCGGTCACATCCTGGTGCCCGACGCCCTCGGTGAACGTGCGCAGCACCCCGCGCAGCTGGTCGTCGCGGAAGATCCGGGCGTTGCCGTAGTACCGCTCCTCCAGCGTGAGCGAGCCGCGGCGCAGCAGGTCCTTGCCGCGCGTGCCCTCCGGGATCCTGGCCGACACCCGGCCGATGATCTCCCGCACCTTGCCGGGGACCTTCTCGAACGGCGCCAGGGAGAGCGGCTCGTTGTAGATGGTGTACCCGCCGAACAGCTCGTCCGAGCCCTCGCCGGACAGCACCGCCTTGACGTGCTTGCGGGCCTCGCGGGCGATGAACCACAGCGGCACCAGCGCCGGATCGGCGACCGGATCGTCCAGGTACCAGACGATCAGCGGCAGCGCCTCCATCATCTCGTCGGCGGCGACCGTCCGGATGACGTGCTTCACGCCGATCGCGGCCGCGGATTCGGCGGCCACGTCGACCTCGGAGTAGCCCTCGCGCTCGAACCCGGTGGTGAACGCGATCAGGTTCGGGTTGTGCTCCTTGGCCAGCGCCGCGATCGCGGTGGAGTCGATGCCGCCGGACAGGAAGGCGCCGACGGTGACGTCCGGGTCGGCCACCATGTGCTTGGCGACCGAGTCCTTCATCACATCGGTGATCTCGCGGTGCAGCGCGGTGATCTCGGCGTCGGTGGTCACCGGCTTCGCGGTGAACCGCGGCACGAAGTAACGCTCGGTGGCCAGCTCGCCCCCGGGGGAGACGGTGAACGAGGTGCCGGACTCGATCCGCCGCACGCCCGCGTGCAGGGTCTCCGGCTCCGGCGTGTACTGCAGAACCAGGTAGTGCTGCAGTGCCGTGCGGTCGAGCTCCTCGGCCACGCCGAGCACCGGCGCCAGCTCCAGCAGGCTCTTCTTCTCGCTGGAGAACGCGATACCGCCGGGACCCTGGGAGTAGAACAGCGGTTTGATGCCGAACGGATCCCGCGCGCCGAAGACGACCTTGCGCTCGGAGTCCCAGATCAGGAAGGCGAACATCCCGCGCAGCTTGCGCACGGCCTCGGCGCCGTGGTGGTGGTACGCGGCGACGATCGCCTCGCCGTCGCCCTCGGTGTTGAACTTCACGCCGAACTCGGCGGTGAGCTCCTCGCGCAGTTCGAGGTAGTTGTAGATCTCGCCGTTGAAGTTCATCGTGTACCGGCTCGGGTTCTCCGGCGGGCCCCAGGTCAGGGGCTGGTGGGAGTGCTCCAGGTCGATGAACGCGAGCCGGTTGAAGCCGTAGACGACCTCGCCGTCGGCCCAGGTGTCGGTCTCGTCCGGGCCGCGGTGCCGCTGGCAGCGCAGTGCGGCGCCGACCGCGTCACGCGCTTCCGCCGCGTCCTTCTCCGTCGCACAAACCAGTCCCAGCAGGCCGCACACGCGCAGTCACACACCTCAGGTGAATAGGGGGCAATCCATAGGTCAGTCGATAGGCATTCGATAGGTCAGTCGATAGGTCAGTATGGCCGACACGACTGGTTACCCCTTGGTCGGGATGCTCCGATCACTCGGCTAGGCTCCGCTGGTGTCAAACGGATCGGTCGAGGAGGCTGGGTGAGAGGGCACCGCGCAGGGGGCAATCCAGAGCGCACCCCGGCAAAACGGTCGGCGAAGGTCGGCAGGGTAGCCGCGCTCGCTGGGCTCGTCGCGCTCGTCGCGACCGGGTGCTCGGGCGACGAGGTGCTGCGTTTCGGCTGGCCCGTCGGCGTCACCCCGCAGGCTGACAAGATGCGCGACCTGTGGACCTGGTCGGTCATCGCGGCGCTGGCTGTCGGCGTGATCGTCTGGGGCCTGATCTTCTGGTCGGTGGCCTTCCACCGGAAGAAGAAGACCGCTCCCGGCGAGGCCGAGGAGCTCCCGCGCCAGTTCCAGTACAACGTGCCGCTGGAACTGTTCTGCGTGGTCGTGCCGATCATCATGGTCTGCGTCCTGTTCTTCTTCACCGCCACGACCGAGAACAACGTCCTGGACAAGAAGGACAACCCGGACGTCACCGTCGACGTGATCGCCTTCCAGTGGAACTGGGAGTTCCGCTACCCGGGCGAGTCGCGCACGGCGACCGCGGAGACGATCAGCACGGTCGGCAGCTCCAGCGAGATCCCGCTGCTCGTGCTGCCGACGAACAAGACCATCCAGTACAACATCCGCTCCACGGACGTGATTCACTCCTTCTGGGTGCCGGAGTTCCACTTCAAGCGGGACGTCATGCCGTACCCGGAGAAGAACAACCAGGACTCCTCGTTCCAGAACTCCATCGACCGCGAGGGTTCCTTCGTCGGCCGGTGCGCGGAGCTGTGCGGCACCTACCACGCGGTGATGAACTTCGAGGTCCGCGCGCTGTCGCCGGACAAGTACGCGCGCTACATTCAGCTGCGGACCCAGATCAACCCGCAGACCGGGCGGCCGAACACCGCGGCCGAGGCGCTGTCGGCGATGAACTGCGGCGAGCTGTGCACGCCGCACGCGGTGACCACGCAGCCGTTCAACACCGACCGCACCGCGCGGACCGCGTCCGGCTGAGCCCGGCCGGTTCGTCAGGTTCGAGTACCAGAGCAAGAGTGAGGACGCGTCCATGAAGGTCGAAGCCCGGATTTTCGACATCGTCACGGTCTTTGCCTTTCTCGTAGCGGTGATCTACGGGGTGATGACCGGCGCGATGACCAAGGACGGCGTGGAGCCGGTCGGGTTGGTGGCGCTGATCCTGACCGGCGGGCTGGCCCTGCTGGCCGGGAGCTACCTGCGGTTCATCTCGCGCCGGATCGAGGCCCGCCCGGAAGACCGCGAGGACGCGGAGATCAGCGACGGGGCCGGTGAGCTGGGCTTCTTCAGCCCGGGCAGCTACTGGCCCATCGCGCTGGCCGCCTGCGCCGCCATGGGCGGGCTGGCGCTGGCCTTCTTCCACGTCTGGATGCTGGTGATCGCGATCGTGGCCCTGCTCATCGCGATCGGCGGCCTGGTGTTCGAGTACCACACCGGCCCCGACCACGAGTAGTCACCGCCGCCGCTTGGCAAGGGCGGCCAGCAATACGGCCGCCATGCCGAGTCCCTCCAGCCAGCCGATCCGGTGCCCGTACGCGAGCACGTCCACGAGGACGGCCACCACCGGGTACACATAGGACAGCAGGGCCACCGTGCCGGTGGGCAGTTTGCCGATGCTGCCGTAGATCAGGACGTACAGCAGCGCGGTGTGCACCGCGCCGAGCAGTACCAGCCACAGCAGACCGTCCGGAGTGGACGGTAGCGGGGTGAGCAGCAGCGCCGGGGCGAGCAGTACCGCGCCGGTCGCGCACTGGATCGCGGCCAGCAGGTGCGGGCGCACGTGGTCCAGCCGCTTCCCGATCAGCGAGGCGCCCGCGTAGAGCACGGCGGCGCCCAGGGCGAGCGCGATCCCTTCCGGGCGCACCGGTTCGCCGTCCACGCCCTGCGCGCTCAGCGAGATCAGCGCGACCCCGGCGAACGCGATCCCGGCCCGGGCCAGCGCGCCGCGGCCGATCTTCTCCCGTAGCAGCAGCGCGGCCAGGCCGACCAGCAGCAGCGGCTGCGTGTGGTACACCACCGTGCTCACCGCGATCGAGGACAGCGCGTACGAGGCGAACAGCAGCACCCAGTTGCCTACCAGGAACAACCCGCCCAGTACGGCCAGCCCCAGGTCGCCGCGCGTCAGCGTCCACGGCCGGAACCAGCCGCGCGCCAGGCACCACAGCACCAGCAGCAGCCCGCCGACGAAGCAGCGGGCGAACGCGACCGCGGGCGCCGCCGCCCCACTCTCCAGCACGACCGCCCCGATCGTTCCGGACAGCGCCATCGCAGCGGACCACTTCAGCAACGCCCGCGAGCCGGTGGCCGGGGCCGCCGCGGGCAAGGTTCGTGTTGTCATGCGGCCAGCCTGCGCCGCGGCGATCCGCCCGGCGAGTGGCAGGGATGACATCGACCGCAAAACTTGTGACAGGCTGTCGGTATGGCTGTGAACCGCGTGGCCGTCCTGGTCGCCGACCGGGTGTCGCCCTTCGAACTCGGGGTCGCGTGCGAGGTCTTCGGCACCGATCGCAGCGCCGACGGCATCGAGGGCTGGGAGTTCGCCGTTTGCTCCCCGGAAGGCGCGAACGCGCGCAGCTGGTCGGGTTTCGGCCTGACCGGGCTGTCGGGTCTCGATTTCGCCGAAACCGCGGAGCTGCTGATCGTCCCGACCTGCGAGCCCCGCAGTGCCCGGCCACCCGAGCCGCTGCTGGACGCGCTGCGCGCCGCCGCGGACCGGGGCGCCTGGGTCGCCGGATTCTGCGCCGGGGTGTTCTCTCTCGGCTACGCGGGCCTGCTGGACGGCCGCCGCTGCACCGTGCACTGGGTCTACGAAAGCGAGTTCCGGCGGCGGTTCCCGGCGGCCGAAGTCGATCCGCAGGCGCTCTACGCGGACGACGGCGGCGTGCTCACCAGCGCGGGCACGGTGGCCGCGGTCGACCTGTGCCTGCACCTGGTGCGCCGCCTGCGCGGGGTGGACGCGGCGACCGCGCTGGCCCGGCGGATGGTCGCCGCGCCGCACCGGACCGGCGGGCAGGCGCAGTTCGTCGAGGCGCCGGTGCCCGCGGCCACGGCCACGGACGACACCGTGCTCGCCGAGGTGCTGGAGTGGATCGAGCGGCGGCTCGACCAGCCGGTCACGGTCGCCGAACTGGCCCGGCGCACCGGGCTGGGGGAGCGGACCTTCCTGCGCCGCTTCGCCGCGGCCACCGGCACCACCCCGCACCGGTGGCTCACCGAACGCCGCCTGGACCGCGCCCAGGGGCTCCTCGAGGCGGGTGCGCTGTCCATTGAGGACATCGCGGTGGCCTGCGGGTACTCCTCGGCCGCCGCGTTGCGCCACCAGTTCACCCGGCTGCGCGGCACCAGCCCGAGCGCCTACCGCCGCGCGTTCACCGGAGCCGGATGAGGATCAGAAACTCGACGACGAAGGTGCCCTCCTTGCACCCGCAAGGATCGCGCTCCCTTGAGGGAGGAAATCGGGTGGTTGCGTTCTCTGGCAAGGGGGCCGAGTGCTGGGGTCGTGCTCGCCAGGCGCAAGGGTGGGGAACTCGCCTACCGAAATGGGGAACTCGGTAGAACGAAACGGGGAACTCGCACGTCCGAAACGGGGGACTCGCGGCAACGGGACAGGCTTCAGGCCCTCGCCAGCGGGAGATTCTTCTCTTTTCGGATCAGTGCGACCCGGACCCGGGCGCTCAGGCCCGGAACGCCGCCCAGCGGGCCAGCAGGTCCGCGGCCGCCCCGGAATCCACGGCGTGCGCCGCCTTTTCCAGTCCCGCGGCCAGATCCTCGAGCAGGGCGCCGGAAAGCCCGCCGTGCGCGGCGAGCGCGGCCGCCGCGTTGAGCAGCACCGCGTCCCGCACCGGACCGGTCTTCCCGGCCACCAGGTCGCGCACCGCCTCGGCGTTGGTCGCCGCGTCCCCGCCGCGCAGGTCCCCGGCCGTCGCGCGTGGAATGTCCAAATCGGACGGATCCACGGTGACTTTCCTTACCTCGCCGCCGGAAACGATCCACACCGTACTGGTGGTCGTGGTGGTGATCTCATCGAGACCGTCGTCCCCGCGCACCAGCAGCAGGCTCGACCCGCGCCCGGCGAACACCCGGGCGAGCACCTCGGTCTTGTCCGGGTACGCGCAGCCGACCAGGCCCGCGCTCGGCTGGGCCGGATTGGTCAGCGGGCCCAGCAGGTTGAACGTGGTCGGCACGCCCAGTTCCCGCCGCGGCGATCCGGCGTGCCGGAAGCTGGGGTGGAAGATCGGCGCGAAGCAGAATCCGATGCCCAGTTCGGCGACGCAGCGTTCGACACCGTCCGGCTGCAGATCGATCGCGATGCCCAGGGCTTCCAGCACGTCCGCCGCGCCGGACTTCGACGAGGCCGCGCGGTTGCCGTGCTTGACCACCACGGCCCCGGCCGCGGCCGTCACCAGCGAGGCCATGGTCGAGATGTTCACCGAGCCGGACCGGTCGCCGCCGGTGCCCACGATGTCCACCGCGCACCCCTCGACGCGTATCCGCCGCGCGTGCGCGAGCATCGCGTCGGCCATCCCGGCGATCTCGGCCGGTGTCTCACCCTTGGCGCGCAGGGCGACGGCGAATCCGGCGATCTGGGCCGGGGTCGCGGCACCCGACATCACCTGGTCCATCGCCCAGCTGGTGTCCCGTTCGGACAGATCGGCGCCCGCGATGAGCTGGTTGAGCAGGACGGCCCAGGTCTGCGTTGGGGCGGCCATCAGCCGTGCACGGACGGGACCCGTCGCGACCGGAGCACGTCGGCGACGGTCTCGGCCGCGGTCAGCGGGTCCAACGGATGCACGAGCACGGCTTCGGCCTGCGACCAGGTCGCGAGCCATCGGTCGTCCTTGCGCCGCACGGCCACCACGATCGGCGGGCAGTCGGCGATCTCGTGCTTGAGCTGGCGGCACAGGCCGATGCCGCCGGTGGGCTGGGCCTCGCCGTCCAGGATCGCGAGGTCGACGTTCCCCTCGTCCATCTCGGCGAGCACGTCACCGACCCCGGCGACCTCCACGTAGTCGACCCGGCCGAGGTCGGTGGCCGGCCGGCGGCCGACCGCCGAGATGATCGACTCGCGGACCTCCGCCCGGTGGCTGAACACCAGAATCCTCATCGGCTGCTCGGTCATGGACGTCTGCCTCCGGACTGTCGCGTGGTGGGTGACGGTGATGCTATCCGCCCAAGGTCACACTGTGGTCCACCCCATGCTTTCTCAGTGTCCCAATTGCAACGCGTCCCACCCCAGCGAATCGCCGCCGAGCCGCTGGGCGAGCCCGGCCATCCGCGCCCGTTCCTGGGCGCAGTGCAGGGCGTCCAGGGTCTGCACGCGCAGCGCGTGCAGCCGCACCCGGTCCCCCTCGGCGGCGACTTCCCGCAGGTCCCAGGCGTCCTGGGCGAGCACGCTCCGCGCGTGGCCGACCTGTTCGCGGGGCAGCAGCAGGTGGTGGCGGAGCACCGCGGGCCGCTCGGCCACCCAATCGGCGGAACGGGCGAGCACCGCGGAGTCGGCCTCGGCCAGATCGAACGCCTCGGCCACGACCACCAGCCCCGGATCGTCGACGCTCAGCGCCGGCTTGGAACGCCCTCTGACCAGGTCACGGAGTCGATCTAGCAAACTCACCGGTAACTTCCACCCTTCGCGATCATCGCTGTGACGAACTCGCAGGCGACCCGCCGTGGACCCGACCGGCGAGCCCGCCTCGCGAGGAGACATAATGCGACTCGTGACAACGGCAGCTCCCACCATCAGCCAGCGGGTGCACTCGCTGAACCGGCCGAACATGGTCAGCGTCGGCACCATCGTTTGGCTGTCCAGCGAGCTCATGTTCTTCGCTGGGCTGTTCGCGATGTTCTTCACGGTCAAGGCCCAGAACTCGAGCGGTCATTGGCCGCCGATCCTGGAATCGACCGGTGAGCCGATCCACCTCGACGTGCCGTACGCGTTGCCGTTCACGGTCATCCTGGTGGCCTCGTCGTTCACCTGCCAGTTCGGCGTGTTCGCCGCCGAGCGCGGCGACGTCTTCGGCCTGCGCCGCTGGTACACGCTGACCCTGATCATGGGTGCGATCTTCGTGGGCGGTCAGGCCTACGAGTACTACACGCTCGTGAACGAGGGCGTGACCATTCCGTCCGGTCCCTGGGGCACGGTGTTCTTCCTCGCCACCGGTTTCCACGGGCTGCACGTGATCGGCGGGCTCGTCGCCTTCGTCTTCCTGCTGATCCGGACGAAGCTCAGCAAGTTCACGCCCGCTCAGGCGACCTCGGCGATCGTCGTGTCCTACTACTGGCACTTCGTCGACATCGTGTGGGTCGGCCTCTTCGCGGTCATTTACATCATTCCCTGACCGCACCAGCCAGCCCGAGATTTCGGCCCGAAACTGACAGCAAGGGTTGCCGCACAGATGACCACCACCAAGAAGACCTCGGAGCGCCGGTTCCGCGCGCGGACGAAACTGCGCAGGCGGATCGCCGGGCTGCTCGCCCTCGGTATCGCTCTGGTGAGCGCCGGCGCCCTGTACGCCGTCTTCGCCCCCGAGCCGCAGACCGCGCAGGCCGACGCCGATCCGGCGCTCCTGCGCAAGGGCGCGGAGGTCTACAACAACACCTGCATCTCGTGCCACGGCGCGAACCTGGAGGGTGTGCAGGACCGCGGACCGGCCCTGATCGGCGTCGGCGAGGCGTCGGTGTACTTCCAGACCTCGTCCGGCCGGATGCCCGCCGTCCGCCAGGAGGCCCAGGCGCAGCGCAAGCCGCCGAAGCTGACCCCGGAGGAGATCGACGCGCTCGGCGCGTACATCCAGGCGCACGGCGGCGGCCCGGAGCGGCCCGCCGAGCGCGGTGAGGCCCTGCGCGGCTCGGACCCCGCCCGCGGTGGCGAGCTGTTCCGGCTCAACTGCGCCTCCTGCCACAACTTCACCGGCCGCGGCGGCGCGCTGTCGTCCGGGAAGTTCGCGCCGAACCTGGACCCGGCGAACGAGGACCAGCTCTACACCGCGATGCTCACCGGCCCGCAGAACATGCCGAAGTTCTCCGACCGGCAGCTCACGCCGGAGGAGAAGAAGGACATCGTCGCCTACATCAAGTCGGTCTCCGAGGGCAACAACAACCCGGGCGGCAACGGGCTCGGCGGGTTCGGTCCGGCGACCGAAGGCGTCATCGCGTGGATCGTGGGCATCGCCGCACTGATCGGCGTGACCTTGTGGATTGGATCGAGGGCATGAGTAGCGGCAACGAGCCGAAGCCGCCCACCGAGGCGGAACTGGCCGAAATGGACCGGGACCAGCTGGTCAAGCTGGGGACCAACCTGGACGGGGTCGACATCGTCGACTACCCGACCCCGTGGCCGGTCGAGGGCACCCGCGCGGAGAAGCGCGCCGAGCGGTTGGTGGCGTTCTGGTTCGCCCTGGCCGGGCTGGCCGGGCTCGCGTTCGTGGTCGCGCTCATCTGGTGGCCGTGGCAGTACGAGCCGCCGAACCACGAGAACAAGCACTTCCTGTACAGCCTGTACACGCCGATCCTCGGCGTCACGCTGGGTGTCGCGGTGCTCGGCATCGGCGTCGGCGCGATCCTGTACACCAAGAAGTTCATCCCGCACGAACTCACGGTCCAGCAGCGCAGTGACAACAACGGCGAGGGATCGGCGGAGGTCGACAAGGCGACGATCCTGGCCCAGCTCGCCGACGCCGGGAACCGCAGCACGATCGCCCGCCGGTCGCTGATCAAGCGGAGCGCCGGGCTCGGCGCCGGGGCGCTCGGCCTCGGCCTGGTCGCGCTGCCGATCGCCTCGTTCATCAAGAACCCGTGGAAGCACAGCGACACCAAGGAGTCGCTGTGGCACACCGGCTGGCAGCCCACGCACCCGGGCGAGGTCGTGTACCTGCGCCGCAACACCGGTAAGCCGGAAGAGGTCGTGCTGGTCCGCCCGGAAGACCTCGACGCGGGCGCGATGGAGACGGTGTTCCCGTTCCGGGAGAGCGAGCGCGGTGACCACAAGGCGCTGTCCGAGGCATTGCGGCGCTCCGACAACCCGGTGATGCTGATCCGCCTGCGCCCCTCCGACGCGGCCAAGGTGGTCAAGCGCAAGGGCCAGGAGGACTTCAACTTCGGCGACTACTACGCGTACACGAAGATCTGCAGCCACGTGGGTTGCCCGACTTCGCTGTACGAGCAGCGGACCAACCGGATCCTCTGCCCGTGCCACCAGTCGCAGTTCGACGCGTTGCATTATGCGAAACCGGTCTTCGGTCCGGCTACTCGCGCTCTCGCCCAGTTGCCCATTACAGTGAATGAAGAGGGTTATCTGGTGGCCAAGGGCGACTTCATCGAGGCTATCGGCCCGGCGTTTTGGGAGCGTAAGTCATGAGTTCACTCACCACGCCGACAAAGGGGACCAACCCCGCGGAAAAGGCCGCCGGGCACGCGGCGAAGGCGTTGGACGAGCGGCTCCACCTGGCCAAGGGCCTGCGCCACCAGTTCAACAAGGTCTTCCCGACGCACTGGTCGTTCCTGCTCGGCGAGATCGCGCTCTACAGCTTCATCGTGGTGCTGCTGTCCGGGGTGTACCTCACCCTGTTCTTCGACCCCTCGATGGAGGAGGTCACCTACAACGGCAGCTTCCAGAACCTGCAGGGCGTCGAGATGTCCAAGGCGTTCGCGAGCACGCTGAACATCTCGTTCGACGTCCGCGGCGGGCTGTTCGTCCGGCAGGTGCACCACTGGGGCGCGCTGGTGTTCGTCGCCGCCATGGCCGTGCACATGTTCCGGATCTTCTTCACCGGCGCGTTCCGCCGCCCGCGTGAGGCGAACTGGACCATCGGCGCGCTGCTGCTGATCCTGGGCTGCTTCGAAGGCTTCTTCGGCTACTCGCTGCCGGACGACCTGCTTTCCGGCATCGGCATCCGGGCGACCCTGTCCGGCATCGTGCTCGCCACCCCGGTGATCGGGACCTGGCTCCACTGGGCGCTGTTCGGCGGGGAGTTCCCGGGCACCGAGATCATCCCGCGCCTGTACACCCTGCACATCCTGCTCATTCCGGGCATCATGCTCGGGCTGGTCGCGGTCCACCTCGCGCTGGTCTGGTACCAGAAGCACACCCAGTTCCCGGGCGTGCGGCGCAAGGAGACCAACGTGGTCGGCGTGCGGATCATGCCGTACTTCGCGGTCAAGGCCGGCGCCTTCTTCGCCGTGGTCACCGGTGTCATCGCGCTGATGTCCGGCGTCTTCCAGATCAACGCGATCTGGAACTTCGGCCCGTACAACCCGTCGCAGGTGTCCGCCGGTTCGCAGCCGGACTGGTACATGGCCTGGCCCGACGGCTTCCTGCGCATCTGGCCGCCGTGGGAGATCTACCTGGGCAACTACACCATCCCGGCGCCGATCTTCGCGGCCACCTTCGGGATGGGCACCGCGTTCGCGTTCCTGTTCCTCTACCCGATGATCGAACGCAAGCTGACCGGGGACACCGCGCACCACAACCTGCTGCAGCGGCCGCGGGACGTCCCGGTCCGCACCAGCATCGGGATGATGGGCATCGCGTTCGTGTTCGTCGGTATGATCTCCGGTTTCAACGACATCATCGCCTTCAACTTCGACATCTCGTTGAACGCGATGATCTGGATCGGCCGGATCGGTGTGCTGGTGTTGCCGCCGCTGACGTACTTCATCACCTACCGGATCTGCCTCGGCCTGCAACGGGCCGACCGGGAAGTGCTGGAGCACGGGGTGGAGACCGGCATCATCAAGCGCCTGCCGCACGGTGAGTTCATCGAGATCCACCAGCCGCTGGGCCCGGTGGACGACCACGGCCACCCGATCCCGCTGGAGTACCAGGGCGCGGCGGTGCCCAAGAAGATGAACAAGCTGGGCTCGGCCGGCCGGGCGATCCCGGGCACCCTGCTCTCCCCGGACCCGTCCGAGGAGACCGCGGCGCTCGACCGCGCCCACGGCAACGGCCACGGCAACGGTCATGTCACGGATGCGGGCGAGGCCGAAGCCGAGCAGATCCCGGCCGGGCGGAAAACCCCCGAGCACTGATCCGCACTCAGCCGACGAAGTGCCCTTCCCTGTTCACCGGGGGAGGGCACTTCGTTGTTTGTGCGGCGGTTGCCTTGTGGGGTGGGTCGTGAGTGTTTGGGCCGGTTCTAACCGGTCTGGTGTTTTAACGTGGGGGGTTGGTGGTTTT
>NZ_VTHK01000082.1 GCF_009765355.1 Amycolatopsis anabasis | reverse complement strand
TTCGCCTATGTGGCGATGGTGCGGGCGGGGATGGTGTCGCCTTCGGGTCGGTGTGCGGCGTTCTTGGGGTCGGCGGATGGGTTGGTGCCTGCGGAGGCGGTGGCGGTGGTGGTGCTGGCCTCGGAACGGGTCATTGAGGATTGTGGTTTGTCCGCGTATGCGCGGGTTGCTGGTAGCGGTGTGAATTACGACGGGCGGACGAACGGGATCACGGCGCCGTCCGGTAAGGCGCAGGCGGAGTTGGTGCGGTCGGTGTGGGAAAAGGCCGGTGTGGCGCCGGGTTCGGTGGGACATGTGGTGGCGCATGGCACTGGCACGAAGCTGGGTGATCCGGTGGAGCTCAACGCGCTGGCCGACGTGCTCCGCGACGACACCTCCGGTGGTGAGTGTGTGGTGACGTCGTCGAAGTCGAATGTGGGGCATTCGCTGGCGGCGTCGGGTGTGGTGAGTCTGATTGGGTTGGTGCAGTCGTTGCGGACTGGTGTCATTCCGCCGTCGATTCCGCGTGATCTGGCCGCCGGTGCGTCGGCTGGCGAGCCTGCCGGGCTGAACGAGTACGTGCGTTGGGGTGAGGGTGGTCTGGCCGTGCGTGCCGAGGCTGGGCCGTGGCCGTCTTCGTCGGTGCCGGATGTGCGGATTGGTGCGGTGAGTGCGTTCGGGATGAGCGGCACTAACGCGCATGTGGTGCTGGAGGCTCCCGTTGTTGAGGGTGGTGGCGTGCCTGGGGTGTCGGCGTGGGCGCCGTTGGCGGTGGCGGAGCATGTGCTGGTGGTGTCGGCGGCCACCGCTGAGGCGCTTGCCCGGCGGATCGCCGATCTCGCGGCCTGGTGCCGGAAGCACGCCGAATCGGACGAGCCGGGGTTGTTGCCCGTGCTGGCGCACAAGTTGTGGTGGCACCGCGACCACCATGCCCACCGCGCCGCCTTCATCGTCACGTCCCTACACCACGCCGCCGACCTGCTCGGCGGCGGCGCGGCAGGCGGTCGCACCGGCGTCCTCGACCAGGACGCGTCGGCCGAACCCCTCCTCGAACGCACCCTCGGTTCGCTGCTGGCCGACGCTTCCGCGCTCGGTAGCGACGACCACGACCACTGCACCGCACTGGCCCACCTCTACGTCACCGGCTACGACCCGCGCACCACACTGCCACGGCAGGCCCCGCCACTGCCCCACCTCGACCTCCCTGGCTACCCCTTCGCCCGCGAGCACTACTGGGCGGAGGGACCACCGATGACCGCGCTCGGCGGCGGGAACGTGGCGCCGCACGCGTTCGTCCAGCGCAACGAGTCCACGTTGGACGGTGTGGTGTTCCGTAGTTCGCTCCGGGCATCTACGGTCGGTCGCGAGATCCACTGCGCTTCCGATGTTCCGGTCGTCGTCCCGGACGAGGTGTTGCTCGAGATGGCTCGTGCCGCCGTCGCGATCGCCCACGGTGCCGACGACGTTCCGGTCGAACTGTCCGATGTGGAGTTACTCGAACCAATGGTGCTGCCCGGCTCCGGTGCGGTCGAGGTCGAGGTCGTGCTCGGCGGCGGACCGGGTGACCGCGTCGAGTGGCAGATCGCCAGTGTCGCCTCCGAACAGGCCGGAAAGACCGAACAGGCCAAACAGACGGTGGACACCGAAGGCGCCGACGAGCGGCGCCACGTCTACGCGCTCGGTTTCGGCGCACTGACCGAGCCGCCGGCCGCGCCCACGCTCGACGAGCTGCGGACAGCGCTGGACGGGGGTGGCGAGGGCGTGCTCGTCGCCGTCGACGTCGAACGCGCCCGCGTCCCCGGCTCGGGTGAGCTGGTGCTCGAACCCGGCCTGCTCCCGGATGCCGTCGCGCACGCCGGGGACGTGGTGCGGATCGAGCAGGCGCGATTCTCCCCGTCCACCGCGGACGCGGCGTGGCTGCACGTGCGAGCGGCGACGACCGAGAGCGAGCACCGTTGCGACCTCACCGCCTACGACGAACACGGCGCGCCCCTCTGGACGATCACCCGCCTCATCGCCGACCGCAGCGCGGCGTCCGTGCCGACGGACTCGAACCTCGTCGCCGTGGCCACTGGTGAAACGGCGTCCACCGGAGCTCTGCGCCGCTCGCACATGACGGGCTGGACGGCCGAAGAATGCCTCGCCTGGGAGGTGCGGGAAGCGATCGGGAAGGTGCTGAGCATCCCGTTCGAGCGAGTGCACCCGGCGACGAACTTCGCGGAGTTCGGGTTCGACTCGATCCTGCTCGCCGATCTCGCGGCCGTGCTCGGCGGACGGCTCGGCAGGACCGTGACCCCCGACCTGTTCTTCGGCGCGCCCACGGTCGACCGGCTCGTGCCCACGCTGTTCGAGCGGTATGGCGACGTCCTCGTGGACGCCTACCGGGAGGCGGCGAAGCCCACGCGTTCGGCAGCCCCCGCCTCGCGCGGCACCGGTCGCGCCCGCGTCGACCGCCCGCGTCCCGCGCCCCCCGCATGCGGCCGTGCGCGCCAGGTGAACGATCCTGTCGCCGTGCTCGGCATGGCGGGCCGGTTCCCCGGTGCCGACGACGTCGACGCGTTGTGGCGGCTGCTGGCCGAGGGCCGCGACGCCGTCTCGGAACTGCCTGCCGACCGCGCCGGGAGGTGGCAGGAACTCGGCTTCGACCCGGCGGAACGCACCCTGGTCCGCGCGGGCTTCGTGGCGGGCGTGGAGGAGTTCGACCCGGCGTTCTTCCAGATCTCCCCCCGCGAGGCCGACGGCATGGACCCGCGCCAGCGGTTGCTGCTTCAGGAGTGCTGGCACGCCATCGAGGACGCTGGTCTCACCACCGGCGACCTCCGGCGGTACCGGGTCGCCGTCTTCGTGGGCGCTGAGGAGGGCGACTACGACCACTACCCGGTGTCCGAGGTGAGCATCACCGCCAACTCCAACGCGATTCTCGCGTCGCGGCTGTCGTACTTCCTCGGCCTGCACGGCCCGGCGCTGGCGACGAACACCGCGTGCTCGTCCGGTCTCGTCGCCGTGCACCAGGCACGGCAGGCGATCGCCGCGGGCGACTGCGACATCGCCGTCGTCGCCGGGGTGAACCTGATGCTCGCGCCGCACGTGTACGGCGCGATGGCGCGCGCCGGAATGCTCTCCGCCACGGGCGTGTGCCGCGCCTTCGACGCCGCCGCCGACGGCATGATCCCCGCCGAGGCCGTCGCGGCGGTGGTGCTCGCGAGCCCGGAGGTCGCGGCAGGTGCGACCACCGTCCCGCACGCCACGCTGCTGGCCACCGGCGTCAACTACGACGGCCGCACCAACGGGATCACCGCGCCCAGCGGCGCGGCTCAGACCGAACTGCTCACCCGGGTGTGGCGCGAGCACGACATCGAGCCGGCGAGCGTGCGACACCTCGTCGCGCACGGCACCGGCACGAAATTGGGTGACCCGGTGGAGGTCAACGCCGTCATCGACGCGCTCAAGGCGGCAGGCGATTCCGGCACCGTCGGCGTCTCCTGGCACCTCACGTCGACGAAGTCGAACCTCGGCCACGCGCTCGCCGCGTCCGGCGTCGTGAACCTCATCGCGCTGATCTCGTCGCTGCGGCGGGGCGCCATTCCGCCGACGATCGGTCTGTCACACCCGAACGACTACATCGCCTGGCAGGACGCCCCGGTGACGGCAAGCCCCGAACCCGTGCCGTGGCCCGGCGACGACGTGAGGCGCGGGGCGACGAATGCGTTCGGCATGAGCGGCACCAACGCGCACGCCGTCGTCGAGTACCGCCCGCCGCGGGCCGAAACCTGGGTTGGTTGGACCGACGCTCCTGAGCACGTGCTGGTGTTTTCCGCGCGCACCGCGCAGGCGCTCGACCAGCGGCTCGCCGACGTCGCCGCGTGGCTCGAGCGGACACCGCACAAGCCGGGGTTGGTGGCCGTGCTCAGCCACACCCTGTTGTTCGGACGCGACCACCTCGATCACCGCGTGGCCGTCGTCGTCCGGTCGCCCGCGCACGCCGTCGAGGTGATCAACGCGCTGCGTGGGGCGGCCACCCCGCCGCCGGGGGCGTTCGTCGGTCGGGCCGAGTCGAACGCCGCTGCGGAGAAGGTGCTGCAGGAGACCGTCGACCGGCTCGCCGCTACGCGTGCCGACGATGCCGAACTGCACGACAACGCCGTGGCACTCGCCCGGCTCTACACGCTGGGCTACGTGCCGAGCGCACGGCCCGAGGGGGTGCCGCCCGCGCCTCGGCTCGACCTGCCCGGCTACCCGTTCGCGCGAAACCGACACTGGGCCGACCTGCGTGCCTCGCGCAGGCGGGCCGCCGCGTTCGCGTCGACACCGGGCGATTCGCGGGCGACGGTGCCGAACGGGTCCGCGCCTGCCGCCGTGCTTCCGGTTGCTCCGGCTTCTCCGGTGGCCGTGGTCGCACCGGTTCCGGCTCCGGTTGCTCCGGGTGCGGCGACGGTAGCTCTGGCGGCGCGGGCGCGGACGGTGTTGGAACCGCCCGAACGGGTGGCCGTCGAGCCGCGCCGGACGCTGCCGAAACCAAGCGGGATCAGGCTCGTGCCGCTGCCGGAGTCCACGGTCGTGCCTGCTGCCCCGGTCGCGCCGGTCGTGCTCGCGGAACCCGTCGAGCAGGCCGCACCGGTCGCGGCGCAGGCGCCCGCCGACCCCGTCGCACCGGGGATCGATTCAGCGGTGTTGGAGGAGTTGTTGGTGCGGACGTTGGCGGGGCAGTTGTTCGTGGACGAGTCGGAGATCGAGCTGGATCGGAGTTTCACGGAGATGGGTCTGGACTCGATCGTGGGCGTGGAGTGGGTGTGGGAGCTGTCGATGGAGCTGGGTGTCGATATCGAGTCGACGCGGCTGTACGAACATCCGACGGTGACGGCGCTGGCGGGGTATCTGGCGCCGCTCGTCGGATCCGGTGCCGGTTCGGTGCCGACCGCGCCGGAGTCCCCGGCTCCCGCGGTCGTTTCGGCCGATCCCCTTCCGGCCCCATCAGTGTCCGTTGTGGATTCCGGCGCGTTGGAGGAGTTGTTGGTGCGGACGTTGGCGGGGCAGTTGTTCGTGGACGAGTCGGAGATCGAGCTGGATCGGAGTTTCACGGAGATGGGTCTGGACTCGATCGTGGGCGTGGAGTGGGTGCGGGAGCTGTCGATGGAGCTGGGTGTCGATATCGAGTCGACGCGGCTGTACGAACACCCCACGGTCACCGCGCTGGGCACGTTCCTTTCCGGAATCCTGCCGACCCGGCCCGCCGCCACGAACGCGAACGACGCCAACCGAGCCGATCGTCCGAACAGGACAGACAACCTCGACGAGCTGCTCGAAGAGATCTACGCGGGCCGCCTTGACCCCGACGCGGCCGACGCCCTACTGGCCGACCGCCGTTGAGAGGACTCGACTTTGCCCACTAGAGCAGAGATCCTGAGCGCCCTGCGGGACCGTACGATCACTCCCGCACGGGCGCGTGAGCTGCTGGCCGAGAACACCTCGACGCCCGCGCCCGAGCCGACCACGCACGTCCCGCAAACCGCATCGGCCGCGCAAGCCGGTGCGGCCGCCGAAGTCCCGAGCCGGGCCCTGGCATCTGCGGCGCCGGTGCGTGCCGACGAGCCCATCGCCATCATCGGCATGTCCGGGCGCTATCCGGGCGCGGAGTCGCTCGAGGAGTACTGGGAGCTGCTGCGCGAGGGGCGGGACGCGGTCACCGAGGTGCCCGAGGACCGCTGGGATGCCGACGACTGGTTCGACCCCGAACCGGGCACACCCGGCAGGACGTACTCCCGATGGCTCGGTGCGATCGACCGGCCGGACGCCTTCGACGCCGCGCACTTCGAGATCACCCCGGCCGACGCCGCCCTCATGGAGCCGCAGCAGCGGCTCGTGCTCGAGGAGTCGGTGCGCGCGCTCAGCGACGCCGGATACGGCCGCGCGAAGCTGAAGGGGCGCGGCTGCGGCGTCTACCTGGGCATCGTGCAGGGCGACTATGCCGAGCTGTGCCTACTGCACGGCCGTGACCGCACCAGCGTCATGGCCGGTGGCACCGCGCTGGCCGCAGCGCGCGTGTCGTACTTCCTCGACCTACGTGGACCCGCGCTGTCGATCGACACCGCGTGCTCGTCGTCGCTCGTGGCTACCCACCTCGCGGTTTCGGCGCTGCACGCGGGCGAGATCGACATGGCGCTGGTCGCGGGTGTGTCGCTGTACCTCTCGCCCGGCTCGTACGTCGCGATGTCGCAGGCCCGGATGTTGTCGCCGCGCGGCCACTGCCACACCTTCGACGACGACGCCGACGGTTTCGTGCCCGGCGAGGGCGTCTCCGCCGTCGTGCTGCGCAGGCTGTCCGACGCCGAGCGCGACGGCGACCACGTGCACGGCCTGATCGTGGCCTCCGGCATCAACCAGGACGGCAAGTCCAACGGCATCACCGCGCCCAACATGGCCAGCCAGATCGAGCTGCTCCGCGACATCTACACCGGCGCGGGCCTGGATCCCGCGGACGTCGACATGGTCGAGACCCACGGCACCGGCACCAAGCTCGGCGACCCGGTCGAGTTGCAGGCGCTCGCCACGGCCTACACCGAGCTCAACCCCGACCTCGCCGCGCGCCGCCGCGAGCACGGCCGCATCGAGATCGGTTCGGTGAAGAGCAACCTCGGCCACGCCTCCGCCGCCGCGGGCCTCGCCGGCCTACAGAAGGCGATCCTGTGCCTGCGGCATCGGCGGTTCGTGCCGTCACTGCACTTCGAGCGTCCCAACCACCACTTCGACTTCGACGCGTCCCCGTTCTCGGTCACCACCGGCACGACGCCGTGGGAGACGACCCCCGGCCGCCCCCGGCGTGCCGCGATCAGCTCGTTCGGCTACAGCGGCACCAACGCGCACGTCGTCGTGGAGGAGTACCCGCAGGAGCGGCCCGCGCAGGACGACGTGCCGCTCGGCACCGGGCTGCTCGTGGCGTCGGCCCGCACCGGCGACCTGCTGCGCGAGTACGTCCGCGACCTGAGCCGGTTCGTGCGCGAACGCACCGACGTGCCGCTCGGCGACGTCCTTCGCACCCTCCGCGAACGCGACGTCGCGGGGTACCGCCTCGCGGTCCTCGGCGACGACCGGCGAACCCTGCTCGCGCGGCTCGACGCCTTCCTCGACGGCGACGACGGCGACGAGGTCGCGGGGCTGCACACCGCGCGGGCGCGCGGGCGCAAGGTCACGGTGACCGGCGCGGAACCCTCGGCGTCGAGCCCGGCGGGCCGGGTCGCCGCGGCCTGGCTGCGGGGAAGTTCGCCGGACCCAGCCGACTTGGACACCGTCGATGCGGGCACGCGGCGCGCGTCGGTGCCCACCTGCCCGTTCAAGCGCACGTCCTACTGGTTGGACCAGCTCCCGCTCTCCACTAACGTCCCGGACGCCGCGCCCGTCCCGGCCCCCGTTGACGGTGCGCAGAGCTACCGGGTGCGTCTCGACGGGACCGACCCGGTCGTGACCGACCACGTGGTGGCGGGGACCGCGATTCTGCCCGGTGCGGGCGTGGCGGAGCTGGTCCGCGCCGCCGCGCGCGAGCTCCGGGGCCGGGACGTCGCCGGGGTGTCCGACACCGTCTGGCTGGCGCCGGTCTCCGTTCCGGCGACCGGCCGCGACGTAACCGTGGTGCTGCGCGACGATGCGGACAAGATCACGTTCGAGGTAATCGCCGAACCGGCAGGCGCCTACGCGCCGGAGCGCATTCGCTGCGCGGAGGGCCGGTTGCTGCTCGATACGGCGGCGGCGCGCCGCGAGCACGTCGAGCCCCCTGCCGGTGCCCTGATCGACGGCGCCACGTTCTACGCCCGGCTGGCCGAGGCGGGGCTACGGTACGGCCCCGGCTTCCGAGGCATCGCCGAACTCGGCGTGGGTCACGGAACCGAGGGCGCGGACGACGCTGACGGCACCGACGGCACGGTGTACGCCCGGCTCGCGGTGGTCCCGCAGGGCACGAGCTGGTCGCGCCAGGTCGGGCTGCTGGACTCGGTGCTGCAGACGATCTCGCCGTTGATGTCAGGTCGAGCCGCGGTGCCGTTCACGGTCGAGCGCGTGACGGTCCATCGCGAGCTCGGGCCCGGGTGCCGCGTGCGCGCTGTGCGCCGAGGCGGGGCCGACACGGGGCAGGCGCGGTTCGACATCGTGGCCGTCACTCCCGACGGCAATGCCTGTGTCGACGTGCGTGGCCTGGTTGTGCGCCCCATCCGCCCCGGCGACGCCACGGGTCAAGTCGCAGATCAAGGTGCGGATCGCGCCGCCGACGAGGGCGTGCTGCGCTACGAGCAGCGGTGGTGGGCACAGGCGGTGCCTGCGGGTGCGGTGCCGTTCCCTGGCCTCACCCTGTGGCTTGGCGAGGATTTCCCAGCGAGCCGCCCGCCCGCGGGCGAACGGGTCGTCGTCGTCCGTCCCGGCACGTCGTTCGCCAGACTCGGCGACGGGCCCGGCCCTGGGTACCAGGCCGACTTCACCAACTCCGCCGACCTCGACCGCCTACTCCACGACCTCGAACAGGAAGGCCTCGTGCCCGACCGCGTGGTCCGGGCGTTCAGCGCCGACCTCGACGACGACGGCTTGGTCGTCTCGGCCTCCGATCATGCCCGCGAACGGGCCGAACGGACCGGGCACGCCGCCATCGCGCTTGCCGCCGCGCTCGTGCGCGCCCGGATTGGCGGCAGGCTCAGCCGCGTCCGCGTGCTGTGGTGCCACCGCGACGGTGACCCGGCGGGCGCTGCCCTGCGCGGCTTTGCCCGCACGGTCGCGTTGGAGAGCCCCGGTTTCGACGTCCGGGTGGCCGCCGTCGGGCCCGGGCTCGACGCGGCCGACGCGCACCAGCGGGTCTGGGCAGAACTGGCCGTCGACTCATCGGGCGTCGCCGTCCGCTGGACGCCGGAGGGCCGCTTCGTGCTCGGCCGTCACGAAGCGTCGGCAGGCGGTGACACCGGATCCGACGCCGCGGATACCGGAGTCCGGCGGGGTTTCCGCGACCACGGCACGTACGTCGTGGTGGGCGCGCGCGGCGGCCTCGGCGCGCTCACCGCGCGGCACCTGGCGCGCGAGAAGCGTGCCCGGCTCGTGCTCGTCGGCCGTTCGCCAGCCGACGACACCGTGGCCGCGTTGATCGACGACGTGCGCGCCGCGGGCGGTGACGCTGTCTACGTCGCGGCCGACGTGTCCCGCGCCGCCGACGCTCGCCGGGTCGCCACCGCGGCACACGAGGTGTTCGGAGGAGTCAACGGGATAGTCCACGCGGGCGGGGTCACCCGCGACGCACTAGCGCAGAACCTCACGCCCGAGGCTGTCGACGCCGTGCTGGCACCCAAGGTGGCGGGCACACTCGCGCTCGACGACGCATTCGCCGACGAACCGCTCGACGTGGTGGTGTTCTATTCGTCGTTGGCCTCGGTGCTCGGCAACGCGGGACAGGCGGTGTACTCCTACGCGAACGGATTCCAGGATGCCTTCGCCGCCGCGCGGAACGCGCGGGTCGCGGCGGGGGAGCGCGCGGGCCACACGGTGTCGATCAGCTGGCCGTACTGGGCCGAGGGCGGCATCGGGCTCGACGAACACTCGGCCCGTTCGATGCGCCAAGCGGTGGGGATCACCCCGATGCCCAGTGCTGCCGGACTCGCGGCACTCGAGGACTGCGTGCGCGGCGCTGCGGCTCATCCGCTGGTCGTCCACGGCAGCACCGAGCGCGTGCGAGAGACCCTGACCGTCGAGGTGGCCCCGGTCGCGACGGTGACGGCTACGCCCGGCCCGGCCGGTGCTCCTGGCGAGGCCGCCGGAACCGCCGCCACGAGCGAACCGGCCGAACCGGCCGGACGGGAGAGCGCCGTCGAGGCGGCGACCGCGTTGCTCACCGAGGTAATGGCCCGTGCGACGGGGCTTGATGAGGAACGCATTCAGGACGACCTCGAGTTCGACCACTACGGCATCGACTCGATCGCGATCATGGCGATGACGCGGGAACTGGAAGACCACCTCGGCGAGCTGTCCAAGACGCTGTTCTTCGAATACCGCACGCCGTCGGCACTTGCCGCGCATCTGGCGGAGGAGCACGCCGATGTCCTCGGCGGACCCCGGCCCGGCGAGCAGGCCGCTCCGCCGGACACCCCGTTCACTCTGACCACAGTGGACAGTGCGGTGCGTGCGGGCGGAACGGTTACCGGAGAACGACAAGGCGACACCGACAAGATCGCCGTCATCGGGCTCACTGGCCGATACCCGATGGCCCCCGACGTGGCGGCGCTGTGGCGCAACCTGCGTGCCGGACGCGACTGTGTCACCGAGGTACCCGCCGACCGGTGGGACTGGCGGGACACCTTCGACCCCGACCGCTCTGCCGTCGGCACCTCCTACACCCGCTGGGGCGGGTTCATCGACGACGTCGACCGTTTCGACGCGGGCTTCTTCGCCGTGCCGCCCGTCGAGGCGGAACTGCTCGACCCGCAGGTGCGGCTGTTCCTCGAGGCGGCATGGCATGTCGTCGAGGACGCCGGGTACACGCCTGCCACCCTCGGCACCCGCGAGGTCGGCGTGTTCGTCGGCGTGATGTACGGCATGTACGACCACTACCGAGGCGAGATCAAGGGCACGCCGGTGCCGATCTCGTCGTCGTTCAGTGCGATCGCCAACCGTGTCTCGTACTTCATGGACCTCACCGGCCCGTCCATGGCGGTGGACACGATGTGCTCGTCGTCGCTGACGGCGCTGCATCTGGCCATCCGGTCGCTGCGTTCCCGCGAGTCCGAGCTCGCGATCGCGGGCGGGGTCAACGTGACTGTTCACCCTGACAAGCACATCCTGCTCAGCCTCGGCAACTTCGCCTCGGCCGACGGCCGCTGCCGCAGCTTCGGCGAGGGAGGCTCCGGGTACGTGCCCGGCGAGGGCGTCGGCGCGGTCCTGCTCAAGCCGCTGTCGAAGGCACTGGCCGACGGTGACCACGTGTACGGCGTGCTCATCGGGTCGGCCGTCAACGCCGGGGGCCGCACGAACAGCTTTACCGTGCCCAGTCCGCTGGCGCAGGCCGACGTCGTCACGGCGGCGCTCGCCGACAGCGGGGTCGATGCCGCCGACCTCGGCTACCTTGAGGCCCACGGCACCGGCACGTCGCTCGGCGACCCCATCGAGATAACTGGGCTCGCCCGCAGCGTCGGCACCGGGCGCCCGCCGGCGAAGTCGTGCCCGGTCGGCTCGGTGAAGTCCAACATTGGGCATCTCGAGTCGGCGGCGGGCATCGCGGCGCTCACCAAGGTGCTGTTGCAGTTCCAGCACGAGGAGCTCGTGCCGTCGATCCACGCCGAAGCGCTCAACCCCTACATCCCGTTCGACCGCACGCCGTTCCACGTGCAGCGGGAGCTTTCCCCGTGGCCTCGGCCGCGGCTGGCCGGGATCAGCAGTTTCGGCGCGGGCGGCGCCAACGCGCACCTCGTCGTCGAGAAAGCACCGCTCGCCGAGCGCCCGGAGGGCTCGGTGACCGCGAACCCGCAGGTATACGTCCTGTCCGCCCGCGACGCCGAACGTCTTGCCGAGTACGCGGAACGGCTCGAGGCATACGTCCGCGTCGCCCTCGACGCCACCGGCGTCGGCAACCCGTCCGGTGGCCCGTGGCAACCGGACGCCGACGCCGCCGGGCAGTGGGTCGCCCCCGCGGGGTGGGGTCCGCACGCGGTCGCCCGGACCCTCCAGTTGGGGCGCGTGCCGATGCGGCACCGGCTGGCGGTCGTCGCCGACGACCTGCCGCATCTCGTCGAAGCGCTGGCCGCCTGGCGAAACGGTGACTCGCGAGGCGTCCGCTACGCCGACACGGTGACGGTCGCCGCGCCCACCGCCCACGTTGTCTCCGCCGTGCTGGACCGCGCCGTCGGGTCCGCCGGGGTCGTCGACGCCGCCGTGCTGGACGAACTGGCCGCGGCCTGGGTGGCCGGTGGCGACGTCGACTGGTCGCGGCTGTTCGCCGGGCAGCGCCCCGTTCGCGTGCCGTTGCCCGGCTACCCGTTCGTGCGGGACCGGTACTGGGTGCCCGACGACCAGGCGACACTCGGGTCCTCCTCGTCCGGGCGGCTCGCGCCGCTGCTGGAACGCAACGTCTCCGACCTCGGCGGGCTGCGGTTCACCGCCCGGTTCGCGTCGGAGTTCTTCCTGGCCGACCATCGCGTCGGCGGGGAGAAGACACTGCCGGCCGTGGCGTTCGTGGAGTTGATTCTGGAGGCCGTCCGCGCGGTGTTGTCCGGCGCCGCCGCGGGCACCGCGGACGGGGTGCCGCCGGTGGCGGTGCGCAACCTCGTGTGGCTCGCGCCGCTGCGGGTGCCCGAGGGCTCGGGCCGCTCGGTGGACGTGCTGCTGTCCCGGCGTGGTGACGACGCGGACGTCGACGTCGAGATCATCAGCCGGGACGAGGACGGCAACGGCACCTCCCATTGCCGTGGCGCCGTCCGCGTCGACTCGACGGACCGCTCGCATCCGGTATCCCGCCCGAGGATCCGGCCTCCGGACGGGCGGGAGGCCGACGGCGCGGCGTTGTACGAGCGGCTGCGTGCCGTGGGCGTCGACCACGGACGGCGGATGCGCTCGGTACTGGCGACCCGCACCGACGGCCGCGCGGTGACCGCGTTGCTCGACGTTCCCGCCGGTGCCGACGGATCCGGTGTGTCGGGCGGCTTCGTGCTGCACCCGGCGCTCGCTGACGGCGGGCTCCAGGCCGCCCTCGTGCTCGACGCGGCGGGCCCAATCGCGGGCGGACCCCGGCTGCCGTTCGCGGTGGACGAGGTGACGGTGCATGCGCCGCTGACCGGTGCGGCGCTCGCCGTGGTTCTGCCGGGCCGCGTCAAGGGCGCCGTCGACGTGGTGTTCACCGACCGCGACGGAATCGTCGCGGCGGAACTGAGGGGCGTCTCCTTCCGCGCCGCCGGTGCCCGTGCCTTCGGTGGTGGCGAAGAATCACTGCTGCACATCCCGGTTTGGGAGGCCGCGCCGCCCGCGCGCGCCGACCTCGCCGACCGCCCCCGCACGGTGCTCCTCGTCGGCGGTGTCGGCGACGAAGCCGCCGCCGGGCTCGTGGACCGCCTCGGCGCCCCGGTGGTCACCCTGCCCGCCGCCGGGTCGCCCGCGCTCGGTGAGACTGGCACGCCCGCGTGGTACATGGACTTGGTGCACGAGGTCGTCGCGCGGGTGCGGCCCGCGCTGGCCGCGTCCGCCGCCCCGTCCGGCATGCAACTCGTCGTGCCCGCGTCGGGCCCCGCGCGGCTCGCCGTGGGCCTCGGCGGGCTGCTGCGTGCCGTGGCCGAGGAGAAGCCGGGGTTCGTCACGCAGGTCGTCGAGGTCGGCGAGTTGTCCGAAATGGACACAGTGGACACGCTCGCGCGGCTGCTGCGTGAGTCGTGGGCGACCGGCGAGCCGCACACGCGGCGGCACGTGGGCGCGCACGAAGTGCGGCGCTGGCGCGCGGTGCCCGTGCCGGACACCGTGTCGCGGTGGGGGGACGGCGACGTCCACCTCGTGACCGGCGGCGCGGGCGGTCTCGGCCTCGCCGTCGCGGAGGACATCGCCGCGAGCGCCCGCGCCGCCGTGGTGGTGCTTGTCGGCCGCTCGCCGCTGGACGCCGCCCGCGCTGCCCGGCTGCGCGAGCTGTCGTGCGACGGCACCCAGATGCGCTACGAACAGGCCGATGTCACCGACCGCGGCGAGATCGCCGCCGTCGTCGACCGGCTCGTGGCCGAGCGGGGTCGGGTGGATGTCGTCGTGCATTCGGCGGGTGTGCTGCGCGACGGGCTGCTTGCCACCCGCGCGGCCGACGACGTCACCGCCGTGCTCGCCCCGAAGATCGTGGGAATCGACGCCCTCGAAGCGGTCACCCGCGAGCACGGCGTGCGCGAGTACCTGTTGTTCTCGTCCATGGCGTCGGTCACCGGCAACCTCGGTCAGTCGATCTACGGCGCCGCCAACGGGTTCCTCGATGCCTGGGCGGCTCGGCACAACGAGCTCGCGGCGACCGGGCAGCGGTGCGGCCGCGCGCTGTCGCTGTCGTGGCCGATCTGGGCCGACGGCGGTATGCGCATGCCCGCCGAGGCGGCCGCCGCCACGCGTGCCGCGACCGGGCTGGTGCCGATCCCCACCGGCACCGGCATGCGGCTGCTGAACGCCGCTCGTGCGCTCGGGGCCGACCACGTGCTGCCGCTGCACGGCGACCCGGTCCCGATCCGTGCCTACCTCACGCGGGCGACCGGGGCGCCCGGCGCGCGTGCGGTGTCCGTCGACGCGACGCCCGCGCAGGCGCCGGCACCCCAGCCCGCGCCCGGTGCCGACGCCGCGTACGAGACCGCGGTGCGGCTGCTGCGGCGGATTCTCGCCGAGGAGCTCAAGCTGCCCGCCGCCGACATCGACATGCGGGCGCCGTTGGAGGACTTCGGCGTCAGTTCGGTGCTGGCGATGGTGCTCATCTCCCGGCTTGAGGAGACGTTCGGGTCGCTGCCCAAGACGTTGTTCTTCGAACACCACACCCTCGACGAGCTGGCGGGCCATCTCGTCGCCCAGTACCCCGAGGTGCTAGCCCGGCTGACCGGCGGAGCACCCGCGCCAGAACCGCACGCGACCGACCCGGCGGGCACGACGCTGTCCAGAGCGTCCACTATGGACAGCAGGTCCGCGTTGGCCAGGGCCGTGCCGTCGGTGTCCTCGCCGGTGTCCGCGTTCTCGTCGTACTCGTCCGCGCCGTCCGACCGGCCGCTCGACATCGCCATCGTCGGTGTGGCCGGGCGCTACCCGGGCGCCGACGACCTGGAGACGTTGTGGGAGAACCTCGCGCGCGGCCGGGACACCGTCACCGGCCTGCCCGCCGACCGGTTCCCGCCCGGCTCGCTCACTGCCGAGCTGTGTTCCCGGCGCGGCGGTTTCCTCGCTGGTGTCGCCGAATTCGACCCGCTGTTCTTCGCGATCTCCCCGGTGGAGGCGGAGTCGATGGACCCGCAGGAGCGGCTGTTCCTGCAGACGACGTACCACGCGATCGAGGACGCCGGATACACCGCACGCACCCTGCACGGCCCCGGCTCGGCAGACGATCCGGACGACCCGGCGGGTTCGGTCGGCGTGTTCGTCGGCGTCATGTACACCGAGTACCAGCTGTACGGTGCGCAAGCGCAGGCACGCGGGCGCCACGTTACGTTGGTGGGCAGCCCGGCCTCGATCGCCAACCGCGTGTCGTACACCTTCGGTTTCCACGGCCCGTCGGTCGCGGTCGACACCATGTGCTCGTCGTCGCTGACCGCGCTCCACCTCGCCTGCCAGGCCATCGCGGCAGGCGAGTGCGGCACGGCCGTGGCGGGCGGGGTGAACGTGTCAGTGCACCCCAACAAGTTCCACATGCTCGGCAACAACGGCATGATCTCCGAGATCGGCCGCTGCGCCACCTTCGGCGCCGACGGCGACGGCTACGTCCCCGGCGAGGGCGTCGGGGCGGTGGTGCTGAAACCGCTGGTCACGGCCGAGGCCGACGGCGACCAGATCTACGGCGTCATTCGCGGCACCGCGATGAACCACGGTGGCAGCACCAACGGCTACACCGTGCCCAACCCGCGCGCGCAGGCCGCCGTCGTCCGGGCCGCGCTGCGTCGGTCCGGCCTCGACCCGCGCGCGATCGGCTACGTCGAGGCGCACGGCACCGGCACTTCGCTCGGCGACCCCATCGAGATCCGCGGGCTCGCATCGGCGCTCGACGTTCCCGGCGCGGACCGGGAGAACCCGGCGTCCACCTGCCTGATCGGCTCGGTGAAGTCCAACTTCGGCCACTGCGAGAGCGCGGCCGGAATCGCCGGGCTCACCAAGGTGCTGCTGCAGCTGCGGCATGACGCGGTGGCGCCGTCGCTGCACTCGGCACGGCTCAACCCGCACATCGACTTCGACGCGACCCGGTTCGTCGTGCCGCAGGCGCTGACCCGCTGGCCGCGTCCCGGCGCGGGCGCGGACGGTCACGAGCTGCCGCGCGCGGCCGGGGTCTCGGCGTTCGGCGCGGGTGGGTCGAACGCGCACGTGCTGGTCGAGGAGTACCTGCCGCCGCCATCCGGGCCGCAGCCATCGCCGCGGCCGCGCGCCGTCGTGCTGTCGGCCCGCACCGGCGAGCAGCTCGCCGAGGTGGCGGCGCGGCTACTGGCCTGGCTGCGGCGGGTTCCCCGCGACCGTGCGGACCTCCGCGACCTCGCCCGCACCCTCCAGGTGGGCCGTGAGCCGATGGCGGAACGTGTCGCGTTCCTCGTGACCGAGATCGCGGAGCTCGACGCCGCGCTGGCCGGTTTCGTCGCGAACCCGGACAGCGCCGAGTACCGCGGCCGGGCCGAACAGCGCAACAACGTGCTGCAGGTCTTCGAAACCGACGAGCTGCTGTCGTCCGCCGTGGACACGTGGTTGGCGCAGGGGAACTTCGGCAGGCTGCTGTCGCTGTGGGTACGGGGTCTCCCGGTGGACTGGACCAGGGCCCCCGCGTCCGGAGCACGGCGGATCAGCCTCCCCGGCTACCCGTTCGCGAGGGAACGCTATTGGGCACCCGACTCGCTCCTGGCCGGTTCGGCGGGCGGCGATGACGCGGACGGGCGGCTGCATCCGTTGGTGCACCGCAACATCTCGACGTTCGAGGCGCAGCGGTACCGCACCGAGCTCACGCCGGGTGAGCCGATCCTGCGTGACCACGTCGTGGCGGGCGTAGCCACCCTGCCTGCGGCGGCGGTGCTGGAGCTGGTCGTCGACGCCGTGCGGCGGGCCGCCGGGCACACCGGCGGGGTCGTGCTGCGTGACGTCGTCTGGCTGCGCCCACTCGTTGCCGCCGACGGCATGGTCACCGTCGACACCACCCTGACACCGCGCGGGGAACACGGCGTCGAGTTCGACGTGGGCGTCGTCGCAGGTACGGCAGACGGCACCACGAGTACGGGTTTCGCCGACCTCGTCGTGACCGAGCCCGGAGCCGAGCGCCTCGATCTCACGAGCGCGTCGTCGGCGCCCGTGCTGACCGGCGACCAGCTGTACGCGCGGTTCGCCGAGATCGGCATCGGGTACGGGCAGGCGTTGCGTTCGGTGCGCGCGGTGTGGCGGCACGACGACGGGGTGCTCGTCGCCGTCGAGCCGTCCGCGGACCTCGGTGCGGAGGGCGTGTTCTCGGTACACCCGGCCGTGGTCGACGGTGCGTTGCAGGCCAGCCTGGCGCTGGTCGCCGACGCGCGCGAGAACGGCTCACGACCCGCGTTGAAGCTGCCGTTCTCGGTGGCACGACTGGTCGTCGACGGCCCGGTGGGCGCGGGCTGGGCGTTGGTGACACCCACCCGCGACGCGTCCGGCGTGCTGGTGGCCGACTCGGTGACGATCCGGTTCGCCGATCGGGAGGGACGGGTCGTCGCCGGGTTGGACGATGTGCGTTATCGCGCGGTGGACCCGGCAGCCGTCGACGCGACCGCCGACGTGGCGCAAGCACGGCAGCTCGGGCGACCGGAGGAAGCCGGGCACCCTGGCGAGCAGGCGGTGCACCGGAAGCTGTTGTTCGTACCCGGATGGCGGGTGGCGCCGCTGCCGGAGGGCCCGGCGGCCGGGGCCGTCGCGGGACCCGATGCGCGGCGCCGGTTCGTCGTCACTGCCGGGCCGGGTCTGCCCGCGGACGTGACGGCGGCGCTGCCCGGCGCCGACGTGGTGGCGTTATCGCCGCGGGACGCGGGGGCCGAGGCCAGGTGGTACTCGGAGGTCCTTGCGGGGGTGCTCCGCGTGCTGCGCGAGGTGCTGCGCTCGCCCAGCGAAAACGGTGCGCTGGTGCAGGTCGTCTGCGCCGACGAAGCCGACGGTGTCGTGGTGGGTGAGGCGCTGACCGCAGCGCTGGCGGGCATGCTGCGCACCGCGCACCTCGAGGACGAACGGGTCGACGTCCAGGTGATCGGCATGGCCGCCGATGCGGTACCTGTCGACGTCGAAACGCTGCTGCGGCGGCTGGACGCCGAGGCCGCGACCGCCGACGTCCACGTGCGCTGGAAACGCGGCGAGCGGCTCGTCGCCGAGCTGACGCGCGCCGACCTTTCCGAACCGGATATCGGACCGTGGCGCAGCGACGGCGTGTACCTGGTCACCGGCGGCCTCGGTGGGCTCGGCCGGGTCTTCGCCGCCGAGATCCTCGAACGCGCGCCGGGAGCCACCGTCGTGCTCGCCGGGCGCTCGCCGCTCGACGCAGGCGTCGAGGCCGTGCTCGGTGAGCTCGGTGGCGCGGGCGGCCGCCGCGGCGTCGTCGCCTACCGGCGCGTCGACGTGACCCGCCGCGACGAGGTGCTCGCCCTCGTCGACGGCGTGCGCGCCGACTTCGGTTCGCTGGACGGCGTCGTGCACTCCGCCGGTGGTCTGGACGACGCCTTCCTGCGCAACATCGACGGCCGCCGGGCCGCCGCGGTCTGGGCGCCAAAGGTGCTCGGCACCTGCTGGCTCGACGAGGCCGTCTCCTCGGCGCCACTCGACGTGTTCTGCCTCGTGGGATCGCTGGCGGGCGTCACCGGGAACGTCGGACAGGCCGCCTATGCCGCCGCCAACGCGTTCCTCGGCGGCTTCACGCGAGCCCGGGCCGCCCGCGTCGCCGACGGCAGCAGGCACGGCCGCACGGTCGCGGTGCACTGGCCGCTGTGGCGCGACGGCGGAATGCGCGTCGACGCCGAGCTCGAAGCCGCCATGATCGAACAAAGCGGCCTGGCCGTCCTCGACCGCGCGAACGGTCTGGACCTCTTCCGGCGCGTGCTCGCCGCCCCGCATCCCGAGGTCATTCCGGTGCTCGGTAATCCCGCCGTGGTCACGGCGATGCTCACCCCGCATGCCGCCGAGCCCGTGGCGCCCGCCGTGCCGGACCTGCCTGCCGTACCGGGTGGTCCGGGCGAGGTGAGTGCGGACGTCGTGCGCGAGCGAGTGCTCGCGACGTTCGCTGAGGTGCTGCACCTCGACCCGGCACGGCTGGATCCCGACGAACCACTGGGGACCTACGGCATCGACTCGATCCTGATCACCAAGATCACCCTGCGGCTCGAACGGGAACTCGGGCCGCTGCCCAAGACGTTGCTGTTCGAGCTACAGACCATCGGCGCGGTCGCCGACCGGTTGCGCACCACACACGCCGGCCACTTCGGCGCCGTCCGGGCCACGGCGGCAACCCCGACAACCCCAACAACCCCGGTAACGCGGGCGGCGCGCGGTACGGCGGCCGTCTCAGCGCCCGTCGTGGTGGCAGACCGGTTCACCGCCGCGCGTTCGGTGGCCGGGCCTGGCAGCGACCCGCGGGCAACCGACGACCGCGTCGACGACCGCATCGCCGTGATCGGCATGTCCGGCGTCTTCCCGCAGGCACCCGACCTCGGCACGTTCTGGCGGAACCTCGTCGCCGGGCGCGACTGTGTCACCGAGATTCCGCGCGACCGCTGGGACATCGACGGGTTCTTCGATCCCGACCCCGGCAACCCCGGCACCAGCTACACGCGCTGGGGCGGCTTCGTCGACGGCATGGACGCCTTCGACGCCCGGATGTTCAACATCACGCCGATCGAGGCGGAGGTGATGGACCCGCAGGAGCGGCTGTTCCTGCAGTGCGCGTGGGCCACGTTGGAGGATGCCGGGTACACGCGGACGTCGCTGGGCTACGCGCCCGGTTCGGCGATCCGGCGCAACGTCGGCGTGTACGTCGGTGTGATGAACGAGGAGTACCAGCACTGGGCCACCCAGGAGCAGGTGCTCGGGCGCCCTGCGGTGGTGTCGGGCAACCCGTCGTCGGTGGCGAACCGAGTGTCGTACACCTTCGACTTCCACGGCCCGAGCGTCGCGCTCGACTCGATGTGCTCGTCGTCGCTGCTGGCGATTCACCTTGCTTGCCAGGCGATCCGCGACGGTGAGTGTGCGGTCGCGCTTGCCGGTGGCGTCAATGTGCTCGCGCATCCCAACCACTTCCTGGCGATCTCCCGCGCGGGCATGGCGGCCACCGACGGCCGGTGCCGCAGCTTCGGCGCCGGGGGTGACGGGTACGTCCCGGCCGAGGGCGTCGGCGCGGTGCTGCTCAAGCCGCTGTCCGAGGCGCTGGCCGACGGCGACCACGTGTGGGGCGTCATCGCCGGTTCCGCGGTGAACCACGGTGGAAAGACCAACGGCTACAGCGTGCCGAACCCGCTAGCGCAAACCGAGGCCGTGACCCGTGCGCTCGCCCGCGCCGGGGTCGACGCCGACCGGCTGGACTACGTCGAGGCGCACGGCACCGGTACCGCGCTCGGCGACCCGATCGAGCTTGCCGCGCTCACCAGCGCGCTCGGTGGTCCGCGTGACGGCAGGCCCCGCGTGATCGGGTCGGTGAAGTCGTCGATCGGTCACGCGGAGAGTGCCGCCGGGATCGCCGGGGTCGCCAAGGTGCTGCTGCAGATGCGGCACGGCGTCATCGCGCCGTCGTTGCATGCCGAGGAACCCAATCCGGCGCTGGACCTCGTCGCGTCCGGTTTCCGCGTGCCCCACCAGCCCGAGCCGTGGCATGGCACCCAGGACCCGGCGGGTGGGCGGCTTCCGCTCGTGTCGGGCGTTTCCAGTTTCGGCGCGGGCGGCACCAACGCGCACGTCGTGCTCGAACAGGTCCCCGAATCGAACCGGCCGGTGGCGCTCTCGGTGCCCGCTCTGCTGGTGCTGTCGGCGCGCACCCCGGACCGGCTGCGGGTGCTCGCTGGGCAGCTTGCCGCGCACCTGCGCGACTGGCAGCCGGATCGGGAAGGCCTGCTGCGGACGGCGTACACGCTGCAGGTCGGCCGGGAACCGCTCGCCGAGCGAGCGGCCTTCGTGGCCGACGACGCCGCGGCGGCCGCCGCGACGCTCGAGGCACTGGCTCAGGGCGATGCGCTGTCCGGGGTGGCGCTCGGCAACGTGTCTACCACCCGGACGTCGTCCACAGTGGACGCACGTGACCTGGTCGCGCGAGACGTCGAGGGGGCGCGGCGGCTCGGCGCCGCGTGGGTGACCGGCGCGGTGATCGACTGGACCGCGCTCTACGACGGGCGTCCGCCACGGCGGATCAGCTTGCCCACGTACCCCTTCGAGCCGGTGCGGCACTGGCTCGACATCGGTCCCCGGCCCGTGGGCGCGCTGGGAACGTCGCTTGCGTCGCCCACGTCGAACGGGGCCACTCCGGACGTCGTGCCCGCGACGGGACAGGCGAATGGCCAGGCGAACGGGGACTTGGACGAGTGGATGGTTGAGTACCTTCGCTCGGTGTTCGCCTCGGTGTTGAAGCTGTCGGCGGACGAACTCGGGGCCGACACGACGTTCGAGGATCTCGGCCTCGACTCGATCTACATCCAGGCCGTGGCGACCCGGATACGCGACGACGTCGGCAAACTTCCGGCGACGGCGTTCTTCACGCACAAGAGCCTCGGCGGCCTCGCCCGCCACCTGGTGCGCGACCGACGGGAGGCCGTCGCGGCGCTCTTCGGCGACGGCAGCGGCGGTGGCACCAGCGGCACCGCCGCGACGACCGCCGGACAGCTGGCCGTCACCGAGCAGCAGCCGTCCGCCGCACTGGACATCGCGATCATCGGGATGAGCGGGCGCTACCCGATGGCCGAGGACCTGAACGGCTTCCGCGACAACCTCACCGCGGGCCGCGACTGCATCACCGAGATCCCCGAGGACCGGTGGGACTACCGGCGGTTCCCGGACGTCGAGTGCCGCTGGGGCGGCTTCCTCGACCGGCCGACGGACTTCGACCCCCAGTTCTTCGGCATCGCGCCGGGGACGGCGGCGTTCCTCGACCCGCAGGAGCGGCTGTTCCTGCAGGCGACGTGGTCGTGTCTGGAGGACGCGGGCTACACACCGCGCGCGCTCGGCAACCCCGACGCGGGCGACGGCCGCGGCGACGTGGCGGTGTTCGCCGGGGTGACGTTCAACCAGTACGGCCTCTTCGGTGCCGAGGAATTGGCGCGCGGCAACGCCGTCCCGCTGAATTCGCAGATCTTCTCGGTCGCCAACCGGGTGTCGTACCTGCTGAACCTACGCGGGCCGAGCCTCGCCGTCGACACCGCGTGCTCGTCGTCGCTGTACGCGGTGCACCTGGCGTGCGAGGCGCTGCGTCACGGCGAGGCCGACCTGGCCCTCGCGGGCGGGGTGAACCTCACCCTGCACCCGAGCAAGTACGTGACGCTGGCGTGGAACAAGCTGCTCGCCTCCGACGGGCACTGCCGTGCCTTCGGCGCGGGCGGCGACGGCTATGTCCCCGGCGAGGGCGTCGGCGCGGTGCTGCTCAAACCGCTGCGGCAGGCGCTCGCCGACGGCGACAACGTGCTGGCCGTCGTCAAGGGCTCCGCCGTGAACCACGGGGGCCGCGCGAACGGGTACTTCGTGCCCAACCCGGTGGCGCAGGAGGAGGTCATCCGCGACGCCGTGCGCCGCAGCGGCGTCGACCCGCGCACGATCAGCTACGTCGAGGCGCACGGCACGGGCACCGCGTTGGGCGACCCGATCGAGGTCGAGGCGCTCACCCGTGCCTACGGCCCGCGCGCCGCGCGCGACGTGCGGTGCGCGATCGGGTCGGTGAAGGGCAACATCGGTCACCTCGAGTCCGCCGCCGGGATCGCGCAGCTGCAGAAAGTGCTGCTACAGCTGCGCGACGGGAGGCTCTATCCGTCGCGGATCAACGCGCCCGAGCTCAACCCGGAGATCCCGTTCGACGAGACGCCGTTCGTGGTCCAGCAAAGCGGCGCGCCCTGGCGCCGGCCGGTGGTCAACGGCACGCCCGCACCCCGCCGGGCGGGCGTGAGCTCGTTCGGTGTCGGCGGGGTGAACGTCCACATCGTCCTCGAGGAGCCACCGGCGCGGCCGGTCACCGCGGGCGGCGTCCCCGGCGACGCGGCGGCGGCCACGCCGCTGGTGGTGCCGTTGTCAGCGCGCGACGACGAAACGCTCGACCGCGTGGTCGAGCTGCTCCACAACCACCTCCGGCGAAGCCTCGACGCGCCGGCCGATGTGCCCGCGCTGCGCGACGTCGCGTGGACGCTCCAGACCGGCCGGGTGCCGCACGCCCGCAGGCTGGCCGTCGCCGCGACGTCCACCGGCGAACTGGTGCGGCTGCTGGCGGCGATCCGCACGCGCGGCGCCGAGCTGGTCGCGGCGGTGGACGCGGGGCAGGTGGTGCTCGCGGACTCGCCGAGCGCGGCGGACGCGGCGTCGGTGCGTTCGGCCGGGCGCGGCGCGGCACTGGACCTCGCCCGGCGCTGGGTGTCCGGGGACGACGTCGCCGCCGGGGAATGGCGCCCAGCGGGCGAGCTGCGGCGGGTGTCGCTGCCCGGCTATCCCTTCGCCCGCCAGCGCTACGTGCTCTACGGCGAAGGCGGGCTGCTCGGTACCCGCGCCGAGGCCGCAGCGCCCGCGCCGCGCGCCGTCGCCGAGGCCGCCGCACCGGAGCCGGAGCCGGCGGGGCCGACGCTGGCCGCGCGCCTGCACGGGCTCCCGGATGCCGCCGCGGCCACCGTGCTCACCGACTGGCTGCAGGACTTCCTCACCGAGTCGCTCGGGTTCACCGAGGGGCGCAAGGCCGACGTGGACACCGCGTTCTTCGACCTGGGGTTGGAGTCCGTGGCACTGCGCGCCACCCAGGACGCGCTGCAGCGCGAGCTGGACACGACGGTGGACTTCCAGCTGCTGTTCGACCACCCCACGATCGCCGAGCTGGCGACGGCGCTGGTGCCCGCCGCGCGCGAAGCGGCGCCATCGAACGGCACCTACGGCACGGTCACCGCGGTCGCCGGGGCGAGCGTGGCCGCGCGGCCACACGCGGACGACCCGGTGCGCACGCTCTACCTCGCCCCGCGCTGGGTGGCCCGCCCCGCCGCCGCGGACACCGGCGGTGTTCCGGCCGGGCCGGTGCTCGTGTTCGACCCGCCCGCCGACGCGGGTGGACTGGCCGCGAGCGTGCCCGACGGTGCCGGTCCCGTGGTGGTGGTGCGTCCCGGTGCCGGATTCCGGCAGGTCGGGTCGAATCACTACCAGATCGACCCGGCCGAGGCCGGAGACTACGAGCGCCTGCTCGACGGACTCGACGAGGCGGGGCTCGCACCCGGCCTCGTCGTCCACGGCTGGGCGCTGGCGCCGACCGGGGACCCCGTGCTGCTCGGCGGCCGCTCCGTGATCGCGCTGTCCCGTGCCCTCAGCCGCCGCGCCCCGCGCAAGGGTTTGCGCCTGGTCGTCGCACACGCCGAACGGGACGGCCGGGTGGTGCCGGAGCTCGCGGGCGTCGCCGCGTTCGCGCGGTCGCTCGCCGCGGAGAATCCCTTGCTGTCGTGGCGTTCGGTGGGTGTCGCGCCCGAGGCGTTCGCGGGCGTTGGCGGGCTTGCCGAGGCGGTGTGGGCGGAGACGCTGTCCGAACCCGGCGATGCCGCGGACGCCGACGTCCGGCTCGGCGCCCAGCGCCTGGTGGCCGCCCTCATCGAGGTGCCCGAGGGCGCCAGGGCACCGGCCGCGCGGCTGCGCGCGGGGGCGACGGTGCTGGTAACCGGCGGCCTCGGCGGCGTCGGGACGCTGCTCGCCGAGCACCTCGCCGCCACCCGCGCCGCGCGGGTCGTGCTCACCGGACGCAGCGCTGCGGGAGGAGCTTCGGACGAGGCGGTCCGCCGCATCGAGGCAGCGGGCGGGCAGGCGATCTATGTCCCCGCCGACGTCGCCGACCGCGCCGACATGGTACGGCTGCTGGACGCGGCGCATGCAGCGTTCGGCCCGGTGCACGGCGTGCTGCACGCGGCGGGCGTCACCCGGGACGGCTATCTGAGGTCCAAGGAGGGGCTGGCCGATCTCGATGCCGTGCTGCGGCCCAAGGTGCGTGGCGCGCGAGTGCTCGACGAGGTCCTCGCCGGGGAACCGCTCGACGTGGTCATGCTGTTCTCGTCGCTGACCGCGCGGTTCGGCAATGCCGGGCAGACCGACTATGCCTACGCCAACGGGGTTCTCGAGGCGTTCGCGCACGAACGCGAGGCCCGCCGCGTGGCAGGCGAACGGTCCGGGGCCACCGTCACCGTCGACTGGCCGTTCTGGGCCGACGGCGGCATGAAGGCCGACGCCGCGTCGATGCGGTGGCTCGAGGAGAACCTCGGCCTCGTCCCGTTGGAGCGCGCCGACGGAATCGCCGCGTTCGACACCGCGTTGCGCCACACCGAACCCGAGCTCGTGGTGGTACACGGCCACGACGCCCTGGTCCGCCGCGTGATCGGCCTGCCGGAGGCTCCGCCGACGCCGCCCGCCACTTCCGCGGGTGCGGTCACCTCCGCGGGCGCAGATGCCTCGCACACGTTGGACGCCTCGGACCTCACGGCCGAGGACCTTGACTCGATGGACGTGGACGAACTGGCCGCCCTGCTCTCCCGCGAGCTGGCGGCCTTGGAGGACGAATGACCATGGACGTGGACACCGGCAACCCGGCGGGCCCCGGCGACGGCGACCAGACACGGGAGCTGCTCAGTCGGGCGGTTCGCAGCGTGCGTCGGGCCAGGCGGGATCTCGCCGAAGAACGCGACCGCCGCCGCGAGCCGATCGCGGTGGTCGGGATGGCGTGCCGGTTCCCCGGCGGTGCCGAGTCACCGGAGGGTTTCTGGCAGCTGCTGCTCGACGGGCGGGAAGGCGTCGTGGACATCCCGTCCGACCGGTGGGACGTCGACGAGTACTACGCGCCTCCGCCCGGCGAGTTCGGGAAGATCTACGTGCGGCAAGGCAACTTCGTCACCCGCGACGTCGCCGCGTTCGACGCCGCCTTCTTCAAGATTTCCCCGGCCGAGGCGCGCGCGATGGACCCGCAGCAGCGGCAACTGCTTGAGGTCACCTGGCGGGCACTGGAGCACGCGGGCATTAACCCGGAATGTCTGCGCGGCACCTCGACCGGCGTGTTCATGGGCGTCTCCAGCGCCAACGAGTACGGCCTGCTGCCGAGGGACACCGCGCACGTCAACCAGTACAACGGCACCGGCACCGCCGCGAGCGTCGCGTCCGGGCGGATCGCCTACGTGCTGGGCCTTGGCGGCCCCGCGCTCACCATCGACACGGCGTGCTCGTCGTCGCTGGTGAGCACCCTGCTCGCGGTGCGGTCGCTGCGGGAACGGGAGACCGGGGTTGCGCTGGCGGGCGGCGTGAGCCTCATGCTGGCGCCCGAGGTCATGTCGACGCTGTGCTCGATGAACGCCGTGGCCGCGGACGGGCGCAGCAGGCCCTTCGCGGACGGCGGCAGCGGCTACGGACGGGGTGAGGGCGTCGGCGTCCTCGTGCTCAAACGGCTCAGCGACGCACAACGCGACGGCGACCACGTGTGGGCCACGATCCTCGGCGGCGCGATGAACAACGACGGCGCCAGCGCCGGGCTCACCGTACCCAACCGGAGCGCGCAGCGTTCGGTGCTCGCCGACGCGCTGGCCGCGGCGAGGGTGGCGCCGGAGGACGTCGGTGTGCTGGAAACCCACGGCACCGGAACCCCGCTCGGCGATCCGATCGAGATGTCGGCGATCGGCGACGTCCTCGGCAACGCGGCACGCGAATCGCCGCTGCTGCTGGGTGCGGTGAAGGGCAACATCGGACATCTGGAAACCGCGGCAGGCGTGGCCGGGCTGATCAAGTCGGTGCTCGCGCTGCACCACGGCGTCGTGCCGGGCATGGTCACCAGCGGGGCGCTCAACCCGCGCGTGGACCTCGACGCCGTCCCGGCGGCCATCCCGCGGACGCCGGTGCCGTGGCCGAGGCGGCCCGACCTGCCGGGCGGACGCGCGGTGGCCGGGGTGAGCTCGTTCGGGTTCAGTGGCACCAACGCACACGTCATCCTCGGTGCGGCCCCGGTTCCCACCGCGACGCGCCCGCCCGCGACGGACACCGGGCCATACGCGCTCTGCCTCAGCGCCAAGGACTCGGCGGCGCTGGTGCGGATGATGCGTGAGCTGGCCGCGTGCCTGAGCGCCAACCCCGCATTGCCTGCCGCCGACGTCGCCTACACCATCAACGTCCGCAGGCCCGCGTTCATGCACCGGGCCGTGGTCGTCGGCTCGACCACGGCCGAGCTGGCCGAGCGACTCGCCGCGGCCTGCGCGGACCTGGGCGACGCCGACGAGATCCCGGAAGCCGGTGCGGGAGTCCTGCCGGGAACCATGGCGGAAGCCAGGGTAGAGGCTGCGGGCGGCACCTACCGCGCGGGCTTCCAGCGGTCCCCGGTACGCAGGCTCGGTGGCGCCGACGGCGTTCTGGTGTCCAAAGTGGCCGATCGGGTTCGGCCGAAGCTGGTGTATGCCTTCGGCGCGTCGGCGGACGGACTCGCCGCGGCCGTCGCTTCTCTTGCCGCATGGCATCCCGCGTTCGCCCGCCGGTACGACGAGGTACTTGCGCTCGCAGGTGACGCCGCGCCGGACGGGGCCGAGCCGGTCGCGGAGGCGGCCGCCGACGTGCGGCTGCTCGCCGCACAGTGCGCGCTCGCCGAAGCGCTGATCGACTGGGGTGTCGCGCCGGAGGTGTGTTGCGGTGACGGCGTCGGCGAACTCGCCGCCGCCGTCGTCACGGAGTCGTTGCCGATCGACGTCGCCGTGCGGCTCGTCGTCGCCCGAGCCACCGGCGCAAGCATCGGCGCAGGCATTGTGCTCGGCGCCGGACGACCGGACCGGCGGTTCGCGGGCCTAGGTGACGGGTCGCCGACCGCCGGCGACTGGGCCCGCTGGGCCCGCGGCGAGACACCGCGTGCGGCCCGGACGTTGCGAGACGAGGGCTACCGGCACGTCGTCACCTTCGGCGCGGAGACCCCCCTCGCGGCCGGGGACGAGATGGTGCCCGTCGGCGTGCTCGACGCCTCCGGCGCGCGGGTGCTGGTCTCGGTGCTGGCGCGGCTGACCGCGCTCGGTATCGACGTCGACTGGGCCGCGCACCACGCGACCCACGACGGCGAGATTCCGCCGCCACCGGTGGTGTTGCCCGGCTATCCCTTCGCGGGCACCCGGTTCTGGCTGCCCGGACCCAGCACGGAGTCGCTGGCCCGATCGGGAGTGGCCCGCCTGCCCAGACATGGTCTGGACTATGAGCCGGTGGACCTGCCGACCGGGCCACGGCAGTACCGGTTCGTGTTCGCCTCGCGCAACTTTCCCGAGCTGGCGGACAACTCCGGCGTCGTCCACATGGGGTACTTCGTCGAGATGTTGCTGCGCGTGCTGCGCGACGACCCGCCCGGCGCCGTTGTGTTCGAGGACATGGAATTCTTCTCGCCACTGATCGTGGTCGGTGACGAGGAACGAGACGTGCTGCTGTCGGTGGACGAGGCGCGAGTAGGCGGGTGTGCCTTCCGGTTCTTCAGCATGGATCGAAGCGCGGGTGGCTGGAGCGAGCATGTGCGCGGCACGGTCGGCGCTGCGGGCGATCCTGGTGACGTCAAGCTACCCGAGGCGGGCGGGACCCCGCGCCTGCTCGACGCGGCCGCGTTCTACGAACCGGTCGAGGCGCGCGGGTTCGTGTTCGGCCCCGCGGTGCGCTGGGTGACCTCGGCCGAGGTGACCGACGGCTGGGCGCGGGTCGAGTTCCTGCGGGACGGCGACATCTCCGGGCTAATCGAAGTCGAGCACGCGCTCGGGTACCACCCCGGTGTGCTCGACAGCTGCGCGCAGACCGTCAACCACCTCGCGCTGGGGCTGGGCGACGACGAGACCAAGTTCATGATCCGCAGGCTTGGCCGGGTGGTCGTCACCCGCGAAGAGCCCGCCGCAGAACAGACAGGGGAGCCCGGGGGCACCGGACCGCTCGCCGCGGTCGTGACGCTCGACGGCGAGACCAGCTCGGCGAGTGTCGTCCACGGGACCGCTCATGTGCTGGACGGCACGGGACGGCCGGTGCTCGTCATGACCGACGTCGAGCTCCGCGAGTTCGACGGCAGGAAGCTGATGGACATGCGGGCCGTCATGCAGGCGGCCGGTTCCCGCCGTGGGGAGAAGGCGCTGCTCGCCCGATATGCCGCGGCCGAGGGCCCCGAACGCATCGCGTTGGTGGAAGGCGAGACGCTGCGGCTGCTCGCCGAGGAGCTCGAGTCCGACATCGTGAAGCTCGACGCCGAGGATCTGTTGGAAGACCTCGGTTTCGACTCGCTGGTGGGGCTGCGGCTGTTCAACCGGCTTCGTGAGGTATTCGGCATCGACCTCGACCTGAAGGACGTCGTCGGCGCGGAGTCGCCGAGAGCGCTCGGGCTGGCCGCGCTCTCGAAGCTTCCCGGCGGGGCCGAGCTGGCCGCGGCGGCAGGCGCCGTGCCAGTGGCGCAGCCCGTGCTCACCGGTGCCGCGCTGTGGATCCGCGGCGGGGAGCGGCTTGGCGAGCTCGCCGCCAAGGTCCGACTGATCTGCTTCCCACACGGTTTCGGCAGCGCCGACATGTACGACGGCTGGCAGGAGGCGCTCGGCGACGAGGTCGAGGTGTGCCCGGTGAAGCTGCCCGGCCTGGACGTGCAACGGCTGCACGAGCCCCATCCCGACGACATCGACGACGTGGTCGAGGCGTTCGAAGAGGTGCTGGTGTCCGAGGGCCTGCTCGACAAACCCGTCGCCGTGTTCGGGCACAGCTGGGGGTCGCTGTTCGCCTACCGGCTCGCCGCTCGGCTCACCGCGAACCGGGGGTGCCTGCTCGACCGACTGCTCGTGTCGGGCTATACGTCGCCGTCGCTGCCCAACACCAGCACCATGGAGATCGTCGAGGAGCTGGCCAAGATCGGCTTCTCGGGCATCCCGACGTACGACGAGGTGGCGGCCATCGGCAACCAGGCCGAGGTGATCTCCGCGTTCGTTGCCGCGTGGGGGCACGAGGCGGCGTTCGTGGACACCGCCGTGCAGGGCGCCGAGCTGACCCTGCCGACGATGCTCAGCGCGTACCGGCTGGTGGACCGGTGCGGTGTGGAGCGGTCGACACCGCTGGAGGTGCCGATCGTCGGCTTTCACGGCCTCGACGACAACCGCGTCTCGTTGTCGGACATGCGCGCGTGGGGTGACGTCACCCATGCCGGGTTCAAGCTCGTCACCGTGCCGGGAGATCACAGTTTCATCGAGGAGTACCAGTCCGCGAGCACCGTCCGAGAGGCGATCCGCGCCGAACTCACCGGCTGACTTCGGCCCGCACGACCATATTGGCACGACATTGGTGCGACTCGGTTGGTGAACGAGTGAGGTGGCGCTCGAGCGTTCGGACTTGAGCGCCAGCGCGGATCTCCCTGCCGCGCTCCCGAGATCGTCATCGGGATCGTCGCCAAGCCACGCCCGCCCGTCCTGACCAACAACGACCGCAGCCGCTCGCCGGAACTCCGCGGCGTCGACACACCGCGTGGAACAACTGCGCCTTGAGCAGCATCACAGTGGCGGCGCGACGCGATCCCCGAGCTCACTCGGTTTCCGGCTGGTTTCGGATACGATCGAATACTTTAATCGTCGTATCGGGACTGGGGGCTGATGATGACGTACGGCGTTTGCGGCAAAGGATCTTCACGGCTGCGCAGGCTGGGGACCTCAAACGGGTTCGCAGCTTGCAGAAGCTGATGCTTCGTTCCCGTCAAAGAAATCCTGGAATTCCAGCGGGTGTCAGGACACGCTCAGGTTCCGCAGGTGGGGCCAGAGCGAGGCCCAGAGTTCGTGCTTGCCGGTGCATAGCCACACGCTCGCCTCGGGTGTGTCCGGCCCGCCTTCGGCGATCTTGCGCACGTTGGTGAAGTGCGGGCGTAGTTCGTCGGGGTTGGGGCCGATGTAGAGCACCTGGTCCTGCGTCTCGGGCGGTGGTGGGAAGTAGCCGTAGCCGCGATTGCTGCTGTGAGACCTCGGGAGATCGTACTGCGTGGAGTAGCCATCGATGTAGGCGGCGATGATGTACGACCCGCCCATGATGGCCGTGCGCTGCCGGTCCTGGTCGGGCAGTGCGTGATAGGCGGCCGCAGTGCGGCGCGCGATCGTGTCTCCCCTGTCGCCGGATTTGTTGGTCGCGGTGGACCCCACCACCAGCATGCCGCCGGCCACGGCGGCGCTGAGCACGAAGGCCGGCCACACCACCCAGTGCCCGCGGATTCCGCCCGTATCCCTGCGCCGCTGCAGCCCCAGCGCCCCGACCGCGGCGAGCGGACCGTACAATCCGCCCAGGTAGTACGGGCGGCCGAGGGTGGCCACGAAAAAGACGAACAGCGCGAGGAACGTCACCGCGAGGAAGCGATAGGAACGCAACTCCTCGGCCCGCAACAACCGCCACAGGCCGTAGAGCGAGAGCACGGTCCCGGCGACACCGGCGAGAAAGATCAGCGACAGCGCGATCTCGGGACGGCCTCCATACAGTTTTTCTGCTTCTGAGGCCACCACCGCACCCATCCGGAGTTGGGGCCAGCCATGCCGCGCCTGCCACACAAGAGTCGGCGCCGCGATCAGCACACCGAGTCCGGCTCCAGCCCACAGCATCGGCCTGCGCAGCAACTGCCGCGGGCCGAACACCAGCACCGTGAGCAGCAGCACCGCGCACAACAGCAGCACCTGGAACTTGGTCTCGGCGGCGATCCCGACCACCACCCCCAGCGCCAGCAACAGCCGGTCGTCGTGCAGCCGCAGCCACCGCACCAGCACCCAGACCAGCACCAGCCACTGCAAGGGCTCCAGCGCGTACGGGGTGAGCCAGTGCCCGGCCATAGTGATCCACAGGGCGGTGGCCTGTGCCCCGGCGGTCATCGCCTGCGCCCGACGGTCACCTCCCAGCTCGCGGGCGACGAGTGCGGCGACCATGACCGCGGCGGCGGTGGCCAGGACGGCGGGCAGGCGTAGGGCGACGATCGATCCCGGCGCGACCGCGTCCATCAGCGCGGCCAGCAGCGGCGTCAGCGGCGGTTGATCGGCCGAGCCCCAGTCGAGGTGGTGGCGGCCGATGGCCAGCATGTACACCTCGTCGAACCAGTACCTGCCCGCGAAGCTCGCCACGAACTGCGCCACCGCGACCACGGCCGCGATCGACAGCACCGCCTTCCTGGCGAACGGTGGCACCTCGACGCCCCCCGCGGCGGATTGCGGCGACGTGGTCTGCGACATGGCGTTCTCCCCAAGCTCCGTGCTGGCCCGGGTGTTGGCAGCCCCAGGGCCGGAGATGACAAACTATACATGTCTTGCTTTGGATAACATGTATGCTTTGGATATTAGAGGAGGCGGGTTCGATGGCGCATGATGAGGACAATCCCTTCTACGGCCCGGGAGGTCGAGGGTTCTACGGAGCGGTGACGGTCAGCAGCCGGGGCCAGATCGTGCTCCCGGCTCAGGCGCGGCGTGATCTCGGCATCGAGGCGGGCAACAAACTCCTTGTCCTAGGCGACCCGGAACAGGGACTCGCGCTCCTGAAAATCGACAGCCTGATGCACAACCTACGAGGATCCTCGGTACTACTGGAACAGATCCAGAAGCACGCCGTCGGCGAACCCGAGGCACCAGAGCCAGGCGACGGCCACCCCTAGCGGACTCGATCACCGGTAGCGGTCAGGGGTGATTTCTCGCCATTTGCGCTCCACGGCCGCTGGTGCTCCGGAGGCCAGCGGCGTCGCGATACGCGGCCCCGTTCGGTGCCCCAGGGGCGCCGAACACACGCGGACCGTGGTCAACAGCAGTCCCACGCGACGGTGATCGCCTCGCGGCTGGCCTGTGTCGGCGTCTGGCTGCTGGAGGAGTGGGCGGTCGCGGTTCCGGTCGAGTACCGGTTGCCACCAACACCTCAAACCGTGCGGCAATCACACCCGCAGGGCCAGGCCGATCGACTCGGCCAGCGCACGCGCGGTCGCCAGGTCGATTTCGCTGCGGCCCCGCAGCACCGCAACCGAGCCGTGCCGGTCCAATGCCGCCCCGACGGTGTTTAGCCTCGCGTCCGTGCGCGCCCCCGCGCTTCGTCCGATCCGGTACTTCGCGATCAAGAGAAACGTCGAGCCCGGCCGCGCTGACGCGGAACCCGTTACCCAGGCGATCCATTCGAGTGGAGGGCGTGGGTGCGGCTGGGGTAGAGGGTGAACACCTCGGCTAGGCCGGTGCGGTGCAGGATGAGCCGAATCCGGTCGGTGACCACGATCCGCAGCTGGATCTGGTCCCCGCACCCATGGTGCGCGCCGGCGAGCGCGGACAGACCGGCCGAGGTCATGAACACCACTCCGGACAGGTCCAGGATCAGCACCGCCGGCTGCCCGGCCAGGGCCAGGTTGACCGCGTCGACCAGCCGGGGTGTGGTGGCGTGGTCGAGTTCGCCGGCCACGGCCAGCACCGTGGTGGTGTCGCGGTGTTCGACGGTGACCGTCGCCCGGGGCTCGACCGGCAGGGCCGGGCCGGGGGATGGAGGCGCGGGAGTGCTCACCGCGCCATTATCCCCCGGCACGGTGCCGGATCGTTGCCCGTCGGGGAATTCGCGAACAAAGGGGACGAAGGTCCCTAGTGGTGTAACGCCCGGTCTGGACAGGGTGAGGCTGGGTACTGAGGTGTGTGGTCTCGCAGCATGCCTGACGTTTTGTCGTCGCAGCATGCTTGACGTCGCGAGCGCAGCGCCTGACGCCGCCCGTCCAGTGGGGATAGCCAGCCGGGTAGCACCGCCTGCGGTGCGGGCCCCGTAGTCTTCCGGTCATGGTTCATGAGGGCGCCACCGCCGGTGGCTATGTGCGTGATGTGATCGAGAAGGTGACGCCTAGTGTTCTGGCCGCCCGCTCCGCCGGGCACCGCGATGAGGACGAGTTCATCGCCGAGCACATCCGCCACACCGTCGATCTGTTGCTGGACCGCTCCCGGGTGCTCGGCGAGCAGGTCGCTGCCGGGCAGGCGGCCGTGGTCGGTCTGGCCGACCGGCTGGCTGAGGGAACCGCCCGCTTTGTCACCGCCCGCGGCCTCGACCACGCAGGCGCCGCCGACGGCCGGTGAGGGTGAGGGTGTCACCGTGGAGCCGCGGCCACGTGGTGCTCGTCGCCGGATGCCTGCCTGGCACCGTCGTTACTCACCGGCCGAGGCGCCGGAA
>NZ_VTHK01000081.1:31645-34011 GCF_009765355.1 Amycolatopsis anabasis | reverse complement strand
CCGTCGGCGAACCGGACGGCCTGCCGCACGTGTTCGACCCAGTACTCAGGAGTGGCCGGTTCCCCGGCCGCGAGCCGACCGGACACATTGGACACCAACGGAATCCGCGGCTCACTGAAGGTCAGGCCCTCGGCCACCCGCCGGAACTCCGCCAGCATCGGCTCCATCAACGCCGAATGGAACGCATGCGACACCCGAAGCCGCCGAGTCTTCCGGCCCTCGCCCTCGAAACGCTCCGCAACGGCCAGCACCGCGTCCTCGGCACCGGACACCACCACCGAAGCCGGACCGTTCACCGCCGCGAGCGACACCTCACCGGTCAGCAACGGGACAACTTCGTCCTCAGTCGCCTGCACCGCCACCATCGCCCCACCGGACGGCAACGCCTGCATCAACCGACCCCGCGCCGCCACCAGAACACACGCATCCGAAAGCGACAACACCCCCGCCACATGCGCGGCAGCGAGTTCACCGATCGAATGCCCCAGCAAGTAGTCCGGTTTGACGCCCCAGTGCTCCAGCAGGCGGAACAGCGCGACCTCGACCGCGAACAACCCCGCCTGCGCGTACTGCGTCCGGTCCACGGCCTCGGCGTCCGCGCCCCAGACCACCGACCGCACCGGCTCGGGCAGGTGCTCGTCCAATCCGGCGCACACCGCGTCGAACGCCTCCGCGAACACCGGGAACGCCTCGTGCAACCCGCGCCCCATACCGAGCCGCTGGGCGCCCTGACCGGAGAACAGGAAACCGGTCAGCCCCCCGGCCCGCGCCGATCCCTCGAGCACACCGGGGCCTGGTTCGCCCTCGGCCAGCGCGCGGAGGTCGGCCAGCAGTTCGGCGCGGTCGGCGCCGGTCAGCACCGCCCGCCGCTCCAGTGCGGACCGGGTGGTCGCGAGGGAGAAACCCACGTCGACCGGGGTCAGTTCCGGTCGCGACTCGACGAAGGTCCGCAGCCGGTCGGCCTGCGCGCGCAGCGCGTCCGGCGTCTTCGCGGAGAGCACCCACGGCACGCGCGGCGAACCGGTCGGCACGGGCGCCTCCGCCACCGGGGGCGCCTGCTCCACGATGACGTGGGCGTTGGTGCCGCTGATCCCGAACGACGACACCGCGGCCCGCCGGGCCCGCCCGGTCTCCGGCCACGGCCGGGTTTCCGTGAGCAGCTCCACCGCACCGGCCGACCACTCCACATGCGGCGACGGCTCGTCCACGTGCAGGGTCTTCGGTAGCACCCCGTGCCGCATGGCCTCGACCATCTTGATGATCCCGGCAACCCCGGCGGCCGCCTGGGAATGGCCGATGTTCGACTTGACCGACCCCAGCCACAACGGGGTTTCCCGGTCCTGGCCGTAGGTCGCCAGCAATGCCTGTGCCTCGATCGGGTCGCCCAGCGTGGTCCCGGTGCCGTGCGCCTCCACAACGTCCACATCGGACGATGTCAGTCCCGCACTCGACAGCGCCTGGCGGATCACCCGCTGCTGCGACGGACCGTTCGGCGCGGTCAACCCGTTCGACGCACCATCCTGGTTCACCGCGGAACCACGCACCACCGCCAGGATCCGGTGCCCGTTCCGTTCGGCGTCGGACAACCGCTCTACCAGCAGCACACCGACACCCTCGGACCAGCCGACCCCGTCCGCGGCCGCCGCGAACGATTTGCACCGGCCGTCCGCGGACAACCCCCGCTGGCGGCTGAACTCGACGAACATGCCCGGGGTGGCCATGACCGTCACGCCACCGGCCAGCGCGAGCGAGCACTCCCCCGACCGCAACGCCTGCGCCGCCAGGTGCAACGCCACCAGCGACGACGAACACGCGGTATCCACGGTGACCGCCGGACCTTCCAGCCCGTAGGTGTAGGCGAGGCGGCCGGACACGACGCTGCCGCCGCTGGTTCCGGACGACGACGCGCTCAGCGCGTAGTCGTGGTACATGACCCCGGCGAACACGCCGGTCCGGCTGCCCTTCAGGCTCGCGGGATCGATCCCGGCGCGCTCGAGCGCCTCCCAGGAAGCCTCCAGCAGGAGGCGCTGCTGCGGATCCATGTACAGCGCCTCGCGCGGCGAGATCCCGAACAGCCCCGGGTCGAACTCCGCGGCGTCGTACAGGAAGCTGCCGCTGCGGGTGTAGGTCTTGCCTTCCTCGCCGGGTTCCGGGTGGTACAGCGACTCCACGTCCCAGCCGCGATCGGCCGGGAAGCCGGACACCGTGTCGCCGCCGTCGGCGACGAGCTGCCAGAGGTCCTCGGGCGAGGTGACGCCGCCGGGGTACCGGCAGGCCATGCCGACGATCGCGATCGGCTCGTCGATCGGCGCCTGCCGCACGGGTTCGGCGGTCGCCGGGGCGGCCTTTCCGGCGCAAGCGGTGTC
>NZ_VTHK01000081.1:0-31635 GCF_009765355.1 Amycolatopsis anabasis | reverse complement strand
TCAACTGGTTCCGCAACTCCATCGCCGCCAGCGAATCGAAACCCAGCTCCTGGAACGCCCGATCCGGCTCGATCGACTCCGCCGACGCATGCCCCAGCACACCCGCCACCCGCGACCGCACCAGGTCCAGGAGCACGCGCTGCCGTTCGGCACCGCCCAGCCCGGCCAGGCGCTGTTCCAGGGTCGTCTCGGTGCTCGCGGCGGTCGCCGCGCGCCGGACGGCGGGCGCCAGGCCGCGCAGCAGCGCCGGAATCTCGCCTTCCCGGCTGCGCAATGCCGAGGGGTCGACCCGCACCGGCACGACCACCGGCCGATCGGCGGCCAGGCCCGCGTCGAACAACGCCAGCGCCGACTCCACCGGCAACGGCGGCAAACCCTGCGCACGCATCCGCTGCCGATCGATCTCGCCCAGGCCCTCACCCATTCCCGAGCCGGAGTCCCAGAGGCCGAAGGCCAGGGAGGTGGCGGGCAGTCCGTCCGCGTGCCGCTGGGCGGCGAGGGCGTCGAGGAACACGTTCGCCGCCGCGTAGTTCGCCTGCCCCGCCGCCAGCACCAGCCCACCGGCCGACGAGAACAACACGAACGCCGAAAGATCCAAACCACGCGTCAGCTCGTGCAGGTACCACGCGGCATCCGCCTTCGGGGCCAACACCGCGTCCACCCGCTCCGGGGAGAGCGCGCTCACCAGCCCGTTGTCACCGATACCGGCGGCGTGCACCACCGCGTCCAGGTCCGGTATCCGGGCGACCAACGCGGCCACGGCTTCCCGGTCCGCCACATCGCACGCCACAACCTCGACCTCGGCACCGGACTCGGCGAGTTCGGCCGCCAACTCGCCCGCGCCCGGTGCGTCCAAACCCCGGCGACTGGTCAACACCAACCGCCGCACACCGTGCACCGCCACCAGATGCCGCGCCACCAACGCACCCAGACCACCCGTACCACCGGTCACCAGAACGGTTCCCGTGGCGCCGAACACCGGGTTCGCCTCGGCGGCTGGCAGCCGCACCAGCCGCGGCAGGTGGACGCGTCCGGCCCGGATCGCGGCCTCGGGTTCCCCGGAAGCCACGACCGCGGGCAGCAGCGCACCGGCGCCCTCGTCGTCGGCATCGACCAGGACGAACCGGCCCGGGTTCTCCGCCTGCGCCGCCCGCACCAGGCCCCACACCGGCGCCTCGGCCAGCCGCACGGCCGCACCGGGCTCGGTGGCGACCGCGTTCCGGGTGAGCACCACCAGCCGGGATCCGGCGAACCGCTCGTCGGCCAGCCACCGCTGCACAGCCTCCAGGACCCGATGGAGCACCGAGCGCACCGCGTCCGGAACCTGATCCTCCGGCGCCGCGCATTCCAGCACCACGACCTCCGGCACCGCACCGGATTCGGGCACCTCGTCCCATTCCACAAAGGACTGTTGAGGAACCTCGCCGTGCGCGACCGGCTTCCAGTCGACGCCGTAGAGCGGGTCGCCCTGCCCACCGGCCCGCAACTGCTCCGGCGACACCGGACGACCCACCATCGAATCCACCGACAGGACCGGCTGCCCGGCCTCGTCGGCCACGGCGATCCGCAGCCCGCCGTCCGGAGCGGGGGCGAGACGCACCCGCACCGCGGCGGCGCCCACCGCGAACAGCGACACCCCGTTCCACGCGAACGGGATCACCGTGTCCCCGGAACCGCCTTCGCCGCCCAGCGTGGGGTGCATGGCGGCGTCCAGCAACGCCGGGTGCAACCCGAACCGCTCCGCGTCACCCCGCGCCCGCTCCGGCAACACCACCTCGGCGAACAACTCCGCACCACGCCGCCACACCGCACGCATGCCCCGGAACACCGGGCCGTAGCCGTAGCCCTGTTCGGCGAACCGCTCGTAGGCGCCCTCGACCGCTACGGCCTCCGCGCCGGCCGGGGGCCATTCGGTGAGTTCGAAGGAGGCCGCCGCGCCGGAACCGAGCACACCCTCGGCGTGCAGCGTCCACGCCGCGTCCGAGTTCTCCGCGCGGGAGAACACGTGCACCGACCGGCGGCCGGAGTCGTCACCGGCGTCCACCACGACCTGCACGGCGAGCCCGCCGCGTTCGGGCAACGTCAGCGGTGCCCGCAACGTGAGTTCTTCCACCACGTCGCAGCCGACCTGCTGCCCGGCCCGCAGCGCGAGTTCGACCAGTCCGGTGCCCGGCACCAGCACGCGGCCGAACACGGCGTGGTCGGCCAGCCAGGCGTGGGTGTGCAGCGACAACCGCCCGGTCAGCACGACTGCGTCCGAATCCGGCGACTGCACCACCGCGCTCAGCAGCGGATGCCCGGCGACGCCGAGTCCCGCCGCCGACGCGTCGCTCACACCGGTTCCGGCGTCGAGCCAGTAGCGGCGGCGCTGGAACGGGTAGGTGGGCAGGTCCACCCGGCGCGCGTTCGCCCCGGCGAACAGCACCGGCCAGTCGACCCGCACCCCGCGCACGAACACCCCGGCCAGCGCCTCCACCAGCGCCACCGCCTCGGGGCGATCCTTGCGCAGCCCGGCGACCACACCGACCTCGGCACCGGCCTCGGCCAGGCACTCCTGCGCCATCCCGGCCAGCACCCCGGCCGGCCCCAACTCCACGAACGTGGACACCCCGGCGCCGCGCAACGACTCGACACCCTCGGCGAATCGGACCGCGCGCCGAACATGATCCACCCAGTACCCGGGTGAACCCAGTTCCGCCGCGGTGGCCACCCGACCGGACACATTGGACACCAACGGAATCCGCGGCTCGCCGAAGGTCAGGCCCTCGGCCACCCGCCGGAACTCCGCCAGCATCGGCTCCATCAACGCCGAATGGAACGCATGCGACACCCGCAACCGCCGAGTCTTCCGGCCCTCGAAACGCTCCGCAACGGCCAGCACCGCGTCCTCGGCGCCGGACACCACCACCGAAGCCGGACCGTTCACCGCCGCGATCGACACCGAGTCGTCGAGCAGCGGCACCACTTCATCCTCGGTGGCCTGCACGGCCACCATCGCGCCGCCGGTCGGCAACGCCTGCATCAGGCGACCCCGCGCCGCCACCAGGGCGCAGGCGCTTTCCAGTGCGAGCACTCCGGCCACGTGCGCGGCGGCGAGTTCGCCGATCGAATGCCCCAGCAGGTAATCCGGCCGCACCCCGAACGACTCGAACAACCGGAACAACGCCACCTCGACCGCGAACAACCCCGCCTGCGCGTACTGCGTCTGGTGCACGGCCTCGGCGTCGGCGCCCCAGATCACCGCACGCAGCGGTTCCTCGAGGTGTTCGTCCAGTCCGGCGCACACCGCGTCGAACGCCTCCGCGAACACCGGGAACGCCTCGTACAGCTCCCGGCCCATACCCAGCCGCTGCGAACCCTGGCCGGAGAACAGCACGGCCAGGCCACCGGGCCGAGCGGTTCCGGTGCGGACTCCGGGTGCGGTCCCGCCCTGGGCCAGGGCGGTCAGCCCGCGGGTCAGCTCTTCCGCGTCCGTGCCGACGACGACCGCGCGGCGCTCCAGCGCCGACCGGGTGGTCGCCAGCGACCAGCCCACGTCCACCGGCGAGTGGCCCGGCACGAACGTGTTCAGCCGGTCGGCCTGCTCGGTCAGCGCCTCCGGTGTCTTCGCCGAGAGCACCCATGGCAGAACAGGCGGCGCCTGTCCGGCCGCGACCTCCGCCACCGGTTCCGGGGCCTGTTCGACCACGACGTGCGCGTTGGTGCCGCTGATCCCGAACGACGACACCGCGGCCCGCCGGGCCCGCCCGGTCTCCGGCCAGGCCCGGGTCTCGGTCAGCAGCTCCACGGCACCGGCCGACCAGTCCACGTGCGGGGACGGCTCGTCCAGGTGGAGGCTCTTCGGCAGCACGCCGTGCCGCATGGCCTGGACCATCTTGATGATTCCGGCCACTCCGGCGGCCGCCTGGGAATGGCCGATGTTCGACTTGATCGACCCCAGCCACAGCGGTTGTTCCCGGTCCTGGCCGTAGGTCGCGATCAGCGCCTGCGCCTCGATCGGGTCACCCAGAACCGTCCCGGTCCCGTGCGCCTCGACAGCGTCCACATCGGACAGTTCCAGCCCCGCGCTCGCCACCGCCTGCCGGATCACCCGCTGCTGCGACGGACCGTTCGGCGCGGTCAACCCGTTCGACGCGCCGTCCTGATTCACCGCCGAACCGCGCACCACACCAAGAACCTGATGCCCATTGCGCCGAGCATCGGACAGCCGCTCCACCAGCAGCACACCCACGCCCTCGGACCAGCCGACGCCGTCCGCCGAAGCGGAGAACGAGCGGCACCGCCCGTCCGGGGCCAGGCCGCGCTGCCGGGAGAACTCCACGAACGCCCCGGGCGTGGCCATGACCGTCACGCCACCGGCCAGCGCGAGCGAACACTCCCCCGACCGCAACGCCTGCGCCGCCAGGTGCAACGCCACCAGCGACGACGAACACGCCGTATCCACCGTCACCGCCGGGCCCTCCAGCCCGAAGGTGTACGAAACCCGGCCGGACAGCACGCTGGCCGACGTTCCGGTGCCCAGGTAGCCCTCGACGCCCTGCGGAACGCTGGTCAGGCGCGCGCTGTAGTCGGAGTACATCACCCCGGCGAAGACCCCGGTCCGGCTGCCGCGCAACGACTCCGGATCGATCCCCGCCCGCTCGAACGCCTCCCACGAAGTCTCCAGCAGCAACCGCTGCTGCGGATCCATCGCCAACGCCTCACGCGGCGAGATCCCGAAGAAAGCCGGATCGAACTCGGCGGCGTCGTGCAGGAAACCACCCTCACGCGCATACGACGTACCCGCGCGATCCGCGTCCGCGTCGTACAACCCGTCCAGATCCCAACCGCGATCGGTGGGGAACGCCGAGATTCCGTCGCCTCCGGCGAGTACGAAGTCCCACAGTTCGTCGGGCGAGGACACCCCGCCGGGATACCGGCAAGCCATGCCCACGATCGCGATCGGCTCGTCGTCCGCCGCCGTCGTCGCGACCGGACCGGCCACCTCGACCCGGTCGCCCACCAACTCCGAACGCACGAACTCCGCCAGCAGCAACGGGGTCGGGTAGTCGAAGATCAAGGTCGCGGGCAACCGCAACCCGGTCACCGAGTTCAACCGGTTCCGCAACTCCACCGCGGTCAACGAATCGAACCCGATCTCGCTGAACGCCCGCGAAACCGACACCGCCTCCGCACCCGCGAACCCCAGCACCACCGCGACTTCGGCGGCGATCGCGGCGACCACGGCCGCGGTCTGCTCCTCCGCGGTCAGCCCGGCCAGCCGCCGCGCCAGCGTGGTGTCCGCGGCCGCGCTGCCCGCGGAGTGGCGCCGCGCGGGGAGCCGGATCAGGCCGCGCAGCAGCGGCGGAACCTCGTCGCCGGTGAGCCGGTTCCGCAGGGCGAGCAGATCGAGGCCCACCGGCACGAGGTGTGCTTCGGCGGAACGCCAACCGATGTCGAACAGTTCGAGTCCCTGCTCGGCGGTGAGCGCGTGCACGCCGTCGCGGGCCATCCGGTTGAGATCGGCCTCGGTCAACTCCCCGGCCATGCCGCCGCTGTGTCCCCACAAACCCCACGCCAGCGAGGTCGCCACCAGGCCACGGCAACGCCGGTGCTGCGCGAGCGCGTCCAGGTAAGCGTTGGCAGCGGCGTAGTTCGCCTGACCGGCACTGCCGAACACTCCGGCCACCGAGGAGAACAGGACGAAGGCGGACAGGTCCAAGCCCGCGGTCAGCTCGTGCAGATTCCGCGCACCCTCGACCTTCGGCCGCAACACCGCCGCCAACCGCTCCGAAGACAACGACCCGACCAAACCGTCATCGACAATCCCGGCCGCATGCACCACACCGATCAACGGACGCTCATCCGGAATCCCGGCCAGCACACCCGCCAGCGCATCCCGATCCGCCACATCACACGCCGCCCACACCACCTCCGCACCCAGCCCGGCGAGTTCCGCGCTCAACTCCGCCGCACCCGGCGCCCCGTCCCCACGACGACTCACCAGCACCAACCGCCGCACACCGTGCTCGGCCACCACATGCCGCGCCACCAACGCACCCCACCCACCCCCAGCACCGGACCCCAGAACCGTGCCACCCGCGGCGAAGGAGACCTCGGCCGCGGGCTGCGCGAGTTCCCGCGCGCGGGCCAGCCGCGGGGCGAGCAAACGCCCGTCGCGCACCGCCACCTGCGGCTCGCCGGGAACGACGGGCACCGGACCGTCGGCGGCCGAATCCAGATCGACCAGGGCGAACCGGTCCGGATGCTCGGACTGCGCCGCCCGCACCAGACCCCACACCGCCGACGCACCGAGATCCGCGACGTCCTCCGCACGCCCGGCCGTCACCGCACCAGAGGTCACGAACACCAACCGCGCGTCACCGTCCGCCGCCAGCCACGCCTTGACCAGCTCAAGCACCTTCGCCGCGGTCTCGGCGGCACCCGCGTCGCCGCCGACCGGCACCGCCACCACTTCCGGCAGTTCGTCGCCCGCGGCCACCGCACCCAGCACGGTCTCCAGGTCGCGCGGCTCGGCGAAGATCGCGGGCTCGGCCGCGATGGGATCCCAGTCGACGCGGAACAGGGAGCGGTTCCGCGTGGTTTCCGCCGCGCGGATCTGGTCCGGGGCCACCGGCCGCAGCCGCAACGCGCCGACCGTGGCCACCGGCTGCCCGGTGGGATCGGCGAGGTCCAGCGCGATCGAGTCGGTGCCGGTGGGCGAAAGCCGGGCACGCAACGCGGAGGCGCCGGACGCGTGCAGGCTGACCCCGGTCCACGAGAACGGCAGTTGCCCACCGCCCTCGCCTTCCCCGGGCAACGCGGCGAGGGCGTGCAGGACCGCGTCGAACAGCGCGGGGTGCAGGCCGAACCGGCCGGCGTCGGCGTGTTCGGGCAGCGCGACCTCGGCGAAGATCTCCTCGCCGCGCTGCCACACGGCACGCAGCCCCTGGAAGAGCGGCCCGTAGCCGAATCCGGCCGCGGCGGCACGCCGGTAGACCTCGTCGACCGGCAGGGCCGCGGCTTCCTCCGGCGGCCAGGCCGCCAGTTCGACCGGGCTTTCCGGGCGGCCGGTGGCGAGGGTGCCGGTGGCGTGCAGGGTCCAGGGTTGCTCCCCGGCCGGGTCGTCGATCCGGGCGTGCAGGCTGAGGTTGTGCCGCCCCGATTCGTCCCCGGCGCCCACCGCGAGTTGCAGTTGGACGGCGCCTTCTTCGGGCACCAGCAGCGGCGCGTGCAGGGTCAGCTCCGCCACCTGCGTGCAGCCGATCTGGTCGGCGGCGTGCACGGCCATGTCCAGCAGCGCGGTGCCGGGCACCACGATCGCTCCGGCGACGACGTGCTCGGCCAGCCACTCGTGGGTGCGGACCGACACCCTGCCGGTGAGCACCACCTCATCGCGCTCGGCGAGCCGGACGGCCGCGCCGAGCAGCGGGTGCCCGGCCGCCGCCAGCCCCGCCGAAGCCACATCGCCCACGCTTCCGGCGGGTTCCTCGAGCCAGTACCGGCGCCGCTGGAACGCGTAGGTGGGCAGGTCGATCCGGCGCGCGCCGCTGCCGGAGAACCACGCCGCCCAGTCGACGGCGATGCCGTTCACGTGCAACCGGCCCAGTGCCTCCACCAGCGCACGCGCCTCGTCGCGGTCCCGCCGCAGCGCGGGCACCAGAACCGATTCGTCCAGGGATTCCTGGGCCAAGCCGGTGAGCACGCCGTCCGGACCGATCTCCAGGAACGCGGTCACGCCCCGCTCGGCCAGAGTACGAACCCCGTCGGCGAACCGGACGGCCTCGCGGACGTGGCGCACCCAGTACTCCGGCGAGGCCAGTTCCCCATCCAGCTGACCGGACACATTGGACACCACCGGAATCCGGGGTGCCTGATACTCCACCGAAGCCGCGACCTCGGCGAACTCGGCGAGCATCGGGTCCATCCGAGGTGAATGGAACGCATGCGACACCCGCAGGCGCTTCGTCTTGCGGCCCTCGGCCTCGAAGTGCTCGGCAACCCGGAGCGCGGCGCTTTCGTCACCGGAGACCACCACCGAAGCCGGGCCATTGATCGCGGCAATCGACACGGTGTCCTCGAGCAGCGGAGCCACGTCATCCTCGGTGGCCTGCACCGCCACCATCGCCCCACCGCTCGGCAACGCCTGCATCAAACGTCCCCGCGCTACCACCAAACGAGCCGCGTCGGCCAGCGAGAAGACATCGGCAACGTGCGCGGCCGCCAACTCACCAATCGAGTGACCGAGCAAGTAATCCGGGCGAACACCCCACGACTCCACGAGCCGGAACAACGCCACCTCAACGGCGAACAACCCCGGCTGCGTGTACCCGGTCTGATCGACCAGTTCCGAGTCCTCGCCCCAGATCACCTCGCGAAGTGAGCGATCCAGATGCCGATCCAACTCGGCACACACCTCATCGAACGCCTCGGCGAACACCGGGAACGCGGCATACAGCTCCCGGCCCATACCCAGCCGCTGCGAACCCTGACCCGAGAACAGGAAACCGAGCTGTCGTTCGGCGGCCACGCCCTCGACCAGCCCCTGGGCCGCTTCGCCACCGGACAGCGCGGCGAGACCGGCCAGCAGTTCGTCCTGGCCGGTGCCGACCACGACCGCGCGGCGCTCGAAGGACGCGCGCGTGGTCGCCAGCGAGAACGCGACATCCAGCGGTGCGGTGTCTCCGTCCACTCGGGACAGCAGTCGCGCGGCCTGCGCGCGCAGCGCCGCCTCGTCGTTTCCGGACACCAGCCAGGGCAGCACCGGCGGGTTCGGGGCCGCCGGGGTCGGTTCCGGCTCTTCGATCTGCTCGAGCACGACGTGCGCGTTCGTGCCGCTGATGCCGAAGGAGGACACCCCGGCCCGGCGTGGACGACCGTTCGCCTGCCACGGCCGTGCCTCGGTCAGCAACTCCACCGCACCCGAAGACCAATCGATGTGCGGCGACGGCTCGTCCACGTGCGGCGTACGCGGCAACGTCTCGTGCCGCATCGCCATCACCATCTTGATCACACCCGCCACCCCGGCGGCGGCCTGCGAATGGCCAAGGTTCGACTTGATCGACCCCAGCCACAACGGCTCATCCCGATCCTGACCGTAAGTCGCCAGCAACGCCTGCGCCTCGATCGGATCACCCAGAACCGTCCCGGTCCCATGCGCCTCCACGGCGTCCACATCGGACGGACGCAGGCCCGCATTCGCCAGCGCCTGCCGGATCACCCGCTGCTGCGACGGACCATTCGGCGCCGTCAGGCCGTTCGAAGCGCCGTCCTGGTTGATCGCCGTGCCCCGTACCACCGCCAGCACCGGATGACCGTTCTTCCGCGCATCGGAAAGCCGCTCGACCAGCAGCACGCCCACGCCCTCGGACCAGCCGGTGCCGTCCGCGGCCGCGGCGAACGACTTGCACCGGCCGTCGCGGGCCAGGCCGCGCTGGCGGCTGAAGTCCACGAACGTGCCCGGGGTGGACATGACCGTCACCCCGCCCGCGAGCGCGAGACCGCATTCGCCCGACCGCAGCGCCTGGACCGCCCAGTGCAGCGCCACCAGCGACGACGAACACGCGGTGTCCACCGTCACCGCCGGACCCTCCAGCCCGAAGGCGTACGAAACCCGGCCGGAGGCGACACTGCCCGCGTTCCCGGTGCCGAGGTACCCCTCGACGCCTTCCGGGAACGCCCGCAGCCGCGCGGCGTAGTCGTGGTACATGACGCCGGTGAACACGCCGGTGCGGCTGCCGCGCACCGTTGCGGGGTCGATGCCCGCGCGTTCGAACGCCTCCCACGAAGTCTCCAGCAGCAACCGCTGCTGCGGATCCATCGCCACCGCCTCACGCGGCGAGATCCCGAAGAAAGCCGGATCGAACTCGGCGGCGTCGTGCAGGAAACCACCCTCACGCGCATACGACGTACCCGCACGATCGGCGTCCGCGTCGTACAACCCGTCCAGATCCCAGCCGCGGTTGACCGGGAACTCGGTGATGCCGTCGCGGCCGGAGAACACCAATTCCCACAGGTCCTCGGGCGAAGTGACCCCGCCCGGGTAGCGGCAGGCCATCCCGACGATCGCGATCGGCTCGCCGTCCGCCGCCGTCGTCGCGACCGGACCGGCCACCTCGGCTTGCTCGCCCACCAGTTCCGCGCGGAGGAACTCGGCCAGCACCGCCGGGGTCGGGTAGTCGAAGATCAAGGTCGCGGGCAACCGCAACCCGGTCACCGAGTTCAACCGGTTGCGCAACTCCACCGCGGTCAACGAATCGAACCCGATCTCGCTGAACGCCCGCGAAGCCGACACCGCCTCCGCACCCGCGAACCCGAGCACCACCGCCACCTGGGTGCGCACGAGATCGAGGAGCACCTTGCCCTGCTCGCCTTCGGGCAGCCCGTGCAGGTCACCGGCGAGCGAGGACCCGCTCCCCGGTTCGGCCGTCACCGCGCGGCGGGCCGGGACCCGGATGAGGTTCCGGAGCAGCGGTGGAACCGTGTCGCCGGTGAGCCGGTTCCGCAGGGCGGTGACGTCCAGCCCGGCCGGGACGAGGAACGGCTCGGCCGAACGCCACCCGATGTCGAACAGCTCCAGGCCCTCGTCGGCGGTCAGCGGGACGACGCCGTCGCGGGCCATCCGGTTGAGATCGGCCTCGGACAGCTCCCCGGCCATCCCGCCGCTGTGCCCCCACAAACCCCACGCCAACGAGGTCGCCACCAGGCCACGGCAACGCCGGTGCTGCGCCAGCGCGTCCAGGAAAGCGTTGGCAGCGGCGTAATTCGCCTGACCCGCGCCGCCGAAGACCCCGGCCGCCGACGAGAACAGGACGAAGGCGGACAGGTCCAAGCCCGCGGTCAGCTCGTGCAGATTCCACGCACCCTCGACCTTCGGCCGCAACACCGCGAACAACCGCTCCGAAGACAACGACCCGACCAAACCGTCATCCACAATCCCGGCCGCATGCACCACACCGGTCAACGGACGCTCATCCGGAACCGCGGCCAGCACACCCGCCAGCGCATCCCGATCCGCCACATCACACGCCGCCCACACCACCTCCGCACCCAGCCCGGCGAGTTCCGCGCTCAACTCCGCCGCACCCGGTGCCCGATCGCCGCGCCGACTGATCAGCACCACATGCCGCACACCGTGCTCGGCCACCACATGCCGCGCCACCAACGCACCCAAACCACCACCAGCACCGGTCACCAGAACCGTGCCACCCGCGGCGAAGGAGACCTCGGCCGCGGGCTGCGCGAGTTCCCGCGCCCGCACCAGCCGGGGCACGAGCGCCCGGCCACCGCGCACCGCCACCTGCGGTTCGGAGCCCACCACGATCGGCGCCGATTCGGCGTCCACGTCGACCAGGGTGAAGCGGTCCGGGTGCTCGGACTGCGCCGCCCGCACCAGACCCCACACCGCCGACGCGCCGAGATCGGTCACCTCCGCGTCGGCGGAAACCGCCACCGCGCCCCGCGTCACGAACACCAACCGCGAATCCCGGTCCGCGGCCAGCCACGCCTTGACCAGCTCAAGCACCCGAGCCGTCGTCGCCTCGGCACCCGCGGCGCCGTTGACCGACACCGCCACCACATCGGGCAGTTCGTCGCCCGCGGCCACCGAACCCAGCACGGCCGCCAGCTCGCGCGGTTCCGGAACGTCCACAGTGGACGTCGTGGTCGCGGTGTCCCAGTCCACCCGGAACAGGTTGCGGTGCGCCCGGCCCTTCGCCCCGTCCAGTTGCTGCGCCGTCACCGGCCGCAGGACCAGCGCGTCCACCGAGGCGACCGGCGCTCCCGAGCCGTCGGCGACCGCGATGGCCACCGCGTCGCCGCTCGCCGCGGACAGCCGGACCCGCAACGACGACGCTCCCGAGGCGAACAGCCGGACGCCGGTCCACGCGAACGGCAGCCGCCCGCCGCCCGCACCGCCGGACGGCTCCAGGCCCATCGCGTGCAGTGCGGCGTCGAGCAGGCCCGGGTGCAGCCCGAACCGGGCCGCGTCCGCGCGGGCGCCCTCGGGCAGGGCGACCTCGGCGAAGATCTCGTCCCCGCGCCGCCACGCCGCCCGCAGCCCCTGGAACACCGGGCCGTAGCCGAATCCGGATTCGGTGAGCCGATCGTAGAACCCGTCCAGCTCGAGCCGCCGCGCGCCTTCGGGCGGCCACACGGACAGATCAGTTCCCTCGCCGGAAGTGGCGGTGGCCAGGACACCGGTCGCGTGCCGGGTCCACTCACCTTCGAAGCCGTCCTCCTCGCGGGAGTACACGGTCACGGTCCGGCGGCCGGTCCCGTCCGGGACACCCACCGACAGCTGGACCTGGACCGCGCTGTCGGCGCCCAGCACCAGCGGCGCCTCGAGCGTCAGCTCCTCGACCAGATCGCAGCCGACCTGATCCCCCGCGCGGACCGCGAGCTCCACGAACGCCGTGCCGGGCAGCAGAACCGAGCCCAGGATCGCGTGGTCGGCCAGCCACGGATGGCTCCGCAGCGAGATCCGGCCGAGCAGCACCACGCCCTCGGCGTCGGCCAGCGACACCGCCGCGCCCAGCAGCGGGTGCTCGGCCGAGCGCAGCCCCGCGGCGGACAGGTCGCCCAGTTCCTCGGCGGGCGCTTCCAGCCAGAACTCGCGGTGGTCGAAGGCGTACGGCGGCAGGTCCACGCGCCGTGCGCCGGAACCGGCGTAGAACTTCCGCCAGTCCGGCGAAACGCCGCGCACGTGCAGTTCGCCGATCGCGCGGAGCAGCGCGGGGACCTCCGGGGTGCCGCCGCGCAGCGCGGGCACGAACGCCACCTCGTCGGCGCCCGGTTCGTCCAGGCAGTCCGGTCCCATTCCGGACAGCACACCGCCCGGGCCGAGTTCGAGCAGGGAGGTGACGCCCTGGGCCTGCAGGGTGCGGATGCCGTCGCGGAACCGCACGGCCCGGCGCACGTGGTCGACCCAGTACCCCGGCGAGCACAGCTGCTCGGCGGTGGCGACCTCGCCGGTCACGTTCGACACGATCGGGATCCGCGGCGGTTCGAACGACACCCGCTCGGCGGCGCGCCGGAACTCGGCGAGCATCGCGTCCATCCGCGGCGAGTGGAACGCGTGGCTGACCCGCAACCGCTTGGTCTTGCGCCCCTCGGCCGCGAAGTGCTCGGCAATACGCGACACCGCGTCCTCGTCACCGGACACCACCACCGACGCCGGACCGTTGACCGCCGCGATCGACACGGTCTCGTCCAGCAACGGCGCGACCTCGTCCTCCGAGGCTTGCAGCGACACCATCGCCCCACCGGACGGCAACGCCTGCATCAACCGGCCGCGGGCGGCGACCAGCGCGCAGGCGTCGGGCAGGGACAGCACGCCCGAGACGTGCGCGGCGGTCAGTTCCCCGATCGAATGGCCCAGCAACAGCTTCGGCAGCACACCCCAGTGCTCGACCAGCCGGAACAGCGCGACCTCCACCGCGAACAACCCGGCCTGGGCGTACGCGGTCTGGTTCGCCAGTTCCTCGTCCGCGCCCCAGACGACTTCCCGGACCGGGCGGTCGAGGTGCAGATCCAGATGTGCGCACACGTCGTCGAACGCGGCCGCGAACACCGGATAGGTCGCGTGGAGCTCCCGGCCCATGCCGAGCCGTTGCGAGCCCTGCCCGGAGAACTGGATCGCGAACCGCCCGCCGCCCTTGGCGCCGCGAACCACCTCGGGCGCCGGTTCGCCCTCGGCGAGCGCGCGCAGTGCGCGCCGGAAGTCCTCGCGGTTCGCGGCGGCCACCACCGCGCGGTGGTTCAACGCCGCCCGGGTCGTGGCGAGCGAGAACCCCACGTCCACCGGATCCAGCTCCGGATGCTCGTCCAGGTAACCGGCGAGCCGGTCCGCCTGTCCGCGCAGGCCGTTCTCGGTCTGCCCGGAGACCGGCCACGCCACGATCGGGGAGCTCACCGTGACCGGTTCGCGTTCCGCGGCGCCGACCGGCGGGGCCTGCTCCACGATCGCGTGCGCGTTGGTGCCGCTGACCCCGAACGAGGACACCCCGGCCCGCCGGGGCCGGCCGGTGTCGGGCCACGGCATCGCCTCGGTCAGCAGGCGCACCGATCCCGCGGTCCAGTCCACCTGCGGCGTCGGCTCGGTCACGTGCAGGGTCTTCGGCAGCAGACCGTGCTGGGTGGCCAGCACCATCTTGATCACCCCGGCGACCCCGGCGGCGCCCTGGGCGTGGCCCACATTGGACTTGAGCGAGCCGAGCCACAGCGGGTGGTCCTCGGACCGGCCCTGGCCGTAGGTGGCCAGGACGGCCTGGGCTTCGATCGGGTCGCCGAGCACGGTGCCCGTCCCGTGCGCCTCCACGGCGTCCACATCGGACGGTGACAGCCCGGCGTTGGACAGGGCCTGCTTGATGACCCGCTGCTGCGACGGGCCGTTCGGCGCGGTGAGCCCGCTGCTGGCGCCGTCCTGGTTGACCCCGGTGCCGCGCACCACGGCGAGCACCGGATGACCGTTGCGGCGCGCGTCGGACAGGCGCTCCACCAGCACCATGCCCACGCCTTCGGACCAGCCGGTGCCGTCCGCGTAGGCCGAGAACGCCTTGCACCGCCCGTTGGCGGCGAGCCCGCGCTGGCGGCTGAACGCCACGAACGCCGCCGGGCTGGCCATCACGGTCACCCCGCCGGCGAGCGCCATCGAGCAGTCGCCCTGCCGCAGCGCCTGGCAGGCCAGGTGCAGCGCCACCAGCGAGGAGGAGCACGCGGTGTCCACGGTCACCGCCGGGCCTTCCAGCCCGAAGGTGTAAGACAACCGGCCGGACGCGACCGCGCCCGCGTTGCCGGTCAGCAGGTGGCCCTCGGTGCCCTCGGGCGCCTTCCGCAGCCGGGTGGCGTAGTCGTGGTAGGACAGTCCGACGAAGACACCGCACCGGTTGCCCCGCAGCGAATGCGGATCGATCCCGGCCCGTTCGAACGATTCCCACGAGGTTTCCAGCAGCAGCCGCTGCTGTGGGTCCATCGCCAGCGCCTCGCGCGGGCTGATCCCGAACAGTTCCGGGTCGAACGATCCGGCGTCGTGCAGGAAGCCGCCCTCGCGGCTGTAGCTGGTGCCCTCGTGATCGGGATCGTCGTTATAGAGCGAGTCCAGGTCCCAGCCGCGGTTCACCGGGAACTCGGTGATCGCGTCGCGCTCGCCGACCACCAGATCCCACAGGTCCTCCGGGGAACGCACGCCGCCCGGCAGGCGGCACGCCATCGCCACGATGGCGATCGGCTCGCGCGCGGCGGCGGTCAGTTCCTGGTTCTGCTTGCGCAGCCGCTCGGCCTCCTTCATGGAGGTCCGCAGCGCTTCGAGAACCTTGTCGTTGGACAGAGACATCACGAACTCCACGTTTCCGGGCCGGACTCCGCCGGCCCTTCGAGCGCCAGCTTGACCAGGGCTTCGTCATCGAGCGCGTCGATCGAGAGCGACTGCCCGTTCTCCACCGGCGCGGCCTCGCCGTCCGGCTCCGCGGACGCGAGCCGCAGCAGCTGATCCATCAGGCCCGCTTCCCGCAACCGGTCGATCGGGATACCGGACAGCAGGCGCCGAACCTCGTCGTCGCCGTCGCCACCGGCCTCGTCGCCGAACAGTTCCGCCTCGATCTGCTCGGCCATCGCCTGCGGATTCGGGTAGTCGAACAGGAAGGTGCTGGGCAACCGCAGCCCGGTCTCGGCGCCCAGCCGGTTCCGCAGTTCCACTGCGGTGAGCGAGTCGAACCCGACGTCGAGGAATCCGCGCTCGGCGGACACCGCTTCCGGCCCGGAGTGCCCGAGCACCTCCGCGGCCCGGGCCCGCACCAGGTCGAGCAACGCGTCCCTGCGCTCGGCCGGGCCGGCGCCGGCCAGCCGGTCCCGCAGGCCCGCGCCACCGTCGGAATCCCCGCCCGATCCCGCTTCGTCGGCGGCCAGGGCCGCCTGCGCCTCGGCGAGATCGGCCAGCAGCGCGCTCGGCCGGGTCATCGTGAACAGCTGCGTGAAGCGCTCCCACCGGACGTCCGCGACCGACACCGTGGTCTCGCCCCGGTCGATCACCTGCTGCAGCGCGGCGATGGCCAGTTTCGCGGGCAGCAGCGGAATACCGCGTTGCCGCAGGCGGTCGGCGGCGTCGCCCACGGCGGCCATCCCGCCGTCGTCCCACGGGCCCCAGGCCACCGCGACGGTGCGCAGGCCGCGAGCCCGGCGGTTCTCGGCCAGGCTGTCGGCATACGCGTTGGCCGCCGAGTAGGCGCCTTGACCGGCGCTGCCCCAGATGCCCGCCACCGACGACATGATCACGAACAGGTCGAGCGAGTCGTCGCCGAACACCGCGTCCAGATTCGCCGCACCGGCCGACTTCGCGGTCATCGCCCGCGCGGTTTCCGCCAGATCGGTGTCGGCCAGCATCGCCACGTGGTCGATCCCGGCGGCGTGCACCACGGTCCGCACCGGATCGCCCGCTTCGGCCAGCCGGCGCACGAGCGCGTCGAGCTGCTCGCGATCGGCCACGTCGCACGCGGCGACCGTGACCCGGGAGCCGAGTGCGCGCAGTTCTTCCTCGGTTTCGGCGACTCCCGGCGCATCCGGTCCCCGGCGGCTGGTCAGCACGATGTGCTCGGCGCCGTTGGCCGCGAGCCACCGGGCGGCATGCCCGCCGAGCCCGCCGGTGCCACCGGTGATCAGCGCGGTGCCGCGCGGCCGCCAGGTGCCGGCGCCCGCCGGTTCGCCCGCCGGGGCCCGGCGCAACCGGCGCCCGAACACCGCGGCCGACCGGATCGCGACCTGGTCCTCCCCGTCGAGCCCGGCGAGCACGGCGGCCAGCCGCGACTGCGCGCGCTCGTCCAGCTCTTCGGGCAGGTCCACCAGGCCGCCCCAGCGGGACGCGAATTCCAGGGCGGCCACCCGGCCGACGCCCCAGACCATGCCCTGCACCGGGTTGGTCACGTGGTCGGAGTGGGCCACCGACACCGCGCCCCGGGTCGCGCACCACAGCGGGGCGGTCACCTCGGCGTCGCCGAGGGCCTGCGCCAGCAGCGTGGTGCCCGCCATCGCGATCGGCACCCGCGGGTGCTCCGGATGCGGGCGCTCGTCCAGGGCCAGCAACGAAAGCACCCCGGCGACCGGTTCGTCGGCCGCCGCCCGCAACGCGTCGGCCAGGCCGGACCGGTCGAGCTGGCGCAGGTCGAGGTCCACCCGGACCGCGGTCGCCCCGTGCCGGTCCAGCGCCGCGGCGCAGCCGTCGATCAGCTCCCCGGCCACCTGCCCCGCGGGCACCAGCACCAGCCAGCGCCCGGCGGGCAGGGTGCGCGGACCGCGTTCGGCGATCGGGTTCCACTCCACGCGGTACCGCCACGAGTCCACCACGGACTGCTCGCGGCGGCGGCGATGCCAGGCGGCCAGCGCGGGCAGGACCGAACGCAACGGGGCCTCGCCGTCGACGTCCAATGTGGACGAGAACTCGGCCAGGTCCGCGCGTTCCACCACTTCCCAGAACTCGGCGTCCGCCGCGTCCGCGGGCGCCGCGGCGCCGGGCCGCAGCGCGGCGGCGGGTTCGGGCCAGTACCGCTGGCGCTGGAACGGGTAGGTGGGCAGGTCGACCCGGCGCGCGCCGGTTCCGGTGAACCAGGCCGCCCAGTCGATCCGGATGCCGTGGACGTGCAGCCGCGCGAGACCGGTCAGCAGCGCCTGGGCCTCGTCGCGGTCCCGGCGCAACGAGGGCACCGCCACCGAGTCGTCGTCCAGCGAGTCCTGCGCCATACCGGTGAGCACGCCGTCCGGCCCGAGTTCGAACAGGGCGTTCGCCCCGAACGCCTGCGCCGCGCGGACGCCGTCGTGGAACCGGACGGCCTCGCGGACGTGGCGCACCCAGTACTCCGGCGCCGCCAGTTCCCCGGACAGTTCACCGGACACATTGGACACGATCGGGATCCGCGGTGCGTGGTACTCCACGGTCGCCGCGACCTCCGCGAACTCGGCGAGCATCGGGTCCATCAACGGCGAGTGGAACGCGTGGCTGACCCGCAACCGCTTGGTCTTGCGTCCCTCGGCCGCGAAGTGCTCGGCGACGCGGAGGACCGCGGCCTCGGCACCGGACACCACCACCGACGCCGGACCGTTGATCGCCGCGATCGACACCGACTCATCGAGCAACGGAGCCACTTCGTCCTCGGTGGCCTGCAGCGACACCATCGCCCCACCGGACGGCAACGCCTGCATCAACCGGCCCCGCGCCACCACCAGCCGCGCCGCGTCCGCCAGCGAGAACACACCCGCGACGTGCGCGGCCGCCAGCTCACCGATCGAATGGCCGAGCAGGACGCTCGGGGTGAGTCCCCAGGACTCCACCGCGCGGAACAACGCGACCTCGACCGCGAACAAACCAGGCTGCGTGTAACCGGTTTCGGCCACCAGTTCCGGGTCCTCGCCCCAGATCACCTCGCGCAGCGGGCGATCCAGGTGCCGATCGAGTTCCGCGCACACCTCGTCGAACGCCTCGGCGAACACCGGGAACGACTCGTACAGCCCCCGGCCCATCCCCAGCCGCTGCGAACCCTGGCCGGAGAAGGCGAAAGCGAGCTGCCGTTCGGCGCTGGTTCCCCGGGTGAGCCCGGCGAACGGCAGCCCGTCGGCGAGCGCGCGCAGCCCCTCGGCCAGCTCGTCGCGGCCCGCTCCGACGACCACCGCCCGCTGGTCGAACGATTCCCGGGTGGTGGCCAGCGAGCACGCGACGTCCAGCGCGGACAAGCCCGGTTCGGCGTCCAGCCGGGCGAGCAGCTGGGCGGCCTGCGCCCGGAGCGCCGCCTCGTCCTTGCCGGACACCAGCCACGGCAGCACCGCCGGGGCCACGCCGGCTGCCTGGGCGCTCGGCTCCGGGACGGGCGGCTCTTCCAGGATCACGTGGGCGTTGGTGCCGCTGACCCCGAACGAGGACACCCCCGCCCGGCGCGGGCGGCCGTTGGGCTTCCACGCGCGCGCCTCGGTCAGCAGCTCCACCTCCCCGGCGGACCAGTCGATCTGCGGTGAGGGTTCGTCGACGTGCAAGGTCATCGGCAGCATCTCGTGCCGCATCGACATGATCACCTTGATGATCCCGGCGGCACCGGCGGCGGACTGCGTGTGCCCGATGTTGGACTTGAGCGATCCCAGCCACAACGGGGCCTCCCGGTCCTGCCCGTAGGTCGCCAGCACCGCCTGCGCCTCGATCGGGTCACCGAGTTTCGTCCCGGTGCCGTGCGCCTCCACGGCGTCCACATCGGACGGTCGCAGCCCCGCGTCCGCGAGCGCCTGCCGGATCACCCGCTGCTGCGACGGGCCGTTCGGCGCGGTCAGGCCGTTCGACGCGCCGTCCTGGTTGATCGCGGTGCCCCGCACCAGGGCGAGCACCGGGTGGCCGTTGCGCCGCGCGTCGGACAGCCGTTCGACCAGGAGCACGCCGACGCCTTCGGACCAGGCCGTGCCGTCGGCCTGCGCGGCGAAGGACTTGCAGCGCCCGTCCGGGGCGAGCCCGCGCTGGCGGCTGAACTCCACGAACGCGCCCGGCCCGCACATGACGGCGACGCCACCGGCCAGGGCCAGATCGCATTCGCCCTGCCGCAGCGCCCGGACGGCCCAGTGCAACGCCACCAGGGACGACGAGCACGCGGTGTCCACGGTGACCGCGGGCCCCTCGAGGCCGAACGTGTAGGCCAGGCGGCCGGAGATCACGCTCGCCGCGTTCCCGGTGCCGACGTGGCCCTCGAAGCTCTCCGGATCACCCATCAGCAGGCCCAGGTAGTCCTGCCCGTTGGTGCCCATGAACACCCCGGTCTCGCTCCCCCGCACCGATTCCGGGGTGATCCCGGCACGCTCGAAGGTCTCCCAGGTCAGTTCCAGCAGCATGCGCTGTTGCGGGTCGGTGGCGAGCGCCTCCCGCGGGCTGATCCCGAAGAACGCCGGATCGAAGTCGCCCAGGTCGTGCAGGAAGCCGCCCTCGCGGGTGTAGCTCGCGCCCAGCCGGTCGGGGTCCGGGTCGTAGAGCGCCTCGAGGTCCCAGCCGCGGTCGGTCGGGAACTCGGAGATCCCGTCACCGCCGGTGGACACCAGCCGCCACAGGTCCTCCGGCGAGCGCACGCCACCGGGCAGGCGGCAGGTGGCCGCGACGATCGCGATCGGTTCGTCGTCGCGCGCCGCCGCTCGCGCCACGACCGGCGAAGCCTGCGCACTGCCGAGCAGTTCCGCGCGGAGGTGGCGGGCCAGGGCCGCCGCGTTCGGGTAGTCGAAGATCAGCGTCGCGGGCAGCCGCAGCCCGGTCGCCTCGTTCAGCGCGTTGCGCAGTTCCACCGCGGTCAGCGAATCGAACCCGAGATCGGAGAACGAGCGCCCCGGGGGCACCGCGTCCGGGGACGGGTGCCCGAGGATGGTCGCGGCCCGGCCGCGGACCAGCTCCAGCAGGAACCGATCGCGCTCGGCTTCGGTCTGCTCCCGGAGCCGGGCGAGGAGTTCCGCGGAACCGCGGACCGGTTCGTCGGCGGCGTCGAGCACGGCCTTGGCTTCCGGCAGTTCCCGCAGCAGCGGGGCGGGCCTGGTGGCCGTCACCACCGGGACGAACAGCTCCCAATCCACATCGGCCACGATCATCGTGGCGGCGCCCCGCGCCGGGTTCAGCGCGGCGATGGCGCGCTCCGGGGCCATCGCGGAAAGGCCGCGCCGCCGCAGCTGCTCGTCGCTTTCCCCGCCGGTCCGGCCTTCCCACGGTCCCCACGCCACGGCGGTGCCGGGCAACCCGGCGGCGCGGCGCCGCTCGGCCAGGGCTTCGACGAACGCGTTGGCCGCGGCGTAGGCGCCGTGCCCGGCCCCGCCGAGCACACCGGCGGTCGAGGAGAACAGCACGAACGCGGCGAGGTCCCGGTCCCTGGTCAGCTCGTCCAGGTGCGCGGCGACGGTCACCTTCGCGTGCATGGCGTGCTCGGCCCGTTCGGCGGTCAGCTCGCCCAGCGCGTGGTCCTCGGCAACCGAGAGGGTGTGCACCACCGCGGTCAGCTCGGGCTCGGCGGCCAGCAGTCGCTCGAGTGCCGCCCGGTCGGTCGCCTCGCAGGCGGCGACCGTGAGCCGGGTTCCGGATTCCGCGAACTCCGCGGTCAGTTCGGCGGCACCGGGTGCGTCGGCACCGGCCGGGTCGGCCAGCAGGACGTGTTCGGCCCCGGCTTCGGCCAGCCAGCGCGCGATGCGGGCCGGGACCGGGCCGGTGCCACCGGTGACGAACGCGGTTCCCCGCACCTGCCACGGTTTCTCGCCCGCCGCCGGGGCGCGGACCAGCCGCGGCACCAAGAGCCCGGCGGGCCGCACCGCCACCTGGTCCTCACCGTCCACACCGGACAGCACGGCCACGAGCCCCTCGGCCACCCGGTCGTCGACGGCCTCCGGCAGGTCGACCAGGCCGCCCCAGCGCTGGTGGTGTTCCAGCGCGGCGACCCGGCCCAGGCCCCACACCATCGCCTGGGTCGCACTCGCGAGTTCGTCGCCCGGTCCGGTGGTGACCGCGCGCTGCGTGACGCACCAGAGCGGCGCCTCGATCCCGGTGTCGCCGAGCGCCTGGAGCAGGGCGAGGGTGGCGGCGAAACCGCGGGTCTGCGCCGATCCGGCGGCCAGCGGCCGATCGTCGAGTGCCAGCAGGGACAGCACGCCCGCGATCGGCTCCCCGTCGAGCGCGGCGCGCAACCGCTCGGTCAACGCGGTTCGTTCGACGCCCTCGACCGCCACCTGGACGATCCGGGCGCCGTGCCCGCGCAGCGCCTCGACCACCGTGTCGGTCGCGCCCCCGGCGGGAGTCACGGCCAGCCAGGTTCCGGTCGGCCCGCTCGCTCCCGGTTCGCCGAGCGCCTGCCAGCGGACGCGGTAGCGCCACTCGTCCGCGGCGGACGGTTCGCGGTCGGGCGCGCGGCGGGCGGGGGCGGATTCCAGCCAGTACCGCTGGCGCTGGAACGCGTAGGTCGGCAGGTCGATCCTGCGGACGGCGGCGCCCGCGAAGAGCGCGCTCCAGTCCACCGCGACCCCGTGCGTGTGCAGCCGGGCCAAGCCGGTGAGCAGCGCCGCGGGCTCGTCCCGATCCCGCCGGGACGCGGGCGCGAGCACGGTTTCCGCGTCGACCGATTCCTGCGCGAGGCCGGTCAGGGTGCCGTCGGGGCCGATCTCCAGGAACCTGGTCACGCCCTGCTCGGCCAGGGTGCGCACCCCATCGGCGAACCGGACCGCCTCCCGGACGTGGCGCACCCAGTACTCCGGCGAGGCCAGTTCCCCATCCAACTGACCGGACACATTGGACACAACCGGAATGCTCGGCGCCCGGTACTCCACGGTCGCCGCGACCTCGGCGAACTCCGCCAACATCGCATCCATCCGCGGCGAATGGAACGCATGACTGACCCGCAGCCGCTTGGTCTTCCGACCCGCGTTCTCGAAATGATCGGCGATCCGTGTCACCGCGGCCTCGTCGCCGGACACCACCACCGAAGCCGGACCATTGATCGCGGCGATCGACACGGTGTCCTCGAGCAGCGGAAGCACTTCATCTTCGGCGGCTTGGACCGCCACCATCGCCCCACCGGGCGGCAACGCCTGCATCAACCGGCCCCGCGCCACCACCAGCCGAGCCGCGTCCTGCAGCGAAAACACCCCGGCCACATGCGCAGCAGCCACCTCGCCAATCGAGTGACCGAGCAAGTAATCCGGCCGCACATTCCAGGATTCGACAAGCCGGAACAACGCCACCTCGACCGCGAACAGACCAGGCTGCGTGAAGCCCGTCTGATCAACCAGCTCCGGGTCCTCGCCCCAGATCACCTCACGCAACGAGCGATCCAGATGCCGATCCAGCTCGGCGCACCCGGCATCGAACGCCTCGGCGAACACCGGGAACGACTCGTACAACCCACGACCCATACCCAGCCGCTGCGAACCCTGACCCGAGAACAGGAAGCCGAGCTGCCCCTCACCGACGGCGCCCAGCACCAGCGCCGGATGCGACTCGCCGCGGGCCAGCGCCTGAAGCCCGGCCACCAGGTCGTCGCGGCCCGTGCCGACGACGACCGCGCGGTCTTCCAGGTTCGGCCGACCGGTCACCAGGGAGTACGCCACATCGGCTGGGTTGCTGTCCACAGTGGACAGAAGTCGGTTCGCCTGCGCCCGCAGTGCTTCGGGTCCGCGCGCCGAGACCGGCCAGACCAGCACCGGCGGGACCGCGCCCGCGGGGCTCGCCTCCGTCGTGATGGCCGGGGGCTCCTCCAGGATGGCGTGCGCGTTGGTACCGCTCACCCCGAACGAGGACACTCCGGCCCGGCGCGGATGACCGTTCGCCGACCAGGGCCGTGCCTCGGTCAGCAACTCCACCGCACCCGAAGACCAATCGATGTGCGGCGACGGCTCGTCCACGTGCGGCGTACGCGGCAACGTCTCGTGCCGCATCGCCATCACCATCTTGATCACACCCGCCACCCCGGCGGCGGCCTGGGAATGGCCGAGATTCGACTTGATCGATCCCAACCACAACGGTTCGTCCCGGTCTTGGCCGTAGGTCGCCAGCAACGCCTGCGCCTCGATCGGGTCGCCGAGTTTCGTCCCGGTGCCGTGCGCCTCCACCGCGTCCACATCGGACGGACGCAGACCCGCGTTCGCCAGCGCCTGCCGGATCACCCGCTGCTGCGACGGACCATTCGGCGCCGTCAGGCCGTTGGAGGTGCCGTCGGAGTTGACCGCGGTGCCCCCGACGATCGCGAGCACCGGATGCCCGTTGCGCCGCGCGTCGGACAGCCGTTCCAGCAGGAGGATCCCGACGCCTTCGGCCCAGGACGTGCCGTCCGCGGCCGCGGCGAACGATTTGCAGCGACCGTCCTCGGCGAGGCCGCGCTGGCGGCTGAACTCCACGAACAGGCCCGGCCCGGCCATCACCGCCGCGCCACCGGCGAGCGCCAACCGGCACTCCCCCTGGCGCAGCGCCTGCGCGGCCAGGTGCAGGGCCACCAGCGAGGACGAGCACGCCGTGTCCACCGTCACCGACGGCCCTTCCAGGCCGAAGGCGTAGGAGATCCGGCCGGACAGCACGCTCGCCGACGCCCCAGTGAGCAGGTGCCCCTCCACCCCGGCGGGCACCTCGCCCAGGCCGAGGCCGTAGCCCTGGTACCCGGCGCCGACGAAGACTCCGGCCTGGCTTTCCCGCAGTGACAACGGGTTCACGCCCGCGCGTTCGAACGCTTCCCAGGCGACCTCGAGCAGCAGCCGCTGCTGCGGGTCCATGGCCAGCGCCTCCCGCGGGCTGATCCCGAACACGCTCGGATCGAACTGGGCGGCGTCGTGCAGGAAGCCGCCCTCCCGGGTGTAGGTGGTACCGGTGCGCTCGGGGTCCGGGTCGTAGAGCGCGTCCAGATCCCAGCCGCGATCGGCCGGGAACCCGGAGATCACGTCCCGTCCCTCGGCGACCAGCCGCCACAGGTCCTCCGGCGAACGCACCCCGCCCGGGTACCGGCAGCTCATCGCCACGATCGCGATCGGATCGTCGGTGGTGGCCGCCACGGCAACCGGTGCCCGCTCTTCCGGCATCGCACCGAGGAGTTCGCCGCGCAGGTACCGCGCCAGGGCGGTCGCGTTCGGGTAGTCGAAGGCCAGGGTGGCGGGAAGCCGGAGGCCGGTCGCCAGCCCCAGCCGGTTGCGCAGTTCGACGGCCGTCAACGAATCGAATCCGAGATCGCGGAACGCCCGGTCCGGCTGCACCGCGGCCGCGCTGTCGTGCCCGAGGACCGCCGCCGCCTGGCCGCGGACCAGCTCGAGCAGGGTCCGGTCCTGTTCCGCCGCGGTCATCTTCGCCAAGCGGCCGACCAGCCCGGATTCGTCCGGCACCGCCTCGGCAGCGGTTTCGCGCAGGGTACGCGCCGCCTCGGGCACGGTGGACAGCAACGGGCTCGGCCGGACCGCGGTGAACGCGGGGGCGAACCGGCTCCAGTCGAGGTCGGCGACCGCGAGCAGGGACTCGTCGTGGTCGAGTGCCTGGGCCAGCGCATCGAGCGCGAGATCCGGATCCAGGCCGCGCACCCCGCCGCGGCCGAGCTGGTCGCCGCTGAGGACGGCGGTCGCGAGCCCGCCGCCCGCCCACGGGCCCCAGGCCACCGAGGTCGCGGCCTGGCCGCGGGCCCGCCGCCACTGCACGAACGCGTCCTGGAACGCGTTGGCGGCGGCGTAGTTCGCCTGCCCCGCACCACCCGCGGTCGCGGCGAAGGAGGAGAACACCACGAACGCGGACAGGTCGAAGCGCTCGGTGAGCTCGTGCAGGTTGACCGTGGCCCGCACCTTCGGCAGCAGCACGCTTTCGAACCGGTCCGGGGCCAGCGCGCCCAGCACGCCGTCGTCGAGCACACCGGCCGCGTGGAAGACCGCGGTGAGCGGGAACTCGGTGGTGACCTCGGCCAGCAACGCGTCCAGTGCGGCGCGGTCCGCCGCGTCGCAGGCGGCGATCGTGACCCGGGCGCCGAGCGCGGTGAGTTCGGCGGACAGTTCGGCCGCGCCCTCGGCTTCCCCGCCGCGGCGGCTGGTCAGCACGACGTGGTCGGCGCCGTTCTCCGCCAGCCACCGGGCCACCCGCGCGCCGAGTGCGCCGGTGCCGCCGGTGACCAGCACCGTGCCGCCCGGCCGCCACGATTGGGAAGCCGACCGCCCGGCGAGAGGCGCCGGTTCGAGGCGGCGGCCGAGCAGGGTGGCGTTGCGCAGCGCGAGCTGATCCTCGCCGCCGATCCCGCCGAGCGCCTGCGCGATCCGGGCGCGCCCGGCGTCGGTGACCGCGCCGGGAACGTCGAGCAGGCCGCCCCAGGAGCCGGGCAGCTCGAGCGCGGCGACCCGGCCGAATCCCCACAGCATGGCCTGGGCCGGACTGGTCACCGGATCGGAATCGGCCGCCGAGACCGCCCCGCTGGTCACGCTCCACACGCGCGTGGACACGTCGGCGTCGGCCACCGCCTGCACCAGGGCGGCCGTGCCCGCCAGGCCCACGGTCAGCGCGGCGTGCCCGGGCTGGGCGCGTTCGTCGAGTGCCCACAGCGAGAGGATCCCGGCCGCCCCCGCGCCGCCGGCGGCTTCGGCGATGCGGGTGGCGAGCGCGGTCCGGTCGGCGTCGTCTTCGGTCACCTCGAGCCGGTGCACGCGGGCACCGTGTTCGGCCAGTGCCCGCAAGCAGGCCACGACCCGCGGGTCGGTGTCCCAGCCTGCCGGGACGACCGCCAGCCAGGTGCCGGACAAGGTGTCCCCCGCGGGGGCGGTGACCGGGCGCCAGGCGATCCGGTACCGCCAGGAGTCCACAGTGGACTCACGCTCGGTGTCGTGGCGCCAGGCGGACAGCGCGGGCACCAGCGCGTCGAGGGGGGTCCGCTCGTCCACGCCGAGGGCCGCGGCGAGTTCGCCGCGTTCGACCAGTTCCCAGAACCGGCCGTCGACCTCGCCCGGGGTGCTCGGCCGCGGGTCGTCGCGCTGGGGCTCGGGCCAGAAGCGGCGCCGCTGGAAGGCGTAGGTGGGCAGCGGCACCCGGCGCGTGCCGGGCAGGACCGCGGCCCAGTCGATGCCGACCCCGCGGACGTGCGCCTCGGCGAACGAGGCCAGCAGGCGCCGCCGGTCGCCCTCGCCCATGCGCAACGTCCCGGCCGCGGTGATCCGGGCCCCGGTGTGGTCGGCGATCTCCTCGATCGGCACGGTGAGCAGGGGGTGCGGGCTGGGCTCGAGGAACACGTCGAAGCCCTGGTCGAGCAGGGTGCGCAGGGCGGCGTCGAATTCGACCGTCTGCCGCAGGTTCCGGTACCAGTACTCGGCGGTCAGCTCGCTGGTGTCCAGCAGGCCGCCGGTGACCGTCGAGCAGAACAGGATTTCCGAGGAACGCGGGGAGATCTCGCCGACGGCGGTGAGCAGTTCCTCGTGGATGTCCTCCACCTGCGCCGAATGCGAGGCGAAGTCGGCCTGGATGCGCCCGACCCGGATCTCGGCCTCGACCAGGTGGGCGATGACCTCCTCGATCGCTTCCGGTTCACCGGACACCGAGACGGTCGCCGGGCCGTTGACCGCCGCGACGGCGACCCGGTCGCCCCACGGCGCGAGCCGCTCGCGCACCTGGTCCACCGGCAGCGGCACGGAGATCATCGCGCCCCGGCCGGAAAGCGTGGCCGCCACCACCTGGCTGCGGCGCGCGACCGTGCGGGCCGCGTCCTCCAGCGAGATCGCGCCGATCACGTAGGCCGCGGCGAGTTCGCCCTGCGAATGCCCGACCACCGCGGCGGGCTCCACCCCGGCGGACCGCCACACCGCGGCCAGCGACACCAGCACGGTGAACAGCGCGGGCTGAACCACGTCCACGCGGGCGAGTGAGGCCGCGCCCCGCTTGCCGCGCAGCACATCGGTCAGCGACCAGTCCAGGTAGGGCTCGAACGCGGCGGCGCATTCGGCGACGCTTTCCCGGAACACCGGGGAGGACTCCATCAGGGCGGCGCCCATGCCCTTCCACTGGCCGCCCGCGCCGGAGAACACCATGGCGATGCGACCGTGCGGTGCGGCCACCCCGCGGACGGCTTCCCCACCCCCACCGGCGAGGGCGTCGAGTTCCGCGAGGATCTCCGCGCGCTCGGCGCCGAGGACCACCGCGCGGTGCTCGAACGGGGTCCGGGTCGTGGCCAGGGAGAACGCGAGATCCGGTAGCGGCCGGTCGTCGGCGCGCACGTGCTCGGCCAGCCGGCGAGCCTGCGCGCGCAGGGCGGCCTCGGAGCGGCCGGACAGCGCGAGCGGCACCACGCCGGTGACCGGCTCGCTCGCCGCCGCGGGTTCCGGCTCGGTGGCCTGCTCGAGGATCACGTGGGCGTTGGTGCCGCTCATCCCGAACGAGGAGACCCCGGCGCGGCGCGGCCGGTCGGTGTCCCAGGCGATCGGCTCGGTCAGCACGCGGACCGCGCCCGCCGACCAGTCCACCTCCGGCGACGGCTCCTCGACGTGCAGGGTCTTCGGCAGGACGCCGTGCCGCATCGCCTCGACCATCTTGATCACCCCGGCCACCCCCGCGGCGGCCTGGGTGTGCCCGAGGTTCGACTTGATCGACCCCAGCCACAACGGCTCGTCCCGATCCTGGCCATAGGTCGCCAGCAGCGCCTGCGCCTCGATCGGATCACCCAGCGCGGTACCCGTCCCGTGCGCCTCCACAACGTCCACATCGGACGGTGAAAGACCCGCACTGGACAACGCCTGCCGGATCACCCGCCGCTGCGACGGACCGTTCGGCGCCGTCAATCCGTTCGAAGCACCGTCCTGGTTCACCGCGGAACCGCGCAGGACGGCCAGCACCTGGTGGCCGTTGCGCCGGGCCTCGGACAGGCGTTCCAGCACCAGCACGCCCACGCCCTCGCCCCAGCCGGTGCCGTCCGCGCCCGCCGCGAACGCCTTGCACCGCCCGTCGGAGGACAGCGCGCCCTGCCGGGAGAACTCCACGAAACCTTCCGGGGTGGACATCACGGTGACGCCACCGGCCAGCGCGAGCGTGCTCTCGCCCGAGCGCAGCGACTGCGCGGCCCAGTGCATCGCCACCAGGGAGGCCGAGCACGCGGTGTCCACGGTGACCGCCGGGCCTTCGAAGCCGAACACGTACGACACGCGACCGGAAACCACGCTCGCGGCGTTGCCGATGCCGATGTACCCCTCGACGCCGTCCCCCACGCCGCGCAGGTTCAGGCCGTAGTCCTGGTTGTTCGAGCCGATGAACACGCCGGTGCGGCTGCCCCGGATCGAGCGGGGATCCACGCCCGCGCGCTCGACCGCCTCCCACGAGGTCTCCAGCAGCAGCCGCTGCTGCGGGTCCATGGCCAGCGCCTCGCGCGGCGAGATCCCGAAGAACTCCGCGTCGAAATCACCGGCCGCGTCGAGGAAAGCACCCGCGCGCGGGACGCCCGCGCCGAGCCGGTCGGCATCCCAGCCGCGGTCCACCGGGAACCCGGAAACCGCGTCCACTCCCCCGGCCACCAGATCCCACAGCTGCTCGGGCGAACTCACGCCACCGGGAAACCGGCAGGCCATGCCGACGATCGCGATCGGCTCGTCGGGATCGGCCGCGGCCACCGCGGCCTCCGGCACGTCCTGCGCCGTACCGGCCAGTTCGGCGGCCAGGTGCCGGGCCAGCTCGAGCGGTGTCGGGTGGTCGAACACGAGCGAGGCGGGCAACCGCAGCCCGGTGGCCCCGCTGAGTCCGTTGCGGAGTTCGACCGCGGTCAGCGAATCGAAACCGAGTTCGCGGAACACCCGCTCGGGCGCGACCGCGTCCGGCGAAGCGTGCCCCAGCACCTGTGCCGCCTGGTCGCGCACGAGATCGAGCAGGAGGCGTTCGCGTTCCGCCCCGGACTGCCCCGCGAGCGTCCGCGCGAACGTGGCGGTCATCTCTCGCGTGGCGGTCGCGGCAGGCGCGGGCCGCGGGGCTTCCGGCAAGGCCTCGAACAGGCGGCAGGGCCGGGCTCCGGCGAACGCCGGGGCGAAGCGCGTCCACTCGAGATCGGCGAGGACGACACCCGGGTCGGCGGTGCCGAGGGCCTGCCGCAGCGCGGTGAGCGCGAGTTCCGGCGGCAGCGGCGAGACACCGCCGCGGCGGAGCCGCTCGGCCAGGGCGGGGTCGTCCGCGGCCATTCCGGCGCCGTCCCACGGCCCCCAGGCGACCGACAGCGCGGGCAGGCCGAGCCCGCGGCGCCGCTGGGCCAGCGCGTCCAGGTAGGCGTTGGCCGCCGCGTAGTTGGCCTGCCCGGCGTTGCCGAGCGCGCCCGCGGTCGAGGAGTACAGCACGAACGCGGACAGATCCAGGTCGCGGGTCAGCTCGTCCAGGTGGCGCGCGGCGCTCGCCTTGGCGGCGAGCACGCGTGCGAACCGGTCGGCGGTCAGCGACTCGAGGGTGCCGTCGTCGAGCACCCCGGCGGTGTGGAACACCGCGGTCAGCGGTTCGGGGAGCGAGCCGAGCAGCGCGGCGAGGGCGTCCCGGTCGGCGGCGTCGCACGCGGCGACGGTGACCCGCGCGCCGAGATCGGTCAGCTCCGCGGCGAGTTCGGCCGCGCCCGGCGCGGCATCCCCGCTGCGGCTGACCAGGACGAGGTGTTCGGCGCCGTGCTCGGCCAGCCACCGGGCGAGCCGCCCGCCCAGCGCACCGGTGCCGCCGGTAACCAGGACCGTGCCGTGCGGCCGCCAGTCGGCGTCCTCGTCCGCCGTGGACCGGACCAGCCTGCGCCCGAGCACGGCCGCGGACCGCACGGCCACCTGGTCCTCACCGTCGATTCCGGCGAGGACCGCGGCCAGCCGGTCCTGCGCCCGCTCGTCGAGCAGTTCGGGCAGGTCGACCAGTCCGCCCCAGCGCTGCGGCCGTTCCACCGCGGCCACCCGGCCCAGTCCCCAGGTCATCGCCTGCTCGGGGCTGCGCACCGGATCGTCCGCGGACGCCGCGATCGCGCCGCTGGTGGCGCACCACAGGGGCGCGTCCAGCCCGGCTTCCTCCAGCGCGGCCAGCAGGCGCACGGTGGCGGCGAGCCCGGCCGGAACGTGCTGGTCCCCGAACCGGTCGTCCAGGGCCAGGAACGAGAGGACACCGCGTACCGGTTCGGTCGTCGCGCCGCGCAGTGCTTCCGCCGGGTCTTCCGCCACCACGACGGTCACCGGGTCCGCGCCGTTCCGTTCGAGGGCGGTCACGCCGCCGCGGACCAGTTCGGACTCGGCGAGTTCCGCCGGTACGACGACCAGCCAGGTGCCCGCCAGCGCTCGCACCGGACCGTCGGCGATCGGCTGCCACGCCTCGCGGTAACGCCAGGAGTCCACAACGGACTGTTCGTGGCGGCGCCGCCGCCAGGAGGACAGCGCGGGCAGCACCTCGCTGAGCGGGGTGTCCCCGTCCACCTCGAGGGCGGCGGCCAGTTCGGCGACGTCCTGCCGGTCGACCGCGTCCCAGAACCGGCCGTCCCGCGGGTCGGCGGGCGCCGCGGCCGGGGTAGGGCGGTCCAGCCAGTACCGGGTGCGCTGGAAAGCGTAGGTGGGCAGGGCGATCCGGCGGGCCCCGGTTCCGGCGAACCAGGCCGCCCAGTCGATCCGGATGCCGTGGACGTGCAGCCGCGCGAGACCGGTCAGCAGCGCCTGGGCCTCGTCGCGGTCCCGGCGCAGGGTGGGCGCCAGGAGGTGGTCGGCGCCGTCGAGGCAGTCGTCCGCCGCGGCGGCCAGAGTACCGTCGGGACCGATCTCCAGGAACGCGGTCACGCCCTGTTCGGCGAGGGTGCGCACCCCATCGGCGAACCGAACGGCTTCCCGAACATGCCGCACCCAGTACTCCGGCGACACCAGCTCATCGGCCAGCTCACCGGACACATTGGACACAACCGGAATGCTCGGCGCCCGGTACTCCACGGTCGCCGCCACCTCGGCGAACTCCGCCAACATCGCATCCATCCGAGGCGAATGGAACGCATGACTGACCCGCAGCCGCTTCGTCTTCTCGAAACGCTCGGCGATCCGGAACACCACATCCTCGTCACCGGACACGACCACCGAAGACGGACCATTCACCGCGGCAATCGACACAGTGTCATCGAGCAACGGAAGCACTTCATCCTCGGTGGCCTGCACCGCCACCATCGCCCCACCCGACGGCAACGCCTGCATCAACCGACCCCGCGCCACCACCAA
>NZ_VTHK01000080.1 GCF_009765355.1 Amycolatopsis anabasis | reverse complement strand
CCGAGTACATCGACGTCGACGTCGAAGGCCCGTTCAAGTCCGACCACTACCGCTACTGACCACCCGGTCTCGGGAGCCGGGGCGGTTGGCCAGCACCGTATCGAGGGCGAACCGCCCCGGCCCGAGCACCGCGATCAGCACGAAGAACCACGCGAACAGCGCGGCCGCCTCGCCCTTGTTCTGGATGGGCAGCAGGCCCAGCGGCTGGTGCACGACGAAGTACGCGTAGGCCATCGAGCCGGAGCACACCACCGCGGCCGGCCGGGTGGCCAGGCCGACCATCACCAGCGTCCCGCCGACGAGTTCGATCACCCCGGCCCACCAGTGCGGCCAGACGCCGAAGTCGATGGGATGCCGCGTACCCCCGAAGAGGCCGAGCAGCTTCTGGGCGCCGTGGCAGGCGAACAACAGCCCCACGACGGCCCTGGTCAGGGACAGCACTGCGGAATGCGCCGTTTTCGACATCGGTGTCTCACCCCTTCCGCCACGCCTCGGAGAGCAGGATGACACGGCGGACCGGGCGAAACCTATGTCGAGCGGTCATAGCGGTCGGCTATGGCTGAGGGCTCACCAGTTCCCGCAAGCGGAGGTCGAGGGCGGTGTGCCGATGCCCGCTCCCGGCATTGCGCACCGCCTGTTCGATGGCCCGGCGCGAGCCGACCAGAACCACCAGCTTCTTGGCGCGGGTGACCGCGGTGTAGAGCAGGTTGCGCTGCAACATCATCCAGGCGCTGGTCGTGATCGGGACGACCACGCACGGGTACTCGCTGCCCTGCGAACGGTGGATGGTCAGCGCGTAGGCGTGGGTCAGCTCGTCGAGTTCGGCGAAGTCGTAGTCGACCTCCTCCCCCTCGTCGGTGTGCACGGTGACGGTCTGCTGCTCGGTGTTGAGCGCGGTGACCACGCCGAGGGTGCCGTTGAAGACGCCGTTGGCGCCCTTGTCGTAGTTGTTGCGGATCTGGGTGACCTTGTCGCGCACGCGGAAGATCCGGCCGCCGAACCGGCGTTCCGGCACCTCCGGCCGCGACGGGGTGAGCGTCTCCTGCAGCAGCAGGTTGAGCGCGGCGGCGCCCGCCGGGCCGCGATGCATCGGCGCCAGCACCTGGACGTCCCGCCACGGGTCGAGGCCGAACTTGGCCGGGAGCCGCCGGGCCACGACGTCCACGGTCAGTTTCGCGGTCTCCTCCGGCTCGTCCACCGCGAACAGGAAGAAGTCCGGCAGCCCCTGGACGACCGGCAGCTCACCGGCGTTGATCCGGTGCGCGTTGGTGACCACACCGGATTCCTGGGCCTGGCGGAACACCTCGGTCAACCGGACGTGCGGCAGCGGGGTTCCGGTCACCAGCAGGTCGCGGAGCACCTCCCCCGCCCCGACCGAGGGGAGCTGGTCGACGTCCCCGACGAACAGCAGGTGCGCGCCCGGCGGCACGGCTTTGACCAGTTTGTTCGCCAGCAGCACGTCGACCATGGAGGCCTCGTCCACGACCACCAAGTCGGCGTCCAGCGGATGGTCGCGGTCGTACGCGGCGTCGCCACCGGGTTTTAGCTCGAGCAGGCGATGCACGGTCGAGGCCTCGTGTCCGGTGAGTTCGGTGAGCCGTTTGGCCGCGCGGCCGGTCGGCGCGGCGAGCACGACCTTGGCGCGTTTGGCGAGCGCGAGCAGCACGATCGAGCGGACGGTGAAGCTCTTGCCGCAGCCCGGGCCGCCGGTCAGCACCGCGACCTTGCTGGTCAGCGCGAGTTTGACCGCCTCGACCTGTGCCGCGGCGAGTTCGGTCTTCGTCTGGCGGTGCAGCCAGGCCAGGGCCTTGTCCCAGTCGACCCCGGCGAACGCGGGCAGCCGGTCGTCCTCCGTGCGCAGCAGCCGCAGCAACTGGTTGGCCAGGGACACCTCGGCGCGCTGGAAGGGCACCAGGTAGAGGGCGTCGATCGGCGTTTCGGCGTCCTCCCCCGGCAGCCGTTCGCGTACCACCCCCTCCTCGGCGACCAGTTCGGCGAGGCATTCGATCACCAGACCGGTGTCGACCTGGAGGATCTTGACCGCCTCGGCGATCAGCTCCTGTTCGGGCAGGAAGCAGTTGCCGTTGGTGGTGGCCTCGGACAGGGTGAACTGCAGCCCCGCCTTCACCCGCTGCGGGCTGTCGTGCGGGATGCCGACCGCGCGGGCGATCGTGTCCGCGGTGCGGAAGCCGATGCCCCAGACGTCCCCGGCCAGCCGGTACGGCTCCTCCTTGACCACCGAGATGGCCGCGTCGCCGTACTGCTTGTAGATCTTGATGGCGAGCGAGGTGGAGACGCCGACGCTCTGCAGGAAGACCATGACCTCCTTGATGGCCTTCTGCTCTTCCCAGGCCTGGGCGATCAGCTTGGTCCGCTTCGGCCCGAGGTTCGGCACCTCGATCAGCCGGTCCGGCTGCTGCTCGATGACGTCCAGCGCGTCGACCCCGAAGTGCTCGACGATCCGATCGGCGAGTTTCGGGCCGATCCCCTTGATCAGCCCCGAACCGAGGTAGCGGCGGATGCCTTGGACGGTCGCCGGGAGGACGGTCGTGTAGTCCTCGACGTGGAACTGGCGCCCGTACTGCGGATGCGCGCCCCACCGCCCCCGCATGCGCAGCGACTCGCCCGGCTGAGCGCCGAGCAGCGCGCCGACCACGGTCACCAGATCGCCCCCGCGCCCGGTGTCGACCCTGGCGACGGTGTACCCGGTCTCCTCGTTGGCATACGTGATCCGCTCGAGAACCACCTCGAGTACCGCTCCCGGAACCGGCGCCCGTGTCGTCATCCCTGCTCCACCGTCACCGCACACCCATATCACGACCGTCCGCTGGCCCCGGGCGACCTCGTCCCAAACCGATGAGCGGGTCACTCAGCCCTGGCGGGTCGGTCGAATGGTCAGGTCCCCGATTTCGACGTCGTGGGGTTGGTCGATCGCGAAGGCGATCGCCCGGGCCACCGCGGCGGGGTCGATACCGAGATCGGCCAGGTTCTGCCTGGCCTGCTCGCGCAGGGCCGGATCGTCGACGGCATGGTCGACAAACTCGGTGCGGACGTAGCCCGGGGAGATCGAGGTCGTCCGCAGAACCCCGTCGGTGTTCTCCTGCCGCAGGCCCTCCAGGAGGGTGCGTACCGCGTTCTTCGTCCCGGCGTACACCGCCTGGGTGGGGACGATCTTCAGGCCGGAGGTCGAGACGACGGTGACGAGGTGACCACTGCCCTGACGGCGGAACACCGGCAGGGCCGCGGCGATCCCGTGCAGGATCCCCTTGACGTTCACGTCGACCATCGCCGACCAGCCCTCGACGTCCAGGTCGGCGAGGGGGCCGATCCTGCTGATCCCGGCGTTGCCCACCAAGACGTCCAGGCGGCCGAAGCGCTCGACGGCGGCGGTGACGAGCGACTGGAGATCGTGGGGATGGGTGACGTCCACGCGCGTGGCGGCCGCCTCGCCCCCGGCGGCTTCGATCTCGGCGACCAGCCGGTCCAGCCGGTCGGTGCGGCGGGCGCCGAGGACGACGGCCGCACCGAGTGAGGCGAGGTGGCGAGCTGTCGCCGCACCGATTCCGCTGCTGGCGCCGGTGATGGCGACGACCTTGCCGTGGCTGGTCATGAAGATCCTCTGCCTAGAATGGACACATGTCCGGTTACCCCGACGAGCTTAGCGGACACGTGTCCGCTTCCGTCAAGAGCGGCGGAACGCGGCGTGCGGACGCACAGCGCAACCGGGAACGGATCCTGCAGGCGGCGCGCGATCTCGTGCACCAACCGGGAGATCTGAAGCTCAACGCGGTCGCGAAGGCCTGCGGCATCGGGCAGGGCACGCTGTACCGGCACTTCCCGACCCGGGAGGACCTCCTCGCCGAGGTGTACCGCCATGAGATGGATGAACTGGTTGCCGCGGCTCCGCGCCTGCTGGCGACGCACCAGCCGCTGGACGCGTTGGCGGCGTGGTTCGACCGGGTGGCCGCCTACGCCCGGGTCAAGCGCGACGTGTTCGCCGCCGTCGAGGCGGCGACATGGCGCGACCTCGCCGCCCACAGCCTCGGCCCGATCGGTGAAGCGGTGGAACTGCTGCTGGCCGCCGGTCGCTCGACCGGCAGCGTCCGCGCCGACGCCGAAGCCCGCGACGTCATCGTGCTCATCAGCTGGTTGTCACGGCTGGACGACGCCGAACTCGACGCGCGAGGACCTCGATTGCTCTCGATCCTCGTCGACGGCCTCCGCGCACACCGCCCCGACGCGAACGCGCCGTAAGCGCGCTCATCGGGCAGCGTCCCGGCCGGTGCTAGCTTGCCGGCGGACACTCGCGGTTGGAGGTTCATCCATGGACGGGTTCAGGTTCGAGCAGGACCTGGTGCGAGCGCTGCTGCGGGAACAGCATCCGGATCTCGCCCACCTCGAACTCCGAGATGTCGCCGGTGGCTGGGACAACCAGCAGTGGCGCCTCGGGGCGGAACTGGCCGTGCGCTTGCCGCGCACCGAGCGCGCCCCGGCCCTGCTGCGCACCGAGCAGAAGTGGCTGCCCGTGCTGGCCGAGCGCCTGCCGCTGCCGACGCCCATCCCGGTGCGCACCGGCGAACCTTCGGCCCTGTTCGAGCACACCTGGACGATCACGCGCTGGGTTGCGGGCGAGCCGGCGGACTACGCGCCGATCACCCGCGCCGACGCGGCCGAGACCCTCGCGGGTTTTCTCAAAGCCCTGCACCAGCACGCACCCGCGGAAGCCCCGGCCAACCCCACCCGCGGCATCCCGCTGACCGAGATGCCGGACGAGTTCACCAGCGCGTTGGAGGTCGCAGCCGACGACGCCCGAGAGATCTGGGAGAAGGCCGTCGCGGCGCCCGCGTGGCACGGGGCACCGACTTGGCTGCACGGCGATCTGCATCCCGCGAACGTGATCGTGCGGGAAGGGACGCTCTCCGGAGTGATCGACTTCGGCGAGATGTGCGCGGGCGATCCCGCGTCCGACCTGTCAGCCGCCTGGATCCTGCTGCCCGCGGGCACGGCGAGCCGGTTCTTCGACATCTACGAGAACGCGGACGAGGCCACCATCGCGCGGGCTCGCGGCTGGGCCGTCCTGCGCGCCCTGCACCTGATCATCATCGGGCGCAACGGCAGGCTCGGTCTCCCCGGAGGCAAACCGACTTGGGAACCGGCAGGCCGAGCCGCGCTCGAACGCGCCCTGGCCGTGAACTGACCGCACCCATTTCCCGCAGCTCTGCCTTATCCCGGGTATAGCGACACACCTACCACTCCACGCGGTCCCCAGAAAGTCAATACGCCAATTCACCCATCAGGGTGTTCGAACATACGTTCGAACCAGAGTAGTGTCGTCCGCATGAACACCACCTGGACACTCTCCAACACCGCACTCACCGCACAACTGCTGGAATGCGAAGACATCCTGCGCACCAGCTACGCCCACATGCTCACCCTCATCCACGAAGCCGACCAACGCGGCCTCGCCAAGGAACACGGCTACCGCAGCACCACCACCTTCCTGGTCGAAGCACTCCGCATCTCCCGCCGCGAAGCCAAAACCCGGCTCACCCAAGCCGAAACAACCACACCCACCCGAACAACCAGCGGAACATCCCCACCCCCCATGCCCCTCACCGGCGAAGCCGTCCGAATCGGAGCCATCAGCCGAGAACACCTGCACGAGATCACCAAAATCCTCACCGCACTCCCCCGCAACCGCACCCCCACCCAGCACACCGAGGCCGAACGGTTACTGCTCGACCTCGCCCGCATCGCCGAACCACTGGCCGTGCGCCGCGCCGGGAAACACCTGCTGGACTACCTCAACCAACACCACAAAACCCCCGAAGACACCGACCGAGAACAACGCGCCCCCACCCGCGAATTCCGCTACCGCATCGACCGCACCGGCCACCTCCACTTCACCGGCAAAACCGACCCCGAAACCGCCACCCTGCTGGCAGGCCTGTTCGACACCCTCAGCCAACCCGACACCACCGAGGCCACCGGACAACCCGACAAGCGCAGCGCACCCCAACGACACGGCGACGCCCTCGCCGAAATCGTCGACCTCGCCGCCCGCGCCGACGAACTCGCCGTACAAGGCGGCGAACGAGCCGTCATCACCGTCACCGTAGGACTCAACGAACTCAAAGCCGGAATCGGCACCACCGTCATCGACAGAATGGGCTACGGCAGCATCAGCCAAGCACGCCGCTGGTGCTGCGACGCCAAAATCCTCCCCGCCGTCCTCGGCGGCACCGGCGCCGTCCTCGACCTCGGCCGAGCATCCCGGCTCGCCAGCCCCATGCAGAAACGAGCCCTAGCAGTCCGAGACGGCGGCTGTGCCTTCCCCGGCTGCACCCGACCACCAAAATGGTGCACCGCACACCACACCAACTGGTGGACCCGCGGCGGCCACACCAACCTCAACGAACTCGTCCTCCTCTGCGCCAGACACCACCGACTCCTCCACCACAGCGAATGGGAAATACGCATGAACCACGGAACACCCGAGTTCCTCCCACCCACATGGCTCGACCCAGACCGAAAACCCCTCCGCAACACCGCACACCCACGCCTCAACGCACCACCCGGCCAACGACAACGAGCCGGGTAAGGAGCGTCAAGCGGGGGCCGGGCAGGTCATGTCGACCGAGACGACCTTGGAGTCGAACGGGCTCAGCGCCCTGGCGATGACGGCGGCGGAGCCGCAGGACAGGACCAGGTTGTTGGACTCGGCGATCAGCAGGGTGTCGGTTTCCGGGTCGTTGGCGAACTCGATGGTGTACCGGAGCAAGGAGGTGTACCGGCTCTCCACCACGTCCGGCGTGACTTCGGTGGCCCAGGCGTCGATGCGCAGGCCGTGCGCACCAGCGAATTCCAGGCAGCGGGCCCGAAGCTCGGCGAGGCTCGCGCCCGGGCCGTCCCAGGCCGTGCAGCAGTACGCTACCGCGACCAGGCGATTGCGTTTCGGCCAGCGGAACCGGGGCGGCAAGTGGACCATCACGAGCTCCTTCGCACACAACGAATCCCAGCGTGCTGATGCACCGAGAGACAGGAGGCGCCCTTTCCGCGCCAGATACACAGTCCGAGTCTGCGTTGTCGCGCGGAAATCGGCTCCGGTCCACCGGCCCGGCATTATCGGCCCGTAAGACCCTTGTCACCTGCACGTTCGGGTGATAACGGGGCTTTCGAGTCACTCCCGATCCCGAGTAACGTTCAGGACCGCACCGGTGACCGAACGCGTCCAGGAGGTGGGGCCCGGTGACTACCCGGGTGTTCCTCGTCGATGACCACGAAATCGTGCGCCGCGGACTCGCCGACTTGCTCGGTGATGAGGACGATCTGGAAATCGCCGGGGAGGCGGCATCGGTCGCCGAGGCGTTGACCAGGATTCCCGCCGCACGGGCCGACGTGGCGGTACTCGACGTTCGGCTTCCCGATGGGAACGGGGTCGAGCTGTGCCGGGACCTGATTTCCCGGCTCCCCGGGCTGCGGTGCCTGATGCTGACCTCCTACGCCGACGACGAGGCGCTGTTCAACGCGATCATGGCGGGGGCGTCCGGGTTCGTGCTCAAACAGGTACTCGGCTCCGATCTCGTGGCGGCCGTGCGGACCGTGGGCGAAGGCGGGTCCCTGCTGGACAGCCGGACCACGGCCGCACTGCTCAGCCGGATCCGGCGCGAACGAGAACACCGGGACCCGGTTTCGGCGCTCTCCGAACAGGAACGCGCGGTCTTCGATCTCATCGGTGAGGGACTGACCAACCGCGAGATCGCCGACCGCCTGTTCCTCGCGGAAAAAACGGTGAAGAACTACGTGTCCCGGCTGCTCGGCAAGCTCGGCATGCAACGCCGGACCCAGGCGGCCGTGCTGGCCACCGAAATGCGGCGGACGAACCCGCCGCTCACCCCCGAGTGAACGGGGTCGCGAAGCTCAGGCCAGTGGGGCGCGCCAGACCAGATGAGTGCCCCGGACCGGGGTGCCCGAGACCGCGAACCGGCCGTGCGCCTGATCCGCCCGGCGCCGGAGATTTTCCAGCCCGCTGCGCGCGACATCGTCCGGGATCCCGGAACCGTCGTCGACGATCTCGATCACCAGTTCGTCGCCGGCGTCCACCGAAACGCTGATCTCGTCCGCCCCCGAATGCCGCAGCGCGTTGCTCAGCCCCTCCTGCACCACGGCTTCGGCGTGCTCGCCGAGCTCCGGGGTGACGAAGGTGTCCACCGCACCGGATATGCGGACCGACGGCGACACCGTCGCGTCGGTGGTGAGATCCGCGACGATGTCCAGCAGCCTCCGGCGCAGGCTCGTCTGGGTGTCCGAACCGGCGGTGTGCAGATCGAAGATCGATGTCCGGATCTCGCGGACCGTCCGGTCCAGCTGCTCCACCGCGAGCGCGATCCGGGCGCGCACATGCTCGTCGGTGACCCGGCGCATGGTGCCCTGCAGACTCATCCCGGTCGCGAACAGGCGCTGGATCACCAGATCGTGCAGGTCCTGCGCGATGCGATCCCGGTCGGCCAGCACGTCCAGCAGGCGCTGATTCCGCTGTTTGTCGGCGAATTCCAGGGCCACCGCGGCCTGATCGGCGAACGAGGAAAGCATCGGCAGCTGATCCTCGGCGAACTGGGCGCCTCCCTTGCTCCGCGCGGCGATCAACACCCCGCCGATGCCCGAGGCGTTGTTCAGCGGCACCACCACCGCCGGCCCCAGCCCGGCCGCGCTCACCTGGGTGTCGACCTGCAAGGCCGTCCCGATGTGGTTGACCAGCTGCGACTGACCGGTGCGGAACACGTCCCCGATCGCCGACCCCTCGGTGGCCACCGACGCGCCGAGCAGATCACGCCCCCGCTCCCCCGCGGCGGCCGTCACCGAAAGCGTCTTCAGCCCGCTGTCGTCGGCCAGCAGGATCAACCCGGCCTCCGCGCCGGCCAGTTCCCCGGCACGTTCGACGATCAACCGCAGGGTGTCTTCCACCGAAGCCCCGGCCAGCAGTTCGTCGTTGATCTCGGCGACCGCGCCCAGCCAGCGCTCCCGGGTCTTGGACCGCTCGAAAAGCCGGGCGTTGTCCACCGCGACCCCGGCCGCCGCGGCGAGCGCCTGCAGCACCACCTCGTCCTCGGCGGTGAACTCGCCCCCGTCGCGCTTCTCGGTCATGTACAGGTTGCCGAAAACCTCGTCCCGGACCAGCACCGGCACGCCCAGGAAACTCCGCATCGGCGGGTGGTTGCGCGGAAAACCGACCGATGCCGGATGCCGCGAAAGATCCGCGACCCGCACCGGCCGCGGGTCGTCGATCAACACTCCCAGTAAACCCCGTCCCTCGGGAAGGTGCCCCATCTGCGCCCGGGTCTCCTCGTCGATACCGACGTAGAAGAACTCGGAAAGCCCACCCTCCGGGTCCAGCACCCCCAGCGCGCCGTACCGGGCGTCGACCAGTTCGACCGCGGCTTCGGCGATCCGCCGCAGCGTGGAATCCAGTTCGAGCCCGGTCGCCACGGCCAGCACCGCATCCAGCAGGCGCTGCAACCGGTCCCTGGTCTTGACGATCTCGGCGAGCCGATCCTGTACCTCGTGGAGCAGCTCGTCGAGACGCAGTCCGGTGAGCGCGCTGGCGGGCCCCTCCGGCACTGCCGGACGGGGTGCTCCCTCAGCCATAGCGCTCCGATCGGTCAAGGTCGCGATTTTTGACAGGCATTCATATAGTCGTAGTACAAGTACACAGCGTTGCACTACGGTAGCCACGCGCCAAGACCTATTCGGTCACCGTATTTGTTCGTCTCCGGCCCCGGTGACTATCACCGTGCGTGCCGCGTGATTCAGCAGGAGCGTACTGGTCGAGCCGAGCGGCAAACCCGAGAAACCGCCCCGGCCGCGGGTGCCGACGATCAGCTGGCACGCCTCGTCGTGGGCGGAGAGCAACGCGCGCACGGTGTGGTCGCGCACCACGACCCCCCTCGCCCGCACATCCGGGTATTTCTCCTGCCAGCGCGCCATGCGATCGGTGAGTACCGCGCGGGCGGCCTTCTCGAACGCGGTCAGGTCCACCCCGGCCCCCGCCTCCACCGAGATCGCGGTGCCGAACGGGTCCTGCCACGCGTGCACGGCGATCAGTTCGACCTCGCGCAGCGAAGCCTCTTCGAAACCGAACTCCACCGCGGCCTCGCTGGCCGGTGAGCCGTCCACGCCGACCACCACCGGCCCGTCCGGCGGCGCCTTCGCGACATCGCCGCGCACCACGGCGACCGGGCAGCGCGCCCGCGTCACGACCGTGGCCGCGGTCGAGCCGAGCACCAGCCGCGGGATCGCCACGTGGTCGGCGGCGCCCAGGGCGAGCAGCGCGGCATGCCGGGATTCGTGCAGCAGGCACGGGACCACCGGGCCGCGCCGCAGGGCCGTTTCCACCGTCAGGCCCGGCGCCACCGCACGGGCCGCGGCGAGCGCCTGCTGCCGCCACCGCAGGGTCCGCTCCCGCACGACGTCGGAAATCCCGTCGGCGCGAAAGCCGCCGAGAACCGGCGCGGCCACGTCGTGGCAGTGCACCAGCCGAAGCGACCTGTTGCGCAGCACCGCTTCCGCGGCCGCCCAGCGGATCGCCCGCCGGGCCGAATTCGTGCCGTCGAACCCGACGACGACCGGGGCGCGAGCGGCGTCAGCGAGCGAGGTCATGAGGCAGCACCGCCACCGGACACACCGCGTGGTGCAGCAGGGCACGCGTGGTCGATCCCAATGCCGCCCCGGCGAACCTCCCCCGCCCCCGCGATCCGACCACGATGAGCTGGGCCGTTTCGCCGCGGGCCAGCAGCGCGTGCGACGGCCGGTCCGCGATGACCTCCAGGTACACCCGCACGTCCGAGTACTTCTCCCGCCATCCGTTCATCCGCTCGTGGAGGCGCTCCTCCTCGGCCGCCTGGATCGCGTGCCGGTCCAGTTTGAGCGACGGCATCGACCACGCGGCGTCGGCGACGATGTCGTTCCAGGCGTGCACGGCGATCAGCGGCGCGCCGCGGTCGTCGGCCGCCTCGAAGGCGTATCCGATCGCCGCGTCGCTCGCCGGCGATCCGTCGACGCCCACGACCACCGGCCCCTGCACCGGAGGCGAGCCGACCGGGGTCGCCGACCGGACCACCACCATCGGGCAGTGCCCGTGCGCGGGCAACGCCACCGCGACCGAACCGGCGAGCATGTCCCGGAACCCGCCGATGCCCCGCGACCCCAGCACCAGCAGGCTGGCGTTGTCGGATTCGTAGATCAGCTGGTCCACCGCGTTGCCGATGGTCAGCTCGGTGGTCACCTCCAGGCCGAGTTGCTCCAGCATCGCCGCGTTCTTGGCCTCCCGCAGCCAGCGCCGGCCGTCCTCGAACAACCCGTCCGAGTAACCCACGGCCGCGGACAGCGGCCGCGGATTCCGCATCGGGGGCAGCACGCAGGCGTGGAAGAGGCGCAGGGTCGCCTCCCGGCGAACGGCCTCGGCCGCCGCCCAGCGCACCGCGGAAATCGCGGCCGTGGAACCGTCCACCCCCACGGTCACGGTTCTGCCCGGTTCGGGATAAGTCATCGCAATTCCTCCGATTCGCCGATCACACGGCGGGGAGTTGGCAGGGATGTCGTCAACGGGTAGCCGACGCACAGCATGAGCTGCGGGACGCCGGTGAGGCCGAGGTGGCGCAGCAGGCGGTTGCGCAACTCGGGCGATTGCAGGGGACGAGTGAGCACCGAGCAGGACAGTCCGTTCTCCGTGGCCACGAGCGACATCTGCTGCATCGCGCTCCCGGCGAGCAGCAACTCACGCCGGCCGCTCGTCTCGGTCACCACCAGGAAGCAGGGTTCACCGACGGTCCGGCGGCCGACCGGCGGGTTGCCGTGCAGCGGATGCGCACGGATGCCGGGGCCGCATCCCGCGGCGAGGATGTCGTGCAACACCCCGGCCGGCAGCAGCCCCGGATCGACGGCGTGCCGATGACGGCGCTGGCGGAAGATCGCCGAGTACCGGACGACGTCGGTGCGGGTGGTTCGCCGCCGGGTCCGGGCCGTGATCCGGGCGACCAGATCCGGCCGGAGGGGGTCGATGAACAGCGATTCGCCCGCTTCCCAGCCCAGGACCCGGATCGCGGACGTGAGGTTGGCCAGCGCGGCGCCGCAGGCGATCACCCGCTCCCGGCTGCCGGTGTTGTTGTGCCAGGCGCTGCCGTCGAACTGCTCGTACAGTTCGACCCGGTCCTCGCGCACCTCCAGGGTCCACGGGCAGCCGAGACCGCAGTGCGGCGCCCTGGTCGCGGCCCTGGCCAGCACCGCCTTCTCGGCGCACGACCAGACGTGCCGATCGAGGGACACGAGATCGGTGGTCATCAAGGTTCCTCCCCGGGGAGTCAAGTGCGGCGTCTAACAGCCTTGCGACCCGCGGGGTTTCGCGGCAGAAGCGCTCGTCCTTGAACAACAGGGACTTTCGGCCCTTACGTGAATTATTTTCCCCGTGATTGCCCGACTTTGCCGTATCGAACGCGAGCGGGAAGTGTACGCAGAGGCTTACTCATAACTAGGGACTTTGGACCCTATTACCAGAAAAAGGCCGCACGCAAAGTGGAGGTCGAAGCGGATCATCACGCAGAGCGGAGCCTCCATGTTCGACTCGGCGGGCTTGGAGATCCTCGACCGGGAGGAGTGCCTGAAGCTGATCGCCGGTGTACCCCTGGGCCGGATCGTGTACACCGACCGGGCGATGCCCGCGGTTCAGCCGGTGAACTTCGCACTGCACGAGGGCGCGATCGTGGTGCGCACCGTCGCGGGCAGCAAACTCACCGCCGCGATGCAGAACGCGGTCGTGGGATTCGAAGCCGATTCCATCGCGGACGATCTTCGCTCGGGTTGGAGCGTCAGCATCGTCGGGCATGCCAGCGAAATCACCGATCCGGATGAGCGGTCCAAGCTCGACGAACTACCGTTGCGCAGCTGGGTGTCGAATTCGCACCACCACTACATCCGGATCACCGCCGAATTGGTTTCCGGCCGCCGCATACTCCCCCTGTAGATTCCCCGCCGCACGAGCCGCTGGACGGGTCCATATAGTAGGGACCGACTAGTAGGGAGCGGACTGACCATGCCGGGGAAACGCAGGATCACCAACCCGTTGGCGCTGGCGGTGCTCGGCCTGCTGCAGGAGCAGCCGATGCATCCGTACGAAATGGCGGCCACACTGCGAGAACGCCACAAGGACAGCAGCTTCAAGATCAATTCCGGATCGCTGTACGACACCGTCGAAGCGCTCGTCCGGCACGGCTGGATCGAGCCGCGGGAAACCGTGCGGGAGGGCAAGCGCCCCGAGCGGACCGTGTACGCGCACACCGAACTCGGCCGGCAGGAGTTCGTCCGCTGGATCGACGAGCTGGTACGGGTCCCGGTGAACGAGTTCCCCAAGTTCGTCGCCGCGGTTTCCTACCTCGGCGCCCTCGGGGCCGAAGGCGCCGTGGACGCGCTGACCGAGCGCGCCGGCCACCTCGCCGAACGGATCCGCGAAATCCGGGAGGTGCTGGCCGGAACCGCGGATCTCCCCCGGCTCTTCATGATCGAGGTCGAGTACGCCCTGCACATGTGTGAGTCTGAACTCGCCTGGGTGGACCGGACCGTGGCCGAGATCCGGGCAGGCAGCCTCGAGTGGCCGGCCAATCCGTGACTGGACGAGTCGATCACGGGGGTGTGCACTGAACGGGTGCCGTTCCCCGATGCCGAGTTCCCGATGCCGCCGCTCGGCACGGGCATCCACGAGGGAACGGTCGTCGAATGGCTGATCACGCCCGGCGACGCGGTACGCGCCGGTGACGTGGCCGTGATCGTGGACACCGCGAAGGCCGCCGTGGACATCCGCTGCCCGCTCACCGGCACCGTGCGCGAACTGCTGGTACGGGCAGGCGACACGGTCCCACCGGGCACGGCCCTCGCCCGGATCGCCGCGGAACCGGCGCGGCCACCGTTCGCCCATCCCCCGGCGCGGGCACTCGCCGCGCGGCTGGGCGTGGATCTCACCACCGTCCGCGGCACCGGCCGCGACGGCCTGATCACCCGCGCCGATGTCGAGCACGCCGCCGCGCGACCGGGGATCCGGGTATCCCGCTACGCCCGGCGGGTGGCCGCCGACCTCGGTGTCGATCTGTCCACAGTGGCCGGTAGTGGCCCGGGGAACACCGTGCGCATAGCCGATATCCGGGCCGCGGCCGCGCCGGTGGTGATTCGGAACCGGATCGCGGCGCGAGCGCGACGTGAGATCCCGCATTTCTCGCTGTCCGCCACGATCGACCTGCGCCGCGCCACCGCCTGGCTGCGCGAGCGTGACCGGCGGGCGGCCGATCGGCTGGCGCCCGCGGCGCTGTTGCTCAAGGCGACCGCGCTCGCCGCCGCCGAGGTGCCCGCCCTCAACGGGCACTGGATCGACGGCGCCTTCCGGCCGGGCGACGGGGTGCAACTCGGCGTCACCGTGCCGCTGCCCGAAGGCGGTCCGGCCGTCCCGGCGATTCCGGACGCCGATCTGCTGCCGCTCGAGGAACTGCTGCGGCGGCTGCGCGATCTCCGCGGCCGGGCGCGCTCGGGCCGGTTGCGGCTGCCCGAACTCACCTCGGCCACGATCACCGTGACCGATCTGAGCGATCAAGGGGTGGAGTTCGTCCACGGCGTGCTTCACCCGCCGCAGGTGGCGCTGGCCGGTTTCGGCGCGGGCCCGGCGGCCGGCGCGCCGAGCGTCACCGCGACACTGGCGCTCGACCAGCGGGCCGCCGACGCCTCGACCGGCGCCCGGTTCCTGCGCGCCGTGGACGAATGGCTCCAGCGGCCCTACGATCTGTGACACCCAGGACTGGCTCCTAGAGATCCTCCAGGCGCACCAAGCCGTCCTGGATCGCCCGGGCGACCAGGCCCGCCTTGGTCGGCGCCGCGCGCCCGGCGTTGGCGTACTTGATGCGCACCCGGTCGATGTAGCTGCCGACCGTCCGCGCCGACAGCCCCAGCTTCTCGGCGACCATTTCCTTGGACTCGCAGGCGAACCAGTTGACCAGGACGTCGATCTCGCGCGGGCTCAGCCGGGGCCGGTCCGGCCGGTCGTCGATCCCGATCGCCCGTGCCAGCGAAGGTGGGGTGTAGGGCAGGTTCTCGGCCGCGGCACGGATCGCCGCGACCAGGTGGTGCTGGCCCTCGGCCTTGGTGAGGAAGGTGAACGCGCCGATGTCGAGGCAGGTCAGCGCGGTGTCCTTGTCATCGCGCATGGTGTAGACCACTACCTGACGACCGGCGTCGACCAGCCGGCGGAGGTCGGCGTAGGCCGGGGTCTGCCCGGACAGCTGGAGATCGAACACGACGACGTCGGCGCGGTCCCCCGGCCGCACCCACGCGGCGGCCACGCTCGGCCCGGAGTCGAGGATTCGGATCGGCGGATCCGCGGCGGCGCACCAGGCCTCGACCCCGGCGACGATCGCCGGGTGGTCGTCGATGACGACCGCGGTGATCAGTTCTTCGCTCGCCATGTCGCCTCCACCCAGTACCGCCCGTCCGCGGCCAGCCGCGTCACGGCGACGTCGTCGACCGTGCTCGCGATCCGCTCCGGCGGCGGCGCGTCGGTCACCACGCTCACGGTCACCCCGTCCCCCGCGCCGACGACGGTCACCCTGGCCTCGGCCACCGCGGTCACCAGGCTCGTCATGACCGGTTCGGTCAGCGCGCGACGGACCCGCAACGGCAACTCCGGACATTCGCCCCAAGTTCCCAGGGCCACCGTGACTCCCTTGCGCTCGGCCAGATCCACGCACGCGCGCACCTCGTGCAGCAGCCGGTCCGGCACATCGTCGCGTTCGGCGAACAGGCGGCGCATCCGGGCCGCCTCGACCGCGAAGGACTGGCGCACCCGGTCCTCGGCGGGGTCGAGCAAACCGGAGGCCAGCCCGGTCAGCAGGGGTACCGTACTGGTCGCCAGATCGGCGAAACGCGCCCGGCGGTCGCGGTGCAGCTGCCCGGCCACCGCCTCGCGCGTGCGCATCCGTTCCTCGCGCCGGGCGGCCTCGCGGGCGGTGCGGGCGAGCCGGTGCAGGTGCACGGTGGCCAGGGCGACCGCGAGCTGGTAACCCAGCACGATCACGCTCACCATCGCCATGCCGACCAGCGAAGTCCGGTCGGTCGGGCCGACCAGGACGAGCTGGCCGAAGCTGATGGCCAGATGCGCGGCGAGGAAGGCGAGCACCGGGCGCACGCCGCGGTCGGCGAACAGCAGCAGGCCGAACCAGCCGATCGTGCCGTAGGACCACTCCGCCTCCTCGACCAGCAGGGCGGGCGGGACCCCGGTCAACGCGGCGGCCGACGCGGCGAACACCGCGACCAGCAGGAGCCACCGCAACCGGCCCAGCGGCCGGTCCCGCCACTGGAAAACCCCGGCGCATCCGGCCACCGCGCTCAGCAGCACGAACGCCGCGACCTCCAGCCCCGGCGACCGGTAGGCCGCGAAATTGGCCACCAGCAGGGGAAGATCCAGGCCGAACAGCGTGACCAGAGTGATCAGCAGGGTGGCCAGGCGCAGGCCACGCAGCAACCGCGCCACGGTGTCCGCGGTGGACGGCTCATCCACCGCACCACTCCAGCCGGACCCTGGTACCCCGCCCCGGCGCGGCCACGATCGCCGCACGACCGCCGACCTTCGTCATTCGATCCACAATGGACAGAGAGAGTCCCCGGCGATGCGGGGAAACCAGGTCCGGGTTGAAGCCCTTGCCCTGATCTGCGACCTCGACCACGGCCCCGCCGGTGACCCGCTCGAGCCGCAGCGTCGCCGACTCCACCCCGGCGTGCCGCACGACATTCGCCAGCGCCTCGCCGACCGACTGGCACAGCGCGACCGCGGGCGCCGCCGGCAACGGCACCGGGCCGTCGGCCCGCACCTCGACGCTCAGCGGACTCCGCCGCGCCACCCGGCCGACCAGTTCGACCAGGTCAACCTCCCCCACCGGCGCGTCCGGCCGCCCGGCGAGCGCCCGGAGATCCTCCGCCGCCCGCTCGGCCAGCCAGGGTTCCTTCCCGCTCACCATGCCGGTCCCGATGGCCAGCATGGTGGCGGCGACCGTGTCGTGGATCGCGGCGAGATGGGCGCGCTCGTCCGCGCGCCGGGCCGCGGCGATCTCCGCTTCGCGACGGACCCGTTCGCCCCGGGCGGCGCCCCGGTCCGCCGCGCGGGCCGCGGATCGGAGCACCACCCGCAGGCCACGGGACAGCGCCGCTTCGCCCAGCGTCCACAGTCCGATCGGCAACGCGGCCGTCCAGGACGATTCCGCGGCCAGGGCCGAACCGCCCAGGTACGCGGCGATGATCACGGCGGTGGTGGCGAGGCCGCGAACGGGCGTGCTGTGCCACTGGTGCGCGACCGCGGTGATCGACGCCGCGACGAGCACCCAGCCCGTGCTGTTGTTCAGCGCGGACGGTGTCTCGGTCCACGGCGCGGTCAGGCAGACCAGCGCGATCACCCCGGTGTCCGCGGCGAGCACCCAACCGGTCGGCTCGAGCGCCGTGCGCACGCAGTACACCGCGCTCCACAGGTTCAACGACACGACGACCACCACGGCGAACGCGAAGTGCGGCGGCGGGACCACCACCAGGGCGAGCGCGCTCGCCGCGGCCACCACGGCGGTGCGCGACGCGGCCGCGTACTTCCGGCCGAGTCGCTCGAATTCCCGCTCGGCCGGCCCGGTCATCGCGCTCACCCCCTCAAGCACGCTTCGACTGTCCCACCCCTTGTCAGGTTCCCACCCCCATTACGGAAACGGCGACTCCCCCGGCCGCGGTTGTGGGGTGTTCGACCGTCAGCACGCGGCCGTCCCGCGTCCTACCGTGGCGCGGAGGCGAAACTAGGGGGTTGGGGTGTCCCGGATCGAACACGTGGCTCGGCTGGCCGAACAGATGCACTCGTTGAAGTCGCGCACGAATCGCAGTTACGCGTCGCTGGCCCGGCGGATCGGGGTGAGCAGTTCCTCGCTGCACCGCTACTGCCGCGGCGAATCGGTGCCGGACAGCTTCGAGGTGCTCCGCCGCTTCGGCCGGTTGTGCGGCGCCAGCCCGGAGGAGTTCAGCGAGCTGACGCGCAGCTGGGCGCGGGCCAGCGGAAGCGGCGCCCGGATCGGCTAGCGCGCTAGCCTTCGCCGGTGACCACGCGCAGCCGCGGCCGGTAGTCCAGCCGCATGCCGTCGGACAGCCGCGCGAGCCGGCCGTGGAGCTTCTCCCGCACGAGATCCACCGCTTCGGCGATGCTGTCGCCGACCGCGTGTGCCCGTACCGGCAGGCCCTCGATATCCAGGGTCGCGTGCACGGTGATGGGCTGGTCGCCGTCCATCCGCATCAAGGTCACCGTGGCGTGCCGGATCGGCCGGGGCGCGTGGTAGGCGAGCGTGCGCAACGTGCCCTCGGCGTACTCGGCCGCGCGGGCCGGAATCCCCGCGCCGCGCTGCACCTGCACGTCTACCGGGCGGTCGGTACTCGCTTCTGCCATTGGGCCCTCCGGTCGGTCTCGTTCACCCCCGATTCTGGCCGGTGGGAGGGCGCACGGCGTAGGGACCAAAGTCCCACGGAATCGATCTGTCCGGGTGAGGATTCACCTGTCTAGGTCCACTGCGCGAGCACGTCCTCGAAGACGCACCGCAACTGGTTGCGCACCGCGACCACACCGGGCACCGCCTCGGTGAGCCGGGTGACGCGGTCGGCGTCGCTGCGCCGGTCGACGGTTCCGCTCAGCTTGACCACGCCCTGCTGCACCCGCACGGTGACCGCGTCCGGTTTCAGCGGAAGCGCGTCCCGCAGGACGTGCTCGCGGATGTCCCGGCTGATCTCACCGTCCCGCCGCAGATACAGCCGGAGCAGATCGCGGCGGGCCAGCACGCCGACCAGCCGCCCCGACCCGTCGACGACGAACAACCGCCGGTATCCGCCTTCGACCAGCCGCCGTCCGGCCGCCGCGGCCGTTTCCCCGCGAGCGATGGTGTAGATGACCTTCGACATGAGCGTGCCCGCGGTCGGCAGGTCGACCCGCCACCGGAAACTCGACAACCGCACCGAATTGCGCTGGGCCCGCCCGTTGATGAGCAGGTTGGCCTCGGACACCATGCCGATCGGCCGGTAGGCGCCGTCCACCACGGGCACCGCACCGAGTCTGTTGTCCGCCAGCAGCGACACGATCTCCTTGAACGGCACGGAGGGAATGACACTGACAACCGGCTGGGTCATGACGTCGTCGACAACGATGGTGTGCATGGTGAACTCTCCAGGCTGGGCTCGGAACAGCGGTTCCAGGCGAACAGCGTGCACCAATTCCATTTCCCGGGGCAGGGCCGAAAGTCCCGTACTGAATTCCGACAGTTTTCGTCCGAGTTGAACCTCAGGGAATGATCTTGCGTCGCCGCAGGTCGTCGAAGAGTGCACGAAACATCGTTTCGGTCTCAACGTATTCGTGGAAACCGAAACGCCGCGCCTTGGCCCCATCCGCGAACATGTCGTAATCCCACGAGAACACAAAGTCACCGAATGTCCACGAGGACACATCCGCGTACTTCGTCGGCGTCAGGTCGTATTTCTCGACCATCGCGTTCCACAACGATTCCTTGTCCGCCATCACGACATCCAGGGACATCGGCAGCGGCGGGGCGACCGGGAGTTCGAAGTAATCGGCGATCTTCGGCCACATCTCGTTCCACCGGAACAGGTCGCCATTGTTGATGTTGAACGCCTGGTTGGCGCACCGCTCGTCGGTCGCCGCCCAGACGGTCGCCTTGGCGAGCAACCCGGCGTCGGTCATCTCCAGCAGTTTGTCGTACGCGCCCGGTTTTCCGGGAAAGCGCAACGGCAGCCCGAGTTCCCGGGAGATCGACGCGTACACCGCGATCGCCACCACGAGGTTGAGCGGGTTGCCCAGCGCGGTCCCACCCACCACGGACGGCCGGATCGCCGACCAGGTCCAGGCCTTGCCCCGCTGACGCCGTTCCAGGAACTCCTGCTGGTCGACCATGAACTCGGGCGGCATGTGCCCGGCGTCGGTCTCCCGGGCGGGGGTTTTGAACGGGCCCAGGTGCGCGCCGTAGACCTTGTAGCCCTGCATCAGGCTGATGTGCCGCAACCCGGACGCGACCGGCTCGACGGCCTCGACGACGTTGACCAGCATGGCGAGGTTCGGCGGCACCAGTTCGGCCCAGGTCGGGCGATCCTGGTATGCCGCGTAGAAGACATGCGTCACGTGCGTGAGGCCGCCGAGCTTCTCCCGGCAGTCCTCCGGGTCGAGGAGGTCGACCTGGAGGTGGGTGACCCGCTCGCGGTCCGCGCCGCCCCGGCGGGACAGGCCGACGACCGTCCAGTCACCGAGTTCGGCGAGGTGCTCGACGAGGTTGCGGCCGATGACCCCGTTCGCCCCGACGACCAGGGCGACCTTGTGCTCTGCGCTCATGGCGCCGATCTTGCCCCGGCACCTGCCGATGAGTCCAAGTCTTGTTACTCACCGAACCCATCAACGTTGTTCATACCGCCGAACCAGGTCCGCAGGGACGCTTCCAGCCCCTCGCCGTCCCCGGCCCACGCGACGTATCCATCCGGGCGGATCAGCACGGCATCGGCGTCCACCCCGGGCAGTTCGGGCACCGAGATCGCGTCCACCCGATCCGCCCACGGCTTCGCGGTCACCAGGTGGCGCGAATCCACCGAGAACAGCACGCCCCGGCCGGTGCGCAGCAGTTCACTGCTCCAGCGGCGGTCCCCGTCCACCTCGAGTTCCACATCGATCCACCGGGCGCCCAGCATCGGGTGCGGCGGCGCGTCGATCGGGTATCGAATGTCCAAACCGGACACCATTCCGACCAGAAACCGCTGCCCCTGCGGCAGGTCCGCGAGTGTCCGGATGAGCCGGTGCATGGCGCGGGTTTCCGGGGAGGCTTGCGGCGGCAGCATTTGCGCCAGGGTGTTCTCCAGCACGTCGGCGCCCACCGCGTGCCGCTCGGCGTGGTAAGTGTCGAGCAGGCCGTCCGGCGCCCAGCCGCGCATCTCGGCGGCGAGCTTCCAGCCGAGGTTCATCGCGTCCTGGACCCCGAGGTTCAGGCCCTGGCCGCCCGCCGGGAAGTGGATGTGCGCCGCGTCGCCCGCGAGCAGCACCCGGCCCACCCGGTAGCGGTCGACCTGGCGGGTCGCGTTGGTGAACCGGGAGGCCCAGCGCACCTCGGACACCACGGCATCCTCGCCATAGCAGCGCCGGACCGCCGACGCCACCTCCTCGGCGGTCACCGGGTCGTCCCGGCCTTCGGCGCCGCCGTTCAGGTTGCCGTAGGCCAGCCGGAAAACCCCCGGCTCCCCGAGCGGGATCAGACCGCCGAACACCTCGGTGAACCCGTCGTTCCCCGAACCCGCCTTCAGCACGTCGCGCATCGACCGCCAGTGCTTCGGCACGGTGGCCGGGGCGTTCTCGATGACCACGTCGGCCACCAGGGCCACCCGGGAGGCGTCGTGGCCCGGGAAGCCGACGCCGAGCCGCTTGCGCACCGCGCTGCGCCCGCCGTCGCAGCCGGCCAGACAAGCCGCCCGGATCCGCAGCTCACCTTCCGGGGTCCGCACGAGCGCGGTGACTCCGGAGTCGTCCTGGGCGAAGTCCACGAGTTCGTGCCCCCACCGCACCGCCACCCCGTACTCGGCGAGGCGCGCCTCGAGCACCTGCTCGACCCGCGCCTGCGGAATGCCCACCTGATAGGGATGCCGCGTCACGCAGTCCGCGTAGCTCAGCGGGTGCCCGCCGAAGTGCCCGCCGCCGATCGTGGCGATCGCCTGGCTCAGCGCGTCGTCCATCAGTCCCCGCAGGTCGAACACCTCCGCGGTGCGCGGTTGCAGGTTGAGGGCCTTCGACTGACCGCTGCGCGCGGGCAGCTTCTCCAGCACGACCACCTCGACCCCGGCCAGCGCCAGCTCGTTGGCCAGCATCAGGCCGGTGGGCCCGGCACCCGCCACGAGCACACCGGTCTCGATCTCCACCATCGTCACCCCTTAACGTTGTTAAATTACCCGCCGCCCCAGGATGCCCTTAACAACGTTAAGGTGTCAACATGGCACTGAGCAGACAGGACATCGCGCGCGCCGGGCTCCGGCTGCTCAACGACGTCGGGCTGAACGGGCTGACGCTGCGGCTCATCGCCGACGAGCTCGGCGTCAAGGCGCCCGCGCTGTACTGGCATTTCAAGAACAAGGAGCAGCTGCTCGACGAGATGGCGACCCAGATGTACCGGGACGCGCAGCCAGGCCTGGCCGACCCCGGCGAAGGCCAGGACTGGGAGTCCTATCTGAAGGGGCAGGCCTTCGCGATGCGCCGGATGCTGCTGCGGTACCGGGACGGCGCGAAGGTCTTCTCCGGCACCTTCTTCACCGACGAGAAACCGCCGAACGAGACGGCGCTCCTGCTGCTGATCAAGAGCGGTGTCGAGCCCCGGCGCGCGGGCCGCGCGCTGTTCACGCTGTACACGTTCGTCATCGGCTTCACGATCGAAGAGCAGGCCGTGTACCCGGTACCGGGCGATCGCGACAAGCGCTACGACGAGGTGCTCGAACGCCATCGTGCGCAGGCGGACCAAGATTACTACGCGGCGATATCGGGAATGTTCACCGACGACATCGATCACCAGTTCGCGGAGAGCCTGGACATCGTGCTCACCGGGCTCCGGGCTTATCTGGGCGACCCGCGATGACACTCAGCCTGCGGCAGCTCGAGTACCTGGTGACGATCGTGGACGCGGGTTCGTTCACGCGTGCCGCCGAACTGCTGCACGTCACCCAGCCCGCGCTGTCGCATCAGGTGCGCGCGCTGGAACGCGTGGTCGGCGGGCCGTTGCTGGAGCGGCTGCCCCGCGCGGTCCGGCTCACCCCGATGGGCCGCGCGGTGCTCCCGCACGCCCGCGCCGCGCTGGCCGACGCGGACCGGGCCCGCGGCGCGGCACGTGCGGTGTCCGGTCTCGAGTCGGGTGAGCTGCGGCTGGCCACGGTCTACTCGATCAGCCTCGGCGTGCTCCCCGCCGCCCTGCGCGCCTGGCGCCGCGCGCACTGCGGTGTCCACATCAGACTCTTCGAGCACCGGCACGCCGCCGAACTGCGGGCCGCGATGGTCGCGGGCGAAGCGGATCTCGCCGTGGGGCCGGAACCGGCGGACTGGGATGGTCCAATCCGGACACTCGGCGAGGAGGAGTTCGTCGTGGTGCTGCCCGCGGACGAACCGGCCGGGGACACCACCCGGGTGGAGCTGGCCACGCTCGCCGACCGGAGCTGGGTGCACTACGCACCCGGGAACGGCCTCGCCGAGATCGTCGATCAGGCCTGCGCGGCGGCCGGATTCCAGCCCGGCGCGGCGGTGCGCACCGAGCAGACCGCGGCCGCGCCGGCGCTCGCCGCCGCCGGGCTCGGGCCCGCGCTGGTGCCCGCGAACGTCATCCCGGCCCGCTTCGACGGCACCGTCCTGCGCCCGGATCCGCCGGTGCGCCGCGTGCTCACCGCCTACACCCGCGGCGGCCCGGACCCGCTCACCGGCGCCTTCATCGACTGCCTGGCCGACTGCGCCGGTGTGGTCCCGGCCCACATCCGCAGGCGGCTGCGGCTCGACGGCTAGTGGCTCGTCCATTCCGAGCCGACCCGTCGCCACTCGCGTTCCCACGCCCCGTCGCGGATCTTGTCGAGGATCGCCACGCCGAGCCAGTACAGCGCGACCAATGTGGTCACCGTGCCGAGCCAGACCGCGACCGCGAGCCCGACCCCGAAGGCCGACGCGTCGGTGGTGTTCAGCGGCGCTTCCACCGGATCGCCCCGATCGTTCAGCCAGATCGGCACCTGCGCGCCCGCGACCGCGCCGCGCTCGACGACGATCATGCCTTCCCGCTGCTCCCCGCCCACCGGCCAGCGCGCCGGGACCAGCGCGTCGCCGTGCGCCGGGGTGCCGTCCAACCGGGTGGACACGACCGGAGCGTCGGCCAGCAGGACGGCGGTGGCCGGGTGCCGGGTCGCGCGCTGCTCGTTCGCGATCGCCACCTGGCGGGCATAGGCGTCCGAGCCGAGCGAGGCCGCGATCGGGAACGCCAGGACCGCGCCGAGCGCGGTGCACACGAGCAGCGCGGCCTCGATGCGGTCCCAGGGCCGGACCATCGGATTGCGCCCCGGGAACACGCGACGCCACCACCTGCCCCAGTGCGTGGTCATCTCGCTCATCGCGACCGCCTCCGGAAATACTGTGCGCGCTGAATTCGTTTCCGTCCAGCCCCGGTTCCTCCTCTGCCAGGATCGGACCATGCGCGAACTGGTCTACCTGTCCGATCGCAAGCTCCGGCAGTTCCTCGGTGACCGGCGGCGGCGCTGGTGGCAGCGGACCGGGGTCGAAGGCGAACTGAAGATTCCGTTCCTCGGCCAGCTCAAACTGACCCGTGCCGCCGAGGACGCGGAACGGCCCGAACTGGACGAGGTCATCGCCCAAATCGAGGAATCCACCCGCGCGGCGCGCTGGTACGCCGACGAAACCGTCCGGCCCGGCCAGTGGGTGCAGTTCGAGGCGCCGCTCAACTATTCGGCGATGGGAAGGAAATACTTCCACTCCGCGGTGTTGTTTCTGGACAGCGGGCAACAAGACGTCCGGTTGCTGCTGCACGGTTCGCCCGAACACCTGCTGATCGGGCGGGATCGCCGGGTCGCGGTGGATTCCGAACTCGACAAGTTCGCTGAGGGGCTTAACTCGCCCTCCTACGAATACTTCTGGTACTACGTGGCGGGCGGGCGGTACGGCCTCACCTTCCATACCGATCCCCGGGACGCGATCCGAGCGGTATGGGCCGAGGGACCGCAGGGGTTTTCGAAAGGCGACATCCAGTCCGCCCTGCGGTTGACCGTCGATCTGCTCGATGAACGGTTCTCCCCGGTAACCGCCGCGTGGATGGCGGGCTACGCCAGGGTCACCGCGAGCACGACATTGCTCCGGCAACCGGGCACCGACCCGGCGCGCCTGGTCGTGGCCACCCCGCTCTACGTGGAATACGTGCACCCGCCGGAAGCGGACGAGCTTTCGGGGGCGTGAGCGGCTGCCGCCCACGCCCCCGGTTACGCGGCGAGCGCCAGGGCGATGGCGCCGCGGAGGGCGGCGTCCTGGTCGAACTGGGACGCGACCAGTTCCGGTGGGAACGGGACCGCGCTGGCCAGGCGTTCCCGGAGCGCGGGGAGCAGGACGTCCGCCGAGCGGACCAGTCCGCCGCCCACCGCGATCCGCCGCGGATCCACCGCGATCGCCAGGTTCGCCACGTGCACGGCCAGTTCGTCGAGTGCCGCGGTCACCAGTTCCTTCGCGCGGGCGTTCCGTTTCGCCAGGGCGAACAACTCCCCCGCGCTCACCGGGTGACCGAGCAGTTCGGTCGCCCGGCGGCCGAGCCCGCGACCGCCCACCGCCTCCTCGAGCGGCGCCGAGCCGGTGGCGAACCCGCCGGTGTCGCCCGGGCCGAGCAGGTTGTAGCCGATCTCGCCCGCGGCGCCGTTCGCGCCGGTCAGCACCCGGCCGCCCACCAGGACCGCCGCCGCGATCCCGGTGCCGAGCGACAGGAACACCGCCGGATCGGCCCCGGCGAGCGCGCCCCACCGCCACTCCGCGAGCGCGGCGGCCTTGGCGTCCGTCCCGACCTCGATCGGAACGCCGCCGAACTCGGCGGCCACCAGTTCCCGCAGGCGCAGCTTCTCCCAGCCGGGAACGTTCGGGGCCAGCAGGATCCGGTCCGGCAGCACGATGCCGGGGCTGACCACCCCGACCGCGCGGAGCCGGCCACCGCGATGCCCGTCGAGCATCGCGGTGGCCGTGGCCAGGGCCCGGGAAACCACCTGTCCGGCCCCGGCATCGGCGTCGGTGTCCAGCCGTCGCTGGACCAGCACCGTCCCGGTGCGGTCGGCCAGGCCGATCGCCACCTTGGTGCCCCCGAAGTCGATGCCCAGGATCAGTTCGGCTGCGATCACTCCCCGGTTCCGTTCGGCGCGGGCACGGTCAGCTTGCCGGCGTTCCAGCCCGACAGGGTCACCACCGGCGAGGCGCCCCGCAGATCGGCCGCCCGGTAGCTCGCGGTGATGGTCTGCGACTGGCCGGGCCACAGGACGAGGTTGTTGTCGTCCCAGGTGGCGGTCTTCACCTGGTTGTCGCCCGGCAGCTCCTGCCCGCCACCGGTCCCGCGCCGCACGTCCGCGCGCAGGAAGAACCCGACGGTCGGCGTGTTCGACGTGTTCGTGACGGTCACCGTGGTGACGGTGTCCGCCCCGTTCGGCCCCTGGCCCGGCCGCGTGTTCGCGGTGACGTTCACGTTCGCCTTCGCCAGCTTCTGCAGATCCTGCAGGCTGCCGTACTGGGACAGGGTGGCCTGCGGTTTCCCGTAGGTCTTGTCCCAGTCGACGACGTCCGGCTGGGTGGAGCGCCAGTACACGTTGCGGTCGACGACCTTGCCGTTCTGCTTCAGCTGCAGTTCGACGAAGTAGGTCTGCGCCTGCTGCGGCGGGTTGGTGGCCGCCGGGACCTTCGGCTTCAGCACGGCGTTGCGCACGCCTTGGCTCGCCAGGGTGATGCCGTTCGCCGTCTGGTCGTCGAGGACCTTGCCGTTCAGGTCGATCACCCGGGCCTGCACGGACAGGTCGCGCTGCGCCGAACCGGTCAGATTGTCCACGGTGACGGTGTTGTCGTCGTAGGTGAACAACGCGTGCAGCGGCTTGTTCGCCTTCTGCGCGCCGAAGAACGCGCCCGGCTGGTCGCCGTCGTGGTTGAACAGCGACCACAGCAGGGTCGGCCAGCCCTTGTTGAGCTGCCAGTACACGATGCCCGTCGACGGGTTCTGCTTGTCCGTCGAATGCGCGATGAACGCCTCGAACTGCGAACGGACGTTCTCGTAGTTGGCCACCTGCGCCTGCTGCACGAAAGTGTCCAAATCAGACCATTGGCCGTACCGCTTGGCCATCGCCGTGTCGAACGTGTAGAGCGTGCCGAAGGCGTAGCCGCCATGTCCACTTTGGAAGTTGGCGTGGTACTGGTTGTACTCCGGGTCCTTCCAGAGCTTCTCCTGCTCCTCCGGGGAGAGGAACCGCTTGATCGAATCCAGGGTCGGGACGGTGTGTCCCGCGCTCTGCTCGCTGGCGAAGCCCCACGAGCCACCCACATTCGTCCGCGAGGGGTCCTTGGGGTCGAAATGCGTGGTGTCGTACCAGTAGCTCGGCGGGACCCAGTCGTACGGCCCCTCCTTCATGCCCGCTTGGCCCAGGGTCGGCGTCTTCTTGTACTCGGCCGAGGCGATCACCGGGACGTCGAAGTCGGTCTCCGCGAAACCCTTCAGCGTTTCGCTCTCCTGTCGCGGAATCGGTTCGTTGTCGCTCCAGCTGTAGGTGAACACGCTGGGGTGGTTGCGCTCCATCTTGCCGATCCCGACCGCCGACTCGTACAGGATCCGGTAGTCCCGCTCGGTGAGTTTCGCGTCCGGTTCGGGCTGCCACGCGTCGCAGCACATGAATCCGCCGTAGATCAGGATTCCCGCCCGGTCCATCTGGTCGTAGAAGTCCTGCGGCATGTCGTGGCCTTCCAGCCGGATGCCGTTGAGGCCGAGGCTCTTGATCAGCGTGATGTGGTGGGCCACCTCCTCCTTCGAGTACCGGAGGAACAGGTCCGGCGCGTAGCCACCGGCCCGGAACACGATCTCCTTGCCGTTGATGCCGTAGATCCGCGAACCCTCCGGCGCCTGCGGCGACTTCCCGACCAGCCGGGAACTGATGTGCCGGATGCCGAAGGTGTCCTGCGAAGTGGTGGACACCCGCCCGTTCTGCGAAATCGCCGTGCTCAGCGTGTAGAGCGGCTGATCACCCATCGCGTACGGCCACCACAGGCGCGGCTTGGCGATCCGCAACTGAGCGAACTTCTCCGGGGTGAACGCGACCGTCTGCGTGCTGTGCGGGGCGACAGTCACCTTCTGCTTGAGCACGATCGGCCGCCCGCGGTCCGGCGGGGTGATCTTCGCACTCACCTCGGCCCGCTGCGCGCGGTCGGAGTTGTTGGTGACGTCGGTCTTCACGGTCAGCGCGGTCCGGCTGCCGTCCGGCGCGGTGTTCTGCTTGACGTGCGCGTTGCTGCCGGTGAGTTCGTCGGAGACCTGGAGCTTGACCGGGAACATGATGCCGGTGTTGTTGTCCGGCGGGATCTGGCCCCAGTCCACCTGGTCCAGGGTGAACATGGTGAGCGGATTGTTCGGGTACATCTTGATCGCCAGCGAGTTCTTGCCCGGGCGCACCAGTTCGCTGATGTCGAAGGTGCGCGAGGCGAGCGACCCGGACACGGTTTCGCGATCGGCGACGAGCTTCCCGTTCACCCACACGTCGGCCTCGCCGACCACGCCAGGCATCAGCAGTTTGGCGCTCTGGCCCGGTTTGACCTGCGGGGTGAAATCGGTGCGGAACCACCACGGCACCGCGAACCGGGGCACCGTCACCGGGCCTAGTTTGGGCATGTAGCCGAAACACTTGCGCATGTTGTCGGCGTAGAAGACGTCCGGGCATTCGCCGTTCTGCACCAAGGCGTTCAACTCGGTGCCGGGCGCGCCCGCGTCATCCGGTTTGACCGGCAGCCAGCCCCGCGGGGCGAAGTCCGGGCTGGAGACCTGCTCCCCCGGCTGCTTCGCCAGTTCGCTGCTCTGCACCTGCCACCCCTGCGTGCCCAGCGTGATCGGAGCGCGCTGCGGGCCCGCGAACTCCGCGTCCGGGTCGGCCGCGGCCGGTGCTCCGACGGCCACCAACGCGGGTAGCAGGAGCACCGCCGCGCCGAGCGCCAAGCGGGCAATCCTGGGCTTTCTCATCCTTTCACTCCTTCTTCGGCGACGAAGCGTTCTTGGATGTCCTTCTCCCCGAACGGCCAGGTCCGCTCGACCTTGGCCCAGATCGTGAACGCGAAGATCCCGACGACGATCCAGGCGATGGAGAGCCGGATCGACAGCGAGGTCGCGGAATAGTAGATGTAGATCCACCCGGCGAGCGCGATGATCGTCGGCACCGGGAAGAGCCATTGCCGGTACGGCCGTTTGAGGTGCGGCTGGCGCCGGCGCAGCGTCACGATCGCCGCGACCTGGGCGATCGACTGGATGATCACCAGCACCGCGAGCGCCATGTTGATCACGTCGGTCAGCGTGAACAGCGAACCGATCGCGGTGATCAAGCCCATCGCCAGCAGGCCGAAGGTGGGAAAGTGCAGCCGCGGGTGCAGGCGGCCGAACCACGGCAGGAACACCTTGTCCCGCGCCGCCTCGAACGGCACCCGCGAACCGCCGAGCAGACCCGCGAAGACCGAGCCGAACGCGGTGATCACGATGGCCACGGTGAGGATCTTGGCCGCCGTCTCACCCCAGGTCCGTTCGAAGACCAGGGACGCGATCGAACTGGATTCGGTGACCTCCTGCCACGGCACCGCGCCGAGCACGCCGACCTGGAGCAGGAAGTAGAGCGACATGATGCCGAGGATCGAGAACACGATCGCGCGCGGAATCGTCCGGCCCGGATCGCGCACTTCGGCGCCGAGGTAGGCGCTCGTGTTGTAGCCCAGGTAGTCGTAGATCGCGATGATCAGCCCGGCGCCCAGGCCGCTCCAGAACGCGCCGCCGCCCAGGCTGAAGGCGCCCGGGGTGAACGCGAACGCCTGTGCCGCGTCGAAATGGGTGAACGCGGCGACGATCACCGCCAGCACCGAGAACAGCATGACCGCGAACAGGACCGTGGTGAGCTTGCCGATCTGGCCGATCTTGCGGTACAGCGCCAGCACGACGAGCGCCACCACGGCGATGCCGATCGCGTGGCCGAGGAAGGTGGTGTGGCCGTCCGCGTCCACCACGCCGGGCACCAGGTAGCCGAGGTAGGTGACCAGGCCGATCACCCCGGTCGACATGATCAGCGGGATGAACAGCACCGCGCTCCACGCGAACAGGAACGGCATCAGCCGGCCCGTCCGGTACTGGAACGCCTCGCGCAGATACAGATAGGTGCCCCCGGCGCCGGGCATCGCGGCGCCCAGTTCGGCCCAGATGAGCCCGTCGGCCAGCGCGATGATCGCGCCGATGATCCAACCGAACATGGCCTGCGGGCCTTGCACGGTGGCGACCATCGCCGGGATCGTCACGAACGGGCCGATACCGCACATCTGCGTCATGTTGATCGCGGTTGCTTGCAGGGGACCGATTCGCCGCTCGAAACCGGGTGGGTCGGTTCCGGCGCCGGATCCACCGGATCGGGTGGTTGAAGTCACGGCACGCCTCCGTCGGATAGTTAGTAAAGTTTCTTAACATATGAGCCGCCTCACCGGAAGGGGCGGCACGTAAACTGAGGTGAAGTCGGGGCGAAGGCGGGCAAGGATGAGCGTGGACAGGTCACCGCAGGTGGGGACACCCGCGAACATGCGGGAACTGAACCAGCGGGTGGTACTGGAGCGGTTGCGCGCACAGGGTTCGGCCACCCGGCCGCAGATCGCCACCGACACCGGGCTGTCCAAGCCGACCGTCGGCCAGGCGCTGCTCGATCTGGAGCAGCACGGCCTGGTGCGCACCGCGGGGCGCACGCTCGCCGGGCCGGGCCGGTCGGCGGTGGTCTACGAGGTGAACCCGTCCGCGGGGCACGTGCTGGGCATCGACATCGGGCGGCAGCTGATCCGGGTCGCGGTCGCCGATCTGACCGGCAGCGTGGTGTCGCGGCTGGACGAGAAGAACCGCGCGCGGTCGGCGGGCGCGTTGATGCGGACCGTGCGCGAGGGCGCGGAGCACGCGGTGACCGAGGCCGGGCTGCGGCTGGACGACGTGGTGGCCACCGTGGTCGGGACGCCCGGTGTGCCGGACACCCGATCGGCCACCTTGCAGCAGGCGCCGAACCTGCCCGGCTGGGAACGCAAGGGCCTGCTGAACGAGCTGAAAACCGTGCTGGGCACCGATCTCGTGGTGGAGAACGACGCGAACCTGTCCGCGGTCGGCGAGCACGAGGCCGGGGCCGCGCGCGGCGCCGACGTGTTCGTCTGCGCGACGGTCGGCACCGGCATCGGGATGGGCATCGTCGTCAACGGCGCGCTGTTCCGCGGCGCGCACGGGGCGGCCGGTGAGGTCGGGTACCTGCCCTACGGCTGGCCGACCGGCGGGCTGCCGGACTTCGACTTCACCCGGCCGCGCCAGGGCATGCTGGAATCCGCGGCGGCGGCGCAGTCGGTGGTGGCGAGCGCCCAGGCGCACGGGCTGGCCAAGGTCCGCACGGCCAAGGACGTCTTCCGGCTCGCGCGGGAAGGCGACGAACGCGCGCTGCGCGTGGTCGAGGAGGAGGCGACCCGGCTCGCGTTCATGGTGTGCTCGGTGACCGCGGTCATCGACCCGGAACTGGTGGTGATCAGCGGCGGAATCGGCAAGAACACCGATCTGCTCTCCGAACCGCTGGAACGCGCGCTGGCGAAGGCATCCCCGTGGCGGCCCCGGATCGTCCCGGGCGAACTCGGCGAGGAGGCGGCGCTGACCGGCGCGATCGCGACCGCCCTGCACACCGCGCGCGACGTCGTCTTCCACCGCCGCGGCCGAGCGGGCTAACCGAGCGACTCCCGCACCGCGGCGACCAGCGAGGCGGCGCGGTCGTCGTCGGGATCCTGGCGGATCCGGTTCGTCACGTACCCGAAAGTGCTGCCGCTTTCCGGATCGGCGAAGCCGAGGGCGCCGCCGCGGCCGGGATGCCCGAAACTCGCCGGGCCGCCGAGTGCTTCGGTCTCGGTCGGCAGCATGAAACCGGAAGCGAACCGGGTCGGCAGGAGCATCACCAGATCGGTTCCGGCGGCCTGCTCGGCGGTCGCCGCGGTCAGCGTCTCCGGTGTGAGCACCCGGACGCCGTCGACCTCCCCGAGCAGCGCGGCGTAGAGGCGCGCGAGCGAGCGCGCGGTGCAGATTCCGTTGCTGGACGGCAGTTCCGCCGCCTGCACCGCGGGATCGGTGAAGTCGATGTCCGGGTCGGTGACGCCGAAGGTCCGGTTCATCAGCGAATTCGGATCCTGCGCCGCGGCGACGAGCGAGCGGTACTCCTCGGGCACCTGCGCGAGCGGGATCGCGGAGATGTCGGCGCCCGGCGGATCGAAGATCAGGCGGCTCACCCGGTCCCGTTCCGCGGCGGGCAGACCGATGAAGAAGTCGAGCCCCAGCGGCGCGGCGATCTCCTCGGCGAAGAACCTTCCCGGGCTGCGCCCCGAGACCCGGCGGATCACCTCGCCGACCAGCCAGCCGAACGTCCGGCCGTGGTACCCGTGCGCGGTTCCCGGTTCCCAGGCCGGGCGCTGCGCGGCGAGCGCGGTGACCATCGGATCCCAGGCCAGCGCGTCCGCCAGCGGGACCGGCGTGTCGAGCGCGCACAGCCCCGCCTGGTGCGACAGCAGCCACCGCACCGGGATCTCCGCCTTGCCTTCGGCGGCGAACTCCGGCCAGTACTCGGCCACCGGCGCGTCCAGGTCCAGCGCGCCGCGCTGGGCGAGCAGGTGCGCGCTGATCGTCGCGGCCGCCTTGGTGGCCGAGTAGACGAGCACCAGGCTCTCCGGCGCCCAGACGCGCCCGGTTTCCGGATCGGCCACCCCGCCCCACAGGTCCACGACCTTGCGGCCCCGGTGGTAGACGCTGACCGCGGCGCCCACGTCGCCGCCGTGCTCGAAGTTCGCCGCGAACGCGGCCCGCACCGGTTCGAACCCGGGAGCCACCTCGCCGTCGATCACCGCCATGCGCTCATTCCAGCACATCCCAGCCGTAGCGTTCGGCCGGATTCGTCACCAGCACGCGGGTGCGGAGCTCCGCGTCGCCGAGCCAGTCGTCCAGTACCGCGGCGTGTTCCGCGGCGGTCGGCACCGGGCCCGGCGGGGCCACGTACGGCCAGTCCGACCCCCACAGCACGCGGTCCGGCGCCGCGGCCAGCACCGCTTCGACCCGGTCCCGCAGCAGCCGGGCCGCCGCGGCCTCGGGCATGCCCGGGGCGAGCCGGTACGCGCCGGACAAGGTCACCCAGCACGGCCCCGCGGCGAGCAGTTCGAGCAGCAGGCCGGTCCCCCGCTCCCCGGCCGGGATGTTGCCTAGGTGGTCGAGCACGATCGGTGTGGTCGCGGTTTCCAGCACCGACCGCACCACCGCCGCGTGTTCGGCGAGATCGGTCCACACCTCCACGTGCCAGCCGCGTCCGGCGACCCGGCGGGCGATCTCGGGCAGCTCGGCGATCGGCTGTCCCCCGGCCAGCCGGTCCTGCACCCGGCAGCCGCGCACCCCGGCCGCGTGCAGCTCGTCCAGTGTGTCATCGTCCACATCGGACGGAACGACGGCGACCCCGCGCAGCCGGTCCGGATGCGCGCGCAGGGCGGCCAGCAGTTCGGTGTGGTCGGAGCCGTAGACGCTCGGGTTGACCAGCACCCCGCGGGCGAATCCGAGCGCGTCCAGATGCGCCAGGAAGTCCGCGACCGGCGCGGCGAACGGCCGGTACGCCGCACCGGCGATGCCGTTCCCGCCCGCGGACAGCACGTGGGCGTGCGCATCGACCGCGCCCGCGCTTGCCTCGATCATGGGGCCTTCCTAGCAGAAGGCGGCCTCAGGCCTCGGCGCCGTGTGCCCGCAACAGCAGAACGCCCAGCTCGCGCGCTCGCGCGGCGGCCCGGCGGTCGCCTTCGAGGGCGGCGACGATGGCGCCCTTCATCAGCAGGTGCCACTGGTGCGCGACCTCGCCCGCCTCGGCGACGCCCGCCTCCGCGGCGAGTTCCTCCAGGAACAGCCGGATCTCGCCGAGGTGGCGCACGCACGCCTGCCGGACCTCGCTGCCGGCGTCGCTCTCCAGCAGCACCCGGATGAACGCGCAGCCCTCGAAATCGGGAGACGCGAACCAGTCGCCGAGCAGATCGAACACCGCCAGCAGGCGTTCGGCGGGCCGCTGCGCGAGCCGTTCGGTTCCGGCGCGCAACCAATCACGAGTCCACAGTTCCGCGCGCCGTTCGAGCACGGCGAGGATGAGCGCGTCCTTGGACGAGAAGTTGCGGTACAGCGTCATCTTGGCGATGCCGGCCCGGGCGATCACCGTGTCGACGCCGACCGCGCGGGTGCCCTCGCGGCTGAAGAGTTCGTAGGCCGCCCGGATCGCGCGTTCGCGGCCGCTGCCCGGGCCGGATCGCGAGTGCTGGCTTCGCAGGTCGGACATGTGCGCCATTCCAGAGAAGTTATGCGCGCAATAGTGCCACACGAACCGGTTTTCGGGACCGCTCGTTTTTCATCTTCGCCATACCTCGCACGGATACGATCAGCTGATGACGCCGCAGCCGCTGACTACGCCCACCCGGGCGTTGCCCGTGCTCGGGCTCGGTGCCCTGATCGGTGGCACCACGTAACTAGTCAGGTCCGCTGTCGGGTGGTGGTCGTCGTGCTGCGATGATCGGCATGTGG
>NZ_VTHK01000008.1 GCF_009765355.1 Amycolatopsis anabasis | reverse complement strand
GACAAGCCTGGTCGCCTGACCCCAGTAACGAGTCTCTACCGAACCCGGGGCGGTTCATGCACGTTCGGGCACGCGAGTTGTCCATGTAAGTGGTCCCGAGTGTGTATTTCGGTTGCCTGAGTGTGTGTTTCGCTTGCCCGAGTGTGGAGTTCGGCGACCGGAACGGGGAACACACGCGACCAGAAACGTGCCTGGGTGGCGGGCGGCCGGTGTGGTACAACGGAAGCGTCAAAGCAGAAAACAGTCAGCGCCAGGTCGGTCGGTGGAGTGCGCTGACGTGTTTCCCGTGGAAAGGAACATGTCTCGTGTCCACCGACCGATTCGGTCTGGCCGAGGGTGAGTACACCCCGGACCCGGCCAAAGATCTGACCCTGCTCCTCGACGGCTTCTTCGAGCACCTCGCGCGCGCCCTCGAGCTGCCCGCGGATCGGCTCGGCGCCATCCGGCGGCGGCACGCCGAACTCGAGGAATCGAACGCGCACCTCATCGTCGACGAACCGGCCCGGTACAACCTGAAACTGACGCTCGCACTGGTCGCCGCGTACCAGTTCCTGCGTCCGGAACTGGGCCGGGACAAGGCCATCGCGGCCATCCAGGCCGCGTTCGTCGAGCCGTATGCCGAGGACATGCGATCCGGCACCCGCGCGATGCTCGACGCGGCGCCGGATCCGTTCACGGCCATGGTGGACATGGCCAAATCACGCGAGAAGTACGCGTTCGGCGCGGGTTTCGAGTTCCGGCACGCGGCCGATGACGACCGCCGGTTCTTCGAGGACGTGCACCGGTGCTTCTACCACGATGTGCTGGTCGCGAACGGGGCGCCGGAACTGACCCCGTCGATGTGCGCGTTCGACGCCAACTGGATCGAGGCGATCGATCCCGCACGGCACGGCTTCCGGTTCGAGCGCCGCACCACGATCGGCATGGGCGGAACGCACTGCCCATTCCATTTCCAACGCAACGAATGAGAAATCCGGGTGCGGGAGCCGGAACACCCCGACTCCCGCACCCGGCCCCTCATCACGACCCGGAGTTCTGCCCGATCCAGGACGTGTAGGCCACCGCCGAGGTGTAGATCGACGGCCCCGTCGCACAGGTCGAGTCGCCGTTGCCGCTGCGGCTCGTCACCCCGATCAGCTGCCACTTGCCGTCGGCCTGCACGACCTGTGGACCACCCGAATCGCCGTAGCACGCGCCCTTGTCGCCGTCCGGGTTGTTGGTGCACAGTTCCACCTTGCCGTCGATCCCGGTGCACTTACCGGCATCGACGACCTCGGTGTCCAACTGCTGCAGGGTCTTCGGCGCACCGCACGCACCGCGCTCGGGGCAGGTCTGCCCCCAGCCGATGAGCCGCGACTTGGTCCCGGCGTCGGCCTTGCTGCCGAGATCCACCGGAGCCGCCTTGGCCGGCGCCGACAACTGGACCAGCGCGATATCCCCACCGGCTTCCTGCTTGCCGTAGTCGGGATGCACGATGATCTTCGACGCCTGCGCCTCTTCGCCGCCCTGCGTGCGGTCGGTGGTGCCGATCCGCGCCTTCACCGAACCGGGCTGCTCACTCTGCACGCAATGCGCCGCGGTGAGCACCCAATCCGGTTTGATGAGTGAGCCGCCGCAGAAATGGTTGCCCGACCCGTCCTGCAGGGACACCATGAACGAGTACGTCTGGTCGGCGTCGCCACCGCCGACGATGAACGGGTTGACGTCCGCACCCGCCGAACCCGCTCCCATGACACTCGTCAGCACGCACGCGGCGCCCGTGACCAGGCCCGCGAGCAGTGAACGTGCCTTCATGTCCGCCTCTCCTTCCGTGTCCCCTTGCCCCTGGGGACACCACGGAAGGTAGGTGACGTTGGTTATTAAGTAACACCTCCGAAAGTTCCAACTAACCTTTCTTGCCGTCTTCCGCCAAAACGCAGCCGAGCATCGCGACGATTTCGCGCTCCGCGTCGGCCTTGGCGACCCCGATCTGGCCCAGCACTTCCGCCCCGGCGCCCTCGCCGTGCTCGAGCAGGGCCAGCAACATGTGCTCGGTGCCCACGTAGTTGTGCCCCAGCCGGAGCGCCTCGCGCAGGGTCAGTTCGAGCACCTTCTTCACCGGCGCGCCGATGGTGATCTTGCCCGGCGCCGCGCCGGTCCCCGGGCCGATCACCGCGCCGACCTTCGCCCGGACCTCGCCGAGGGGCGCCCCGAGTTTCGCGATCACCAGGGCGGCGATGCCTTCCTCCTGGCTCAGCAAACCGGACAGGAGGTGCTCGGTGCCGATCGTCTCGCTGCCCGCGGCGAAGGCCGACTCCTGCGCCGCCACGATCACCTGCCGCGCACGAAGCGTATACCGGTTGTATACACGTGCGATGTCGGCGACGGTCTCCATGTCGACATCCTTGGGCACGAACCGCTTCTGGGCCGCCTGCTTGCTCACGCCCATGCTGGCGCCGATCTCGGTCCAGGAGGCGCCGGAGCGCCGGGCCTGGTCGACGAAGTGGCCGATCAGGTGGTCGGCGACCTCGCCGAGGTGGTCGGCGGCGAGGACCGCGGCGGACAGGTGGCCGAGCACGTCGGCCTCCGGGGCCTGGTTCCTGATGAACTCGATCAGTTCGTCGAGCCGTGGTGGTGGAGTGGTCATGCGTCAACCATAAGTTGACGACCCGAGATCCGTCAACCACAGGTTGACGATCAGGCGAACGGCAGGCCCACGTAGTTCTCCGCGAGGCTGGTCGCCGCCGCGGCCGAGGACGCCGTGTAGCGCAACTGGGAGAGCTGCAAGCGGCGGGCGAACTCGTCCGCGCCCGGATCCACGTGCAGCATCGTGGTCATGAACCAGGAGAAGTGCTCGGCCCGCCACACCCGCCGCAGGCAAGTGTCCGAATAGGACTCGGCTAGCTCGGTCCGGTTGTGGCGCACCCATTCGGTCAGGGCCGCCGAAAGCGCGTAGACGTCCGCGACGGCCAGGTTCATCCCCTTCGCCCCGGTCGGCGGCACGATGTGCGCCGCGTCCCCGGCCAGGAACAGCCTGCGGTAGGCCATCGGCTCGGTGACGAAACTGCGCATCGGCGTGATTCCCTTGTCCACCAAGGGGCCCTCGTGCAACGCGAAGTCGCCGCTCGTCTCCAGCCGCAGCGCGAGCTCGGCCCAGATCCGCTCGTCCGGCCAGTCCTCGAGCCGTTCGTCCGGCGCGACCTGGAGGTAGAGCCGGGTGAGCTCGGGCGAACGCATGCTGTGCAGCGCGAAACCGCGTTCGTGGTGCGCGTAGATCAGTTCCTCGTGCGAGGGCGGGGTCTCCGCCAGCACGCCCAGCCAGGCGAACGGGTATTCGCGATCCAGCGTGCGCAGCCGCCCCGCCGGAATGGCCGGCCGGCTGATCCCGTGGAAACCGTCGCAGCCCGCGACGAAATCGCAGACGAGTTCCCGCGCGCCACCGCGCGGATCGCGGTAGGTGAGCCGCGGCCGGTCCGATTCCAGATCCTGGATGTCCACTTCGGACACTTCGAATTCGATCGGCCAGCCCTTCGCCTCGTGCGCGGCGATCAGATCCTTGACGATCTCCTGCTGACCGTAGACGGTGATCGACTTCCCGGTCAGCTCGGTGAGCGCGATCCGGTGGTCCTCGCCGTCGAAGCGGAGCGAGAAACCGTGGTGCGGCAAGCCTTCGCGGGCCAGGCGGTCGCCGAGGCCGAGTTCGGTGAGCAGTTCCACGGTGGGGTGTTCGCAGACCCCGGCGCGCACCCGCTGCTCGACGTAGGACCGGCTGCGCGCCTCCAGCACGACCGCGTCGATGCCCTCGCCGTGCAGCAGGTACGAGAGCAGCAGTCCGGCCGGACCGGCGCCGATGATGCCAACCTGGGTGCGCGTCACGCGAAACTCCTCACTCCGCTCGATCGACCCCCAGCGTGCTTTCGACCGCCCGCCCAGACGAGCTGACCTTCCGCTGAGCGGAAGACTTTGTCCGGGGTGCGCCGAGCGAGCGGGACACCCCGCGCGCGGCGGCGCGCACCGCGGGCACCAGCGCCATCGGCTCGGCGCCCTCGGCCGGGACCACGATCGACAGCGCGGCGACCACGGTGTCGTCCGGGCCGAACACCGGCGCCGCGACCGAAAGGGCCACCAGTTCGACCTGCCGGTCGCTGATCGCGAACCCGTCGCGGCGGACGTCGGCGAGCACCCGCCGCAGCCGGTCGGGTGCGGCGATCGTGTTGCGGGTGAAGCGTTTGAGCGGGGCGGCGAGCACGCTTTCCTGCACCTCGGCCGGCGCGTGCGCGAGCAGCACCAGGCCGACGCCGGTGGCGTGCGCCGGGAGGCGGCCGCCGGGCCGGGAGACCACGTTCACCGCGCCCCGCCCGGAAATCCGCTCCAGGTAAACAACGTCCGGCGCGTCCAGCACGACCAGCTGGACGTTCTCGTGGGTGGCTTCGTACAGGTCTTCGAGGAACGGCATCGCGGTCTCCCGCAGCCCCATCCCGTGCGGGGCGAGCGAGGCGACCTCCCACAGCCACAGCCCGACCCGGTACCGGCCGCGGTCGGTGCGTTCCAGGGCGCCGCGCCGGGTCAGCTCGCCGACCAGCCGGTGCGCGGTGGACAGGGGCAGCCCGGTCCGGCGGCTCAGCTCGGACAGGCTCAGTTCGGAACGGTCCGGGGTGAACGCGCCGAGCACGTCCAGAACCCGGCCGGCGACCGACGGCGCGCGGTCGGTGTTGTGGCGCATCGCCCCATTCAACCGGGTACCGGCGAGTCAGGTGGCGCCCCACACCAGATCGGCGGTTTCGGCTATCCGCGCCAGTTTGCGGGCCTGCTGATCGGCGGTGAGGTCGTTGCCCTCGACGGTCGAGGAGAACCCGCATTGCGGGGACAGGCAGAGCTGGTCGAGGTCGAGGTACTTCGCGGCCTCGTCGATGCGGCGGCGCAGCTGGTCGACGGTTTCCAGTTCGCCGCGTTTGGTGGTGACCAGGCCGAGGACGACGTACTTGTCGCGCGGCACGAACCGCAGGGGTTCGAAACCGCCGGAACGTTCGTCGTCGTATTCCAGGAAGAAACCGTCCACGTTCAATTCGGTGAACAGCGCCTCGGCGACGAATTCGTAACCGCCTTCGGCCACCCAGGAAGAGCGGAAATTGCCCCGGCACAGGTGGGTGGTGACGGTCAGCCCGGCGGGCCGGTCGGCGAGGGCGGCGTTGATCTGGGCGATGTTGCGCAGGTGCAGGGTGTCCGGATCGCCGCCGAGCGCGGCGATCATCTCGCGCTGCTCCGGATCGTTGAGGTAGGCCAGGCTGGTGTCGTCGAGCTGCAGGTACGTGCAGCCGAGCGCGGCCATCCCGGCGACCTCGCGCGCGTAGGCCGCGGACAGGTCGGCGAAGAACTCCTCCAGATCCGGGTAGACGCGCTCGTCGACCGCCGCCCGGCCGCCGCGGTAGTACACCATGCTCGGGGACGGGATCGTCTGCTTCGGCGTGACGCCCGGGTCCACAATGGACTTGAGGAAGGCGAAGTCGTCGCCGAAGATCGTCCCGGACAGGCCAACGGGTGCGTCGACGCGCAGGCCGAGCGGGGTGAATTCCAGGTCACCGGCGGCGTTGCGGAACTTCACGTGCAGGCGTTCCTCGGTGCGGGACACGCCGTCGAGCTGGTAGATGAAGTCCATGTGCCAGGAGGAGCGGCGGAATTCGCCGTCGGTCGCCGACCGGAGCCCGGCGGCCCGCTGCATCGCGACCACGTCGGTGATCGCGGCGTCCTCGGCGGCGCGGAGTTCGGCGGCGGTGCTCGTCCCGTCGGCGAACGCCTGGCGCGCCCGGTGCAGCTCCGGGGGCCGCAGCAGGCTGCCCACGTGATCGGCTCGGAACGGCGGTGTCCTGCGAGGAGCCATCGTCCAATGTTCAACTACCCACCCCGGCCCGCGCAAGCCCCGCCCGCACGGCGGCACCGGCGCGGGACCTCGCGGATGACCACCGGAGACGGTTTTTAATCACGTGCCGGGAGCCGACCCGGCCAAGTACCGTCGCGCCCATGCTGCGCCCCGAGTACCCGATCGAGACGCCCCGCCTGCTGCTGCGCCCGTTCACCATGGACGATCTGGACCCGCTGCACGAAACCCTGTCCCGGCCCGAGGTGGTCCGGTTCCTCTACTTCGACGTGCTGACCAGGGAAGAGGTCAGGGAAAAGCTCGCCGACCGCGCCAAGGCGACCGAGCTGACCGCCGAGCAGCCGACCCTGCGGCTCGCCGTCGACCGGCGCGACACCGGTGAGCTGATCGGCGACGTGATGCTGCGCCGGATCAGCGCGGAGTACGAACAGGGCGAGATCGGGTTCATCTTCCACCCCGACCACCACGGCCAGGGGTTCGCCTACGAGGCGGCCCGGGAGATGCTGCGGCTGGGCTTCGACGAACTCGGCCTGCACCGGATCATCGGCCGGTGCGACGCGCGCAACCACGCGTCCTCCGGGCTGCTGGAACGCCTCGGCATGCGCCGGGAGGCGTTGTTCCGGGAGAACGAGTTCGTCAAGGGCGAGTGGTGCGACGAACTCGTGCTCGCCATCCTGGCCAAGGAGTGGGCCGACCGGGGTTAGGGCTTCCGCTGGTCCTCTTCGGGCGCCGGTTCGTCGGTGGATTCGGCGGCGAGCCATTTGAGTTTGATCTCGAACTGGCCCTGCAGACCGGTCTTGGCGATCACCGCGCCCGCCTGCGCGTCCAGCTTCACGCCGAACTTGAGCTCCACCTCGTCCGGCCCCATCTCCCGGAACTGGGCGAGCGCGGCGGTCGCGGCGCTGCGGACCTCGTGCAGGGCCCGTTCGAAGGACGCCGACGCCTGCCGTACCACGCCCGAGGCCCGCGACGCCCGGGCCAGCCCGGGTTCCTCCTCGACCTCCACCAGCACCGAACCGCCCTCTTCCAGGGCGAAACGCACGAACTCGGTCACCGCACTCCTCTTGCGCCGCCGCGGTCCCTCATGGCGTTTCCGAACCTTACGCCGAAATGGCGGCACCGGTCAGCGGCCAAGCGGTGGCCGGGACGAGCGAACGCGTCGTCCGCGTGCCCGTCCCGGCCACCGTTCGAGCATCAAACCTCCCCCGGACCCCCAGGCCGGGGGTGGCGGTTCGCACTCTTGTGCAGGGCCCGACCCCTAAACTGCTTCACATCAGTGGAGCCGGTCACGAGGAGAGCCTAGACTGGTGGCACGGACGTTTCAACTGATGAGGAAACCATCGACCAAAATCACGTTTTCGCCAGTGGAGAACGTGACGTGCTGCGGGGAGGTCACGATGGTCGAGCGCACGCGTCAGGGGCGCACCCTGGCGGACAAGCTCAACCACCTGTTCACCAACAAGACGCCGCGTGACGGCCAGGAGTACAGCAACGAGCAGGTAGCGGCGGCGATCACCGCCCAGGGCGAGGTGAAGATCTCGCAGAGCTACATCTGGCAGCTGCGGAAGTCGAAAAAGGACAATCCGACCTTCAAGCATCTGCAGGCGCTCGCCGGGTTCTTCGGGGTGCCGGTGAGCTACTTCTTCGACGACGAGGTCACCGACCGCGTCGACCAGCAGCTCGAGGCGCTGAAGAGCGAGCAGGCCAGGCTCAACGAGATCGCCGCGAGCAGTGACGCGCAACTCATGGCGTTGCGCGCGGGTGAACTGTCCCCGCACCGCCGGCGGCTGGTCATGGATCTGCTCGATGTCGTCTACCGGGAGGAGCAGGCCGGCCGGGGCGATACGTCGAATGAGTGAAGGTGGGGACGGGGGTGATCGAACTCTGGCCAGGTCGCTACCGTCTAAGCGATGCTTCGAAGGACGGGCCCACTCACACCGATAGCGGGGTGACTGGTGCGGGAACGCAAGTTACGGCGACGCTGCAGGCAACTGCTGCACGAACTGGACATCCACCCACCCCTTGACGTCCTCGAGCTGTGCCGGAAGGTGGGGGAACAACGCGGCCGGCCGATCCGGCTGATCGCGCACCGGATCCCGGTGCCGGGGCCGTTCGGCGCCTGGGTCGCCACCGGCCAGGCGGACTACATCGTGTACCAGCGGGACACGAGCAAGGCCCACCAGTGCCACATCATCCTGCACGAGCTCGGCCACATCCTGGCCGGTCACCGCGCCACCGCCGAGGACGACAGCCTGGTCGCCGAGCTGACCCCGCCCGGCGACCTGCGCGACCGGTACCCGGACCTGGAACCGGAGTCGGTCCGGCGCGCCCTGCGGCGGACCTCCTACGACACCGATCACGAGCGGGAAGCCGAGACGGTCGCGACGATCATCCTGGAATGGGCGTCCGTGCTGGACCGGGTCGCCCCGAAGTCCTCGAACGAGGCCGCCGCGCAGCGGATCGAGACCGCGCTGGGCGAACGGCTGGGCTGGTTGTGAACAGCAAGGTCGCGCTGACCGTGGTGCAAGGGGTGATCCTCTACCCCGCCCTGTTGTGGAAGACCTACCAGCTCACCCGGGCGCCGAAGGACGTGGCGCGCTGGATGGTCACCGCCTGCCTGGCCTGCTTCGCGGCCGCCTACCCGTTCGGTCTCCTGGCGGGCAAGGTGAACCAGCCGGACCCCGGGCCGATCGTGCCGCTGCTGTTCCAGCACATCTTCCTCTGCGGGCTGGTCTACACCCTCGCCTGCTTCTTCCTGTTCTCGGCGCTGCCGGCCGCGCGGGCCCGGCGGCGGGCCTGGCTGGAGGCGGTGCCGCTGGGCGCCGCGATCCTGGTGATGGCGATCGTCGCGGTGCTCATGCCGGACACCCCGCCGGCCGAGTACCCCCTCGCCGGGGTCTCGGTCTTCTACCTCGCCGCCGATCTGTACCTCACCTACGGCATCGCGAGCGCGTGCTTCTTCGCGCGGCGCTACGCCCGGGGCGCCGCGCCCCGGCTGGCCCGCGGGCTGCTGGTGGCGTCCGTGGGATTCGCCATCGGCGCGGTGGGCGGGGCGACGCTGATCGCGATGGTGCTGGTGCACTGGGCGGGCGCGGCGATCCCCTGGCTGCTCGTGCAGGGCACGGTCTTCCTGGTGTTCCCGAGCGCGATCCTGCTCGTCGTCGGCCTGTCCTATCCCGGGGTCGCCACCCGGGTGGCCGCGGCGCGCGTGTGGTGGCAGCACCTGCGGATGTACCACCGGCTCGGTCCACTGTGGACACGGCTGCACGAGGCGTTCCCGGAGGACGCCCTCGCCCGCGCGCCGCTGAACCCGTGGCGGGACGCCCTGAGCCTGCACGGCGTGCACCGCAAGTACTACCGGCGGGTCATCGAATGCCGCGACGGGCTGGTCCGGATCAGCCCGTACCTCGCGCAGCTGGGCCCCGGCGGTTCCCTGGCCGACCGGCTCACCGAGGCGCTGCGCGCCCACGCCCGCGGCGAACCGGCGCCGCCCGAGGCGATCCCGGTCGCCGTGCCCGACGGCGACGGCCTGGACGACGACGTCCGCGAACTGGTCGCCCTCTCCGAATCCCTGCGATTGGCTCCCGCATGACCAGGGCGTTGATCATCGGCGGCGGGATCGCGGGCCCGGTCACCGCGATGGCGCTGGACAAGGCGGGGCTCGGCGCGACCGTCTTCGAGGCGTACCCGACCGGCGCGGACGACGTGGGCGCCTTCCTGACGATCATGCCCAACGGCATGGACGCGCTGCGCGCGATCGGCGCGGACGGGCCGGTGATCGAGGCGTCCTTTCCCGCCGACACCATCGAGAGGTACGACCACACCGGCGCGAAGCTCGGCGAACGCCGGGCGGGCGGCGGGCGGGGCGGCGCCCGCACGCTCAAACGCGCGACCCTGTACCGGGTCCTGCACGACGAGGCCGCCCGCCGCGGAATCCCGCTGCACCACGGCAAACGGCTCACCGGCGCGCGCACCGCGCCGGGCGGCCGGGTCACCGCGGAGTTCGCCGACGGCTCGCACGCCGAAGCCGATCTGCTCGTCGGCGCCGACGGCATCCACTCGACGACCACCCGCGCACTCATCGACCCGGCGGCGCCGCGTCCCCGCTACACCGGGCTGAACATCGTCTACGGCTACACGCGTTCGCGGGACTTCCCGCCCGCCACCACCGCCTACCGCATGATCCAGGGCAGCCGCGCGTCCTTCGGCTACACCACCGCCCCGGACGGCGAGACGTTCTGGTTCTGCCGCCTCCCGCTCCCGGAGGTCACCCGGGACGAACTCGCCGCCGCCCAGTGGCGGGATCGCGCGCTGGAGTTCTTCGCCGCCGATCGCAGCGCCGCACGGGACGTCATCGCCGCGACCGGCGAGGATCTGGTGGGCAGCAACGGTTACGACGTGCCGTCGACCCCGGCCTGGCACGCGAACCGGATGGTCCTCACCGGCGACGCCGCGCACGCCGCCTCCCCGGCCGCCGGGCAGGGCGCCTCGATGGCGCTGGAGGACAGCGTGGTGCTCGCCCAGTGCCTGCGCGACCTACCGGACCTCGAGCGGGCGTTCGGCGCGTATGTCGCCCGCCGCCGCGCGCGGGTGGAACGGCTCGTCGCCGCCAGCGCGGGACAGGACGCGGCGCGGGTGCGGCACGCCGCCTCCGCCGCTCCCCGGCAGTCCGAACCCGGCGACGACCGCGAGTGGCTCTACGGCCACCACATCGACTGGCACACCCCGGTCACCGCCGCCTAAGGTCACGCCGGTGGGGCGAGAACCACCGCGGCGTTGTGGCCGCCCATGCCGATCGACGACTTGAGCGTGAGCCCGTCGGCCATCGGCGTGACCCCGTTGAGCAGACCGGGCAGACCGTCGGCGACGGTCGGCGGCGCCGGGATGGCGCCCCGCTGGTAGCTCATCGCGGCCACCGCGAGTTCCACCGCGGCGGACGCGCCCTGGCAATGGCCGGTGAGCGGTTTGGTCGAGTAGACCCCGGTCTCCGGCGGCAGCAGTTCGCGGAGCACGGTGGCTTCGGCCTCATCGCACTGTTTCGTGCCGGTTCCGTGCGCGTTGAGGTAGCGCACGGCAGACGCCGGCACGTCCGCGTTCTCCAGCGCGCCCGCGAAGCAGTTGCGGATCTCGGTGAGCGAGGGCTCGATCGAGATGACGTGGTACGCCTCGTGGGTCATCGCGCCGCCGAGTACCCGCAGATAGGGATCGGTGGCCTGGTTGGAAAGAACGAAACCGATCGAGGCCTCGCCCATCACGAAACCACGGCTGCCGTCCTGGAACGGGCGGCAGGCGTCGAGGGGGTCCGCGTCGGTCACCGCGACGCCGATCTTGGCGAAATGCAGAACGTTGTCCCGGTTCGCGGACAGATCGGTGGCCACGAAGACCACGTCGTCCGCCATGCCCGCGTCGAGCCACAGTTTCGCGGTGATCAACGCCGAATTCCCGGACGCGCACATCGCGGTCACGTTCATCGCCGGGCCGTGGAAACCGAATTCCTTCATCAACATCGCGGTCGGTGTGGACGGCATGAGCGCGAGGTAGTCGCGGACCGACTGGGTGCCGTGGTGGTCGACGTGGAAGCTGCGCTGCACGTCCACGTCGCCGAGCACGACCGCGTGCAGCAGCCCCACCCGGCGCCCGGGCCGCCAGCCGCGCGCCCCGGCGTCGGCGATCGCTTCCCGCGCGGCCGCGCGCAGCGCGCGGCTGAACCGGCTGAGCCCGTCCTCGGGGTCCCCGCCGTCGGGGACCCGCACGACCCACGCGGTTTCGTCGAACGCGACGCCGTACCCGTCGGCGAGGATGGCCGCCGGTTTGGCACTGACCAGCCCGTTCCAGAGCGCCTCCCGCCCCCAGCCGTAGCCGGTGACGGCACCGATCCCACAGATTCCGTATCCTGCAGAGGCCATGTGCTCGCCCTCTCTTCCTATCCTTGTTCCAGCTCCGCTCCGGGGTACGGGCGGATGCTTGTGTTCTGGCGAAATGGACACCGGTGATTTGTGTCACCCACAACCATCCGCCGCTCCGACGATGGTCGCCGCGCATCGAGTTGTCGGACAGTCAAACTGTAATGCCCGATTTTTCCCGTTCACCGGCGATCAGGGCGTGATGTAATCGGAGTCCACACTGCGAACGGGCGGATCGGACGGGACATGGAGGCTGACGCTCACGACCTGGGCGGGCTCGCCACCGGCACCAAGCTCGGCCACGAACTCATTGTGGACCTGGCGTTATCCGCCGAGTCCGCGATCATGTGGTCGTTCGACTTCGCCGCGGGCAACATCACCTGGATGCCTGGGCTGGACGCGGTCCTCGGCATGCCCGGAGCGCCCGCGGAGGAGGTCCAGACCAGGCTGGGCGAGTTGCTCGCGCCGCTGACCGTGGCCGCGCGGTCCGCCCCGGTGTGGGAGGACTTCGAACTCGAACAGCCGTTCGCGACCCCGGCCGGGGAAACGAAATGGGTCCGCTTCCGCGCCCGCACGTTCGGCGGCACGCGCCCGGGCGGGCTGCTCGGCATCGCCACCGACGTGACCGACCGGCACCAGGACCGGCAGGCGATCGCGGACCTCGCGGACCGCTACCGGCTCCTGGTCGACCTCAGCCCGGAAGGCATCTGCGTTCACGAGAACGGCCTACTGGTCTACGCCAATCCGGCGACCGTCCGGCTCCTCGGCGCCGAATGCCCCGGCGACATCCTGGACCGCCCGATCGTCGAACTCGTCGATCTGCGTTCGGTTCCGGGGATGCGCAAGCGCATTCAGGCCCTCACCACCCCGGGCGCCCGGTCGGAGCCGTCGGAACTGCTGCTGCGGCGGCTCGACGGCAGCACGATCATGGTGGAGACCGTTTCGGTGCGCACCACCTGGAAGGGCCGCCCGGCCTACCAGGTGATCCTGCGCGACGTCACCGACCGCAAGGCGGCCGAGGCGGCGTTGCGTTACCAGGCCGCGCTGGTCAGCCATGTCAGCGACGCGATCATCGCGACCGACAGCCAGGCGGTGGTGACGAGCTGGAATCCCGCCGCGGAATCGGTGTACGGCCGGTCCGCGGCCGAGGCCATCGGGCGGCCGGTGAGCGAACTGGTCGGCGCGCCGCTGGAGCCGGGTGCGGTGCTGCTGGCCGGTGGCGTCGTCCAGGACACCCATCGCGCGGCGGACGAATCGGCGTTGTCCATCCGGGTGTCCGCGGCTGAGATGAACGGCGGCTACGTGCTGGTCTGCGCGGACGAAACCGCGCGCCGCCGGGCGGAGCAGGATTTCAGCACGGTGGTCGCCTCGCTGGACGAGGGGGTCGTGGTGGTCGGCGCGAGTGGTCTGGTCGAATCCGCGAACCCGGCCGCTCGCCGCATTCTCGGTATGCGCGAAGAGGATCTGCTCGGCATGCCGCCGACCGCGTTGCGGCTTTACGACGAATCCGGCACACCGGTGCCGCTCGACGAATACCCGACCACGCAGACCCGGCTCACCGGCGAACCGCAGAACGGCCGGGTGGTCCGGGTGCGCCGGCCGGACGGGCGCAGCGTGTGGCTGTCGCTGACCTGCCGCTCGCTCAGCCCGGACGGCGAACTCCCGGCCCCGGTGGTCAACTCGTTCACCGACATCACCGAACGCCGCGCGATCCGCGAACGCCTGGAGCACGAGGCGACCCACGATCCGCTGACCGGGCTGGCGAACCGCACGCTGGTCATCGAACGGCTGTCCGCGGCGCAGGAAAACCCGGGGCAGCCGGGGCTGACCGCGGTCCTGTTCATCGACCTGGACAAGTTCAAGGTCATCAACGATTCGCTCGGCCACAGCGTCGGCGACAAGGTACTGCGGATCGCCGGCGAGCGGCTCCGGCACGGCGCACGCCGCGGCGGCCTGGTCGGGCGGCTCGGCGGCGACGAGTTCGTCGTCGTGACGCACGGCGTGACCGATCACGGCGAGATCCGCCTGCTCACCGAGCGGCTGCGGGATTCGCTCACCGAACCGATCACCGTGGACGGGCGGCAGCTGCACGTCGACGCGAGCATCGGCATCGTGCTCGCCGGTCCCGGGGACAGACGTTCGCCCGAGGATCTGCTGCGCGACGCGGATGTCGCGATGTACCAGGCGAAAACGCTGGGCCGCGGGCGGTACGAGTTCTTCGACGTCGAACTGCGCGAGCGGATGCAGCGGCGGCTGCGCCTGGAACAGGATCTGCGCGACGCCGTGCAGAACGGGCAGCTGTGGGTCGCCTACCAGCCGGTGGTGGACCTGCAGACCCGGCACATGGTCGCCGTCGAGGGCCTGCTGCGGTGGGACCACCCGGTGCACGGCGCGATCTCGCCGACCGAGTTCATCCCGCTGGCCGAGGAAAGTGATCTGATCAATCTCATCGGCATGCACATGCTGTGGGAGACCACCCGGGAACTGGCCATCCGCCGGGTGCGGCACGGCCTCGACACGCACCTCAAGGTGAACCTGTCCACCCGGCAGCTCGACGATCCGCAACTGGTGCCCGCGGTCGCCGAGGCACTGCGCACGACCGGGCTGCCGCCGCACACGCTGTGCCTGGAGATCACCGAAAGCGCGCTGATGCGGGATTCCGCGGCCGCCACCGGCGCGCTCAGCGAACTGCGCGGGCTCGGGGTGCGCCTGGCGATCGACGATTTCGGCACCGGGTACTCGTCACTGGCCCAGCTGCAGCGGCTCACCCTGGACACGCTCAAGATCGACCGTTCGTTCGTCACCGATCTCGGCGAATCCGCCGACGCCGAAGCGATCGTCACCAGCATCATCGCCATGGCGCACGCGGTGGACCTGACCGTGGTGGCCGAGGGCGTGGAGAAGCCGCGGCAGCTGGAGATCCTCCGCGGGCTCGGCTGCGACCAGGCCCAGGGTTTCTACCTCGGCCGCCCGGCCCCAGCCGGACAGCTGTTCCCGCGGGCCAGCACGGCCACCACCTGGCCGGTCGAGCCGGATCCGACGCTGTGACAGCACCTCTGAAGAGAACTTGACCTGCCAAAATGCGCCGGGGACTCGCCGGCCGAAGGCCCCGCTATCGCGGCGGCAGGGCGCCCCACAGCGAAAGGTGATCATGCCTCACCAAGGAGCGCCCTGTCGACGGGATCGCGGAGCGAGTTCTCAAATGGGCGCTGACTGTTACGGTGAAGTGGTCGCCGCCGGAAGGAGCGCCATGCCAGAGCCCATTTTGATCTCCATCGCGGCCGCGCTCGGGGGCAAGGCGGCCGCCGGGCTGTACGAGCTGATCAAGAAGAAGTTCGCGAAGCAGCCCGACGCCATCGCCGCGCTGGAGGCGGCCAAGGACGCGCCGCGGGATTCCGAACCGGTGCGCGCGCTCGCCGAACGGCTGGAAACCGCCGGGCGGGCGGATCCCGAATTCGCGAAGGCGCTGCGCACCGAGGCAGAGCGCGCCGAGGTTCACCAGCATGCGGAAACCGGCGGGGTGACCAACCACATTTCCGGAAACGTCACCGGCCCGGTCGTGCAGGCCCGCGACATTCACGGCGGAATCAAGTTCTGAGCGGATGGCTTCCGGCCACGCCGCGGTGGCGGACGGCCCGAACTGAACGCACCATTCTCGCGGTCGCGCACAACGTGACCGCGGCGACCCGGCTGTTCGACGTGCTGCCGGTGGTCGCCGGGGACCCGCGGGTGCAGATCGTGTTCACCAGCACCGGATCCAGCGCGTTCACCGCGGGAACCGAGGAGTTCCTGGCCGGGCACGAGGTGGCGGTCCTGCCGTGGCGGGAAGCGCTGCGCACCCGGTTCGATCTCGCGATCGCCGCGAGCTACGGCGGAGATTTACCGGAAATCAAAGCCCCACTGCTGGTCGTCCCCCATGGAATGGGATACAATAAGTACCTGGAAATCGGAAATCGGAAATCGGAAATCGGAAATCGGAAATCGGTTTTCGGGCTTTCGTCGCCGTGGCTCCTGCATCGCGGTGAACTGGTTCCCTCGATCATCGTGCTGTCCCACCACGAGCAACTCGACCGGCTGCGGCTCGCCTGTCCCGAGGCGGTCGGCGCCGCCGTGGTCGCCGGGGATCCGTGCCTGGACCGGATGCGCGCCAGCCGCCCGCTGCGGGAAACCTACCGGCAGGCCCTGGGCGCGAACCCCGGCCAGCGGCTGGTCGTCCTGTCCTCGACCTGGGGCGCCGATTCGCTGTACGGCCAGAACCCTTTGCTGGTAAGGGAACTCGCCGCACGGTTGCCGTTCGACTCGTACCGGCTGGCGGTCGCGCTGCATCCGAACATCGTGCACGGGCATTCGCGGTGGCTGGTCAGCCGCTGGTTCGACGACTGCGCCCGCGCCGGTGTGCTGGTGCTCCCCCGCGAGGAGCTGTGGCGGGCCGCGCTGGTGGCCGCCGATGTCACGATCGGCGACCACGGCTCGGTCACCTTCTACTCGGCCGCGCTGGGCACTCCGGTGCTGCTCGCGGCGGCCCCGGCCGGCGCGGTGGACCCGCGTTCCCCGATCGGCCGCCTGCTGGACCTCGCCCCGCGCTTCGATCCGGCGCGGGACGCGGCGGCCCAGCTCGAACGGGCCGTGGCAACGCACGATCCGGCCGCCTACGCCCCGGTCACCGACCTCGCCACCGCCCGCCCCGGCGCGTCGGCGGCCGTGCTCCGGCGCACGATCTACCGCGCGCTCGACCTCCCCGAGCCGCCGCACCCGGTCGACGAGCGGGCGTTGCCCGTGCCGGAGGTCGACACGACCCCGCCGCACGCGCAGCTCGTCCGGGTCGCCCTGCGCGGGAACGGCGACCTGGCCGCCACGGTGACCCGGTACGCCGCCGACGCGCTGCGCAAGCCCCCGCTGATCCCGGCGGGCGCCCACCTGGTGGTGGGGACCGGGGAACCGGCGACCCGGCTGCTCGACCTCGCCGACATCGTGGTGCACGACCGGCCCCGCGACGCCGGGCGGTGGATCACCGGCACGCTCGCCGCGCTGCCGGGTTGCGCGCTCGCCACCGCCCGCGACGAGGACGGTTCGTGGCTCGCCGGAACCATGAACGGGCGGTTCGTGCGGTTCGACGGGCCGCGGCGGCACGGCGCGCTGCTGGCGTCGGTGCTGCACGCCTGGCTGGAATCCGGCCGCGCGCTCGACGAGCTGCCGAAACGGATCACCGTGCACCTCGCGCACGATTCGTTCACCGCACACGCCACCGTGTGCTAGGCCGGGAAATGTTCCCGGCCGCCTGGGACCCGGTTCCCTGTCCGGCGGGGGTTCCGCGCCGCGACGATCTCCTCCTGCCCACGACAGGAGGAGAAAGATGCGACGGATGATCTCCCGCGCGGCGATCGCACTGGCGTTCGCGCTGCTCGGCGTTGCGCCCGTCCCGGCGGCGTCGGCCACGGCCGCGGAACCAGGGGCCGCCCCGCGGGTGTGCTCCTACGACGTGCCCCAGCCGCTGTACCGCCGGTGGTACGACAACGGCCGCGGCGACGGCTCGTTCGGCTGCCCGACCGGGAGCGCGTTCGCCTACGGCAACGGCTCGTACCAGTGGTTCGAGAACGGGGCGATGGTCTTCTCGCCCAGCCAGGGCACGAACATGGTCACCTCCGCCTTCCGGGTGGGCGGCACCGGAATCCGCTTCGAATGGGGTGTCAGCGACCCGTTCAACTACGTCGACTGGCTGGTCAACATCCGGCGCGACGGCCAGGACATCGGCGGTGACCAGGAGTGCGACCTGACGCAGGGCGCGGGCTGGTGCGGGCGGTTCAGCGGGATCACGTCCTGGGGCAACCTCCGGCCCGGCGAGTACCGGATCGTGGTGGAAGGCTGCGATCTCGGCTCGGGCGGGCACACCTGCCGCCAGGGGTGGACGTTGCCGGTCTGGCTCACCCTGTGAGCCGGTCCAGCCGCTCCTGAACCGCCCGCACCCGGGCGCCGAAGTCCCGCAACCGGTAGATGGCGGCCGCGTCCCGCAGGTACGCGGCCGCCACCTCCGGTTCGTCCCGCGCCAGCGCGAGATCGGCTCGGGCCTCGCCGAGCTGCCCGCGTTCGAAATGCCAGCCGCCTTCGGCCGCCAGCTCGGAAGCTTCGTCCAGCGCCACCGCGGCCTCCGGCAACCGACCGGCTTCGATCAGCTTCTTTCCTTGCCACAGACCGGTTTTCACCAGATTGTACGGCTCCGCCCGGTCTTGGAAATCCGCGCGGACGGCCGCCAGCAACGGCAACGCTTCGGCCGCGGGCAGGGCCTTCGCGAGGTGGAACCGGGCCAGCGTGAGCCGCCGCGGCACGCCGATCCGCTCGGCCATCTCCAGGTTCCGCCGCAGCAGTACGGCGGCCTCCGCGGTGCGCCCCTGATCGAGGCGGACCAGCGCGAGCGACTCCACGGCGGTCGCCTCCGCGTCCGGCGAACCGGCGCGGCGGCCCGCTTCGCCCGCGGCGGCGAACAGTTCGGCGGCGCGCTCGAGCTCGCCCCGTTCCCGGTGCGCGAACCCGTGCTGGCAGCCGAGCACGGCCGCGCTCAGGTCGTCGCCGAGCGCCACCGCGGCCTCGACCCCGATCGAGTTCGCGGCCGCCATGTCGTGGACGTACTTGCCCTGTTCGTGCAACGGCCACAGCGCCAGGCACAGCTGGCAGGTCCGCTCCAGCTCACCGAGCTGGTAGGCGAGCCGCACCGCGCCGAGCAGGTTCTCGCGCTCGTCCTCCAGCCAGCGGCGCGCTTCCGCGGGGGTCTGCCCGCCGGTGTCGACGGGCAGCCCGGGCCAGATCCGCTCGCGCCAGCCGCGATCGGGCATCAGCAGGGCGTCGGCCGCGCGGGCGCGGGCCCAGTAGTACGCGATCACCCGCCGCCGCAACGCCTCGGCGTCCTCGGCCTGCGCGCGGGCGTGGCGGCGGATCAGCCCGGAGATGAGGAAGCGATCCTCCTCGGTCTCCTGAACCAGCCTGGCACGCAACAAATCCCGCAGCCCGTCGGAAACGTCGTCGGGATCCTCGCCGAGTGCGACCGCCACGGCGTCCGCGCTGACCGAACCGGATCCCGGATGGACGCCGAGCACCTGGTAGCACCGCCGCGCGAGGGCGTTCAGGCGGCGGTAGGCCGCGTCGAACACGACCGACACCGAAAGGTCCGGGTCCGGGGAGAGCTCGGCGAGCGTGCGCTCGTCCCGGGCCAGCCGCCGCGCCAGGCGGGCGATCGGGCGGTCCGGGAACTCGGTGAGCAGGGACGCGACCACGCACAGGGCGACCGTCGAACCGGCGCACAACGCGATCACCTCGCGCACCGCGTCCGGTTCGGCGGCGAGCCGGTCCTCGCCGACGATCCGGCCGAGCAGCAGGCGCGCGGCGTCGTCGGCCATCGGCGAGATGTCCACCGGCCGGACCGCGACCCAGGCCCGCAGGCTCTCCAGCCGCCCGGCCTCGGTGACCAGCACCGCCGAAGCCCCGGCTCCGGGCAGGAACGCCCGCACCTGCCCGGCGGTGAGGGCGTCGTCGACGACCAGGGCGAGCCGCTTGCCCGTCGACCACGACCGCCACTGCGCGGCCCGGCCCTCCAGGCTCGCCGGGATCTCGTCCGCGGTGATCCCGGCGGCCATCAGGAGTTCGGCGAGCGCGGGGCGTTCCTGCTCGGCCTCGTCCGGCCCGGCGGTGAGGCGGACGAAGAAATGCCCGTCCGGATAGGACTCTTCGTGCTGGTGCACCCAGAATCCGGCGAGCGTGGTCGTGCCGCAGCCGGGCGGGCCGCGCAGGATCGCCACCTTCGGCCCATCGCGGTCGTGCTTGTGGACCAGCCATTCGTCCAGTTCGGACAGTGGCCGTTCGTTGTCGGTGTAGTGCGCGGGCGCCGGCGGCACCTGGCAGCGGGCCGTGGCGGCCCGGCGGGAATGGTGGAAGTGGACGCCACCGTAGATGTCCCGCCCCTGCAGGACGTTCTCGGCGTCGCCTTCGAACCGGTTCTCGTCCGCCACAATCGCCGAGGCTACCGCCAATCAGAGCAGAGAACTCAGCGGACGACCGGTTTCCAGCTGGGACTTGAGGCTCGACAGCACCAGCGCCCAGCCGTCGTCGGTGTCCTGGAGCTGGTCGGAGGGCAGGTCCTCGTGGGTGACGGTGAGCTTGACGGCGTCCGCGACCGGCTCCAGGTCGTAGGTCACCCGCGAGTGGCGCCCGGGATTGTCGGCATCATCCGGCGACGCCCAGGAATGCACCAGGCGGCGCGGCGGGTCGACCTCCAGGATCGTGCCGATGACGTCGGCGACGCCGTCCTCCGGTCGCTGGTGTTCCCAGCGGTCGCCCTTGGCCCAGCCGGAAACGTTGCGGTGCCCCCAGTATTGGCCGGTCAGCTCCGGATCGGTGAGCGCGTGCCACAACCGTTCCGGGGTGGTCGCGATGTAGATGACGTGCACGAGCTTGGGTTTGTCCATGGCGTAACCGTCCTGTTCGATTCGTCTCTTCAGGCCGCTGAGCGCGGCGAGTTCGGTGCGTTCGAATTTCGCGATCCACCGCTCGTAGATCTCCTGGAGCGGGACCGGGTTGAGGTAGTGCAGTTTCTCCCGGCCGCGCCGCACGGTGGTGATCAGCTCGGCCGCCTCCAGCACCGCGAGATGCTGCGTGATGCCCTGTCGCGTGATGCCGAGATCCCGGCACAGCGCACCGAGCGGTTGCCCGTTGTCCTCCCGCAACCGGTCCAGCAGGCGCTGACGGGTCGGATCCGCCAGCGCCTTGAACACCCGGACCGGATCAGTGCGCACTCCGCCACCATAGGCAAGCGATTACTTGCATGTCAACTCGGCAATACTGAGTCCCCCTTTTTACCCTTTGCCGCCCTTCTTGGTGACCAGATAGAGTTGTTTAAGGAACTTTTCGGAAGCATCTCTCACTCATGGAGGGCCGATGAGCATCTACCGGTCGCCCGAGGGCGAACGCCTGATCCGGCAGCGGTACCTGGACCTGCTGGAGCGCTGGCCGGTGCCGAGCGAGCGGCGCACCGTGCCCACCCGGCACGGCGACACGTTCGTGCTGGCCTCCGGTCCGGAGCACGCCCCGCCGGTGCTGGCGTTGCACGGATCGGCGGGGAACGCGGCGGGGTGGCTGCCCCGCGTCGCCGCGTGGACCCGGGACCGGCGGGTGTACGCCGTGGACGTCATCGGCGAGCCGGGCCTGAGCGCGCCCTCCCGACCTCCGCTGGCCTCCGCGGAGTACGCGTCGTGGCTGGACGACGTGCTCGACGGGCTCGCGCTGACCAGCACGTCGATCGTGGCGGAGTCGCTGGGCGGGTGGTTCGCCCTGGACTACGCGACGCGGCGCCCGGAGCGGATCACCGAGCTGGCGTTGCTGAACCCCAGCGGCATCGGCCGCCGGAAGGTGGGCGTGCTGCTGAAGTACGCGCTGCTGCGCCCCTTCGGCGACCGCGGGCTGCGCAAAGCCCTGGTGCTGGCCGCCGGACCGGCGGCCCTCGCCGCGGATCACCAGGACCCGATCGGCGCCGCGCTGCTCGAGCTGAACCTGCTGACCACCAAGCACTTCCGCCCCCGGATGGAGCCCCTGCCGACCTTCCCCGACGACCGGCTGCGCGAACTGACCATGCCGATCCTGACCGTCCTCGGCGCGCGGGACGCCATGCTGGACGCCCCCGGAACGGCACGACGGCTCGCCGAAGCGGTCCCGCACGCCCGGGTGCGCGTGCTCCCGGACGCGGGGCACTACCTGCCGGACCAGTCGCTCACGATCGCCGATTTCCTACGCGACCCGACCGGAGCCCGGTCCTGACCGTGACGTACGGCACCGTAACCTTTTTCGCCCGCGCCGGACGGCGCACAGTTGACCGATGTACTGGCCCGTGCCGGTCTCCTGGACTCCCGCCGACGATGCCGAACTGGCCGCCGGCTGGCGGCTCTGGCTGGAACTGAGCGACCGAACCTGGCCGAACGCGACCTGGAACGGCACCCCCGCCGACGCGGTCCGCCAACTGCGCGAGCTACTCGCCGCCTGCGACGAGATCGAATCCGAGTTCCGCGCCGCGTCCCCCCGGAAATCCGCGGACATCCTCCGGCTGATCCAGTCGATCGTCGTCACCACCGCCCCGGCGATCGACCTGTGGTGGGACGACCCCCACCCCCTCGACCCCGAACGCGCGGCACTCCTGCACGCCGACCTCTCCCACTTCGCCGACCACGCGACCCAACTCCTCACCGCCCTGGCCACCGGCGGCAACTGGCTGACCCTCCACACCACCCGCCACCCATAACCACCAAAACCCCACCCAGCAAAAGAAAGGCCGTCCCGCCCACAACGGAGCAAGGCGGGCGCGCTTCCGCTTGTGCGACCGCGCATAAGTACGATAAAAGAAACCTTCGCCCGGGCCGTCGCAGGTACCTACAAGAGAAGAACTCTTTAGGCATGGTGATTATCGACCGTCTCCCCAAGGAGACAGCGCATGCCTTGCTGCGCGCCAAGTTCCACAGCACCCCGGACGTGCCACGGCTCCCGGGCAAGCGCTATGCACCGGGAGCCGCAGGCCAGCTGACACTCACGAGGATCACCACATCTGACCCCCCTCGGGGTCTCCGGCCGACGTGACCTCCAAGCCACAAGGCCGGAACCCGCATCACACCCAGATCTAATGACCCTCGCGTCACGAGTATCCAACGCCGACCCGTCGCCATCAAGGTCGATCCAGACAGCGCCGTGGAGCCGGTACGAGCTGTGGGTGTGTCGACCAACCCAGGTGCGACTAGCGGCGGAGACCGGCGGCCAACCAAGGTCAACAGCGGACGGCGCTGGGATCGGCCGCACACATGAAAAACCGCCCTGACTGCGATCAGGGCGGGTGAACCAACGGTGGCCAGGGCCGGGGTCGAACCGGCGACCTTCCGCTTTTCAGGCGGACGCTCGTACCAACTGAGCTACCTGGCCGGAAACGCCGGCGAGGAGCCGAACGCTTTGGCGACCCTGACGGGACTCGAACCCGCGACCTTCGCCGTGACAGGGCGACGCGCTAACCAACTGCGCCACAGGGCCTTGATTTACTGCGTACTCCCAACGGGATTCGAACCCGCGTTGCCGCCTTGAAAGGGCGGAGTCCTAGGCCGCTGGACGATGGGAGCCCGACCGGTTTTCGGCGAACCGACCGACCGCGCTCTCAGGGTCCCCCTGGGAGCGAACATAAGCATAGGGCACGCCTCCCAGGCCCTTCAAACGGGTATGCCTTTCGCCTTCAACAGGCCGCCGAGCTGCACCGATGGCGCCGGTGCGCCCGACCCGCCCCATGGTTCCACACTCGCGCCCGGGACGCCGCTCTGGTCCTCACGGGAGGACCGCGCCGTCCAGTTTCCCGAGAAGTTCCCGGAGTTCCCGGCGCTGGTCCTTGTCCAGGGTTTCCTCCAGCAGTTCGCCGATCCGCTCGTCGGTCAGCTCCTCGGCCCGCCGCCACCGCTCGCGCAGGTCCGGTTTGGCCTCCGCGCGGGCGATCAGCTCGTCGGCGGCCTCCGGCGTCCAGGCGGTGCGCAGCAGCCGGGCCCGCCCGCCTTCGGGGTCGGCGACGACAGCCTCGCCGACGGTCAGCCCGACCGCCCGGAGCGTGGCGAAATGCAGCCCGCCGCGGTACTCGCGGAACACGGTGAGCGCGTGCCCGAGCCGGGCGAGGTCGTCCTCGGGGCGGTCGGCGGCCTGCCAGCCCGCGAAGAGCGCGAGCCCGCTCGCGTCCGCCGCGTCGATCAGCCGGGTCAGAAGCTCCGCCAGGCGCGCCGCCTCCGGCACCTCGGCCAGGTGCGCCCGGGACCACGCGGCCGAGGCGGCCGAATAGGCGCGCACCGCACCGGCCGCGTCGATCGCCTCGATCGCGGGCGGGAGCGCGAAATCGAAGAGCCAGCGCGGAAAGATCCCGAACAGCTGGGCCACTACGGCGGGCGACGGATCGCCGAGCACCGCCGAACGGCCGCGGAAGTACAGCGCGCGCTGGTTCAGGCCCGCTTCCCGCTCGGCCGCCGCCAGTTCGGGCGAGGTCATGAACTTCCCGCCCCACACCTGGACGATCGGCCTGATCTCGCGGGCGATGACCACCGCCGACTCAGTCCCGGTCATGCCGTTCTCCCTTCGTCCACTGAACGATAACACTGTTACCAAACGAAGACGAGAACAATCTGCATGGGAAGAAATTTTCCACGCAACTATCAGCATGGAAGCAAAAATATTTGCCCGAAGGCGAGCACGGACAGTATCTTCTCCACGGTGGCGCTCAGGGGTGTGACCAGGGGGCATACCCCTGAGCGCTCGTGAAAACCTCAGCTCAGCGCTGCACCGGCGCCTGACCGTCGTCGTCCAAGGTCAGCCCCAGCATGTCCAGCAGCTGAGCACAATCCTCCACCCCCAGCGCGCCCCGGGCGACCGCGAGCCGGGCCCGCCGCACCTGATCATCGGAGACCCGCTGGGTATCCCCCTGCCCCGTACGCTGCGCCGGCACACCACCGGGATAACCGGCGTTCCCCGTGTCCGCCCCCTCGTACCGCAGGAGGAACTGCCGCACCTCGAGAGACCCGCTCATAGCTCCTCCACAGGCTTTCCGAACAACTTGGCCGCGAGGCTAGCGAGCGGTTGAACTCTCACGCAGCCCCCCGCAGAGTGAACCTCTGAACACGCAGTGTTCGCAACCGGCCGAACGTCGTTCATCGACGCAAGGTGAACCTAAGGGAACCGGTACATGACGAGTCAACCGGATTTTTCGGCACGACCACTCGCCGAATGACGAAAGTCGTGTAACAATCAACGTGCTGACACACCCCCGGTCAGCGCCTGTGGAGATCCCCTCCGGCCCCCGCGTTCCTCCCCCTGGCGCGGGGGCCTCTCCATTCCTGCTCGGGGTTCGCCTTCGGCTCCCCCTTCGCAGGGCTCGGTATCTATTGGGGGGCCGAGCCCCCCAAACCCCCCACGGTGCGTGCTCCTTACTTTGACGGGCGCTGGGCGCGTGGGGTTGGGACCAGCATGGGGCTTCTGGGGGAATCACTAACTGGGGTTGTGTTCGGTTGGGGGACGTTGGTGGGGGCTAAAGGTTGCGGCCGGGTGCGGCAGTTGGTTCCGGGATGTCTGTTGCCGGAGGTGGTAGGGGGGTTGCGGAGGGTGGTTGGTGGGGGTGGCGTTTGGGGGTTGGGGTGGCCTGAATGGCCTAATGTGAGACTACTGCGTGTGTTGCGGGTCACATTCGTGTTGGGTTCGAGATCCAACCGTTATCGTGTGTCCGTGCCTCTTCCCTCATTAGGACGCCTGAGCAGCAGGACCAACCTCAAGGCCGTGAACCCTGGACGGCACCGGAACTCGCCCGCCAAGGAGGCGGAGGGGACCGTCGAGGACCACGAGCTGACCAGTTACCTGGCCGCCCTCGCGCCGGACTCCGACCCGGAGAGCACCGGCAGCGGCAAGCGTTTCGGCGAGGCGCAGGTCTACCAGCTCCGGATGAACCTGATCGCCAGCGAACAGCTGAAGGACATCGCCCGCGAGCGCAACACCTCGCCCCAGGCCCTCGCGCAGGAGTGGATCCTCGAGCGGCTCTCCTGGGAGGGGCAGGCGGCTTCGCAGCAGCGCCGCCAGTTCGCGACCACCCCGGACAACGAGGTGACCGATCAGCACAAGTTCGAGCCCGGCTGGGACCGGCCCGCGGCCACGCGACGCTGAACGACGACAGCGCTGAGCAAGAAAACGAGCCCCCGGCGGGGAAACTTCCCGCCGGGGGCTCGGTTGTCTCAGAGGGAGACCGTTCAGATCACGCGGACCTTCTGGGCCTGCGGGCCCTTCTGGCCCTGCCCGACCTCGAACTCCACTCGCTGGTTCTCTTCGAGGGTGCGGAAACCGCGACCGTCGATCTCCGAGTAGTGCACGAACACGTCGCCCTCGCCGCCGTCCTGGGCGATGAAGCCGAAGCCCTTTTCGGCGTTGAACCACTTCACAGTGCCTTGCGCCACCGCTTACTCCTCGTTACAGATCCGCTTCGAGCATTGCCGGAGCGATACCCGGGCCGTCCCGGGCGGTTCCAACGAGACGAGCGAAGAGCACGTGTCCTGCTCCGGCTCGCGTCAGAAGTTCCGCGAGTGTGAAGCCACGAACACGCAAAACGACGGCCTGTCCGGAAGCCTACCGGGATCCGGCGAAATCTGAACCCCATCGAGTCTGGTTGGGTCCAACGGGTCTATCGGGTCACCAAAACGTTGTACGGCGCTACCAATACCGTCGGACCCACCCGCTAGGCTGACGCCCGCGCCGACCGTCGCCGACCTCGCCTCCTGCCTGGGGCGAAGCGCGGCCCGCCCACGTTGAACGACCACCTTCCGGCGTGACCTTCGTCACGTTTCGCTGGCTCAACGTTCGGGATCGGTCAGGCGTCACTTGTGGGGACAGGGGAGAATCGGGGATAGGGGCAGATAGGTGACACAACAGCACACCAGGCACCGTCGTTTCGCGTTGGCCGGTCTGGCGCTGAGCGTCGTGATCGGGCTGGGCGCGTGCTCGTCCGGATCGGATACCCCGGCGGGAAACCAGAATTCGGGAACCGGCGGCGGGCACGGCGCCCCCGCGGGCGCGAAGATCATCGCGCAGCCGGCCGCGGGCGCGAAGGACGTCGCGCCGGGCGAACCGGTGAAGGTGTCGGTCACCGACGGCACTATCCAGACGGTCACCCTGACCAACGCGGAGGGTAAGCAGGTTCAGGGTCAGCTCACCGAGGACAAGCGCACCTGGAACACCGCCGAACCGCTCGGCTACGGCAAGACCTACACCTGGAACGGCACCGCGATCGGCGGTGACGGCCAGCCGGTGCAGCTGTCCGGTTCGTTCGACACGGTCACCCCGCGCAAGCAGCTGCACGGTCAGCTCAACGTCGGGGACAACCAGACCTACGGCATCGCGATGCCGATCGCGCTGACCTTCCCCAGCAAGGTCACCGACAAGGCCGCGGTGGAGAAGGCGCTCACCGTCGAGACCACCCCGAAGACCGAAGGCTCCTGGGCCTGGCTCGAAGGGGACACCTCGGTGCACTGGCGGCCGAAGGAGTACTACAAGCCGGAAACCCAGGTGAAGGTCACCGCCAAGCTGTACGGCGTGAAGATGGGCGACGGCGTCTACGGCAAGGAAGACGTCAGCGCGTCCTTCAAGATCGGCCGTTCGCAGATCGTGAAGGGCAACACGCAAACCCACCGCATGCAGGTCATCCGGGACGGCCAGCAGGTCGCCGACTACCCGGTCAGCTACGGGCTGGACTCCGACCCCGGCCGGGTCACCAACAGCGGCACGCACATCGTGATGTCGAAGCACGCGACCTACTCGATGAGCAACCCGCGCTACAACTACACCGACGTGAACGTGCCGTGGGCGGTCCGGATCTCCAACAACGGCGAGTTCATCCACGGCCTCGCCGCGTCGATGTGGGCCCAGGGCAAGAAGAACATCTCGCACGGCTGCCTGAACCTGTCGCCCAAGAACGCCAAGGAGTACTACGACGGCGTCCTGCCCGGCGACCCGGTGGAAATCGAGGGCAGCACCCAGAAACTGGGTCCCGAGGACGGCGACTACGCGGACTGGACCTATTCATGGGAAGACTGGACCGCGAAGTCCGCGCTGAAGAACAGCTGACCGAGCGAGCGGACGGCCAGGAAGTCGCGAGCGGCTTCCTGGTCGTTCGCGCTTCCGGAGCCAGCGCCGCGCTGCGCGCGCTCGGCGGCGCGAAGGGCGGCGAGCCGGATCGCGTCCAGCTCCTGATGCGCTGCCCGATTCCGGCGGTGGTCGCCGAATCCGGCTCCACGCTGCGTTTCCCGGACTCCGCCCTGCACTTGCTTCCGGTGTCCACACAGGACGGTCCGGGCGGGCACGGCGTGGTGATGCTCACCGTGTCCACCGCCCGCTTGTCGTTGTCGTTCGGTGAGTTGCGGCCGCTGATGTTCCAGCCGGTCGCGGTGGACGCGGTGCTGCAGAAGGTGTTCGCGGGCGCGATCGAGCACCTGCTCGCCGCGGCGCCCGCCCTCGATCCGCACGGCATCGCCCACCACCTGCTCGGCCTGGCCGAACTGGTGCTGCGCAGCGCGCTGCGCACCGAACTGGACCGGGCCGACGTCCTCGGCAACCGGCGCCGCGAGGCGATCGACTACATCAAGACCCACCTCGCCGAACCGGGCCTGTGCGCCGAGCGGATCGCCGACGCGCTGTTCATCTCGCGGCGCCGGCTCTACCAGCTCTTCGACGACGGCGACGGGGTGTCCGGACGGATCCGCGCGCTGCGCGTCGAGCGGGCGAAGGCGTTGCTCGGCGACCCGGCCAAGGCGTCGCAGGGCATCGGGGAGATCGCGAAGAACTGCGGGTTCACCAACGCCGCGCATTTCTCCCGGACGTTCCGGAAAGTGGTCGGCGCGACCCCGCGCGAGTACCGGGACCGGGAACTGGCGGGCCGGTGAGAATTCGATGCAACCCCGGGCGCGGGGGCACGCATGTCTAACGGCGAAGGCGTCGCCAGGGGCGGCGCGGAACCGAAGACATCGAGGAGATCCATTGCGCACGCGTATCGCTCTGTGGGCCGGAGCCCTGCTGCTCGCCGGTGGCGCGGTCACCGGGACCGCGCTGGCCAGCGCCAGCCCGGCGCCCGAGCCGCCGAAGCCGGTGGCCGGGCAACCCGCTCCCACTTCGGCGCCGACGGCGACCGAAGCCCCGCGGCCGACCGCGACCCCCGCGCCGACGCGCCCACGGCCGAACACACCGCCGAGTGCCGCACCGGCCGAGACGACCAAGCCGAAGGGGCCGGCGCCCAAGGTGCCGACCGCCGTCCCGGCGGGACCGACCGGTGACTGCCCGGCGAAGGCGTGCCCGGCGGTTGGTGGCAACTGACTTAGTGGGCAACGAGCGCGACCGGGGTGCCGGGCGGAGTTCGCCGTGGGACGGCGAGTTCGCCCGGTACTTCGAGCTGCGCGCGCACTCCCTGCGGTCCACCGCTTTCCTGCTGTGCGGCGATTGGCACCACGCGGAGGACATCACGCAGGCGGCGCTGCTCAAGCTGTACTTGGCGTGGCCACGGCTCGCCCGGCATGACGCGCTGGACGCCTACGCGCGCAAGATCGTGCTGCGGACGTTCCTCGCCGAACGCCGGCGGCCGTGGCGCCGCAAGGAGTACCTCACCGATCTCCCGCCGGAGGCGGCCGGGGCGGAGCCCGGCGGCACCGAGCAGCGCATGCTGGTCCTGCACGCGCTGTCCGCGGTGCCGCCGAAACAACGGGCCGTGCTGGTGCTCCGGTACTGGAACGACCTGAGCGTGGAGGAAACCGCCGAGGCGCTCGGCTGTTCCACCGGCAACGTCAAGAGCCAGAGCGCCCGCGGCCTGGTGACCCTGCGGCAGCGCTTGGGGCCGCATTTCAGCGAAATCCTGTCCAACGCGGCAGAGGGGAGGTGACGAATCGTGGCCGAGAACGAAATTCGCGAGATCCTGGCCGAAACGGTCGCGGACGGGCAGCCGCCGCTGACCCTTTCGCCGGAGGCGATCATCCAGCGCGGCGGCCGGGTCCGGCGGCGGCGCAAACGGCTCGCGGTGGCCGGGAGTTCGGTGGCGACGGCGGGTGTGGTCGCCGCCGCCGTGCTGGTGCTCGGGCAGCGACCGGCTCCGCCCCTCCCGGTGGAACCGGCCGCGCCGCCGGTCCTGGAAACCCGGCCGCCCGCGACCAGTCCCCCGATTCCCTCGCCGAGCGAACAACCCAGCCAGCCGCGCACCAGCGTGGAACCGCCGCACGCCAGCATCGCGCCGCCGAAACCGGAATCGAACCCGCGCCCGGGCGCCACGACCCGCAATCCCCGCCCGACGACCAGCGGCGCACACGTCTCCCCGCCCGGCCAACCCAGCGTGCCGACCGCCACTTCCGCTCCCTGAACGACCGGGGCGATTCGGCGCCGAATCGCGGTATCTCAGCGAATCGCGGTAGTCGCGGGCGCAAGGAGGGCACTCTTCGCCAAGAGTGCCCTGGGCGCCCGCCGAGAGTCCCTGGGCGCCCGGAAATGTCGGTGGGGAGCGTTAGCCTTGAATCAAGGGGTTCCCCCCACGGCGTGAATGGACCGTTCATGTGCCGGGGGGTAGCGGGGCCAGTGGGCGCGGGGCTAACAGGCTGGGGTTGCGGGGTCAAGTCAGCGGGCCGGGTCAACGGGCCGGGTCGGCGGGGCCGGGTAAATGGGGCCGGGTCAGCGAGTCGGGTCAGCGGGCCGGGGAGGGGACGGCGCCGAAGTCGACGCCCGAGACGAGAGTGCCGATCACGGTCGCCAGTTCCAGCCAGCCCCGGCCGGTCGGCGAGTGCAGGGTGAAGACCGCGATCCGCGGCACGGACGGATCCACCACCACCGCCTGGAGTTGCGCGCCCGCCGGTGGGCCGGAGCGGAGCTGATCGGTCACCAGGATCCGCTCGGCGATCACCACCGGATACCCGGTGGCGGTGCGGGCCTGGGTGACCTCGCGGATGTCCGGGCCACCGGAATCGGCCAGGTAGTACCGCAGTTCCGCCGCCGCGTCCAAGTCCATCGGCCGGTCCACACCGATCACCGCGGCGACCAGGATCGCCGGATCCGCCGCCGCGTGCTCCACCACCGCGACCAGCCCCGCCCCGTGCTCGTGCGCCAGTTCCGCCGCCTCGGCGGCGGCGAGTTCCAGCCCCGGGTCCCGCGCGGCGTCCGCACCGCGCAGCCGGACGAGCAGTTCCGCCAGTTCCGCCGTGGTGGCCTCCACCGAACGCAGCGAAACCGGGGTGATCCCGGGAACCGAGGGCAGTCTCACCGGCCGCTCTCGAAGGGGTTCGAGGACCACGGATCCGCGGGTGGCCCGGCCACGGCCGCCGCGAAGGCGTCCGCGGCGCCGGGCGGCGGGGGCGCGCTCTCGCTGTCGGTCGACCCGAGCGGGCTGAGCACCGAGGTGACCTGCCGGGACAGCGACGACCAGCGATCCAGGCTCGTCGTCGCCGGGCGGAACGGATCGGCCGCGAAGGGCGAAGCCTCGGGCGGGCCGTCGGCCGGAACCGCGCGGAGCCGTTCGGCGACCCGCGCTGCCTCGGCGAGGTGGTCGTGCCGGAGATCCCTTGCCCGGTCGAGGATCCGGTCCAGATCCGTGCGGTACCGCTGGTGCCGGCGGCGCATCTCGGTGATCTCCTGATCCACGGTTTCGCGCGCGGGACCGTTCAGGAAATCCGCCTCGGTGGTGAGGCGCTGCAGGATGTCCTCGGCTTCGGTGAGCCGCGAGCGCAGCGCCACGGCCTGCCGGTCCAGTTCCTCGGCGGCCCGCTGGTTCGGCGCGAGCTTGTCCAGCCAGTCGTCCAGAACCCTTGCCGCGGCGACGAATTCCGCCCGCACGGTGGCCAGCGAACGCGCGAGGGCGGACAGCCCGGCGACGAAGGCGTCGGACGCCTCGCCCGCCCAGCCCGCGGGCAGCCCGGTGACCCGGCGCAGATCGGCCTCGGCGGTCCCGGCCCGTTCGGCGAGTTCGGAAAGCCGAGCCCCCGAGGAGGCGACGGCGTCGCGGCTGCCCGGCGCCGGATCGAAACCCAGACCCCGGTAGTCAGGCGCCATCGGAGAACCGGTCGAGTCGCGAACTCGCTTCCTCATCGGCCGACCGGTAGTGGTGCCGCGCCGCGCGGAGCCCGGCCAGCGCGTCGGCGGCCTGGTCCTGGGCGGCGCGCGTCCGCTCCGCCCACCGGGCCGCGAGTTCCTCGGCGGCGGGCGTGATCCCGGCCGGTCCGAGATCGCCGCCGGCGCCGCCTTCCAGCACCGGCGGCACCGGGGTGAGCTGCTGGGTCACGTCGTCCAGCAGGCGGATGGCTTCCGCCATACCGGGCAAATCCGCTTCGTAATCACTCACTGGCCGAACACCGGCGGGTACGCCGGAGGCAGGTCGTCCATCAGATCCAGTCCCAGGTCATAACGGTTGGTGTGTTCTTTGTCCTCTTCGGAATTGCCCGCCCCGGCCATCGGCGGGTACATGCCGAAACCGCCCATCCCGGGGCCGCCGCGCGCGCCCGCCGCACCGGCGTTCGCCGCGAACGGGCCGACCATACCGCCGCCCGGGACGCCGGATCCGGTCGCCATTCCCGGGCCGCTCGCGCCCGGACCGCCGCCGTAACCACCCGTGCCGCCGACCCCGGACATCGCGCCGGGACCGCTGCCGGTCGAGCCGTAACCGGTGCCGCCGGGACCGGGACCACCGGTGCCCGCGCCGATCAGCGACGGATCCACGGTGACCGCCGAGGACGCCGTCGTGCTCTCCGCGGGATCGTGCGCCGGCGAGCCGCCGGAACCCGGCGGCGCCTCGGTCGCGCCGAACGTTCCGCCTTGGGTGACCGCGGGCGCGCCCTGGAAACCGGGCAGCGAACCGTGCACGGTCTTGCTCGCCGATTCGTACTCGTCCATCACGCGCACCGCTTCCTGCTTGGCGCGCGTGGCCTCCTGCTTCGACGGCAGGTGGTCGTCGAGGAGCTGGTTCATCAGGTAGGCGCCGTTGGGGCCGCTCAGCGCGTTGATGTCGTACCCCTCGCGGAACCACCGCTCCAGGTACGGGTGCACCGGCTCCGGGATCTTCTTCTTCGCCTCGGCGACCGCCGCGGTGTAGGTGTCCAGGCCCTCGCCGATGTGCCGCGCGGTCTGGCTCGCCTCGCTGGCCCAGGTGGTGAGCTGGGTGGACGACTCCGCCGCGGTCACCGCGGATTTCCCGCGCCAGGACAGCAGAAGCTCCTGCAGCGTCTTCTGCACCTCCTTGGTGGCGGAGTCCACATTGGACGCTAGCTTGGCCCAGTCGTGGGCGCGCTGGCCCATCGCGCCCGGTTCGGCGGACTTGATCATGTCCCAGAGCTGGCGGTGCTCGTAGGCGTCCCAGTTGATCTTGCCGAACGCGCTGTCCTTCAGGTTGGCCCGGCGCTGCCGTTCCAGCCGCGCCTTGCGCAGCTTGGCCTTCCGGCTCAGCGGGTGGTCGTCGTGGTAGTACCGCTTCTTGCGGTGCTTGTTGTACTTGAGAGTCATAGCCCGCTCACCCCTTAGCGGTCCGATTCGCGCGGCCGCAGGTCCGCCGCGGAGTCCTCGTCGAATGTCCGGTGGGTCGCCCCGGCCTGGCTGATCGACTCGCGCAGCGCCGCGAGTTCCTCGAGATAGGCGCGCAGGGTCGCCTGCACCCCGCCCTCGTCGACGCCCGCGCGGATGTTGAACGCGTGCCCCATCGGCTTGGCCACCGGGCTCTTCCCGTCCTGCAGGTGCCCTTCGAGGCGTTTGGCCTGCTCGAGGTACGCGGCGAGTTCGAAGTAGTGCTGCCCCAGTTTGCGCTCGGCGGCGGCGAGCGCCTCGGGATCGAGGTCGATCCCGTTCTTGTCCTCCGCCTGGACGCCCGCGGAGCCCGCGCCGGTCGGTTCGGCGACGTCGCGCGCGCCCGAAATGTGCTTCGGGTCCCCGTCTTCCCCCGCGTACTTCTTATGCAGCGCCTTGGCCTGCTCGATCGTGCGCACCCTCTCCACGCCGGCTCCTCCTCATGTCACCTGGCGAACGGGCATCCCCATCTTGCCGCTGTCAAGGCGGCGAGACCAGCATCGCGCGATTACTCCGCGTCGACCCTATCCAGTGCACGAACGGTCACGTTCGCGGCACCGCCGGACAACTTCTCGGCCTCACCAACAGCTTCGACGCGCCCGGCAGGGGCCCGTTCCGCAGGAATAGGGGAAAAATTTCATGAACCCGTCCCACCTGCGCAGACATCACCTGAACGGGCTATGGACGCCTGCCAAATGGCAGGAGTCGACTGGACAACTGCGGTGAAACACCTACGGTCGAAGATCCCGAGAGGGTTATTGAGCAACAAGCGAGGGCTGGCTGGGAGGACTTTCCATGGCCGAAGAGGCACTACAGGTCGACGGTGATGCGCCCGCTGAGGCGCCACCGCACGAGATCCGCAAGGCGGTCGCCGGATCGGCCATGGGCAACTGCATCGAATGGTACGACTTCGGTGTCTTCGGCTTCATGCCCGCCATCCTGGGCCAGGTCTTCTTCAACGCCGGGAGCCTCGAGGAAGGCGCGCTGGCCACCTTCGCCGTCCTGGCGATCACCTTCGTGGTGCGGCCGTTCGGCAGCTTCGTGTTCGGCCCGCTCGGCGACAAGATCGGCCGCCAGCGGGTGCTCGCGCTGACCATCATCCTGATGTCCGGCTCCACGTTCGTCATCGGCCTGCTGCCGTCCTGGGAGACCATGGGACCGGCGTCCGCGGTGCTGATGATCCTGCTCCGCGGGGTCCAAGGCTTCTCGGCGGGTGGCGAATACGGCGGCGCGGCCACGTTCATCGCGGAGTACGCGCCAGCCCGCAAGCGGGGCTTCTGGGGCAGCTGGCTGGAGTTCGGCACGCTGACCGGTTTCGCCATGGGCGCCGGTTTCGTCACCTTGTTCACGGTGATCCTCGGCGACGACACCATGCGCGAATGGGGCTGGCGCCTGCCGTTCCTGATCGCGGGCCCGCTCGGCCTGGTCGGCCTCTGGCTGCGGATGAAGCTCGAGGACACCCCGCTGTTCGTCGAGCTGGAGAAGAAGCAGAAGGTCGAGAAGTCGCCGCTGAAGGCGCTGCTCACCAAGCACTGGACCTCGATCCTGCACGTGATCGGCATCGTCGTGCTGATCAACGTGGCCAACTACATCGTCATCACCTACCTGGAGACCTACCTCAAGGACGTGGTCGGCTTCACCGGGCACACCCCGCTGCTGATCATCCTGGGCGCGGTGCTGGGCATGCTGATCGTGATCGTGCCGTTCGGGACGCTCTCCGACCGGATCGGCCGCAAACCGATCCTGATCACCTGCTGCGCCCTCTTCCTCGCGCTGCCCATCCCGGCGTTCTCGATCATGGAAGCGGCCAAGGACGACCGGAACTGGCTGCAGCTCGCACTGGGCGTGGTGATGATCGCGATCCCGCTGGTGATGATCCTGTCCGTGCTGGCCGCCACGCTGCCCGCGATGTTCCCGACCCCGGAGCGCTACGGCGGCTTCTCGATCGGCTACAGCGTGTCCACCGCGGCGTTCGGCGGGACGGCTTCCTACGTGGTCAGCAGCCTGGTGAGCGCCACCGGGAACAACCTGTGGCCCGCGTTCTACCTGATGGGGGCGGCGGCCATCGCCGCGGTGCCGATCCTGCTGCTGCCGGAGACCTCCGGGGTGTCGCTGCGCCGGATCATCAACTCCCGCACGGTGGGTACCGATCCGCAGGTGCAGCCCGCTCCGGCGACGACGTAACCGCTCCCGGTTCCGCAAGAACCATCGCCAAGGCCGATGCGCCCCGCGTCCCGGTGACGCGGGGCGCATCGCGTTCCGGGGCCAGCTCGAGCGCCCCGCTCAGCGCCCGGGCCAACGCCGATGCGGCGACCAGCGACCGCGAGATCTCCGCGTCCGACACGCCTCCCACCCTCACCCGGCGCCGTCCGCGGCACCAACCCGCGGTGCACGGGACGGCACGACCACGGCTCAACGGGGCAATTCGTGCGTCCGATCACCTCGTGTGTGGCGGTGGTAAAGAAGCGGGTTAACGTTGGGAGATGAACAGGACAGCGCAGCCCTGGCCGCCGGTGGAGGTCGAGCCCGCGGTCGCCCACCCGAAGGCGCCCGCACCCGGCGAGAAGCTGCCGGTGCACTACGCCGAGTGCTTCGGCTGCGGGGACGAGCTCGAAGGCGGGCTGCGCATGCGGTCGGCCATGGGCGAGGGCCAGACCGTGCACGCGCAGTTCACCGTCACCGAGGCCCATCAGGGCGCCCCCGGTCTCGCCCACGGCGGGCTGCTGGCCTGCGCGTTCGACGAGGCGCTCGGCTCGACGGTCGGCAACCTGCTGCGCCGGCCCGCGGTGACCGGGCGGCTGGAGACCGATTTCCGGCGGCCGGTGCCGGTCGGTTCGACCCTGTACATCACGGCCCGGCTGGACGGGGTGGCGGGCCGGAAGATCTACGTCAGCGCGGACGGCCGCCTCGACGCCGAGGACGGGCCGGTCGCGGTCCGGGCGCGGGCGCTGTTCGTCATGGTCGGCTTCGAGCATTTCACGACGCACGGGGACGCCCAGGCCCTGGAGAAGTTCGCCGCGGCCCGGCGGCAGAAACCGGAAAAGGACTGGGACATCAACCCCTAGACGAGGGTTGAACGCAGTACAACTTTCGGTGGCTCCCGATCGTTTCAGCGCGCCGAGCACCGGTTTTCCGGTCATAATGGGTGCTCGATTCTGTGCCACGCTGATTCGGCGGGGGGAAGGATGGATTTCGCGGAGGAAAACCCGGATCCCGCGGAGTTCGACCTGCGGGCGTCGCTGGCCGAGCTGCACGCCGCGACCGAGCCGGGCGAGTTCCAGGCCCGGATCCAGCGGCTCAACGACGGCTACCGCGCCCAGCAGGAGGCGCGGGCACGCGGCCTCGACCTGGCGGAACAGGCCGAATAGATGCTCCGGTCGTTCTCGCTGCCGCAGCAGGCCATGGACGCGTTGTGGGGGAAACTCGGGCTCGGCCAGCACGTCTTCCCGTTCACCGTGCCGGACGGGCCGCGGAACGGGGCCGAGACGCCCAGCCCGGACGTCGAGCGGGCGCTGACCCTGCTGGCCGGGTCGCAGCGGGCGGTCGCGGTCTGCGGGGTGCTCGCCGGCGGGCGGAACCTGCTCGCCCGGGTCGCGGTCAAGGGCGAGCAGGCGGTGCTCGCGGTGCACCAGGCGGAACGGTTCTTCTTCCAGTTCATCTACCCCGAGTCGGTGGAGCGGGAATGCGTGCACCTGCTGCCGCGGGAACGCGCGGCGCCGGGGGTGGCGGTGGCCAGCGATCTGCACGCCGCGCAGGCGATCTTCGCGCGGCCGCGGCTGCGGAGCGGCTACTTCACCGCGTTCGCCCGGGGCCGGGACGGGCGGGAACGCCAGCTCGGCACGCTCGCGTGGATCGACAACGCCGACGGGCGGTACTGCATGACCGAGCAGGGGCGGCGCCAGGGCACTGTGGCACCGGCCGACGACGCCAACCTGACCCGCCAGCTCAGCGAGCTCCTCACCCGCCACTTCGTCGGCTGAGCCCCCGCGACTCCTCGCCGAATCGCGGTCAGGTGAGGGTGCGGGGCCGGATGGCGTTGGCGCGGTCGACGAGTTCGATCCGCTGGTCCGCGGTGCCCGCCAGCCGGGCCAGCGCGCGGTAGCAGCGTTCCAGCCCGAACCGCAGTTCCCGCTCGGACAGCTCGCAGCCCAGCAGGGTGGCCGTGCGGCCGTTGGTCCGGTCCGGCGCCGCGCGGACCCACGCGTGCGCGGCCTCCAGGATCTCCGCCGACAGCCGGGCCCGCCGCTCGGCGTCCAGCGTGAGCCGTTCCAGCCGGACGCCCGCGTCGACCAGGTCCTGCTCCGAAAGCGACGCCGGATCGGCCCCGGCGCCCCGGGCCTTGATCTTGATCGCGGCGACCTGCGCGGCGACGTAGTGCGTCGAGGAGGCCGGAATGGTCCCCAGCACCTCGATCGCCCCGGCCCGCGCGCCCTGCGCGAGGTACACCCGCGCGAGCCCGAAGGCCGCGCTGACGTACGAATGGTCCGTTTTCCACACCAGTTCGTAGTACCGGGCCGCGCCGAAGTAGTCGCCGACCGCCTCGGCGCTGACCGCGAGCCCGAGCTTCGGCGCGATCTCGCCGGGCAGCTCGTCGTACACCGTCTCGAACGCCACGTGCGCGACCCGCGCCCGGCCCCCGGCGAGCTCGATCAGCCCGCGGTACCAGTCGATCCGCCAGTCGTGCGGGTACCCGGACTTGATCGCCAGGTACTGGGCCGCCTGCAGCTGCCGGTTCGCCTCGGCGAGCTCGCCGAGCTCGATCCGGGCCCGGACGATCCGCAGCCGCACCTCGATCGACTCGCGGGGCGCCCCGGCGAGCGCTTCGATGGCCTCGCGCGGATCGGCGGCCGTGGTCGAGGCCAGCACCCCCGCGGCCGCGTCCCCGGTGTCCACCTGCGGGATCGGCAGCCCGGCGACCACCTCGGCGGGATCCGGCAACGGCACGCGCCGCCCCGGGTCCGGCACCACCATGTCCACGCCGAACGTCTTGGTCTCCGGGCCGAACACCGTGGACGCGCCGGGCCGCGGTTTTCCGGTGCCCAGCGCCATGATCTCGCGCAGCACCCCGGTCAGCTGATCGCCCATGTCCTCGGCGGACAGGAAGCGGCGGTCCGGGTCGGGATGCGTGGACCGCTTCAGGAACCGGTAGTACGAACCGAAAAGCGCGAACAGCGGCACCTGGTCCGGGCCGGGGAGCGTGCTCTTGTACTTGGTCGTGTACCCGGTGAACTCGAAGCTCAGCACCGCGAGCGTGCGGCCGACGGTGTACAGGTCCGACGCCACCGAGGCACCCTGATTCGCCAGTTCCGGCGCACTGTACCCGGTGGTGAAGAACAGCGGGCTCTCGTAGTCGTCCATCCGGCGCACCGCGCCGAGGTCGATCAGCTTGAGCTGCTCGTGCGTCTGGATCACGTTGTCCGGCTTGAGATCGCAGTAGAGCAGGCCCTGCCCGTGCAGGTAGCCGATGGCGGGCAGGATCTCCAGCCCGTAGGCGATGACCTGCCCGATCGGCAGCGGTTCGGCGCGCCCGGCCGAGCGGTGGTGGGCCAGCGCGAGCTGGCGCAGCGACTGCCCGCCGACGTACTCCATCACGATGTACCCGACCGAGGTGCCGGTCTTGGTGTCCGGGTGCTGCACGAAGTTGTAGATCTTGACGATGTTCGGGTGCTCGACCTCGGCCAGGAACCGGGTTTCGTTGACCGCCGCGGCCAGCGCGGTCGCGTCCCCGGTGTCGATCAGTCCTTTGAGGACGACCCAGCGATCGCTGACGTTGTGGTCCTGCGCCAGGTAGATCCAGCCCAGCCCGCCGTAGGCCAGCGCGCCGAGCACCTCGTACTGCCCGCCCAGCACCTCGCCCTGCCGGAGCCGGGGAACGAACGAGAACTGCGTGCCGCAGTTCGGGCAAGTTCCTTCGGGCGCACCCGGTTTGCCGTTCTCGCCCCGGCCGACCTTCGCGGAACAGTTGCCGCAGAAGCGTTTCTCCTCCGACACGACCGGATCGGACAGTACGGCCGAGGCCGGGTCGCGGTAGGGAACCTGGGGCACGTCGACCAGCCCGGCGCCGAGCCGGCCGCGCCGCGAGGTGCGCGAACCGGTCCGCCGGGAGGTGCCGGGAAAAGCGCCGGAACCGGTGCCCGGGCCGGTCCCGGGGCCGGTGCCCGGACCGGTGTGGCGGCCGTCGCTGGTGCGTTCGGGCAGCACGCTTTCCGTGCCGGGATCGGGCAGCACGCCGGGGCCGCTCGGCTCCGGCCGGGGCGCGGGCGGCACGATGCTCTGCGTCTCGGGCGCGGGCGCGGCGAGCACGCTCGTCGGCTGGGCCGCACCGGGCTGCGGCGCGGGCGGCGTCACCGGGTTCCGCGGGGCGACCGGCGGCCGGTTCGGCGGCGGGGCGGCCGGGGGGATCTCCGGGTTCCGCGCCCGCTCCGGCGGGACCCAGGTTTCGGCCTCCGGCTCCTCGTCCGGCGCACGGTGCCGAGCACGGCGTGGCTCCTCAGACACAGCTACCTCCCAGAAGCTCCCGCGTGCGTTCCCATCGATCCTAGTGCGCGCACCCTGGCTCAGCGGTAGCTGGCGGCCGGGGGGTTCGCGTCACCGAGGCTCGCGGCGAGCCACTGGTTGTAGCTCTCCTTCCACTTCCCGGCCCGCACCGACTCCAAAACCGCGTTGACGTACCGGATCATGTCCTCGTTCTGCTTGGGAATCCCGATGCCGTAGGGCTCGTCGGTGAGCGCGTCGCCCACGACGTGGGTGGTCGGGTCCTGCTGCGCCATCCCGTTCAGGATCACGTCGTCGGTGGAGACCGCGTCCACCTGCCCCTGCTGCAGCATCACCAGGCAGTCCGACCAGTTGTCCACCGAAACCGGGATCGGCTTCGAGTCCGCCGTCGCGATCTTCTTCAGCGAGGTCGAGGTGCTGGTGGCGCACACCTTCTTGCCGCCGAGGTCGCCGAGCCCCTGGACCGGGGAGTTCTTGCTCACCAGGACCCGCTGGTGCGCCACGTAGTACACCGACGAGAAGCCGACCTTCTGCAGCCGCTCGCAGTTGATCGTGTACGTCCGCACCACGATGTCCGCTTCCCCGTTCTGCAGCACCGATTCGCGCCGCGACGACGGGATCGCCTTGAACTGGATGTGGTTTTCCGCGGTGCCGAAGATCGCCGCCGCGATCTGCTTCGCCATGTCGATGTCGAAGCCCTCGAGCTTCCCGTTGGTGGTGTTGCGGTAACCGAAGGAGTAGTTCGTCTGGTCGACGGCGGCGATCAGCTTGCCGCGTTTCTTGATCTTGCTCATGGTGGAGCCGTCGGCGATGGCGGTGCCGTTGGTCGGCGCGAGACTCCGCTTGTCGCAGTCGTTCGGCGCCGCCGGGCCGCCCCCCTTGGTGTCCGCGCCGCCGACGTGCGCGGGCTGCGGCCGCTGCACCGACCCGACCGGCGCCGGGTCGACCGGTTCCCCCGCGCTGCCGCATCCGGTGGCGAGCACGGCCAGCACCGCCGCGAGCGCGGCGAGTTTCTTCGATGTCTTCATCAGCGGTACTCCCTCAGGCGTTCCCGGATCCCCATGGTCGCACCCGCCGCGGCCACCACGGCCAGTACCGCGACCCCGGCCGGGAGCAGGGTCAGCGCCCGGTCCGCGCCCCGCGTCTCGTCCAGAAACCCTTGCCGCCCAACGTCAATCGCCTCGACGAGGTTCTTGTCCAGGCGTGCGAACGCGGCCGCGGCGCTGTCCGGCGACTTCATGTCGATGGCCAGTTTCACCGCGTCGTCGTAGTCCCCGCTGTCGTCGCGCTTGCGCACCTCGGCGTGCGCGCGCAGCCACGCGTCCGCGTCGGCGACCGCGGCTTCGACGTGCCGCGCACCGGCCTGCCCGGCCACCAGGCCCTTGGCCTCGCCGAGCAGCCCGCCCTTGCGGTCCTCCCCGGCCAGTTGCACGGCCAGTCCCGCGAAGTCCTTTTCGTAGGCGGCGCCGTCCCCGCGGGCGACCAGGGTCAGCGTCTCGTCCGCGCGCGCCTGCAGGGCGGTGATGCGGGCCCGCACCAGGACGTCGACCTGGTGGCTGCCGTCGTCCTTCCCGCTGCCCACCAGGATTCCCTGGACGACCAGGGCGACCGCGCCCCACAGCACCATCAGCACCACCGCGCCGGTGGCGACGACCAGGCCGACGTTGAGCAACCGGTTCGTCCGCCGGGTCAGGTAGATCTGGGTCGCGACCAGGGCCGCGAGCAGGCCGAGCACGAGCAGCGTGGTCAGCCACGGGAAGCCGGTCGCGTCGTCCTGTTCCGCGGCGAGGCGGTCGGTGTCGATCCGGTACACGTCCTGCGCGGCCGGGAGGATCCTGGCGCGCATCAGCTCGGAGGCCTCGCGCAGGTAGGAGGCGCCCGCCGGGTAGCCCAGCCGGTTGTTCGCCCGCGCGGTCTCGACCAGTCCGGCGTAGACCGGAAGCTGCTGGCTGAGCACGCCGACCTTCTGCGCCGCGTCCGCGACCCCGGCCGAGTCCGACGCCGCCTTCGCCAGCGCGGCGCCCGCCTGCGCGATGTCGAATTCGTAGCGCTCCCGCAGTTCCGGCGGTTCGGCGCCGACGGACAGGAACGCGTTGGCCGCGGTGGCGTCGGCGTCGGACAGCGAACGGTAGACCTGCTGGGCGGCCGCGGCGAGCGGTTCGCGGTGGTCGATCAGGTCGTTGATCGTGTCCTTCCGGTCCTGCGTCGCGATCACCCCGATGACCCCGGTGAGCAGCGAGAGCAGGACGAGCCCGACGGCGATCACCGAGAGCCTGCCGGGTGTGGTGCGCGCGAACCGGAGCACGCCGCGCACGGCCTGCGCGGGCAGGTCGAGCAGTCCGGCCAGGCCGGATCGCGCCTGGAGCGCCCGCCCGCCCCCGGGAGCTTCGGGCCGGGTCGCCGTGCTCGTCATCGTGTCCATCCTCCGCCTTCACCACGTGCCCGCACCCGCAAGAAGGTAGCCGAGTCCGCCGCCGTCCCGGGACACCACGCTCGAATCCCCCACGATCCGGCGGCTCACCGGTCCCAAGTCACTCGAAAAGCGCAGCCGGAGATCAGCCGAGCTGATGGCGGTAGGCATAGCGAACCGCCTCGGCCCGGTTCCGCACGCCGATCTTCGCGAAGGCGTTATTGATATGTGTCTTCACGGTCGCCTCGCCGATGAACAGTTCGGCGGCGATCTCGGCGTTGCTCAGCCCGCCCGCGATCAGCCCGAGCACCTCGGCCTCGCGGGCGGTCAGGCCGTCCGGCGGTTCCGGTTTCGCGGCCGCGCGCCGCCCGCTGAACGCGGCGACGAGCCGGTCGGACACGGCGGCGTCGAATGTGGACTGACCGGCGGCCGCCGAGCGCAGCGCCGCCGCGAGTTCGACGCGCCCGGCGTCCTTGGTCAGGTAGCCGCGCGCACCCGCACGCAACGCCCCGGCGATCGATTCGTCGTCGGCGTAGGTGGTGAGCACGAGGACCGCGGTGCCGGGGTGCTCCCCGGTGATCCGGCGGGTCGCCTCGACCCCGTCCAGCACCGGCATCCGCAGATCCATCAGCACGACGTCGGCGGGTTTCTCGGCGAGCAGGTCCAGCACCTGCCGCCCGTCCGCGGCCGAGCCGACCACCTCGACGTCGTCGACCAGGCCGAGCAGCGCGACCAATCCCTCCCGCGTCACCTGCTGGTCGTCGGCCACCACAACCCTGATCACTCCGGAACCTCCGCGTACACCTGCCATTCCGGGCCCCGCGGCCCGGAGTTCAGCGTGCCACCGGCCAGGGCGAGCCGCTCGCGCATCCCGGACAGCCCGAACCCGCCCGGCCCGGACCGGTCCCCGGGGGTGGTGGGCAGTTCGTTGCCCACCCGCAGCCGCACGGCCCCGTCCGCGAACTCCAGCGCCAGGGTGACGGGCGAGCCCGGGGCGTGTTTCGCGGCGTTGGTGAGCGCCTCCCGGGCGGTGCCCAGCAGGGCGACCGTCGCGGCCGAGGACACCGCGCGTTCGGCCCCCTCGGCGCGGAAGTCCACATCGGACTGATGATCGCGGCGGTGGTCCTCGGTCAGCACGCGCAGCGCCCCGGTGAGCGACGGAACGTCCTGGCGCAGTGCGGCGACCGCGTTGCGCGCCTCGGCGAGCCCGTCGGCGGCCAGCCGCCGCGACCGCCGGACCGTCGCCAGCGCACCGTCCACATCGGACTTCTCCGCGAGCAGCGCCTCGGCCAGCTCGAGCTGGATGCCCAGGGCGCCCAGGGAATGGGCGAGCACGTCGTGGATCTCCCGGGCGATCCGGGTGCGCTCGTCGAGCGCGGCGGCGCGGGCGTGTTCGGCCTGCGCGCGGTGGGTTTGCTCAAGCAGTTTCTCGGCCTGGTTCGCCTGCACCTCGTACTGGCGGCGGTTCAGCCCGAGCAGCACGATCACCAGCAGCAGCCCGAGGTCGGCGCCCGCCTCGAGCGGCGACCGGCCCGCCGGCAGGCTGCCGGCGGTGGCCGCGGCGATGTCGAGCAGGCCCAGCAGCACGATCACCGTCACGCTCGGCGCGAGCAGGGCCGCGAACCGGCCGAGCGTGATGAACGCGAGCACCAGCGCCGACGAGTCGTCCGCGAGGCCCAGTACCGCCGACGGCAGCAGGGACGAGACGGCGAGGCAGCCAGCCGCCCAGGCCGCGGCCCGGTGGTCCAGCACCACGAACGCGGTCCAGCAGGCGGCGCTGGCCCCGTAGAGCGCCCAGATCCAGCCGGTGTCCTCGCGGGCGGTGAGCAGGGTCGCGGCGATGAACAACGTGCCGAGCACGTGCACGACGAGCCAGCCGGGCGCGATCGTGTCCGGCAGCAGGGGGCGTTTCCCGGCCATGTCCCGATCTCACCGCATCGACGGGCCGGGGGTCAGCGGTGGCCGCTCAAGTTGGTGATCAGTTCGACCAGGATCAGCCGGTAGGCGAGGAAACCGAGCAGCACCAGCACCCCGACCACCAGGACCGCGAGCCACGCCTTGCCGTTCATCTTCCCTCCACGCAACGATTCCTGGGCCTTCCCGGCGGCCAGCCGGAGGAGTTCGTTCTTGTCCATGGCGCCGAAGGTAGGCGGCGGGCCGGGTGGAGTTGGACCGCTCCGGGGTGGAGATCGGGGTGGAGATCGCCGCCTAGCCGGCGGTGACCAGCGAGTCGAGGTGCCGCCGGAGGACGCGGCGGATCAGCTCGGACGGCATCCGGTCCGGATGGGACACCGCGTCGTGGGCGAGCCCGTCGAGGAGCGCGGCGAACCGTTCGGTCTCCAGCTCCAGGTCCAGCCCGCCGAGGAGGCGGCCGCGCGCGTGGATGCCGAGCAGCACCCGGCGGACCAGCGCGCGCACCCCGTCGAAGGACTCGTCGGCCAGCGGGCGGAGTTCCGGCCGGGTCCGCGCGGCCGCGGTGAAGGCGAGCCAGACGACGGTCTCCTCCCGCCGGTTCTCGTCCAGGGGCAGCAGCTCGGCGAGCAGGTCCTCGGTGAGGCGACGCCGGTCCGCGGCGGGGTCGCCGAGCCGCTCGACGTGCGCGAGCAAACGTTTGCCCACCCGGTCGGACAGGGCTCGCATGGCGAAGACCATCAGCTCCTCGTGCCCGACGAAGTAGTGCCGCACCGAGCCGATCGCCAGCCCGGCCTCGGCGGCGACGTTGCGCAGGGACGCCTGCTCGAGGCCGTCCCGGGCGACCACCCGGTACACCGCCTCGGCGACCTCCTGGCGCCGGGTCTCGGGATCCACGATCTTGGGCACGTTGTCTTTATAGCACACCCCTGCTAACTTATTTGGCATAGCCGTGCCACAAAGGGGGAGCCCATGCATCCACTACTGCTGATCGGCCTGATCGCCGCCGCGGTGATCGCGCTGATCATCCGGCGCCTGCGCGGGGAACCGCTCACCGCGCGCGAGTTGTTCGGCGCGCCGCTGATCCTGATCGCGATCGGCGGGTACAGCGTGGTCAAACTGCCGGTGTTCACGCCGACGGACGGGGTCTGGCTCGGCGCCGGGGCCGTCGCCGGGCTTGGTTTCGGCGCCCTGCGCGGGCTGACGATCCGGTTGTTCACCCGGGAAGGCGTGCTGTGGCAGCGCTACACCGGGTGGACCTTCGGGGTGTGGGTGCTTTCGTTCGCGGGCAACTTCGGGCTCGGTCATCTCGCGGTGGCCTGCGGGATGCACGCCGACGCGCGGCCGATGCCGCTGTCCATCGGGGTCAGCCTGCTCGGCGAGGCGCTGGTGATCGGCAAGCGCGCCCTGGACTCCGGCGTGCCGTTCGCGCCGAGCGAGCGGATCTCGTACGGCGCGCGGCGTAGCTGACAAGCCGCTTCCGCTCCGACGCGCGCGGGCGTGCCGACGCCGACCATGAATCGCATGAATACTCGTGCCGATCGGAAAATCCTCAGCCCGCGAACCCGCAAGTTCTTCGTGCTGCTGCACGTGCTCACGTCGATGACCTGGCTCGGCCTGACCATCGGCAACGTCACGATGGCGATCGCGGCCGCGACCGCGGACCGCCCGGAAACCCAGCACGCGATCTTCCGCGCGCTGGGGGTGATCGGGGACTACCTGATGATCCCGGTGAGCCTGCTCGCGTTCGCGACCGGTGTGGTGCTGTCGCTGTGCACGCGGTGGGGCCTGTTCCGGCACAAGTGGGTGGTGGTGAAGTTCGTGCTCACCTCGATCGCGATCCTGCTCACCCCGTTCTCCCTGGTGCCGGGGATCCACGACCTGGTCACCGCGGTCGACGCGACCCCGGCCGGGCAGTTCGCGCCGGTCGACCTGGTCGGCCTGTTCTCGGCCGGAGCCGTCTCGCTCACGATGTACACCACGTGCACGGTTCTCTCCGTCTACAAACCCTGGGGCCGCACCAGAAAACCCGCGCCGCGCAAACCGGAGATGCTGTCCACAGTGGACGTATGACCGCGTCAGCGGAGGAAGTCCACATCCGGGTGGGCTGGGCTCGGGCCGTCGAGCAGGGGGCCGTCGGCGCCCCGGAGGAAGCGGTCGAAGAAGGCGGCGACATAGGCCCGGTTCGCGGCGAGCACGCGAGCCGGGTCGGCCGCGCCGATCCGCTTCGAGACCGGTTCCGGCAGGTTCACCTGCGCCGCCACCTGGGGCAGCAGGGCCTCGGCGTCGGTGAAGGACGCGTGGCCGGAGTTCTTCAGCAGCAGGTCCGCCTTCCACCCGGTCGAATGCGCCCACAGCGATCCCCAGGACGGCCGGGCCGTGTGGCCGCCCGGTTCGTGGCCGAGCAGCAGGAACGGCCGGTTCACCCCTTCGGTGGCCACCGTGGACAGGTTGGTGCCGTCGTCCTCGTGGCCGATCGACAGCAGGCCGTCCAGGTTCACCGCCGCGGAGATCCGGCGGTCGTCGTGCATGGTCTGCAGCGCGGCGAAACCACCACCCGAATGGCCGAACATGCCGATCCGGTCCGGGTCCATCGCACCGCGCAGGCCGGGCACCCGCGCCCCGATCTCGCCGAGCGAGTCCAGTACGAACCGCGTGTCGGCCACGCGTGCGTCCAGGACCGTACGCATCAGGTCCAGGGTCGGCTCGCGGTCGAGCAGCACGCTGCGCGCCACCCGGCCGCCGGGGAACTCGACGCCCGCCGACTCATACGTGTGGTCGATGGTGATCACGACGTACCCGCGACTCGCCAGGTCCTCGACCAGCGTGGCGTTCCACGTGCGCGGATCGGCGACGCCCGGCGAGTACAGCAGCACCGGCCGCGGCCCGCCGCGCCGGTCGACCGGGGCCCCGGAGTGCGCGTGGCTCTTCGTCGCCGCCCAATCGACCAGTCCGGCGGGCACGCCCGCGTTGGCCGGTCCGGCGATCTCGTCGAACGCCTTCGCCGCGCCCGCCCCCATCTGCGGCGCCACCGGGTACCGGTCCGCGTCCCGCGCCGGGTAGAACACGCTCACCATCAGCTCCCGGAACGGCTGTTCCGGCTCGCGCAGCGGATCGGGTCGCGAGGTGTCCACCAGCCGCAGCGAGGCGGTGCCGAGCTGGCTCCGGCCGGTCGGTTCCGGCAGGCTCACCCGGGCCGGTCCCTCGGCCGCCACCGGGGTGGCGACGGTGACCATGGCCATCGCGGCCAGGCCCGCCGTGATCATCTTCCGCACATCCGCTCCTCACGTCCACTGTGGAGGTCAACGCTAGGAGCGCCGCGGGACCTCGGAAACCCGGTTCGCCCCCGGGTTCATTCGGGTTTTCCCCACCGTTCGGGCGATGGTCGTGCGTGGCCAGACCCGTTCTAACCGGCCGGACTCACGACCCCGCCACCCGGTCCCGGTGCGGTGGCAGGTTGCCCTTCGGCAGCCAGGCGCCCCCGAAAGCGCGCGCGCTTTCGGACCCCCGGGGCCGCACTGAGCCGGCAAAGTAAGACGTGTGAGCACGAAGAGAGCCGCCGCCCCAGAAGCGGGGCGACGGCTCTCAGTTCGAAGTCTGCGTCAGATGACGGTGACCGAGGTGGCCTGCGGGCCCTTCTGGCCCTGACCGATCTCGAACTCGACGCGGGCGTTCTCCTCCAGGCTACGGAAGCCGTTGCCCTGGATTTCCGAGTAGTGCACGAAGACGTCGCCGCCACCGTTGTCGGGGGTGATGAAGCCGAACCCCTTCTCGGAGTTGAACCACTTCACAGTGCCCTGAGTCATAAAAATATTCTCCATGTGTAACAAACAAAAACGAGAAACCACTTCGGCGTCTCGGGTCGCCTGCGAGGCGGTTTGCTTCCCGGAAGAGGAACCACTACGCCCGCGAGATCTTGCGAGCGTGGGTTAGCACGAACACAAAAACTTGAGACCACCACAAGTAAAGCACAGACCGGCTCGATTTGCCAACCGGCCCATCCGGGTGATTCGCACGCTATTCAACTTTCGCGCTCCGCGGCGCGGGCTCGACGGTGAATGGCGATCTGGTCACCACGTCGAGGTCGACCTGGACGGTCGTGTTCTCGGCGGGCTCACCCTCCGAGCTGAACACCAGCGGCGGCACACCGGAGCGCGCTCGCGCGGTGCCTGTTGCCTCTTCGGCCATACGGGTCCTTTCCGGACGGGACTAGTGCTGTGCGGTGATGCGGGTCAACCGGGCCGGAGTCGGCCAGCGCACGTTCGACGCCCAGCCGAACTTCTCGAAGATCCAGATCAGCCGCGCGGAGATGTCGATCTGCCCCCGCAGCACGCCGTGCCGAGCACAGGTCGGATCGGCGTGGTGCAGATTGTGCCACGACTCGCCGAACGAGAAGATCGCCAGCGGCCAGAAGTTCGCCGCCTTGTCGCGGCTGGTGAACGGCCGCTCGCCGATCATGTGACAGATCGAGTTGACCGACCAGGTGACGTGGTGCAGCAGCGCGACCCGGACGAACCCGGCCCAGAACAACGCGGTCACGCCACCCCAGATCGACCAGGTGAGCAGCCCCCCGGCCACCCCCGGGAGCAGGAACGTCAGCGCGACCCACACCGGGAACAGCCGGTCGACGATCCGGATGTCCCGGTCGCCGAGCAGATCCGGCGCGAACCGCTGCGCGTTCGTGACCTCGCGCTCGAACAGCCACCCCATGTGCGCGTGCCAGAAGCCCTTCGCCAGGGCGCGCGGGCCGGTGCCGAACAGCCACGGCGAATGCGGGTCACCGACCCGGTCGGAGAAGGCGTGGTGCCGCCGGTGGTCGGCGACCCAGGTGGTGACCGGCCCCTGCGCCGCCAGGTTCCCGGCGATCGCGAGCGCGATCCGGAGTGGCCGCTTCGCCTTGAACGAACCGTGCGTGAAATACCGGTGATACCCGGCCGTGACGCCGAGCCCGCTGACGACGAAGAAAACCGCGCCGATCGTCAGGTCGAGCCAGCTCAACCCCCATCCCCAGGCGAACGGCACGGCGGCGGCCAGTGCCAGCAACGGCAAGAGCACGAACACTTTCACCGTAACGTGTTCCGGCATCGATTTCAGGCCGGAGATAATCGGTTTCGGTCGTCGGGTGGGGGTCTCGGTACCGGTCATGAATTCCTCGTGTGTGGGGGAAATCGGGCATCAATCCACCACGCCGGGCGGGCGCACGGCGCGACAGTATGAAAAAACGGGTGAAAATAAGGTGCGTTCCTAGCAGAAGGGGGCTGCGAAATCCTTGCCCGCAACGTGCCTGGTGCGGCAGATCGCCGTCGCCGTAGCACTCCGATCTTTTGAGCGGCTGCGCCGCGTCACTTCAAGGCCGGCCGCCGCGACTCAAGCGGCCAACTCTGCCTACGTCCTTGACGGTACCCGACCCACCGCCCGGGCGCCATGGCTGAGCCACTTCCGGAAACCCACCTGATCTCAGACCGACCGGTCGGCGTGGAAGAGGCTGCTCAGCCGGGTCTCCGGGGTGATCACGTCCGGATCGGTGCGCACGTCGATCACGGTCGGCCGCTGGTGCCGCAACGCCCGGTGCACGGTCGGCTCCAGGTCCTGCGGATCCTCGACGGTGTAGCCCGCCGCGCCGAGCCCGCGCGCCCAGGACGCGAAGTCGACCGCGTCGAGCGTCACCCCGGACAGCCGCCCGTGCGTGCGCGCCTGGTGCATGGCGACCGTGCCGTACAACCCGTTCTGGAAGACCAGCACGATGATCGGCGCGCGGTAGCGCACGGCCGTCTCGATCTCCTGCCCGGTCATCAGCGCGCCGCCGTCGCCGACCATCGCCACCACCGTGCGCTCGGGCTCGGCGAGTTTGGCGGCGACCGCGGCCGGCACCGCGTAGCCCAGGGCGCCGTTCGCCGGGCCGAGCTGCGTGCGCGGCGCGGTGAAGCACCAGTACCGGTGGACGAATCCGGCGAAGTTCCCGGCGTCGTTGGTGACGATCGTGTCCTCGGGCGCGAGCTTGCGGACCGTGCGCACCACGTCCGCCGGGTGCACGAGCACGGCCTCGCTGGTGTCCGGCGGCGTCATGAAGGTGTGCACCGCGGCGTTGGCGGCGGAGCTGCGGCGGGTCCGCGGCGCGGCCACCGCGCGCAGTTCGCGCAGGAACGGCTCGATCTCGGATTCGACGCGGAAGGTCAGGCCGCGGCGGCGGGTGTCGGGCAGCCCGGTGCCGACCATCACCAGGGTCTGCGACGGCAGCGGGTAGCGGTAGCCCTGCGTGGTGATCTCGTCCAGCCGCGCGCCGAGGGAGATCACCAGATCCGCGCGGTCGAGCGCGTCGAGCTGGCGGGCCGGGATGCCGATGCCGAGATGTCCCGCATACCGGGAATGGTTCTCCGGGAACGCGTCCTGGCGCCGGAACGCGTTGTAGACCGAGAAGCCGAGCTGTTCGGCGGCGGTCACCAGCTCGTCGCGGGCGAGCCGGGCCCGGGCGCCCGCGATCACCACCGGGTAGCGGGAGTCGTTGAGCAGCGCGGCGACCTCGTCGGCGGAGCGGTGCAGCGCGCCGTTGTGCGCGCCGCCGACGTTCAGGTCACCGATCGACGCGTCGAAGGGGGCGACCCAGAAGTCGGACGGCACCGACAGCACCGCGGGGCCGCGGCGGCCGGACTGCGCCTGGTTGAGCGCCTCGACGAGGAGGGCGGGGACCTCGGCGGCCGACGCGGCCTCGGCCGCCCACTTGGAGAACGGCCGGAAGAGCTCGGTCGAGTCGATCTCGTCGACGCTGTCCGCGCTGTCCCGGGTCAGGATGCTCGTCGGGCGGCGGCCGAGCAGGACCACCATCGGGGTCTCGTCCTGATACGCGGTGTGCACGCCGATCGCGAGGTTCGTGATGCCCGGCCCCCGGCTGCCGAGCACGAGCGCGGGCATGTCCCGCAGCTTCCCCTCGGCCTCGGCCATGAACGACGCCCCGGCTTCGTGGCGGGTGGTGACGAGCGTCATACCCGGCCCGAGCTGCAGCGCGTCGACCAGTTCTAGGAAAGAGTCGCCCGGCACCATGTACGTGCGTCGCACGCCGGCGTCGGAAAGAATGCGTACGGCCGTCTGCGCGACGGTCCAGCCCCGGTGATACCTGATAGGCCACAGTATTGAGAAACGGTTAGCCCGGTCAAGTGATGACCCGCGGTCCATTCGGGTCCCGCTCAACTCAGAGTTGATCGGCTATTGGTGAGAATTTTTCGGGTTGCCCGAAAGGACCGATTCCGGGGAACGGGTCCGGAGCCTTAATCTCGGGGCAGGCCTTCGAGCGGCAAAGGGGTACGCGAAGTTGACTTCCGCAGAGACGGTGTTCACCTACGGCGCGCCCGCGCTGAAGTACGGGCGCGGGGCGTGCGACGAGATCGGCTACGACCTGACCCAGTACGGCGCGAAACGGGTGCTGGTGATCACCGACCCCCGGGTGGCGGCGACCGGCTGGCCGCACCGGATCGCCGAGGGCATCGCCGGATACGGCGTGCACGCGGAGATCTTCGACGGCGTGCACGTCGAGCCGACCGACATCAGCATGCGCAAGGCGGTCGACCACGCGCGCGGCACCGGTCCGTGGGACGCCTTCGTCGCGGTCGGCGGCGGGTCGACCATCGACACCGCGAAGGCGGTGAACCTGTTGACCAGCAACGACGGCGACCTGATGGACTACGTCAACGCGCCGGTCGGCGGCGGCCGGGCGCCGAGCGCGCCGCTGAAGCCCCTGGTCGCGGTGCCGACCACCACCGGGACCGGCTCGGAGAGCACCACGGTGTGCGTGCTCGACGTGTTGTCGCTGCGGGTGAAGAGCGGGATCAGCCACCTCAAGCTGCGCCCGGCCCTCGCCGTGGTGGATCCGCGGCTCATGCTCAGCCAGCCGTCCGGGGTGACCGCGGCGAGCGGGATGGACATCCTGTGCCACGCGGCGGAGAGCTACACCGCCAAGCCGTACACCGAGTTCGAGCGGAAGCGGCCGGAGCAACGGGTGCCCTACTGCGGCGCGAACCCGCTCGCGGACATGTTCGCCGAACGCGCCCTGTCCCTGCTGCGCGATTCGCTGCGCGCCGCGGTGACCGACGGCGACGACGTCGCCGCGCGCGAGGACATGGCGCTGGCGGCCACCTTCGCCGGGCTCGGGTTCGGCAACGCGGGCGTGCACATCCCGCACGCGAACGCGTACCCGATCGCCGGGCAGGTGCGGGACTTCCACCCGGACGGCTACCCGGCCGAGGAGGCGATGGTGCCGCACGGGATGGCGGTTTCGCTGACCGCGCCCGAGGCGTTCCGGTTCACCTTCGACGCCGCGCCGCGGCGGCATCTGCGGGTGGCCGAACTGCTCGCGCCGGAACTCGACCGGCCCGCCGACGACGCGGACTACCTGCCCGCGGCGCTGCGGAAACTGATGGCCGACATCGGGATCCCGAACGGGATCGGCGGGGTCGGCTACTCGGAGTCCGATGTGGACAGTCTGGTGGAGGGAACGGTGAAACAACAGCGGCTGCTGGCGACCGCGCCGCGGCAACCGTCCGAAGAGGACCTGGCGGAGATCCTGCGGCGATCGGTTTCGCTGTGGTGAACGGCGACTACCCGCACTGGCAGCGCGTGCCGACCCGCTGGAAGGACAACGACGTCTACGGGCACGTGAACAACGTCGTGCACTACGCGCTGATGGACACCGTGATCAACGCCTGGCTGATCGAACGCGGCGGGCTGGACATGCACACCGGCGAGGTCATCGGGCTGTGCGTCGAGTCACACTGCAACTACCACGGCTCGGTGGCGTTCCCGGACGTGCTTTCGGTCGGGCTGCGGGTCGGCCACCTCGGGCGGTCGAGCGTGCGGTACGAGATCGGCATCTTCCGCGAGGGCGGCGGGGAACCCGCGGCGGAAGGTCATTTCGTGCACGTGTTCGTCGACCGGGAATCCCGGCGCCCGGTGGAGGTCACCGGAAAACTCCGCGAATCACTGGAAGCCCTGCGCGTGAATTCCTGAGCTAAGCTAACGACCAGGGCGCTTTTGGGGAAAGCGCGCCCGAGTACGGCCTTGCCTGGGGATTCAAGGTTTGCCGAAGGTTCTCTCAAGATCGGTGCCGCAGAGTGGTGCCTGGCGGCCCGACCTGGGGGCGGGCCGCACCGCGCCGTTTTCACCCGGGGGCTAAACGGCGACCCGCGCGACGGGGTCGGTCCACGCGCGCATCAACGCGGCATACCGGGCCGACCCCGTCAGCAGTTCCGCGTGCGTCCCGAGCAGCGTGGTGTCCCCGTCCATCACCAGCACCCGGTCCGCGCGCAACGCCGACGACAGCCGGTGCGCGATGACCACCAGGATCCCGCCGCGTCCGGCGAACGCGCGTTCGGCGCGCGCCTCGGCCACCGGATCGAGGTGCGCGGTGGCCTCGTCGAGGATCACCACCCGCGCCGGGCTCGCGTACACCCGGGCCAGCGCGAGCAGCTGCGCCTCACCCGCGGACAGTCCCGCGGCCTCGTGGCCGAGTTCGGCGGACAGCCCGCCGAGGCGGTCCGCCAGTTCCGCCGCGCCGACCGCCTCGAGCGCGGCCGTGAGGTGCGCGTCGGTCGCGGCGGGCGCGAACAGCGCGAGGTTCTCCCGGACGGTTCCGGCGAAGACATAGGTCTCCTGCGGGACCAGGGTGACCAGCCGGTGGCGCGTTTCCGGCCGCACCTCGCGCACAGGTGCGCCGCCGAGCAGCACCCGGCCCGCCTGCGGCGCCAGCATCCCGGTGAGCAGCCCGGCCAGCGTCGACTTGCCGATCCCGCTCGGCCCGACGACCGCCAGGTGGTCGCCGCCGGCCAGGTCCAGGTCCAGGTCGCGGACCACCGGTTCGGCGTGCGCGCCCCAGCCGAAGGTCAGGCCCCGCACCGCGATCCCGATCGTCGCCGGTTCCGCGTCGCCGCCCGCCGGTTCCGGTTCGACGGCCGCCTCGCTCAACCGCCGCAACGCCACCAGCAGCCGCAGCACCACCGTGCTCGAGGTCGCCGCGAGCCCGCGCAACGCGGGCTGCAGGGTGGTGGCCAGGTACACCAGCGAACCCAGGGCCGCCCCGGCCGACATCGCCCCCGCGGCGACCAGGCCCGGCGCGACCACCAGGACCAGCAGGAGCGGCACGAACCCGCCGAGGGAGATGACCGCGGTCCGCAGCGCGGTCGCCCGGGCCATCCGCATCGCCGCCTCGGCCTGTTCCTCGACGGCCGCGTGGATCGCCATCCCGGCGGTCGCCTCGGCGCCGCACGCCACCACGTCCCGCATGCCGACCAGCACCCCGCCGGCGGTTTCCGCGGTCGCCTCGTCGGCCAGCACCTGCGCGCGCTGCCGCCGGGCCAGCGCGGGCAGCAGGCAGCCGAAGAGGACCAGCGAAACCACGACCGGCGCCGCCACCAGCCAGGCCAGCGATCCGGCGACGGTGAACAGCCCGGCCAGCGCACCGGCCGTGGTCACCAGCATGCCGCGCGCCTGCACCAGCAGTCCGCTGGTCGCATCGCGCACCACCTCGACGTGCTGGGTGATCCGCGCGATCCCGCTGGCGTCCGGGCCGCGGCGCGGGCGGGCGTCGTGCAGCACGCCCCGCACGACCGCGGTCACCAGCGCGTCCCGCATCGGCTCGACGACCCGGCCCAGTTCCCGCCACACGAACCGGGAACCGACCGCGCCGAGCACGGCGACCGCGGCGAACACCAGCAGCCAGCCGACCCCGGCGCGCGGGTTCCCGGCGGCGAACCCGCGGTCCACGGCGAGCTGCACGAGCCGGCCGGAGAAGAAGGCGGGCACGCTTTCCAGGGCCGAGCAGCCGAGCAGCGTCAGGCCGCCGCGCCACTGGGTGGCCAGGGTCGTCCAGTACAGCCTGATCACCGGGTGTCCCCCTCGGTGAAGATCGCCCGATATCCGGGAAGCGTCCACAACCGCTCGTGCGGCGCGACCGCCTGGATCCGGCCGCCGTCCAGCCAGGCCACCAGATCCGCCCGGCTCGCGGCGGCCGCCCGGTGCGTCACCACGATCCGGGTCCGCCCCGGCAGGGCATCCGCGATCGCACTGTCCACTCTGGACTCGGTGACGGTGTCCAGGCTCGCGGTCGCGTCGTCGAGGACGAGCACCCGGGGCCCGCGCGCCAGCGCCCGGGCCAGGCCGAGCCGCTGCGCTTCCCCGCCGGAGAGCGGGGTTTCGGCGAGCGGGTTGTCATAGCCCTCGGGCAACCGCACCACCAGGTCGTGCACGTGCGCGGTCCGGCACGCGCGCTGGATGGCGGCCCGGCCCGCCCACGCGCCGTAGCCGACCGCCTCGGCGACCGTCGAGCCGAGCAGGGCGGGCCGTTCGAAGGCGTAGCCGACGACCGCGCGCAACTCCTCGGTGCGCACCCGGTCCAGCGGCACGCCGTCGAAGAGCGCCACCCCGGAATCCGGTTGCCGCAACCCACCGAGCACCTCGGCGAGCGCGGACTTCCCCGCGCCGGATTTCCCCGCCACGGCGAGGAAAGTGCCGCCCGGCACGGTCAGGTTCACGTCGGTGAGCGCGCCTGCGACGGTGACCTGGCGCAGTTCGACCGTGCCGACGCCCGGGGGCACCGGCAGCATGCCGGGTTCGGGCGCCGGGGTGCCGGTGACCTCGCACAGCCGCCGCGCGCAGGAACGCGCGCGGGCGAGCGTGGTGAGCAGCGGGATCTGGTGCACCATCGTCATCCCGAGCGCCACGTAGCCGAGCGCGGCGAGGACCTGGCCGAGGGTGAGCCGCCCGGCCAGCACGCCGAATCCGGCGGCGACCAGCACGGCCAGTTCGACCGCGGGCAGCAGCAGCGCCGCCCGCCACACCATCTTCGCCTGCGTGCGCCACATGCCGATCCCGGCGACGCCGAGCCGGGGCAGCGGGCGCAGCACGCGTTCGGTCTCGGCGTCGGCGGTGCCGGAGGCGGCGATCGTGCGCAGCCCGCGCACCGCGTCGAGCAGGCGCGCCGAGAGTTCGCCGGAAACCTCCTGGTAGGTCAGGACGTCATCGGCGGTGTGGCGCAGATGCGAGCGGGCGAGCAGCAGCGCGACCGGCACGCTGGCCAGGAAGACGAGGGCGAGCCGCCAGTCCATCAGCGCGAGCAGCAGCACCGCGCCGGTGGAGATCAACGCCGACGAGCCGAGCTGGACGACGATCGAGACGACCGCGCCCGCACCGGTGCAGTCGGTGGTCAACCGGCTCAGCGCGTCGCCGTCGGCGAACCGGGATCGGGTGCCCAGGGCGAGCAGGTGATCGGCGAGTTCGCGGCGCAGCCAGGCCGAAGCGGCGCTCGTCGCGCGCACGGTGAGGATGCCGCCGACGATGTCCGCGGCGATCTCCGCCCCGCCGAGGGCGAGCAGCCAGAGCACCTGGGGCCAGCTGCGTTGCCCGGAGATCACCGCGTCCACCGCCGCGGCCAGCGCCTCGGGAAGCAGAAGACCCGCGGCGGTGGCCAGCGCGGCGCTTGCGACGATGCCGATCAGGCGGAGGCGGTGCAGCCCGGCCAGCCGGCAGAGCAGGCGATCACCGGGTCCCGCCATCTCGTCCCCTTTTGTTTCGGTGCTTTGCGATTTGTTTTCAAGGAACTGCCCGGTGGCGCAGAATGGGGGCGCGGGAGCGGCGCACTTGGCCTGTGCCGCTCCCGCGCCCTTACCTGCGGGAGGCGCCTACGTCAGTGGCAGGTGAGCAGGCTGATGGTGCTGTTCTGGCAGGAAGCGATGAGGCTCAGGTTGCTGCCGCCACCGCCGCCGCTGTGGCCGGCCAGCGCGCCTTCGGTCGCCTCGGGGGCGTCCAGGTCCTGCAGTTCGAGAACGAAGTCCATCGTTCTTTCCTTTCTTCGGGGGTTCACCGGCCGGGGATGGCCGGCGTCTGGGGGACGGCCCGGGCCCGGGCGCCGAGGAACGGCAGGGCCGGGGAGCCGTCGAGGGTGGCGGCCAGGGCGAGAAGCACGCCCGCGCCGCCGGTTTTGACGTCCATCGACAACCGGAGCAGCTGGTTGCCGGGGAAGGCGAGCCCGTCGCGGTAGGGCATCGCGTACCAGGCGAGCCGGGCGAGGTGGGTCTCGATCGCGCGTTCCGCGCTCGCGTCGTGCCCGCGATTCCGGCCCATGGCCAGCGTGACCATCAGGCCCGCGCGGCCGTAGAGGAAACCCGGGTGGATCACGAACTCACCGCGGCAGGACTGCCGGAGGCCGGGCAGTTTCGCCACGCTCTCCGCGTCCGGGCGGTGCACGGCGAGTTCCTCGGCGGCCATCGCGACTCCCGCGCTGCCGATCGCGACGTACGGCAGGGTCCGCGTCCCGCCGTCGCGGACCTGGAGGGATTCGTCGTCGGCCGGTACGCATTCCTCGAGATCCCGTCGCAGGGCGCGATCCGCGAGGTCCAGCCAGGCCGCGTCCCCGGTGCGTTCGAACAGCCGGACGAACAGCAGCGCGGGGCCGGACCAGCCGCTGAGCAGCCCGGCGCGGGCGAACTTGCCCGGGGGCTCCGCGGTGGGCAGCGCCTCGGCCAGTTTCTCGCCGAGTTCGCTCGCCTGGCGCTGGAAGTCGTCGTCCTGCCTGGTTTCCGCGAAGTGCAGGAGGTTGAGCGCGATACCGGCGAGCCCGGTGTCCAGGGCGTGCTCGCGGGTCTGCTCGACAAGCGTGGCCGACTGCCGGATGAGGTCGGTGGCCGCCTCGTGGTGGCCGAAGTTCTCCAGCACGTAGGCGATGCCGTGCGCGCCGTCGTAGAAACCGGGGCGGCCGGGCGGCTCCCGGCGCAGCTTGGCCAGCAGCCACTCCTCGTGCTCCGGGTAACGCCCGGCGCCCGCGGCGTCCAGGGCGTGCAGCACGCCCGCGGCGCCGACGCCGAAGCACGCGCCGCCGACCCGGAACTGTTCGATGTCGCCGGGGAAGAGCCGGTCCTCGCGTTCGGGGGTCGCGCTCGCCAGGATCGCCTCGGCGATGGATTTGCGGACCACGTCCCAGTCGGGTTCGGGCTGGTCGAGTTCGGTGGTCACCGGGGCCGGCGCGTCCTGGCCGCGGGGGCTGAGGCGGCTCAGGATCGAGTCGGCGTACTCGGCCGGCAGCGGGAACCGGCGCCGGACGAATTCGACCAGGCTGTGCAGTTTCGCCGGGGCGAGCTCGAGCAACGGGTTGAGCGGCAGGAAGAGCCAGAGCCGGAGCGCGGCGAGGGCGTACTCGTCGATCTCGAACCCGGTGCGGTCGGCGGGCGCCCGGAAACCGGGGGCGCCGAGCGTCGGCCGGCCGCCGCCGTCGGCCTCGAAGGCCAGTTCGAAGTCGATCAGCGAAACCGTGTCCTCTCCGGTCTCCTCGTCGGTGTCCACGAGGATGTTCATCGCGTGCAGGTCACCGAAGACGACCCCGCGTTCGTGCACCGCGGCGACCAGCCGCTCGACCTGGCCGACCAGGCCCAGCACGCGCTCGGTGTACTCGGCGAGATCCTGCTCGGCAGGCTCCCGGCGGGTGAGCGGGTAGTTGCGCGCCAGCCAGGGGGCCAGGGCCTTGCCCGGCACGTGCTGCATGGCGAGGAAGTGGTGCTCCCACACGGTGAACCGGTCGTATACAACCGGTATACCGGGGATGCCCGCCAGGCGCTCCAGGATTTCGTGCTCGCGCTTCAGGCGGGCCACCGCGTCCCGGCCGTCGCGGTCGAGGCCGGCGTGCGGGCGGGCCTCCTTGAGCACCAGCCGGTGCCCGTCGGCGAGCCGGTCGGCCAGGTAGACCCCGCCGCCGTTGGAAAAATGCAAGGAAGAGATCACCTGGTACGGGAATTGCGAGCGATCCCCACCCTTCCGGGCGGCCAGGTGGGGCGCCAGACAATCCGGAAGGGGCTCCCAATCGGGCACGTAGAAGCTGGGGCCGCGCTTGTCCGGCACCAGCGTGCCGTCCGGTTCGCGGATCGCGAGCACCCGGGTTCCGTCGGCTTCGACCCACTGTTCGGCGAATCCGCCGTAGCGGACGTAGAGGGGACCTTCGCCATACCGGAGGTCACTCAGAATATAAGGGCCGGCCTCCCCGGCCAACTCGGCCGACAGGTCGGCGAGAACGCGCTCCAGTTCTTTGTTGTCCGCCGGATAAATCGTGATCAACTTGCCACTCGCCTCACGTGGCGCGTATTTGGAATTCCGGCCCAGCAGGATGGACGTGGTCCGGAGATACTTGAAGGCGATCGTCCGGTCGACACAGTAGGTATAGACCTTCGCGAGCACCCGCTCCGCGTTGTCCATACCAGCCGAGACGTGAATTTTCCAACCCTGCGAGGGTAAAGTACGTGAAGTAGGATCCAGCACCCGCCACACGCCACGGTCCGCCCGCACCCATCCGTCGGGCAACGGCAGCCCCCGCGCGAAGTCGTCCTCCGGCGTTCCGTTGTCGCGCTGCTCGTCGAAGAAGAGTGGATCCGCGAAGCAGAACGCCTCATAACGGAGATCCATCAACATACCCCCTGCAGCCCGCACCGGTGTTTACGACAGGGGATATTCCCGCACGCCGGACGCCACAGTGACCATCCGCCATCCCGGGGGTTCGACTGCGCTGATCAGGGTAGGCACATTCTCTTACCACCCAGACATTCGAAAACCCTCGGTAAGAGCCAGCAGCAAGTAAACCACTCGATCGCGGTGTAACAGATCTCGCGCGCAGTAAATCACCTGGTAGACAGTCCGGATTATTCCAGGACACCAGTTCAGCAATGACGCCTCAGGCGGATCGGTTCGTTTTTTTCAAGCCGACACCCATTCGAGTGGTTCCGATCCTCAAAGGACGAGCCGGGGGACCGTCCGATCCCGCGAACGGACCCGGCGACACCGTCCGTCTATACTACGAGTGGTAGTAATCGGCGTGCCGTGGAGGACGGGTGATCTCAGGGTTCGCGGTGACGGTCGCGGTGTGCTCGCTGATCGTCGCGGCGTGGAGCTTCCTGCTGGCCGCGCGCAACCGGGAACCGCGACGCGCCCTGCTCGCCGGCCTGGCCGTGGTGGAGTTGCTGCTGGTCGCCCAGCTCGTGATCGGCGTGGTGCTGCTGGCCGGCGGCGAGCGGCCGGGCAGCCTGGCGACCTATCTGGCGTATCTGATCGGTTCGTTGCTGGTGCTTCCGGTGGGCGCCGCGTGGGCGCTGGCCGAACGCAGCCGGTCGAGCACCGCGGTGCTCGGGATCGCGTGCGTCGCGGTGCCGGTGATGGTGCTGCGGCTTTGGGAAGTTTGGGGTGGGGCGCATGCCTGACAGAGCAGCTGAAAGCGGGGGCGCCCCGCGGAAAGCGAGCGGCGGAAGCGGAGCGAGTTCTCAGACAAACACTGAGACCGCGCGACGGGCGACCGCCACGGGACCGGGCCGCGTGCTGGTCGCCGTATACGCGATCTTCGCGCTGGCCGCGACCTCGCGGGCCGCGGTGCAGATCGCCACGAAGTTCCACGAGGCGCCGCTGGCGTATCTCCTGTCCGCCTTCGCGGCGGTGGTCTACATCCTGGCGACATTCGCCCTCGCGCGATCCGGCCTCCGCTGGTGGCGGATCGCCGTGGCCGCCTGCGCCGTCGAGTTCATCGGCGTCCTCGCCGTCGGCACCCTGAGCATCCTCGACGCCGCCGCGTTCCCGGACGAGGCGGTCTGGTCCGACTACGGCCGCGGCTACCTCTTCATCCCACTCGTACTACCCGTCCTCGGCCTGCTCTGGCTCCGCCGTACCGCACGGAACTGACGAGCGGGCAACCGCTTGCGAACCCGAACCGCCTTCGCGGCGGCCACCTACACCCCTGGCGACATTCGCCCTCGTACGATCCGAGCCTCTACTCGTGGCGGATCGCCGTAGTCGCCCGCGCGGTCGAGTTCGTCGGCGTCCTCGCCGTCGGCACCCTGAGCATCCTCGACGCCGCCGCGTTCCCGGACGAGGCGGTCTGGTCCGACTACGGCCGCGGCTACCTCTTCATCCCACTCGTACTACCCGCTCTGGCTCCGCCGCACCGCACGGGACTGAGGACTCACCAGAGGACGGCGATACCGACGTTGACCAAGGTCAACCCGGCCAGGCCCATCAGGCCGCCGCGGATCTCCTTACCCTGGCGCCGCCACAACACCAGCGCCAGCACCAGAACCACGACCGCGATCACCAGTTTGACCGCGATCTTGGCGTTGTTCGGCGGCTGACTGGCCAGCTTCGCGGAGGCGATGCCGACCAGCGCGAGCCCGGTGACCACCTGCGTACCGGCGCCGTACAGCACGTGCACCAGAGAACGGGACTCGCTCGCGCCGAGGCGGACGGCGAGCGCTCCCGCCACGATGGTCGCCATACCGAGCAGGTGCAGGATGACGAGAACGTCGTATACAAGTTGCATACCGGGATCGTACTACAAGCCGTAGTAGATCACGCGGGCAAGGCGAACAGGCTGACCGGAGTCGCCAGGGCCACCATCGCGACGACGACCGCGAGCACTCCCAGGACCCCGGCCGCCCGCCGGGGATGGCGGAGCCGCTGGATCCGCGCGGTGGTCGCGACCGAAGCCGCGGCGAACGCGCCGGCCGGGGTGCCGCCGATGCCGAGTTCGGAGAACCGCTCGAGCGCGCCCGCGAGCGCCTCGCCGCCGTGCTGGCGGGCGGCGCGATCGTCGGCGCACATCTCGACCAGGAGCTGGATGGCAGCGAGCGCGCCGGTGGGCAGCAGGAGCCGCAACCCCTCGAACGGCTCCAGCAGGAGGTGATGCCGCTCGTGCACGTGCGCGCGTTCGTGGGCGAGCACCGCGCGCAGCTGTTCCGCGCTGAGCACCTGACGCGTGCCCGCGCTGATCACGATCTGCGGGCGGCGGCCGGGCAGGCAGTAGGCCACCGGAATGGAATGCCCGACCACCATCGCGTCCCCGTCCGCGCTGGCGACCAGGTCGAGCAACCGCCGGTGCCGAGCCCGCGCGCGAGCCGTGCGCAGCAACCCCAGCACCTGTTCGCTGACCAGCAACCCGATCACCGAAAGCCCGGCGAGAACCGCGACCAGGTGCACCGGATCCAGTGCCCCGGGCGCGTTCAGGAACGCCAGGAACCCGGGCACGACACCGCGCCCGTACGGCGCCAGCCCGGCGCCGAGCAGGGCTCCCACCAACGACACCACCGCACTGAGCACCACGAGCTGCCACAGCACCAAAGCCGTCCGCGGGCAGGAATGCGTCCACCGGCCGCGGGGCAGCCACACCATCGCGACCGCCGCGAACAGCAGGGTCACCAGATGGTGCAGGACGTAACTCACCGCTTCCCCTTGCCCCGCTCCCGATCGAGCGCCGCCCGAAGCGCGTCCGCCTCGTCCCCGCTGACCGACTCGGCGAACCGGACCAGCGCGGGCCCCCGATCCCCGGTCAAGGCCAACGCCTCCAACATCAACTCGGCGACGAAGTCCTCCCGACTGGCCACCGGGGCGTACAACCAAGCCCGCCCAGCCCGCTCCCGCCGCACGATCCCTTTGTCCGCAAGCCGCGAAAGCACGGTCATCACCGTGGTGTAGGCGAGATCGCGGTCGGCCAGGTCCCCGTGCACCACGCGCACACTCACCGGCTCCCCCCGCGCCCAGAGCGCGTCCATCACCGCGCGCTCCAACTCACCAAGCCTGCCCACGCGCACCCCACCCAACTCGCCGCCCTACTACAACCGGTAATGCTACACGACGTAGTAGACCCCTCCGCGGCCCGAACACCCCCTCAACCTGACACCCCGCACACCCCAACCGGCGATCGTCTAGGCTGACCCCCACGGGGCGTTAGCTCAATTGGTAGAGCTGCGGACTTTTAATCCGTAGGTTCTGGGTTCGAGCCCCAGGCGCCCCACAGTGAACCTGTTCGGCGGCCTTCGGTCGCCTTTCCGTTGTCCCGTTTTGTTGTGGGGCCGAGGCCCCACCCTCACGGTGCGAGCTTCTGCTGATCCAGCGTGTCCGGCTGGTTGCTCACCAGCACATGGCACGCCGAGGAATTGGCGCGGTCGAACGCGGACCGTTCGCTCGTGGTGGAATGAATCCTGGAACGCCTTTGCACCTGGTTGGAGGGGACGGGGCCTGGTTCGCTCATGGACTTCGATGAACTCGACCTGCTGCGTCGCAACGACCCGGCTTGGAAGCTGTTGCGTGCCGACAACGCGCCGCTCGTGTTGGGGTTTCTCCGGAAGGTCTTCGTCGACGAGAACGTCCGTTCGATCTCCGCTACCGAACTGATCAGCAGGCTGGACGACGAGCTGTACGCCCTCAACGAGCGGCTCGGCGACGGCACGTTCCCCAAGCCGGCCAAGGCCTACCTCGCTGACTGGTCCGCACCGGAAAACGGCTGGCTGCGCAAGTACTACCCGGCCGGCTCGGACGAGGTGCACTTCGATGCGACTCCGGCCGTGGAGAAGGCGCTGACCTGGGTCGATTCGCTGCGCGAACGGTCCTTCGTCGGTACCGAGTCGCGGCTGAACACCATCTTCGAGCTGCTGCGTCAGATGGCCTACGGCGCGGAGACCGATCCGGATGTCCGGCTCGCCGAGCTGCACCGGCGCCGCGCCGCGATCGACGCGGAGATCAACCGGGTCGCGGGCGGTGACTTCGCCGTCCTCGACACTTCCGCTCAGCGGGACCGCTACCAGCAGTTCGCCGCGACGGCGCGGGAGTTGCTGGCCGACTTCCGCGAGGTCGAGGCCAACTTCCGAACGCTCGATCGCGCGCTGCGTGCCCGGGTCGCGGGCTGGGAAGGATCCAAAGGTGAACTACTGGACGACGTAGTGGGCAACCGCAGTACCATCGCGGATTCCGACCAGGGGCGCAGCTTCCAGGCCTTCTACGACTTCCTGCTCTCGCACGAACGGCAGGCCGAGCTCACCGAATTGCTCGAGAAGGTGCAATCCCTCGAAGCCATCGGGGAGGCCGACGCGCGCATGCGGCACATCCACTACGACTGGCTGGACGCGGCCGAACGCACGCAGGCGACGGTGCGGCTGCTGTCGGAGCAGCTCCGGCGCTTCCTCGACGACCAGGTGTGGCTGGAGAACCGCCGGGTGATGGACATCCTGCGCAGTATCGAATCCTCCGCGATCAAGCTGCGCGAACACCGCGATCCCGCGGTCACGTGCGAACTCGACGGCACCGCTCCGGCGATCGCGCTGCCGATGGAACGCCCGCTCTACCTCCCCAAGGCGAAGGTCCCGCTGGAAAGCGCGGGCATCAGCGCGGCCGCGGAAGATCTCGATGCGTCCGCCCTGTTCGAACAGGTCCACGTCGACCGTGAGCGGCTGAGCGGCATCGTGCGCCGCGAGCTGCGCGACCGCTCCCAGGTCGGGCTCACCGAAGTGCTCGAACGCCAACCGCTCGAGCAGGGCATGGCCGAACTGGTCGGCTACCTCTCCCTCGACGATTCGGCCTTCCGGGTGGTCTTCGACGAGACCGCGCGCGAGCGGGTGCGCTGGACCGACGCCACCGGCACGCGTCGGGTCGCGACCATCCCCCGGGTGACCTTCACCAGCGGCGGCCTTTCTGTCGGTGCGGACTCCTAGCATGGCCGGCGTGACCACATCGCTACGCCGGGACGAACTCGACCTGTCATTGGTGGTCACGCACCTGATGAAGGGTGTGGTGTACGCCGACGGCCACGAGAAGGTGTGGCGCCACCTCCTGCCGCTGCAGGCCCAGGTGCGTGACTACGTCGCCGTCCTGGGCCTGACCGTCGTCGTCGACGAGGCCGAGGGCTACGCCTTCCTGCGTTCCAAACCGGACGCCGAGGACGGTGAGCAGCCGATTCCCCGGTTGATCCCGCGACGTGCCCTGTCGTTCCACGTGAGCCTGCTTTTGGCCCTGCTGCGCAAGAAACTGGCCGAGTTCGACGCCTCGGGAGCGGAGACGCGGCTGATCCTGACCAGGGAACAGATCGTCGAGATGCTGCGACTGTTCCTCCCCGACAGCAGCAACGAGGCACGGCTGGTCGACCAGATCGACACCCAGATCAACAAGGTCGTCGAACTCGGTTTCCTGCGGCGGATCACCGGGCAGGACGCCACCTACGAGGTGCGGCGCATCCTCAAGGCGTTCGTGGACGGGCAATGGCTGGCCGAGTTCGACCAGCGGCTCGGCGAGTACGCCGCCCAGCTCGGCGGCGGGGAGGACGGCGACTGATGGGCGGCCTGTTCAGCGCCACCGGGCTCGAGGCGGGTGCGGCCGACCTCGCCGGCTACCGGCTCGAGCGCCTCGAGGTCTACAACTGGGGCACGTTCGACCAGCGCGTGTGGACCTTCTGCCCGTACGGCAAGAACAGCCTGCTGACCGGCGACATCGGCTCCGGTAAGTCCACGATCGTCGACGCGATCACCACGCTGCTCCTGCCCGCCCACCGCATCTCGTACAACAAGGCGGCGGGAGCCGAGGCGAAGGAGCGGAGCCTGCGCTCGTACGTGCTCGGCTACTACAAATCCGAGCGCAACGAGGCGACCGGGGCGTCCAAGCCCGTCGGGCTGCGGGATCGACGGTCGTTCTCGGTCATCCTCGGTTCCTTCACCAACCACGGGTACGACTCGACGGTGACCCTCGCGCAGGTTTTCTGGTTCCGGGACGCATCCGTCGGCCAGCCGGACCGGTTCTTCGCGACCGCGGACCGCGGCCTGACGATCGCCGGGGACTTCGCCGATTTCGGCGGGGACATCGCGACGCTCAAACGCCGGCTGCGCAAGCAGGACGTCCGCGTCCATGACCACTTTCCCGCGTACAGCAAGGATTTTTGCCGTCGGCTCGGCATCGACTCCGAACAGGCCATGGAGCTGTTCCACCAGACGGTGTCGATGAAGTCGGTCGGCAACCTGAACGACTTCGTCCGCTCGCACATGCTCGAGCCCTTCGACGCCGCCGACTGGACCGGCAGGCTGGTCGACCACTTCGAGGATCTGACCAAGGCGCACGAGGCTGTGCTCAAGGCGCGCAAGCAGCTTGCCCAGCTGGAACCGCTGCTCGCGGACTGCGACGTCCACGACGACCTGGGCGAACGGATCGCAGCGGCCAAAGCCCAGCGCGAGGCGCTGCGGTACTACTGCGCGGACCGCAAATCGGCGCTGCTGGCCGACCGGATCACCGCGCTCGCCGCTGAGATCGACAGTCAGACGGCCACCCAGAAACGGGCGGCGGACGAACTGGAGCGACTGCGCCGCAAGGAGAAGGAGCTGATCGTGCGGCGCGCCGGTTGCGGTGGCGACCGGCTCACCCAGATCGAAACCGAGATCGCGGCCGAGCAGAAGGAACGCACCCGGCGAGAAGACCGTTTCAACCGGTACCACGAACTGCTGGCCGAAGCCGCACTTCCGGAGGTCGCGGATCCCGAACAGTTCACCGCCCGGCAGCGTGCTGTCGCCGAGCGCGCGGGAAACCTCGACGAAGCACAAGCCGAACTGCAGAACCGGCTCACCGATATCAGCGTCGAACGCCGCGCGCTCGATGCCGAAGCCAAGGAGCTGAACGCCGAACTGCTCAGCCTGCGCGAGCGGCGCAGCAACATCCCCAAGCGCAGCCTGGACGTGCGCAACGCGCTGTGTGCGGAGCTGGGGGTCCATTCCGCCGCGCTGCCGTTCGCCGGCGAACTCATCCAGGTGCGGGCCGACTGCGCGGAGTGGGAAGGCGTCGCCGAGCGCCTCCTGCACGGCTTCGGCCTGTCCATGCTGGTGGCCAGCGAGCACTACACCGCGGTGTCCGACTGGATCAACGAACGCCACCTCGGCATCAAGCTGGTGTACTACCGGGTGCCGGAACGACCGGGGGCCACCCCGCCGACACCGCTGCCCGAGAATTCCCTGTTCGCCAAACTGGAGATCAAGGAGTCGCCGTTCTCGGCCTGGCTGGATCGCGAACTGGCACACCGCGCGGACTACCAGTGCGTGGAGACGATGCCCGAGTTCCGCCGCGCGGCGAAGGCCGCCACCTTGGCCGGGCAGATCAAGGGCGCCCGCGGCAGGCACGAGAAGGACGACGCCCGCCGTATCGACGACCGCCGTCACTACGTGCTCGGCTGGGACAACCAGGCCAAGATCGACACGCTGCTCGAGCAAGCCAACCGGCTGCACCACCGGAAAGGCGAACTGGAGAAACGGGCGCAGGAACTCAGCGGGGAGCTGACCGGCAAACGCAAACTCGCCACGACGTTGACGCTACTCGCCGAGTTCGGCGGCTTCGGCGAAATCGACTGGCAGGCCGCGGTGAACCGCATCGCGGAACTGGAGGCCGAGAAGCGGCTCCTGGAGCAGCAGTCGGACGAGCTGAAACGGCTGACCGCCGAACTGGACACCGTCGGCGAGCGGATCGAGAAAGCCGAGGCGGCCCGGGACGCCGCGATGTCGATGGCCGGCAAACTCGGCGGCGAGCGCGAAACCGCGGAGAAACAGCTGCGCGGTGTCCAGAGCACATTGGCCGAGCCGGAATGCGAACAGGCGAGACACTCGTTTCCGCTGATCGACAAGCGCGCCGGCACCAGAAGCCTGGCCACGCCCGAAGACTGCGACAGCTACCAGATCGATCTGGGCGACGAACTGACCGCCGAGGTCGACCGGCTCACCGCGAGGCAGGGCAAGGTGGCGAACCGCGTCGTCGCGAAGATGGGCGATTTCCGCAAGGCGTATCCGCTGGAGACCACCGAATTCGACGACTCGGTGCAATCCGCGGACGAATACCGCGCGCTGCGCGACCAGATCGCCCGCGACGACCTGCCGCGGTTCGAGTCCGATTTCAAGACCTACCTCAACACCAACACGATCCGCGACATCGCGGGCTTCCATTCCCAGCTGAACAAGCAGGCCGAGCTGATCAAGCAGCGGATTGAGACCATCAACGACTCGCTGGTCGACATCGACTACAACCCGGGACGGTTCATCCGCCTCGAGCCGCACCCGACGGTCAACGTGGAGATCCGCGACTTCCGCAAGGACCTGCGCGAGTGCACCAGCGGATCGCTCGGCGGTGACGACTCGGACCAGTACTCCGAACTGAAGTTCCTGCAAGTCAAGGTGATCATCGAACGATTCAAAGGACGCGAGGGGCAGACCGAGGCCGACCGGGCGTGGACGCGCCGGGTCACCGACGTGCGCAACTGGTTCACCTTTTCCGCGTCGGAGCGGTGGCGTGCCGACGACACCGAGCACGAGAACTACACCGACTCCGGCGGCAAATCGGGCGGGCAGAAGGAGAAACTCGCCTATACGATCCTGGCCGCGTCCCTGGCGTACCAGTTCAAGCTGGACTGGGGCGCCCAGAAATCGAGGACCTTCCGCTTCGTGGTCATCGACGAGGCGTTCGGCCGCGGCTCCGACGAGTCCACCCGGTTCGCCCTCGACCTTTTCCGGCGGCTCGGCCTGCAGTTGCTGATCGTGACCCCGCTGCAGAAGATCCACGTCATCGAGCCCTATGTGGCGGCGGTCGGCTTCGTGGACAACAAAACCGGCAACAGTTCCCGGTTGCAGACCCTGACCATCGAGGAATACCAGCAGCGCCAGCTCGCCCACGCCATCAAGACCGCCTCGGCTCCCGGCGGTTAGCGATGGCGGTATCCGACTTGTCCGGTTGGACCTTGCCCGCCGACGTCGTGCGCAAGCTGCGGCGGCGGTGGGAGCGGGGCGAGTTTCTCTCGCGGTTCGCCGCCGGCGCCCCGTGGGAGCCGATGGCGGTCGGCCTGCGCGGGCCGAACGCACGGGATGTGGCCGACCGCTTCGGCGAAGTGCGCGCCTGGGTCGAGCACTGGCGGCGCGAGCAACGGCTCCGCATCGAGATGAAGCCGGTGGGCGGCCGGGTCATCGGTGCCAACGACATCCCCGCCCGCGCCTGGGTCGACTCCTACGACCAGTTGTGGGCCGTGCTCGGCGTGCGAACCGAGATGCGGAGATTCGCGGATCTGCTGGACGCGACGAAGCCCCGCGCCCCGGCCATCGCCGAGTGGATGATCGCCAAGCCGATGGAGGCGCTCCGGCACGCGCGCGAATGGGCCGGCCTGGTCGACACGGTGCTGTGGATCGACGCGCACGCGCACCCCGACATGTACCTGCGGCAGGTCGACGTGCCGGGGGTCGATACCAAGTTCATCGAACGGCATCGCACGATCCTGTCGGAGATGCTGGACCGGCAACTCCCCGAGCAGCGGGTCGACCGCACCAAGCCGCCATCGGACTTCGCCGGCCGCTACCGGTTCCGGAGCAAACCCGCCTACGTCCGGTTCCGCCACCTCGCCGCGGGCGCCGGCTTCAGCGAGTTGTCCGTGCGGGTGTCCGAACTCGCGGACACGCCGCTGGACGCGCACACGGTGTTCGTCGTCGAAAACGAGGTGACCTACCTGGCGTTCCCACCGGCCGAAGACGCGATCGTGATCTTCGGTGAAGGATACGCCGCCACCCGGCTGGAGCCGCTCCGCTGGCTGCCGGACAAGAACCTGGTGTACTGGGGCGACATCGACACCCACGGCTTCGCCATCCTGAACCGGCTGCGCCGCGCATTCGGCCACGTCCGGTCCATGCTGATGGATCGGACGACGCTCCTGGCGCACGAAGGCCAATGGGTACGTGAGCCGAACCCCGCCGCCGACCACCTCGAAATGCTGCTGCCGGACGAAGCCGCGCTCTACACCGATCTCGTCGAAGACGTCCTCGGCACCGCCGTCCGCCTCGAACAGGAACGCATCTCGTACGCCGCCATCGAGCAAGTCGTTCGACGTGCAGGCGAGTCAGGAACCGATAAAGCGGCAGACGTAACATGAAAACATCTCTATATACACTGGAGATACCTCAAAACTCATTGCCGACCCCTTGGCATGACTGCCCTTCTGCCACAAGGAGCAATGACCAATTATGCGCTCGAATCACCCCAATGCAGTAGCGAGTCAAGCTAGATCATCTTCGTGGCCTCGCGAGTTCGCCAGCCGAGTTCTTGACACCAGCGTTGAGAAAGAGCCTCAAGTTCGTTGAGCCGGACGAGTGATTGCCGTTTCCAACCGGCCGATCAGGACAGTACCGTGGCCCGCAGAACGCAACGCAAGAACCGTGCCGGTATAAGGAACCTCGACTGAGCCCGGGGTGATGCTTCATGAGCGCGGCAGCAGGTTCTCGGCGATATCGGCGCACTCCTGTCCCGGATTCGGTACAACGACACCGGGCCTGGTTGAGTCTGATCGAGGTCGAAGGGCCTTTTCTATCCTTGCCGGTGCTGCGCGCCGTCTGGCCGACATTAGACACACTCGACAAACCGACCCGGCAGGCTCTGCGGATCGCGCACGCAAAGTGGCAGGAGTCTCCGGCGGAACACCACGACGCGTGGCTTGACTTCGTGCTACGGGAGCTCACCGGCTGGAGCGACGAGCTCCTCTGGAGTGACAGCGGCTTGCTCGAACCACTCTCGCTCGATGTCACTGAGCACGACACGCGACTAACCCCCTCGTTCGCCCTGATCTCGCCAAATAGTGAGGTCAAACCGACAACAACACACGTACTCGGCATAGCACTCCAGCCGGGCACTCACCCGACCACGCGGCTCAAAGGAGACGCTTGGGCCGCGACTCCGGCCGACAGGTTGGCTCGCCTGTGCCGGCACCACGGTGTCCAACTGGGTCTGGCCACTGACGCTCGCTGGTGGACTCTGGTATGGGCACCGCGCGACGAGGTCACCACCACTGCGACGTTCGATGCCATTGGCTGGTCCGAGTCAGCGGAACAGGATATCGTACGCGCTTTCGTCTCCGTGCTCGGCAGGCGTCGGTTCTTTTCCGTACCGGATGAGGAAAAGTTGGGTGCCCTGCTCGCAGAAAGCAAGCACTCACAAGAGGACATCACCGAGGCCCTCGGCATACAGGTTCGACAGGCCGTCGAATTGCTGGTCGCGGCGATCGGCCGGGCGGACACTGCCGGCGGCAACGCGGCGAGCGCGGCCTGATCGACGTCGACGCTACCGAGATCTACAACGGTGCCGTGGCGACGATGATGCGGGTCGTGTTCCTTCTTTTCGCAGAGGAGCGCGGACTCCTGCCCGCCGACAACGAACTCTACGTTGCCGCATATTCGGCCGGGCGCCTGTGTGCCAAACTCGAGCGGCAGGCGCTCGAAACCAGCGAGGACGACCTCGAACACAGCTACGCCGCATGGCATCGGCTGCTCGCCCTCTTCGATGCCGTGTACTACGGCATCGACCATCAGCGCCTGTCGATATATCCGCACGACGGTTCTTTGTTCGACACGACGACATTCCCGTGGTTTCCACGCACCATCGACGACAGGACCGTCCTGCACGTGCTGCGCGCCGTGCAATATGTGGAGACCGGTGTGGGCAAGTCACGTGAACGTCGCAAGCTTTCCTTCCGGGAGTTGAATGTCGAGCAGATCGGCTGCGTCTATGAGGGGTTGCTCGCCTACTCCGGTTTTCGTGCCGACGAAGTCACGGTTGGACTGATCGGTAAGGTGGGAGCCGAAGCAGAGGTACCATTGCGCGATCTCGAAAACCTGGCGGCCCAGTGTCGGGATGCGCCCGCGCTGGCGGAAAGACTGGCCGAGGCGTACAAGAGCTCCACAATCGGATCCGCTAAGGCACTCGCGCGGAAACTCGCCAGCCCCGCCGACGCTAATGGCGCACAAGCCCGCAAGAAACTGCTCGCGGCGGTACGCGGTAACGGCGATCTGGCTGAGCGGCTCCTGCCCTTCTACCAACTCATCCGGCACGACCTGCGGCAACTGCCATTCGTCATCCTGCCCGGCGAGCTGTTCGTCACCGAATCACCACTCCGCAAGAACACCGGGACGCACTACACACCGCGGCGTCTCGCCCAGCGTGTTATCGCACGTTCGCTGGAACCGCTGGTCTACTCCCCTGGGCCATTGCAGACCGCCGACACCTCAAAGTGGAGACTCAAGAAACCGGACGAGATCCTGGCGCTCAACATCGTCGACATCGCAATGGGATCGGGAGCCTTCCTCGTCTCGGCTGCTCAATATCTGGCCGACCGCCTTGTCGAGTCGTGGATTCGTGAAGGCGACGAGGCCGCGCTCCTGTCCCAGATCTCGCGTGTCATCGGCGACGTCGATGAGGACCAGGTGGTGATCAGCGCCCGGCGGCAAGTCATCGAACACTGCCTTTATGGGGTCGACATCAACCCGGCGGCGGTAGAGATCACGAAGGTGTCCTTGTGGTTGATCTCAATGGCTCCTGAGCGGCCATTCACCTTCCTTGACGACCGGCTCAAGACGGGTGACTCATTGCTCGGCATCACCTCCGACGAGCAGCTGTGGCACATGCACCTGGATCCCGCGCGGGGTGGTGAAATCCGCGCCGACCTCTTCCAGTGGACAGCTCCCGGCCAAGCTCTGTTGGAGAAGCTGGCCGACGATCGCCTTCGCATCGCTGACATCCCGTAGGCGAGGACCCCCTCGGTGGTCTAGCCGAGAAGCGCAAACTGCTCGCTGAAATCGATCGAGATGTCGCGCAACTCCGGCTGATTGCTGACTTGCTGGCGGGATCGGCGGTGGCCCATGCACCCGAAGGGGCACGCGGGCTGGATCGGGGATCGGTGGCTGCGGCGAGGCTCGCGAGCAACGCCGTTCGAGACGGCGATGAATCCACCGCCAGCACGCAGGCGCGCCGTTGGCTGCGTACGGACGAGCCCGCGAACTCGTTCCGCCGAGTACCTTTCCACTGGCCACTCGAGTTTCCCGAGGTGTTCCGGCGCGGCGGGTTCGATGGGGTAATAGGCAACTGGCCGTACCTCGGCGGGCAGAAGCTCACCGGCGTGCTCGGCAATACCTATCGCGAGTACCTAATCCACGCGCTGGCGAACGGTGTCCGTGGCAGCGCGGACCTGATCGCGTACTTCGCACTCCGCGCCGCCGAGCTGGTCAGACACGATGGCACCATCGGCCTGGTCGCCACGAACACGCTCGCCCAGGGGGACACCAGGCAGGTTGGCCTTAACCAACTGGCGGCGAACGGCATCACCATCTACGACGCGATCAAGTCCATGCCGTGGCCGTCAAGGAGTTCTGCGCTGGAGTGTTGTGTCGTGTGGGCTACGCGAGCGAAGGTTCGCTCCCAGCGAGGCATGACTTCGACGCTCGACCCGCCCCCACGGGTGTGCGGCTCACCTGAACGGCTGGCAGCTAATAAGGGCATCGCGTTCCAGGGCTCGAACATCCTCGGGCTTGGCTTCACCTTGCACCCGGATGAAGCTCAAGATCTCATCTTGCGGGATCCTCATAATAAGGAGGTGCTATTCTCTTACCTTAACGGCCAGGACCTGAACTCCCATCCCCAATTTGCACCAAGCCGCTGGGTGATAAATTTCCACAACTGGCCGGAAGAGCGCGCCCGACAGTATCAAGAGTGCTACGAACAGGTTGTGCGGCTGGTGAAGCCCGAGCGCGCTCGAAACAAAGATAAATCGCGCCGCGAAATCTGGTGGCGGTTCACACGACCGACCCTTGAACTTTACGAGACGATCGCGCCGTTATCTCGCGTTGTCGTGATGACCCTCGTGAGCAAGACCGTGATGCCGGTGATGGTACCCACCGGGCAGGTGTTCTCTCACATGCTTGGGGTGTTCGCTGATGACGACCCCGCCATGCTGGCAGCACTTTCCAGCTCAGTCCATTACTGGTGGGCGAAATCCCGTGGGTCCTCGATGAAGACGGACCTCCGATACACGCCTTCGGACGTTTTTGAGACCTTCCCGCTACCCCCTCTCACCGAGGAGCTTCGGCAGACCGGTGACGAGTTGGATACATACCGCCGGAACGTGATGAGCACCCGGCAAATCGGACTGACCAAGACCTACAACTTGGTCTTCGACCCCCACTGCACGGCCAGCGATATCGAAGAGTTACGCCGCCTTCATCGCGCCATTGACGAGGCTACCGTTCGCGCATACGGCTGGACGGAACGCATCGACGCGGTCGGCGGGCTCGACCACGGCTTCCACCCCGTCGGCCGGGAGACTCGCTATACGATAGGCCCCGCCGCCCAGCGCGAGCTCCTGGACAGTCTGCTCGAGCTCAACCACGAACGCTATGCCGACGAGGTCTCCCAGGGTCTGCACGTCAAGAGCCACCGGAAAGACAAGCGCCGGGTCGGCGAGCAGGAGGAGCTGGATCTGGGGATCGACGAGCCCCATGAATGACGCAGCCTTATCCGCGAGACTTTTCCGCAACCTGTTACACACGGCGCCGGTCCGGCGACATGACAGAGCGAACCCCCGTTCCGGGTGATCGAGTGTTAGTCGAGTTGACAACTTCCCATGGCGCTCTCGACCCTGCGGCGGGACCGAGCGTAAGTTGACTGACAGTCATTCACGACAGCTGGCAGGGGTGTGCATGGCCGACTCGGCAACGACGGAGCTCAAATCAGGTTCCCTGGTTTCGGTACGCGGGCACAAGTGGGTGGTCAGCGATGTCGACGCCGCGGCGGGCAACACGCTGGTGTCCCTGCAGAGCGTCGAGGACGTCGTCCAGGTCGAGCGGCTGCGGGAGGTCCGTGCCCTGATCGGCTTCACTCGCCTCGACTCGCCGGATCCGGACGATCCCGATCTGGTCACCGTTGCACCGCTGTCCCGGGACAGGCCCACTTGGGTCCCTGGCAGTGAGGTGCGCGGCGAGGGCATCTTCCTGCGCCTTCCCGACGACCTGCTGGATCGCTGGGTCGACCGCGTCACCGACACGGACGCCATGCGCAGGCACCGGGATGCCTACGCGCAGTTCCGCAAGAACAGGTACTCGGACCGAGTGCGGGGCCCGTTCGACCCTATGGCGCACTGGCCCGGCGAGCGCTACATCGCGCTGCACACACTGTCCCATCTGCTGATCCGCACCATCGCGCTGGAATGTGGTTACAGCTCGGCCAGCCTGTCCGAACGCATCTACGCGGGCACCGATGAAGACCCCCGCAGCGGCATTCTCATCTACACCGCCGTGCCTGATGCTGAAGGCACGCTCGGCGGCTTAGTGTCACAGGCCGAGCCAGAACAACTGGTGCGCATCACCCGCCGGGCGCTGCGAGATGCGATGCGTTGCTCGTCCGACCCGCTGTGCGCCGAACGGCTACCACAGCCACCCGCCGACTTCCTGCACGGTGCCGCCTGTCACGTCTGCCTGTTCGTCTCCGAGACGACCTGCGAACGGGGAAATCGGTTCCTCGACCGCCGGTTCGTCGTACCCGTCGGCGAGCCCGAGCTGGCGCTGTTCTCCACAGTGCCATGAGCGGATTCGAGGCTATCGCCGCCGCGGCTGCGCCCACCCTCGGGGCCGCGGCACTTCGCACCCTCGCCGACCGAGTCGGCGAGGGATGGCCCGAACACGCGGTGCTGTCCGGCATGGGGAACACCTTCACCGTGGCTACCCGCCCGATCCTGCGCGCGCTCGACGACAGCGAGACACCACAGACGCAGGCGGCCGCGTTCCTGCGCGGTCTGGCCGCGGGCTACGCACAGCATGCCGCGTCGGTCGAAGTCGAAACGGTGTGGAGCGGACCGAGCAGCCATTCGGTACCGGTGCGTGCGACTGCCCAGGCGCTGATCCAGGTGGTTACCGAAGCCACCAGCGAACTGCTGCTGATGACCTACTCCGCGAAACCGCACGAACCGTTGCGAGAAGCGCTCGCTTCGGCCATCGAGCGGGGCGTCCAGGTCACCGTGGTGGTGGAGACATTGCAGGGTGCCGGTAGCGCGCTGGCCGGTGCCGAGCCCGCCGCGGCATTCGCCAGGATCAACGGGCTCCAGCCGTGGCACTGGCCGGTCAGTAAGCGCAGCGAGCCCGGTTCGAAAATGCACGCCAAGCTCGCCGTCGCCGACCGGCGCGTCCTCCTGGTCTCCAGCGCGAACCTCACGCAATCGGGCGTGCAGAAGAACATCGAAGCGGGCGTGCTGATCCGTGGTGGCAGCGCCCCCGTCCGCGTTGCCGAGCACATCGTGGAGCTGAAGTCCAAGGGCATGCTGGACCGCCTGACCGTCAGCGGCAGTGCACTGTGACCGCCGCATCGCTAGGAGGACGAGGCAATGCCATCACTGGCCATTGACAGAGAATTCCTGCGCGAATACCCGAAACTCGACAAGGCAGTACAGGAGCGGGTGACCGAGGCGTTCGCTAAATTCGAACAGGCCACGCACACCGGACAACATCTGGAAAAGGTAAAGAATGCACGGGACAATCGATTCCGGACGATCCGCATCACCCAGTTCTGGCGAGGTGTGGTGCTGGCTCCCGAGACCGGCAGCACCTACACCCTGCTGAAGGTACTTCCGCACGATGACGCGTACACCTGGGCGCAGCGTCGCCTCGCCTCGGTGAACGCCGCGACGGGACGAATCGAGATCCGTGATGTGACGGCGATCGAAAGCACCCTGCCGGGCCTGTCCGGCATCGCGGAAATGGCACCGGCCCGGCTCTTCGACGATGTCAACGATGCCGACTTGCGCAGGCTCGGCATCGACGAGCAGACTCTCGCCTTCGCCCGCGTCCTGACCGACCCCGTCCAGCTCGACGCGGCGCGCTCGTTCTTGCCGTCCGGGCAGTGGGACGCGCTGGCCGGCCTCGCGGCCGGACTCAGCCCGGAGGAAGTGTGGGCCGAGCTCGGCGATGTGATCTACGGGCAACGGTTCGACCCGAACGACCTGAGCGCCGCAGTGGCACGAAGCTCGGATCGCATGGTGCTGGTGGACGGACCGGAGGAGTTGCTCGCCATCTTCCGGCACCCGTTCGCGCTGTGGCGGATCTACCTGCATCCGGTACAGCGCACGACGGTTGACGCGCACTTCCGGGGTTCGGCACGGGTTACCGGTGGGCCGGGAACCGGCAAGACGGTGGTCGCACTGCACCGCTCCAATCACCTGGCTCGGCTGAACAACGGGCAGGTGCTGCTCACCACCTTCACTTCCACCCTCACTGGATCGTTGTCGGCCGGGCTGAAGCTACTCATCGAGTCCGACGAGATCCGGAGCCGAATCGATGTCAAGAACGTGGACCAGCTAGCTCATCAAGTCTTTCGAGAAGAACACGGGGCACCACGGCTACTCGACAGCGACGAGGAGAGCGCGCTGTGGCGTTCGGTCATCGACAGGCTCGACCTACCGTTCAGCGAACCTTTTCTGCGGCAGGAATGGCGACAGGTCGTGCTTGCTCAGAAGGTGACCAGCGCGCAGGAGTACCTGTCCGCCAAACGCACCGGGCGCGGCCGTCGCCTCGGTCCACGGCAGAAGGCGCAGGTCTGGCAGGCGATCTGGGAGTTCGAGCAGCAGCTCCGCGACGGCGACTGGTGGACCCACGAGACCGTGTGCGTCGAGGCGGAGCGGCTCCTCGAGCAGCGTACCGAGAAACCCTACCAGCACATCGTCGTCGACGAGGCGCAAGATCTGAGCCCGTCACAATGGAGGTTGCTGCGCGCAGCCGTCCCCCGGCAACCCAACGATGTATTTCTCGCGGGCGACACACACCAGCGCATCTACTCGCACCTCGTCAGTCTTCGTGAGGTCGGAATCCACGTAGCTGGGCGGTCGAGCAGGCTCACGGTGAACTACCGCACCACAGCCGAGATTCTCTCGTGGAGCCTCGGACTGCTCCGCGGAGAGCCGATCGACGACATGGACGGCGGGCTCGATTCGATTGCCGGATGCCGATCCGAGATGCACGGCATGCCACCGGAACTGAAGGAATACCGCAACAAAAACGCCGAGCTCGACGGCTTATCGACGACGGTGCGAATGTGGCTGGACGCGGGGGTGGAACCCGGCGAGATCGGTGTCGCAGCGCGGGCGAAGTGGCTGGTCGAAGCAGCCGTGGATGCGCTGGAAGCGGTTTCGATCCCGGTAAGGTCGCTGCTCGGTGCGAAAGCACCCGACGACGCCGTCGCGGTCGGGACAATGCACCGCATGAAGGGACTCGAATTCCGGTGTCTCGCGGTGATCGGGGTAAGCGAACACCAGGTGCCACCGTCCAGCGCGATCACCCCTCTCAACGAAGATGAGGCAACGCACCACCAGGACATGCGACGGGAACGGTGCCTGCTGTTCGTCGCATGCACTCGGTCCCGCGAACAACTCGCCGTCTCCTGGCACGGCGCCAGCAGCAAACTGCTGAGCGGGCTCAAGTAAACATTCGACCGCTGATTCGGAAGGTACTGCATGGGCAAGCTCTCGACCATCCTCGACCAAATCGATTCCGGAACGGTGCTGCTGCCCGAGTTCCAGCGCGGTTACGTCTGGAACCGGGACCAGGTTCGAGGGCTCATGCGATCGCTGTACCGCGGCCACCCGGTCGGTGGACTGCTGCTCTGGGAGACCGAAGCGGAATCGGTATCGGTTCGCGGAGGTTCCGCGGGCGCGGGTACGCATCTGCTCCTGCTCGACGGCCAGCAGCGCATCACCACGCTGTACGGACTGGTGCGAGGCAAGCCGCCTGCCTTCTTCGAAGGGGACCCTGCCGCGTTCAGCGGGCTGTATTTCAACGTGGACAGCGAGGCCTTCGAATTCTACACAGCTAGCAAGATGGCCGACGACGTTCGATGGGTCGACGTCACGAAGCTATTCCAGGACGGCCCCATGGCCTTCCTGTCCACCTTCATCGACACGCCCGACAACGCCAAAATATACCTGCGCAGGCTGAACACGCTGTGGCAGGTCTACGAACGCCACTTCCACGAGGAAAAGATTACCGGTAGTGACAAGACGGTCGATTCGGTTGTCGAGATCTTCAACCGAGTCAATTCAGGCGGAACCAAACTGTCCAAGGGCGACCTCGCGCTGGCGAAGCTGTGCGCGCACTGGCCGGACGCACGGCACGCGATGCGCGAACAGCTACTGCTGTGGCAACAGGCGGGGTTCAAATTCTCCCTCGACTGGCTCCTCCGCAATGCCAACGCGGTGGCGACGGGCCGATCGTTGTTCACCGCGCTGGACCGGATCACCGTTGACGAGTTCCAGGCCGCCCTCGAAGAATCGATCAACCACGTGGGCACTTTTCTCGATGTGGTTTCCGGCAGGCTCGGCCTGGATCACGACCGAGTGCTGATGGGTCGCTACGCCTTCCCCGTCGTGTCCCTGCTGTTGCATCGCAGCGGCGGACGTTTCGAAGACCGCGTGCACCAAGACAAGGTGCTCTACTGGTACGCGCAATCGGCATTGTGGGGCAGATTCGCGGGGTCAACGGAAACGATTCTGCAAAAGGACTACGACACCGCCCACCGGGAAGGCATCGACGGCCTCATCGATACCCTTCAACGGTGGCGTGGCGGCAATCTGGACGTCCGACCACACGACTTCGAGGGATCAACCAAGGGTTCGCGCTTCTACCCGATGCTCTACATGCTAACCCGAGTCAAGGGGGCTCGTGATCTCGGCAGCGGGCTGGAGTTGCGCGCCGAAATGCTCGGGAAGCTTTCCTCTCTGCAAGTGCACCACATCTTCCCGAAAGCGCTGCTGTACAAGGCCGGCTACCCCCGCAGCCAGGTCAATGCGCTTGCCAACTTCTGCTTCCTGACGCAGGACACGAATCTGACTGTAGGTAAACGCGCACCCGAAGACTATTTCGCCGAAGCCGAACGCAAGTACCCGGGAGTGCTGGCCTCGCAGTGGATACCGCTGGACCCCGCCCTATGGAAGGTCGACCGCTACGAAGACTTCCTCGAAGCCCGTCGCGAACTGCTCGCCGAAGCGGCGCAGTCGTTTCTGTCAAGTCTACGCACGAGTACCGGCTCGTCCGAGGAAAGGCTCCTCGCCCCGTTGTCTGTAATAGGCGAGGAAGAGGAAGACGCGCGAACTACCCAGGTCCGTGACCTCATTGAGGAGCTCCGGCGGCTCGGCTACAGCATGCCGTCCACCGATGCAGAGATCGCCGACCCCGTTAGCGGTCGGCAGATCGCGGTCGCCGAGGCGCTGTGGCCGGATGGATTACAGGCTGGCCAAGGGAATCCGGTGGTACTGGAGCTCGATCCCGAGTCTGCCGATTTGACTCGGTTGGCCGAACTCGGCTATGAGGTGTTCACCTCGGTGGACGCCTTGCTGGGCTTCGTGAACCGGCGCAACGAGGACGCCCGTCTCGACACCACTGACGCGGAACCGGAGCCCCCCTCCGTCGATGAACCGATCGATCAAGGCCCCCTGGTGGAACGGTTCGGAACCGAAATGCAGCGCCTGTACGAACGCAGCCGGAGGGAGGCCCGCTACTCGGCAACCTACTTCCTCAGTATGTTGGCCGATCTGGGGCCGATGGAGACAGCGCGAAAATTGCTGCTTTCCCCTGCCGTCTCCGACGGTTTTGCTGCGTTGTGGGAACGAGGTCGGCTGGACCTGACGGTCGAGGCCCTCGTGACCCGGGCCCCATTCACTGACCTGTTCGACGAGCGAGAGCTTGAAGTCGCCCGTGCGCGACTTGAACAGTTCGGCTACTCTCCCCGAACAGGCGCGGATAACGCCTAGTCGACGAGTTCCTTAGCTTCCTTCAACACCTTGGCTACTAATTGAACCACTTCGTGCGACTGGCCGTATGTTGCGACCGCTTCTTCCAGCAGGGCATGAAGACTTGCGCAGGCTGTTTGGAGGTCGCCGCAGGCGAGGTCGCTTTTCGCTTTCTCAATTCGCTCGTTGACCGCACTGCGCGTCAGGTAGTCACCCTGTCGAGCGCGCCGAAACTTGGCTCTGGGTGTCTTGTGACCCTGGAGTTGCTGGTTGACTTCGCGTACTGCGCGCGGTTCACGGTAAGGTATCGTTAGGTCAATGTCGAACCCGGGGTTCGGTTCTGGGGCGCCCAATTTAGGCAGATACGGCTTGAATACTTCGATCACGTCTTCACTGCTCGGCCGGTCTTCGTACCTCTTGGCCAGCAGCGCCAGTACGAATTCGTCTATCTCGGTGGGTGTGTCGATAGCCCAATGTCGCAGTGACTCGGGGTTTCGGTGGAGATGCTGCTCTTCGGTGGTCATGCCGCTGTTTCTCGACGCGAACGGCTCCCGTCCGGTCAGCATCAGATAGAGAATGCAGCCCAGGCTGTAGAGATCCGAGCTTGGCACGTCAGCAGTCCCCTGTAGTCGTTCTGGCGCCATATAGCTCAGGGTTCCGACGTTCAGTTCCGTGTAGCGTGTGGGGTCGTCGTCGAGGGATAGTGCGATGCCGAAATCGATCATGTAAACCCGACCACTACAAGTGAGCATGATGTTGTCTGGTTTGAGATCGCGGTGGTAGATGTTTTTCGCGTGCGTCGCAATGAGAGCCCCGGCTATCGGGACCGCCAGGCATGCCGTCTCGATCACTCGAGGCCGGTTTCCCGCCAGGTACCTACTCAGAGTGATGCCTTCGATAAACTCCATCGCGAAGTACTGAAGGCCCCGATGGATTCCCTCATCGTAGAACTTCGGGATGTTCGGGTGCGCCGCCTTGTGTAGAATCTTGCCCTCGCGGGCAAATCGACCCAGCAGTTTCCGCTCGGCGTCCGTACCCAGTTTCTCCCGAGTGCCCAGAGCGGGAGTTTTGATCATGACAGCGCGGTTTTCTTCCATGTCCAACGCCTTGAAGGTGCGGGCCATCCCACCTCCGCCGATTGACTGGGTCACCCGATACCGTGCGCCCACCACATCGCCAACCTGCACTGTCCACTCCTCGATCCCAGTCGTTCCGCCAGCTCTCTGGACATCTTGCCCGACTGTGGTCGTCGTTTGTGTACGGCGGTAGCATGTTCGGAGGTGGCGAATTGATCTACCTTGACCGTATACCTACCTTGGGCGGAGGTTTCGACAATGGTCCACTCTGGGCGAGCCGCGATGGCGCGGTGTTGATTCGGATCGGCGCGCGCGATCTCCGCGAGGACGCATGGAGGTGCCCGCAGTCGGTCGCGCTCAAAATTCGAAGTCACGTGGCCGGTGCGGATCGACTCCGCACAGACTTGGAGGCATTTAGCCTCGGTCCGCTCATGACAGCGCTTGATCAACTGGAGTTCGCGCGCCTATCCCACGATGAGGTGGTCGATCACCTGCTACGTCGAACATATGCGTGCATCGGTCGCTCCAAACCGATGCACCCGGGCTTCGTCGAGTGGACGATCCAAGCTTTCCGCAACTATTTGACCGCTTGGCAAGCGCACCGGGAAAGTACGGACACACCCGCTGTGATCCCGGTTCGACCAGAGTGGGTGGTGCACCGCAAGCTGGAGGAGCGCGACAGCCGTGGTGTGCTCATCTACGAATGGACCAGTTGGGGGCGCCGATACCGCTCCGCCGACGGGAGCGTCCGGGAAGCGTGGCTGATCCAGCTGAACGAACCCAAGGACAGGTCCGCCGCGGAGAAGACGGAGATCGCGCACGTTGCCGCGCACGGAACGCCGCTCGGAGCCGCGGAACGGACGCCCGCCGAGACGGTGCAGCCACAGCTAGTCAAAGTGGTGGCGTTCGGCACCGGCTCGGCGAAGGCCAAACCCTTGGGCGAATGGCACGTGTCCGCCACACCTGAACTGTTCCGGGAACACGTGGTGAAGCGCGCCATGGCGGTTATGGACGACACCAAGCGCCGCCCTGGCAGTAACTGCGCGGAGTGCAAGATCACGGTCACATGCGAGTCCCTGAAGAAGTTCGACTTCTTACCTGCCGTGGCCGCTCGTCCCCGCGGGCGGCGCACTTTGTCGGTGACCGACCTCCGCATGTACGACGCCTGCCCGGCCCGGTATCACCTTGACCGGCAGCTCGGCCTTGGCGTCCGGGACATGGCGGAGTCACCCGAGATCGTCCGTGGCCGCGCGGTCGACGCTTGGCTCAACCAGAAGCACGACGGCGAGTCCGTGCGCTGCGACGCTGACGACATGCTCGCGCTGTCGTTTCCGGAACTTCAGCCGGACCAGTCCGAGCAGGTGACCCGGATGCTCGCTGAGCACACCGCGTTCTGCCCCATGTCGGAGACGGCGGACCTGCCGCCGCGGGTGCAGCCCCAGTTGTCGGCGTACGACGAGCGGCTCGGGGTGGTCTTCGTCGCGACTCCTGACCTGCTGTTCCGCCGCGACGGGGCCTGGGTGTGGCGCGAGACGAAGACCGCTGGGCGGCCCATCTGGCGCGGCCGTCCTCTGTTGAGGCAGTTTCCCCAGCTCGCGATGGGGACGTTACTACTCGCCGCCGGGGTGGTGGGCGATCTGTCGAGAGCTTCCCGCGTGGAGTTGGAGCATCTTCGGGCCGACGGCGGTCAACTTGAGGAGGTCGACCCAAACCAGCCGGAAGTCCTGGCCGAGGCCCGCGAGGTGATCGGCGACCTGACACGGCCGTTGTTATTCGACGACAGGTTCGAAGCCAAGCCCGGCACTGGCTGCGGCGGCTGCCCGGTGCTCGGATGGTGTTCACCCGGGCGAGCACACCTCGCGCGGGCAGCCGAGGCGGAGGTTTCCGGTGAACTGGGCTGACTCGGACGCGCCTTTGATCGGGGACGTGGCGCGGGCATTGATCGAGTTGGACGAGATCAAGAACGTTCAGCTTTTCCGCCTGCCGTATCCCGCAGCTGCCCAGCGCGCGCTGAATCGACTCGCGCTACGAGCACTGAGAGACGGGGCGACGCCACCGGCAAGCGTGCCTGACCTGGTGACGCTGTGCCAGGAACGGCCGGTAGTCGACTGGCCGCTGACCGCTCCGCCGGGTGTGTTCAACCAGGCAAGTTGGCTGCTGGACGAGGAATACGGCTTTCTGACGGATCTATGTCACGAGGTGGCGCTCACGGTCGGAGTGCCGAATCCGTGGGCCACGGTCCTGCGGACGCTGGACGATGCCGCGGAGCTGTGCCGCGAGCGACGCGACACGACGGCGTACACCGCCTTCCGGCGCCTGCTGATCGAGCGGCCCGTGCTGGACAACGAGGCGGTCAACGCGATCAACTTCGACCCGCGGCTCGGCTCGCTGGAGAGCGTTGTCAAGCAGACGTACCAGCAGGTCGACGAGCGGTGGGTCCACGGTGGAGTGCTCCACGCCTGTGGTGATTGCGACCACTTGGCATTCCCCCTGGACAAGTACACCTGGTGGTGCGAGAGCGCCCGTTGCGACGACGAGCTTATCCAAGACGGTAAGGACTGGACCGACGAAGACGGTCCGATGTTCCACCTGGATCGCCTGCACCGGCAGTTCGTGTCCCGGCCTGGACGGGTGGTGTGCAATCTCGCCGACCGGCTGGTGGCGTGCGGAGCGAAGGCGGAGCCGTGGCCGAACTTCGGTGCCTACGACCTGCGGATCGTGTTTCCCGACCGCGAAGCGTGGGCAGTCCAGGTCGTAGATTGGAGCAACCCCGCATTAGCAGGTGCGGTTGCGTTCCCGATTCCGGATTCGCCAGCCGCGGACAAGGCCTTCCGGGTGGTTCCCGACGACCGGCTCGCGCCCGATCCCGACTACTACTTCAGTACATTCGACGAACTCTGCTCGGCAGCGGACGACGCATCGCTGATCTCCGACACCCGCATCGTCGACCTCGCGCAAGCGCGCCTCGGTGGACACCGGTCTCCCGCAGAGGGGAGTGCACGTGCGTAGTCCGGACGCCTGGCTCAGGCCACTGGTCAAGAGCTTGGACGAGAACTGGCCCGACAAGGACCGGAAGGTGCAGCCGGCGTTGCTGTGCCAGGTCGAGTTGGGGCTCCGGCTGCTCGAACGTCTTGACCCAGCACAGCCAGCCGCCGGCGCGTGGGTCCTGTTCGGCGGGTACCCGTTCGGCGAGGCTGCCGGTCTCGTGACGACACCTGAACAGGAATGGATGGTGACCTGCGCACGCCACCGGTTGTGGCCGCTGCGCCGCCGGCGCACCTGGCGCGAGGCGGTCAAAGCGTACCGGAAGCTCTCCCCGCAGGTCCGCGCCTACCAGGTGCCCAAAGACCTCGGGCCCGCGACGTTCACCGGTCCCGGCGACACGGCCGCCGACCGCCTGGCCCACTACGACCTCGCGTTGGCGGAACTGCCGGAGTACAGCGAGAACGCTATGCGGCTTGCCGAGCCTGGACCGCACTACTTTCTTCGCCGAGGCAAGCGAGCACGCGTCGACATCCCCGTCGACCTGGTAGCTACCCCTCGGAAGCCGGTCAGCCACCCGATCGACACGCGATCGCGGGTCAACGGCGGTCCCGTCGAGATAAGCCGGGAGGAACTCAAGCGCACGGCCGAATGGCTTATGGATCGGGAGCGGGAGCTACCAGATGTTCGCTCACGGAATTGGGTCGAGCATCTGGAAGACGTGAACTTCGGCGTCTTGGCCCCGGACTGTTCGACGTACGTCGAGAGCGAGTCGTTCTGGCTGGACGGGCTGCTGAACGCGGTGGGCATCGTCGGTGCTGGCAAGAGCACGCTGATGATCCTCATCGCTGTGTGGGCGGCTCGTCAAAAACCGACGCGGGTCACGCTCGTTGTCGGTGACGTGGCGGAGCAACTGCGGCTGACTGAGTACCTCCGCGCCGTCCTCGGGCGCGACGTCGCGGCTCCCGTTATCGGGTTCTCCACGCGCGGGCGTCACATCCAGGGGGTGCACCGGCGGCTCGCGGCGCAAGGGAGAACGTCGTTGCTCGACCATCGGGGCGAGGCGGCGTTCGATGACCTGAACACCACCTGCCCGATTGATGCCCTGCGCCACGACGACACAGGGGAACCGACTCGCCTGATCGACGCCCCATGCGTGGGCTTCCACCCCGCAGACGACGAGGATGAGGAGGACGACCAGCCAGTCCGCAGCATGGCGCGCGGCTGTCCGCTCTGGCACGACTGCCCCCGGCACAGCGCGGCACGCAGACTGGTAGACGCATCGATCTGGATCGCCAACATGGCCTCGCTCGTGACAAGTCCGGTCTCCCCGCACGTCAGCAATGTGCGGCTGCGCCATCTGGAACTCGCCTGCCTGCGCAGCGACTTCGTCCTCGTAGACGAGGCCGACCGCGTGATGATGAACCTCGACGACATGTTCGCCCCGTCGGCGACACTGACCCTCAAGGGACCGGAATCCTGGCTGGACCAACTGCACACGCACAACATTCGAGAACTCGCACGCGAAGGACGCATCCAGCTCTCCGACCGCAATGTGAAGCTATGGGAGGCGTCGCTCACGATCGCCGCGAGCGCCACGAACAGGTTGTACGAGATTCTGATCGATGACGCCGAGATCTGCGAGTGGGTCGGCATCGAATTCTTCAATTCTTGGACGCTTCAAGAGAGGCTCCTAAACGAGTTCTTCCCGCGAGACGACGCACCGGATCCAGTCTCCGATGATGAGGATCTCGCCGTCGATGCCCCGGACCCCGACGAATATCAGCGGATCGGCGTAGCGGCGTCGACCGCCCCAGGCCCGGCCGATCGGCGGGCGCAGCTGGAGAAAGTGTTCGACGTCTTCCGCGATGACCCGCTCGGGGACCGGGGGCCTTACCAGAGCGACGCCGATCGGCTGGTCACCTCGGTCCAGGAGCTTCTGCATACCTTGAATCCCGAGGGCGCGCGCCGGAAACTCGAGGTGGTGCTGCGGAAGTTGATCGGTGACAAGGCCGTGCCGAACGCCGACGGCGTCACCGTACGCAAGTTGGAGTTTGTTCTGTTGCTGTCGGCGCTGCACCACCGGTTGGACCGGCTCACCTACCTCTGGCCGCAGGTCGAAGCCGCGTTGCGGCTGGAATTGACCGACAACGAGTTGGTCCGCCGGCCGCCGTTGGACTACCAGCCGCTGATCCCGGAATCGCCGATGGGCAACCTGCTTGGCTTCCAGTACATACTGGACAACGGCCAGCCCGCCGAGTCGGGCGAGCGACTCACCGGGACGCTTCGGTTCTTCCGGTGTTCCGGGGTCGGCCGGGAACTGCTCATGTCGCTCCCCCGGATCGCCACCGACTCGCACCGTCGCAGGTCAGGGCCGCACGTGATGCTGCTGTCGGGCACCAGCTGGGCCGGCACGTCGACGCGGGCGCACCTGCCCGAGCCGGTCAACGTCATCCTTAGCCCAAAGGCCGAGCGACTCAAGTCGGTGCGCGGGTCGACCCTGACGACCCGGTTCCTCTACGACCGGGGCAAGCCGATCAACCTGTCCGGCCAGCCGCCGGCGACACGGCCCGCGGTGCTGAGGCTGATGATCCAGAAGCTGGGCATGGAACGGCCTGGGGCGCGCAGCATCCTCGACGAAGAACTGGAGCAAGTCGAGTACGCCAGGAGACGGGCGTTGCTTCTCGTGGGCAGCTACCGCGAAGCCGAGATCGCGGCGGACCAGCTCAACGGAATCGGTCAGTGGCGGGGGCACGTCCACGTGCTCACCGCCGATGACGCCGACTTGGACGAGGCCACCACGGGAGCGAAGGACGGCCCGAAATCGAAGCCGGGTTCGATCCGCCGCGGCAACATCGCCGACTTCGCCGACGATCCGTCGGCTTGGGTGCTCGTCGCGCCGCTGTTGGCAGTGGAACGCGGCCACAACATCCTCAACCGCGAGGGTAAAGCCGCGTTCGGGGTTGTCCTGTTCCTCTCGCGACCGCATCCGGTACCCAACGATTTGAGCCTCGCGGTGTTCGCGATCAACGACTGGGTCACTCGATTCGTTCGGGGCATCGCCGAGAAACCGACCGACCCCGATGAGCCAGCTGACTTCCGCGAGCTCGTGGCGCAGGCGGCATCACTGGACGAGGCCGGTCAGTCGTTTCGCGCCCTGGCGCGGACTCGCTGGGGCCGGCTCCTCAACCGACGCTACTCTTACCGCCGCCTCTCGGTATCGGAGCGCCGCTCGTTCGCCTGGGACCAACTGGTGACCATGTGGCAGGTGATCGGTCGGCTCGTGCGCGGTGGAGTCGCCGCCCGGGTTGTCTTCGTGGACGCAAAGTTCGCGCCGCGGCTCGCCGCCGCGCTCGCGCCGGATGCGGTCGATGGCGCGAAGATGCCGCGCGACACCCCGGCGACAAGCCTCCTCGTCAACATCAAGGAAGTGCTCGCCCCATACTTCGCATCGACCAGCGCTGAAGCCCAACTGGTCCAGATGCTGTATGCGCCCATCTACGACGGGTTGCTCAAAATGTTTCCCCCGGACGGGCTCCAAGCGCTGCCGGACGGTGAATGACCATGGGATTCGAGTACTCCGCCATTCGCCGGGCCGTATACGAACCGGCGCCCGACCAAGACCTAGTCGTCGCGTGCTACGACACGTTGCCATTCCCGGAGCAGTTCGCAGCCGGGGTCGTGGACTTGCTCAACCGAGGGCGGGAGGGCAGGGAACCGATACGGACCGCGCCCACCCACCAGCTGAACGCCCTATTGCAGGCACTCGCGTCGGACGTCTCCGTGATGCGGCGCGGCCAGGATCGCGGCGTCCTCCGTGGACACAACTGGCTATATCACCCCTCGGGACGACCGAACCCATTGCCCGAACATGTGCTCGGCAGACTCCTCGACTACTGGATTTCCGGTCTTTGCCCAGCCGAAGAGGATGAGAGCCATGCCCGGGAGCTGCTGGAAAAGCTGCGCGTGGCGCCACCGCGGTGGGCGCCAGTGGATGTGCCGCTGCTGCGCACCTGGGTCGGTGATGGAGGCACCGCCGCACCGAACAACCTGCAGTACCTCCTCGTCGCCGACCACTTCGCCCGGCGTATCCAGGAGTTGCCACCGTACCGGCACAAAACTCGTGAACTCAGGTTCCGGGCGATCGGGCGGGGGCCGCGCCAGCAGGGCGCCGAATTGATGTCGCAGCCACTTCACGAGGACATCGATGGCCGGACGTGGTGGTTCTCCGTGATAATCAATGTCACGCTGCACACCGTGCCGTTCGACCCGCTGCCCAAAATCCACCTCCACACCGGAATACGCCGCTGGGCGACGCATACCGACCCGGACACGGGTCTGCTCCGGCTCGGCTACGGGCGGGATTCGTCCATCTATCTCAGGCCGACGGTCCCCTGGCTGCCGAACGCGCCGGTGAGCGAGCGTTACGGCGTGGCACGCGTCACCTGGGACAACGCTACAAAGCAGCACCAGTGGAAGCGAGGAGGCCCAGCTCGCCTACTGAGCCGAGTGGCCGGCACACGGAAGTTTCCCGATGTGGACGATCTCCTTCGTGACCCGGTGCCCTGGCTAGTCGGCAAGGACAAGCTCGAAGCCTTGGTGGTCCACTCGACTGGCATGGGGAAGCACGGCGTTGGCGTCGGGTTGATGTCTCACCAGCGCTCCCAGATCATCGAATGGGCCGAGCAGGCCTTGTTCCCCGAGCTCAGGAGAGTCCCCGACCTTGTCCGTTCCCTGGTCCCGGCGGATGCACCAGCGAACGTCCGCAGAGCTGTCCCCAAGGACAGGCGCGCGGAGGCCGAGGAACAGGTCGCACTGCGGCTGCGGTCATCGCTGGGCGCGTTGTGCGCTCACCGGTCAGAGGGCGGCGAACGTGTGTTCGAGGCTCGGCTACTGTGGCAGTCGCACGGTGTGCGCGAAGCGGCCATCGCGGCCTTGACGGCCGCGCTCAGCCTCACCGGCGACGGCGGTGCGCAGCGGGGCGACGAGCGTGCGCACGAACTGAGTAAACCCGGCAGCCCCGTGGTGCTGACCTGGGAAACACCGGAGCTCACTGTCCGGTTGAGGTGCCTGCGCCTCGGTGATGGACTAGGTGGCTCGCTCAATGTCGACGCTAAGTCCAGGACAAGGCGCGCCGATCGACAGTCCGCAATCGCGTTACGCAGGCGGGCGCTGGAGAAGCTTCTGACCGACGACGGAGCGAGCGTGGCGTTGCCCAGCCTGGCGCTCGTCGAGATTCCCCGGCGGGGAAGCTTCGTCTACCAGGGCAACGATCCCAAGTTCGCCATGCGCCTGGGGTGCGCGGACGCGGGCGTGTTCACCCAATTCATTGTCGACCGAGGCGCCAAGCGAGCACACCGCGCCAGAGCGTCCTGGATGGACGGATTGCGCCAGACCGGAGCAGTCACCGTGCCCATGCCTGACATCCCCTCGGGAATTCCACCGGAGACGCAGTTCCTCGCCATCTGGATGGCCAGCACGCAGCGAGACAGCCCGGCCAGTCCGCGGCGCAAGCTGCCAGTTGCCGTGCTGGTTCGCCCGGACATCGTCGCAGGAGAGGAGCGGGTGCTGGGCTGGGATCCGGAAGCCTTCCACGGCATCGGCGGTTGGACGAGCTACCCGCGCCTGCTGACCAGACTCCCCGCGCTGGCCCGGATCGAACCAGAGGAATTGGCTGACGACCCGCTGACGCAGTGGGTGCCGTGGTCGGAACACCACCGTGACCTCGAACAGCAGCGCGGGGTAGTGGAGGGCTTCCTGCAGAAACTCCTGCAATCGTCAGAGGTGGTGAATCGGCCAACGGTTCTCCTCGCGCACGCGCAGAACGCCCGCCAGCAGTGGACCTGGTTGCAAGACGGCAACGCGCGCAGGGACCTCATCCGGACAGGGCTGGCCCCCGCCGCCGCTGTTCGGGACAACCTTCGGCTAGTCCGCGTGCGCACGGGCGAACAACGCGAGACGGGCTCGTGGTGGGCAACTGGCCATCCGGACGGGATCAACGGCTTGTCCGCTGGTCTCTGGGCGCAAGATGACACCGCGCCCGAGGATTCCCGGGTGTTCTACAGCACGGCCGCGAAAGCCGCGTCCGCCGGTGGCGCCGCCGTCGCGGCGGACAAACTCGCTCCCCGTCCGATGCGGACTGGCAAGAACAAGGGACAATTGACCATCGACACCGACGTACCGGGGTGGAACCCGTCACTCGTCGAGTTCGCGGTGCTGGGCTGTCACCCCGGCCGCGGTGACGATCCCGAGGCGATCGCCATGGCTCTGCACCAGCTTCGCCAAGCGCCGGACCACCTCGACGCGCTTCGCCTCCCGTTGCCGCTTCACCTGGCCCAGAACGCCCAGGAATACGTGTTGCCCGTGGCGGTCCCCAACGATGAAGAGGAGGACGTAGAGCAGGCAGAGGCCGAAGCCGCACCAGGGGTGATCGTGGAGGACTGAGCGGCACGCCGTCAGTTAGCCAACAGGGCCGCGAGGCGGGCACGCGTCTCTTCATCACGGCTCCGTTTCTCGGGCAGCTTGTCCAGGATGGCGTGGGCGCGCTCCGCGGCACGGCGTTCCTTGTCCGCGTGGCCGAGCTGCTGGTAGACCGAAATAAGTGAGATCAAGATGTGCGCCTCGTTGGCCGGCGCGTCTACGCGGTAGAGCTGCGCTGCCGACTCGCCATGCGCGATGGCCTGTTCCCAGTCGTTCAAACTTTTGTACACGCGGTGCAGGTTGCGGTGTACTGCAGCTTTTCCGTAATCGTCGGTGGTTCTGTTGATTGCCGCGAGTGCCGCCAATCCGTGTGCGACCGCGCGTTCGGGATGACCGGCTGCCAGTTCGACACTGGCCATGGTGTTGCGGGTATGTCCCATGCCGCGGAAGTCGTCGAGTCCTTCGTAGATCGAGTGCGCGATCGTGCAGTGACGCAGCGAATCTGACCAGAGTTCCTGGTCCTCGTAGGCGACCGAGAGCTGCTGATGGCCGTTGGCCTCGTCGATGCGCGCCCCGATCTCCGCGCACCGGCGGATGGACCAGGTGAACTGCTGGATCGCCAGGTTCAGTTTTCCTTGTTTGCGCTGCACCATGCCGATCAAACGGAGAATCACAGCCTGAAAACGCGCCGCCTCCGATGGGCCGAATTCCGATTTGTCAACGTCCAGTGCCGCGTGAAGCAGTTTTTCGGCCGTGATCCAGTGTGCGGACCGATTGTGGAAAGCGCAAAGCGCTGCGGGGAGCAGCCACCGGTAGGCGGGCCAGGCGGCGAACTCGGGTGAGTCCAGGACGGCGAGAAAGGTCTCATGTTCCGCGGTAAGCCAGTCCGTGGCGTCCTGTTTCGTCATCGGTTCAGGCAAGGGCGCCCTCTCGTCCGGCTCGCCCACCGGGAGGTCGCGCCCTGAGTCGAGCGCTCGGTCGCAACGCACGGCCGCCCACAGCAGGTATTCCAGCAGGGCTTCCCGGACCCGCGCCACCTCGCCTGGCCCCGCCCGAGTGGCCATGTCCACCGCGTATTCGCGGAGCATGTCGTGCACCGCGAAACGATCCCGTGGCGCGGAATTCACGAGGTGGTTGCCGAGCAGTTCGTCCAACGCCAAAAGCACTTCCTGCCGGGGCAGTTCGGCGAGGTACGCGACGACCTCCGCGCTGACCGAAGATCCAGGATGCAGAGCGATGATGTGCAGCACCCGTGCCGCCCGGTCCCCGAGGTTCCGGTAGGACCAGGTGAAGGACTCGCGCAGACCTGGGTTGTCGCTCGTCGGTCCGATGTCCAGCAGCGCGCCGGTCGCCTTCAGCTCGGCTTCGATCGTGCGCAGTGTGTGCAACGGCCGCGATCGCGTCCTCGCCGCAACGAGCTGGATGGCCAGCGGCAGGCCCCCGCACCTTTTCACGATGTCCGTTGCCATCACCCACTCGGCACTCACTCGGTCTTCGCCGATCGAGTCCGCCAGCACCTGTTGCCCGGCCTCGGGTGATAGCGGACTCAGCTCGATCTCGCAGACGCCGCCGACGACATGCGAGGTGAGCAGCACAGACCGGCTGGTGATGATCGTCCGGTTCGCTGCCCCGACAGCGATCAGGTCCTTGACCTGATCGTAGTTGGCCGCGTTGTCGAGCACGACCAGGACGGCACGGTCCGCGAGAATAGTGCGGTAGACCGACACGAGGTCGCTGCTCGCCCGCTCGATCGGGTCGACGCCGAACGTGCGGATGAACGCGGTCAGCACCACCTCTGTCGGGACAGGATCGTGACCGGAGAAGCCTGCGAGATCGAAGTAGAGATTCCCGTCGGTGAACCGCTCGGGGAACCGCGCCACCGAACGCGTGGACCAGGACAGGGCCAGCTCGGTCTTCCCGATCCCGGGTGGTCCGGTGATCGTCGCTATGCGCGGCGCCGATGTTCCGTCTCCGAGGAGCGTGTCCAGACGTGCCAACTCCACGTCGCGACCACGCACGACCGTGTTTAACGGAGGCAGCTGGTAGTGGGCCGCGTAGGCAGGCGGGACAACCCCAGATTTTCTGGGGCGTTTCTGTCGCGCTTTCGCCCGCAGCTCGGGCGACACCTTCACTCCGGATTGCTGAGCGCGATCCAGGTAGTTAGTGAACTTGCTTTCAATTTCCCGTTCTCGACCAGCCGCAGCCAATGCGTCGAACAGCGCTGAACAGACCAACTCGTCGGTCGGCCAGAGTTTCGCGGCTTGTTCGGCGTCCGCGACCGCCCAGTCCGGTCTGCCCAATCTGGACTCAGCCTGGATCAGGTCCAGAAACATGCCCCGGCGGCGTTCGTTGAGCTGATCGAACCGGTCGGAGAGCGGATGGTCGGCCCCGGTGAACGGTTCCCCGGGGCGCCAGAGATCGCGTGCTTCACGTAACACGTGAATACGTTTGTCGTCCGGTAGCCGCAGCGCCTTGTTGAGAAGTGCATCAAACCGGACAGCGTCGATCTGTTCACGATCGATGGCTAACCGGATACCGCCGTCCCGCTTCGGGATGACGTGCGTCCCCAGTTGGCCACGCAAGTTGGACACATAGGCCCGGACAGTGGTCTGCCTCCCCGGAGTGTCCGCGGCAAAGGCACGGTACAGATGTTGGTAATCGACGAACAGCCCATCAGACAGCGCTACGAATGCAAGGACGATCAACAGACTGGGCTGTAGGCGAATCTCCTCACCGTCAACCACGACGCGAGCAGGGCCGAGCACCTCTACCTGGACATGGTTCGTATTCATCGAGTCCAGTGAACCAGATCCTCGCCGTCGTGTGCTAGCCACCTCGTTGTTGGATTCGGCGCCGCTGGGTCCAACATTCGTCCAACATCGCACCAACATTCATCGGCGACGCTTCGTCCATCAGGTTCATCTCGGAAGCGGAGCGATGAATGATCGAACGGGAAAGGTGGCCGGTGCCCCATGGCACCGGCGGAGGCGTAGGGCATACGCGGGTCGTCAATCGGGTGGTCCTGGCGGTCGTGCACAGCGTGGCGGGAGGTCAACGCCTGTTCGACGTGCTCGCGGCCGCGGAGAAAGTGTCCGATGTCCAGGTGGTCTTCACTCGTCCCCCGGGGCCGAAGGACAACGGCGTCGGTGATCTTCTGAAAGCGCAGGGGGCGCTGGAAACTCCCTGGGACCAGGCCGTCCACGAGCAGTTCGACCTGGTCGTATCCATCTCGGGAACGGCCATAGACTCGCTGGGCGCCCCGGCCCTGCTGCTTCCCGCACTGGGGGATCAGGGCCAGCCGGTCGACCACCACGGCCGCCCGGGAGTCGCCGCGATTCGGCGAGTGCGTAAGCGGCGCGGTGCCGCTGGCCACCCGATTCCGCTCGCGGTCGGGTTGCCCCAGCGGCGCGACGTTGCACTGTTGCGGAGCACGTTTCCCGACATCGGGCAACACGCGGAGGTCGTCGGAGATCCGAGTTTCGACCGCCTGTTGCGGACCATCGGACTTCGCACCGCTATCCGCAGAAAACTCGGCGTCAAGGCAGGCGAACGTGTCGGTCTCGTACTCTCGTCGCGGGGGCCGGAGTCGCTGTTCGGCCGGTCGCCAGGAATACTGGCCGCGATCGGTCGGGCCAATCGGCATCGAAACGACCGAGTGTTCTGCCAACTGCACCCAGCTGTCTGGATTGGGCACGGTAGTCGGCAGGTCATGGCGTGGTGCGAGGAGGCGTCACAGGAAGGCGTGGCTTTTGTCCAGCCTGGCCAGGATTGGTGCCCTCTCCTGGTCGCGTCCGACTATGTGATCGGCGACCACGGGATCGTCACTTCTTATGCGGCGGCGATTGGCAAGCCGGTTTTCCTGGCCCATCCGCTCGAACGGGCGGCCGCCCGTTCAGCGCTCGTCGGGCTGCCTGTACTCGACCCTTCCCACGCGCTGCACGGGCAGCTCGACCTGACCGCGACCGCGAACACGCCGCATCAGCGAATCACCTCGGCGCCACGACGGTCTGCGGACCTACTCCAGTCCCTTTTCCTGCGCTTGCTCAAGCTCCCGGCGCGCCCAAAGGAAGGCCGTGCCGGATGATTTCGGAAAGAAGGTGAGGTCATGATTCGCATGCTGTTGTCCAAACTTCCGCTCGGCGTCCGGGGCGGGGGTGGTACTGGCGACCGGTGAAGTCAGCCGGTTCATTCGCAGTCGAGCGGTTGCCCTGGACGTCGTAGCACCGGGCAACCGCTCGATGCTGCCGCCGCGTGGTTCCTAGCGCACGACGGGTCACGAGGATTCTCACTGCTTCCTGTCAGCAGTGATGGGCCGGGCACCTCCCCGAACAACGGCTAGGCGACATCGGGTTTCACTGGGATTTCATCGTGGGCTGGGAGCCTTCACCGCAGTCGGGGCCGCTCGGGCCTTTGGTGACGGAGGTTGAGTTGAGAAAGATTGCGGTTTCCTTGGCCGGTCTTCTTGCGTTCACGGGGCTTTGCCTGGTGACGGCGCCCGTGGCGCAGGCGGCTTCGTGTGAAGGTACCTACACGATCGTGGTCGGTGGGACCGGGGACAACGACTCCAACGCGCCGTACTGGCAGGGCGACATCAGCCAGCGCGTCGGGTATCCGGCCCAGCCGATCGGTTACAACGCCCGGCAAGGCGTCAACGAATTGAACCGGTTGATCCGCGACCAGCGCAACGGGTGCCCGGGTCAGCACGTGAAGGCGGTCGGGTTCTCGCTCGGCGCCGCGGTGGTGCACACCTGGGTCACCGAGAACTGGCAGACCATCGACAACGTGAACGCGGTCCTGATCGCCGATCCCAAGCGGGCCGCGGGGCCGGGAAACGCGGGGGCCGCGGCGCATCCGGCCATCGGTCCGTTCATCGGTTTCCCGCTCGCCTGGGCGGACAACTTCTTCGGCAACATTCCCACGCTGACGCTCTGCACCGATGACATCATCTGCGACCTCAACGCGGCCTCGGGATTGCCCGGGTACCTCTGGGAAGGCAAGCACGGGAACTACAACTTCAACGTCGACGTCTACTCCGACGACGCGCGGGGGCAGTGGTACAACGGCGTCTACTACCCCTGATCGGGAAACGCCAGCGGGGTGCCCAGTCGGCGACTGGGCACCCCGCTTCACCGCATCGAAGATGGGTCAGATCGAGTAGTCCACATTGGCCACCAGCGCGTTCGGCCTGGCCTGGACCCGCACCTCGAGGTTCGACGCGGTGTTCGCCGGCCAGCTGACCGTGCCGGATCCGGACGTCCCGCACCCCACGGACTGCCACTTGTCGGGGTTGCGGGCCTTGCCCATCCGCGCCTGGACGCACGCGTACTGGTTGGTGCCCGACTGCACGTTCCACGTGACCTTGAGCTTCCCCTTCCAGCCGCTCGCCGGGCTGGTGTACGAGCACTGCTTGGAGACCGGCCCCCACTTGAGCAGGGCACCGGACGCCGTGCCGTTGCACAGGCTCATCGCGTGCGCGTCGGCCGCGGACGCCGACCCGGCGGTGAACCCCATCGACAGCGCTGACACCACCACGGACGTCGCCACGGCGGCGACGATGCGGCCGCGCTTGGCCGACTTCACTTCGCTCATGTAAACACTCTGGCTTTCTCGGTCGTGACCATCGGACTCCGGCCAACCAGTGGTCCGCTACCGTTGAACCCAACGGCGCAGCCGGTTGACCTGCACTTGCCCGAACAGCTTCACCCGGTCGGCGCACTGTCCGGAAGGACCGGACAGAAGTTCGGACAAGGATTGACGTGTCGGACGAGGTGGTTCCCGGCGCCGGTCGGACCCGGCAGGCCGAGATCGCGCAGTTCGCGGCGGAGTTGCGCCGGCTGCGGGCCGCGGCCGGTGACCCGTCGTTCCGGAAGATGGCCGAGGTGTCCGGATACGTCTCCCGGACGACCCTGCACGAGGCGGCGCAGGGTGTCCGGATGCCGTCCTGGGACACGACGCGGGAGTTCGTCCGGGCCTGTGGCGGCGACGAGGCCGAGTGGAAGGCTCGCTGGCAACGGCTCCAGGACGGGCCCGAAGACCTGCCCGCCCCGCGGGAAGAACAACCGTCCCCGGAGCCCGGACGGACGGCGAGACGGGGCTGGTCCACCCGCGGCGTGGCGCTGCTGACCAGCGGGGTCGCCGTGGTCTGCAGCATCGTCACGGCCGCGGTCGTCGCCGCGGTCCGGCCCGCCGAAACCCCGCCGGCGGCCCCGCGGACGACGCCGACGGATCAGGAACCACTCGTCCCCGGCGACCTCAGCCGCTTCGTCGTCGACGTGACCTACCCCGACGGTGCGACGGTGCGGACCGGCCAGACGTTCACCAAGGTGTGGGAGATCGAGAACGCCGGGACGGCCGTCTGGCACGACCGGTACCTCCAGCGCCGCGAGCTCCCGATCGAGCCCGGGGACTGCGTCACCCCGGAACGCACACCGATCGGTGACGTCCTGCCCAACGAGCGCGTGAAGGTCATGGTTCAGGTCACCGCGCCGGCCACGCCCACGCAGTGCACCGTGAGCTTCAAGATGGTCGACCGTTCCGGCAGATCGTTCTTCCCGGCCTCCCGGCCGGTGTACTTCTCGGTGAACGTCACCGGCTCCTGAGCCCTACCGGCGCGGCCTCCTCGTCCGCCTTGGCGCGGGACCTCGCCGAATTGGTTACTTCGCAAAACAATCGAAATCCCACCACAGGTGTTTGTGGAATTAGTTTTCGACGATCTTGTCGCACACACCACGGGAGCCGTTGTCGAAATGGCGAAACGGCCAGGTTATCGGTCGCAGGTGTGCTCGCGGCACATATTCGTACAGCGATCAAGGCGTCGGGCACTCGTAGTCCGATCAGCTATCGCTTACCGTAGGCGTCTGCTTCGGACGGATGGAAAGGAATGGTTGTGGAGGGGGTCCATAATTTCTTGTCCAGTGCGGCGAGCGGGCCCGTCGTACAGGCTCGAGACGTTCATCTGGGGAACTCGCCGCTGCCCGTGCCGCACCAGTTACCGGCGGACGTGCGGGGATTCACCGGGCGATCCGGCTATCTGGAGAAGTTGGACGCACTGATCCCGGAGGCGGAAAACCACGGGGATCGGGCCGTGGTGATTTCCGCGATCGCGGGTACCGCGGGGGTGGGGAAGACGGCCCTGGCGGTGCACTGGGCACACCGCGTACGAGACCGGTTCCCGGACGGGCAGCTGTACACCAACCTGTGCGGCTACGACCACGCCGGAGTGCCCGCCGACCCCGACGCGGTGCTGGAGAACTTCCTGCATGCCTTGGACGTCCCCGCCGAGAAGGTCCCCGGCGATCTGGCCGCCAAGCAGTGCCTGTACCGGTCGGTGCTGGCCGGGCGGCGAATGCTGATCGTGCTCGACAATGCCTGCTCCGCCGAGCAGATCCGGCCGCTCCTGCCCGGTGAGGGAACCTGCCTGGTGGTGGTGACCAGCCGCAACCGCCTGTCCGGGTTGGTTGCCCGGGAAGGAGCCGAGCGGGTCACCTTGGATGTGCTTCCGCTCGCGGAAGCGGTCGAGTTGCTTCGTTCCATCCTCGGCTCCGACCGCGACCGGACCGCGATCCTCGAATCGTTGGCCGAGCTGTGCGTGCGGTTGCCGCTGGCGTTGCGGATCGTGGCGGAACGGGCCGCGACCTCGGCGGTTCCGCTGACCGAACTGGTGGCGGAGTTGACCGATGAACGCTCCCGGCTCGACGCGCTGACCCCGGACGGGGACGAGGACACCACCGCGGTTCGCGCGGTGTTCTCCTGGTCCTACCGCGCCCTGCCACCCCCGGACGCGCGCGTGTTCCGGCTGCTCGGGCTCCATCCCGGCCCCGATCTCGGCCTGCACGCGGCGGCCGCGCTCGCCGGTGTCTCGCAAGCCGAAACGCGGCGCCGGTTGGATCGGTTGGTCGGCGCGCACATGCTGGAACGGCACGGTCGCCGCTTCCGCTTTCACGACCTGCTGCGCGTCTACGCCGCCGAGCGGGCGCACGAGGACGAAACGGCGACCGAGCGGGACGCGGCGCGGCGGCGGATGCTGGACTGGTACCTGCACACGGCCAGCGCGGCGACGACCGCGGTCGGCCACGACAGCCAGCTCCGGCTCGAACCGGTCAGCCCCGGCATCACACCGCTCACCTTCGACACCCCCGGGCAGGTGGCGACCTGGTACGCCGCCGAGTACCGGAATCTGGAAGCGACGTGGCGGTACCTGGTCAACCAGGCGTGGCGGGCGGTGGGCGGCCGGAGCGGGAAACCGGAATCGTGCGGGCTGGCCGAGGTCGGTGCGCACACCCGAATGGTGCGGTGAGGGAATTCGCCCGCACCGCACCGAATTCGCCGGGTCAGATGCCGGTGCAGACGGCTTGGGCCAGCGGGCCGGAGGCCGTGTTGGTGGCGACGACCTTGCCGTCGACGGTGATCTTGCAGGTGACCGAGCCGCCGTTCTCGTCGGCCAGGGCGGTGAGGGTGCCGCCCTTGAAGGCGCCCTTGTTCTCGGTTTTCTTGGTCCAGGGCAAGGTCGGGGCGGTTTCGGTGCGCGGGTTGAGCACCTCGCCGTAGAGGACTTCGACGTTCTCGGCGGTGCCGGTGACCTCGTAGGTGACGCTCGCGGTCCGGTTGAGTTCCTCGTTGACCTCGTCGACGGCGCGGTTGAACACGAAGATCCAGGTGATGCACACGCCCAGGCCGAGCAGGGACAGCACGATCCCGGTGATGGAGAGGCCCTTGTTGGTGGCGTTGCCCTTCCGCACGCGGGCGAGGCCGACCGCGGAGAAGACCACGCCGAGGATGACCAGCGGCCAGGCGACGACCCCGACGAACGGGATCGGGGAGAAGGCCAGCCCCACCAGGCCGAGGACGAATCCGGTGGTGCCCAGGCCGTTGCGGGGCGGAGCCGGGGCGGCTTGGGGTGGCATGGCCGGCGGGTAGGGGGTCTGCTGGGTCACGGGTCGTTTCCTTTCCACGGGATTTACCGGACGCCGATGCAATCAGCGGGCGAATTCCGGCGCGTCCTCCGCGACGCGTCGACGCGTTACGACGAAAGTCGTCACTTCGCCCGCGCGATCGAGCGGAAACGCTGATGCGGGCCGGTGCGGGCCACTCCGTAGGCTCGGCGCATGGGAAGGCGTGTGCTGAGCGTGGCGATCACCGTGGTCGCGGTCGCGGCGAGCGTGCTGAGCAGTTTCTACGTCTTCGGCGCCCACGATTACGTGTCCGGCGACGACCGGCTCCACCTGTCCTGGTTGTCCGTGCTCAGCTTCCTCGCCGCGCTCGACGCCGCCGCCCTGCTGTGCTGGCGGCACCGGTGGCCCGTGGTCGTCACCGGCGTGGCCGCGGTTCCCCCGCTGCTGCTGGCCGCGGACTCGCTCGCCGCGCTGATCGCGCTCGCGGCACTGGCCGCGCACCGCCGGGACCGCGTGCTGTGGGCGGGCGGCGCGATCGTCTACGCGGCGACCGCGCTCGCCGTGTGGCGGGACGCCCACCGCAACCCCGAGGTGACGGTCGCCGGGCGGATCGTCGGCACGCAGACCAGCGCGGGCCAGGTCATCGGGATCCTGCTGATGGCCGCGATCATGACCGCCATCCCGATCATCGTGGGCACCGTGCGGGGCGTCCGCGGAGAGCTGGCGCGCCGGGAGGCCAGCGAACGGGAACTGCGCGCGGAGATGACCCGGCGGGAGGAGCGCACCCGGATCGCCCGCGAGATGCACGACGTGCTCGGGCACCGCCTTTCGCTGCTTTCCCTGCAGGCCGGGGCGCTCGAGGTCAGCCGGGGCGCGGGATCCGCGCAGGCCACCGAGGTCGCGCGCACGGTGCGCACCACGGCCCGCCAGTCGCTGGAGGATCTCCGCCAGGTCATCGGCGTGCTCCGGGACGGCCAGGGTTTCGCGGAACCGGACGGGGATCCGCGCGGGCCGGTGCGCCCGCAGCCGACCCTGTCCGACATCCCGGAACTGATCGCGAACGCGCGCCGATCCGGCCTCGCCGTGAACGTCACGATCCTGATCGACGAGGCCGCCGCCGCGCCCGCCCCGCTCGGCACCGCGGCCTACCGGGTCCTGCAGGAGTCGCTCACGAACGTGCTGCGGCACGCCCCCGGCGCGGCGGCCGAGGTGTTCGTCCGGGGTGGCCCCGGGGTCGGCCTCGCCCTCGAGGTCGTCAACCCGCTCGGCGCGGGGGCCGCCGAGCCGTCACCGGGCTCGGGCACCGGCCTGACCGGTATCGGCGAACGGGTCGCGCTGCTCGGCGGCAACGTCAGCGCCGGGCCCACCGACGAGCGGATGTTCGCCCTGCGCGCCTGGCTGCCCTGGGCGCGGCACTAATATGTTCGGGTGAACCAGCGCCCCCTGCGAGTGCTGCTCGTCGACGACGATCCCCTCGTGCGCACCGGGCTGTCCATGATCCTCGCCAGCACCGGAGACATCGTCGTCGTCGCGGAGGCCGGGGACGGCGACGAAGCCGTGTCGAAGGTGACCCTGCACGCCCCGGACGTCGTCCTGATGGACATCCGGATGCGCCGCATGGACGGCCTCGCCGCGACCGCCGCGGTCACCGCGCTTCCCCGCCCGCCGAAGGTCCTCGTCCTCACCACCTACGACCTGGACGAGTACGTGTTCGACGCCCTCGGCGCGGGCGCCAGCGGGTTCCTGCTCAAGGAAGGCGGCCCGCGGGAGATCATCGACGCGGTCCGCGTGGTCGCCGCCGGGGAGGCGATGCTTTCCCCGCGTGCCACCAGAAAACTCATCGGCCAGTTCGTCGCCGCACGGGCCAATCCCCGGCGCGACCGCGCCCGGGCCGGGCTGGCCACCCTCACCGAACGGGAACGCGAGATCGTCACCGCGGTCGCGCGGGGCAAGCCCAACGCGGAGATCGCCGCCGAACTGCACCTGAGCGAAGCCACCGTGAAAACCCACATCACCCGGATCTTCGCCAAACTCGATGCCGCCAACCGGGTCCAGCTCACGATCTTCGCCTACGAGGCTGGACTGGTGACCCCCTAGCACCGTTACGGCAGCGGCACCGCCGGGCACCGCGTGCCCGCGGCCGGGACTCGCCGGTCGATGAGGTAGGCCGAAACCACGTCCCGCATGCACCGGCCCCGCGGGGCCGCGCCGTGGCCGAGGCCGTCGTAGGTGACCAGCGCCGCGTTGCCGATCTGCTCGGCGACCCGCACCGCGCCCGCGTGCGGGGTCGAGTCGTCGTAACGGGAATTGGTCACCAGGATCGGCGGTGCGCCCCGCACGTGCAGCCGGTGCGGCGGGTTCGTCGTGCGGAACGGCGGGTTGGCGCAGAGCTGGGGCACCCCGTGCCAGCCCGTTTTCACGTCCGGTGCGACCGCCGCCGACCGTGCGCGGACGCGCTGGAGATCGCGGTACGAATCGATGTCGTTGCGGTGGTCGGCGCAGAAGAGGTAGATGGGCAACGCGTTCGGCGCGGGTCCGCCCGCGCCCGCCCGCGCGGCGGGGCGCGGACCGGCGAGTGCGGCGATCCGGCGCGCGACCCCGGCGACGTCCGCGTTCCCGAGCGGTTCCAGGATCTTCTGCGCCAGCGAACCGCGGTCCAGGCGCACCGCCGGATCGTCCGGATCGGTCAGCTCGCCCGCGTCGGCCTTCGCGTAGAGATCGGCGACGATGGCCTTGACATCCTTACCGCGCAAGGAACATGCGGCACTCGCCGCGCACCAGCGGACGAAGACGTCGAAGGATTCCTGCGCGGCACGGGATCCGGTCACGTCGGTCCGCTCGGTGCTCGCGCTGTGGTCCACATTGGCGTCGAGCACGAGCGTGCGGATCCGGCCGGGGAACAGTTCCGCGTACATCTGCCCGAGCACGGTCCCGTAGGACAGCGCGTAGATGTTCAGGGTCTGTTCGCCGAGGGCCGCCCGCAGCGCGTCGAGATCGCGGGCCTGGACGTTGCTGTCCAGATGGTCGATCAGGGGGCCGGTGCGGTCCCGGCAGCTCCGGCCGAGCGCGGCCTGCGCGGCGAGCAACCGGTCGAACTCCGCGGCGTTCCGCGGTGCGGGGTGGTTCAGCTCGCCGAGTGCTTTTTCGTCGCACAGCACCGGATGGCTCCGGCGCACCCCGCGCGGATCGAAGCTGACGACGTCGAACCGGGCCGCCTGCTCCGGCGGGAACAGCAGGCCGAAGATCTGGTCGTTGGCGACCGCGTCCACCCCGGAACTCCCGGGCCCCGCCGGGGCGTAGACGAGCGATCCGGCCCGGTGCGCGGGATCCGCCGCCGGGCGCCGGGCCACCGCGAGGTCGATCTTCGGCCCGTCCGGTTTCGCCCAGTCGATCGGCACCGGCACGACCGCGCACTCGACCTTCGCGTTGTCCTCGCACGGGTGCCAGGGGACTCCTGGTGCGGCCGCCGCTGCGGGCGCGCACGAAACGAGTGCCGCCACCGCGGCGAGCAGCGCGAAGATTCGTGTCCTCATCGTCCGAACGCTAGGCCCCCGCTCGCCGAGTCACCTCCTGCTCGAGGCCGGAGAGCACTCCTCCCCAGGCAGGATCGATAACGGAATGATCACGGGTTGATCACGGAACGCTCTTACTGCAGGCGCTCAAGGCGCGACACTCCGGGCCGTTCGAAAACACCGGTTCGCCCAGGAGGAAACATGTCCGACGCTCCACACGCCGGGATCGACCCGTTCGCCGCCGCCGTCCGCGGTGTCGCCGAACCGGAAACCGCGCACACCGCGTTGCGGGCCACCGGGCCGATCGTTCGCGCCGACGCGCCGGCCGGTGGTCCGGTGTGGATAGTCACCGGCGACGCGCTGGCGCGGGAAGTCCTCACCGACTCCCGCATCGTCAAGGATCCGGCGTTCGCGCCGGTGGACTGGGATCCGGCCGAGCTGGAGCCCGCCGCGGCCGAGCAGCCCTCGCTCACCACGCTCGACGGCGCGGCGCACACCCGACTGCGCCGCGCGCACGCGCCGCTCTTCTCCGCCCGGCGGATGGGCGAGCACGCCGGCCGGATCACCGCGATCGCCCGGGAACTGCTCACCGGGCTCACCGGTGATCCGGTCGACCTGATGGCGGATTTCACCACGCGGTTCCCGCTCACCGTCCTGTTCGAGCTGCTCGGCGTGCCGCTCGACCGGATCGACGACGCGACCGCGGCCTGCAAGCGCATGCTCAGCGCCGACCCCGGAGAACGCGGGGCGGCCGTGGCCGCGTTCCTGGAACTGGGCGGCGCCGCGGGGCGGAACGGCCTCGCCGCCGAACTGCGCGACCGGGTCCCCGGCGAGCTGACCGACGCCCAGGTGCACTACCTGCTCTTCGGGCTGCTCTTCGCGGGCCAGCTCACCACCGACGCGGCGCTGGGTTTCCTGCTCGCGCACGCACTCGAGGGCGACCTGGCGCCGGTCACGACGGACGAGCTGGTGCGGGAGGTGCTGCGGCTGCACCCGCCCGCGCCGTTCACGCTGTGGCGCTTCACCACCACCGAGGTCGAACTCGCCGGGGTGCGGCTGCCCGCCCGATCGCCCGTGCTCGTCGACATCCAGAGTGCGAACGTCGATCCCGGGCGACCGGACGGGCAGGACCTGACCTTCGGCGCCGGTGCGCACTACTGCATCGGCGCGCGGCTCGCCCAGCTGGAACTGCGCGCCGCGGTGGACGTGCTCCGCGCCGAATTCCCCGGCGCCCGCCTCGCCGTCCCGTTCGCCGAACTCCGGCAGGCCGATCTCGGCGGCAACCAGGGCAGCCGGTTGACCGCGCTCCCGGTCCGGTTGCGGGGCTAGTAGTCGTCGCCGCCGACGAACTGCTCCTCCAGTTGGTCGGCGGTGCAGGCCACCAGGTCGAGGGGGTCGTTGAACTCGTTGAAGTCGACGTTCTCCAGGGGGAGGGAGTGCCGGATGACGACGTGCTCACCCATGATCGCGGCGCCGCCGGCGATGGTGGTGTGCCCGATTTCTTCCAGGAAACTCCGGAGGTTGATCTGGGACGCCAGGCCGCACGGTGAGGCGATCTGCACCCAGTCGTGCTTCTTGTCGAGAACCTCGTGGGCGAGAACGATGACCTGGGTGCGATCGTCGTCACCGTATTGCCGGAATGAGTACTCGATGCGAAGTTCGTCCGGTTCTTCCCGGAGCACCCGGTACGTGGATTTGACGTACTGCACCAGGTCGTGCCACGACGCCATGCGGTCCCTTTCCCTCAGCGAAATCAGCCCTACCACCTTACGGGGAACCAACCCGGCGCATGGCGGGTTTTCCGCTTCGGCACCCGAACGGACAACGCGTCGCCCGAATGGATCAACCGCAGGAAACCGGACCCCTGATCAGCTGTTTCTTCGGCGCGGTTTCCTGAATGAGACCCTGGGTGCAGCCGGGGCCGATGTAAGTAGGCCACTTCTGGCTGTACGTCTTGCCCGCGACCATCGGCACCGGAGTGGAGCCGAATATCTTTCCGTCCGGCTTTCCGCCCTTCAGGTTCTGCCAGGCCAGATAGGCGGTGACCTGGGGCCCCTTTTTCTTGACGTACCAGACGTGGATCTCCCCGGGCTTGCCGGTCGGCGTCTTCTCGATGCACAGGTCACCGTTGCCGATGCCCTTGCAGACCGGCTTGTCCACCGGGGCCGCGGCGGCGTGGACCGGGAGGAAAGCCGAAGTGGCGAGCGCCGCGAGGACGGCCAGGCCGGTTCTCAGCGCGTATTTCTTACGCATGCGAATCTCCTCGGGAAAGAAAGAAATCATGCCGTGATGGCCGGATTTCCCATTGTGGCGACCGTTTCGGCGCGGGACAAGGTGCGCTGCGCGGTTGTCACCGTGTGGGGGAAATCCGACCTTTCACGTGCGTTTTCCTTTGCGCGGAGAGTGCATTCATTCGGCGGTGGTGGTGACGAACCCGGACTGGTAGGCGATCGCCGCGACCTGGACCCGGCTGCGGGCCCCGAGTTTGCGGGCGAGGTTGCGGGCGTGCGTCCGGACCGTTTCCACCGAAAGTACCAACCGCTGCGCGATGGTGTGATTGTCCAAACCCTGCGCGATGAGTTGCAGGATCTCGGTTTCCCGCGGAGAAAGCACGCCACCGGGCCCGCCGAATTCGACGACCGTCCGGAAACCGCCGGTGTCGGAATCCGCGGTTTCGGGGAGTTCCCGGCGGGTGGCGTGCCGGATCGCCTCGGTCAGCAGTTCCGTCCGCGCGGCGGCGGGGACGGCGTTCGCCGCGCCCGCGCGCATGGCCTCCGCGGCATGCGCGGTCGCGGGCGTGCGCGGGGCCAGCAGCACGGTCACGCTGGTCCGGACGTGGCGGCGGGACAGCACGCGCACGGCGTCGAACCGCGGATCGGCCTGTTCGTCCACCACCAGCACGTCCACCGGGCGGGCCCGCAGCCGCGCGTCCGCCGCCTGGACCGAATGCACGGTGTCGGCCAGTTCGGCCTCCGGCATGCGTTCGACCAGGCGCGCGAATCCCTCGCAGAGCAGCGGGATCTCGCTGAAGACCACCACGCTGAGGCGGCGGGACGAACGCGCGGGACGGTCGTCCGGGGCAGAGCGCACGAGCCGGGGCTGCCAGGGGGCCGGGGACGGTCTTCGCGGCGCGGGCGGGTCACCCGCCAGCGCCATCGCGTTGCGCCCGCCCTTCCCGGCGGGCGGGGCGAAACGGCCGTTCACCACATTCATTTCGGTACTCCCAAGCCGGATTGGAGGTGTGGATCGATTTCGTGGCTGCCGCGGGACAGCGCGCGGATCAGGCGGCAGGCCGCCGCGTAGGTGCCGGGCAACCGGACCCGCCACACCCGGACCACGTCGGCCGGGATGTGCTCGACGGCGAGCCCGCGTTCGACGAACGCCCGGGCGGTGAGCGCCCGCGCCGGGACCAGCCCGCTGCGCGGGGTCAGCACGACCGCCGTCGTCGTCGCCAGCAGGGCCCGCGTCTCGCCGTTGGAGAAGACCGCGTCCAGCGCGGCCGCGGTCAGCACCATGGCCGCGAGCGCGGTCATCGTCGGCAGCCCGGAAACGTCCAGGGCCACCGCGACGAACTCGTAGCGCGCGGAGGTTTCGACGGAGTTCGCGTCGCATTCCTGGTACACCTCGAGCAGCCGGGTGCGCAGGTACGGCGCGGTCGCCAGGCCGGTGAGCCCGTCGTCCAAACGGGACAGTGCGAGTTCGTCGGCCGCCTCGTCCGCCCAGCCCTCCGCGGCCGCGCGCAACCAGGCGGACGGCAGATCGTCCGAAGTGGACGCTTCGGTGTCGAGAACCTCCCGCAGGGTGAGGAGATCCGCCAGGGTCTCGCGCAGGTCGATGCCGCCGCGCGCTCGGGCCCGGCCGAGGCGCTCGAGCGGGCCGAGCAGATCCGCCTCGCCCAGGGCGGCCTCGGCCACCTCGATCACCTCCGGCACCTCCCAGTCGTCGGGATAGGCCCAGCCGAGGGCGATACTGCCCGCGCGCCACGCCGATACGGTGCGCCGCACCCGTTCCTCGGCATCGCTCACCTGAAGATTCCCCTTTCCCCTCGCGGCTGTCAGTAAGCCCGGGTCAGCTTCGCCTGCGCCTTGCCCCGCGTGCTCGCCCAGATCACCAGCGCGACGCCGAGGCACGCGGTCACCAGGCTGATGACGCTGCCGATCACGTGGTGCGAGAAGTCGAAGCCGACCTTGGAGCCCCACCACCGGGTCGCGAAGGCGATCGCGAGCAGGCGGAGCTGGTTGCCCAGGAACACCGCGCCGAGCCCGGCCAGCCCGGCGAGCAGCAGCCGCCGCTTGCCCATCTTCCGGCGCCAGGCCAGCACCGCGACCGCGATCAGCACGGGCAGGCCGAGAATGCCGACCGTGCAACTGGTCGTGATGTCCAGGCCGATCGCGTTGCGCTCCTCGAGCCACGCGTACACCACGGTGTCGTGGACCGAGGTCTCGCCGAACAGGCCGATGATCCGCGCCGAGCACCAGGCTTCGAACATCCGGATGTCGCGCTGGAACACGATGCCCAGCGCGCACAGCACCGCGACGAGCACGCCGAAGAGGATCGTCAGTCGCCGGCCCTCGTCCGGCCGCGGGGGCTGCTGGTCACCGGGCTGGATCCGCACTGCCATTCGACTGCTCCGTTTCTGGTTCGGGTTGGGGGTGCTCGATGTGGTCGAGCGCGTGGGCGATGCCCTTGGTCAGCACGTCGGTGATGCCCTGGATCACCGGGCGGACCAGTTCGAGCAGGTCCACAGTGGACTCTTCCGGGGTGGCCAGCCGCTCGGCGTACACCGCGGTCACCGATTCGGCCAGCACCGGACTGTCCCGGAAAGTCGCGGAGAACACGGCGAACAGGGACTGGGCCAGCACCGGGTGCCCGGCGAAGGTCCGGACGGTGTGCGCGGTCCGCACCGGTTCTTCCGGCGCTTTCCCGGCGGGCCGCGCCACTTCGGCGGGCTGCACGACGTGGGCGAGTTCGGCGGCCGTGTCGATCGGGGCCGGCCGGGCTTTCGCCGCGACGGCCTGGACCGGCGCCTGCTGCTTCGGTTCGGTCCGCACCGGCTGGGCGATCGGCGGTTCCGCCCGCTCGGCCGGGGGCCGGGGCTCGGGAACCGGGACGGGTTCCGGCTGCTCCCGCTCGGCGGGGGCGAGCGGGGTCCCGGACAGCGTGTTCAGATCCGGCGCGGGTTCGTCCCGGGCGAGCGGGGGAATGAGTTTCGACGTGGCCGTGGACGGGATCGCGGTCGCGAAGATCGGCACGTTCGACGGGCCGGAGAAGAGCCCGGTGTTCGACACCACCACCGGCAGGATCGCGCCCGCGGCGATCGTCACACCCAGCGCGATCGGAATCCGGCTCTTAGAAGGCCCGGTCGGCGGGGCGGCGCGATGGCGGCCGCGGACATCCGTGGTGGCGCACTGGTCCCGGCCGGGCGCATTCCCGTTCCATTCGTTACCCATCACCAATCTCCTCGATGTCTCACAGAATCGGCGAACTGACAGGCGTTACCGGTTTGAATGACGGAAAAGGACTATTTCGCGGAGCCGGGTTCGGCCACGCCGTCGATGCGCCAGGAACCGCCGTCGCGGACCAGGCTTATTTGATAGGTGCGGTCTATCCGGGCCGGTGGCCCGCCCTTGCCGTCCGACGGCAGCGGCGGCTCGGAGACCGCGGCCACGGCGTGCGCCCGGCCGGAATCCGCCCGGACGTCCGAAACCGACCGGACCAGGGTCGCGACCTCGTCGGGACGGAACCTGACTTCTTTCTGCGCCAGGAGTTTCGTCATGTGCTTCCACCCCGCGCAGAGCCCGCACGCCGCGGTGGTCGTCCGGTCCAGCGGGCCGGGATCGCCCGAGCTGTAGGCCCGGCCGACCGCGTCGAATGTCCCGCGCACCACGGAATCGACCTCGGCCGTGGTCGGCGCGTCGGCCGGGGCGAGGACGACCGGGCGCCCGGCCTGATCCGCCGGGTCGTCGTTCGAACAGCCACCGGTCAGGGAAATGACACCGGCCGCCAGCACCAGCGCGCCGAGCCTTCCGGCATATCGATGACAATTCATGCTCTGACCTCCCGCAGCGAATTCCGGGCCGGGTGCCCGGTACGAGCTGCCGGGGCTCAGATGCGCCACCCCTGGGTCGATTACGCGCCAACTTCGAATTTTTTCCGCCACCCCGGCACGGGTTGTGCGAGGGCCCGCGCAATACCACCGGAGCGGTAACCTTGCTCCCCCGCGGCGAGGTATTCGTCCCGAAAGCCTTGCCCGCCCGCGCCCGCGCGTCACAGGCTCGGCGGCGCAAAGCACGAACCCGCCTTCCGGCTGGCTCGATTCCGACGGGAAACCCCTGAACCACTCCGGCCCCAGCGGCGGCGTGAACCCGTCACCGCTTGCACCACCTCTCTCGCGCCAGATGCGAGTCCACGTGACGAATAGGAGAACTCAGTGCGATCCACCCATGCCCGCCGGGCACTCGCCACGCTCGGAGTGGCCGGTCTGCTCACCGCCGTCGGCGGGGCCCCGGCGTTCGCCTCGGGCGACAGCGACAGCGGCAAGGCGTATTCGAAGGCCGAGCTCATCAAGGGCACGGTGCTGAACCAGACGATCCTCGACCCGGTGGTGCAGGAGTACCCGCCCGGCGGCACCATCGAGCAGCCCAAGCTGAACATCGGCAACGTGATCAAGCTGGAGCTGACCGGCCTGGGCGTCTCCGCGACCGGGGACAAGGACAAGGGCAAGTCGCAGGCCTCGGTGAACGTGGCGGACGCGGCGCTGACCGTGGGGCTGCCGAACGTGGCCGAGATCCGGATCAAGGAGAACGCGCTGGACAGCTGGTGCGAGGCGAACGGCGGTGAGCTGAAGGGCGGGACGACGCTGGCCAGCGTGGCCATCTCGGTGATCGGCCCGAACGGCGTGCCGCTCGGCGAGCTGAAGATCCCGTTCAACCCGCCGCCGAACTTCGGCGTGAAGCTGCCCGGCGAGCTGGGCGAGGTGCTGGCCAACAAGCAGGTGCGCAAGGACGGCGTGATCACCGTGACCGCGCTGTCGATCAACGTCCTCGGCCAGGGCGGCGCCTGGATCGAGAAGGGCAAGACGACCTGCGGCCCGAACATCCCCACCCCGGAGGTGCCGGTGGCCGCGCCCGAGGCGGTCGGCGCGGCCGCGCTGGCGCTCGGCGGGATCGGCGGGTTCGCCTACTACCGCCGCCGCCACAACGGCTCCGAGACCTCCTGATCCACGTCACCCCGAAGCGGTGGTGGCGCCCCCGGGCGCTGCCACCGCTTCTTGGTGCGCGGGGCCCGGTCGATGTCATGAGGGGACCCCTCCAGACGAAATTTGTCCGGAGGGGTCCCCTCAGGAAAGTTCGGCGGCCGGTCAGCGGGGGCCGGGGCGCCGGGTGGGTAGCGGGATGACCTGGGTCGGGTGGTCTTCGATGGCTTCGAACCGGCGGGCCCGGGCCCGCCGGGCGCGCAGGAGCAGCACCCCCGCGACGATCAGCACCACGCCGAGCACGATCGGCCAGACGATCGGGGCCCCGGTGGCCGCGAGCACCACGGCGCTCGCGCCACCCGCTCCGGCGGCGACCCCGCCGCCAATTCCGTACATTCGCACTTCTCCCTTCGAAACGAGTTCAAGCGACCCGGCCGCACCGTGCGGCCGGGTCCGTTTTCCCTGCTGTGGCTAGCGTTCTTCCTCCCGCAAGGCATGCGCGGCGTACGACCGCCGCGGGACGGGGGTCGGTCGCGGGCGGTCCTCCCGCAGCGCGTGCCGCCCCGAGGGGCGGCCGCCGGTGACGACCACCGGGCGCAGCACGCCCGGCCGTTCCTCGCGCAGCGCGTGGCGGCCGAAGGACCGGACCGGCGGCACGTGCCGCACCCGCGGCATGGCCGGGGGCATCGGGCGGCGCGGGATCGGCCCGGTCAGCACCATCGCCTCCTCGGCCTGCTCGACCACGCGCGCGGTCTTCGCCCAGCCGCGTTTACCGCGCAGGATCCGCCACAGCGCCTGGTAGGTCGCCGCGTAGCCCACGTAGTTCCACAGCAGCATGAGGTGGCCGAGCGCGAGCGCGCGGAGCAGGCCGACCTGCCGGGTCCGGCGGCTGTAGAGCGTGCCGATGATGATGTTCGGGAAGAACGCGGTGAGGTACCAGAACAGCGCGTAGGCCACCCGCACCGGGACCGAGCCCCCGGAAATGGCAGGGAACATCGACACGTTGCCGAGCAACGCCTGCAGCAGGGCGTAGTGCTGGATGACCGACCACGGCAGCACGATCACCCACGGCACGAGCACGTAGGCGCACAGCTCGAAAACGCCCTTGTTGGACAGGAAACGCGCCCGCCAGATCTCCGGCAGGCGCGTGATCGACATCATGGTGCCCTGGTACCAGCGCGCTCTCTGCTTGAGCAGCGCCCGGTACTTCGTGACGCCCTGTTGATCCACGTACGCACGCGGCGTGGTGACCGTGCGCCAGCCCCGGACGTTGAGGCTGATGGACAGGTCGAGGTCCTCGGTCAGCGATTTGCTCCACGGCCGCCCGCCGACCTCGCCCAGCGCGGACAACCGGGTGAACTGGCCGTTTCCGCCCAGGCTGACAGTTCCGGGCGCGACCCTGCCAAATTGTGTCATCGCGGAGATAATCCAGAACTCGACGTCCTGGAACCGGGTGATGAGCCGGTCGGTATTCCGGATGCGGACACTGAGCTGCACCCCGCCGACATCGGGCGCGTCGAACAACGGAAGCACGTGTTCCAGAGCACCTTCGGAGAGATGCCCGTCCGCGTCCATCACGCAGAGCAGAACCCGGCGGCGATCCAGCCTTCTCCGTTGAACATCGAATAACACGTACTGCAGCCCGTAATTGAGCGCTTCACCTTTTCCCTGCCGCGCGTTCGGGGGTGTGCGGCGCAGCACGTGCACCCGGTCCCCGCCGACCATCGCGGCGTGGTGCCCGGTCCCGTCGTCCGAACCGTCGTCGACCACGACGACCCGGCAGTCACCGCGGATCGCCGCGAGCCGGTGCACGGTGCCGCGGATCACCGCGGCCTCGTTCAGGGCCGCGACCAGGAAGTACACCGAGTAGTGCCGCGGGATGGGCCCGCTGGAGGCGGCGGCCTCCTGATCACCGAGCCGCAGCCGGGACCTCCGGACGAAGGTGACGCCCTTGAAGACCATGACCGTGAAGTAGGTCAGGCTGAACGACAGAATCACCACGGACGCAATCCCCACCACGGAGTTCACCGACTCCATCCAGCTACCCGCCTCACTCTCGGTTCGACCGCGACGTAGACGGAGCAGGTCCGCCAGGATTACGCACTTGGCGGCAAAACATTTGGCGCGGGGCACCGGGAGCGCCCGGAATGGCATCCGCCGCGCGGTTTCTGACCGGTGGGCCGGAAAGCGGCAGACGTTATTGCCCGGCGGTCCCGGCTGCAGTAATTTGCCTCTGGCCGACGACCGGCTTCGCCGTAGGGCCGGTCCGTTCGCCTCCCTGCCCAAGAAGTTCGCAAGGGCGCGTAATCCGCGAGGGCCGGAAGCATCCTTGTCTCAGCGACTGATGGGAAGGATCCGCATGACTACGGAGCTCTCGGCGGCGCTCGATCGCAGCGACGGAGAGTTGATCAAGGAGGCACGCGAGGGTTCGGACGCTGCCTACCGCGTGCTTTACGAGCGGCACAGCACGGCCGCCCGCAACCTGGCCTGGCACATCACCAAGAGCGCGGCGGACGTGGACGACTTCGTCGCCGAGGCGTTCGCCCGGGTGCTGGACGCGATCCGCCGCGACGGCGGTCCGACCCTGGCCTTCCGTACCTACCTGCTGTCCACCCTGCGCAACGTCGCGAACGAGTACTACCGGCGCAACCGCAAGCTCAGCCTCGGCGGCACGATGACCGAGCACGACGTCGGCGAGATCCACGCCGACACCGTGCTCGCGGCCGAGGAATCCTCGATCGTCAGCCGCGCGTTCAGCCGGCTGCCGGAGCGGTGGCAGGCCGTGCTGTGGCACACCGAGATAGAGGGCCAGACCCCGACCGAGGTCGCGCCGCTGCTCGGGATGACCCCGAACGCCGTCGCCGTGCTGGCCTACCGCGCGCGGGAGGGGCTGCGCCAGGCGTACCTGCAGGCGCATCTGGCCAGCACCGATGTCGCGTCCTGCCAGGCGGTCCGGGAACGGCTCGGCGCGTGGGCGCGCGGCGCGATCCGCAAGCGCGAGGTCATGCAGATCGAGGTGCACCTGGACAAATGCGAGCGGTGCCGGTTGATCGCGCAGGAGATCACCGATCTGAACGGTTCGCTGCGCGCGGTCGTCGCCCCGCTCGTGCTCGGGGGCGCGGCGGCGGCCTACCTGGCGCAGACCAAGGCGCAGGCGGCCGTCTCGTCCGTGGCGAGCACCGCCGGAACGGTGTTTCCGGCGAAGTTTTCCTCGCACTGGTTGTCGGTGGCGGGCTCGGGCGCCGCGCTGACCATGGCCGTCGTGCTCGGCGTGCTGGTCGGGGTCCCCGGTATCGACACGCCCAAGCAGGCGATCGGCGCGCCGCCGGTCGTCCCGTCGGCGACACCGGCTCCGCCGCCGCAGCCGGAACCGGTGGCGCAACCCGCGCCGACGCCCGCCGAGGTGACCGTGCGGCCGAACACGGACGCGATCACGCTGCCCCCCGACCGCGGCCCGGCCGATCTGTCGTTCGTGGCGCGGAACTCCGGGCAGTCGGTGAGCGGTTCGATCACCATCACGATGACCGTGCCCAGTGGCGTCCAGCTCAGCGGCACCGCGGCGGTGCGGGCGGCGGCGACCAAGGGCATGAAGTGCACGCAGTCCGGATCGGTGATCACCTGCACCACGGTCGCCGGGCTCGCCGCGGCGGCGGAGGCCGAACTGTCGGTGCCGCTGCAGGCGATCACCGGCGCGCTGTCCGGAACGCTCACCACGAAGGCGTCGACCGGCCGGGCGACCATGACGCTCAGCCCGGTGCGGGTGGACGTGCCGCGGCCGAGCCAGCTGCTGATCGAACCCAAACCGTTCTTCATCATGGGGTGGTGGGCGAAGCTGCCGCTGGACATCACGAGTTCGGCGGAGATCCCGCTGGACGCGACGATCGACATCGTCCCGCCCGAGGGGTCGGCGGTGCAGTCGTTCGACGTGCGCTGCGATCCGACCGGGAACCGGGTGCACTGCAACGTCCAGCTCAAACCGGGCGAGAAGCTGCACACCTGGGTGGTGCTGGAGTCGATGCCCCCGAAACCGGGCAACGCGACCGTCACCGTCACCACCCCGCGCGAAACCCGCACGATCACCGTCCCCATCGACTTCCACTAGCCCGGAAGCCCGGCGGGTTTCATGAGGGGACCCCTCCAGACAAATTTTGTCCGGAGGGGTCCCCTCATGAAAGCTCGGCGATACCCGGTCAGAGGTCGAGCAGGGCGCCCGCGTAGATCCACTTGGTGGCTTCGAGGCCGATGAGCAGGACCCGGTGCCCGGGTTTCACCCGGCCGGATCGGCGGGCTTCGTCCAGGAAGAGCGGCACCGCGGCGCTGCCGACCGCGCCCATGGTGGGCAGGCTGTCCAGGATCCGGCCCTCGAGCGCCCGCCAGTCGCCGGTGTCCAGTCCTGCTCCGGTCAGCGAGTCGAGCATCCAGTTCACGTTGCCTTCCGGCAGCACGCACGCGTCGACCGCGTTCGCCGGGAGACCGGTGGCGCGCAGGGTCGCGGCGATGGCCTCGGTGACCAGCACCGGCGTGAAGTCCCCGGCGCCCACCACGTCCACCTTCAACTCCACCAGGCGTTTCGCCTCGAGCTGCCGGTGGATCGGGGCGTGCGTGCCACCGCCGACCGCCCGGATCCCGGCCGGCCGGTCGCCGCCGATGGCCGCCATCGCGGCGCCCCGCACCCCGCCCGGCTCGGCGTCCGCGCGCAGCACGATCGCGCCCGCGCCATCGCCGAACATGTACAGCGGCATCCGGTCGCGCATCCGGATCCGCTCCGGATCGCGGCCGAGGTACACCGGCGCGAGCACCGGGGAAATCGCCTCGCTGCCGACCACGACCGCGGTCCGGTGCACCCCGCGCTCCAGGTACATCCGCGCGATGTCCAGGCCCTGCACCGCGCCCGCCCCGCCGGACCGCAGTTCCAGGGTCGCGCAGCGGGCCAGGCCCAGCCGTTCCTGCACCAGGTTCACCACCGGCGGCAGCGGGTAGTCCGGGGTCCCGGTCGAGCACACCAGCAGGTCCACTTCGGCCGGTTCGACCTCCGCGTCCGCGAGCGCCCGGACGACCGCCCGGTACGCCAGCTCCGAGTTGCTGGTGTGGTGCTCCCCGGTGACCGGATCGATGATCCAGTGCCGCTGCCGGATCGACAGGCCCTCGGCCACCTCGTCCGGCAACGGCCCGGCGAGTTCGGCGATCACCGAGGTCGGAATGGGGGCGCCGGGCAGGCAGCCGCCGGTGCCGATCAGGTGTGCGCTGGGCATGCCGCTTCGATCCTCCTGGGTCGCACGAGCACGCCGTGCCGGGCGCGCAGGGTCAGATCGGGCTGGAACTCCACCGGGTGCCCCGGCACCGATTCGAGGTCGAACCGCCGCAGCACGGACGCCACGACCAGCGGCATCTCCAGGTTCGCGAAGGCCATGCCCACGCAGTTCCGCGGCCCGCCGAGAAACGGGAAATACGCGTACCGGGGCCGTCCGGCCGACCGCTCGCGGGTGAACCGGTCCGGGTCGAAGCCCTCCGGGTTGTCCCAGTACGCCGGGTTCCGGTGCGTGATATACGTGCTCAGCAGCAGGAACGAGCCCGCCGGGATCCGGTGCCCGCCGAGCACGTCGTCGCGCAGCGGGGTCCGGGCCACCTGCCACAGCGGCGGGTACAACCGCAGCACCTCGGCCAGGACCCGGCGCAGGTACTTCAGGTTCGGCACGTCCGCCATCGCGGGTTCGCGGTCGCCGAGCACCTCGGCGAGTTCCGCGCGGACCCGCCGGGTGATCTCCGGATGCCGGGACAGCACGTGCCACACCCAGGTCAGGGTCGCGGCGACCGTTTCGTGCCCGGCGACGAACAGGGTCATCACCTGGTCCCGCAGCTGCCGGTCGGTCATGTACTCCCCGGTCTCCGGATCGGGGGTGTGCATCAGCGTGGTCAGCAGGTCGGCCTCGTCCGGCGCCGAATCCCGCCGCTCGCCGATCAACCGGTAGACCAGCTCGTCGAGCCGCCGCCGCGCGGCGAGGAACCGGCGGTTGCGCGGTGTCGGCACCCATTCCGGCAGATCCGGTACCGAGATCAGCTTGTGGTTGAGGTGTTCCAGCTGCCGCCGCACGGAAGCGCCCACCCAGGCGGCGTCGGCGGACCAGTCGGTGCGGAACAGGCAGCGCGCGAGGATGTCCAGGGTCAGCGCCTGCATCTCGGCCTGCATGTCGAGCGGTTCGCCGCCCCACCGGTCGAGCATCCGCCGGGTGCCCTCCAGCATCACGCCGGCGTAGGAATGCATCTGTTCGCGCCGGAACGCGGGTTCGGCCATCCGGCGCTGCGCGCGCCACGGCTCGCCGTTCGTGGTGACCAGCCCCTGGCCGACCGACGCGGAGACCTTGCGGTCGAAATCGGCCGGATGCGGGTAGTTCTCGAACTCGTCGACCAGGATGTGCCGCAGGTGGTCCGGATGCGCCACGAGGTACACGGTGACCGGGCCGCGCAACCGCACCAGATCCCCGTATTCGCGCCACGCGGCCAGGAACGTGCCCAGCGGATCGCGGCGGAAACCCAGGGAGGAACCGAAGATCGGGTGCCCGCGCGGTCCGGGTGGTAGCGGTTTCACGGCGCCTCCTCGACGCGCATCGGCATCCCGCCTTCGGGATAGAGGAAAACGTTCGACGTGGGCACGCACCGGTGACCGGGCGCGAGCGAGAACCGGAACTCGCCCAGCAGGCGCGCGAGCACCAGCGGGGCCTCCAGCAACGCGATCGACGAACCGGGACACAGCCGGGGCCCGCGGGAGAACGGCAGGTAGGCGTACCGGGGCACGCCGCCGGTCGGCCCCCCGGCGAACCGTTCGGGATCGAAACCCTCCGGATTGACCCAGAATTCCGGGTGCCGGTGCACCAGGTACGGGCTGAGGAAGACCTGCGCGCCGCGCTCCACCGGATGCCCGCCGATCACGTCGTCCTCGAGCGGGGTCCGCGAGATCGTCCACACGGGAGGGTAGAGCCGCAGCGCTTCGGCGTAGACCATGCGCAGGTACTTCAGCTTCGGCAGATCCTCGGCACGCGGTTCGCGGCCGCCGACCACCTCGGCGAGTTCGTCGCGCACCCGCCGCTCGGCCTCGGGATGCCGGGACAGCAGGGAAAGCGTCCACGTCAGGGAAAGCGCGGTCGTCTCGTAACCGCCGAGGAAGATGGTGACCACCTCGTCGCGGACCTGGCGATCGCTCATCCGCGCACCGGTCTCCGGATCGGTCGCGCCGAGGAACCGCCCCAGCAGGTCCGAAGTGGACTCTCCGGTTTCGCGGCGGCGCGCGATCAGGCCGTAGACGAACTCGTCCAGTTCCGCCCGCGCCGCGAGGAACCGGCGGCGCGCTCGGGTGGGCAGGATCGGCGGCAGCTCCACGAACCGCTGCAGCCGCAGGTTCGTGTACGCGTTGCAGGTGCGGACCGCGGTCGCGATCTTCCCGGCGACCGCGTCGACCTCGGTGCTGAACAGGGTGCGCATCACCACGGTCAGCGCCAGCCGGAACAGGTCGCCGGTGACGTCGAGGGTCTCCCCGGCCCGCGCCACCGGTCGCCACCGCCGCGCGAGGTCACCGGCCGCGTCGACCATCGCGGGCGCGAACGCGCCGATCCGGGCGCCGGAGAACGCGGGCTGGGCGAGCCTGCGCTGCCGGAAGTGGAAATCCCCGTTGGAGGTGAACAGTCCCTGCCCGACGAACGGTTCGAACTTGCCGATGGACAACGGGTCCTTCGGGTAGTTCGGCTGCCGGTCCTCGAGCACGTGCTGAATGTGCGCGGGGTGCACGGCGAGGTACATCCGGCGGCCGCCGGGCAGCGGGAACCGCACGAAGTCCCCGTGCTCGCGCCAGGCCCGGGTGAACGTGCCGACCAGGTCCCGCACCAGATCCGGCCCGGACCCGACGACCGGACAACCCGCCGCCACCGGGGTCATGGGTGCCTCCGGAGGTCGCGGGCGAGCGTGCGCACGGCGTGCGTCAGGTGGCCGAACGGACCGGTGCCGGGGGCGGGAATCGCCCCGGCCCGGATCAGCAGCCCGTGGAAATCCGATTCCTGCCACAGTTCGGTGAGCAGGCCCTGGTCGTTCATCCGCACCACGATCATTTCGGTCAGGGACAGGAGTTTTCCGGTGGGCGGCACGAACCCGGCGAGGTGGCCGAGGTGCGTCCCGGTGAACCGCAGGCGCGCGGCCACGGTGGTGCCCTGCGTGATCAGGTCGAGGAACTCGTACCGCAGATCCGGTTGCCCCCGCTTGATCACGCGCACGAGGTCCTGGAACTCCGAAAGCGCGCGCACTTTCGGGCGGCTGCCGACGTAGAACACGGCATCCGGCGTCGCCAGCTCACCCACGGTGTCCAGCGCGCCGGGATCGGTGACGCTCCACGCGCGTTCCGCGAACTCCCGGACCTTCACCGCGTAGTCCACTTCGGACCCCCTTTCGCGGTGAGGACGGCCATGCGGGCCAGCGTGCGCAGGGAATGGCCGAACCGGCCGAAGGGACCCGCGTCCTCCGGGGGCACCACGCCGAGCTGGTCGAGGACGACGAGCGGATTGGATTCCCGCCACAGGCAGGCGACGCGGCCGCCGTGGAAGCGGTACCAGACCAGTTCGGTGCGCAGGGTCGGGCGCCCGGTCGGCGGCAACCCGAGGAGCGGTCCCCGGTGCGTGCCGGTGACGTGCGCGCGCAGCAGCACCTGGTTCCGCTCGGCCACCGTCTCGTGCACGTGCACCGCCAGATCCGGCAACCCGGCCCGGGTTTCCGCCACGTACCGGGAAAACCCGTCGCGGTCGAGTTCCTCCGGCAGGTACGCCACCAGGTCCGGCCAGCAGAAGCCCTCCACGGTCGCCAGGTCGCCGTGGTTCCACAGCCGGTCGTGGATGCGCACGGCCAGTGCCGCGTAGTCCAGGTCACCACCGCGGTCCGACATCGGTTTCCCCTTCCTGGCGCAGGATTTCCTGGGCGGTGTGGCTGCCGGACACGAGCACCCGCAGCGCGCTGGCCGCCTGCGCCCAGTGCCCGCTCAGGTAGAGCCCGCCGATCGGCGTGCGGTGGGTGAGCCGTTTGCTGCCCGCCTGGGCCGGGGTGTTCTCCCAGCCGTAGGCCGCGCCGTCGCGGTTCGCGGTGAAGCGCCGCAAGGTCAACGGGGTCGCGCTTTGCGCGAACGTCAGCCCGTCCCGGAAACCGGGGTAGATCCGATCGATCAGGCCCAGGTAGCCGTCCTCGACCCGAGCCTTGAGTTCGGGCCACGGCGCGTCGAACGGCGCCAGCGCGGTCGAGGTCACCAGATGCTCGCCGGGCGGCCCCAGCGACGGATCGAGCAGCGTCGGCACCACGATCACGCTCGCCGCGGCCTCGCCGCCGAGAATGCCCCGGAAAGTCCGGTCGTGATCCGGATCCGGGAAGGCGAACGTCTCGTGGGTGGCACCCGCCAGATCGCAGGTGGTGGCCGCGTACACCACGAACATCGACAGCGAAGGCTTGAGCGAACGCAACCGCCGGACATACGCCGTCGGCAGGTTTCCCATGCCCACCAAGGAATCGAAGGTCTGCCAGGCGTCGGCTCCGGACACCACCACGGGCGCGGTCACGGGTTCCCCGCCGAGCACCACCCCGGTCACCGCGCCGCTCTCAAGCGTGATGCGCTCGACCGGTGTGCCGTAGCGCAACACGCCGCCGCGGCTCTCGATCGCGAGCACGAACGCGTCCACCAGGCGCTGGAACCCGCCGACGCAGTGGTACAGGCCGTGCACCTGGGTGAAGAGGAAGCGCGCGTACAGCTCGAAGGACAACTGCGACGGCGGCAGGCCCATGTACGGCCACCCCGCGGTGCACAGCGCCTTGCACCGCGGGTCGATGAGGTACCGATCGACCACCTCGCCGAGCGTGCGCATCCGGTGCTCGAACAGCACCGGGAACCGCCGCACCGCCGCACCCAGTTCCCGCATGCCCAGTCGCACCGGAACCTGCCGCGCCTCTTCGAGGAAGCGCCCGCACAGCCCGAAGAACGCGCGGATCCCGGCCGCTTCGCGCGGGAACGCGCGGACGTGCGCCTCGACGAACTCCTCGGCGCCGAACGGCACATCCCAGCGATCGTCCTTAATGGACACCCGATACAGCAGGTCCGATTCGACGAACTCGCAGTTGTCCCGCACGCCGAGGAAGGTCAGCAACTCGTCGACCGTGCCGCCCGCGTCCGCGCCGGGCACCACGTGGATGGCCGGATCGAAGTACCGGCCGCCGGCCTCGAACGCGTGCGCGTAACCGCCCGGCCCGTCGGCGCGTTCGGCGACCAGCACCCGGCGGCCGAACCGGGCGAGGTAGGCCGCGGCGGCGAGCCCGCCGAGCCCGCTGCCCACCACGATCACGTCGAAATCGGTGTTCTTCCTGAAACGCGCTTCCGCGTTCGCGTTGACAGGGCTCGACTTCCCGCCAAGCCTCGCCTCTCGCTGAAGGGAGCCCTGCCCCCGCGAAAGCGGGCCTTCGGCAGGGGCGCGTTCGGCGCTCGCTTTACGCGTAAAGCTTACGTTCTCAGATGTTCCCGGCCTCACAGGGACGGCCTCCCCAGCCCGAGCGCGGTCGCCGCGCCACCGTCCACGGTCACGAACGAACCGGTGAGGTAACTCGATTCCGGGCCCGCGAGGAACCGCACCGCGCTGGCGACCTGCTCGACCTCGCCGTACCGCCGCATCGGGATCTGCTTGCGGATGCTCTTCCCGGAGTCCCCGTCGACCAGCCCGCCGACCAGATCGGTCGGGGTGAACCCGGGCAGCACGGCGTTGACCCGGATGCCGAACCGCGCGGCTTCCATCGCGGTGCACCGGGTGAACGCGTTGATCGCGCCCTTGGACGCCGCGTAGTTGGATTCGCCGATCCACCCGCGTTCGGCCATCACCGAGGACACGTTGACGATCACGCCCTCGCCCTGGGCCATGAACCGCGGCAGCACGCTCTTGGTGCCGTTGAAGACGCCGCCGAAGTTGGTGCGCATCACCTCGAGCCAGTCGTCCGGGCCGAGGTGGTAGACCAGCCCGTCCCGGGCGATCCCCGCGTTGTTGACCAGGATGTGCGGGCCGCCGAGTTCGTCGCCGACCCGCCGGACCATCGCCTCGACCTGGTCCGGTTCGGCCACGTCGGCCCGTACCGCGATGGCCCGCACGCCCCGCGCGCACGCCTCCTCGACCACTTGGGCCGCGGCGCCCGCCGAACCCAGGTAGCCGACCGCGACGTCGGCGCCGTCCGCGGCCAGCGCGGCGCAGATCGCCCGGCCGATGCCCCGGGAACCGCCGGTGACCAGCGCGACCTTGCCCTGCAACGGTTTCACGGCTGCCTCCCCTCGGCCAGGAGACTCAGATGCGTGCCGCCGAGCGACGCGCTGTTGACCAGGGACAGGCCCGGCGACCGCAGCGCGAGCGCGAGGCTCAGCGCCCCGCCGACACCCAGCGGTTCGCCGAGTACCCGTTTCGGCGCATGGCATTCCGGCACCGGATCGAACACCCGGCCCAGCGCGAGGCTTTCCGCCCGGTCCGCGCTCGCCAGCCCGGCGGCCGCGAGCCAGACACCGTCCACATCGGATGGTGCGCGGCCGCCGTCGCGCAGGGCGGCGCGCATCGCCCGCTCGGCGCCGCGACCGCGGGCGTCCCAGCCACCCGCGCGGCGGGCGTCGGAAGCGCAACCGCTGCCGAGGATCTCCCCGAGGATCCGCGCACCGCGCGCCCGCGCCGCGTCCCGGCGTTCCAGGACCAGCGCGACGCTCCCCTCCGCGAGCGGCAATCCCGGGCACCGGGCGGCGTAGGCGCGCAGCACCTCGTCGGTGAGCGTGTCCGCGGCCACCGCGACCAGCGCGTCGGCATGCCCGCACGCCAGCAGATCGGCCGCGTACCCGATCGCGGCGGCCCCGGCGGCGTGCCCGGCGGACAGCGTGCTCGTCGGCCCGCGCAGCCCGAGCCGGGTCGCGATCTGGCCGGGCGCCTGGCTGAAGACGGTGTTCACGAACACCCCGGGATGCGCGGCGGACACGCCCTCGGCGAGCAGCGGGCGCATGAACTTCTCGGTGTCCGCCATCGGCCCCAGCCCGGTGCCGAACAGCACCCCGATGTCCTCGACCGCCGCGGTGCCCGGCGCGAACCCGGCGTCGGCGAGCGCGCGGGCCGCGGCCACCACGCCGAACACGGCGAGCCGGTCCATCCGCCGCCGGGCGCGCCGGTCCAGGTACGGCTCGGGATCGACCTCGACGCGCCGGTCCGGGCCGAGCACCGCTACCCCGGTCACCACCACCCGGCCGGTCACCGGCTCGGGGAGCGAACGTCCCGGGCGGCCGAGCACGATCGCGGTGTTGACCCCGCCGAACGCGAAGTTCGTGGACACCGCGACCTCCCGGTCGAACGAGCGCGGCCCGCCCGGCACGTAGTCGAGGTCGCATTCGGGATCCGGGCGGACGTACCCGGCCGTCGGCGGCGCGGTCCGTTCCGCCAGCGCCCGCGCGGTCACGATCGCCTCCACCGCACCGGCCGCGCCGAGCAGGTGCCCGATGACGGATTTGGTGCTGCTGACCAGAACCCGGTCGGCGGCGGGGCCGAGCGCGTGCCGGATCGCGCGGGTCTCGGCCGGATCGTTGCGGGGTGTGCCGGTGCCGTGGCCGTTGACGTACCCGACCTCCCCGGGCGCGACCCCGGACCGCCGCAGCGCCGAACCGATCGCCGCGCCCGCGCTCGCGCCGTCCGGGCGGGGCGCGGTGACGTGGTACCCGTCGGCGGCGAGCCCGTAGCCGAGCACTTCGGCGAGCGCGGGCAAATCCGCCCGCGGGGAAACCAGCAGCACCATGCCGCTGCCCTCGCCGAGCGAAAGGCCGTCGCGCGTCGCCGAATAGGGCGCCATCGGCTCGGCGGACAGCGACTCCAGCGCGTTGAACCCGGCGATCACCGTCTCGGACAGCGCGTCCACGCCCCCGGCGAGCACGGCGTCCGCCCGGCCGCGCCGCACCAGATCGGCGGCCAGCCCGATCGCCCCGGCGCCCGAGGCGCACGCGGTGTTCACGGCCAGCACCGGCCCGCGCGCGGAGAACGCGGCGGCGACCGCTTCGGCGAGCGACTGCGGGGTGAGCGTGGCCAGCAGGTCCGGATCGGGATCGTCGGCGCGCAGCCAGTCCTGCGCGGAGAGCAGCCCCGCATTGCAGGTGCCGAGCACGACCCCGAGCCGTTCCGGCGCGACCGTTCCGGGTGGCAGCGCCGCCATCGCCTCCTCGGCCGCGGCGAGCGCCAGGTCCAGGACGCGGTCGCGGTGCGCGGCGAACCTCCGGTACCGGGCGCGGGTGTCCGGCCGGACGTCCACCTCGCCGAGGACCTTGGTCCGGTAACCGGTCAGGTCGAGGTGCTGGGCCGGCCGGATCGCCACCCGGCCGGACACCGCGCCCTCCCACAGATCGGCGGCCGTCCCGCCGAGCGCGGTGACCGCGCCCGTGCCGACGATGGCGACTGCGTTCACGCTCTCTGCTCCTTCCTGCTGGGCCGCGTGAGCACCAGGGCGGCCTCCTGCCCCTGTGGTCCCCGCGCGAGCGCGAGGGTGTGCCGCGCGGTCAGGGGTCGCGCGCCACCGGAATCCCCGGGCGCGGGCGGGACGGCGTCCTCGTCGAGCATCAGCGCGGCGACTCCGGCGTTCAGCGCGCCCGCCGCCGCGCCCAGGTCCCCGGTCGCCGCGCGCACGTCCCGCTGGACGTACCGGGCCTCGGCGACTCCCGCGTCGGCGAGCGCGCGGGGTGCGGCCGGTTCGCCGAACGTGGCGCCGAAACCGGTGACCTCGGCGTAGACCTTCGCGTCCCGCTCCCGCGCGGCGGTGAGTTCCTCGAGCACCACGAACGCGGCGCCCTCGCCGGGCGGCACCACCGAGTCGCTCGCGGACAGTGCCCACCAGGAGACCGCGTCGTCGAAACCCCCGGCCAGGGCCACCCGGGACTCCCCGCGCCGCAGGGACCGGTAGGCGCGCCCGATCGCGGTCAGCCCGGCCTCCGGACCGCCGTGGAAGTAGGCGTTCGCGCCACGCAGCCCGTGCCGGGCGGACAGGTGGTACAGCACGGCCGACTGCAGCCCTTCGACGTAGAACAGCGGGTAGAAGGCCGAGGTCGCCCGTTCCCCCAGGAGCCGGAGATCGGCCCGGCCGTCCGGCCCCCGCGCGGCCCGGGTCCCGGCGAGCAGGTGCTCCGGGTTGGAGATCTCCTTGCGGCCACCGGCGAAAACCCCGAGGTCCTCCGGATCGTGGCGGGTGAAGTCGATCCCGGCATCGGTGACCGCGAGCGCGGCCCCGGCGATCGCCAGCTGATCGGCCCGGGTGGTCATCCGCAGCGCCCGGCGCGGGGCGTAGCGCTCCGGCACGAAGTCCCGGATCTCGGCGCCCAGCCGGTCGCCCTCGCGCAGGCGGCCGATCGCCGTCTTCCCGTCCAGCAGCGCCTTCCAGGTGTCGGTCCGGCCCGCGCCGAGCGCGGTGAGCAGCCCGATCCCGGTGATCACGACGCGGTTCACTCAGACCTCCTCCCGGGTGGCGATCCGGGTCATCCGCAGCTCGCGGACCGTGGCTACGGTCCGGCCGTCCACCCGGGCCACGCCCTGGCACACCGCGTCGCAGGCGCGGGCCTCGACGACCTGGGCGGCGAGCACGAGCTGGTCGCCCGGTTCCACGTACCGCCGGTACCGGACGCGGTGCGCCTCGGCGAGCAGCCAGCAGCCGTCGCCCGGGTCGCCGAGCGCGAGCCGGGCGACCGCCGCCAGCTCGTCGAGGATGAGCACGCCCGGCAGCACCGGGAACCGGGGGAAGTGCGTGGCGAAGATGTCCAAAGTGGACGGAATGTTGCGGATCGCCTCGGCGCGGACCCCGGCCCGCACGGAAAGCACCTGGTCGAAGCCGGTCATCGCGGTGCGCCGAGCACGAAGGAGGCGTTGGCGCCGCCGAACGCGAACGCGTTCACGCACGCCGTCCGCACCGGGCGCCGCCGGGCCGTTCCCGGCACGTAGTCCAGGTCCAGCTCCGGGTCCGGGTGCTCGAGGTTGATCGTGGGCGGGACGAGCTGCTCGCGCAGCGCGCCGACGGCCGCCACCAGGTTCACCCCGGCGGCGGCCGAGGTCAGGTGCCCGGTCATCGACTTCGGCGAGCTGACCGACAGCGCGGCCGCGTGTTCGCCGAACACCGCCTTGATCGCGCGGGTCTCGCTGAGGTCGTTGCCCGGCGTCCCGGTCCCGTGCGCGGCCACGTAGTCCACTTCGGACGCCTCCACTCCGGATTCCGCGAGCGCCTTGCGCATCGCCCCGGCCGCCCCGCCGCCGTCCGGGGGCGAATCGGTGATCCGGTAGGCGTTCAGCGTCGAGCCGTAGCCGAGCAGCTCGCCGTGCACCCGGGCGCCGCGCGCGGCCGCGTGTTCGGCGTCCTCGAGCACCGCGACCACGGCGCCCTCGCCGAGCACGAACCCGGACCGGCGCGCGTCGAACGGCCGCGACGCCCGCGCGGGCTCGTCGTCGTACTCGCTGGTCAGCGCGCGCAGCAGGGCGAAACCGAGCACGTCGAGCCAGGTGGTGAGCGCGTCGAAACCACCGGCGAGCACCAGGCGGCAGTCCCCCTCTTGGATCCGCCGCATGGCCTCGCCGAGGGCGTGCGCCGCGCCCGCGCAGGCGGTGCTGACGCTGACGAACGGGCCCCGGCAGTCCCCGGCCCGCGCGATGGCCGCGATCCCGGTGTTCTGTTCCCGCCGCCGGACTTCTCCGGTGCGCTGCCGGGGAAGTTCCCCGGTTTCGAGCCGGTCCGCCAGTTCGGTCAGCTCGTCCAGCTCGGGGCGCCCGACCGTGCCGCCGAAGGCCACCCCGCGTTCGCGCGGCGGGATCGCCCGCCACCCCTCGCCCGCGTCCGCGAGGGCTTCCCGGGCGGCGGCGAGGCCGAAGCCCGCGGCCCGGGACAGTCCGCGCTCCCCGGCGAACCCGGTGACCTGACCCGCGATCCGCACCGGGAAGGTCGAGCAGTCGAACGTGGTCAGCCGGGAGATCCCGCTGCGCCCGGACTTCAGGCCGTCCCAGGTGGACGCCACGTCGTTGCCCAGCGGGGTGACCGCGCCGAGCCCGGTGATCACGACCCGCCTCATCGGTCCGGCCGTTCCAGCCCGCGCCGCATCCGGGAGACGTCCTCGATCGACTCCAGGTCCTCGGTGTCGACCAGCGCGCACATCAGCGCTTCGGCGGCCACCACCACCTCGCCGCCGGTGCGGACCGCGCCGGAGAGCACCGCGCGGTCGGCGTTGATCGATTCGACGACCCCGTCCAGTGCGAGCACGTCGCCCGGCCGGATCGGCGGCCCGAGCCGCACCCGGTCGACCGACAGCAGGGCCGCCCGCTTGCGCAGTTCGGTGGAGATCAGCACCAGCCAGCTGCCCGCCTGGCACAACGCCTCCAGCGCGAGCGCGCCCGGCATCTCCGGCCCCCGGCCGTGATCGCGCCAGTACGGCTCCAGCCGGGAGGTGAGCTTGCGCGCGGCGATGGACTCGGCGGGCACGACGTGGTCGATCCGGTCGATCAGGTGGAACCGCATGGTTTCTACCGGCCGATCCGGGCCAGCGCGGGGGTGTCGACCCGGCTGCGCACCAGCTGCACCAGGTTGTCCACGGTGAACAGCCCCAGCACCTCGTCGGCCTTGAGGCGGCCGGACAGCGCTTCGGTGTCGATCTGCGGCATCACGGTTTCCAGCTGCGCCAGTCCCTTGGCCGTGACGACCTCCGCCGCGTCGCCGAACTCCTCGTCCGGGATGCCGCCCTGGACGTAGGTGGCCAGTTCGGCGGCCTCGATCTTGACCCCGAGCGAGCGCTCCAGCCGGAACAGCATGTCCAGCAGATCGATGGATTCCGCGCCGAGGTCGTACAGCAGGGTCGCGTCCGCGGTGACCTCCTCGGGCTCCAGGCCGAGCGCGTCCTGCACGGCCGCGTAGACCGCGGCTTCGATGTCCGTGCTTTCGGTGTTTTCCATGCTTCTCCTCCACTTTGTCGGGGCGAAAACTCAGGCGGGGACGAGCCGTTCGGCGCCAGGCAGGAACGGCTCCGGCGCTTCGGCGCGCAGGCCGAGCAGCCGGGCGAGCGCCTGTTCGGTGCGCAGCGCCGCGCGCCCGTCGCCGAACGGGTTGCCCGCCGCGACCATCGACGCGGCCAGTTCCGGTCCGGTCAGCAGGGCGTGCGCGGCGGTGACGATCCGGTTCTCGTCCGTGCCGACCAGCCGCGCGCACCCGGCGTCGACCGCCTCCTGACGTTCGGTGAGTTCGCGCAGCACCAGGACCGGGACGCCGAAGGTGGGCGCTTCCTCCTGGATGCCACCGGAATCCGACAGCACGAGCGTGCACGAACCCAGCAGGCGGGCGAGATCGGCGTAGTCGAGCGGATCGGTGAGCAGCACCCGCGGGCAGCCGCCGACCGCCGCGGTCACCTGCGCCCGCACGGCCGGGTTGGGGTGCGCGGGCAGGACGACCTCGAGTTCGGGGTGGCGGCGCACCAGGGTGCGCACGGCCCGCAGCACGGCGGCCATCGGGGCGCCCCAGGACTCCCGGCGGTGCACGGTGACCAGCGCGAGCCGGGTCTCGCCCGACCGCGCGCGGCGTTCGACTCCGGCGAGTTCCCGTTCGGCGAACGGGCGGCGGGACACCGAGACCGCGCGGACCGCGTCCACCACGGTGTTGCCGATCACCTGGATCCGCTCGTCCGGCACGCCCTCGGCGGCCAGGTTCGCCGCGGACCGCTCGGTCGGCGCGAGGTGCAACGCGGCCAGCGTGCCGACGAGTTTCCGGTTGGCCTCCTCGGGAAACGGCGCGGCCAGGTCGTGCGACCGGAGCCCGGCCTCCAGGTGCACCACCGGCACGTGCCGCCAGAACGCGGCGAGCGCCCCGGCGACCGTGGTGGCCGTGTCGCCCTGCACCACCACCGCGGCGGGCGGGCGGCGCGCCCACAGCGCGTCCAGGGCGGGCAGCATTCCGGCGTACAGCTCCGGCTGGCTCCCGGTGCGCCGGTCCACCGCGAGGGTCTCGTGTGGACACAGGCCGAACGTGCGCAGGGACTGGGCCACCATCGCGGGATGCTGACCGCTCGCCACGAGCACGGGCCGCAGCCGCCCGGCGCGGGCCAGTTCCCGCGCGACCGGCGCCAGTTTGATCGCCTCCGGCCTGGTGCCCGCCACCAGGTGCACCTCGGGTCGTCCGTCCACCCGGTTTCCGCCGTCCATGCTCGCCTCCTCCGCTCTTGGCGCGGGGTAGTGACGGCCGGGCGGGGCCGATGACGAAGTTCGGCCGGATCTACTCCTCGTGCGGTAGCCGGGCTGTCCAAGCTGGCAGAAAACGGTGTTTACCTGCCGAATACCACGGGAATGGTATGTACCAGTGTCCGCACGCGCGTTAGCGTCCGGACGGCCATTCCACTCGATCGGATGAATTGGGCGTCGCGCCTATGCCGAGCCGGATCGCCGCCGCCGAGCAAGCCATTCCTGGGCGCCGCTGGTCACCGGAAGATTTGTCATCCGGACCAGCACTGACCGGCGCGAAAGGCGCAAAAACCGCAAGGTTCCGGTTTAGGCGACCCGCCAGTAGGTCTGCCGGACGTGTCGCTAGTATGCGTGCCTACACCCACCAGGGTGAGGTCACTTGTCGCTCGAAAGGTAGGCACGTGGACGTTTCGTTGGTAATTGACACTCTTTCGGGTGGTTCGTGAATCTCCCATGAGGGTGGCGCCCCAGATCCGTTGGCGCGGCGGATACCGGCGGGCAGGCAAGTGATTTTCGATTCGTGCAGTTGGTTCCCGCGTCGTTACTTCCTGCGTGAAATTCTTCATTCAAGGATTGTGATAGATGGAAAGCTGTGCTAATCCGAGTCGTTCCCGGAAGCCGGGGCGGAATCGGGCGTGGTTCGCGGTCTCGGCCGTCGCCGCTTTGGCGTTCCTGACCGCGGGTTGTGGCGGTGACGCCCCCGAGGCGGCCCCGGCGGCGGTGAGCCAGGAGGACCTGACCGCGCTGCCCGAGGCCAACACGTTCGGCTCGGTCCCCGAGGCCGCCAAGGATTCCGGCGCCCAGCCGACCGGGAAGGTCATCCACCCCAAGGAGGAGTTGGTCGTCTACTCCGCTGTCGGCGGGAAGGCGATCGCGAAGCTCCCGACGGTCCAGATGGGGTCGCCGACCTGGGTCCCGGTCATCGCCGAACAGGGCTCCTGGGCCGAAATCCTGCTGCCGACCCGGCCGAACGCGGCCGCGGGCTGGGTGCACGTCGACGGCGGGAAGGTGGAGAACGCGCAGAACGACTACGTCATCAACGTCGCCCGCGACGCGTTCTCCCTGGAACTGCTGCAGTCCGGCAAGAAGCTCGGCAAGTGGACGATCGGTACCGGCAAACCCGAGTACCCCACTCCGCTCGGCCGGGCGTACCTCCTCGCCTCGATCGAGGAAACCGTGAACAAGTACAGCCCGATCGTGCTCCCGCTGAGCTTCCACTCCGATTCGCACGAGACCTTCGGCGGCGGGCCGGGCACGGTCGGCATCCACACCTGGCCGGACGAGAGCTTCGTCGGCAAGGCCAACAGCGACGGCTGCATCCGAGTCCCCAAAGACGCGCTCGAGGCACTCGTCAAGGTTCCGCTCGGCACGATCGTGAACATCACGTAACCCCGGCGGATCCGCTTCACCCTCCCCGAAAAACCGTTATCCCCCAATGTGAAAGGCACTGCATTGTCCAGAAGCAAAGCCGTTGCCGCCGGTGTCGGCGTCCTGACCGCCACCCTCGCGACCGGCGCCCTGTTCGCCCCCGCCGCGAGCGCCACCGAGCACAGCAGCTCGGCCTACGCGATTTCCGCGAGCGGCCTGCTGAAGATCGACCCGCTCCCCTCGGTGGGCGTGTCGGAAGGCTTCGACCAGAAGTCGGTCGCCGAGTTCTCCCTGCCGGGCGGGCTGTTCAAGCTGAACGCGCTCAACGCCCAGGCGGGCAAGGGCTTCGCCAAGGCGAGCATCAAGGACGTCAGCCTGAACCCGGGTGTGCTGATCCACGTGGACAAGCCGCTGCTGACCGCGTCGGCGATCACCGCCGACTGCAAGGACGGCAAGGCTTCCTCCTCGCTGGCGAAGGCGTCGATCGGCGGCATCAAGCTGGACGTGGCCGCCGCCCCGAACACCACCGTCGGCGTGCCGGGCCTGGCCTCGGTCACCTTGAACAAGCAGACCAAGAACAAGAACGGCTCGGTCACGGTCACCGCGATCGAGGTCAGCGTGGACGGGATCCAGAAGCTGAGCCTGGCCTCGGCGACCTGCGCGACCGGTGGTGACGGCGACGGCGGCACCCCGACCACCGAACCCACCAAGCCGACCAAGCCGACCGACAAGCCCACCTCGCCGGGCAAGCCGTCCGACGACAAGGGTGGCGACAAGGGCAAGGACAAGCCCGCCGGCGACAAGCCCGACGCCAACGGCAAGGCCCCGACCCCGACCCCGGTCAAGGCCCACCTCGACGTCACCGGCTGATCCACCCGGCCCCACCGTGGCCTCCGCCCCACGGGGCGGAGGCCACTTTCACGTCCACGCACGCGAATTACACATTCAGGCACGCGAGTTGCACGTTCGCGCTCGCCGCCTCGGCGCGGACCGGTTACCCGGATGCCGAACTCGGGTGCCCGAATGAGGTTTTCTCGGTGTGTGGCGTGGTGCCGTGCTCGTGGGATGTGCCCGAATGTCGAGCCCACCTACCGAAATGAGGAACTCGGTGTGCCGAAACGGGGAACTCGCACGTCCGGAACGGGGGACTCGCGCGGTCAGTGGGTGCGGAGCCGGGCGCGGAGGAGTTTGCCGGTGGCGTTGCGGGGGAGTTCGGCGAGGAAGACCACGTCGCGCGGGACCTTGTAGCGGGCGAGGTTTCCCTTCACGTAGGCCTTGATCTCCTCGGCGTCCAGGGTGCGGTCCGGGGCGGGGACCACGAAGGCCCGCAGCCGGTGGCCGAACTCGCGGTCCGGCACGCCGATCACCGCCGCCTCCAGCACGTCCTCGCGGGCGGCGAGCAGGTCTTCGATCTCCCCGGGGAACACGTTCTCGCCGCCGGACACGATCATGTCGTCGTCCCGGCCGTCCACGAACAACCGGCCGGACGCGTCGAAGTGCCCGATGTCGCCGCTGGACAGCAGGCCGTCGATGATCTCCTTGTGGCCGCCGCCGGAGTACCCCTCGAACGCCAGCGCGCTCCCGGCGAAGATCCGCCCGCGCACCCCCGGCTCGGTGACCTCCTCGCCGCCGGCGTCGAAGAGTTTCACCCGGCAGCCGAGCGGCGGGCGGCCGACCGTGCCCGGCGCCGCCCGCCAGTCCTCCGGCGTGGCGACGGTCGCGACCGCGACCTCGGTCGACCCGTAGAGATTGTGCACCACCTCGCCGAACGCCTGGGTCGCCCGGTTGCCGAGATCCGCCGGGAGCGCGGATCCCACGCTGAACAGGACGCGCAGGCTCGACGTGTCGTACTCGGCCAGCGTTTCCGGGCCGAGGTCGAGGATCCGCCGCAGCATGGTCGGCACCAGCACCAGCGCCGTGCACCGGTACCGGGCCACTCCGTCCAAAGTAGACAGCGCGTCGAACCGGCGGCGGAAGATCACCGCGGAACCGAGCGCGAAGGACAGGATGAACTGGGAGAGCCCGGTGCCGTGGAAAGTCGGCGCGGCCACGAAGGTCGCCTCCCCGGCCCGCAACGGGATCCGGTCCAGGAACTGCGCGGCGGCCAGCGGTGACCGGACCCTGCGCGGCGCGCCCTTCGGCGTCCCGGTGGTGCCGCTGGTGAGCAGCACCAGCCCGCCCGCCTGCCGCGGCGCGGGCACATCCCGGTCTTCGGTGCTCGCGATCAGCTCGTCCAGGCACGGCACCCCGGTGCCCGGTTCGTCCACCCACGCCAGGTACCGGCGCACCTCCGCCGGCACCCGGGACAGGACCGGTGTGAACTCCTGGTCGTGCACCAGCGCCGAAACGCCTTCGCGCGCGGCCACGTCGGCCAGCTGCGGCGCGCCGAAACCGGTGTTCATCAGCAGCAGCCGGGCCCCCAGTTTGGCCGCGGCCAGCATGGTGTCGACGACCCCGCGGTGGTCGCGGCACAGCACCGCGATCACCGAATCGGCGCCCAGGCCGTGCGCGGCCCACGCGCGGGCCAGCGCGTTCGACCGGCGGTCGAGGTCGGCGTAGGTGAGCGTGCCGCGCTCGTCGACGATCGCCACCGCGGACCGGTCCCGCCGGGCGGCGATCCGCGCGGCGCCGGCGATCGGGCCGTAGCGGCGCACCGACCGGACCGAGGCGATCGCCAGATCGGGCCGCGAAGGCCGCACCAGGCCGGATCGCCGCAGCACGCCGACCGCGCGCGCCGCCCCGGTCAGCCTGCCGATCGCCTCGACCGGATTCGCCAGGATCGCCACCGTGAGCACTCCTTTCGCGGGCGCGCGGAAACGCGACCTCGGCCGGTCACGTTAATCGCGGCGACCTAAAGTGACAAGAGTGCTGACCAGATTGTGACACCGGGACTCAGTCCAGGCAGCCAGCCTGCCAATACCCAGGAAACCCTTGCCAACCGGCCACGAATGCGGCATACATGTCGCCATTGATAAGACCCCTTATCAAAAGCTGCGCCACGGAGTCAAGGAGTGTCATGTCCCCCTCGAAATGGAGTTTCGCGCGGGCTGGGGTGATCGCGACCCTGCTGCTGGGCCCGGCGTTCGCGCCCGCCGCGGCGGCCGAGTCCCCGGGCGTGCCGCCGGTGCGGTTCGCGCCGAAGGCGGAGTACGCCAGCGGCGGGATCGGCGGCCCCGGCTGGCACGAGACCAACACCGCGGTCGCCGACTTCGACCACGACGGGCACCCGGACGTGGTGACCGCCGATCTGTTCGATCCGTTCGGCTCCGGCCCGTTGCTGTTGCTGAACTCCGGCGACGGCACGCTGACCAGCCCGGGCAAGCGGATCACCACGACCCCGTTCACCGGCACGGTGGTGCCGGCGGACCTCGACGGCGACGGGAACACCGACCTGATCGCCGGCGCGACCTGGGGCTTCTTCGTGCGCCTCGGCAACGGGGACGGGACGTTCGCCGACGGCGAGTTCCACTTCGTCCTGCAGGCGTTCCAGAACGACATCGAGGTCGGGGACGTCGACACCGACGGCCACCCGGACGTGCTGGTGCGCGCCGCGCACGGCATCGTCGCGTACCTGGGCAAGGGGGACGGCACGTTCCCCGAATCCAAGACCACCGTGTTCACCGGCGGTGTCACCCCCGGGTTCTCCGGGATCTCCCTGGCCGATTTCGACAACGACGGCAAACCCGACCTCGCCGCCGCCGACGCGATCACCCAGCGCGTGGTGACGCTGCGGGGCGACGGGACGGGGAACTTCACCCCGCTCGGCAGCGGGCCGAGCGCGCTCGTGCCCGGCACCGTGCTCACCGGCGACTTCAACCACGACGGCATCGACGACGCCGCCGCGCTCAACGAGTTCAACACCGCCGATGCGGGTTCCTCGAGTGCGGTGGTGCTGATCTCGGACGGCAGGGGCGGGTTCGAGCCGCCGAAGAAGTACGGCGGCGGGCTGGCCCCGGTCTCCGGCGCGGTCGGCGACCTCAACGGCGACGGCAACCCGGACCTCGTGTCCAGCGACGTCGCGCTGAGCCAGGAGGTCGTGCTGCTCGGCGACGGCCGCGGCGGGTTCGTGCCCGGCGGGGCGTTCGGCGTCGGCCTCTTCCCGCAGACCCCGGCGATCGGCGATCTCGACGGCGACGGCCGCCCGGACCTGGTGACCACGGCGGTGACCACCGGCATTCTTCCCGGTGTCTCCGGCGTCTCCGTCCTGCGCAACATCTCCTGACCCCGGCGCGGGGTCTCGAATGCGACCTTCGAGACCCCGCGGGGCGGCGCCGAGTTGTCCACATCGGACCCAGCTGTCCACAGATTTCCACGCCCCCCGATTTCCGGGGTTTTCGCGGATAGACTGGCCGTGGGGTCGCCCCCCAGGGAGTGGTGGGGGGTGGTGACCTGGGTATGCGGCAACCGATCCGCGGACACCCCTTGACTATGACGTGCGGCATACTCGACTCTTGGGTTATGACGGTTGGCATAACCCAGGGAGACGGGTGAGCGCGATGGGTGCCGAACGCGCGGTGCGGCGGCTCGGGATCGGGATGCGCGTGGTCGGGGTGTTGTGGGTGGTGTTCTTCGCGGGCGCGTTCGTGGCGCTGGCCACCGATTCGCCGCTGGCCCACCGGGACAACGGGCTGGGACGGTTCGTCGCCTGGGGCGAGGACGGCCACGACTACGCCCTGATGCTCTCGATCATCTACGTGGTCTGGGGCGTCTTCACCTGGCGCGCGGCCCGCGATCCGCTGGCGCACCGGAGTTTCCTCGACTTCACGATCACCGCGAACTACGCCCACATCGGCCTGATGCTGGTGCTCGCCCTCGTCCGGCACCACGAGCACGCCCACCTCGCCGGGGACGTGGCCGCCGGTTTCCTGCCGCCGATCCTGCTCAGCATCCTGTGGTGGCCGATCCGGTCCCGGGTCCCCGCGCGACTATGATGGCCGTCATGGCCGCCGACGCGCGTCAGCGCATGATCATCAGTGCCGCGGTGCTGTTCCGCGAACGCGGTATCGAAGCGACCGCGTTCGCCGACATCGTGGCGCACAGCGGCGCCCCGCGCGGTTCGATCTACCACCACTTCCCCGGCGGCAAGGCGCAGCTCGTCGAGGAGGCCACCCGGTACGCCGGGGACTTCATCGCCGCCCAGCTGGCCACCGCGCTCGACCGGGACGATCCGGTCGCCGCGCTGCGCGTCTTCTTCGACCAGTGGCGGGATGTGCTGCGGGACAGCGACTTCGCCAGCGGCTGCCCGGTCGCGGCGGCCACGCTCGCGGCCGCCGAGTTCCCGGCCGGGCGCGACGCCGCCGGGGAGGGCTTCCGGCGCTGGGAGACCCTGATCGCCGAACGGCTCGGCGACCACGGGCTGCCGAAAGCACGCGCCCGCTCGTTCGGCACGCTCGCGCTCGCCGCGATCGAGGGCGCGGTCGTGCTGGCCCGCGCGCAGCGGGATCTCGCCCCGCTGACCCGGGTCCGCAAGGAACTGGAAGCCGCCGCCCGCGCGGCCCTCGAGGAGGCGAAAACCGCTACCCGGTGAGGAGTTTGGCGGCGGTCCCGTCGTCGACCACCAGATCGCTGAGCAGCCCGCCGCGCAACGCGGCGCGCAGCCCGGGCAGCTTGTGCTCCCCGGCCACCACGCAGATCCGGGACCGCACCCGCCGCAGCACGGACAGATCCGGCCCGCTCGCCCGCTCGTTGAGTTCGATGCCGTCGTGCGAACCGTCCGCGCGGAAGAACACCGTCGCGATGTCCCCGGCCACGCCCTCCTCGCGCAGCGCCCGCAGCGCGGCGGCGTCGAGGTAACCCGCGCGGTAGACGTGACTCGGCACGTCCCCGGCGTCCGCGCCGATGCCGAACAGCGCGACGTCCGCGCCGTGCTGCAGATCGAGGATCCGGCGCACCGAACGCTCCCGCCACAGCGCGCGTTTGGTGTCGGCGTAATCGAAGAACGCGGGCACCGGGAACTGCTCGACGTGCGCGCCGTAGTTCCGGCCGAACCGGGACAGGATCTCGCTGGCGTAGCCGAGCCCGGTCGCGCGCGTGTTCCCCGCCCCGTTGAGCTGGACGATCCGCGCGTGGTGCGTGGCCTTGGGCACCAGGTGCCGGGAGACCGCCTCGATCGTGGTGCCCCACGCGATCGCGAGCACCATGTCCGAACCGAACAACCCGTTCAGCACGCGCGCGGCGACCATCGCGGTCCGGTCCAGCCGGTCCAGTTCGCTCGCGGTGTCCGGCACCGGCACCACGTGCGCGGTCACCCCGAACTCCGCGTGGATCCGCTGTTCGAGGTTCGGCACGTGCTCGTCGGGCAGGTGCAGCCGGAACTCGATCAGCCCGGACGACCGCGCGAAGCTGATCAGCCGGGACACCGTCGACCGGGACGTGCCCATCTCCCGCGCGATGGCCTCCATGGTCATGTCCTGGAAGTAGTGCATCCGCACCGCGCGGACGGCGTCGTCCAGCCTGGTTTCGTCCACGATCAACCAGCCTAGGTGCACGATCGTGCAGCGCCACCGCACGCGGTCCCGCGCCGACCGCCGCAACGGCCTGCACGTTCGTGCAGCACCCTTGACCACTCGCTCACGGCGCCGGAATGTCGAGGTAGGAAGCACTACGCGAGAAGCTGGGAGTGATCATGAAACCGGCCGCACTGTCCCCGCGGGCCCGCACCGAAGCGCTGCGGGAGATGTCCGAAGGCCGCCCGCTCGACGTGCTCGTCATCGGCGGCGGCGTGGTCGGCGCCGGAACCGCGCTGGACGCCGCGACCCGCGGCCTCCGGGTCGGCGTCGTCGAGGCCCGCGACTGGGCGAGCGGCACCTCGAGCCGTTCCAGCAAGCTCATCCACGGCGGCCTGCGCTACCTGGAGATGTTCGACTTCCGGCTGGTCGCCGAGGCCCTGCGCGAACGCGGCCTGCTGCTGCAGCGGCTCGCGCCGCACCTGATGCGCCCGGTGCCGTTCCTCTACCCGCTCACCCACCGCGCCTGGGAACGGCCGTACGTCGCCGCCGGGCTGACCCTCTACGACACCATGGGCCTGACCCGCGGCAACTCGCGCGGCCTGCCGCACCACCGCCACCTGTCCCGCACCAAGGCGCTCGCCGAGTTCCCCGCGCTGCGCCCGGACGCCCTGGTCGGCGGCGTGCAGTACTGGGACGTCCAGGTCGACGACGCCCGGCACACCATGACCCTCGTCCGCACCGCGGCGAGCTACGGCGCGCTGGCCGCCAACCGCGCGCGGGCGGTCGCGCTCCTCCGCGACGGCGAGCGGGTCACCGGCGCCCGGGTCGAGGACACCGAAACCGGCCGCGTGGCCGACGTCCACGCCCGCGTGGTGATCAACGCGACCGGGGTGTGGTCCGACGACGTGGACGCCCTCGCGGGCGCGCACAGCGAGGTCGGGGTCCGCGCCTCGAAGGGCGTGCACCTGGTGGTGCCGCGCGATCGGATCGAGGGCGAGACCGGGCTGATCCTGCGCACCGAGAAGAGCGTGCTGTTCGTCATCCCGCGGGATCGCCACTGGCTGATCGGCACCACCGACACCGACTGGGAGCTGAACAAGGCGCATCCCGCCGCGACCGCCGGGGACATCGACTACCTCCTCGAGCACGTCAACAAGGTGCTGCGCACGCCGATCGGCCGGGACGACATCGTCGGCGTGTACGCGGGCCTGCGCCCGCTGATCGCCGGGAAGTCGGCGGAGACCGCGAAGCTCTCCCGCGAGCACAGCGTCACGCATCCGCTGCCCGGGCTGGTCGCGGTGGCGGGCGGCAAGTACACCACCTACCGCGTGATGGCCGAGGACACCGTGGACGAGGCCGCCAAGGACCTCGGGGACGTCCCCGCGGCGGTGACCGACCGGGTGCCGCTGGCCGGGGCCGAGGGCTACCCCGCGTTGCTGCGCCGGGTCCCCGCGCTCGCCGCCGATCTGGGCGTCGGCGCGGAGACCGTCGAACGCCTGCTCGGCCGGTACGGTGACCTGCTGCCCGAACTCCTCGCCCTGATCGACGAAGACCCGGCGCTGGCCGAACCGCTGCCCGGCGCGCCCGGCTACCTGCGCGCCGAGATCGCCTACGCCGCGACGCACGAGGGCGCCCAGCACCTCGACGACGTGCTGACCCGGCGCACCCGGATCTCGATCGAGGAACGCGACCGGGGCGTCACCGCGGCCGAACCCGCCGCCCGCCTCGCCGCGCCCGCCCTCGGCTGGGACGAGGACCGGATCCGCGAAGAGGTCGCCGCCTACACCGCGCGGGTCGAGGCCGAGCTGCGCTCGCAGGAACAGCCGGACGACACCGGCGCCGACGCCGCCCGGCTCGCCGCGGCGGACCTCGTTCCGGTGCCTTAAGCGGAAAGAGTCCCGCGCCAGGGCCGTATCCAGGTACTTTCGGGCCACATGGAGATCAAGGAAGTCCCGGTGACCCTGGCGCGGAGGTTGAACACCGCCTACTTCGAGGGCCGCCTCTCGCCCGCCGCGGAGGCGGCCCTCGCCGGGCTGGAGACCGCCGGGGCGGACGCGCGGGAGCTGGCCGACCGGATGTTCCGGCTGATGCGGCTGGCCCGGTTCGAAGCGACCGACCTGTCCCCGTTCACGGCGTGGCTGCTCGGCTTCAGCGTGCCGCGGACGGTGCCCAGCGCTTGGCGCGGGGCGGTCCCGCCGGTCACCATGGCGGGGCGGCACCGGAAGATCGACGACTACCTCGCCACGAATCCGTGGCACCGCCCGGACACCGACCCGGTCTTCGTCGACCTCGGGTGTGGTTTCCCGCCGTTCACCACGATCGAGACCGCGCACCGGTTCCCCGGCTGGCGGGTCATCGGGGTGGACCCCGCGTTCGGCCGCTACCTGGTCCACGACGCGGCCGGGAACTACGCCCTCTTCGATTCCGAGGACCGCCTGCGGTATTACCAGGCGGGCAACTACGACCCCGCCCCCGAGGCCAGCCATGCCCGGTTCCACGACCTGCTGCGGCGGCTGCTGCCGCTGCTCACCGAATCCGGGGAAGCGGTCGCGGAGTTCGGGCGGCTGACCCGCGATCCCCTGCGCCAGTACGAGAAGGGCAACCTCGGCCTGCGACCGGGCGAGATCGGAGCATTCGAGCTGGACGGCGGCGCGGACGTCATCCGGTGCCTGAACGTGCTGATGTACTTCGACCAGGACTTCCGGGAACGCGCCCTCCGCTGGGCCGCGCGCCTGCTGCGTCCCGGCGGGCTGTTCCTCTGCGGCAGCAACTGGATCGACTCGGCCAGCTCCCGGTACACCGTCTACCAGAAGGAATCCGGCGAGCTGGTGGCCCGCGAATTCGCGTTCAGCATCGAGAACGTGCGCCCGATCGAACTCGCGCCCTGGTACGCGCTGCACGACGACAACCTGGAGAACCTGCGCAACGCGCACGCGGTCGGCACCCTGCGCGCCGACGCGGACTTCCGGCGGCGGTTCGACGCCCGGCTCGACGCGTTGCTCGCCGAACTCGGGGTCTGCCCGCGGGGCGCCGACGGCTACCTCGGCGACTCCGCCGAAGGCCGGGCGCCCGACGAACTCGCGCGGTGCAGCGCGCTGCTGGCCGAACGGCTGGACTCCGAAGGGTTCGTGGACGACGCGGTCGCCGTGCTGCGCCGGGCGGGCTTCGAGGCCTGGCGCAACGGCGCGGGACACGTGGCGATGCGGCCGGTGCCGCCGCCCGCACTGGGACCTTCCCTCGTGCCGCTTGACCTCAACCGGACTTGAGCCGCCATTCTCGTAATGTGCACGGGCTCATCGACACCACGGAGATGTACCTGAAAGCCGTCTTCGAACTGGAAGAGGACGGTGTCGTTCCACTGCGCGCGCGGATCGCCGAACGACTGAACCACAGCGCCCCCACGGTGAGCCAGACCGTGTCGCGGCTGGAACGGGACGGGCTGCTCGCGGTCCACGGCGACCGCCACCTGGAGTTCACCCCGCGGGGCCGCCGGTACGCGGTGCAGGTCATGCGCAAGCACCGGCTCGCCGAGGTGCTGCTGTACCAGGTGATCGGGCTGAGCTGGGCGCAGATCCACGTCGAGGCGTGCCGCTGGGAGCACGTCATGTCCGAGGACGTGGAGCGCCGCATCGCGATCGTCTGCGATCGGCCGCGGTACTGCCCGCACGGGAACCCGATCCCCGGGCTGGACGAACTGGGCGTGCCGGGCCGGATGCCGGTGCCGTCGGAACGGTCCAGCTCCGCGGCCGCCGCCGCGGGCGGGATCGACGTGGTGGTGACCAGGATCAGTGAACGGGTGCAGGACGACGTCGGCTTCATGGCGGAACTGCACGAAGCCGGGATCGGTCGCGGTTCGCGGGTGCGGTTGAGCCCGAACCGGAACGGCACGATGAACGTCCAGGCGGGTGAGCGGCACCTGCTGCTCGATCGGCACCAGGCGGATTCGTTGTTCGTCGGTGCCCGGATTCCCGCTCCCGCCTGGCCCGAGGGCGAACCGGCGCAGCTGACCCCCAGCGGCTGATGCCGGTTCGCCCTCCTCTCGCCTCAACCGCGGCCGACGGGCTCGCAGTGCAGCCGCGCGCTCAGCCGGTGGTAGGCGGCGAGCAGTTCGGAACGCGTCTCGTTGTATTCGCCGGCGGCGGCGTGTCCCATGGCCGCGCCGATGGCGGCGAGGATCTCCGGCTCGGTCACGTCCGGCCGGATCTCCGCCTGCGCGGCGGTTTCGCGCAGGGCGGCCAGCATTTCGGGGATTTCGGGCCGTCCCTCGCCGACGGTGAGCACCGGGATGAGGACCCGGAGCTGGCTGCGCAGCCGGACCAGTTCCGGCGCGGGTATGTCGTCGTTCACCGGTGCTCCCGGAGACTCGGCATGCGTGGATCGCACGGTCTCCAAGGCGACGAACGAATCCCGGGCCCGTGACGGCGATCACGGGGCCCGGGTTTTTCTCACTCGTTCGCGTGCAAGGTCCCGTCGAGGACGGTGACCGCGCGCCCGGTGAGGTGCACGCGATCACCGCGCACGGCGGTGCGGACGAGCCCGGTCCGCGCGGACGCCTGCAGCCCGGTGAGCTCGTCGCGGCCGAGCCGCCGCGACCAGTACGGGGCGAGCGCGGTGTGGGCGCTGCCGGTGACCGGGTCTTCGGGAATCCCGTCGGCGGGCGAGAAGTACCGGGAGACGAAATCGTAACCTTCGGTTCCCGCGGCGGGTGCGGTGACGATGACCCCGCGGGCGACTTCGGGCGGGGTCAGCGCGGCCACCGCGGTCAGGTCCGGTTTCAGCCCGCGCACGGCCGCTTCGTCGGGCAGGACGAGGAGCAGATCGCCGAGCGCGCCGGTGCGGTAGGTGGCCTCCGGGGCGGCGCCGAGCGCCTCGGCGAGCCCGTCCGGGATCGGGGCCTCGACGGGCGGAGCCGCGGGGAAGTCCAGCACGATGGTGCCGTCGTCGTGGGTGTGGGTGGTGAGGATCCCGCTGCTGCGGCTGGCGAACCGGACGGTCGCGACGGTACCGCGGTCGGCGTGCAGCGCGTGCGCGGTGGCCAGGGTCGCGTGCCCGCAGAGGTTGACCTCCAGGACCGGGGTGAACCACCGGATCGCGCGGTCGGCGCCCTCGGCGCGCGGGAGGGAGAACGCGGTCTCGGACAGGTTCATCTCGGCCGCGACCCGCTGCATCCAGCCCTCGTCGGGCCAGGTGTCGGTGTCCAGCAGGCAGACGGCGGCGGGGTTTCCGGCGAACGGGCGATCGGCGAAGGCGTCGATGATCCGGATGCGCATGGCGCGAGGCTACGGCGGCGGGCGGGCGCGGATCCATGGCCACTTCGTGAGTACTGGACTTGTCAGGCCCGGCGGATTCGGGGAAGGGTGTGCGGATGACCGAACGCAGGCTCGTGCTCCTCCGCCACGCGAAGTCGGCGTGGCCGGACGGGGTGCCCGACTTCGAACGACCGCTGAACGACCGGGGCCGCCGCGACGCCCCGGCGGCCGGGCGGTGGCTGCGCGAGAACCTGCCCGGGCTCGATCTCGTGCTGTGTTCCACCGCGGTGCGGGCCCGCCAGACCTGGGACCTGGTCGCCGGGGAACTCGGCCACGCGCCCGAGGTGCGCCACGACGACCGCCTGTACGCCGCGGCCACGACGACCCTGCTGACCGTCGCCCGCGAGTTGCCCGGATCCGCCCGCACCGTCCTGATCATCGCGCACAACCCGGGCCTGGAGGACCTGGTCAGCGTCCTGACCAACACCGACGGCCAGCTGAAGACCAGCTCGATCGCGGTCCTCACCGGCTCCGGCGACTGGTCCGCCACCGCCCCCGGCCGGGCCACCCTCACCGCCTTCACCACCCCCCGCGGCTGACCAGTCCGTTCCGGTAGGCGAGTTGCACGTTCAGGCACGCGAGTTCAACGTTCGGGTAAGCGAGTTCGACGTTCGGACACGCGAAACTCACGTTCACGACCACGTCGTAACCCTGGCCGGGTCCGAACCGACTAGCAGGTCATGGCTTGGGAATGGATCGCACCGGTGGCCACCGCGACCGCTGGATGCGCGGGCGTCTACTTCACCTGGCTCAGCGGCGCGCAGGGCAGGCGTCACGCCGAACAGCTGGCCGACCGCGCCGAGTCCGCGGCCGAACGAACCCGGGTGCGGGAGCAGCGCCGGGATGCCTACCTGGCCGTGCTTCGCCTGCGCTACCTGCGGCGCAAACAGCTCAAGTATCGGAGCCAGAACCGGCAGGAGGACCTGCGCAACCTCGAGCGGTCATATCCACCGGGCGATCACTTCCGGATGACCATGGAAGCCCGCATCGGCCTCTCCCTGTTCGGCAGCCCGGAAGCGGCAGAGCTGTTCGAGGAATGGGCGGAGATCCGCTATCCCGCCGAGAAAGCACGAGAAGCCGAGTTGTACCAGGCATTCCTGACCCAGGTCCGAAGAGAACTTGGAAACGACCTCATCCTCTCGATCCCGGACGATCAGCCCTGACCGGGCATGGTCTGGCTGCCTTCCGGGACGACCGGGTCCGGGTTGTCGCGGGCCTGCTTCTGCGCGGCGACGAGGTGCCGCACGGTCGCCGCGTACCGCAGGCGCTCGTTCTCGCTCGGGAACCGGGCGGGCGGTTTGGTGAACCGGAACGCCGAGGTGAGGTCGCCGACCGTCTTCCGCCGCCATTCGCTGATGTGCGGTTCGCGCACCCCGAACCGCGCCTCCAGGAACCGGATCAGCGACGAGTGGTCGAACCGCTCCGAGCACACGTACCCGCCCGCGGTCCACGGCGAGACGATCACCGTCGGCACCCGGAACCCGAGCCCGATCGGGGTGCCGTCCACGAACTCGTCGGCCGTGCCCGCCGCGGGGATCGGCGGGAACACGTGGTCGAAGAAGCCGTCGTTCTCGTCGTAGGTCAGGATGAACACGGTTTTCTTCCACACGTCCGGATTCGCCGCGATGGCGTCCACTTTGGACGCTATGTACTGGGCGCCGGCGGCGGGCATCCAGTCCGGGTGCTCGGTCTGCGCGGACGGGGCGACCAGCCAGGAAACCGCGGGCAGTTTGTCGTGCAGCGCGTCGTATTCGAACCAGCCCGCGGATTTGCGCACCATGGCGTTGCGGTGCAGCGGCGAACTCTTCGGCGCCTCGGCGAACTGCCGGAACCAGGCCAGCGAGTTGTCGTCGTAGTTGTCCTCTTCCTGGTAGATCCGCCAGGAGATGCCGCGTTCGGTGAGCCGCTCGGGATAGGTGGTCCACTTCAGCCGCGGGTTGGCCGAGGACATCGAGTTCCGGATGGCCGGTTCGCCGTACTGGCCGTGCGGGTCGATCCAGCCGCTCCACATGTACAGCCGGTTCGGGTTGGTCGGCCCGATCACCGAGCAGTGGTAGTTGTCGCAGACGGTGAACGCCTCGCCGAGCGCGTAGTGGAACGGGATGTCGTCCCGGGTGAAGTAGCCCATGGTGCGGCGGCCCTTGGCGCGGATCCAGTTGTCCATCGCGCCGCGGTTCCACGCCGCGTGCTGGTCGTCCCAGTCGTGCGGCAGCGCGGACAGGATCTGCGCGTTCGTCTTCGAGGTGTCCAGCCGGAAGGGCAGCAGATAGCCGTCGGAGTGCGCGGAATCGGGCTGGTAGAAGGCGGGCCGCCCGTCCGGCAGTTTGCCGACCGTGGGATCGGCGAACCCGCGCACCCCGGGCATGGTGCCGAAGTAGTGGTCGAAGCTGCGGTTCTCCTGCATGAGGATCACCACGTGCTCGATGTCGGTCAGCTTCGACGCGGGCCGGGCCGGGGTGTCGGCGAGCGCCTTGCGCAGGTTCGGCGGCAGCACCACCGAACCGAGCGCGGCCGCGCCCGCGGCCCCGAGCACGCGGCGGCGGGTCAGCTTCGGGGTCACCTGTTCCCTCCAAAGTGGACGATCCGGTCGTTTCCGGTGTCGGCGACGAACACCCCGCCGCGGCCGTCGCAGGCGACCCCGATCGGGGACCGCAGCTGGCCCGGGCCCTCGGTGCCGAATTCATTCAGGAACGGCCCGCTGGTGCGGAACTGGGCGACCCAGCCGTAGTCCGGCACGGTGACGAACACCCGGCCCCCGGGATCGACCGCGGCGTGCGCGGGGTTGGAGAGCCCGCCGAACCGGCTGCTCTGCCCGTACCCGACGGTGAACAGTTCCGCGCCCGCGGGCGAGTACCGGACGATCCCGTTCTTCCCGCTGTCCCGGATTCCATTTTGGACAACCCAGAGATCGCCGGACGGGTCCACGGTGATGCCCTGCGGCCCGCTCATCTTCGCGGTGATGGTCCCCGCGGGCTTCCCGGTGCGCTGATCGAACCGGACGACCCGCTCGTGCGCGGTGTCGGTCGCCAGCACCTGCCCGGCGCGGTCCACCGCGACCCCGCGCGGATTGTCCAGCTCGCCCGCGCCGAACTCCCGGACGAACCCGCCCCACCAGGCGAATTCGGCGATCCGGTTGTTCCCGGTGTCGGCCACGAACGCGTTGCCCGCGTCGTCCACCGCCACCGCCTGCGGCGCGTTCAGCGCACCGGCGCCGAGGATCCGCAGGAACCGGCCGTTCGCGGCGAACACCTGGACGCGGTGGTTGCCGGTGTCGGCGACCCAGAGCCGCCCGCGCCGGTCGACGGCGATCCCGGCGGGCCGGTCGAACTGGCCGGGCAGCGAACCGGTGCGCCCGAACGCGCCGGCGAACGGCGGCGGCGCGGGCTGTTCGGACGCGCGCACGGTGAACCGGACGGGATCGGCGAGCGCGGTGTAGCCGTCGTTGTGCAGCAGGCAGGCGACGTACTCGCCGGGGCGCAGCGCGCCGGTGGTCATCGCGAGCTTCCCGGCGGCCTCCGGCGCGTACTCCCAGGTCGCGTACTGGCCGACCTTGCGGCCGTCGACCGGTTCGCTGCCCGCGGGGAACAGGCCGATCCAGTTCTTGGCGGTGACCTTCCCCGCGTCCACGGCGTAGGTGAAGGTGATCCGCTCGCCCTGTTCCAGCGAGGTCGAATCGGCACGCAAACTACTCACCAGGCGACCCTTTCACGTCAATCGGAACCCGAGGCGAACGATCAACTACCGGCCGGTGTCGTCACGTACCGAAGACCAGCCCCCACCACTCCCTGGGGGCGACCCCACGACCAGCCTACCGGCGCGAACCCCGAAATCCGGGGCGCGGGGAAATCTGTGGACAGCGGAGTCCGGTGTGGACAACCCGGCGCCGGGGACGTTCGGTTCGCGCGCGTTCGCACCGGCCCGGGTATCCTGCCCGCCGGGCGGCGCGCCAGAACGGCCGCGGCTCACGGCGCCCGGCCCGGAGGCGGGGGAATCGTGGCCGTGGCGAACGCGCTGTTCGTGTACCCGAAGCCGCGCGCGGCGTAGGCCGCGTCCGCGCGCAGCGGGTAGCCGCCCGGTCGCACCGCCTCGCCCGGCACCACCAGGAACCGCGTGCGCACCGTCTCCCCGGGCCGCACCACCCGGAAAGCCGCCTCGCCCAGGGGACGGGCGGTGAAGTCCGCGGGCAGCGACAGCGAGAGGCGGACGTCCCGCAGCGGCACCGCGGTGTCGTTGCGGAAACTCGCCTCGGCTTCGGCGCCCTGCCCCGGCCCGTGCCACACCGCCGGGACCGCCAGTTCGGGGCGCGCGAGCGCGTCGCCCACCCGGTCGCCGCCACCGAGCGAACTGGATCCGGCCAGCGTCACCGTCGCGCTCCGCCCGGTCGGCACCGGCGCGGTCTTCACGTACACCACGCCGCCCCGGTCCTCCGCCGCGTAGTACCAGCCGGTCTGCGCCGCGTCGTATTCGGCGCGGGTGCGCAGCCGCGGCAACGTGCCGGTGTCGGTGCGCACCGCGCCGGGTGCGGTGCCGGTGTGCGCGGTCACCTCGTACGGGCGCGAAGCCGGTTTGCCCGCGTAGTCTCCCCGGCTCTCCCCGATGCGTACCGTCACGTCACCCCTGCCTTCCTCGGGCGCGAGCACGTCGAACCGTTGCTCGGCGGACTTCCCCTGCTGGTGGGCGCGGGTGACACCGTCGTCTTCGTACATCGTGAACGAGGACGTGCCCTGCGGGTACACGTCGACGGTCACCCGGTCGCCGGGCCGCTGTTCGGCGTGGTTGTTGATCCCGTCCCGCCACATCGGCACGACCGCCCCGGCCCGCACGAACAGCGGCAGCCGGTCCAGCGGCGCGTGGTAGCCGGGGATCGTGGCCGGGCCCTGGTAGACCTGGCCCGTCCAGTAGTCGGTCCACAGTCCTCGCGGCAGGTAGATCCCGTTCCGCACCTCACCCGCGGAGAACATCGGCGCGACCAGGAACTCTTGTCCGGCAAGGAATTCGTACTTCGTGGTGTCGTCCCACGCCTTCGGGTCCCCGGGGTACTCCAGCGCCACCGAGCGGGCGATCGGCACGCCGGTGCGGTGCGCCTGCGCGGCGTAGCTGTAGAAGAACGGCAGCAGGCGCTCGCGCAGTTTCAGGTACTTCCGGTTGATCGCGGTGTACGGCTCGCCGCGGCTCCACGGCTGCTTGTAGGCCGGTTTCGCCCACCCGCTCATGCTCATGAACGCCGGGGTGAACACCTTCCACTGCAGGTCGCGCACGTAACTCACGTCGCTGCCGCCGAAGATCCCGTCCACGTCGCCGGCGCTGTAGGCGATACCGGAGTTGCCCGAACCGTGGATCGCCGGGATCTGCCATTTGATCGCGTCGAGCGTCCCCGCGTGGTCGCCGGTCCACTGCACCGCGCACCGCTGCGCCCCGGCCCAGCCCTCGACCATCCACGCGAAGCCGCGCGCGTCGCTGTACCGCTCGATGCCCTGGTGCGCGTCCTCGCAACCGGACAACGCGTGCCGGTAGCCCGGGCCGACCCAGGCCACGTCGAGCTTGCGGACCCGGACCCCGGACTTGCCGACCTCGTCGGGCTGCTTGTCCAGCTTCTGCTCGGTCCACAGGCCCAGCTGGATGTTCCGCTCGCGCAGTTCGTCGCCGGTCTTGGTGAGCGCGCCGATGTCGCGGACGCCGACATACGCCTTCTTGTCGGCGTTCCACTCGTAGTCGGTGTTCGCGCTGTAGCCGCAGCCGTAGTCGTCGTTGACCAGCATCCAGCCGCGCGGCATATCGGTGTCGGCGAACTTCCGCGCCACCCGCACCGCGTCCACAGTGGTCTGTTTGTCCGGATGGTTCTTGTAGTCGTTCTTGGGATCCGGGTCGACGCCGTAGTGACCGCGGTTGTAGCAGTCGGAGTCGCCGTACTCCAGGCCGTAGATCGGCGGCAGGAACGGGCGCCCGGTCAGCTCGGTGTACCGGTTGAGCGAGGACTTCAGGTCGCCGACGAAGTAGTAGGCGTCGAACCGCTTCTCCTCGTGCGTGGTGGCCACCGGATCGGTGAAGGAGTAACTGCCCGGGGTGAACGTGTTGCGCAGGACGCCGTAGCCCGCGGTGCTCTGGTAGTAGGGCGAGGCGTTGGGATTGCCGCCGTCTTCCCAGTTGTAGTCGCGCGTGATCTTGATGGTCTGGCCGCGGTGGGAGAACCGACCGTTCTGCATGCCGCCGCCGAGGAACTGCTCGGCCCGCCCGCGGGTCAGCGCCTGGGTCGTCGAACCGTCGGTCCAGGTCAGCGGCTTGGTCTCCGCCCAGATTCGGCCCCCGTCCGCGCGGTACAGGCCGAACCGGAGCTTGTCCTTGTACGCGCGGACCTCGGCGGATCTGGTGCGCAGCGAGTAGTAGGCGCCGTTGTCCGACCACGCGGTGAGCGGGACCGGGTAATCCCGCTTGACCACGATGTTCGCGCCCGGCTGGGCCGGGTCGTTCGGCGGGGTGTTGGCCGGATCGGTGAACGTGCCGTCCGGGGCGAGCCAGAGCCGGAACACGTCGTCGGCCAGGAAGACCACGCGAACCTTCGCCTTCCCCGCGGTCAGCGTGAAGGTCGCCTGCTCGGCCGCGAACCCGGTGACCCGCCCGAGGCTGGTCGACGGCGCCGCGGCCGCCGGTGTGGCGACCAGGGAAAGGAGGACAGCCAGAACAACCCCGAGCGTTCTTGATCGCTTCTGTGCGCATGTGCTCATTACGGCCTCGCTTCACGCACTATCAAACAGGTAGGCCTCATTCAACGCGTGCGTGTGCCGCTTGTCACTCCGCCGATCGTCGGGTCTCCGCGGGTCAGGACACCGGCGGGCGCGGGGTGGTGTCGACCGACAGGTGGAAGACGTCCGGGCGGGCGTAGTGGCCCACGACGTCGAAGTCGTACTTGCCCTCCGTGATCGCGCCGAGGTCGAGGTCCGCGCGCAGCACGGTCTCACCGTCGGTAGCCGGTCCGGCCAGGACCTCGCCGAGCGGGGACACGATCACCGAATTGCCGATCGAGAGCACCTCGTCGGCGGGAACGTCGAGCGGGTAGTCCGCCGGGTAGTCGCCGCGGCGGGCGAACTGGTTCGCCGACAGCACGAAGCACCGGCCCTCGGCGGCGACGTGCCGCATGCTCGCCACCCAGGTGTCCCGCGGATCCGCGGTCGGCGCGCAGTACAGCTGCACGCCCTGGGCATACATGTGCATCCGCATCAGCGGCATGTAGTTCTCCCAGCAGATGACCGTGCCGAGCCGCCCGATCGGGGTCTCGAACACCGGCATGGTGGATCCGTCACCGAAACCCCACACCAGCCGCTCGGCGGCGGTCGGCATCAGCTTGCGGTGCTTGCCGAGCAGCTCGCCGCCGGGGGAGAACGTCAGCGCCGTGCAGTACAGCGTGCCCAGGCCGCGCTCGATCACCCCGATCACCAGGTGCGTGCCGTGCTTGCGCGCGATCGCGCCGAGCCGGTCGGTGGCCGGGCCCGGAACATCCACACTGGACTCCCAGTACCGCCGGTACCAAGCCCGCCCCTCGGGCGTCCGGCCGCCGACGACCGCGCCGAAGGCGATGCCCCGCGGGTAGCAGGAGACGAACGCCTCCGGGAAGAGCACCAGGTCGACGCCGCCTTCCGCGGCCCGCGCGGCGAGCGCCTCGACCTTGTCCAGCGTCGCCGCCAGGTCGAACGCCACCGGCGCCGCCTGCACGACCGCCACCCGAACCACCATGCCGAACCTCCTCACGCGGTGTGCCCGGCGCGGTAGACGCCGGGTGTTACGCCGTAGCACCGGCCGAACCACCGGGTCAGGTGGCTCTGGTCGGCGAACCCCGCCCGGGCCGCGGCCTCGGCGGGGGTGGCGCCCCGCGCGAGCAGCCGCCGCGCCGCGTTGAGCCGCAGCTGCCGCTGGTAGTCGCTGGGCGCGAACCCGTACGCCGCGACGAACGCCCGGTGCAGCGCGTACCGGCTGCATCCGGCGACCTCGGCCAGGTCGGCGGCCCGGACGTCGGTGGCGTAGGCCGCGTGCAGCAGGTCCCGCGCGCGGCGGACCCCGGCGGGCGCGGGATCCGGCAATCGCGGCGGATGCGCCGACCCGCGGCGCACCAGGGCGCGCACGGTCGCCGCGAGCGCCTCGTCCTGGGCCAGCCCGCTCGCCTCGCGCAGGGCGGTGTGCAGGCGGCGCAGGGCGGCGGCGAGCCCGGGATCGGGCAGCACCGGTTCGGCGAACAGCGGCAGGCCCACCGGCCGATCGGCGGCGTCGGCGAGCACGTCGGCGATCAGTTCGGGTCCGATGTGCACGATCCGGTAGGTGAAGCCGTGTTCGGCCGCGGCCTGTCCGTCGTGCGGTTCGTCCGGGTTGAACGCCATCACCATCCCGGCGGCGCTGGTGCGGGCGGCGCCCCGGCAGGTGAACGCCTGCGCCCCGGACTCGGTGACGCCGAACGAGTAGGTCTGGTGGCTGTGCCGGTGGTACACGTGCCGCTCGAAGTGCGCGTGCATGGCTTCCAGCGGCCGGTCCGGCGCACGCCAGTAGTCCGCCCAGTCGCTGATCATGTCCCCCATTGTCCTTGGTTTCCCGTCCCGCACCAGCGTTCAAGACGTGCCCGACCGACCGGGGGCAGGCTGCGGGCATGCAGCCGAAGACGAAGATCGCCGTGGTGGTCCGGGACGATCTGGCCACCTGGCAACGCCTCAACGTCACCGCGTTCGGGGTGAGCGGGATCGCCGCGCGCCACCCGGAGACGCTCGGGGAGGACTACGAGGACGCCTCGGGCGTGCGCTACCTCCCGATGTTCGGGCAGCCGGTGCTCGTCTACACCGGGGACGCGGACGGCCTGCGGGCGGCGCACCGCAAGGCGGTCGACCGGGGGCTCGCGGTCGCGGTCTACCCCGACGAGCTGTTCGCGACGGACAACGACACCGACAACCGGGCCGTGGTGCGCGCGGTGCCGACCGAGAAGCTGACACCGGCCGGAATCGTGCTCTACGGCGGCCGCAACGCCGTCGACAAGGCGGTCAAAGGACTGCGCCTGCACCCGTGAAGTTCGGCACGAATAAAGTCGGCATAAAGAAAACCGTCAAACTCTTACCCGGCAGAAATCTTCGCGGAAATACCCGGGGGGACTAAGGAAACGATCACCGCGGAACGGAAATTCATCGGTGGTACACCGCGCGGAAACTCAGGGCCCGGACGCCATCGAGGGCCACGCGGGTGACGTCCGCGTGGCCCTCGCCTCGGGTGCTACCTCTTGAGTCGAGACCGAAGGGGGGTCCCGGCGCGGCGCCCTGCTACACCGCGCCAGGACCCCTTCAGTCGCCGGGCGCGCGTGCGGCACGTACCCGGCTGGCTACCAGATCGCGAACCCTCAGCCTAGCGCGGCTCGCGATGCACTCCGTCGCCCGTCTCGTGGTTCCGAGCAGACGGGATATTTCTTCGTGGGACATTCCCTGCTCCAGGCGGAGCAGGACAAAGCATTCGCGTTCGCTCAAGCGTCCACACCGGTCCATGATCCACCTCGCCTCGTCCCGATTCGCGGCCATCTCCTCCGGATCGGCCACCTCCGGTGGCAACAGGCGCGGGTGCAAGGCAACCTGCTGGGCGGCCGTCCGGCGGCGGAGGTCGTCGACACACAGGCGCTTGATCACGGTCACCAGGAAGGGAGCGAGCCGGGCGAGGTCGAGCTCGCGGTGCCCGGCGGCCCGGAGAAACGCCTCGTGCACGATATCCTCCGCGTCCACCTCGACACCACACCGGCAAGCCGTTCGGATCAACGCCGGGCGAAGCCGGACACACTCCCTCCAGAATGTCTCGGTCTTCGCCGAGCAAAACGCACGAACATTTGCATCACCCCTGCTGGTCACAATTTTCCCTTCGCCCCGGCAAACGATCTCACGGGATTGCCGCTCGATCCTTTCGGGGCGCGTGTTCGCCAAGCCTTGTCGCTCGAGACGCAACTTTGGCATTCCGTTCTCACGGCTCGTACCGCCGTTCGTGGGAAGCAATCCGAAGGTCTGAACCTCGCAGTGACACTCATCACAGAGAGTGCATATCTGTCAATCCGTATTCACGAGTGGGGCCACCCACAAGGCGCCCCCGTACCACCAATCGTTTCAGCTGAAGGGTGAACATGCTTCACAAGCGATTTCTCGCAGGTGCGCTCGCATTAGCCGCGGCGTTCCTCCTCTGCACCACCGCGACCGCCACGGCCGCGCCCACCCCGACCCAGGACCTGAAATCCACCTGGCTGCTGCTCAGCGTCAACCCAGGTGAGCGCCCCCTCCCTTCCGCCAAGCGGGTGACACTGACCTGTCAGCCGACGGGCGGCTCGCACCCACTGTCCGAATTGGCATGCGCGGAGCTGGCGAAAGTGAACGGGGACATAACTTCGCTCGAAGTCGATCGGCAGCGGCCGTGTTACCTGATCTACGCGCCGCTGTACGTGACAGCGTACGGCTACTGGAAAGGCCAGCCGGTCCAATATCAGGAAAAGTTCCCCAATGACTGTGTGCTGGACGCCATAAAGGGCGCGGTCTTCAAATTCTGATCATTTTGATCGGTTGTGGCGACGGGGGTCAGTCAGTGCCCCCGGCCCGGTGAGTTCTTGACCGAGTGAATGGACACTCCGCGGTGCGATCTCCGCCCCGCGGAGTGTTCCATTAGGCCGGTCGGCGGCGAACCACCCGAGCGGTTCCGCCGCACTTCCCGCGCATCTCGCGGAAAATTGCCACCGGAGCGGGCCCGATGCCCGGTGTTCCACCCATTCGGCGCGCGGCCTCTTCGCCCAGCGGACACCGCGCATCGGCCGCCCACCGAACGAGGGTTTCCAGCGACACCCAGCTCAGGGCTTCTCCTGCCGGGCCCACTCGGCGCGGGTGAGGGCGTACTCGACCTCGCCGTGCTCGCTGCCCTCGATGGGCTCCGCCCAGTCCTCGTGGAACGTGCGGACGAAGCGGAGGCCGCATTTCTCCAGGACCCGCCGGGACCCCCGGTTCACCGCCATGGTCTGGGCGTACACCCGGCGCACGCCGAGCTCGGTGAAGCCCCGGTGGATCAGCGCGCGGCCACCTTCGGTCGCGTACCCCTTGCCCCAGAAGCGTTTCCGCAGCCGGTAGCCGAGTTCCACGTCGCCGGGTTCGTCGCCTTCATGCGGCCGGAACTCGAACCAGCCCAGGAACTCGCCGCTCGCCTCCTCGATCGCCGCCCACCAGCCGAACCCCTCGTACCGCGCGTAGTAGCCGAAGTACAGCGGGAGGATCCGGTTCTCCACCTCCGAGCGCGGGGTCGGCCTGCCGTCGTTGAGGTACCGCATGACCTCGGGGTCGCTGTCCAGTTCGACCAGCTTGTCCACATCGGACTCGGTAAAGCGGCGCAGCGACATCCGCTCGGTGCGCAGGAAGATTCGCATCGATCGATGGTCGCGGGCCGCCGGTGGGCGGTCAACCGAATTGACCGCGATCGCACGGCTCCGAGTATCATATATCAGATCTGACATGCACAAGCGAAGCTCGGGAGGCGCCGTGGCGTTCGACCGCGTCCGGGCCCGGCTGGCCGGTGTGGTGGCCATTCCGGTGACCCCGTTCGACTCCGGCGGGGCGGTGGACCGGGACGCCTACGTCCGCCTGATCGACCGGCTGCTCGGGGCCGGGGTGGAGGTGGTGACGCCGAACGGGAACACCGGCGAGTTCTACGCGCTGACCGAAGCGGAGGCCCGGTGCTGCGTGGAACTCGCGGTGCGGGCGGCCGGGACCGGGGCGAGCGTGCTGGCCGGGGTCGGCCACGACGTGGACACCGCGGTCCGCGCCGCGCGGCACGCCCGCGAACTCGGCGCCGAGATGATCATGGTCCACCAGCCGGCGCACCCGTACATCTCCGCGCGAGGCTGGGTCGACTACCACCGGGCGATCGCCGCGGCGGTGCCCGAACTGGGCGTCGTGCTGTACCTGCGCGACCCGGCGGTCGACGGCGCCCGGCTGGCCGAACTCGGCGCGGCCTGCCCGAACGTCATCGGGGTCAAGTACGCGGTGCCCGATCCGGCGCGGTTCGCCGCGGTCGCCCGGGACGCGGGGCTGTCCCGGTTCGCCTGGATCGCGGGCCTGGCCGAACTGGCCGCCCCCGGCTATTTCGCGGTCGGCGCGACCGGGTTCACCTCCGGCCTGGTGAACGTCGACCCGGCGGCCTCGCTGGCGATGTTCGGCGCGCTCGAGTCCGGGAACTTCGGCGGCGCGATGCGCGTGTGGGAGCGGATCCGCGGGTTCGAGGAGCTGCGGGCCGCGGCGGCGTCGGCGGACAACGTGAGCGTGGTGAAGGAGGCCCTCGCGCAGCTCGGGCTCTGCCTGCCCGCGGTCCGGCCGCCCAGCAGCCGCCTGGACGAACCCGGGCGCGCCCGGGTCGCCGCCCTGCTCCGGGACTGGAATCTGGCAGCCTGACCTGCGAATACGCCCGGCGCTCGAATGTGGTGACCACCACCCGGGCGTCAACATCACGTCAACGCCTCCACCCAGCGCGTCAGGACCTCGTAGGCGATCCGCCCAGCACGCGGTCGCGGCGCTGTGCTTGCGGATGTCGGAAACCGATCCGAAGCACGGAGGTAACAGTGACGCTCGCCGAGCTGCTGCCAAGCCTTGGCTGCTCAGTAGCCGATCACCTCGAGCACGACACCTGGCCGCCGGGGACGCGGCTGGGCCGCGACGGTGAGCTGATCTTCGCCGGCGCGCCGGTCAGCCAGCTCGCCGCGCGGTTCGGCACCCCGGCGTACCTGATCGACGAGAACGCGGTCCGCGCCCGCGCCCGCGCCTACACCGCGGCGCTGCCGGAGGCGGAGGTGGCGTTCGCGAGCAAGGCGCTGTCCTCCGGCGCCGTGCTGCGCTGGATCGCCGAGGAGGGGCTGTCGCTGGACACCTGCTCCGCGGGCGAAATCGCGATGGCGCGGTCGATCGGCTTCCCCGCGGAGCGAATCCTGTTGCACGGCAACGCGAAGACGCCCGAGGACCTGAAGGCCGCGCTGAGCTACCGGGTGGGGCGGATCGTGCTCGACTCGCTCGACGAGATCGCGCAGCTCGGCGCGCTCGCGCCGCACCGACAGGACGTGCTGCTGCGGGTCACGCCCGATGTGGACGCCCGGACCCACGCCAAGATCAGCACCGGCGCCGAGGGCCAGAAGTTCGGCTTCTCGCTGCGCGGCGACGTGCCGGACAACCTCGACCGCGCGGTGGCCGCGGTGCTCGCGCAGCCGAGCCTGCGCCTGGCCGGGCTGCACTGCCACATCGGTTCCCAGGTGTCCCGAGTGGACAAATACGAGGAGGCCGCCCGGCGGATGATCGCCGAACTCGCGCGGATCCGGGACACCCACGGGATCACCCTGCGCCAGCTCGACCTCGGCGGCGGGCAGGCGATCGGGTACCTGCCCGGCGAGGCGCCGTTCGATCTGCAGGGCTACGCGCGCCGGTTGCGGGTGGCGATCGGTTTCGAATGCTCGTCGCGCGATTTCCCGATGCCCCGCCTGACGATCGAACCGGGCCGGTCGATCGTCGGGCAGGCCGGGATCACCGTGTACCGGGTGTGCGCGGTGAAACGCGGCGGGCGGACGTTCGTCGCGGTGGACGGCGGGATGAGCGACAACCCGCGGCCCGCGCTGTACGGCGCGCGGTACACCGCCCGGCTGGTCGGCCGGTATTCGGCGGCGCCGCGGAAGCCGATGGTGGTGGTGGGGCGGCACTGCGAATCCGGTGACGTCCTGGCCGAGGACATCGCGCTGCCCGGCGACCTGCGCGCGGGCGATTTGCTCGCGGTGCCGTGCACCGGCGCCTACCACCACTCGCTGGCGTCGAACTACAACCTCGTCGGCCGCCCGCCGCTGGTCGGCGTCCGCGACGGGCACGCGAGCCTGCTGGTCCGCCGCGAAACCGAGGACGACCTGCTGGCGCGGGAGGTGGGCTGCCGCTAGGGGTCGAGGCGGCGCGGCAGGACGAACCACACCACGGCGAACGCGCCCCCGGCGAGCACGCCCACCACGGCCATCGAGATCGGGCCGTACACCACCTTGGCGATCAGCGCGACGGTCAGGGTCACCGCCCCGGCCAGGCAGACCAGCCCGGCGATCACCGAGCGGTTGCCCGCGTTGAGGATCTCCGCGCGGGCGCCGCGGCGGAACAGGATCCGGTGCCACGCGGCGGGTGCGGACAGCAGGACCGTGGACAGCACCGCGAGCAGGACCGCGCACAGGTGCACGGCCTTCTCGAACCCGCTGGCGTGCCGGAAGGCGTCGGTGAACACGACGGTGAGCAGGAAGCCGAACAGGATCTGCACCCCGGCCTGCGCGACCCGCAGCTCACCGAGCAGCTCGTTCACGTTGCGCGTGAGCCGCTGGTTCTCCGTCTCCTCCGGTTCGCCGGTCACAACGCGGGCTCCAGCACCACCGGGCGCCGCCGGACCTTCTCGTGCCAGCCGAGCGCGGTCACCGCGACCACCACGATCACCAGCCCCAGCCACTGGGTCGCCCGCAGGTGAGCGTCCAGAAAGGACACTCCGATCAGGGCAGCGGTCGCCGGGAACGCGAGTTCGGCCAGGGTGGCCCGGGCGGCCGGAGTGGACCGCAGTCCCGCGTAGTACAGGCTCAGCGCGAGCAAACCCGGGACGAAGGCCAGCAGGGCGAGGCCGAACGCGTTGCCCCAGCCGACCGCGAACGAGCTGCCCTGGGCCGCGACGATGATCGCGGCCACCGGCAGCCCGACGGTGAACCGCAGCACGGTCACCTCGCGCGGCGCCAGGCGGGTGGACACCAGGCGCCCGAGCACGGTCCCGGCCGCCCAGAGCACCGCCGCGCCGATGGCCAGCAGCGCCGCCCGCACCGCGGAGAGCTGGATGTGCAGCGGATCGGCGAAGGCGAGCAGCCAGGCCCCGATCAGCGCGGGCACCGCGAACAGGGCGTAACCGGCGCGGATGCGTTCGCCGAGCACTCCGAAGGCGGCGAGCACGGCGAACAGCGGTTGCAGTTTCTGCAGGACCAGCGGGGTGATCGGATCACCGGTTTGGAAGGCCGCGGTGAACAGCGCGGTGGCCAGTGCCGAGGAACCGCCCCCGATCACCAGCACCGCGAACCACTCCCGGGGCGTGCCGCGCCGAAGCGCGCGCAGCGCGGCCGGGATGAGCGGGCTGAGCACGAGCACCACCAGCAAATGTTCCCAGAACACCACGGTTCCCGCAGGCAACGCTTCGGCCAGCGGCAGCCGCAGCAGTCCGTCGGTCCCCCAGAGCGCGGCCGCGACCGCCACCAGCCAGGTGCGGTCCGCGGGCGCGTCGACGGTTGTAGTCACAGGCCCACATTACGAGCGGATTCGGCATTTCCGGTGCTCGTGATGCCACTGGGTGGACCGGAAATACATCACACGTCCGAGTGGGAATAATGGCCCCGTCAGTCGTTGCCGGGTTAAGGAATGATCATGCGAATCGTCGCGGGAGTCCTGACCACCGTCCTCGTCGCCGCCACGGCGCTCACCGCCGCCGGACCGGCGGCCGCCGCGTCCGAAGCCGGCGGCGGCCACAACTTCCGGGTCGTCGCCGCGCACGGCGAGTTCGGCGAGTTCGAACCGGGCGCCAACGCGGTCACCTACCAGCCCGATCTCGTCCCGGTGGACTCGAAGGCCCACGTGCTCTCGGTGTCCTCGTCCGGGTTCGGCACGACCACCTGGTTCGCCGTCGCGGGCCTGGTGCCGAACCGCGAATACGGCGCCCACGCGCACACGAACGCCTGCGGCGCGACCGGCAACGACGCCGGGCCGCACTACCAGAACGTCCAGGATCCGGTGTCCCCGTCGGTCGATCCGGCCTACGCCAATCCGCGGAACGAGATCTGGCTCGACTTCACCACCAACGCGCATGGCCGGGCGCACGCCAACTCCAAGGTGGACTGGCAGTTCGGCGAACGGCGCGCGAAGTCGATCGTCATCCACGAAACGCACACGCACACCGACCCGGGCCACGCCGGGATGGCGGGCGCGCGGCTGGCGTGCCTGAACGTGGACTACTGAGTGTCGCCTGGCGGGCGGGTCAGTGTCCCGCCCGCCGGTTCGCGACCAGTCGCGCGTACCGGGTCCCGGCGGCGAGCAGGATCAGCCCGGCGCCGAGGAACGCGGAGACCCGGGCCATCCCGTCCAGCGCGGCGAGGTCGAACAGCACCAGTTTGACCACGGCCGCGCCGACCAGCACCAAGCCGATCACCCGCAGGGCCACCACGTCGATGCCGCGCACCAGCAACGCGAGCGCGGCGACCGTCCAGGACACCGTGATCACGGCGTGCCCCAGCAGGAACCCGGACCGGCCGGGCAGCACCAGCAGCGCCCCGGACAGCACGACCCCGGCCGCCCCGTAGAGCGCGGCGACCCCGGCGATCAGCCAGGGCGGCAGGTTCGCCGAGGGCGCGCGGAGCGCCTCGAGCCGGAACGCGGCCCACGGCAGCGCGATCGAGACCGCCAGGATCAGCGCGGCCACCAGGACGGCCCCGGCGAGCGCGGCGGGGGTGCGGTAGCGGAACACCAGCAGCATCCCCGGCGGGAGGTCCCGCGCCAGCGCGAGCACCCCGCCGAGCACGGCGAATCCGAGCGCCCCGGACAACGCGACCCGGTTGCGGGCCCACGCCGCCACCAGGACGAGAAGCAACGCCTCGCCGAGCAGCACGGCCGCGCGAGCCGTCCCGTCGAACTGGAGGACGGTCGCCTGCAGCGCCGCGACCAGCCCGGCCGCCCCGGCCAGATCGCCCGCGTGCCCGGGCCAGAAACGCCGGGTGGCCCAGACGGCGAGCAGCGCCACGGCCACCCCGGCGGAAACCGGCACGGCCTGGGTTTTCGGCAGGAGCCAGGCCGCGATCAGCGCGGGCGCCGCGGCCCCGGCGAGCAGGGCGAGCGCGGCCGCGTCGTCCGGGCGGCGGCGGGCGGCGATCAGGGCGAGGGCGAGGCCCACCGCCCCGGCGGCGAGCGCGGCGGCCGTGTTCGCCCAGGTGCCGGGTTCGCCGGTGACCGCGGTGCCGCACACCGAGGCCATCAGCGGCGGCACCCCGGCGGCGACGGCCAGCCCGGTCCAGTCCCGGCGCAGCTGCACCGGGGTCGTGGCCACCTGGACCATCAGCAGGAACGCCACGAGTTCCGGGGTGAAGCCCCGGGTGATCACCGGCGCGCACACCGCGCACCCGGCGACCACGGCGATGGCGAACAAGGCGGAATCCCAGCGCGCGGCCAGGCCGAGCCCGCCGACGGCGACGAGGAGCCCGGCCGCGAGCCCGGCGAACGCGGGCAGGAATTCGTACAGGGTCGTCGCCGCGATCGCGTCCAGGTAGAGCGCGGCGATCCCGGTGGCGGCGAGCGCGAACGCGCCGGTCCGGCCGGCGGGATTGCGGTGCAGCCAAGCTCCGGTCCCGATCAGCCCGAGCCCGAGCGCGGCGCCGAGGAGCACCCGCGGCAGCGGACCAAGCCAGCCGCGCTGGATCGCCAGCACGAGCAGCAGGACCACGCCGAGCAGGGTGACCGCGCCGCCGACCCAGGCGAGCAACCGGCTGCCCGCGCCTTCGCTCCCGAGCGCCTCGGCCAGCGACCGGCGCGGCGGCCGTGGTGGCGCTGGCGGCGGCATCGGCGGTGGTTGCCACTGCCGCGGGGGCGGCGGCATCCACTGCGGCCCGGGCGGCGGCGGGGGCATCGGCTGCCACGCGGGATCGGGTTGCGGCCGCGGTGCGGGTTCCGGTGCGTCCCCCAGGTTCCGTATCTCGGCGCCGACCCGCGCGAGGCGGCGCCCAAGGTCGTCTATCTCCTCGGCAAGCCTGCCGAGCGCTTCTCGATCGGGCATGCGCCCAGGATGGGCGGCGGACCGCGGCCGCGGATGCGTAGCACTACTCAAAGCCCGATGACGATTCGGCCACCACCCGGGCCATGTCACACCATCGAAGCAACTGTCTAGACCGCTATTGACGGTTGCGTCTACCCCTGCCTAGACATACCCTGTGAAGAGACGCGAAGTCATCAAGAAGATCGCCGCCGCGGCCAAGAAACACGAAGCCGAGTGGGTATTGGCCCGAGAAGGCGCCAACCACACCGTCTACACCCTGAACGGCGTGGTGATACCCATACCGCGCCACAACGAACTCGGCGAGATCTTCGCGGCGGACATCTTCAAGGAGTGCGAAGAGGTCTTGGGGAAGGGATGGTGGAAGAAGTGAAGACTTACCACGCCGAAGTCACTCGAGACGGGAAGTTCTGGCTCATCCGCGTCCGCGAGATCAACCGATCGACCCAAGCCCTCCGCTACAAGGACGTCGAGATGATGGCGAGTGACCTCATCGAGATCATGGAGGATCTTCGCAACGACGAGTACGACCTCGAGCTCGAGGTGCACCTGCCGAGTTCGGTGACGGACCATCAGGCGCGCGCCGAGGTCCTCCGCGAGCAAGCCCAACGCAAGCAAGCGGAAGCTGCCGCCGAGAATCGAGCGGCGGTGCAAGAACTGCTCGCGCTAGGGCTCTCACAGCGTGAAGCGGGCGAGGTACTCGGTGTGTCGTTCCAGCGCGTCAGCCAGTTGGCCAAGTAGCCCTGGAGCAGCCCAGTCGCCCGTGCCACACGTCACCAGCCACAATGGAGGACGTGACCGCCACCCTGAGCAAGCCCGCGCTGCGGATCGGACCGTACGAGGTCGATCCGCCGGTCGTGCTCGCGCCGATGGCCGGGATCACCAACGTCGCGTTCCGGCGCCTGTGCCGCGAGTACGGCGCCGGGCTGTACGTCTGCGAGATGATCACCGCCCGCGCGGTGGTGGAGCGGCATCCCGGCACGATGCACATGATGACCTTCGACCAGGGCGAATACCCCCGGTCGATGCAGCTCTACGGGGTCGACCCGGTGACCATGGGCGAGGCCGTCAAGATCATCGTCGGGGAGGGGCTCGCCGACCACGTGGACGCCAACTTCGGCTGTCCGGTGGCGAAGGTGACCCGCAAGGGCGGCGGCGCCGCGCTGCCGTTCAAGCGCCGGTTGTTCGGCGACATCGTCGCGGCTTCGGTCCGCGCCGCCGAATCCGCGGGCGTGCCGTTCACCGTCAAGTTCCGCATCGGGATCGACGACGACCACCACACCTACCTCGACGCGGGCCGGATCGCCGAGGCCGAGGGCGCCGCCGCGGTGTCCCTGCACGCGCGCACCGCCGCGCAGCGGTACTCCGGCCAGGCCGACTGGAGTGCGATCGCGCGCCTGAAGGAAGCCGTCACCACCATCCCGGTCCTGGGCAACGGCGACATCTTCACCGCGGCCGACGCGCTGCGCATGGTCGCCGAAACCGGCTGCGACGGGGTCGTCGTCGGGCGCGGCTGCCTCGGCCGCCCGTGGCTGTTCGGCGAACTCGAAGCCGCCTTCGCCGGTCGCGAGATCCCGGCGGGCCCGAACCTCGGCGAGGTCGGGCGCATCCTGCGCCGCCACGCCGAACTGCTGGTGCAGCACGACGGCGCCACCAAGGCCATGCGCGACCTGCGCAAACACATGGCCTGGTACTTCATGGGCTTCCCGGTCGGCTCCGAACTCCGCCGCCGGTTCGCCATGGTGTCCAGCCTGGACGAACTCGACGAACTCATCGCGCAGCTGGACGCGGACGCCCCGTTCCCGGCGGCCGCCGAGGGACCCCGGGGCCGCCAGGGTTCCCCGGGCAAGGTCGTCCTCCCGCACGGCTGGCTGAACGATCCGGACGACGAACGCGTCCCCGAGGCCGAGGACATGCACTCGGGCGGCTGAGCCCCGCCATACTGGATCGCGGAAGCGGGAACGCCGAGCATTCGACGCGGAGGGCACATGATCGGCCGGCTCGGCGGTTGCCTGGTCCTGCTGGCCGCGCTGGTCGCGGGCTGCACGAGCGATCCGCCGCCGCGGCCGGAATCCGACCGGGAGAAGGTCGATCGCTACTTCAGCGAGCTCAACGCGGCCGGGCGGCAGGGATCCCAGGCGCAGCAGGAGTTCCTGCGCGGTGCCCAGCATCCCGACTTCACCGGCAAGGCGTGCGAGCTGAACGGGCTGACCCTGGACGTCTACGCGGCCCTGTCGACGCTGCGGCCGGATCCGGACTGGACGCCGGAGGGCGCCACCAAACCGCCGAGCGGGGTCATCTACGTCCTCGGCATTTCGATCACCCTGCGCCGGGCGGGCGCGACGCTCGGGGAGCAGATCGGCTCGGCCCGGGTCGCCCTGGCAGACGGCCGCGCCTACGGGTTCACCCCGTGCCCATCGTCTCGTTGAGCGGCCAATCGGGGGGTTGGATACCACCAATCGGCCGCATGTCTTAGTCCGCTTGAGCGATCTTCGCGTCCCGTCGGACCGATGGCTCAAGCCCGGCAACGAACCGGACGACAAGAACTGGGTGACGGATATCGAGGTGATGTCACAACAGGAAGCGCTCGCGGACCCGTTCGGGCCGCACGAGTCGATCGCCGGGGTGCTCGCGGCGCAGGGTGAATGGCGACAGGCCTACGAGCACCTGCGGACCGCGCTCGACCGGGCTCGTGAGGAAAGCCTGCGCGACGCGCTCACCGCCACCTACAACCGCCGCTTCCTGGATCTGTGGCTCGCCTCGCGGCCGCGCGCGGTGAACGGGCTGGCGCTCGCGCTGGTCGATCTCGACCTGTTCAAGCGGATCAACGACACCTTCGGCCACCCCGCCGGGGACCACGTGCTGCGCCGCACGGTTTCGCTGTTGCGCGACGGCCTGCCGCCGGGCGGGTTCTGCGCGCGGTACGGCGGCGAGGAGTTCGCCCTGGTGCTGCCCGGGGTCCCGCCGGGCACCGCGCTCGGGGTGGCCGAACGGGCCCGGGACCGGGTCGCCCGGCATTCGTGGCCGGAACTGGCCACGGGGTTCGCGGTCACCGTGAGCATCGGGCTCGCGTACCAGCCCTCGGGCCGGGTCGACGTGCCGCACCAGCTCAAACAGGCCGATCGGCTGCTCTACGCGGCGAAACACGCGGGCCGCAACGCGGTCGCCTACCGGGAGCGCGGCGACATCCGGATCGTCGCACACGGTAGGTAGCAAAGCCCGGTTTGTCGCCCACTTCGCGGACGAGCGACTTAACCAAAACGTGGCGGCGAGGCCCCCTATTCCCACTGTGCGTAAAAAAGTTCTCGGGAGGGTGTCGTCACGAACGGCGGGTATCCGTACGATAACGATGCCCGACGCACCGGCGATGAATCTTGTTGATGCCTACCGGCGCGCGCGGGCAACGGAACGAACCGGCGCGGCGTCTGAAGATCGCCGAACCACCAACGCGAAAGGAGACCGGGTGCCCGACGACCAAGTTCCCGGTCCCCGGCCGACGGACGGGTTCGCGCGCATCCGCCACAACCGGGCCCAGGCGTCCGGCAAGCGCCGTCGTTCGATGGACACCTACGGCGGCATCAGCGTCTCCGAGGTGGTGGCCCGGCACACCGGCCAGCATCCCCGGCCCGAGGCGCCGAAACCGCAGGCCGCGCCGAAACCGCAGCCGCCGCGCGCGCCCGAGCGAAAACCCCCGGCGGCGCAACCGCCCCCGCCCCCCGCGGCGCGGCGCCCGGCACCGCCGGCGCCGCCGGAGACGCGCCGGTCCGACTTGCCCGCCCCGCAGCGCCGTCAACCCGCCCCGGGCACCGGCCAGCCGCCGGTGCGGCGGGCTCCGCGCCGCCCGGCCCAGCGCCCGGCGCCCCCGGCCGCCCGGCGCCCGCCGCAGGCGTCGGCTCCCCTGCCCGCACCCCCGCCCCCGCCCGCGGCGCCCGCTCCAGCCCCTGCCGAGCCGCCACCGGCCCAGCCGCCACAGAAGCCGCCGCAGGACTCGATCCGCAACGCGCTCGACGGCGCTCCGCCGCCGTCCGCGCCGCCGCGCGCGCGGCGACCGCCGCGTCCCCGCCGGCCACCGGCCCCCTCGCTCGAGGACCGGCTGACCATGACCGACGAGATGGAGCCGGTCGACGACGCCACCAAGTACCGGCGCAAGATCGACAACTCGCTCGCCCGGTTCTCCGCCGCGCACGACGAACTCGCGGCCGAGGAGGCGAAACGCAAGCAGCGCCGGGAACGGCTGGCCGCGCGTCCCGCGCAACTGCTCGAGCAGACCCGGACGCGGCTGCAGCGGGTCGTGCACCACGATCCGGCCGACGAGCCGACGCGCAAGGTGGCCCAGCCGGTCGCCAAACCGGACGCGGAGCCCGAGGCCGTCCCGGAAGCGGCACCGCAGACCCGGTTGCAGGAGAAGAAGCAGCGCCGCAACGAGCGGTCGATCAAGGCCGGGCGGATCACCGCGGTGGCGCTGGCCGCGCTGGTGTTCCTCGCCACGGGCGCGCTGTGGGGCACGAAGACCTGGTTCAACAACAAGTTCAACGAGATCGCGGCGCTGGACGAGAACTCCTCGGACATCCAGGACGCGGCCGGGCAGCGCGGCGACGAGAACTTCCTCATCGTCGGCTCGGACACGCGGGCCGGTGCGGTTCCCGGTCAGGACGTCGGCGACGAGGACGGCGTGCCGGGGGCGCGGTCGGACACGATCATGCTCGCGCACATCCCGGCCGACCGGCAGCGCGCGGTGGTCGTGTCGTTCCCGCGCGACCTGGAGATCAAGCGGCCCGAATGCGACCGCTGGGACCCGGTCAAGGCCGACTACACCGCCGAGAAGGTGCCCGGCGAGAAGATCACCAAGCTGAACACCACCTACTCGGTGGGCGGTCCGCGGTGCACGCTGAAATGGGTGCAGCAGCTGACCGGGATGAAGATCAACCACTTCATCGGGATCGATTTCAACGGGTTCAAGGGCATGGTCGACGCGGTGCAGGGTGTGACCGTGCACCTGGACAAGCCGGTGGACGACACGACGCTGGGCATGGTCATCTCGCAGACCGGGGACGTCACGATCTCCGGCGACCAGGCGCTGAACTTCGTGCGGGCGCGGCACGTCAAGGGCGATGTGACCTCCGACTACGGCCGGATCAAGCGGCAGCAGCAGTTCATTTCCTCGTTGCTGCAGAAGGTGATGTCGCACGGCGTGCTGACCGATCCGGGTCAGCTGAGCGCTTTCGTGACGGCGTTCGCGGGGGCCACCTTCGGCGACAACATCGGGGTGGACCAGATGCTCACGCTGGGCCAGTCGATGAAGGGGATGGACGCGTCGAAGGTCAACTTCCTGACCGTGCCGACGACCGGCGAGTCGAACTCCCGCGGCAACGAGGTGCTGATTGAATCGAAGGCCGCGGCGATCTTCCGCGCGCTGATCGCGAACGGGCCGATGCCGGACGACAAACCGAAGCCGAACGTGCAGGCGGACGGGCCGCAGAAGCCCGCTCGCTGATCGATTCGCCTGGTCGGAAAAGGTGATTCGTTAGGCCGGGTTCATGTCCGGTTCACCCTGCGATGCGCCGTTCGCGTTGTGTCATCAGTAAAGTGTGGCCATGCGCGAGGCTTACCACGTCGAACTCGAAGAACTGGCCGGGCAGCTGGCCGCCATGTCGGCCCAGGTCGCGGACGCGATGGAGAAGGCGACCAAGGCATTGCTCGAAGTCGACCTGGAGCTGGCCGAGCGGGTGATCAGCGACGACACCAAGGTCGACGACGCCCGGGCCGCGTGCGAGGAGCAGGCCTACGCGCTGCTCGCGCTGCAGGCCCCGGTGGCGACCGACCTGCGGACCGTGCTCGCCGCGATCCACGCGGCCGAAAGCCTGGAGCGGATGGGCGATCTGGCCCTGCACGTGGCGAAGGCGGCCCGGCGGCGGCACCCGGAACCGGTGCTGCCCGATCAGGTCCGCGGCGACTTCGCCAAGATGGGCGAGGTCGCGGTGAAGCTGGCCCGGCAGGCCGAGCAGGTGATCAAGTCCAAGGACGTGGACGCGGCCCGCAACCTGGAGGCCGAGGACGACCAGGTCGACGACATCCACCGCCACCTGTTCACCGTGATCATGGACCGCGACTGGCCGCACGGCGTGGCCGCCGCGGTGGACGTCACGCTGCTGGGCCGCTTCTACGAGCGCTTCTCCGACCACGCCGTCTCGGTGGCTCGGCGGATGGTTTTCGTGGTCACCGGCAAGATGCCCGGCTACGGCTCCAACGAAGACGTCTGACCAGCCCTTCCCCTTACCCACCCCCCACCACTCCCTGGGGGGCGACCCCACGGCCAGTCTATCCGCGCGGGCCCCGGTGATCGGGGTCCGCGCGAAATCTGTGGATGGGGAAGGGCGGTGTGGACAACTCGGCCGACCGGTCAGTGCCCGGCTGGGAACCCGCTTCGCGATCAGGTGGCCGGTTTGGCCGTGCGCGTGGCGCCGATCGACGCGATCACCACGCAGCACACCGCGACCCACTGCAGCGGCTGGAGCATCTCGCCGAGCACCACGAGCCCGGCGAGCGCGCCGACCGCCGGTTCCAGGCTCATCAGGATCCCGAACACGCGCGGCGGGATCGTGCGCAGCGCCTCCAGTTCCAGGGAGTACGGGATCACCGAGGACAGCAGCGCGACGGCCAGCCCGATCGCCAGCACCCACGGCGCGAGCAGCCCGCTGCCGGTCTCCACGACGCCGACCGGCATCGCGACGATCGCGGCCACGGCCATCGCGAGCGCGAGCCCGTTCCCCTCGGTGGTCCGGCTGCCCAGCGCGGCGCTGAGCAGGATGTAGCTGCCCCAGCAGATCCCGGCGGCCAGCGCGAACAGCATCCCGGCCAGGGACAGGTCACCCCGCGACTCGCTGAGCAGCACGACCCCGCCCGCGGCGAGCAGCGCCCACAACGCGTCCAGCAACCGGCGCGAACCGGCCAGCGCCACCACCAGCGGCCCGAGGAACTCGATGGTCACCGCGATCCCCAGCGGGATCCGGGCGATCGCCTGGTAGAAGCACAGGTTCATCACGGCGAGCACCGCGCCGTAGGCCAGCACGACCGGCAGCGCCTTCCGCCCGATCCGCAGCGACGGCCGCCAGATCAGCAGCAGGACGACCGCCGCGAAGAACAACCGCAGCGCGACCGTGCCCGCCGGACCGGTCGCCGCGAACAGTTGCTTCGCCAGGGCCGCGCCGACCTGCACGCTGAAGATGCCGATGAGCACCTGCAACGGCGGCGGGATCGCGCCGAGCGCCCGCCCGGCCAGCGCGATCAGGCCGGACCGCGGCAGCGGCCTGCCCCCGACTCCCTCGACGTACGCCGAAACCACGCCCGCGCCCCCTTCCCGGCTCCACCGAAACTGGGACGACCGTACTTGCGACCCCCGACAGTTCTCGACCGAATATGCCCGATGTCATGAGGGGACCCCTCCAGACGAAAAGTGTCTGGAGGGGTCCCCTCATGACAGTGCGGTTTACCCGCGGTGTTGGAAAGCTCAGCCGAAGCGGCCGGAGATGTAGTCCTCGGTCGCCTTCTCGTCCGGGTTGGAGAAGATCTTCTCGGTGTCGTTCAGCTCGACCAACCGGCCCGGCTGGCCGACCCCGGCGAGGTTGAAGAACGCCGTCTGGTCCGACACCCGCGCCGCCTGCTGCATGTTGTGGGTGACGATGACGATCGTGTAGTCCTTCTTCAGCTCGCCGATCAGGTCCTCGATCGCGAGCGTGGAGATGGGGTCCAGCGCCGAGCACGGCTCGTCCATCAGCAGCACGTCCGGCCGGACCGCGATGGCCCGGGCGATGCAGAGCCGCTGCTGCTGCCCGCCGGACAGCCCGCCACCCGGCTTGCCCAGCCGGTCCTTGACCTCGGTCCACAGGTTCGCGCCGCGCAACGCGCGCTCGGCGACCTCGTCGAGCTTCTTCTTGTTCTTGGTGCCGGCCAGTTTCAGCCCGGCGACCACGTTGTCCCGGATGGACATCGTGGGGAACGGGTTGGGCCGCTGGAACACCATGCCGATCGTCCGGCGCACCTGCACCGGGTCCACAGCGGACGCATAGATGTCCTCGCCGTCCAGCAGGACCTCACCCTCCACCCGGGCGCCCGGGATCACCTCGTGCATCCGGTTCAGCGTCCGCAGCACGGTGGACTTGCCGCAACCGGACGGTCCGATGAACGCGGTGACGTTGCGCGGCGGCACCGACAGGGTGACGCCGTCCACGGCGTGGAACTTGCCGTAGTAGATATCCACGTCCTTGACGTCGATTCGCTTAGCCATGGCGGAAAACGCTCACTTCTTCTTCGGGGCGACCAGGCGGGCGAACACCGTGGCCAGGAGGTTGATCAGGGCGATGATGAGCACCAGGGTCAGGGCGGCGCCCCAGATGCGGTCGAAGCCGACGCTGCCGGGCGCCATGCTGTTGGAGACCCGCTCGTTGTTCATCAGCAGCGGCAACGAAGCCTGCTCACCGTTGAATACGTCCCAGTGCACGAAGTTCGAGTAACCGACGAGCACGAGCAGCGGCGCGGTCTCACCCATGACCCGGGCCAGCGCCATCATGACGCCGCTGATGATGCCGGACAACGCGGTGGGCAGGACGATCTTCATGATCGTCTTCCACTTCGGCACGCCCAGCGCGTACGAAGCCTCGCGCAGGTCGTCCGGCACGATCCGCAGCATTTCCTCGGTGGACCGCACCACCACCGGGATCATCAGCAGCACCAGCGCGAGGGACACCGCGAACCCGCTGCGCGGGAGCCCGAACGTGGTGATCCACAGCGCGTAGATGAACAGCGCGGCCACGATCGACGGGACACCGGAGAGGATGTCCACCATGAACGTGGTGATCTTGGCCAGCCTGCCGTTGCGGCCGTACTCGACCAGGTAGATCGCCACCAGCAAACCCAGTGGCACCGCGATGATCGCGCAGATCAGCCCCTGGAGCAGGGTGCCGATGACGGCGTGCAGCACCCCGCCGCCGACCTCGTCCGGGAGCACCGAGCCGAAGTCCTGCGTCCACCAGTTGGTGTAGGGGATGCGGGTGATGCCGTTGACGATCACCGTGTACAGCACCCACACCAGCGGCACCACCGCGACCAGGAAGGCGAGCCATACCAGCACGGTGGCGACGGCGTTCTTGGTCTTGCGCGCCAGGCTGACGTGCTGGAAGGCCGGCGCGGTGGCCGGTCGTTCCGGGTCGGCGATTGTGCTGGTCATCCTCAGTCCCCCTTCCGGTCGCCGATGATCGACCGTGCCGCGAAGTTGACCACGAAGGTCAGCACGAACAGCACCAGCCCGGCCGCGATGTACGCACCCGCCGAGGTCGGGTTGTTGAACTCGGAGTAGTTCGCCGCGATCTTCGAGGCGAAGGTGGCCCCGCCGTCGAACACGCTCCAGTCGAAGATCCGGCCCACCGGGATGTACAGGATCACCGCCAGCGCGATGGTCTCGCCGAGCGCCCGGCCCAGCCCGAGCATCGAGGCGCCGACGTAACCCGCCTTGCCGAACGGCAGCACGGTGGTCCGGATGACCTCCCAGCGGGTGGCGCCGAGCGCCAGCGCGCCCTCGATGTGGGGCGTGGGCGTCCGCTCGAACACCTCGCGGGTCAGCGAAGTGATGATCGGCAGCAGCATCACGGCGAGCACGACGCCCGCGGTGAAGATGGTGCCGAGGAAGTTGCCCCCCAGGTTGCCGTCGGCGAAGATCGGGATCCAGCCGAAGGCGGAGTTCAGCCACTTGGCGACCGGCTCGATTTCCGGGGCGAGCACGAGAATGCCCCACAGGCCGAAGATGATCGACGGCACCGCGGCGAGCAGGTCGATGATGTAGGCGAACGGCCGCGCCAGTTTCGCCGGCGCGTACTGGGTGAGGAACAGCGCGATCCCGAGCGAGATCGGCATCGCGATCACCAGGGCGACCACCGAGGTCGCGATGGTCACCAGCAGCAGGTCGAGGATCCCGAACCGCAGGTTGTTCGGGTCACCGGTGGCCCATTCCCGGGAGAACAGGAAGCTCACCTTGTCCGCCTGGAGAGCGGGGATCGCTTGCACCAGCAGGAAAAGGCCGATCAGGCCGATCAGCGCCACGACGAACACACCGGCGCCGGTGGTCAGGTTCTTGAAGATGCGGTCACCGGGCCGCATCTTGGTCTTCTTGCTCGCGCCCGGTCCCGCTGGGGAATCCAGGGGCGCGGCCGGATGCTCCGAAATCGGGCCCTCCGCGGGATGTTTGGACGACGACGGACGCCCACCGGTGTCCCCGGTGGGCGTCCGCGTCGAGTTTGGCTCGGTCATCGACTGTGTCAGTCCAGCCTGTCGTTACTGTTCAGAATGCTTCTCCGGCAAGATGATCAGGCGATCGCCTTGATGGAGTCCAGCACCTTGGTCTGCAGGCTCTGCGGGATCGGGACGTAGCCCTTCTCCGAAAGCGGCTGCTGGCCGTCGGTCGCCGCGACGGTCAGGAACGCCTTGACCGCCTTGGCGATGTCCGGGTTGTCGTACTTGGAGCACACGATCTCGTAGGTGGTCAGCAGCAGCGGGTAGGCGCCCGGGGTGTTGCTGGCGTAGATCTTGTCCAGGTCCAGCGCGAGGTCCTTGCTGCCTTCCTTCTTGAAGCTGGCGCTGTCCAGCGACTTGGCCACGGTCTCCGAGGTCAGCGCGACGCCGCCGGAACCGCTGTCGAGCTGCGCCGCGGTCAGGCCGTCCTTGGCGAAGGAAGCCTCGACGTAGGTGATCGCGCCGTCCGCGGTCTTGACCGCCTGGGCGACCCCGTTGGAACCGGCCGCGCCGTTGCCGACACCGCCCTTGAACTGCTTGCCGTCACCCTGGGTCCAAGCGCCCTTGGCCGCGGCCTTCAGGTACTTCTGGAAGTTGTCGGTGGTGCCGGACTCGTCCGACCGGGAGACGACCTGGATGTCCTTGTCCGGCAGGTTCAGGCCCTCGTTGCCCTTGACCGCCTTGATGGCCGGGTCGTTCCACTTCTTGATGCCACCGTTGAAGATTTTCGCGGCGACCTCGGGGGTCAGCGTCAGCTTGTCGACGCCCTGCAGCTTGTAGGCGATCGCGACCGGGCCGACGACCAGCGGCAGGTTCCACGCGTCGTTCCCCGCGCAGCGGGTCTTGGCCGCGGTGGCCTCTTCGCCGTCCTTCAGCGGGGAGTCCGAACCGGCGAAGTCGACCAGCTTGGCGTTGAACTGCTTCACCCCGGCGCCGGAACCGCTCGGGTTGTAGTTCACCTGCTGACCGGAGCACTTGGCCTGGTACTTCAGCGAGAAGATGTCGATGGCGTTCTTCTGCGCGGAAGACCCCTCGGCGGACAGCGGGCTCTTGCCGCCGCACTCGACGTTGGCGGTCCCCGAAGGCGCGGGCGCACCGGAGTTCTGGTTCCCGCTGTTGTTCGAGGCCGGATCGCTACCGCAGGCGGCGAGAACGAGGGCCGCACACGCCGCGATTCCGACGACGCCCATCGGCCGCATGATCTTCACTGCTTTTCCTCCAGGATTGGAGTCGTGTATCGGGATTCGCGGTCGGCTTGCCGCGTCGGCACCGGACACTAGGCAGCCTCGGTGGACGGGCGGCCGTCAGCAGATGAACGGAAGGTGAACAAGACAGCCATTGTGAGTAGTGATACCTCGGCCGAAAGGCTGCCGTGTCCGGCCTGTGACCTGGGTGTTTGCTGTGCGTGATAGCGCGCTGGCTGCCGGTTACAGAGATGCGAACTGCTTTCCGTAACTCCGGACAAACCGGCAACCACCCCCCACCACTCCCTGAGGGGCGGCCCCTCGGCCAGCCTACCGAGTCCCCGGTCGATCATGAAGGATTTCCACAGTCGCCTGTGGATAACCCGGATCCTGTGGATAACTCGGGGACAGGCCGGGGGACAACTCACCGACCCGAGCAGAGAACGCCTCCCCACCGGGAGGTGTTGGGCGGTCGCCTGTGCCGAAGGTTTTCCGGCTCGCCGGGGAGGACTGCCGGGGTCGTGAGTGGCCAGGCCGGTTCTAACCGGCCCAAACACTCACGACCCCCGGCACCCGGCGACCCCACTCCACAACGTCACCGTGCCCGGGACGCGCCGTCCCCGCGGTCCCAAAGCGCCCGCGGGGACGGACTATCCGGCGTACTGGACGTCGACCTCGTACCGGGTGAAGCCGAGTCGCCGGTACACGGCGATGGCCGGGGCGTTGTCCCCCTCGACGTAGAGGATCACCTGGCCGAGTCCCTTGTCCCGCAGGTACCGCAGCCCGGCCAGCGTCAGCGCCCGGCCCAGCCCGCCGCCCTGCGCGCCCGGATCGACCCCGACCACGTACACCTCGCCGACCGGTTCGCCGCCGAAGCGCGCCGGGTTCGGCGGGTGCACCTTGGTCCAGTGGAAACCCACGACCCGCCCGCTCGCGTCCTCGGCGAGGAAGAATCCGGCCGGGTCGAACCAGTCCTCGCGTTCGGCGGCGCGCACGTCCTCGACGGTCAACCGGCCCTGTTCCGGATGCCAGTCGAAGGCCCGCGCGTTGACCGCGACCAGCGCCTCCTCGTCCCGGCCGGGCACGAAGGTCCGCAGCGAGATCCCGGGCGCCGGGCTCGGCTCCGGCCAGTCGGCGTCGGCGGCCGAAACGTGCATCACCAGCAGTTCCCGGTCCCGGGTGAACCCGGCGCGTTCGGCGAGCCGCGCGGCGCCGGGGTGGTCGCCGTGCGCCCACACCCGCAGGTTCTCCCGCGGCGCCTTCGCCAGCAGGGCCTCCGCCATCGCGGTCGCGTGACCGCGGCGCCGCCGGTCCGGGTGCACGATCAGCTCGGCCACCTGCCGCCCGAACGCGTCCCCCGCGGTGTCCAGATGCGCGTAGCCGACCAGTTCGCCGTCCACCCGGGCGAGCAGGTGCGATCCACCGTCGAACTCGGCGGCGACCTCGGGACGGCCGTCGGCCTCCCGCGCCGCCAGCAGCAAAGCGCGCACCTCGCGCACGTCGCCGGGGTCCAGTTCGTCCGCCCACACCGCGTTCAGCACACGAGCGAGCCTACTTACCGGATCAGGTGGCGGAGTACTCCGTGGCCTCGAACGACTCCGGCACTACCGGGGCCGCCGGACCGCTCTTCGCGGCCGTGCCCTTCGCCGGGCGCTCGAACTTGTAGCCCACGTTGCGCACGGTGCCGATCATCTGCTCGTGCTCGGGGCCGAGCTTCGCGCGCAGCCGTCGCACGTGCACGTCGACCGTGCGGGTGCCGCCGAAGAAGTCGTAACCCCAGACCTCCTGCAGCAGCTGCGCCCGGGTGAACACCCGGCCCGCGTGCTGCGCGAGGTACTTGAGCAGCTCGAACTCCTTGTAGGTCAGCTCCAGCGTGCGGCGGCGCAGCCGGGCCGTGTAGGTGGCCTCGTCGATCACCAGCTCGCCGACCCGCAGTTCGGCGTCGACCTGCGTCGAACCGCCGTCGCGGGTGGTGGCCAGCCGCAGCCGAGCGTCCACCTCGGCGGGACCGGCCGTCGGCAGCAGGATGTCGTCGGTGCGCCATTCGGCGCTCACCGCGACCAGGCCGCCCTCGCCGACCACCGCGATGACCGGGGTCGCCGCCTCGTCTTCACCGGCGCCCTTGAGCAGCCGGCAGAGGCTCTTCGCCGACGCCAGATCGCTGCGCGCGTCCAGCAGGATCACGTCCCGGTGTCCCGCGTCGAGCAGCGCGGTGACCTCCGGGGCGCGCACGCGTACGGTGTGCGGCAGGAGATCGAGGGCGGGCAAGACCGCGGTGGCCTCAGGTTCCGGGGTGAGTACCAGCAGGTCCAGGCTCATCGCCACACCGCCTTGTCTTCAGATCGCCTCGGGCACGGCTTTGGTCGGTGCTGAGTGAGAATAGCGGGTGAACACGGGAAACACCGCATTGTTGCCATCGGCGTCACACCGATGGCCGGATATGTAAACCACATGTTAACCAGCGGCGAGAGAAACGGACGTAATGGTGAGCAGGCCGGTAACACAGGACGGACGCACTCCCCGGGGAACGACGCCCGACAGCCGGCGCCGGGGCCGTCGTGCCAGGAAGATCATCATCGTCCTGGTGGTGCTGGCCGGCTTGCTGGTGGCGGCCGATTTCGGGCTCGCGGCGATCGCCGAGCACGCGGTCTCGCAGAAGGCGCGCGAGCAGCTGAAGCTCACCGACGACCCGTCGGTCACGATCCACGGCTTCCCGTTCAGCACGCAGGCCATCGGCGGTGACTACCGCCACATCTCGATCTACGCGGCGGGCGTCCCGCTCCAGGACAAGCTGCGCGACGTCGAGCTCACCGCCGAGCTGCGCGACGTGACCGCCCCGCTGTCCGATCTGACCTCGGGCAACACCGGCGCGATCAAGATCGGCAAGCTGGAGGGCCAGGTCAAGATCAAGGCGAGCGACATCGCCCGGGTCGAACCGCTGACCAAGGTCGAGAACCTGCGCATCGAACCGGCCAGCGAGGACTACGTCAAAACCGGCCAGGACAAGAAGGAAACCGAGCCCACCACGACCGCCAACGCACCCGACGAGGACGATTCCTCGGCGGGCGTGCGGATCTCCGGGAATGTCCAGATCGCCGGGCAAAAGGTGGAAATCTTCTGCTTCGCCATGATCGAACTCGACAACAACACGATTCAATTCACGCCGGAGCGGCTGCAGTTCGGGAATGACAAGGAGACCACCATCGTTCCACCGGAGGTGCAGAAGGCGTTGCTGCCGAACTTCCGCGCGAGCGTGGACGTCGGCAGCCTGCCGTTCAAGGTGACGCCGACCGCGGTCAAGGTGGAAAGTGGTTCGGTGACGCTCAAGGGCGAGGCCAAGGACGTGACGTTCGCCGGAGTCACGGCGGGAAGGTGATCGCGCATGGCGGGGTTGTGGGTGCTGCTCGGCACGCTCGTCGTCGGGCTGGTCGCGGGGGCCGTGCTGCGCGCCCGCAACGGCCGGATCCGCGCCGCGAAGACCGCTGAGCCCGGGGAGGCCGCGGCTCCGGAAGAACGCACCGCGCTGCCCGCCCCGGTCGCCGACGCCCTCGACCCCGCCACGCCGATCACGCTGGTCCAGATCTCCACCACGTTCTGCGCCCCCTGCCGCCATGCGCGGGCGGTGCTGTCCCAGCTCGCGGACCGCACCGAGGGCGTGCGTCACGTCGACCTCGACGTCACCCAGCGGCCCGAGGTGGCCCAGCGGCTCGGCGTGCTGCGCACGCCGACCACGCTCGCGCTGACCCCCGGCGGCCGGGAACTCCTGCGCGTCAGCGGGGTCCCCAAGGCCCCCGAACTGCTCGAGGCGCTCCGGCCCCATCTGGCCCAGGTGTCGTAATCTCCCGGCATCTGGGAAGCGTCCCACTGGGTGAGCGCTGTTCCCACTCTGAGGGACCAGTGGGTACCCTCGTCGCCGTGGACAAGCTGCCCATCCATCTCCTTACGCAACGCCGCGCAGTCGATCTGTGCCGCGTGCGGAGCAGCCTGTGTCCGCTCCCGCGGGCACCGCGCTGAAGCGCGCCCGCCGCACCCCGGTTCTTCCCCGCCACGCGCGTCCGCGCGTTCCGGCCGTTCATATCGGGAGGTGACATGTCAGCAGGACCAGCCGTCGACCCCCGCGGACCGCGTTTCGCGGCCGTGCTCACCACGATCGTGCTCGCGGTCGTGCTCATCACCGGGTGGTGGCCGCTGCTCGCCGCCCAGACCGTGGTGTTCGCGATCGGCGCGTTCATCGGCCTCAAACCGGCGCCCTACTCGCTGATCTACCGCTACCTGGTCGCGCCGCGCCTGGGTCCGGCCGAGGAACGCGAGGACGCGGCGCCCCTGCGGTTCGCGCAGGCCGTCGGGTTCGTGTTCGCGCTCGCCGGCACGATCGGCTACGCGGCCGGGATCACCCCGCTCGGGATCATCGCCACCGCGTTCGCCCTGTTCGCCGCATTCCTCAACGCCGCCTTCAACTTCTGCCTCGGCTGCGAGATGTACCTGCTCATCCGCCGGTTCACCCCCAACGCCAGCGGCCAGCCGTCTTGAGCACACCCGCCCATCCGCGAGAAACAAGAAAGTGAGTGCCCCTCCATGAGCCGTGAAGACGTCCTGGTCACTACCCAGTGGGCCGAGGAGAATCTGGACACCCCCGGGGTGGTGTTCGCCGAGGTGGACGAGGACACCACCGCCTACGACGGCGGGCACATCCGCGGCGCGGTGAAGATCGACTGGCGCAACGACCTGCAGGACCCGGTGCGCCGCGACTTCGTGGACCGGGCCGGTTTCGAGAAGCTGCTGTCCGAGAAGGGCATCGGCAACGACGACCTGGTCGTCCTGTACGGCGGCAACAACAACTGGTTCGCCGCGTACGCGTACTGGTACTTCAAGCTCTACGGGCACGACAAGGTCAAGCTGCTCGACGGCGGCCGCAAGAAGTGGGAGCTGGACGGCCGCGAGCTGACCAGCGACGAGGTCAAGCGCGAGGCGACCGACTACAAGGCCAAGGAGCCGGACACCTCGATCCGCGCGTTCCGCGACGAGGTCGTCGACGCGATCGGCAACAAGAACCTGGTCGACGTGCGTTCGCCGGACGAGTTCTCCGGCAAGCTGCTCGCCCCGGCGCACCTGCCGCAGGAATCCGCGCAGCGCGCCGGCCACATCCCCACCGCGCTGAACGTGCCGTGGGCCAAGACCGCCAACGAGGACGGCACCTTCAAGACCGCCGAGGAGCTCAAGGAGCTCTACGCGGAGGAGGGCCTGGACACCTCGAAGGCGACCATCGCCTACTGCCGCATCGGCGAGCGCTCCAGCCACACCTGGTTCGCGCTGCACGAACTGATCGGGCTGCCGGACGTGAAGAACTACGACGGTTCGTGGACGGAATACGGTTCGCTGGTGGGCGTGCCGATCGAAACAGGCACAGCGACGGGAGCGAAATGATGGCAGTGAGCGACGGTTGCGGCGCGCCGGTGCAGACGGCGACTCCGTCCGATGTGGACACTCAGGGCCAGGTTGTGGTGGCGGGCAAGGTGACCGGGGCCGACGGGCCGCTCGGCGGCGCGTACGTCCGGTTGCTGAACGCCCAGGGCGACTTCGCCGGTGAGGTCCAGGCGTCGGCCGAGGGCGACTTCCGGTTCTACGCCGCCCCCGGCGCGTGGACGGTCCGCGCCCTGCACCGCTCGGGCAACGGTGAGGCCTCGGTCACCGCCGAAGGCCCCGGCCTGCACCAGGTGGCGGTGGCGGTTTCCGCCTGACCAGGCGAGATCCGGAAAGGGGCGCCTCCCGCGAGGGGGCGCCCCTTTTTCTTGGTCCACATTGCACTCAAGCCCACTTGAGCGGGCACCCTCGCGGCCGTGACGCAAACGGAAACGATTACCAATAAGCGTGGCAGTGCGCTCCTGCTCACCGCGCTGTTCCTCGGCACGTTCATGGCGCTGCTGGACGTCAGCATCGTCACCATCGCCCTGCCCAGCCTGCGGGACGAGCTCCGGGCGCCGCTGTCCCAGCTCCAGTGGATCATCGACGGGTACACCGTCGCGCTGGCGGCGCTGATGCTCACCGGTGGCGCGCTGGCCGACCGGTTCGGCCGCAAGCGGGTCTTCCTCACCGGGCTGACCGCGTTCACCCTCGCCTCGCTGGCCTGCGCGCTGTCCGGCGGCGCGGGCTGGCTCATCGCGGCCCGGGCGGTCCAGGGCGCGGCCGCGTCGGTGGTCACGCCCGGCGCGATGTCGCTGATCGCCCAGTCGTTCCCCGAACCCGCGCGGCGGGCCCGGGTCCTCGGGCTGTGGAGCACCGTCGCGAGCCTGGCGTTCGTGCTCGGCCCGCTGGTCGGCGGGCCGCTCACCGAGACCTTCGGCTGGCAGAGCATCTTCTTGCTGAACCTCCCGCTCGGCCTGTTCGCGGTGCTTCTCGGGCTGCGCCACCTGCCGGAGTCCGCCGACCCCGCGCACGCGTCCCTCGATCCGGCCGGTCAGGTCCTCGGCATCGCCTGGATCGGCGCGCTGACCTACGCCGTGATCAGCGCCGGGCACGCCGGGCTGACCTCGGCGGGCACGCTGGCCGCACTGGCCGTGGCCGCGGGCGCGCTGGCCGCCTTCGTCGTGGTGGAACTGCGCCAGCGCCACCCGATGCTGCCGATCCGGCTGCTCGGGCGGCCCGAGTTCGGCGTGGTCAACGTGGCCTCGTTCGTCCTCGGCTTCGGCACCTTCGGCGCGTTCTTCCTGCTGTCGCTCTACCTCCAGACCGCCCGGGGCGCGTCGCCGTCGGAAGCCGGTCTGCAGTTCCTGCCCTATGTGCTCGCCAACAGCGCCACCGCGCTGATCACCGGCCGCCTGGTCGCCCGGTTCGGCCCGCGGCCGGTGCTGCTCGCCGGGTACGTCCTGCTCAGCGCCGCCCCGCTGGCCATGCTCGTGCTCACCACGACCACGCCGTATCCGGTGGTGGCCGCGCTGTTCGTGCTCACCGGCGCCGGGATCTGCCTGGCCGGGGTCCCGACGAACGCCCTGGCCCTGCACGCGGTGCCCCGGGAACGCAGCGGGACCGCCTCGGCCACGGTCAACGCGGCCCGGCAGACCGGTTCGGCGCTCGGCATCGCCGCGCTGGGAGCGCTCCTGGCGACCGGCGCGGACTTCGTCGACGGCCTGCACCGCGCGCTGCTGGTGGCCGGGATCGTCACGCTCGCGGTGACCGTGCTCACGGCACTCACCCTGCGTCCGGCCCGATGAGCCGGTACGGACTATTGTGCTGGTCGTGGAGATCCTGTTTACGTCGCTGCTGGTGCTCGCGTTCGTCGCGGTCGTCTGGTTCGCCGTCTACGTCGTCTACCGGCTGTACGCGGACCAGCGCTAGTACACCGACATGACGAGCGGCGACGAAGCCATCCAGGCCGCCGAGCAGCGGGCGGAGAGCACGCGCGGGCGCAACCTGCCTCCGTACGGCGCCCTTCCGGACCTGCCGATCCCGGCGGACACCGCCAACCTGCGCGAGGGCCCGAACCTCAACGACGCGTGCCTCGCGCTGCTGCCGCTCGTCGGCGTCTGGCGCGGCGAGGGGGAGATCAACTACCCCACGATCGACGGGCCGAAGAAGTTCGCGCAGCAGCTGACCATCGCGCACGACGGCCGCCCGTTCCTCTACCACGAGGCGCGGTCCTGGCTGCTCGACGACGAGGGCAACGTGATCCGCCCGGCGGCGCGCGAGACCGGCTGGTGGCGGCCGCAGGCCGACGACACGATCGAACTGCTGCTCACCCACTCCAGCGGGATCCTCGAACTGTTCTACGGCAAGACCCGCGGCCAGGCGTCCTGGGAACTGGGCACCGACGCGGTGATCCGCACGGCCACCGCCAAGGAGGTCACCGGCGCGCAGCGGCTGTACGGGATCGTCAACAACGGCGACCTCGGCTATGTCGAGGAGCGGGCCATGGTCGGCCAGCCGATGCAGCCGCACGTCTCCGCCCTGCTGCGCCGCGTCGCCGGCTGACCGCCCGCGATGCGCTGGCGGCGGTACGGGACCGACGCGGTGCTCCTGGAATGCGAATCCCTGGAGCAGATGGCCGCCGCGCGCGCCACGATCGCCTCAGCGTCCCTGCCCGATCTCGTCGAACTGGTGCCGGGCGCGCGCAGCGTGCTGATCGCCGCCCGGCCCGGTTCGAAGGCGCTGGACGAGGTTCGCGCGCTCGTCGAGGCCGCGGATCTGAGCCGCCCGCCCGCGGCCGATCCGCGGGAGATCACCCTGGACGTCCGGTACGACGGCGACGACCTGGACGAGATCGCCCGGACCGCGGGAATCGGCGTGGACGAGGTGGTGGAACTGCACACCGGCGCCGAGTACACCGTGGCGTTCACCGGATTCGCCCCCGGTTTCGGCTACCTCACCGGACTGCCCGAACCGCTGCGGCAGCCGCGACTGGAGAACCCGCGGACCCGGGTGCCCGCCGGTTCGGTGGGGATCGCGGGCGAGTTCACCGGGGTCTACCCGCGCTCGTCGCCGGGCGGCTGGCGGCTGCTCGGGCGGACCGGCGCGGTGCTCTTCGATCCCCGGGACGACCGGCCCGCGCTGCTCGCCCCCGGCGACCGCGTGCGGTTCCGGAGCGTTTCGTGAGGGAGATCGAAATCCTCGAGCCCGGGGCGTCGGCGTTGATCCAGGACCTGGGGCGGCCCGGCCACGCGCATCTCGGCGTGCCGCCCTCCGGCGCCCTGGATGTGCCCGCGCTGCGCCTGGCCAACCGGCTGGTCGGCAACCCCGAGGACCGCGCGGGCATCGAGTCGGTGCTCGGCGGGCTGGCGCTGCGCGCGCGGGCTTCGTGCACGGTCGCGGTGACCGGACCGGCGGTGCGCGTGCGGGCCGGGGACCGCGAGATTGGCTCCCACGTGCCCGTGCACCTGGCCGCCGGGCAGGTGCTGCGGATCGGCGGCCCGGACACCGGATTGCGGTGCTACCTGGCGGTTTCCGGCGGGATCGACGTGCCGCCGGAACTGGGCAGCCGGTCGCGGGACGTGCTGTCGGAGATCGGCCCGCCGCCGCTGCGGGCGGGGGACGTGCTCCCGCTCGGCACCCCGCACGGGGTTCCCGCCGGGGCGGACACCGTCGCCCCGCCGAAGCTCGCCGACCGGCTCGAGGTGCCCGCGCTGCTCGGGCCGCGCGACGACTGGTTCGACCACGCGGCCGAGCAGCTGGCCGCGGAGTGGACGGTGGCCGCCGAGTCCAACCGGGTCGGGCTGCGGCTGGAGGGGCCCGCGCTGCGGCGGACCGAGCGGCGGCGCGACACCGAACTGCCCAGCGAGGGCGTCCTCACCGGCGCGATCCAGGTGCCGCCGAGCGGGCGGCCGGTGGTGTTCCTCGCCGATCACCCGACCACCGGCGGCTACCCGGTGATCGGGGTCGTGCCCGAACGGTCACTGCCCGCGCTCGGACAGGCACGACCTGGAACCCGGGTGCGCTTCCACCCGTCCATGTGAGCGTGGAAAGCGTCACGGTCACCGGGGGAGCCGGAGTCATCGATCTGCGCGGCGAGGACACGCCGCACGGGTTCACCGAAAGCCTGCTGTACTCCGGCGGCGCGGTCGCCGCGCTGGACGGTCCGGCCACCGGGGGGCACCGCCTGGTCGCCCGCGCCCCCGGCCGCCGCCCGGAACTCGGGGGCGGGCTGCGGATCGCGCTGGCGACCGGTCAGGTGAGCCGCCCGCTGCGCGACAGCCTGCGGCCCCTGCTCGATCTGCTCGCCGACGGTCACTACGAACTGAGCGGGCCGGAACGGCTGTTCGCCGACGAACCGGCCCCGGTCGCCTGGTCGGTGCCGGAGGTCGGCCCGGACCGCCCGGAACTGGTCGGCGACGGCCGCTACCTGGTGCCGACCGACACCTGGCCGCCCGCCGAGGACGACCGGGTCGCCTACTACCGGCAGGCGATCCGGTCGGGGCACCGGCCGGCGACGGTCCTGCTGGGGGTCGCGGGCGGAGCGGGCGCCGGGTTCGTGCTCGACGGTCACCACAAACTCGCCGCGTACCTGGCGGAAGGGGTGACCCCGCAGGTGGTGCGGATCGCCCGGACCGAGACCCCGGTGCTCGCGGCCGCCGAGCTGCGCGCCTGCCTCTCCGCCACCGCCCTGGGCCACCCCGCCCTGGCGTCCCTGCTCACCACCCTCGACGGCCACCCCGGTTCGCGACCAGAGGTGTCATGAGGGGTCCCCTCCAGACAAATTTTGTCTGGAGGGGACCCCTCATGGAAGTGCGGCGGGCCCGGGACCTAGGCGTATTCGGACTCGTAGGCGGCGGCGAGTTCGGCGTGCACGGCGGCCGAATCGGGCAGCGGTTCGCCGTCCAGGGTGTGCACGCGGGTGACCTTGCGGACCGACGAGGCCAGGAACACCCCGTCCGCGGTGCGCAGATCGTCCAGCCGCAGCGGTTCCACCTTGGTCGTCCAGCCCGCCCGCTCCGCGCCGCGGAACAGGCCCGCCTGCGTGGTGCCCGGCAGGATGCCGATGTTCGCCGGCGGCGTGTACAGCGTCCGCCCGCGCGCGACCACGACCGTGGACGTGGGCCCCTCCAGGACCGAACCGTCGCTCGCGGTGAGGATCACGTCCTGGGCGCCACGACGCCCGGCTTCCCGGATCGCGGCCATGTTGATGCCGTACGACAGCGACTTCGCGCCGAGCAGCAGCCACGGCGCGCGTTCGGCCAGGCCGGGGTCGATCCCGCGGTCCAGGGTGATCGCCGCGACGCCCTCGGCCCGCGCCTTGATCACCTTCGGGTCGATGGACAGCCCCAGCGCGTACCCGGTGGGCTTCGCCTCCGGATCGCCCTCGTACCCGCGGGTGTAGACCAGTTTGAGGGCGATCTCCCGTTCCCCGGTCCAGTTGTCGATCACCAGCCGGGTCGCGCGTTCGAAGGCGGCGCGGTCCGGCGCGGGGAGATCGAGCATCGCCGCCGAGCGGCCCAGCCGGTCCAGGTGCGGGCCGAGTTCTCTCGGCTTGCCGTCGACCACCAGGATCGTCTCGAAGATGCCGTCCCCGCGCATCAATCCGAGATCGTCGACCCGGATGTGCGGGGTTTCGGGATCGGCCAGGGTTCCGTCGAGGAAGGCGAGCACGCGCATGGAGGTCACCCTACGCGCGTAGGGTTGGACCTATGCGTGAACACTCGCCGCTGCTCGACCTGCGCGGATCCGTGGCCCCGCCGGACGACCATCCGGAGCAGGGCGTGCCCTGGCACTGGGGCGACCCGTTCGCCGAGCAGCGCACCGCCACCCGGGGAGTGGCCGTGGTGGACCGCTCGCACCGCGAAGTCCTCAAGGTGACCGGCGAAGACCGGCTTTCCTGGCTGCACCTGGTGATCTCCCAGCACGTGACCGAGCTGCCGGAGAACACCGGGACCGAGGCGCTCGTCCTGGATCACCACGGCCGGGTCGAAGCGCACATGATTCTGGCGTATGAGAACGGCACCATCTGGCTCGACTCCTACCCCGGCGAACAGGTGACCAGCGCGCTGCCCAAGGGCGGGCCGCAGCGCCTGCTCGACTACCTCGAGGCCATGAAGTTCTGGTCCAAAGTGGACATCACCGACGAGACCGGGGACCGCGCGGTGCTCACCCTGCTCGGCCCGGACGCCGACCAGGTCCTGTCCACAGTGGACATCGAGCTCCCGGCGGCGCCGTACGCGGTCACCGGGTTCGACGGCGGCTTCGCCCGCCGGATGCCCTGGCCCGGCCGGTCCGGCGTCGACCTCGTGGTGCCCCGCGCCGAGCTGACCGCCTGGTGGGAGCGGCTCACCGACGCGGGCGCCCGCCCGGCCGGGAGCTGGGCCTTCGACGCGCTGCGCGTGGAATCGCTGCGCCCCCGGCTCGGCGTGGACACCGACGACCGGACCATCCCGCACGAGGTGGGCTGGATCGGCTCGGCCGCGCACGTGGCCAAGGGCTGCTACCGCGGCCAGGAAACCGTGTCGAAGGTGCACAACGTGGGCCGCCCGCCGCGCCGGATGGTGCTGCTGCACCTGGACGGTTCGCCGGAGATCTACCCGGAGACCGGGGATCCGGTGCGGCTCGGCGAGAAGGTCGTGGGCCGGGTCGGCAGCGTGGCCCAGCACCACGAACTGGGCCCGGTCGCCCTGGCCCTGGTCAAACGGTCCGCGCCGATCGACGCCGAACTGCTCGCCGGGGACGGCGACCGGGTGGTGCAGGCCTCGGTCGACCCCGATTCGGTCCCCGAGGAGGGCGCGGCGCCCGGCCGGGAAGCGGCGCAGCGGTTACGCGGGTGACCCGGCTATGGCGCCGGAGCCCGAGATAGAGCAGGATGTCCGCGTGATCGAAGTCCGGCCAGGCGGGCGCCGTCGTATCGACCGCGTTCTGGACGCCGACTACGTGCGCTGTCTCCACGAGCTGGCACTGGACGTGCTGCGTGCGAGACGGGACGAGGCCGCCCAGGAGGAGACCGACCTCTCCTACCTGCGCCGCCTCCTGCACGCGCGGATCGACATCGTGCGCGCCGAGCAGCAGCGCCGCAGCACCGGCGGCGACACCAGCATCGTCGACCAGCTGGCCGCGATCCTCTCCGACAACGCGCTCGGCCCGGCGAGCGGTTCCGGACGGCACCAGCAGCTCGAGCCGACCCGCGCGGGCGAGCACCGGCGGCAGGCCGAGGCGCTGGTCGGCGATGCGGGGCTGTCCGACGTGGGCGCGCTGACCGACGAGAAGCTGACCGCGACCCTGGCGAACTACGCCGCCGAGGAGGCGTCGGTCTCGCAGCGGCGGCGCGAGGTGCAGGGCGTGGTCGACACCCTCAACGCCGAGATCGCGAGCCGCTACCAGCGCGGCACCGCGTCGGTGGACGAACTGCTCGCGACCGAGCGCCGCGCGAAGGACGCCGACCCGGAGTGAGCAACCCGGTACTGGCCGAGGTCGTCCGCTCGGGCTTCACCGAAAGCGTGCACCGCGGCGCCTGCGTGATCCTGCGCCCGGACGGTTCCGCGCACCGCACCGCCGGGGACGTCAAGGTCCCGATCTCCCCGCGCTCGTCGACCAAACCGCTGCAGGCGCTGGGCATGCTCCGGGCGGGACTGGAGGCCGGCGCGGCCGACCTCGCGTTCGCGTGCGCGTCGCACAACGGCGAACCCGGGCACGTCCGCCGCGCGCTGGACCTGCTCGAGCGGCACGGCCTGGACGAATCGGCGCTGCGCTGCCCGCCCGCGCTGCCGCTGCACGAGCCGAGCCGAGCCGGTGTCACACCCCGGCGGGCGGCGATGAACTGCTCCGGCAAGCACGCCGCGATGCTGGCCACCTGCGTGCGGCGCGGCTGGCCGACCGAGTCCTACACCGATCCCGGGCATCCGCTGCAGCGGCTGATCGCGGACACGGTCGCCGAGCTGACCGGCGAGCCGGTCGCGCACACCGGTGTCGACGGCTGCGGGGCGCCCTTATTCGCCTACTCGCTCGCCGGACTCGCCCACGCGTTCGGCACGCTGGTCCAAGCGACCGGCGGGCCGGAGCGGCGGATCGCCGACGCCATGCGGGCGCATCCGTGGCTGGTCGCCGGGACCGGCCGCGCCGACACGCTGCTGATGCTCGCGGTGGACGGGCTGCTGGCGAAGGTCGGCGCGGAAGGGGTGCAGGCGATCGCCCTGCCCGACGGCACCGCGATCGCGTTCAAGATCGACGACGGCGCCGCCCGGGCCCGCGATCCCCTGGCGGTCGCCGCGCTGCGCGCGCTCGGCGCGCTCCCGGAGAATCCGGCGGCCCGTTCGGTGCTCGAGGGCCTCGGCCGCGGTGCGGGCCTGGTGCTCGGCGCCGGACGCGAGGTCGGCGAGATCCGGGTGCCCGCGGACCTGTTCGCTAGTTGAGGTGTTCGCGGGCGGCCAGTTCGCTCCAGTACTCGCGCAGGTCCCGGAACAGTTCGGCGAGTTCCTCGACGTTCCCGTCGCGCAGCGCGTCCAGGATGCTGTGCACCTCTTCGGCCGAGGTGTCCGAGGCGAGGATCGGGTCGGCGATCAGCTGCACCAGACCGCCGTAGTCGAGTTCGATCGCCGACTCCGGGTGGAAGTTGTCCAGCCAGCGCGCGGTTTCGGCGAGGATCCGGGTCGGCCCGGATTCGCCGAGGGTGCTCTCCACCAGTTCCCGCGCCTCGGTCACCCGTTCCTTCGCGTCCCGCATGGCCGCCCGCCAGGACAGCTCGCGTTCCGGATCGGCCCGCCCCGTGCCCAGTTTGAGCCGCCGCTGCGCCGGATCGATCAGCGCGAACCAGGGCAGCGGCACGGTCCAGGTGGTCGACAGCACGTGCACCGCCGATTTGGCGACCTCGCCGAGCGCGGCGTTCGTGCGCGACCGGACGGCCTCGGCGGTGAGCCCGCCCGCGGCCAGCACCGACGCCCGCAGGGCCGGATGCGCGTCGCCGAGGAAGCTCACCAGCGCGGCGGCCGACCGGGCCCGCAGCTCGAGCGGGCAGACCAGCGGACCGGGCCCGACCGTGGTCTCGCCCACGACCGGGACCTGGGCGGGATCGAGCACCAGGACGTCGGTGCCGGTGGACGGCGCCGCGCGGCCGTCGGCGAGCTCCGCGGGCAGCAACCGGACCGGCGCCGCGGTCTGTGATTTGAGCCACATGCGTTGTTCTCGCTCACCGGCCAACGCCCTGGTCAGCTTCGCGGCCTCGACCGCCTGGAGCAGTTGCGGCGAGGGCGGCTCGCCGAAGGCGGACAGGGGTTCGTACACCCTCAGATACGCCACGAACGGTCGGAGCACCCCTGAATCGTGGCACGGCCGCCACGGACGGCCACCACCGACCGGCCGAACGGCAAGCTCCCGGCGCCCGGAGATAACACTGTCGCGTCCGGCACACGGTGCCACGTCGCATTCCACCCCTGGGACACGGTACGGTGTGGACAGGAAACAGTTGTCGAGACGATGCGGGGCCGCCGTTTCCCCCGGCCGCCCCGCCCCTGTGCGAGGGGGTCGAGCCATGGGGCGCGGCCGGGCTAAGGCCAAGCAGACGAAGGTGGCGCGAGAGCTCAAGTACAGCACTCACGACACCGACTTCGATGCTTTGCAGCGCGAGCTGTCCAGTAAATCCTCTTCCGACAGGCACGAGGACGACAAGCGGTACGACGAGGACCCGTACGACGACGGGTACGACGACTACCGCCGTTGAGGCGCGTTTGACGCGAGGGTGGGAGCCGGGTGACACCTGGCACCCACCCTCTCCTCTCGCGTGCGCCCGCACGCGAATCGCCTAGGTAGGAACGGAGTTTGCCGTGGCAGATATTCAACGGGTCGGCGTGGTGGGTGCCGGGCTCATGGGTTCCGGTATCGCCGAGGTGCACGCGCGGGCGGGAGCCGACGTGGTGGTCACCGAGGTGAGTCAGCCGGCGCTGGACGCCGGGCGGGCCCGGATCGAGAAGTCGCTGCGGCGCGGTGTGCGCAGCAGCAAGCTCTCCGAATCCGACGCCGAGGCGGCGCTGGGCAGGCTGTCGTTCACCACCGATCTGGACTCGTTCCGCGGCGTCGACCTGGTGGTCGAGGCGGTGATCGAGCAGGAGCAGGCGAAGATCGACGTGTTCCGCTCGCTGGACAAGATCGTCGAGCGGGAGGACGCGATCTTCGCGTCGAACACCTCGTCCATTCCGATCATGAAGCTGGGCATGGCCACGGCCCGGCCGCAGCAGGTGGTCGGCATCCACTTCTTCAACCCGGTGCCGGTGCTGCCGCTGGTGGAACTGGTCCCGTCGCTGCTGACCAGCGAGGAGACGATCAAGCGGTCCGACGAGCACGCCACCGGGACGCTCGGCAAGACGGTGATCCGGTCGCAGGACCGCGCCGGGTTCATCGTGAACTCGCTGCTGGTGCCGTACCTGCTCTCGGCGATCCGGATGATCGAATCGGGCTTCGCGTCGGCCGAGGACATCGACCGCGGGATGGAGCTCGGCACCGCGCACCCGATGGGCCCGCTGCGGCTGTCCGACCTGATCGGGCTGGACACCATCAAGGCGATCGCGGACTCGATGTACGCCGAGTTCAAGGAGCCGCTGTACTCGTCGCCGCCGCTGCTGCTGCGCATGGTCGACGCGGGCCTGCTCGGCAAGAAGACCGGGCGCGGCTTCTACCAATACGAGTAGCAACTTTCGTTGCCGAAAGCCGGCAACTTCTTCGGCTGTCGCAGGTGATCGGCGCTCGGTTTGACTGGGCGCATGAGCGAACTGACCAGACGTTCCGCGATCATCGCGGCCGGGATCGCCGGGGCGGCTACCGTCGGCACGGCGAACGCCGACGACCGGCGTCCCCGGCGCGGGGTCACCACCTTCGTCTTCGCGGCCGGGGCCAACGGCGCCGCGGGGGCGCCCGCCGAACTCGTGCTGCGCGGGCACCGCGCCGTCGGGGTCGAACTGCCCGGGCACAGCGCGACCGACGCCCAGTTCCGGCTGTCCTACCAAGCGCCGCAGGACCTGGCCGCCCTGGCCACCGAGCCGTCACCGCTGGCCGGGGTCACCTTCGAAGACCAGATCCAGGCGACCGTCGACGTGGTGCGGCGCGCGGCGCGCTTCGGGCCGGTGGTCCTGGTCGGCACGAGCATCGGCGGCGCGACCATCAGCCTGGTGGCCAACCGGGTGCCGCACCTGATCGACCTGCTCGTCTACGACACCGCGTTCTGCTGCGTGAACCTGGCCAAACCCAACGAGTACATGCTCACCCCGGAAGCCGCGGGCACCCAGGTGCTGGCGCTCGCGGGTTTCGCGATCGGGGATCCGAAGGCGATCGGCGCGGCGCGGTCCAACTGGCGCCTGGCCGACCGGCAACTCCTGGCCGCCGCGAAGAAGGCGCTCATCGACGACGGCACGGACGCCGAGTTCTACGGGTTCCTCAACACGATGGCGCCGGACGAGCTGGCCACCAAGGGGGAGACGGACGCGCGCGGGCACGTGGACACCTGGGGCCGCGTTCCCCGCGCGTACGTGCGGCACACCGGGGACAACCTGATCCCGCTCGCGCTGCAGAACCGGATGATCGCCGAGGCCGACGCGCTGACCCCGCGCAACCGGTTCCGGGTCTTCGACGTGCCCAGCGGCCACGTCCCGAACGCGGAGAACATGGCCCGGCTGATCGACATCCTGGACGGGCTGGCTATCCGGTGAACGTGACCGGGGCGTCGAAGGCCGCGCGGCGGGCCGATCGCCGCAGGATGGCCAGGATCGCGCGGCCGACGAGCAGGATCGCCACGACGTTGGTGATCGCGCGCCCGGTGTCCCAGCCGAACGTCGAGGTGAGCACCGTGAACACCAGGAACCGGTGCAGGTTCTCGCCGATCGGCGCGCCGGGCACGAACGACAGGCCCGCGGTCTCCGCGCTCATCGACGCCCCGGCCAGGAACGGCCAGAACCACATGTTCATCACCAGCCCGAACCCGTACGCGGCGACCACGCCGTAGGCGCACAACATCGCGATCTCCGCCTTGCCGCGCACCCGCCGGGGGAGCAGCCCGGCGCCGAGCCCGATCAGCGACGAGCTGAACATCTGGAACGGCAGCCACGGGCCGACCCCGGCGGTGAGCAGCGCGGAGGCGAACACCGAGGTGGAGCCGAGCGCGAACCCGAAGCCCGGCCCGAAGACCCGCCCGGCGAGCACCAGCAGGAAGAACACCAGCTCGATGCCGCCGGTCCCCGCGGCGAGCGGCCGCAGCCCGGCGTTCACCGCGGACAGCACCCCGAGCAAGGCGAGTGCCTTCGCGTCGATGCCGCCACTCGACAGCTCCGCGAGCACGACCAGCATCAGCACCGGCAACGTGACCATGAACAGGAACGGCGCGTCCACCGCGTGCGCCTGCCCGCCCGCGGGCGGCGCGGCGAACAGCGGCCAGGTGAACATCGCCAGCCCGAGCACCACCGCCAGCCCCAGCGCGGCCCCGGTCCGCGGACTGATCCGGACAACCCTCGGGCCACCGAGGAAGTCGTCACTCCCCATCGGCCAAGGCCTCCGCCACCTCGTCCACCGTCAGCCAGTCACCCAGCACCTTGGCCACCTGCGGCGCGAACGCGGGCGAGGCGACCACCACCTCCTTCGTCGGCCCGTCCGCGACGACCTCCCCTTCGGCGAGGACCAGCACCCGGTCGGCCACCGACGCGACGAACTCGACGTCGTGCGTGGCGAGGACGATCGCGTGCCCGCTCGCGCGCAGTTCCCGCAGCACCTCGGCGAACCGCCGCTTCGCGTGGTAGTCGAGCCCGCGGGTGGGCTCGTCGAGCAGCATCACCCGCGGCGCCGCCACCAGTTGCACGGCCAGCACCAGCGCGAGCCGCTGCCCCTCGGACAGGTCCCGCGGATGCTTCGCCCCGCCGATCCCGGGCGCGAGCCGGTCCAGCAGCGTCCGGCAGGCCCCCGCCGCCGACCCCGATTCGCGGTCCGCCTGCGCACATTCCTCGGCCACGCTCTCCAGGTACAGCAGATCCCCGGGCGTCTGCGGCACCAGCCCCACCAGCGCCCGGGCCCGGTGCGGTTTGAGCCGCCCGGGATCCTGCCCGCCGACGTCCACCTTCCCGCCCTGCCGCGGCCCGCTCCCCTGCAGGGCCCACAACAACGACGACTTCCCGGACCCGTTGCGGCCCATCATCGCCACGATCTCCCCGGCCCGCAGCCCCACGCTCACCCCGCGCACCGCCACCTTCTCCCCGTACCGCACCACAATCCCCACCGCCTCGAGCGCCAGTTCCCCCAATGTGGCTTTCGGGGCACTGGAGGTTCCCAATGTGGCTTTCGGGGCGTCTGATGTCCCCAATGCCGCATTGGGGGACTTTCGGTGGGGGGAGAGATGGTCGCGGAGGGGGCGGGCGAGGCGGCGGGCGTCGCGGACCGACAGCGGCAACGGGTCCCAGCCCGCCAGGCGGCCGAGTTCGACCAGGGGTGGGGCGACTTCCGAGGAGGCGAGGATCTCGGCGGGCGGTCCGGAGTGGACGGTGCCGTCGCCGGGGAGGTAGAGGAGGCGGTCCGCGTAGTGCACCACGCGTTCCAGGCGGTGTTCGGCGACGACGACTGTGGTGCCGAGATCGTGCACCAGGCGGGTGATCGCGGCGAGCACGTCCTCGGCGGCGGTCGGGTCGAGGGCGGAGGTCGGTTCGTCGAGGACGAGCACGTCCGGGTGCGCGGTGAGCACCGCGCCGATCGCCACGCGTTGCTGCTGGCCGCCGGAAAGTGTCCGGAGTGGACGGTGGCGCAGCTCGGCGATGCCGAGGAGGTCGAGGGTTTCCTCGACGCGTTTGCGCATGACGTCCGGGGCGACGGCGAGTTGTTCCATGCCGTAGGCGAGTTCTTCCTCGACGGTGTCGGTGACGAATCCGGCGAGGGGGTCCTGGCCGACGACACCGACCACGGCAGCCAGTTCGCGCGGCGGGTGGTCGGCGGTGTCCACACCGGACACCCGGACCGTGCCGCGCAGGCAGCCGCCGGTGAAGTGGGGGACGTGGCCGTTGATCGCGCCGAGCAGGGTGGATTTGCCCGCACCGGTCCGGCCGGTGACCAGGCAGAGTTCGCCCTCCTCGATCACCAGGTCCACTGTGGACAAAGCGGGGCGGGTGGCTTCCGGGTAGGTGACGGTCACCCGGGAGAACTCGATCATCGGGACGCCTCCGTGCGGGGAGCCGGGGCCAGCCCGGCGGGGAGCACGCCGACCAGCAGCGATCCGGCGTGCAGCGGGGAGAGTTCCGGCCAGCGGAGGGGACTCACCGACGAGTACAGGGCGCCCGCGTCGAGACCCGCGGCGAGCACGAACAGCGCGCACGCCCCCGCGCCCGACGCGGCGACCAGGGTTTCCGGCCACCGCCAGGGATCCGGCCGGTACGTGCTCCGCCGCACCCGCCGCCCGCCGAGCAGGAATCCGGTGATCGCGACCGCCAGCCCGGCCAGCAGCATCGGCACGCCGAGCGGACCGGAGGTCCCGTCGAGCACGCCGTACACGCCGACGCACACCCCGAGCAGGCCGAGCAGCACGCACGCGCCGGTGAGCACGCGCATCCCGCGCGGCACCGAAGCCCGGCGGCCGTAGCCCCGGGAATCCATCGCGGCCGCGAGCAGCAGGGAGCGGGCCAGCGCGTCTTCCAGCACGGGGACCAGGATCCCTTTCAGGGCACGCATTCCGCGCTGCCGCCCGCCGCGCAGGCGCCGCGCCCGGCGCACCCGGCCCACGCTTTCCACCAGTTGCGGCGCGACCGACAGCGCGACGGTCACCGCGGTGCCGATCTCGTACAGCGCCCCGGGAACGGCCTTGAGCAGCCGCTTGGGATTGGCCAGCGCGTTGGCCGCGCCCACGCAGAGCACCATGGTCGCCAGGCGCAGCCCGTCGTAGAACCCGCCGAGCAGTTCCTCCGCCGACGCGGGGCCGAGCAGGGTGATCCCGGCGGCGATGTCCGGCAGCGGGATCTCCGGCAGGCGGAAGAGGATGTGCCCGCCGTCCCGCCCGCCGACCAGGATCCGGAACAGCACCCGGGTCACCACGATGAACGCGCCGACATACGCGTAGAGCCGGAACGCCAGCGCCCACGGCGCGTCGCTGCGCCGGGTGGCCACCACGAACCCGAGTACCGCGATGATCAGCCCGAGCAGCAGGGGATTCGTGGTCCGGCTCGCCGCGACCGCCATCCCGAGCGCCCACAACCACCACGCACCGGGATGCAGGTTCCTAGGCACCGCGCCCGCGCCGCCGCCACGCGACGAAACCGGCCGCGCTGCCCAGCACCAAGGCGCCGACCCCGCCGATCAGGGCGCCCCACGGGAACCCGCCCTCCGGCGAGGCCGGGGGCAACGATTCGCCGCCGGTCCAGGCCACCCCGCCCGGGGCGACCCCGCCGACCGAGGTCGTCGGCGGTGCGGCCGGGGTGGTGGTCGTCGGTGCGGCGGAAGTGGTGGGCGCGGCGGGTGGTGCGGGCGGCGCCGCCGAAGGTTGCGGCGCGCCGCCCCGGCCGGGGATCGGCGCGTCCTGCGCCTCGGGCGGGGGCGGCGGGGCGACCGGCTGGCCGGGCCGGACCGGCGCGATCCGCGGCGCCGGATTGCTGCCCGCGGTGTGGTTGCGGGAGAACGACCAGCCCTCGAAGCTGCCCGCCGGGGGGTTCCGGTTCTGCAGCCCGTACTGGCTGGGCCGCCAGCTGCCGCCGTTGGACGCGTGCCAGTAGCCCCAGTGGGCCTCGTTCGGCGGGGTGTCGATGCACGGTTCGGCATCGGGGCCGGGTTTGCCCTCGAGGCGGCAGACGAACCCGAGTCCCCAGCGATCGGTGCCGGTGATCTCGATCCCCGCGTTCTGCACCGCTTCGAGCCCGGTCTCCGGATCACCCGGTGCGCAGCGGATGAGGACGTCCCCGCCGAGGTCCTGGAAGTCGACGACCACCGTGACCCCGTCCGGGCCGGGGCAGTAGCCGGGCGTGCCCCGGCGGTGGTCGACGGCCAGGGCCGGTGCGGGCACCGCGAACAGCAGCGCGGTGACCGCGGCGAGCCGGAACAACCTCACGAAGTACCTTTCGTTGTGCGGCGGGTCAGGAACCAGTACCCGGCCCCGGCGATCGCGAAGCCGAGCAGCACCGAGGCGCCGATGCCCCACGGGCCGCGCAGGAAACCGGCGAACCCCGCGTCCGGGTCGGGCAACGCGTCGGCGCGGCCGATCGACAGCACGGTGGCCGGGGGCGCGGCGGCGTCGGCCGGGCCCTGCGGCGCGGGTGGCGCCACCGGCGGCGGCAACGGCAGGGTGGCGCCCGCCGGGGAGAACGGCGTCTCGGGGGTACCCGGGGGCGACGGCGTCCCGGGATTTCCGGGAGTACCGGGTTTCCCCGGCTTTCCGCCGCCGGGCCGGGCCGGGCCCGGGGCTGGGCCGCCTTCGTCGCCGCCCGGATCGACCGGACGCGGCGGGATGGCCGTCGGGGCGGTCGCGGCGAGCCCGAGCAGCGCCTGCGCGGTACCCCGGCGCAGCTGGTCCTGCGGGCCGGCGCCCTTCCAGTACGCGGCGGGATCCTTCTGGATCTCCAGGTACTTGTCCGCCGAGTACGCGATCGCGCCCGCCATCTCCGGGACGGCGATGTCGGCGGGCAGCTGCATCGAGGCCAGCCAGCCGGTCGCCCGCCCCGCGTTCGCGCGGTCCCCGGCCCGGGTCAGCGCCAGCGCGCCCAGTCCGGTGCTGTTCGCGTTGGGCATGCCCTCGCCGACGAAACCGCCGTTCGCCTGCTGGTGCTGCCGCAGCCAGGCCACGCCCTTGTTCAGCGCGGCGGGGTTCGCCCCGGTCTCGGCCAGCGCCCAGACGGCCATCGCGGTGTAGTCCGGGCCGACGTTCGGTTCCTCGGCGGTGCACGTCGAACCCACCGCGCCGGGTGCCGGGGCGGGCCGGAACCCGCCGCTCGGGCACTGCTGGCGCAGCAGGTAGCCGACCGCGTTCCGCGCCACGCTCCGGTCGAACTCGTGCATCGCGATCAGGGCGAGGGACTGGGAGAAGACGTTCGACAGGTCGAACTTCGGGTCGTAGGCGCCCGGGCGCAGATCCCGGTAGCGGCCGTTGTCGTCGAGCGTCTCGCCCAGCCGCGCGACCAGATCGATCGGTTTGCCGTCCGAATCGTTGCCCCAGTCCCGCGGGTTCACCCGCGCGTGCACGGCGACCAGCAGGTACTTGGCGGTCAGCCCGGACGTGCGGATCTTGGCGCTGAAGTAGGTCTCCCGGAGCTTCTGCGTCGCCCGGCGGAACTCGTCGCCGGTTTCCCCGGCCGCGTGCAGGCCGAGCAGGACGTCCGCGACCAGGCCGCCGTCGGAGGTCTTCGGGTTGGTGGACGGCAGGGTGTAGCCCAGCCGGACCAGTTCCCGTTTCAGGAACCCGGCCGCGGCCGACGCCTGCGGAGAAATCTCCGCGGACGCCGGCGCGGCCGTCACGGCGAACGAGACGAGCAGGCACCCCAGCAGGGCGCCGCAACGGCGAAAAACCATCAGCTACCGGAAGGCCAGTTCGGGTCCTTGGCCTGGGCCAGCGTCAGGCTCATCTGGTTCGGGTCGGACGCGGTTCCGGCGCCGTAGGAGAAGCCGAGCACCACCCCGGCGGCCGGGACGTAGGTGTCCACGCCCTCGGAGGCGTAGGTCCAGTTGGCGTTCGCGCTGTCCGGCACCCAGAACGCCCAGTACGGCGCGTTCGGCGCGAACCCGGTGCACGGGTCCTGCGCCGGGGCCGGTTTGCCGTTGATCCGGCAGAGGTATTCGTACGGTCCGGTCTGGCCCTCGCCGGTCCCGTGCTCCGGGTTCAGGCCGACGTCGGCCAGCGCGGCGAACGCGGTGGCCGGGGTGCCGGTGTCGCAACGGCGGATCACCGAACCGCCGGGAAACTTGGTGAGGTCGGCGACCACGGTGACCCCGGTCGGGCCGGTGCACGGCCCTTCGGTCCAGCCGGCCACGCGGGCCGGGGCCGCGGTGGCCGGGCCGCCGATCAGCAGTGCGGAGGCGAACAGGGTGAACAACAGGGCGAGCACACGCCTTGTCATGTCGTTGCCTTTCTCGGGCTGGCATCCCGCAGCCCCGGACCGGCCTTGTGAGCCGTCGGGCCCGATGACTGCGAAACGCGACAGTGAAGCCGGGCCGAAACCGGGATGGCGGTCCGGCTCACCACGGCCGCGGGTCCACGGCCGTCGCATACGGTTGCGCGTCAGCGCCGGATTCGCACCGGCTTTCCCACCCCAGATTCGCGAGGAGCACGCACAGGCGTCCCCGAGGAGACATTAACTCAGTCAGGTGACACGGGGAAAGGCGATCACCGCCACGCGCGGTGCCTGTCACCGGAATGCCGCACCGAATCGAGTAAGGCAGGATGGCGCGCGTGGATGAGCAACTGCGGGTGGGTCTGGTCGGCGCGGGACCGTGGGCGCGCACGGTGCACGCGCCCGGCCTCGCCGACCACCCGGGAACCGTCCTGGCCGCGGTGTGGACCCGCCGCGCGGAACGCGCGCGCGAACTGGCCGAACCGCACGGCGCGGCCGTCGCCGCCGATTTCGGCGAACTGCTCGAGCAGGTGGACGCGGTCGCGTTCGCCGTGCCCCCGGCCGTGCAGGCCGAGCTCGCGGTCCGGGCCGCGCGAGCCGGGAAGCACCTGATCCTGGAGAAGCCGATCGCCCCGGACCTTCCCGCGGCGCGGCGGATCGCGGACGCGGTGTCCGAGGGCGGGGTCGCCGCGCTGGTGGTGCTGATCCTGCGGTACGCGATGGAAACCCAGGACTGGCTCGCCGACCTCGCCGGTTCCGGCCGCTGGGCCGGTGGGAGCGCGCGGTGGCTGACCGGCGCGCTGCTCGGCGACAAGTACGGCAACTCCCCCTGGCGGCACGAGCAGGGCGCGCTGGCCGATGTCGGCCCGCATGCCCTGGACTTGCTGGACGCCGCGCTCGGCCCGATCACCCGGGTGCTCGCCGCGCACCGGACCGGCGAGGACCTCTGGCACCTCCTCCTGGAGCACGACGGCGGCGCGACCAGCACGGTCACGATGTCGATGCGGTTGCCGATCGAACCGAGCGTCGTCGAGGTCGCGGTCTACGGCGATCGCGGCTACCGGGTGCTCGCCCGCAAACCGGGCGCGGCGAACGCCGCCTACACCGCGCTGCTGGACGATTTCGCCGCGCTGATCGCCAGCGGCGTGACCGGGCACCCGTGCGACGTGCACCGCGGCGTGCACCTGCAACGCCTCCTGGACGAGGCCCGCGCACTCGCCACCCGGCCCCGATAGCAGCGGTTCCCCGGCAAGTACACGATCGCCGCGCCCGCCACTTCAAGATCACCTCAACGGGCGTCCCGTTGAGCGCGCCAAGATCGTCTTGTGCTGCGAAAGTGATCTTGGAGTCGCGTTCGGGGAAAGGGGAACGCGTGGAAAATCTGCTGCGCGATTTCGGGGCCATGATTCCGATCGCCGCCGTCATGCTGCCGGTCGCGCTGCTCGGCTGGCTGGTCCTGGCGGGGCGCTCCGGTCGAAGACGCGGCGCGGTGCTCGCCGGGATCGACGTGAGCATCGCCCTGACCGCGGCGCTGGCGCTGTGCCTGGTGACCCTCCCGGTCCCCGGGAAGCACGGCAGCCGGTTGCATCTGCTGCCGGGCGAGGACGTGCTCACCGCGTTCGGCGAATACGGCTCGGCGTGGCAGTTCGCCGGGAACCTCCTGCTGCTCGGCCCGCTCGGCGCGCTGGTACCGCTGCGCTCGCCCGCGCTGCGCTCGCTCCCGCGAGTGGTCCTCGCCTCGCTGACCGCGTCGACGCTGATCGAGCTCACCCAGTACCTGATCCACGCCGGCCGGGTCACCTCGACCGATGACGTGCTGCTCAACACCCTCGGCGCGGCGGCGGGCGCGACCCTGACCCGCGGCTGGTGGCGCGGGCCGATCCCGGCCCCGGTGGTGCCCGCGCCCAGGACGGGTGTCCTGATTTCCCGGCCGGTCGTCCCGGCGCCCGTCCGCACGCCGTGCGTACCGGAACGCCGATACCCCGGCATGCCGCGGCAGATGGTATTAAGCCGGGCTATAAGGCGTTGAGAAACTCATGCCACCGATTGGGTGACACGAATAGCGCGCCCGCGTCGAGATCCTTCGAATCGCGCACGCCGACCGTCGAACCGGTAAAGGCCACTTCGACGCAGTTGGACGTGTCACTGCTGTACGAACTTTTGCGCCACGCAAAGGTGCCGCGATCCCCGCTGTCCGTCATCCCCGCTCCCCCTGAGCTGCTCAGATGCGATCCGCCACCGAAAAGATGAGCTCAACGGAGTCGGCGGGAGCCAGGGCATCGTCGAGAATGCCCCCGAGCGCCAGCCGATAGTCCGCCAGATCTTCCGGTTCCTCAAGGAACAAACCGATTCCTTGATTCTCAATATGTACCAGGCTCGGTTCACCCGCGAAATCCATCAACACGAACGGCCCACGCAGACCGGCGTTCGCCCCCGCGCCGAGCGGCACCACCCGGACCGTGACGTTCGGATGCTCGGCGGCCGTGCCGAGTTGGCGCAGCTGCCGCCGCATGACCCCGCCGTCGCCGATGACCCGGTGCAGCGCGGTTTCGTCCACGACCGCCAGGTATTTCAGCGACCGGCGCCGGAGCAACGCCTGGCGAGCCATCCGCGACGCCACCAGGGTGTCCAGCTCGGCCTCGGTGATCGCCGGGTTGATCCCGCTGATCACCGCGCCGGCGTATTCCGCGGTCTGCAACAGACCCGGCACCAGCGCGAGTTCGTAGTTCTGGATACGGATCGCCCGCGACTCGAAGTCGATGAGCTCCTTCCACAAATCGGGCAATCCGGATCCCGGGCTGTGCCACCACCCCTGGTCGCCGGACTTTGTCACCAGCGCCAGGATTTCGTCGCGGCGAAGCTCGGGAACGCGATAAAGGGCGAGCAGGGCGGCGACGTCGTCGAGGTGCAGTCCGCGGTTCCCGGTCTCGATCCGGCTCAGCTTGCTCGCCGACATGCCGAGCGTCTCGGCGACCTCCGCGCCGGTCAGTCCGGCCTCCTCGCGCAGGCGCCGCAACTCCGCGGAGACCTGCCTGGATCGCACGCTCGTGCCCTGAGATGATGCCATGATCCGATATTTCGCGAAAACGCGTGGTGTACACAATCGTGCAAACGGATTACGTGCACTCAATTTGGCAAGGTGCCATCACACGCCGTGTCCGCCGGCGCCCGGTGGGCCGGAAAATCGGTTGGCGACCGAGGCCGATCGTGGAAAGCTGCCCACGGCCGTGTTCGCGGCCAATCCTTCGAGCACCGGGAACGCCATGACCTACCCCCGCAGCGGTACCGCCATGGCCATTCGCGCGCCCGGCGCGCACGTTTCCGCATGCTCGAAAGGATTACACCGAGATGTCAATACAGTCCTACCTCCGGCGCAACGCGACGCACGGACGTGACACCGAGCGGATCGGCCCGTTCCTGGCGACCTTCTCGCCCGGCACGGCCAACCCCTTCCTCAACTACGCGATCCCGGACGACGGCGCCACGCCCCGCCAGTCCGATGTGGACGGTCTGACCGAGGCGTTCCGGCGGCGCGCTCTACTGCCCCGCTTGGAATTCATCCCCGGCACCGCACCGGCGGCCGAGCGGGTGCTACTCGACCGCGGGTACTCGGTGGAGCGCCGGGTGCCGCTGATGGTGTGCCCGCCCGGCTCGGTCGCCGGAGTTCCGGTTCCGCCCGGCATCGAACTCGTGGTGCCCGCCTCCGACGCGGAGTTCGCCGCGATGTCCGCCGCGCAGCACATCGCCTTCGGCGAACCGGCGCCGATCGACCCGGTCGAACATCCCACCATCGTCGAGTCCGGCGGCTTCGCCGTGCTCGCGCGGGAAGCCGGCGCCGGGGCGACGGTCGGCGGCGGGGTCGGTGACGTGGTTTCCGAACGCACCACCGAGATCGCCGGGATCGGGGTCCTCGAGCCCTACCGGCGGCGCGGGATCGCGGCCGCGATCACCGCGTTCCTCACCCGGGAGGCGCACGAACGCGGTGTCCGCACGGCGTTCCTCACCCCGGGCGGCGAAGCGGAGGAACGCGTCTACGCCCGGGTCGGCTACCGGCCCGCGGACGAGATGCTGCACCTGCGGCTCGAGTAGCCGCTCAGGGCCCCAGGTGCAGGGTGGCGGCCAGCTGCCTGAGCTGGTCCGCCCCCAGCCGCCCCGGACGGTCCGCCGAGACGAAACCGGACAGCCCCTGACCCAGGTCGAGGATCGTCACGCTCGTCTCGGTGACCACCGCGGGCCGACCGCCGACCTGGTCGTCTGCGACGGCCCCGGGGTCCTTCGGGCGAATCCCGGCCGAAACCGGTTCCCCGGGGGCGTCCGGCGTTTCGAACACCACGCGGACCGAGGGTTTCCGGTCCGCCTTGCCGATCGCGCTCACCACGCCGGTCCAGACTCCCGGGGTTTCCACCCGGAACGGGATCTGGACCGGCGTCGACGCATCGGGTTCGACGCTCTGCGCGACCCGGTGCGCCCTGTCCCGCGCGTCCGGCAGATCCGCCGGAACGCTCGCGACCGCCCACGCGCCGTCGGTCCACTCCCACGCGATCTCCGCGCGGCCCGGGGTGTCCAGCCACACCGCCCGGCGATCGTGCACCGGGGGCGCCGGATCGCCCGCCGGGTCGAACTGGCGGCCCGCGTACAAGGTCGCGGTGGCGGCCGGGGCCGCCGGATCGGTGCTGCGGTCCGGTTTCAGGTAAGCCCGCTGCCGGTACTTCCCGGTTTCGAAGGCGTACGGCGTGAAGCCGCCCGCCGAACCGATCCCGAACTCCTGGCGCCGCACGTCGAACTCCGTCGGCGCCGAGGCGACCCGCAGATCCCCGGCGCCACCGGACCATCCGGCCACGAGGTTCGGCAGCCCGGCGACGGCGAGCGCGGTCACCGCCGCGGCGACCGCGGCGCGGACCGCGAGCCGGGCCCCCTTCCGGCGGCGGCCCGTCCGGATCGCGCGCTCGATGTCGACGCCCGGCCCGGTTTCCGGTCCGGCTTCCCGCAGCGGCCCGAGCAGGCGGGCGGCCTCTCGATCGGTCTGCTCCATCCGCTACTCCATCCCCAGGCTGACGGCCGGTCGCTCGCCGAGCTGGCGGCGCAACGCGGCGAGCCCGTTCGAGGTGAGGCTCTTGACGTTCCCCGCGGAACAGCCGAGCAACCGGGCGACCTCGGCGACCGGCTGGTCGTACAGGAACCGGAGCACGAGCACCGCCCGCTGCCGCGCGGGGACCCGCGCCAGCGCGGCGTGCAGCACCTCGCGGACCTCGACGTCCGGCCCGGGCGGGGCGGTCCGCGCCGGGGTCTCGGCGACCAGCCGCACCCGGGACAGCCAGCCGCGCCGCTGCTCGTTGAGGAACGTCCGCACCACGATCGCGCGCACGTACGCGTCGAGGTTGTCCGCGGCGGCCGCCTTGCGCCAGTGCACGTACAGCCGGGTGATGGCGGTCTGCACGATGTCGTCCGCGCGATGCGGGTCGCCGCAGAGCAGGTACGCGATCCGGCGCAACGCCGGCAGGCGCCCGGTCACGTACTCGGTGTAGGCCTGCTCGTCCCCAGCGCGCACCCGCCCACCTCCTTCACCCTCACCGTGAGGACACGGCCGCACTCCGCTCCGGTTGTGTGAACTGAGTCACAGTGCGCACGTCCCAGGCCCACACCCCGTCCACCGGTCCGCCGGGATCGCCCAGCAACGCGGTGACCGAGGCCCGCAGGGCGCCGAAGTGCTCGTGCGGGGGCAGCACCACGACGTCCGCGCCCCAGAATCTCAGGTCGGCGGCGGCCTGGTCGCGTTCGGCGTCCCCGACGTCCGCCGCCACCCCGGATTCGCCGACCTCCTCCAGCAGCTGGGAGGTCCGCGTGCGGCGCGCGCCGTAGGTTCCGTTGCGCTCGGCACTGCCATCCGGGCCGACGAAGTACCCCTCGGCGAGCGGGAAGCCGAGGTTCGCCGCGACCTGCCAGTGCAGTGCCCGCGCGTCCCCGGAGTCCGGCAGCGGCACGACGACGACCGAACCGCGCGTCACGAACCGCTGCCACGCGCCGTCGGCGAAGAAGGCGGGCGTGGCCGGACGGGGCGCGGCTTCCAGCGGGGTGGGCGCGATCGGGACGAGTACCGCGGCGAGCACGCCCCACCACAGCACCCGCAACCGGCGGCGGCCCTGCGGTGCGGTCGCGATCACCGCGAGCGCGCGGTCGGTGGCCAGGGCGAGCAGCACGCCGACCAGCGGCACGCAGCCGAGCGCGAACCGCGACACCAGCACGGAATCCAGCAGCGGCAGGTGGAACAGCAGCAGCCAGGGCCCCGGGATCGCGGTGACCGCGCCCCCGGCGATCAGCACGATGCCGAACGACAGCCAGGCCAGCGCGAGCGTGGCCAAAGCCAACGCGCGGGCGAGGACATTCCGCCACAAGCAGATCGTGAGCGCGCCGAACAGGATCACCAGCGGCCAGCCGAAGAACGCGTTCTCCTCGGTGCGGTTCAACGAGTATTCCCGTGCCGCGGCGGGATCCCCGGCAATGCTTTCGGTGGCGAACGAGGTGAACGCCGCGAGGTCGTTACCGGCCAGGCCGTGCCACAGCGTGCCGTAACTCTGCGGCCCGAAGAACTGCCACCACAGCGGGAATCCGCACAGCACAAGGGAAACCCCGGCCGCCACGCCGAGCCCCCTGGCCAGCGGGCGCAGCATCGGGCCGACTTCCCGCGGCCGTAGCATCGCGTAACAGGCCGCGAAGACGCCGAAGGTGATCGCGCCGAGCAGCAGCGGTTCCTCGCCGAGGAAGATCTGGGCGGTGACCAGCAGTCCGATGTGGACACCGTCGCGCACCGGCCGCGTGCTCGTGCCCAGCCGGATCACGCGCAGCACCAGTACGGGCAGCAGGAACAGCACGACGAAGTTGGGATGCGCGTTCGCGTGCGAGATGATCGGCGGCGCGAACCCGCAGAACGCGCCGCCGAGCGCGGCGGCCGGGCGGGAACGCCCGAAACCCCGGTGCAGCACCAGGAACCAGGCCGCCGCGGTCCCGGCGAGCCCCCCGGTGAGCGCGAGGGCGAAGGTGACGGTCGGCCCGAAGAGCCAGGTCACCGGCGCCAGCGGGATGCCGATCCCGAGCATCGCGGTATTGGCCATCAGGTTCACGCCGAGCGGATGGTTCTGCAGGTCGGTGGTGAGCGGGTTCTCCAGTTCCGCGACCTTCCGCGCGGTGACCGCGAAGAACCATTCCCACATGTTCTGGTCCTGCATGCTGTTGACCAGGTACCCACCCCGCAGATCCATCCACAATGGACCGATCACCACCAGCGCGGCCACCAGATACCCCAGCAGGACAAGGAAATCGGCCCGCACCCATCGAACCCGTCTCGCCACGCCCCCGAAGGCCAGGGGGACCGGCCGCACTGTTTCTCGCACACCCCGGAGACACCCCGAGCATCCCACCAGGCTGCGTGACCCCCGTCACACCCGCGCTTTGTCGGCCAAGTGCGAAGCCTGTTAGTCGTCGAACTTGCCGCGGCGGCCGCGTTTCACGTCGCCGCGGCGCTTCTTGGCGGCGAGGCGGCGTTCCTTCGAACCCCGGGTCGGTTTGGTGGCCCGGCGCTTCGGGGGCGGGGGCGCGGCGGCCGCGCGCAGGACGTCGGCCAGCCGGGCCCGCGCGGCCTCGCGGTTCGCCAGCTGGGCCCGGTGTTCGCTCGCCGTGATCGTCAGCACCCCGTCGACCAGGCGCCCCGCCAACCGGTCGAGCAACCGCGCCCGCAACGGCTCGGGTACCGACGGCGAACGGGCGACGTCGAACGACAGCTCGACCCGCGAATCGGTGGTGTTCACGCCCTGCCCGCCGGGCCCGGACGACCGGGAGAACCGCTCGCTCAGTTCGGCGTCCGGGATCACCAGCGCCTTGGTGACGACCAGGTCAGCCCCGGGCACCGGACGAGTCCCGCCCGCCGAGCAGGCCGTACGCGAGCAGCCCCTGCGCCGCGGTGTAGGTGGCCATCACCGCGCCGTCCACGAGATCGAACCGGCGCGCGGAACCGCCGAGCCCGCGGAACCGCCCGGCGGCGAGCAGCGTGTCCGAGGTGAGGAACAGCAGCGCGCCCGCGATCGTCGCCGCCGACCGGCGCGCGGGCAACCGGCCCGCGGCGTCCACCGCGAGCGCGCCCATCACCCCGATCACCGTGCTGTACACCGCGATCGGCGCGCGCAGTTCCTTCGGCGCCGCGGGCTGGATCGCCGCGTTCACCGCGACGACCCCGGCCGCGAACGGCGCCGCGAGCCACGGCCTCCGCCGCAGGTATCCCCGGTCGCCCGGCGTTCCGGCGGCCGCGGCCAGCCAGCCCGCGTGCCCGGCCAGGAACCCGCCGACCCCGGCGACGAACGCGCGGTCACCGTCGCCGAGCAACGCCACATCCCCGGCCGCGGAACCGGCCAGCGCCAGCGCCGCCCCGTGCCGCACCGGGCGGGCCGAACGGCTGCCGGGGAGCGCGGCGGCGGCCAGCGCGGGCATCAGCGCGGGCTTGGTCACCCGCCGGACCCGGCGCGCCCGCCGCGCCGCGGCCACTGTGTCCACAGTGGACAAAGCGGCGTAGGCGAGCCAGCGCATCAGAATCGGGGATGCGCGCCGGACAGCACCGCGCGCGGGCCGTCCGGGTCCTCGGCGGGCCGGACCTCGCCGAGCAGCCACGCGGGCACGTGCCGCGCGGTGAGCACGGCCAGCGCGCGGTCGGCGTCCTCGGGGCTCACCACGGCGACCATGCCGACGCCCATGTTGAACGTCTTCTCCATCTCGGCGGCGGCCACCTTGCCGCGCTGCGCGATCAGCGCGAACACCGGCGCCGGGGTCCAGGTGCCGCGCTCCAGCGCGGCGGTCAGCCCGCGCGGGATCACCCGCGCCAGATTGGCCTCCAGCCCGCCGCCGGTGATGTGCGCGAACGTGCGCACCTCCGCCTCGGCGGCCAGGGCCAGGCAGTCCTTCGCGTAGATCCGGGTCGGCTCCAGCATCTCCTCGCCGAGCGTGCGGGCGAACTCCTCGACGTGCCCGTCCAGCGGCATCCGGGCGATCTCCAGCAGCACGCGCCGGGCCAGCGAAAACCCGTTGGAGTGCAGGCCGGACGACCCCATGCCGATGACCACGTCCCCCGGCCGGACCCGCTCCGGCCCGAGCATCGCGGACGCCTCGACCACGCCGACCCCGGTCGCGGACAGGTCGTAGTCGTGCTCGCCCATCAGCCCGGGGTGCTCGGCCGTCTCGCCGCCGAGCAGCGCGCAACCGGCCTGGACGCAGCCTTCCGCGATACCGCCGACGAGGGCGGCGATCTTCTCCGGCACGACCTTGCCGACCGCGATGTAGTCCTGCAGGAACAGCGGTTCGGCGCCGGTGACCACGAGATCGTCGACGACCATGGCGACCAGGTCGACGCCGACCGTGTCGTGCTTGTCCAGCGCCTGCGCGACGGCGATCTTGGTGCCCACGCCGTCGGTGGAGGACGCGAGCACCGGCTCGGTCCAGCGGTCCAGCTTCAAGGAGAACAACCCGGCGAAACCGCCGACGCCACCGAGCACCTCGGGCCTGGTCGCACGCTGCGCGTGCGGCTTCAGCAGCTCGACTGCTTGGTCACCGGCATCGATGTCGACCCCGGCGGCGGCGTACGTTGCGCTCGTGGATTCGCTCACGGCAAGCGCTCTCCATCCCTGAACCAGACGCTAAGGACGCCGGACGGCGTCCTCGGCACCGTACCCCGCGGGGGCGACGGGCCGAGCCGCGCCGTCCGCGGCCTCGAGGCTCTCCAGCAGGTGTTTGCCGATGAGCGCGTCGTCGGGCAGCGGGATCGGGTACTCTCCGCTGAAGCACGCGGTGCACAGCCGCGAGCGGGGCTGTTCGGAGGCCGCGACCAGGCCGTCCAGCGAGACGTACCCCAGCGAGTCGGCGCCGATCGAACGCCGGATGCCGTCCAGGTCCACCCCGTTGGCGACCAGTTCGGCCCGGGAGGCGAAGTCGATGCCGTAGAAACACGGCCAGCGCACCGGCGGTGAGGCGATCCGGACGTGCACCTCGAGCGCGCCCGCCTCGCGCAGCATCCGGACCAGGGCGCGCTGGGTGTTGCCGCGGACGATCGAATCGTCCACCACGACCAGGCGCTTGCCGCGGATGACCTCGCGCAGCGGGTTGAGCTTCAACCGGATGCCGAGCTGGCGGATGGTCTGCGACGGCTGGATGAAGGTGCGGCCGACGTAGGCGTTCTTCACCAGGCCGGAGCCGTACGGGATGCCGGACGCCTGCGCGTACCCGATCGCCGCCGGGGTGCCGGATTCCGGAACCGGAATGACCAGATCCGCGTCGGCCGGATGCTCGTGGGCGAGTCGCCGCCCGATGTCGACCCGGGTGGCGTGCACGCTGCGCCCGGCGATCGAGGTGTCCGGCCGGGCCAGGTACACGTACTCGAAGACGCAACCCTTCGGTTCGGGGTTCGCGAACCGGGACGACCGCAGGCCCTCGGCGTCGATCGCCAGCAGCTCACCCGGTTCGACCTCGCGGACGAAGGACGCGCCGACGATGTCCAGCCCGGCGGTCTCGCTGGCCACCACCCAGCCGCGTTCCAGGCGGCCGAGCACCAGCGGGTGCACGCCGTGCGGATCGCGCGCCGCGTAGAGCGTGTTCTCGTCCGAGAAGACCAGGCAGAACGCGCCGCGCAGGGTGGGCAGCAGCTCGAGCGCGGCGGCCTCGATGCCCTTGTCGGCGGCGGACGAGGCGAGCAGCCCGCAGATCAGATCGGAGTCGCTCGACGATCCGGTGAGCCCGGCGTGCGGCTTCAGCCCGGCCGCCGCCGTCCGGTCCCGCAGCTCGGCGGTGTTGACCAGGTTCCCGTTGTGCGCGAAGGAGATCCCGCTGCCAGTGTCGGTGGTGCGGAAGATCGGCTGCGCGTTCTCCCAGATCGTCGCGCCGGTGGTGGAGTACCGGCAGTGGCCGACCGCGACGTGGCCCTGCAGCGAGGACAGGACCTGCTCGTCGAAGACCTGGCTGACCAGCCCGAGGTCCTTGAACACCACGATCTGGTTGCCGTCGGAGACGGAGATTCCCGCGGCTTCCTGCCCGCGGTGCTGCAACGCGTACAGCCCGTAATAGGTCAGCTTCGCGACCTCTTCGCCGGGCGCCCAGACACCGAAGACTCCGCATTCCTCACGCGGCTCGGGGTCGGGCTGTTCGGCTGGGGCGTGTCCGGCGTTCAACTGGTCGGAAACCACCGAGGTGCTCCTGAGGACGAGGGCGGGCTGAGTCCCAGTGTAAACGGCCGCCGAACGGCAGAAGCCCCGCCCGGAGTGGCTCTGACCACTCCGGACGGGGCTTCCCCCGACTCCCTGGACGAAGTTCTAGGACGCCGCCAGCCACTTCGAGCGGGCCCCGTCACCGGGCACCCAGCAGCCCCTGGCTGCTGGTGTGCCCGGCGCGGCGGCCTCCCCCGGCACGTGATCCTCCGGCAGGGTCAGCACCTCGTTCAGCACGGTCTGCACCGAACCGGCGGCCTGCCAGTAGACCTTCTTCGGCACCATGACGTCGGGCTCGTCGCCCGGCATGCGGGTGGCGATCACATCGTCCTCGGCGTGCAGCCGGACCACGTCGATCACGCTGTCGTGCACCCGCACGCCGACGACGGCGACGACCTCGCCCTCGGCGTTGCGGGGGTGGACGAACTGGTAGCCGCGCCCGATCAGCTCGTTCAGGCCGCTTTCCATGTCGACGACGACTTGGTCGCTGACTTGATCGCTCTCCAGGGTGTCAGTGGACGAGGTCATCGAACTCACCGTCTTTCGCACCCGCGACGAAGGCAGCGATCTCGGCACGCGTGTAGACGAGAGCGGGTCCGCTTGGGAAGCGCGAGTTGCGTACCGCGATCTCGCCGGACTCCAGGGGCGCTACCTCGACGCAGTTCCCCACCGCGCCGCTGTACCTGCTCTTGCGCCACGAAACATCGGCAAGAAGCTCGGCTGAGATGCCGTTGACGATCTGTTCCGCCATGATCCCCACCCTTTCCCGACTGATCACTGGGGGATTGCATATGCACGTGCATTTGACTGTGACGATGACGGTAGCACGTGTGCGTGCAGGAGAGAATGCACGTGCACGAGCTGTCTCAAGGTCTTTTTCACCTGGTACACAAGCCCTTCAGCCAATGGACACCATTGGACGAAAAAGCCCGTCACTCGATCGAGTGACGGGCTACGAAGCGTTACGGAAAACGGTTGAAGATCAAATTTCGGACCGCATCTTCGACAGCATCTGACGCGACCGGTCCGGCGTTTCCGCGTCCACCGCGAGCCGGTCGAGCGCACGGCTGTACGCCTCGATTTCGTCCGATTTTTCCAGGTAGAGCGCGCCGGTCAGATGCTCGACGTACGCGATGTTCGGCAGTTCCGGCTCGGCGAACCGCAGCAGCGTGAACGCACCCTCGGCCGCGTAGCCGCTCATCCGATAGGGCACAACCTGAAGGGAGATGTTGGGCAGCGTGGTGAGTTCGAGGATCTGGTCGATCTGCGCGAGCAGCACCCGGCGCCCGCCGATGGGCCGGTGCAGCACCGATTCGTCGACGACCGCCCACAGGCGCGGCGCCTTCGGGTTCAGCAGCACCTTCTGGCGGCGCATGCGCAACGCGACCATGCGCTCGACGTCATCGTTCGCCGCTTCCGGACGACCGTGGCTCGCGATCGCCCGCGCGTATTCCTCGGTCTGCATCAGGCCCGGCGCGAACTGCAGTTCGTAGGCCTGGATCCGCGCGGCGGCCTCCTCGAGCCCGACGAAATCGTCGAACCACTTCGGCATCAGGTCGTTGTAGCGATGCCACCAGCCGGGCTGGTTGGACTGCTTGACCAGCGCCAGGAACTGTTCCCGTTCCTCCGGGTCGGTGACGCCGTACATGGTCAGCAAATCGGTGACGTCGCGTTCCTTGAAACCGACGCGGCCGAGTTCGAGCCTGCTGATCTTGGATTCCGAACCGCGGATGCTGTATCCGGCCTCGGCGCGCGTGATTTCCGCGCGTTCCCGCAGGCGGCGAAGCTGAGTGCCCAGGATCATCCGGCGAGCGGTGGGGCCCGTGCCCTGTTGCTCGACCGACGAAGCGCCCACGGCGACCATTACCGGAACCTTCCCTGGATCGCAGGAATTTTGATCAACCCATGGTACCGGAGAAAAACTGCCTGATTGTCGAACGTACACCCAGACGGCGCATAGTCAAGGGCTCCCACGTTTACCCCAGGCGTACGAACCCCTACCCTAAGTGTGATCTGCCCTACTTTTACTCACGCCTGGAGCTCGTGATGCCCGGTACTGCCGCTGCACGTTCCGATGCACGTTCCGACCGAAAGGTTCCAGTAGGTGTCGACCCCACGCGGGCGAGCATCGCCCGAGTCTACGACGCCTTCCTGAACGGCAAGGACAACTACGAGATCGACCGGGAGGTCCTCCGCGGCGTTCAGAAGGCCGCTCCCGAGGCACAGGAGCTGGCGTTCGAGAACCGGGGCTTCCTGATCCGGGCCTGCCGCTTCCTGGCCACGCAGACCGGCATCACCCAGTTCCTGGACTGCGGCTCCGGCCTGCCCACCGCGGAGAACATCCACCAGGTCGTCCAGCGGGTCAACCCGGACGCCACGGTCGTCTACATCGACAACGACCCGGTGGTGCTCGCGCACGGGCGCGCGCTGCTCGAGGAGAACGAGCAGACGCACTTCATCTCGGCGGACATCTTCCAGCCGCAGGAGATCATGGAGAGCGAGGAGATCCGCCGGCACATCGACTTCAGCCAGCCGATCGCGTTCCTGCAGCTGGGCACCCTGCACCACTACGACGGCCCGCGCGAGCGGCCCGCCGAGATGATGCGGGAGTACCTCGAGTACCTGCCCTCGGGCTCGTACGTCGCGATCAGCCACTTCCTGGATCCGGAGAACGAGCACAGCGAAGTGGCCCGCCGGATGGAGCACATGTTCCTGCACAGCCCGATGGGTTCGGGGACGTTCCGCACCCGGGCCGAGCTGGAGGAGCTGTTCGACGGGCTGGAGATGGTCCCGCCGGGGCTGGAGCTGTGCGCCAAGTGGTGGCCGGACGGCCCGCAGCTCAAGCCGCTCAACCAGGTGCAGTACTGCATCGCGGGCGGGATCGGCCGCAAGCCCTAGACCCGCACCACCGGAAGCCAGTGGCCGAGGTCGGCCCGGGTGCCCGAAGCGGTCACCCGGCCGGCCTCGACCGCGTCTGTCCACTGTAGACGGCCGGTGGCGAGTTCCAGCCACGTCCGCGGGTCGGTCTCCACGACGTTCGGCGGGGTGCCCCGGGTGTGCCGCGGACCCTCGACGCACTGCACCGCGGCGAACGGCGGCACCCGGACCTCGACGCTGCGCCCCGGCGCGTCGGCGGCCAGCGTCCGCAGGCTCAGCCGGACCGCCTTCGCCAGTTCCGCGCGCCCGGGTTCCGGTCCGTCTCCGCTCAACCAGGCCGAAATTGCCAACACGGCCGTACGTAACTCACCGGGGTCGACCGAACGCGGAGACGTCATGGCACAACAGTAGAGTGACTCCAGATGCGTTGGCACACGTGATCTAGGGAGGCACATGTCGCAGCGGGACGAGGCCGACCGGCTCGCACCCAATCCGGAACCCGGCCCCAGGCTGAGCAAGCCCAAGATCACCGACGAGATGCGCGGCAACGCGCGGCGGAACCCCAACAGCTGGCTCTACGTCATCGACGAGGCCTTCGACCCGAACGGCCCGGTGCCGTCCTGGGCGGTCGTCGGCGCCTACCCGGTGAACGCGAACGGGCAGATCGTCGAGGACTTCCACCCCAACGACCGGTACCGCCCCTCGCCCAAGGCGCTCGGCTTCCCGGAGCCCCGGAACGAGCTGGAACGCCTCCTGCAGCTCGTGCGGACCAACCACCGGCCGCCCGAGGACCTGCCGCGGGTGATCCTGGACGCCACGCTGTTCGTCTACGCCATGTCGCCGATACAGCGGACGGTGATCGGGTTCCACAACACCGACGGCCGCGTGCTGGTCCCCGCCTACACGTCGAAGGCGCTCGTGCCGGGGGACTGGCCGCACGCCCGGGCGGTGCTCGGGCGGGACATCGTGCCGCTGCTCGCCGGGCACGCGGTGGCGATCAACCCGCACGACCTGATCACCGCGGTCGTGCCCGCCGAGCACCTCACGAAGGCCCTGGCCGAAGAGGGCCGGTAGCCCAATTCGTTCACCTGGTCAAGATCACCCGGGCAGGTGACAACCGATTCGCATATTGCGCTCCATCGAGGCATCGTGTCGCCCGGAGGGTTAGCGTGCGAGCCGCGAGGCGGCAGATCGGGGGCCTGACGTGAACGATGCCGAACCCGTGCGGCGGGCGATGCCACGGGTCATCGCGGCCACCCGGACCCCGGAACCCCCGCCGCGGCCACCGCGCCGCGGCCCGCTGCTCCGGCTCGGCTTGGCGGTCACCGCGGTCGGCGCGCTGACCGCCGGGCTGGTCCACGCCTGGCAGGACCCCGAGGTGGCCCGCACCGGCTACGCGGACACCGCCGACTACAGCCTCGCGGACGCCAACTCGGCGGGTTCGCGGATCGCCGAGCACGAGGGCGTGCACGGGACGCCGATCCGGTACGAGCTCACCGCCCAGACGCTCGGCCACGACGTGAGCGGCCACCAGGGCGACGTCGACTGGCCCGGCGCCGCGAACGCCGGGGCCAAGTTCGTCTACGTCAAGGCCACCGAGGGCACCGGGTTCACCAACCCGCGGTTCGCCCAGCAGTACAACGGCTCCTACGGCGCCGGGATGATCCGCGGCGCGTACCACTTCGCCCGGCCGGACGTGTCCGGCGGCGCCGCTCAGGCCAACTACTTCGTCGACCACGGCGGCGGCTGGTCGGCGGACGGCAGGACGCTGCCCGGGGCGCTGGACGCCGAGTACAACCCCTACGGCGATGTCTGTTACGGCAAGGACGCCGCCGGGATGACCGCGTGGATCCGGGACTTTGCCAACACCTACCGCGCGCGCACCGGCCGGTGGCCGGCCATCTACACCAGCACGAACTGGTGGAAGCGCTGCACCGGGAACACCGCCGCCTTCGGCGCGCAGAGCCCGCTCTGGCTGGCCCGGTACCACACCGAGATCGGCGAACTCCCCGCCGGCTGGCCCGCCCAGACGATCTGGCAGTTCGCCAACAAGGGCAGCCTGCCCGGCGACCAGAACTACTTCAACGGCTCGCTGGAACGCCTGCGCGCGCTCGCCCACGGGTGATCCGTACCGCACTGTCCCCTTCTGTCCGGTATCACGTGCCGTGTTTGTTGGCTTTTTGTTAGCCACTCACACGGACGGCCAGGTTCACGGAATTTAGTGACAAACAGCCATTCATGTTTAACAATCAACGCTCGGGCGGCTACTTGCAGTGAGCCGCCCACCGCGAGGGTATTTGTGAAGGGATCCTGCTATGTCCACTGCACGAAGAAGCTGGCGGCGCGCCCTGTGCGCCGCCTTCGCCGTCTCGGCCGGCGCGCTCCTGCTCGGCGCTCCCGCCGCGGCCGGCGCGTCCCCTGCCGAGGGCGCCGCGGTGCCCGCGACCGTCGACGGCATGCCGGTCGACGACTACGTGCGCGCCAACGACCACGCGCTCGGCTCGCAGATCGCGCGGGTCGAGGGTGACCGGTCGACCCCGGAAACCCGGGACCAGGCCCGGCGCGAACCGGCGATGGGCCCCGACGGGTTCCAGATCACGGCCAGCGTCGAGGGCATCGACGTGAGCGGCCACCAGGGCAACGTCGACTGGAACTACTGGTGGGGCCAGGGCAAGCGGTTCGCCTACGTCAAGGCGACCGAGGGCACCGGGTACAAGAACCCCTACCACACCCAGCAGTACAACGGCTCCTACAACGTGGGCATGATCCGCGGCTCGTACCACTTCGCGCTGCCGGATCGCTCCAGCGGCGCCGCTCAGGCGGACTACTTCGTCGACCGCGGCGGCGCCTGGTCCCGGGACGGGAAGACCCTGCCGGGCGCGCTGGACATGGAGTACAACCCGTACGGCGCCACCTGCTACGGCAAGAGCAAGAGCGGGATGACCGCGTGGATCAAGGACTTCCACGACCGCTACCACGCCCGGACCGGTCGCTGGCCGGTCATCTACACCAGCACCAGTTGGTGGAGCCAGTGCGTCGACGGCGACTTCAGCGCCACGGCGCCGCTGTGGGTGGCCCGGTACGCGTCCGCCCCGGGCACCCTGCCGTTCAACTGGGGCTTCTACACCTTCTGGCAGTACACCTCGTCCCCGATCGATTTCAACCGCTTCAACGGCGCCTACGACCGGCTGGTGGCACTCGCCAACGGCTGATCCCTTCGGCACCCGTCGGCTCCCGCTCGGCTCCGGCCGGGCGGGAGCTCGCCGTTTCCGGGACGTTCACGGCCAAAACCGGGGCGGCCGGTCGCTCAACGGGAGATACTGCGCAGGGCATCCGCACGAAAGGCGCATTCATGACCTACCCGCCACCACCCGGCCAGGGCCCGCGGCCCTACGGCCAGCAGCCCGATCCCTACGGCCAGGGCGGTTACCCGGCCACCGGCGGGTTCGGCCAGCCGCACGGCGGCCAGTACGACCAGTACGGGCAGCAGCAGCCCGGGGGCTACCCGCCACCCGACGGCGGCTATCCGCAGACCGCGCAGTTCCCGCAGTACGGCCAGCCGGGCGGGTTCGGCGGTCCGCCGCCGCCGGTCAGGAAGAGCAAGGCGGGGCTGTGGATCGCGCTGGCGATCGCCGTGGTCGTGCTCGCCGGGATCGGCATCACCGGTTTCGTGGCGCCCGGGTTCTTCCTCGGCGACGACAAGGCGTCCGCCGAACAGGACAAGACCGTGCAGGCGATCGTGAACGCGCTGAACGCCAAGGACAAGGCGGCGCTGACCGCGCTCAAGTGCGCGGACGCCGAACCGGAGGTCGCCTCGCTGATCGACAACGTGGACCGGACCTCCGGCGCCAAGCTGATCAGTGGCCCGACCGCGGCCGCCGCGGGCGACTACACGGCGAGCGTCGAGGTCATGATCAACGGCAAACCCGTGACGTACCAGGGCACCGTCAGCAAGGCGGGCGAGAAGTACTGCTGGAAGAACGCGACCGGCGGGCCCAAGCTGAAGCCGACCGGCAAGCCGACCGGGCTGAACGACCCCACCGCGGAGTCCGAGCCCGGCGAGCCGTCCTCGACGCCGGGCATGCCGCGGAGTTCGGGCGAGGGCACCAAGGCGATCGGCGACTTCCTCGCCAAGCTCAGCGCCGGGGACGCCGCGGGCGCGGGCGGCCTGGTCTGCTCGGAGTCCAAGGCCACCCTGGAGCAGACGATCCAGCAGGCGATCGCGAAGCAGGTGAAGCTCACCGCGGAACCCTCGGGGTCGCTGGAGATCGCCGACTTCGCCTCGGCGGCGATCAAGGGCACGGCCGGCGGCGCGGAGGTCAACGGCCTGGTGTCGGCGAAGAAGCCGTCCGGGCAGAGCTTCTGCGTCGATAACATGTTCTACTTCTAGGTTCTGCTGATTCAAGATGTGCGACTGCTTCGTGGCCGCATGATCAGCGCGGCCACGAAGTAGTGGCAGTCGGCGCCGCCGCGGTTGGCGTAGCCGTGCGGGACGTCGGCGGCGAGGTACACCGAGTCGCCCGCCGCCAGCTCGACCTCCCGCTCGCCGATGGTCATCGCCAGCACGCCCCCGGTCACCACGATGAACTCGTGCGATCCGGCGGCCCACGGCCCGTAGGTGCCCGCTTCGCAGCCGGGCGGCAGGGTGACCGAGATCCACTCGAAGTTCACCCCGGGCACGACCGGGGTCAGGATGGTCCGGCGCCAGCCACCCGGTTCGTGCACGACGTCCTGCTGATCGGCCCGGCGCACCACGATCCGCTGGGTTTCCGGGTCCTCGATCAGGCGGGCGAGCCGGACGCCGAGCCCGCCGGCGATGCGGTCCAGCACCACGACGGTCGGCGCCTTCTCGCCGCGTTCCACCGAGGACAGCATGCTCAGGCTCACCGACGACCGCTCGGCGAGCCCCTGCAGCGTCATACCCCGTTCCACGCGCAGCGCCTGAACGCGCTTGCCCAACGCCAGGAGATCCACCTACGCTATAGTAATGGATCATTCCACTATAGCGAAGGTGGTGCGGCCCGCTTCGCCCGATGACCTCGACTCGATCACCGAGATCTACGCGCATTACGTGCGGACGAGCGTCGCGACCTTCGAGTTGACCGCGCCGGACCGGGCGGAGTGGGAACGGCGGTTCGCCTCCGTCGCCGAAACCGGGCTGCCGTTCCTGGTGGCCGAATCCGCAGGCGAGGTCGCCGGGTACGCGTACTGCTCGCCGTGGAAGACCCGGCCCGCCTACCGGCAGACCGCGGAGGATTCGGTCTACGTGGCGCCCGGTTCGGCGGGACTCGGTTTCGGCGGCCGCCTGCTCGACGAGTTGCTGGCGCGCTGCGCGGCGACCGGGATCCGCGAGATGATCGCGGTGATCGCCGACGGCGGCGACCCGGCGTCGGCGGAACTGCACCGGCGGCGCGGTTTCACCGAGGCAGGGCGGCTCACCCGGGTCGGCTTCAAGCACGGCCGCTGGCTGGACACCGTGCTGTGGCAGCGAAGTCTGCCCCACTGATAGAACCTCTGAGAACCGGAGTGAGCCGCGAAAACGCGCCGAGGATCTCGCCGGCCGAAGGCCCCGCTAGGGCGCCCAACGGCAAAAGCCGAGCGAGGCCCGTGCGGGAGCGCCCGGTCGACGTGATCGCGGAGCGAGTTCTCAGACAGACACTGACGCGTCCGGGCGGCTACCGTTCCACCCCGTGACCGATCCGCGAAACCGCCGCCCCCTGTGGAAGACGCCGCTTTTCGGCACCGTGTGCTGCGCGCTGGTGCTGCTGATCGCCGTCACCGGCTGGTTGTTCACCGACAAGGCCACCAGCCGCAGCGAGGCGCTCAAAACCGGTGGGCTGGCGGCGGGCGCGCTGGTGGCGCTCTACGCGTTGTGGCTCAACGACCGGCGGCGCCAGGTGGAGGAACGCCGCCAGGAGACCGAACGCGAGCGGTACGCGCTGGAGAGCGAGCGGGTCGCCGACGAACGGTTCGCGAAGTCGGTGGAACTGCTCGGGCACGCGACCGACCAGGTGCGGGTGGGCGCGCTGCACGCGCTCGCCGGGCTCGCCCGCAGCCGCCCGTCCTACACGCAGACCGTCCTCGACGTGCTGTGCGCCTACCTGCGCCGCCCCTTCCACCACCCGCGCTGGGACGAGGCGGAGACCGACGATTCCGAGGTCGACCGCGAACTCACCGTCCGCCTCACCGCCCAGCGCCTGATCAAGGACCTCCTCCCGCTCACGTCCGACGCGGAGGCCCCCGCCTACGACCTCGACCTCACCGGGGCCGCCCTGGAGTACTTCGACATCGGCGGGCGCCGCATCGGCTCGCTGATCATCCGCCTCGCCAAACTGCACAGCAGCACCACGTTCCGCGAATGCGAGTTCACCGGACCCACCTGGTTCACCGAGGCGAGCACCGGCGCGGGCCGAACCTCCGGCCGGTTCCACTGCCAGCGCACGGTTTTCCGGGATCGCGCGTGGTTCAGCGGCACCGAGTTCAACGGGCGCGCCGACTTCGAGGGGACGGTGTTCACCGGGAAGACCACGTTCAAGCGCGCGAAGTTCTCGGGCCTGGCGGTCTTCGCCGGCACGACCTTCGAGACCAGCCTGGAACTGGAGAACACGCGGTTCGAAGACAGCACCGACCTGCGCTTCCGGCGCCTGCCCGGAACCGTGGAACTCCACAACACCCAGGTGAACCCGGCCCGCGAACTCCACCTCCCCGAGGGCTGGCGGACCAGGGAACTCCGCGACGGCACTTACCGCATCACCACGGCCCAGGCAAGCGGGTGAGCCCATCCCGGCGCCCGAAAAAATAGCGGGGGACCTTTACTCACGTTCTGCGGTAGTAAAGGTCCCCCGCTCACGTTTCGCCGGAGCAAAGGTCCCTTCCTATCGCGGCCGCCGCCGGGTGCTGGGCGCCGTCCCCAATGCGGCATTGGGGACGTTGAAGGTACCCAACGCCGCATTGGTGACCTCCGAGCACCAGCCGAGTGCGGGGGCTCGGGGTGGCTAGGCGAAGAGGCTGGGGAGGGTGCTCTCCCAGGCGAGGCGGAGTTCGTCGAAGGCGAAGCTCGCCACGCTCTGGATCTCCAGGCCGCCCGCTTCCGGGTCGACCACGCCGGTCTTGCGCCACGGGAGCCCTCGCGCGGTGCACATCTCGGTGAACCGCAGTTCCTCGGTGCGCGGCACGGCGACCAGCACCCGGCCCGCCGACTCGGAGAACAACTGCACGAACGGGTCCGCGTCCTCGTCCAGGACGACCCGTGCGCCGCACTGTCCGATGAGGACGGTCTCGACCAGGGTCTGCGCGAGGCCGCCGTCGGACAGGTCGTGGGCCGCGGAGATCATGCCGTCGCGCGAACCGGCGACCAGGATCTCGGCGAGCAGCCGCTCGCGCTCCAGGTCGACGCGGGGCGGCCGGCCGCCGAGGTGGTTGTGGATCACCTGCGCCCACGCCGAACCGCCGAACTCGTCGTGCGTGTCGCCGAGCAGGATCAGGGTTTCGCCCGCTTCGGCGCCGATACCGGTGGGGATGCGGCGGCGGACGTCGTCGAGGACGCCGAGCACGCCGACCACCGGGGTCGGCAGGATCGCGGTGTCGCCGGTCTGGTTGAAGAAGCTGACGTTCCCGCCGGTCACCGGGATGCCCAGCTGCGCGCAGCCGTCGGCGAGCCCGTGCACCGCGCGTTCGAACTGCCACATCACGCCCGGATCGGTGGGCGCGCCGAAGTTGAGGCAGTTGGTGACCGCGATCGGGGTCGCGCCGCTGGTGGCCACGTTGCGGTAGGCCTCCGCCAGCGCGAGCTGGGTGCCCTGGTACGGGTCGAGGTAGACGAACCGCGAGTTGCAGTCGGTGGAGACGGCGACGCCCCGGCCGGTCCGCTCGTCGATCCGGATCACGCCGGAGTCGGCGGGCTGCGCGAGCACGGTGTTGCCGCGCACGTACCGGTCGTACTGCTCGGTCACCCATTCCTTCGACGCGAGGTTGGGTGAGGCGATCATGCGCAGCAGGGTTTCCCGGATCTCCGCACCCGTCGACGGGCGGGTGAGCGTGTCCGGGGTGTCGGCCTGGATGCCGTCCTGGGCGGCCGGGCGGGCGTAGGGCCGGTCGTACACCGGGCCCTGGTGGGCGACCGTGCGCGGCGGCACGTCGACCACGGTCTCGTCGTGCCAGGTGATCACCAGGTGGTCGCCGTCGGTGACCTCGCCGATCTCGGTGGCGATCACGTCCCACTTGCGGCACACCGCCATGAACGCGTCCACATTGGACGGTTCGACGACCGCGCACATGCGTTCCTGGGATTCGCTGGAGAGGATCTCGGCCGGGGTCATTCCCTTGGCGCGCAACGGAACCCGGTCGAGGTCGATGTGCATGCCGCCATCCCCGGCGGCGGCCAGCTCCGAGGTGGCGCAGGACAGCCCGGCGCCGCCGAGGTCCTGGATGCCGACCACCAGCTTCTGCGCGAACAGCTCGAGGCAGCACTCGATGAGCACCTTCTCGGTGAACGGGTCGCCGACCTGGACGCTCGGCAGCTTCTTGCGGCCCGCGGTGGTCTCGTCGCCGGAGAACGTGTCGCTCGCGAGCACCGAGACGCCGCCGATGCCGTCCAGCCCGGTGCGCGCCCCGAACAGGATGATCTTGTTCCCGGCGCCGGAGGCGAACGCGAGGTGCAGGTCCTCCTTGCGCATCGCGCCGACGCACAGCGCGTTGACCAGCGGGTTGCCCGCGTAGCTTTCGTCGAACACCACCTCGCCGCCGATGTTCGGCAGCCCGAGGCAGTTGCCGTAGCCGCCGATCCCGGCGACCACGCCGGGCAGCACGCGCCGGGTGTCCGGGGCGTCCGCCGGGCCGAAGCGCAGCGGATCGGCCACCGCGAGCGGGCGGGCGCCCATCGCCAGGATGTCCCGGACGATCCCGCCGACCCCGGTCGCCGCGCCCTGGTAGGGCTCCACATAGGACGGATGGTTGTGGCTCTCCACCTTGAAGGTGACCGCCCAGCCGTCGCCGATGTCCACCACACCCGCGTTCTCGCCGATCCCGGCGAGCATCTTCGCCTTCATCTCCGGCGTGGTGGTCTCGCCGAAGTAGCGCAGGTGCTTCTTGGACGATTTGTACGAGCAGTGCTCGCTCCACATCACCGAGTACATCGCCAGTTCGGCGTCGGTGGGGCGGCGGCCGAGGATCTCCCGGATGCGCGCGTACTCGTCCTCGGCGAGGCCGAGTTCGAGGTAGGGCTGCGCGAGGTCGGGGGTCTGGTTCGCGCGTTCGGTGGTGTCGATGGCCAGGGTGTCCGTCTCAGGAGTCGCCACGTGGGAAAGGGTATGTCAAGGGGTTTTCCGGAGAAAAATCGGTCGCGTCCAGCAGCTTGATCGCCTTAACGTCAGGCCACGTGCCGACCGACTATCCCGCGCCGGAGATCCGGCTGCCCGCCAAGCTGACGCCCGTCCGGTTCCTCGGGGCGATCCTGCGGGCACGTCCCTGGCTGGCCACCGCGGCGGGCGTGTTCGGCGCGCTCTGGCTGGTGCCCGGAGCGCTGCTGCCACTCGTGGTCGGCCGGGCCATCGACCGGGGCATCGCGGGCGGGGACACCGCGGAACTGGTCTGGCTGGCCGGGGTGATCGTGGCGATCGGCATCGCGCAGGCGGTCTGCGGAACGGTCCTGGACTTCGCCGGGCACGGGATGTGGATGCACGGCGCGTCGGCCACCCAGCGCACGGTGGCCACCCACACCGCCCGCCTCGGCGCCTCGCTGGACAAGCAGATCGGCACCGGCGAGCTGATGGCCATCTCGTCCTCGGACGACAACCACGTCGGCAACGCGTTCGAGACGTTCGGGCGGCTGGCCGGTTCGGCGGTGGCGTTCCTCACCGTGGGCATCGCGCTGCTCGGCACGTCCCCGCTGCTCGGCACGGTCGCGCTGATCGGGGTGCCGCTCGCGGTGCTGGGCATCGGCCCGCTGCTGGCTCCGCTCCAGCGGCGCAAGGGCACCCAGCGGGAGCAACTGTCCGAGGTGAACGCGCTCGGCGCGGACATCGTGTCCGGCCTGCGCATCCTGCGCGGGATCGGCGGCGAACGGCAGTTCCTCGCCCGGTTCCGGGAGGCCAGCCAGCGGGTGCGCCGCGCCGGGGTCGACGTGGCGCGCAGCGAGTCCTGGCTGGCCGGGGCCGAGGTGCTGCTGCCGGGCCTGGTCACGGTCGCGATCACCTGGCTGGGCGCGCGGCTGGCGCTGGAGGGCACGATCACCGTCGGCGAGCTGGTGGCGTTCTACGGCGCGTCGGCGTTCCTGGTGATCCCGGTGAACACGGCGACCGAGTCGGCGGACGCGTTCGCCTCGGCACTGGTCGCGGGCAAGAAGGCGTGCAAGGTGCTGAGCCTGCGCCCGGTGACCACCGATCCGGAATCGCCGGTGCCGCTGCCCGCCGGGCCGCTCGAACTGCACGATTCGACGACCGGGTTCACCGCGGTCGCGGGCAAGCTGACCGTGGTGGACGACCCGGCCGGGGCGGAGACGCTGGCCGCGCGGCTGGCCCGGTTCGCCGATCCGGCCGAGGGGGAACGGGTGCTGGTGGCCGGGACGCCCGCGGACCAGGTGGCCGTCGCCGAACTGCGGCGGCGCGTGGTCTACGCGCACAACCAGGACATCTGGTTCTCCGGGATCCTGCGCGAGCAGGTCGACTCCGGGCGCGAGTCCGGGGTGGACGTGGAGACCGCGCTGTACGCGGCCGACGCCGACGACATCGTGGCCGCGCTGCCGAACGGGCTGGACGAGCTGATCGGCGAGCGGGGCCGGGAGGTCTCCGGCGGTCAGCGGCAGCGGCTCAACCTGGCGCGGGCGCTGGCCACCGGGGCCGACGTGCTGCTGCTGGACGAGCCGACCTCGGCGGTCGACGCGCACACCGAGGCGCGGATCGCGCGGCGGGTCGCCGAACTGCGCCGGGGCAAGACCACCGTCGTGTTCAGTCAAAGTCCCTTGTGGACACATGTCGCCGATGAGACCGTGCGGCGTTCTGCTGAGGAGTCGTTGTGCAGCTGAGGCTTCCGCTGGCCACCCCGGCGCAGGCGCGCGCCTGGGCCCGGGAAACGCTGCGCGCCAACCGCGCGAGCTTCGCGTGGGTCGTCGGGTTGTTCGCCCTGGCCACCATCGCCGGGCTGGCCGGTCCGCAGCTGCTGGGCTACCTGGTGGACGAGGTGGTCGCGGGTTCGGGCACGGTCGGCGTCGATCTGCTGGCGCTGGCCTTCGTCGGCGTGCTGCTGGTGCAGGGCGGGCTCCGGCGGACCGCGCGGCTGCTGTCCGGGAAGCTCGGCGAACGGGTGCTGGCGCGCAACCGGGAGGAGTTCGTCGCCGAGGCGCTGCGGCTGCCGCTGAGCACCGTGGAGGCGGCGGGCACCGGTGACCTGCTCAGCCGGGCGACGACCGACGTGGACCGGATCGACCACGCGACCCGGCACGCGGTGCCGCAGATCCTGATCGCGCTGATCACCGTGCTCCTCACGGTCGTCGCGATGATCATCACGTCGCCGCTGCTCGCGCTGGCGCTGCTGGTCGCGGTCCCGGTGCTGTGGTTCCCGACCCGGTGGTACTGGCGGCGGGTGCCGCCCGCGGTGGAACGCATGCTGGACAACTGGTCGTTCCTGCAGTCCACCACGCACGAGACGGCCGAGGGCGCGCGGACCACCGAGGCGCTCGGGCTGACCCGGCGGCGGATCGCCCGCGGCGAGCGGACCCTGCAGCAGGCGCTGACCGGCGAGCGGGAGCTGCGGTACCTGCAGGTCCGCTGGATTCCGTGGCTGGAGTTCTCGCACGCGCTGCCGATCGCGGCGCTGGTGCTGCTCGGCGGCTGGGCGTACGGCCAGGGCCTGGCCCAGCTCGGCACGATCACCGCGCTGGTGCTCTACGCCCAGGCGCTGGCCGAGCCGATGGACGAGATGCTGTGGTGGGTCGAGGACCTGCAGGTCTCCGGTACCGCGTTGCGCCGGGTGCTCGGGGTGCGCGGCGCCCGGTCGGCCCGGGAGCGGACGGCCACCGGACCGCCGGATCAGGACATCGAGGTGCGCGGGGTGCACTACGGCTACTCCGCGAATCGCGAGGTGCTGCACGGCATCGACCTGCGCGTTCCCCGGGGCGAACGGCTCGCGATCGTGGGGCCGTCCGGAGCGGGCAAGTCGACGCTCGGGCGCCTGCTGGCCGGGATCGCCGCGCCGGACGCCGGTTCGGTGACGATCGGCGGGGTGGAGGTGTCGTCGATGCCGGACGATCTGCTGCGCGGCGAGGTGCTGCTGCTCACCCAGGAGCACCACGTGTTCGCCGGGACGCTGCGGGAGAACCTGACCCTGCCGGCGCGACCGGGCGGCGGCGAGTGGACCGACGCCGAGCTGTTCGGCGCGCTGGCCGCGGTCGGCGCCGAGGCGTGGGCGCGGTCGTTGCCGGACGGGCTGGACACCCGGCTGGGCGCCGGGGCGCAGGCGGTCCCGGCGGCGATGGCCCAGCAGCTCGCGCTGGCCCGGGTGGTGCTCGCCGATCCGCACACGGTCGTGCTGGACGAGGCGACCTCGTTGCTGGACACGTCGTCCGCGCGGGATCTGGAGCGGTCGCTCGGCGGGGTGCTGGCCGGGCGCACGGTGATCGCCATCGCGCACCGGCTGCACACGGCGGCCGCGGCGGACCGGGTCGCGGTGCTCGAGGACGGCCGGATCACCGAACTCGGCAGCCACGCCGAACTGCTCGCCGCCAATGGCCCCTACGCCCGCCTGGTCCAAGCCGCGAGCGCCTGACCCGGCCCGGCGACTTTCATGAGGGGACCCCTCCGGACAAATTTCGTCAGGAGGGGTCCCCTCATGACAGGGAGGCGGCCCGGGGTCAGGCGGTGACCAGGGCGTCGAGGACGGAGTAGAACATGCCGAGACCGTCGTCGGAGGGGCCGGTGAGCGCGTCGATGGCGTGCTCGGGATGCGGCATCAGGCCGACCACCCGGCCGTTCGCGCTGGTGATCCCGGCGATGTCGTCGCGCGAGCCGTTCGGGTTGCCGCCGACGTACCGGAAGACCACCCGCCCTTCCGCCTCCAGCTCGTCCAAAGTGGACTGAACGGCGGTGTACCGGCCGTCGATGTTCTTCAGCGGGATGAGGATCTCCGCGCCCGGCTCGTAGCGGCTGGTCCACGCGGTCGCCGTGTTCTCCACCCGCAGCCACTGGTCGCGGCAGATGAAGTGCAGCTTCTCGTTGCGCAGCATCGCGCCGGGCAGCAGGCCCGCCTCGCACAGGATCTGGAAGCCGTTGCAGATGCCGAGCACCGGCATCCCCTTGTGCGCGGCCTCGATCACCGAGCTCATCACCGGCGCGAACCGGGCGATCACCCCGGCGCGCAGGTAGTCGCCGTAGGAGAAGCCGCCGGGGATGACGACCGCGTCGACGCCGTTCAGGTCCTCGTCGGCGTGCCAGAGCGACACCGCTTCGGCGTCGGCATAGCGCACCGCACGGGCCGCGTCGACGTCGTCCAGCGTGCCGGGGAACGTGATGACCCCGATCCGGGCGCTCACTCCGACACCCGCCGGACGGTCCACTCCTCGATCACCGGGTTGGCCAGGAAGCCTTCGGCGATCTTGGCGAGCGTCTCGTCGTCGACCGAGTCGTCGACCTCGAGTTCGAAATGCTTGCCCTGGCGGACCTCGGTGATCCCCTGGAAGCCGAGGCGCGGCAGCGCACCGGCCACGGCCTGGCCTTGCGGATCCAGGATCTCCGGCTTCGGCATGACGTCAACCACGACTCGAGCCACGACTGGCTGCTCCCTCATTCGTGCAGGTCGGCGGTACCGCCAAAGCGTACTTCACCGCAAATCGAGCGGGGCCGACGAGCCCCCGACGCTCTTCGGCCCCGCTCGATCCCGGGGTTACTTCACCACCTGCACCACATCCCCGGGCTGGAGTGTGGTGAAGAACTTGGCCGCCGCCTCCTTCGACAGGTGCACGCAGCCGTGCGACCGCACCTTGAGGCTGCCCTGGTGGAACGCGATGCCGTTCGTGGTGAAGAAGACCGAGTACGGCATCGGCCCGTTGAACTGCTTGCTGTAGTGGTCGATGTCCTTGTACCGCACCTTGAACGTGCCGACCGGCGTCCGGTATCCCGGCTTCCCGTGGGTGACCGGCACCCCGCCGTAGGTGATCCGGCCGCCGTCCGTCAGCCAGGCCGTGTTCGTGTGCAACTGGAGGCAGGCCCTGGCCTGCGCGCCGCACGGCGCTTCGGCGGCCTCCGCGGCCGGCGCCAGTGCGATCGCGGTCGCCCCGAGCATCGCGGCTCCGGCGGCCACTCCCATGACCCTGCGCGGCGTTCCCATCATCGACCTCCCATCGGTCGCCCGCAGTGGCAGGATTCCCGAAGTTGTTGCTTCCTAACCACAAGTTCGCCTTTCCAGGCCAATACTTACGTCGTTCGGTCGCCGGAATGTGACATGTGGGGGATGCTGGCTGCCGCACTCTTCCCCCACTCGCCGTCTTCCGTCATCATCGCCAGGGGTTGACGCACCGCCAACAGCAGGAGGCACCGTGGCCCGTCCGGACGCGTTCGACTACGTCATCGTCGGAGCCGGGAGCGCGGGCTGCGTGCTCGCGAACCGGCTCACCGAGGATCCGTCCGCGAGCGTGCTGCTCCTGGAGGCGGGCGGCGAGGACGACGCCGACGAGATCCGCATCCCGGCCGCGTTCGCGAACCTGTTCAAGACCAAGCGGGACTGGAACTACGAGACGACCGAGCAGAAGCATCTCGGCAAGTCGGCCTACTGGCCGCGCGCGAAGATGCTCGGCGGCTGCTCCTCGATGAACGCGATGATCTACATCCGGGGCAACCGCGCCGACTACGACGCCTGGCGCGACCGCTTCGGCGCGCGGGGCTGGGGATTCGACGACGTGCTCCCGTACTTCGTCCGCGCGGAGGGCAACACCCGGCTCGGCGGCCCGCTGCACGGCACCGACGGACCGCTGCGCGTGGAGGACCGGGTGTTCACCCACGAACTCACGCACGCCTGGGTCGATTCGGCCGTCGCGTGGGGCCTCAAACGCACCGACGACTTCAACGGCGAATCCCAGGAAGGCGCCGGGCTGTACCAGGTGACCTGCAAGAAGGGCCGCCGGTGGTCGGCCGCGGACGCCTACCTGCGCCCGGCGCTGACCCGGCCGAACCTCACCGTCCGCACGAACGCCCACGTCACCCGCGTCCTCCTCGACGGCACCCGCGCGACCGGAGTGTCCTATGTAGACAGCTCCGGCGAGCGGACCGTGCACGCGGACGCGGAGGTCCTGCTCTGCGGCGGCGCGATCAACTCGCCCCAGCTGCTGATGCTGTCCGGGATCGGCCCCGCCGAACACCTGCGCGAACACGGGATCGAGGTGGCGAATGGGCTGCCCGGTGTGGGCCAGAACCTGCACGACCACCCCGCGTCGCCGATCATCTGGACCACCCGGGGCACCACCGACGTCATCGATTCGGCCACCCCGCTCGGCCTGGTCCGCTGGCAACTGACCAAACGCGGGCCGCTCACCTCGAACATCGGCGAGGCGGGCGGGTTCTATTCCACAGTAGACGGTCTGGCCGCGCCGAACATGCAGTTCCACGTCGCGCCGACTTTGTTCTACGACAACGGTTTCCGCGAGCCCACGGTGTCCGGGTTCACCTCGGCGACCACGCTGGTCGACGTGGCCAGCCGGGGCCGCCTGCGCCTGCGGTCGGCGAACCCGTTCTGGCGCCCCGAACTCGACCCGGCCTACTACGCCGAACCCGCCGACTTCGAAGCCACCCTGTCGGCCCTGCGCACCCTGATCGAAATCGGCCGCTCGGGTCCGCTGGCACGCTACCTGGACAAACCGTTCCTGCCGGACACGCACGAACTCGACGACGACGCGCTCGCCGAACACGCCCGCCAGAACACGCAAACGCTCTACCACCCGGTGGGCACGTGCGCGATGGGCACCGGCGACCTGGCCGTCGTGGACCCCGAACTCCGCGTGCACGGCGTCACCGGCCTCCGCGTGGTGGACGCTTCGATCATGCCGGTGGTCCCGCGCGGCAACACGAACGCCCCCACCATCATGGTCGCCGAAAAGGCGGCCGACCTGATCCGCTCCCGCTAGCCCACCGAAAATCCCCCAATGTGGCATTGGGGGCGTTGAAGGTACCCAATGCGGCTTTCGGGGCGTTGAAGGTACCGAAAGCCACATTGGGGGAAGTTCGGTTACCGTTTGCCGTGCAGGATGGCGGTGAGTTTGGCGACCAGGACGTCCGTCTTTTCCTTGCGGGCGAAGGTGGTCAGCGCCAGCGGGGCGGTGAAGCGCTGGCGGGCGATGGACTTCGGGCGGGCGAATTCGCGGAGGCCTTCCGGTCCGTGGATGCGGCCGAAGCCCGAGTCGCCCACCCCGCCGAACGGGAGCGACGCGATCCCGGCGAAGGAGAGCGGCGCGTTGATGGCGGTCTGCCCGGTGCGCAGGCGGCGCGCGAGTTCCAGGCCGCGGCGCTTGGAGAACACCGTCGAGCCCAGGCCGTAGCGGGAGTCGTTCGCCTTCTCGACCGCCTCGTCCATGTCGCGCACCTTGGCGATGGTGACCGTGGGGCCGAAGGTCTCCTCCTGGACGGCCGACGAGTCCTCCGGGACGTCGACCAGGACGGTCGGCTGCACGTACCGGTCGCCGACCGCGTCGGCGCCGCCGAGCAGCGCGCGGCCACCGCGGGCCAGGGCGTCCTTGATGTGCCGCCGGATGACCTCGAGCTGGGCGGGCATGGTCATCGGACCGTACTTCGCGGAGTCGTCGGAGCCCGGGCGGACTTCCCGGGACTTCGCCACGACCTTGGCGACGAACTCGTCGTGGACGCTTTCGTGCACGTAGACCCGTTCGACCCCGGCGCAGGTCTGGCCCGCGTTCCAGAACGCGCCCCAGACGGTGGCGTCCGCGGCGGCTTCCAGGTCGGCGTCGGCGTCGACCAGGACCGGGTCCTTGCCACCGGCCTCGATCACCACCGGGGTGAGGTTCTCGGCGGCCGCGGCCATCACCTTCTTACCGGTGGCGGTGGAACCGGTGAAGGCGATCTTGTCGACGCCCGGGGAGGTGGTCAGCGCGGCGCCGGTTTCGCCGAGGCCGGTGACCAGCTGGAGGACCGGCTGCTCGGGGACCACTTCGGCGAACGCGTCCACCAGCCACTTGCCCACGCCCGGGGTGTATTCGCTCGGCTTGTAGACCACGGCGTTCCCGGCGGCGAGGGCGTAGGTGATCGAGCCGAGCGGGGTGTACACCGGGTAGTTCCACGGGCCGATCACGCCGACCACCCCGAGCGGGTGGTACTCCACGGTCGCCGCCTGGTTCGACAGCAGCAGGCCCGGCGAGCGCCGCTGGCTGCCCAGCACCTTGCGCGCGTGCTTGCCCGCCCACGCGATGTGCTCGATCGCGAGCACGATCTCCAGCTGCGCGTCGGCGACCGGTTTCCCGGTCTCGTCGTGCACCAGCGAGCTGAGCTGCGCGAGCCGCCGGGCGAGCACGCCCTTCCAGCGGCGCAGCCGCTCCCCGCGGCCGTCGAAGCCGAGCGAGTTCCACCAGTCCGCAGCCTCCCGGGCACGTTGAACGGCCGCCTCGACGTCCTCGCGGGTGTGGATCGGATAGGTGCCGACCACCTCGTCGGTCGCGGGATTGAGCGAGTCGAAGGTCTCGCTGGCGGTGGCGGGCTTGGGCTGGGCGGCGGTCATCGGCGTCTCCCGTGATGTCGACTTGGTGACCAAGACTACGAGCTTACTGACACTCTGCCAATAGCTGTTCCGCTTCGGTAGGACAGCATGGCACAGGTGAGCGCCGCGGTGGCCGCATCGAGCGAAGGAGCCGGCCAGGGCGGCGGCGGGGCACCGGCGCACCGAACTTGGCGACTCCCTCGTGCGGTCGTAGGGTGAAAGTGGATCTCATAAGGGAGAAAACATATGCGAATTGTCCACTATGGACACGCTTGCGTACTGCTGGAAACCGAGAACGCCCGGATCCTGATCGATCCCGGCACGTTCTCCACCGGTTTCGAGAACGAGCGCGACCTGGACGCCGTGCTGATCACCCACCAGCACTTCGACCACATCGACGCCGAGAAACTGCCCGGGCTGCTCAAGGCGAACCCGGACGCGCGGCTGATCACCGACCCCGGTTCGGCCGAGACCGTGGAGAAGCTGGGCCTGACCTCGCGGACCGTGCGGCCGGGTGACTCGCTCGACTTCGGCAAGACGGGCATCGCGGTGGTCGGCGGGCAGCACGCGACGATCCACCAGGACATCCCGATCGTCCCGAACGTCGGCTACCTGGTCGACGACGGCGCGTTCTACCACCCGGGCGACTCGTTCTTCGTGCCCGACCAGAAGGTGGACGTGCTCGCGCTGCCGACCGGCGCGCCGTGGCTGAAGGTCGGCGAGGCGGTGGACTACCTGCGCGCGGTGGCGCCGCGGGTGGCGGTGCCGATCCACGAGGCGGTGCTGGCGCGGCCGGAGATGCACTACGGCCTGTTCACCAACCTCGCCCCGGAGGGCACCGAGGTCAAGGTCGCTCCCCGCGACGAGTTCACGACCCTCTGACCAGGGCGGCACTTCCCCAAAGTGCCGCTAGGGAAGGGCTACCCGGCGGCGAATCGCCGGGTAGGTGGTGGCGGAGGCGCCGTTTTCCAGGGCGATGTCGACCGCGTCGAGCAGGGCCTGGCGCGGTCCCGGGCGGGCGAGGTCGGCGGCGTCCGCGCCGATCCGGACCAGCCCGCCGCGCCGGGCGGCCCGGGCGGCCGCGAGCACCAGGGCGAAGCAGCGGACCGTCTCGGTGCGCGGCGAATGCCCGCCGACGGCCAGCACCCGCGCGCGGTGCACCTCGCCGGTCCGCAGGTCGCGCACGGCCGAAAGGTCCGCGCAGTACGCGAAATCCCGTTCCCGCAACGCTTCCAGCGTGCCGCGGGAGGCGAGCCAGCGCGGCGGCGCGAACCCGTCGGCGTGCAGCCCGGCACGTTCCAGCGCGGCCGTCGCGGCGATGAGCCGCAGCCGCGCCTCGTGCGCGGGGAGCGCGGCGAATTCGGCCTTCTTGCCCAGGTACACGGTCCGGTGCGTCGGCGTGACGCGGTGGTCGTAGCCGTGCAGCAGCAGGGCGTCACCGCCTCGGGTCCGCGCCCGCACCCAGCCGGGCACCGCGCCGTCCCCGGTCCGCGGTGAGTACAGGATGGACAGGGGGACCTTCCGGCTCTCGAGTTCGGCGGCGAAGTCCGCGCAACGGTGCAACGTGCGCGGGCTGAGCCCGGACAGCGATACCAGCAGCTGAGCGTCCACGCTGCCCATTGGGCCAGTCCGGGGTGACACCACCCTGACCCGCAGATGACCGGTCGGGGTCACCTACGAGAAGTGTTGCCCGGGCAACGCTACGTGCTCGGCTCGCGCCTCAGCCCGGCCAGTCGGCGAGGGAGCGCCCGGTGATCCGTTCGTACGCCTCGACGTACCGGTCGCGGGTCGCCTCGACCACCTTCGCCGGCAGCGGTGGCGGCTGGGTGTTCGACGCCCGGTCCCAGCCGGATTCCGGGCCGGTCAGCCAGTCCCGCACGTACTGCTTGTCGAACGACGGCTGCGCGCGCCCCGGCCGGTACTCGGACGCGGGCCAGTACCGGGACGAGTCCGGCGTCAGCACCTCGTCCGCCACGACCAGCCGCCCGGCCGCGTCCACGCCGAACTCGAACTTCGTGTCGGCCAGCAGGATCCCGCGCTCGGCGGCGTGCTCGGCGCCGCGCCGGTAGATCGCCAGCGTGGCCTCCCGCACCTGTTCGGCGCGCTCCCGGCCGATCTCGGCGGCCACGTGCTCGAAGTCCACGTTCTCGTCGTGCGCCCCGAATTCGGCCTTGGTCGCCGGGGTGAAGATCGGCTCCGGCAGCCGGTCCGCCTCCTGGAGACCGTCCGGCAGCGCGACCCCGCACACCGCGCCGGTCCGGCGGTAGTCGCTGTACCCGGATCCGGCCAGGTACCCGCGCGCGACGGCCTCGACCGGCAGCATCCGCAGGCGCCGCACCAGCAACGCCCGGCCGCGGACCTCGTCCGGGATGCGCGGATCGTCGTAGGCGACCAGGTGGTTCGGCAGCACGTCCGCCAGCAGGTCGAACCAGAACACGCTCATCGCGGTCAGCACCCGCCCCTTGTCCGGGATCGGGGTGTCCAGCACGAAGTCGAACGCCGAAATCCGGTCGGAGGTGACCAGCAGCAGGTGCTCGTCGCCCACGGCGTACAGCTCACGGACCTTGCCGGCGGCGATCTTCGGGTATTCGGCGAGCGTCGTCACGCCGAGAACCCTAGCTAACCGGCGACCGGCTCGGCTTGGTCGGCGGGGGCGTCGGTCTCCCCGGCGAGGATGTTGGCGCGCTTCTCGGCGCGGACCGAGCGGATCGCGGCGACCAGGCCCGCCACCCAGAGCAGCACGATCGCGGCGTAGGCGAGCACGAACACCGCGGTCGAGGCGTCGGCGGCCTGGAGCAGGGTGCGCGCGTTGGTGAGCACGATCAGCCCACCGGCCGCGGCGCCGAGCACGCGCGGCGGCAGGTGCCGGACCAGCCAGGCCGCGACCGGCGCCGCGATCACCCCACCGGCCATCAGGCCGAGGACGACCGTGTAGTTCAGGTTCTGCTCGGACGAGAGCGAGAAGAAGAACCCGATGCTCGCGGCCAGCGCGACGATGAACTCCGAGGTGTCCACCGAACCGACGACCTTGCGCGGCTCCAGGCGCCCCGAGGACAGCAGGGTCGTGGTGGCGACCGGACCCCAGCCGCCGCCCCCGGTGGCGTCCACGAACCCGGCGATCAGCCCGAGCGGCCCGAGGAACCGCGCGCCGGGGCGCTTGGTGGTGATCAGCTTGCCCAGCTTCAGGAACGCGAACCGGATCAGCACGTACAGGCCCAGGATCAGCAGGATCGTGGTGATCCAGACCTCGGCGAACTCGGTGGACAGCGAGGTCAGCACGTACGCGCCGAGCGCCGCCCCGGCCGCGCCGGGCAGCGCGAGGACGCCGACCGTGCGCCAGTCGATGTTGCGGAACCGCCAGTGCGCGACCCCGGACGCCAGGGAGGTGCCGACCTCGGCGAGGTGCACCGCGGCCGAGGCGACCGCCGGGGTCGTGCCCAGGGCCACCAGGGTCGTGGTCGAGGTCACGCCGAAGGCCATGCCCAGGGTGCCGTCGACGAGCTGGGCCAGGAACCCGGCCAGGCCGAAAAGAACGAGAACGCGCATCGGGAGGTCCTCAGCTGATGGCCGCGACAGCGGCGCCGGAAAAGAAGGGCCGGATGATCAGCCGAGGCGGCACAGCGCGGAGTTGACGCGCAGCAGATCGACATGCCTGCGCTGCACCAGCGCGATCGCATACCTCTGCATGGTGACAGGATCGCAGAGGTCCACGACGTGATCCAGAAGTTCCCAGATACTGAGCAAAGGATTCGGCGCATGACGTACCGGTGGCTCTCGTTCCTGACCGACTACGGCCTGCGCGACGGGTTCGTGGCCGCGTGCCACGGCGTGATCGCCCGCATCGCCCCGGACGTTCGGGTGATCGATGTCACGCATTCCGTGCCGCCGCAAGGCATCCGGCACGGCGCCGAGGTGCTGGCCCAGACCGCGCCGTACCTGCCCGACGCCGTGCACCTCGCGGTGGTGGACCCGGGCGTGGGCACCGCGCGGCGCGGGGTCGTCGTGGTGGCCGATCGGGGACTGCTGGTCGGTCCGGACAACGGGCTGCTGGTGCCCGCCGCCGAGGCGCTCGGCGGGGTGCGCGCGGCCTACGAACTCGCCGAACCCGCCTACCGGCTGCCCGAGGTGTCGGCGACCTTCCACGGGCGCGATGTCTTCGCCCCGGCGGCCGCGCACCTGGTGTCCGGGGTTTTGCCCGAACGTCTCGGCCCGCCGGTTCCCGAGCTGGTCCGGTTGCCGGAGCCCAAAGTCGTCGCGCGCCCCGGGCAACTGGTCGCCGAGGTGCTGACCGTGGACCACTTCGGCAACGTCCAGCTCGCCGCCACCGCCGCCGATCTCGACGCGGCGGAACTGGGCCGCTGGCTATTGGTCCACTGTGGACAGAACGAGCTACCGGCCGCGCGCGGCCGGACGTTCGCCGATCGGCCGATCGGCGAGGCCGTGCTGTTCACCGATTCGGCCGGGCGGCTCGCCGTCGCGGTCAACGGTGGCTCCGCGGCCGGCGCGCTCGGGCTGACCGGTTATCCGGCCGCCCAGCTGTGCACGATCACCTCGTCGCCGACCGCGACCTGACCGGGCCGGGTCACCGCGGCCTTCATGCCGAATTCGACCGGCCCCTCGGCCGAACGGCGGTACCGGGCGAGGCTGCGGATCGGCTCCGGGCCCGCCTTGCGGCCGGTCTCCTGGTCGACCATCGGCACCGTGCACCGCGTGCACACCCGCGCGTACCCGAATTCGGCGGTGCCCGCGCGCATCGCGCGCACCCGGTCTTCGGCGTGGGGCTCCGCCCAGCCGCGGACGATCAGATTCGGCCGGAACCGGTCCATCGGCACGGCTTCCCCGCCCGCCGCGGCGATCCGCTCGTTCAGTGAGTCCAAAGAGGACTCAGAGGCGACCAGGATCGCGTGCCCGTCGGCGAAGCCCGCGGTGCCCGGGGTCTCGCCGCTCGCGACCCGGGTGTGGTCCGGTGGCACGCGCACCAGCCGGGATTCCTGGCCGAGGACCGTGGAAAACCAGTCGGCCGCCTCGTCGCCCTGGTCGACGCCCTTGCCCTCCCAGGCGAACACCTGCACCACCAGCCGCCGCCCGTCGAAGGCGACCGCGAGGTCGAGGTCTTCGACGCCCGGCGCGGTGAGCCGCAACCGGCCGCCGTCGGCGGACAGTTCGGGTTTGATCACGGCCATCACCGGGGACTGGCGCTGGCTGCGGAACCGCCCGTCCGGGGCGACCGCCATGAACGTGCGGTCGTGCGCGAGCCCGGCCGGGGTCACGTCGGCGGCGGGCAGGGACTTCCCCGCACACCCCTTGACCGGGTAATGGACGAGATCGACGATACGGGCCACTCATCCAGTTTATCGACATACCGCCAGCCGTTTTCCTAGGTGAACGGCACCCAGGCCAGCTGGGCCAGGCCGCCGCCCTCGTCCACCCGCACACCGCTCGAAGACACCGTCCACAGCTCGTTCCCGAGCACCACGGCCCGCCGGATCTGCGCCGACCCGCCGGGATGGCGCACCGTACCGGCCTCGGTGAACGTGCCGCCGGACAGCCGGAGCACGAGCGCGCCCCCGGCGGAACCCGTCACGGGCACCACCAGCAGGCCGGTCGGCGGCCAGTACAGGAACGCGTGCGGATCCGATTCCACCTCCGAGGAACCGCCCGGGAGCTGGTGCTGCGCGATCCGGCGCGGCCGGGCGGCGTCGCCGACGTCGAACAGGGAGACCTGGAGGCCGAGGCTCCGGCCGCGCTCGTCCGCCTCCCGGCCGACCCCGATCAGCTTCCGCTCGCCCGCGTCGTGTAGGTACGCCGAGTACCCGGTGATCTTCAGCTCGCCGACGGCCCGGGGGTGGGCCGGATCGGCGAGGTCGAGCGTGTAGAGCGGGTCCGTCTGGCGGAACGTCACCACATAGCCCACCGGGCCGAGGAACCGCACCGCGTAGATCCGCTCGTCCTTGCCGAGCCCGCCGACCTTCCCGGTGACCGACAGCGCCTCGCCCCGGCGGGCCAGCACGGTGACCGCGCTCTCGGTGTCCATCGTGGTCGCCACCCGGAGATGGCCCTGGTACTCGGAAAGCGAGTACTGGTTCAGCAGGCTTCCCTCGACCGCACCGGAGGCGACGTGCTTCGGCGGGCCCGGCTGGGTGATGTCGAACTGGTGCAGTTCGGTCCGGCCGCGCGGCGCGTCCTCGGTGCTCACCTGCGCGGCGACGTAGAGGCTGGTCGCCGTGCCGTACACGGTGTCCCCGTCGGCCACGATCGACACCGGATCGCCGGTGCCCAGTTCGCCGCGCAGGTCGATGGTCAGCAGGGTGAGCATCGAGGTGCCGGTGTACTTCGCGGGGTGGCTCACCCGCGCGCAGTCCACCAGTTGCCCGGCGCTGCGGTTGCCGCCGGATTCGAGTTCGTACCGGGGCAGCCAGTCGCCGATGGACGAGCCGCGCGGTTCGTCGCCGCGCGGGTGCCCGTACGGGATCCGGGGCGCCGAGCGGAGCACGATCCGCGCCCGGCCGCCGACCTGCCGGGCATCGACGTACTGGCCGTCGACCGAAAGGGACCCGAGCATCCGCGCCGGGCCCGCGAGGTCCACCAGGGTCAGGCGAGCGCCGGAACGCATCCCGGGCGGCAGGTAACCGCGCTCGGCCGGGACGGCCATCTCCGCCGGGGAGAGGACCAGCGCCCGATCGCCGTCGAGCAGCAGTTCGCTCGCCGGTCCGCCGGGCAGCTCGAGCGTGGAGGTGACCGCGCGCGTGGCCGCGTCGATCACCCGCAACCGGCCGTCGGCGACCGTGACCACGCGGCGGCCGTCGGTCTGCACGAGATCCGGTTCGCCGACCCCTTTTTCGTGGTTGTTGGTCGTCGAATGCTCCGTGCCCTGCTCGGCGGGCGCGGGCGCCTGCGGCGCCGCCGCCCGGCCACCATCGGCCTGCGCCTCGACCCCGCCCTTGGCCCCGTACTGGGGACCGTAGGTGCCCGCGTACCGCCGGGCGTTGTCCCGCAAGGCGTTCAGCGCCTCGGCGCAGGAATCGAAGGCGACCAGGCGCGGCCCGCCACCCGGGCCGCCGATGACCTCCCCGCCCGGCGGCCGATCATCGGCACGGAAAACGGCCACCGCCGCGACGACCGCGACCACTGCCCCGAGAATGCCCCACCGACCGAAATGCCGTTTCATGCCGACCAGACGGAACCAACCGGCGATCCGGTTGCGCCCAGGTTCGCACTTTGTCGGCCAAGTGCGAGTCCACGGCGGCCGAAGTGGCCGAGGCACCGCACTCAGCCGACAAAGTGCCCCGTCTCCGGCCTAGAGCACCTGGGAGAGGAACCGCTGCAGGCGCTCGCTGTGCGGGTTGTCGAAGATCGCTTCGGGCGTGCCGGTCTCCACGATCTTGCCGCGGTCCATGAACGCGACCCGGTTCGCCACCTCGCGCGCGAACCCCATCTCGTGCGTCACCACGATCAGCGTCAGGCCGCGCTCGGCGAGCCCGGCCATCAGGTTCAGCACGCCCTTGACCAGTTCCGGGTCGAGCGCGCTGGTCGCCTCGTCGAACAGCATGACCTCGGGGTCCATCGCGAGCGCGCGGGCGATCGCGACCCGCTGCTGCTGGCCGCCGGACAGCGCCGCGGGCCGGTACGGCGCCTTGTCCGCCAGCCCGACCTCGGCGAGCCGGGCCCGCGCGATCTCCTCGGCCTCGGCCTTCGCCAGCTTCTTCACGCTGCGCAACGGCAGCGTGATGTTGTCCAGGACGCTGCGGTGGCCGAAGAGGTTGAAGTGCTGGAACACCATGCCGACGCGCTGCCGCAACTGGTCCGGATCGGCGCGGATCACGCTCTTCCCGTCGAACAGCAGATCGCCGGAATCGGGTTCCTGCAAGCGGTTCACGCAGCGCAGCAGGGTCGACTTGCCGGAGCCGGACGGGCCGATCACGCAGGTGGTCTCGCCCTTGGCCACCTTCAGGTCCACCCCGCGCAGCACCTCGAGGGTGCCGAATTTGACGTGGATGTCGCGCAGTTCGACGCTCGCCGAATGCGCCGGCGCGGTCACCGAGGTCATGCAGCGCCTCCCGACGCGTACTGGGCGTGGTCGTAGTTGGTGTTGGGATCCACGGTGTCGACCTTCCGCCCGGTCCGCAGTTTCTTGTCGATGTAGTTGACCAGGTGCGTCAGCGGCACGGTGATCACCAGATAGACGAATCCGGCCGCGACCAGCGGCGAGAGGTTCCCGGTGTTCGCGGCGAGGTCCTGCCCGATGCGGAACAGTTCGCGCTGCTCGGCGAGCAGGCCGAGGAAGTAGACCAGGCTGGAATCCTTGACCAGCGCGATGAACTGGTTCACCAGCGCGGGCAGCACGCGCCGCACGCCCTGCGGGATGACCACCAGCAGCATCGCCTTCGAGTAGGTCATGCCCAGCGCGCGGCTGGCCTCCAACTGTCCTTTTTCGACACTCTGGATGCCGGAGCGGAAGATCTCGCCGATGTAGGCCGCGGCGATCAGGCTCAGCGCGAGAATGCCCAGCGGGTACGGGTTCGTGCCGACGATGTCGCGGGCCAGCACGCCGAGGCCCTGGCCGATCAGCAGGATCGTCAGGATCGCGGGCAGCCCGCGGAAGATGTCGGTGTAGACGCGGGCGGGCCACCGCAGCCAGCGCTTGGCGGACAGCCCCATGACCGCGAGCACCATGCCCAGCACGGTCCCGATCAGGGCCGAGCTCACCGCGAGGATGAGCGTGTTCAGCAGCCCGGTCCCGATCAGATCCGGGAAGACCTGCCAGATGTATTCCCAGTTGAGAAATGTGTCGAGGAACTGGTCCATTATTTGGATTTACCCGCCTTGAATTGATCCGGCACCGGTTCGGTGGGCAGGAACCGCTGGTGCAGTTCCTCCCAGGTGCCGTCCGCGATCACCTGCCGCAAGCCCGCATTGATCTTGTCGCGCAGTTCCGCGTTGCCCTTGCGGACCGCGTAACCGTGCGAAACTCCGGTGGTGAACGATTTGGTGACCTTCAGTTTCGCCTCCGGGTACAGGGCGACGAACTTCTCCGCCGTGGACTGATCGAGCACGCAGGCGTCCACCGCACCCGTTTTCAGCGCGCTCAATCCCGCGGTGACATCCGGGAACCGGACGATGAGGGCCTGGGGCACGGTGCTCGTCACCCAGAAATCGGAAACCGTCGCCTGGGTGACGCACACCCGTTTGCCCGGCAGGGAGTTCTCGTCGGTGATCGGTACGCCTTCCCTGGTCTGGATGCTCGTGGTCTGGAAGTTGTAGGCGTCGGAGAAGTCGACCGTCTTCTTCCGCTCTTCGGTCTGCGAGATCGCCGAGCTACCGATGGCGAACTCCCCGCTCGCCACCCGCCCGAGCAGGGCGGAGAAATCCGTCGCGGCGAACTCCAGTTCCAGGCTCTGTTTCGCGGCGATCGCCTTCAGCAACTCGTTGTCGAAACCGGTGTAGTTCCCGTTCTCCTGGTACATGTTCGGCGGCGAATCGGACAGCGTGCCGACCCGCAGCGTGGTGCCGCCACTGCCGTCGCAAGCCAGGGTGAAGGTGAACAACGCGGCGATCAAGATCGTCTTCATGAGGGCGTCCCGCCTGTCGTGTCGCCCTCATTTTATGGCCTTGAACTGGTCCGGAACCGGGGCCGTTGGCAGGAACTGCTGGTGCAACCGCTCCCAGGTGCCGTCGGCGATCACCTGCCGCAGGCCCTGGTTGAGCTTGCCGAGCAACTCGCCGTTGCCCTTGCGCACCGCGAACCCGTGCGGGGTGTCGGTGGTGAACGACTTCACCACCTTCAGCTTCTCGGCCGGATTGGCGGCCGCGTACTGCTCGGCCGTGGCCTGGTCGAAGACCGCGCCCTCGACCGCGCCGGTCTTCAGCGCGCTCAGCGCGGCGGCGTCGTTCGGGAACCGCACGATCTGCGCGCCCGGCGCGGTCGACACCAGCCAGCCGTCCGAGGCGGTGCCCTGCACCACGCCGATCCGCTTGCCCGCCAAGGATTTCTCGTCCGCGATCGGGACACCTTCGGAGGCTTCGATGCTGATCGACTGGAAGTTGTAGGGCGCGCTGAAGTCGACGGTCTTCTTGCGCTCCTCGGTCTGCGCGATCGCCGAGCTGCCCACGTCGAACTGGCCACTGGCCAGCCGGCCGAGCAGGGCCGAGAAATCGGTCGCCGCGAACTCCAGCTTCAGGTTCTGCTTGGCCGCGATCGCCTTCAGCAACTCGTTGTCGAAACCGGTGTAGTTCCCGTTCTCCTGGTAGACGTTCGGCGGCGAATCGGACAGCGTGCCGACGCGCAGGGTGGTGCCGTCGCCACCGCCGCAGGCCGTGAGCAGGGCCAGCAGCGCGGCGGCGAACGTGGTGTGGACGATCTTGCGCATTACTCGGGCTTACCCGCCTTGAACTGGTCCGGAACCGGGGCCGTTGGCAGGAACTGCTGGTGCAACCGCTCCCAGGTGCCATCGGCGATCACCTGCTTGAGCCCCTCGTTGAGCTTGCCGAGCAACTCGCCGTTGCCCTTGCGCACCGCGAACCCGTGCGCGATGTCCGTGGTGAAGGACTTGGTGACCTTCAGCTTGGCGTCCGGGTTCTCGGTGACGTTCTTCTCCGCGATGGCCTGGTCGAGGACGTAACCCTCCACCGAACCGGACTTGAGCGCGCCGAGCGCGGCCGCGTAGTCCGGGAAGCGCACCGCCTGCGCGGCAGGCACGGTCGTGCCCAGCCACTTGTCGCCGACCGTGCCCTGGATGACCGCGATCCGCTTGCCCGCCAAGGTGCTCTCGTCGGTGATGGGCGTCCCTTCCCTGGTCTGGATGCTCATCACCTCGAAGTTGTACGCGTTCGAGAAGTCGACGGTCTTCTTGCGCTCGTCGGTCTGCGCGATCGCCGAACTGCCCACGTCGAACTGGCCATTGGCCACTTTGGACAGCAGCGAGGAGAACTCGGTCGCGGCGAACTCCAGCTTCAGGTTCTGCTTGGCCGCGATGGCCTTGAGCAACTCGTTGTCGAAGCCCGTGTAGTTCCCGGACTTGTCGACGAAGATGTTCGGCGGCGCGTCGCCCAGGGTGCCGACCCGCAGGGTGGTCTGGTCGCTTCCGCCGCCGCACGCGGTGAGCGCCGCGAGCAGCCCGGCGGCGAGCGCGGTGATCAGTGTTCTCTTCGTGCTCTTCATGGATTTCCCCCTCACTGACCCGGGTTCCGCACCGGCAGGCCCGGCCCGCCGGGTTCCAGTTCCTTCGGCAACGGCTCGGTCTTGAAGAACTGCTCGTGCAGCCGTTTCACGGTGCCGTCGGCGATCGCCTTGGCCAGGCCGTCGTTGATCTTCGCCAGCAGCTCCTTGTTGTCCTTGCGCACCGCGAACGCGGACGGGGTGTCCTTGGTCTCCACGGTGTAGCCGAACTCCAGCTGCAGATCCGGGTTCTGGTCCAGGTACTTCTGGCCGATGTCCTTCGGCACCACCCAGCCGTCCAGGCTGCCGCCCCGCAGCTGCGCGAAACCCGCGTTGTAGTCGGGGAAGCGCACCACGTTCGCGCCCGCGACCTTCTTGCTCGCGAAGTCGTCCTGCACCGAGGCCTGGACCACCCCGAGGCGCTTACCGGAGAACGCGGCCACGTCCTTCAGTCCCGCGCCCTTCCTGGTGACGATCGAGGTGAAGCCGGTGCTGTAGCCGTTGGAGAAGGCGACCGTCTTCTTGCGCTCGTCGGTGGTGGAGATCGTGGAGCTGCCGATGTCGAACGTGCGGTTGGCCACGTTGGCGAGCAGCCCGGCGAACTCGGTACCGCGGAACCGCACCTCGAACCCCCCGCGCTTGGCGATGTCGCGCAGCAACTCGTTGTCGTAGCCGGTGAAGTTGCCGTTCTCCAGGTAGATCGACGGCGGGGCGTCGGTCAGCGTGCCGACCGTCAGCGGTCCGCCGGCTCCGTCCGAGGAGCCGCCGCACGCGGCGAGGGTGAGGGTGGCCGCGCCCGCGGCGAGGACGGCGAGGAATCGCGACAGCGTGGATCTCATGCTACTTCCGTACATTTCGGGCGCACCTGGGCGCGAGACTACGCGCCGGGAAGCTGGTGGCCGCCCGGCGCGCTGGGTTCCGCGCTCACGTTAGAGAAATCGCCCGAACGGGTAACGTCGTCCCAGCATGTGAACGCCCTTGCGTTCCTTTGATCACAGACCAATCAGAGAATTGGTGCCGGGGCGTACCCCACGGCCTCGGGGAACCGCTTGAGGACTTCCTCCACCCGCCGGACCACCGCGTCGACCTGGGCGGGCGCGACGCCGGTGAACGAGATCCGGTCGGCCAGCAGTTCGTCGAGCTTGGCGCGGTCCAGTGGGAGCCGCTCGTCGGCGGCGAGCCGGTCGACCAGATCGTTCCCGGTCTGCCCCTCGCGCATCGCCAGCGCCACGGCGACCGCGTTCTCCTTGATCGCCTCGTGCGCGGTCTCCCGGCCGACCCCGGCCCGCACCGCCGCCATCAGGACCTTGGTGGTGGCCAGGAACGGCAGGTACCGGTCCAATTCGCGCTCCACGACCGCGGGGAACGCGCCGAACTCGGCGAGCACCGTGAGGAAGGTCTCCAGCAACCCGTCGAGCGCGAAGAACGCGTCGGGCAGCGCGACCCGGCGCACCACCGAATCCGAGACGTCGCCCTCGTTCCACTGGTCACCGGCCAGCTCGCCGACCATCGACAGGTACCCGCGCAGCACCACGGCCAGCCCGTTGACCCGTTCGCAGGAGCGGGTGTTCATCTTGTGCGGCATCGCCGAGGAGCCGACCTGACCGGGCTGGAAGCCCTCGGTCACCAGTTCGTGGCCCGCCATCAGCCGGATCGTCTTGGCCAGGCTGGCCGGTGCGGCGGCGACCTGGACCACGGCCGAGACCACGTCGAAGTCCAGCGAACGCGGGTAGACCTGGCCGACGCTGGTGAATCGCCGGTCGAACCCGAGGAACTCCGCGACCCGGGACTCCAGTTCATCCAAAGTGGACTCCGAGCCGAGGAGGTCGAGCATGTCCTGCGCGGTGCCCACCGGCCCCTTGATCCCGCGCAGCGGGTACCGCTCGATGAGCTGGTCCAGCCGCTCGAAGGCGACCAGCAGCTCGTCGGCCGCGGTGGCGAACCGCTTGCCGAGCGTGGTCGCCTGCGCGGCCACGTTGTGCGAACGACCGGCCATGACCAGGTCCGAATGCTCGGCGGCGAGCGCGGCGAGGCGGGCCAGCACCGCGGCGACCCGGCCGCGCACCAGCTCCAGCGAGCGCCGCAGCTGCAGCTGCTCGACGTTCTCGGTGACGTCCCGCGAGGTCATCCCCTTGTGCACGTGCTCGTGCCCGGCGAGGGCGTTGAACTCCTCGATCCGCGCCTTCACGTCGTGCCGGGTGACCCGCTCCCGCTCGGCGATCGAGGCGAGGTCCACGTCCTCCAGCACCCGCTCGTAGTCCTCGACCACCCCGTCCGGCACCTCGACGCCCAGCTCGCGCTGGGCCCGCAGCACGGCCAGCCAGAGCTCGCGCTCCAGCTTGACCTTGTTCTCCGGGGACCAGAGTTCGACCAGCTCGGCGGAGGCGTAGCGGGCGGCGAGCACGTTCGGGATGCGGGGCTTCTGCGTCACCGCGCCAGGTTAACCCGCTGGCAGCGCCAGCCCGGGATCGGTCGCCAGCGCCGCCGGAGTCAGCTCAGCGCTTCGCGCAGCATCTTGGCGGCGGCGGCCCGCGGTTCCGGGTCGACCTCGACCAGGGCGGCGACCACGGCGCCGTCGACCAGCGCGATCAGGCGTTTGAGCTCCTCGGCGTCGACCGGTTTGCCGGAACGGGCGAGGATCTCGGAGATCAGGTCGTTCAGCTCGACGGCCAGGGTGCGCATCAGCGGGCGCAGGTAGGGCCGCCGCCCGGTGGCCACCAGCCGCTCGTACCGCAGCAGCACGGCTTCGGCGTCCGCCTCGCGGCCGGCGTGCTCGGGGCCCAGCAGCAGCTCCAGCACCAGGTCCACCACCGCCCCCACGCCGCGGTTGCGGGTCGCGATCTCCTCCAGGCGCTCGCGGCCCTGGGCCAGCTCGTACCGGGAGTAGTGCTCGACGGCGGCGGCGACGAGGTCGTCCAGCGAGTCGAAGTAGTACGTCGTCGAGGCCAGGGGCAGCTTGGCCCGTTCGGCGACGGCGCGGTGCCGTACCGCGTCGAAGCCACCTTCGACCAACAGTGCGGAGGCGGCCTCGACCAGGGCCGCCCGCCTTCGTTCGCCTTTGGGCGTACTCGCTGCAGAGGTCACGGCGGACCATCCTGCCATTCGGCCCCCTCAGAAGCGTGCAGCAAGCGCGGTAACGATCCGATCGAGGTCGTTCGGAAACGGCGGATCGACCGATCCGGTGCGCGGAACGCTGAGGACGAAAACCGTGCCCCCGCCCTTGGCGGCGCGTTCGGCGACGAGCGTGCCCTGCGGCAACCCGGTCGGCTTGATCATCTGCCCGGACGGGACCACGGTGGCCGAGATCACACCACCGCGGCCGGTATCGGCCACCTCGAACGCGGCCGAACGCCAGTCCGGCGCGCACCATCGCGCCGGGGAAGCCTGCAGTCCGGTGACCGGAAGCTCGCCAGCGAGGGCGGTGGCGAGCTCCCGGTCGACCTTGTCGCACCCTTGGGTGCCTTCGGCCCGAGGGCCGTTCTCCCCGGACCCGTCGCCCCCCTGCTTGGGCGAGTAGGTCGGGAAGCCTTCTTGGGGTACTGCGTTCGGAGGACGTCCGGTCCCCCCTCCAGGTTGCCTGGGATTACCCGAATCCGCATTACTTTGAAACTCCGGCGCGGACGCCGTCTGCTCGAGGACTCCGTCATTGAGTAACAAACCGGTCAAACCGCCACCGGCGAGGAGGACGACCGCGCAGCTGACGGCGACCAGGACCCGGTTCCGGCTGCGTATCCCGGCCCGGGCCGACGCCTTGGTGACGTCGGTGACGGTGAATCCGGCGGGCGGCGGCTCGCCGGGAGCCTCCCGGAACAGCGTCTCCAGTTCCCGCTCATCCATGCGTGTCCACCTCCTCGCCCAGCACTTCCCGCAGGTTCGCCAGCCCGCGAGCGGTCTGGCTCTTCACGTTTCCCTCGCTGCAGCCCAGCGTCCTGGCCACACCGGCCACGTCGAGCCCCTCGAAGTACCGGAGCACCAGCACCGCGCGCTGCTTCGGCGGCACGCGCCGCAGCCCGGCCAGCAGGTCGGCCCGGGTGGCGACCTGCTCGTCGAGCCGGACACCCTCGGCGTCGGGCTCGGGCAGGCTCTCGGTCTGCCGCTCCCGCCGCCAGGGCCGCCGGGACTCGTCGATCACCGCACGGACCAGCGTTTTACGCAGGTAGGCGTCCGTCGCCGACCGGTCCCGGATCTTCCGCCAGCGCCGGTGCAGCGCGACGAACGCCGTCTGCGCGAGGTCGTCCGCGCGGTGCCAGTCCCCGCACAGCATGTACGCGGTCCGGCGCACGGAGTCCCGCCGGGCGGCGAAGTACTCCGCGAACTCCTGCTCGTCGCGCTGATCCACGCGGCTGGCTCTCCGCTCTCGAGGCGTTCAAGGGTGAGGACGGAACGGGCGGCGTCTACGGTTGCACGTCCTTCGCGCCCCATCCACCCGCACCCGCGTGTTTGAGTGCGACACCGGGCATGTGATGTGATCCAACCGTGACCTTCGCTGAGAACCGGACGATTGACCTCCGCTCCGACACCGTCACCCGGCCGGATGAAACTATGCGGAGAGCCATGGCGTCCGCGGAGGTCGCGGACAACGTCATCGACATCGATCCGACCATCCTCGAACTCGAGCAGCGCGCGGCGGCCCTGCTCGGCATGCCCGCGGCGCTGTGGACCCCGAGCGGCACGATGGCGAACCTGATCGCGCTGAGCGTGCACCTGCAGCGCGGCGACCGGTTCCTCGCGCCGAAGGGGGCGCACGTCCTGCTCAACGAACTGGGCTCGGCGGCCTGGCTGGCCGGTGGCATGCCCGAACCGCTGCCGCACGACGCCGGGCCGGGACGCCCGGCTCCCGGCACGCTCAGCGCGGCGATCGGCGGGGCCGGAGCGCCGTACTACGCGCTGCGCACCACCTTGCTGTGCCTGGAGAACACGCACAACTGGGCCGGTGGGGCGGTCACCCCGCCGGACGAGCACGCCCAGCTGCTCTCCGTCGCGCGGCAGGCCGGGCTGCGCGTGCACCTCGACGGCGCCCGCATCTGGCACGCCGCCTGCGCCCTCGGCCTGCCACCGGCGGCGCTGACCGTGGGCGCGGACACCGTGTCCGCGTGTTTCAGCAAGGCCCTCGGCGCCCCGGTCGGTTCGGTGGTGGCCGGCAGCGAGGACTTCGTCGCGAGGGCCCGCCGGATGCGGCAGATGCTCGGCGGCGGGGTGCGGCAGGGCGGGGTGCTGGCCGCCGCGTGCCTGGTCGCGCTGGACCGCGTCAACGATCTCGGCGCCGAACACGAGAAGGCGAAGCGGCTCGCCACCGGGCTCGCCGAACTCGGCTGGGAGGCGGACACCCCGGAGACGAACATCGTCCTGGCCGGGGTTCCGGACGTGGCGGTGGCGGTGGAATCGTTGGCATCATGGGGCGTGCTCGCGGGCCCGATGGCCGGGAAGGTCCGGTTCGTGACGCACCGGGACGTGTCCGCGCAGGACATCGACGAGGCGCTGCGCCGCATCCGAGGGGGAAATGCCAAGTGATCAGGGCGGCACCCAAGTCGGCCCGCACGCGCGCCTCGGCCGAAGGCCCCACGAGCGCGGCGGCGGGGCGTTGGCACAACGGAGACGGAGACAACTCGGTGAGCCAAGCCCCGGCGACGCGCTCGTGTCGCGCGCGGAGCCGCCGAAAGAGCGGGGGTATCGCGAAGTGAACTGGGTCGTGTTCGACTACGGCGAGGTGATCAGTCGCCGGACCGCGGCGCTGCCCCGGCTGGCCGCCGCGCTCGGCGTGGAACTCGCGGAGTTCGAACCGCACTACTGGGCCCAGCGCGACTTCTACGACCGCGGCGCCGGGGACCTGGAGTACTGGCGGGCCGTCGCCGAACCGCTCGGCATCCCGGTCAGCAAGTCCACTTCGGACACTCTCACCGAGATCGACATCGAGGGCTGGTCGCACGTCGAACCGGAGTCGGCGGAACTGCTCGAGGCGCTCGCCGAAGCCGGGACCGCACTGGCGCTGCTGTCGAACGCGCCGGCGTCGTTCGCCCGGTTCGCCGAGCGGCAGGACTGGATCAAACCCTTCCGGGTGCGGCTGTTCTCGGCCGACGTCGGCCTGGCGAAACCGGATGCGGCGATCTACCAGACCCTGGTTTCCCGGCTCGGCGCGAAACCCGCCGACTGCCTGTTCTTCGACGATCGACAGTACAATGTGGACGGTGCTCGCGCGGTGGGACTGCGCGCGCACCGCTGGCTCGGCCCGAGCACGGCCGAGGAAGCCTTAAGCGAGCGCGAGTAACACCGCGTTCGCCACGGACAGCACCCCGAGCACCGCCGCGGGCGCGGCGCGCACGACCGGGTCCCGGGCCCGCAGGTGCCGCGCGACCGCGCCGACCATCAGCAACATCAGTCCCATGGACGCGGCGAAACCGATCGGGGTGATCCAGAACCCGGCGATCAGCCCGGCCGCGGCGGCGAGCTCGAGCCCGCCGATCGCGCGGGTCAGCCCGGGCGACACCCCGAGGTGCCCGAGCGACCGCGTCATGTTCTCGACCCCGGCGAGCTTGGCGCCGCCGGCGCCGACGAACGCGAACGTCAGCAGGACCGACAGCAGCCCGATCAGAATCGACATGGTGGCCCGGGTCAGGAACGGATGCGCTTGTGCTCGCTCTTGCCCTTGATGGCGCCGTAGGCCGCGGTGCCGAGGAAGACCGCGCCACCGATGATCGCGATCCACAGCACGGCCTTGAACACGAATCCGATCACGGACCCGATCACCATGAACGCCAGCCAGGCGACGATCAGCGCTCCGACGATCTTCCAGAACATGGTTTCCCTCCGGTTACCTCCGGGCCAACCGGCCCGCTACTAGCAGGCTCCCACGTGCTCGCCCGAATTACCCGTCGTCCGCTCAACGTTCAGGGACAATTCGGGGTTCCCCCCTACAGCCAGGCCCCCAGGCGGCGCACGCCCTCGGTGACCTCGGCGGTCGCGCCCGCGAAGGAGAACCGGACGAACTTGCCGCCGTCCACCGGGTCGAAGTCGATCCCCGGCGTGATGGCCACCCCGGTGTCGGCGAGCAGGCGCTGGCACCAGCTCAGGCTGTCCGCGGTGTGCGCGGACACGTCGACGTAGGCGTAGAAGGCGCCGTCGACCGGGGCCACCCGGTCCAGGCCGAGGTCGCGCAGGCCGTCGAGCAGCACGTCCCGGTTGGCGCGGTAGTGCGCGACATGCCGGTCGAGCTCGGCGTAGGACTCGGGCTCGAAGGCCGCGACCGCCGCGTACTGGGCGAGCGCGGGCGGGCAGATGTTGAAGTTGCCGGTCAGCACGTCCACCGCCCGGTGCAGGCGCTGCGGCACCAGCATCCAGCCGAGCCGCCACCCGGTCATCGCGAAGTACTTGGAGAACGACCCGAGCACGAGCGCTTCCCGGGAGCTCTGCCACGCGCAGCCGAGTTCGGCGCCGTAGGAGATGCCGTGGTAGATCTCGTCGCTGATCAGCTGGACCCCGCGGGTGGAACACCAGCCCGCGATCGCCGCCAGCTCACCGGGGTCGAGGACCGTGCCGGTCGGATTGCTCGGGCTGGCCACCACCAGGCCGCGGATCGGGCCGAGCCGGTCGAGCAGTTCGGTGGTCGGCTGGAACCGGGTGGTCTCGTCGGTCGCGAACTCGACGACTTCGCAGCCGAGCGCGGTGAGCAGGTTGCGGTAGGCGGGGTAACCGGGGCGGGCCATCGCGACCCGGTCGCCGGGGTCGAAGGCGGACAGGAAGGAGAGCAGGAACCCGCCGGAGGAACCGGTCGTGACGATCACGTCTTCCGGGCTGACCTCGAGCGAGTAGCGGCGGTCGTAGTGCCGGGCGATCGCCTCCCGGAGTTCCGGGATGCCCAGCTGGACGGTGTAGCCGAGGTTGTGCTCGCGCAACGCCTTCTCGGCGGCCTCCCGCACCGGCGCCGGGGCGCCCGCGGTGGGCTGCCCGGCGCACAGCGACACGACGTCACCATGACTGCGCTGGCGCGCCTGCGCGGCGGACAGCACGTCCATCACGTGGAACGGCGGCACATCGGCGCGCCGGGCGGGGCCGGGGAAGGTGGCAGGGTCGATCATGCCGCCCAGGCTAGGCGAGTACGGCGCGCGCGAAACTACACTGCTGGTGAATGTCGTATGTTGCTGACACGACATACGCTACGTGCGTATCCGAGGGACGCTGGAAAGGATTGTAATGGTCGCACCCTGGCCCGACCATCTCGTGACCCTCGACGAATGGGACGCGCTGCCCGAGGACACTTCTCGGCACTACGAACTCGTCGAGGGAGTGCTGATCGTGTCACCCAAGCCGCAGCCCACTCACCAACGTGCTGTGCAACGTCTAGCGTCATGGGTCGATGAGCAGCTCCCCAAAGATCTGACCGCAATCATCGACATCGAGATCACGGTCGCGCAGGATCCGCCGATCGTGCGGGCGCCGGACGTCACCATCATCACTTCCCATGCGGTGGATTCCGGGCGGGCGCGGATCGACGCGTCCGAGGTGCTGGTTGCGGTTGAGATCATTTCGCCGGGATCGGCTCGCACCGATCGGCTGGTAAAGCCGATCGAGTATGCCGACGCCGGGATCCCCGCTTATTGGCTCATCGACCTGGACGAACCGGTCTCGCTGACTGCGTACACCCTCACCGAGGGCGACTACCACGTCGACCAAGAGGTCACCGGAGCCTTCACCTCCTCGTTCCCCGCCGCGGTAACGGTGAACTTGACCGACCTGACGACTCGCGAGGTCAGTCGATCGGGGCCAGGCAGTAGGTGACCGGAGGGTCGCGGTAACTCTCGGTCACCTCTTCGCCGCAGACTCCGCCACCGCGCCGGGTGCGGCCGGTTTCCTCGAAGTGCCCGTCGAACTTCCGGGTGATCCGGTAGGCGGCCGGGTCGGTGCAGGCGAGTTTCCGGAACTTCTCGGCGCGCTCGGACGGGTGCGGGAAGCAGTCGCCCACGTCGCCGTTCAGCACCAGGCAGGTCCACGTGGACGTGACGTTCGGCGTCTCGCCGGTCTGCTGGAGCACCGAGCTGTAGTCGCCCTCGGGGCAGCCGCTTTCGCTCACCGCGGCGATCCGCAGCCCGGCCTGCGGCGAGCCGCAGTCGACCTTGACGATGGCCTGGTTGACCAGGGTCTCGCCTTCGACCCGGACGCACGCGCCGAGGTCGGAACGGAGACCGCCCGGCCCGAACTGGGTCCACGCGAACGCCCCGACGGCGACGACCGCCACCGCCGCCCCGGCGATCCAACTGGTCCGCCGGGACAGCCTGCGCCGGTCCCTGGTCACCTGCGAATCAGTACCCCTGGTAGCCGCCACCGCCCGCCATCGACTTCAGGCCCGGGTGCCCGGCGAAGCCGCCGTAGCGGTCGAACGTGTACCGGACCCCGGCGATGATGTTGTCGACCGGGTTGTAGATGTCGTCGTGGCCGGGCAGCTTGTGCGCCTGGAACGTCGGGTCGATGCACTGCATCAGGCCCTTCGACGGGGTGCCCTTCGCCGCGTTGGAGTCCCAGTTGTTGATGGCGTTGGGGTTGCCGCCGGACTCCTTCTCGATGATCGTCCAGATCTTGCCGATGTCGGCGTCGGTCACCGGGATGCCGTTGGCCTGGAGGATCTTGATGGCTTCCTTGATCCAGCCCTCGACGTTGCCGGGCGGCTGGGTGCTCGGCGGCCCGCCACTCGGGCCGAGGCCACCGCCCCCGCCACCGCCACCGCCGCCACCGGCGTGCAGCCCGCCGGAGCTGCGTGCGGCCCGAGTGCCGCCCCCGCCACCGCCGGGCCCCTTCACCGACGAGTACCCACCGGTGATCTTCTGCCGGGCCAGGTTCCCGGCCTTGGTGAGGAAACCCTCGGCCTGGGTCACGAGGTTGCCGATCTTCGTATTGGCGACGTTCGCGCGCGCGTCCGCCTTGCCCTGCGCGTCCTTGGCGATGGCCTCGGGCGTCGGGTCCGGCGCCTTGTTCTTCTCCGGGTCGCGCTGATGCGCGGCCATCGCCGACTCGGCCGCCGGAATGGTCTGGTTGTTCGCGGTGTTGACGAAGGAATTGATCTCGGTTTCGGCGGCGCTGCGCTCGGATTGAATCGCGCCCTTGACGGTATTGAGATCCTGCTGAAGCTGGGTGAATTCCCGCGCGACGTCGTCCAGTTTGTCGTTGAATCGCTTCCCCGCGTTGACGACCTCTTGGACCCCGGCGAAGAACTGGTCGGCGGCGGGCCCCTTCCACAAGCCGACGAGCGGCTGGCTCACCGAATTCAGATGCGCGACATGGTCCGCCGAATCCTTGGACGCATTGGTGAACTGGTCGGCGATCGCCTGGATGTCCACCGGCTTGATGTCATTGACCTGATCCGCCTTGGCCTTCGCCTGATTCCACGCCTGCGGGATCTCGACCCTTACCATGAAGCCCCCTTGACGACTGAGTTCGAATTGGTCCGCGTGCTCATATGTCCAGGGAGCCCGGGTCCTTCAGGGTGACGCTGTCCTTCGCCGCGGCTTCCTGCGCGCGCAGCACCTGGATGGCTTTGGTGAGCGCGTCGCTGGTGGACTTCATGAGCTGGGCCCCGGCCTCGAATTCGGTATGCGTGCCGTCGGTGAAGGTGTTGACCGCGTTCGCGGTCTCGTCCGCGGGAGACGGTTTGGTGAGGTCGGGGTGTTCCGGATCCTCGTCGGGGTGGCGGACCGCACCGAAGGGGTGGCCGCCCTCCAGGCGCTTGATCTTGCCCTTGGACTCCTGGAACTTGTCGTGAATGGCGGCGATCTTGCCGGCCACCAGTTCCATCGACTCGAGATCGTAGTCAGGCACGCCTGGTCATCCCCTTCACAAGCTTGTCTCCGCCGGTCGGACGCACAAACCCGGCCGACGGTTCCCGCGCATACTGTAAAGCTTCCACTCCGGCCCGTGTGCGGATTGGCAGCAACTACCACCCGTCGAAGTGCGACGTAGGACGACCGGGCACGCTTTGTAACATCACCCGGGACTGGGAGGTGCCGTGAAGCCGTTGAATCCGGGCGAGAATCGCCAGGTCGGACGCTATCGAGTATTGGCCGCGCTCGGCGAGGGCGGAATGGGCCGGGTCCTGCTGGCGGTGTCCGCGGACGGCAGACTGGTCGCGCTCAAGCAGGTCCATTCGCAGTTCGCCAACGACGACGGCTTCCGCACCCGCTTCCGCCGCGAGGTCGAGGCGTCCCGGATGGTCTCCGGCGCCTACACCGCCGCCGTGATGGACGCCGACCCGGACGCACCCCTGCCCTGGCTCGCGTCGGTCTTCGTCGCCGGGCCGTCCCTGCACCAGGCGGTCGCCGCCGCGGGTCCGCTGCCGGTGCCGACGGTCCGCTACCTCGCCGCCGGGCTCGCCTCCGCGCTGACCGAGATCCACCGCGTCGGGCTCATCCACCGCGACCTCAAACCCAGCAACGTCCTGCTCACCGAGGACGGCCCCCGGGTGATCGACTTCGGCATCGCCCGCGCGACCGAGGGCGACATCGAGCTGACGCACGCCGGATCGGTCATCGGTTCGCCCGGGTTCATGTCCCCGGAGCAGGCCGAGAGCAAGACGCTGACCCCGGCCAGCGACGTCTTCTCGCTCGGCGCGCTGCTGGTGATGGCCTCCACCGGGCGCAGCCCGTTCAGCGGGGCCTCCGCGCCGCAGACCCTGTACAACGTCGTGCACTCGCAGCCGGAGCTGGACCAGGCCCCGCCCGAGGTGCGCCAGCTCGCCGAACCGTGCCTGGCCAAGGATCCCGCCCAGCGGCCCACACCGGACCAGATCCTCGACTTCCTCGGCCCGGTGTCGCCCGGTGCGAACCTGTGGCCACCGATCGTGCAAAGCCAGATCGCCCAGCAGAAGGCCGAGGTGCAGGCCGTCCTCAACGGTCCGGTCGCGCCCGAACCGCAGCCGCAGGTGCAGGCGCAGGCGTGGGCCCAGCCGAACCTGACCATGCCGCAGCCGCCCCCGGCGAAGCAGTCGAACACCGCGGTCAAGGTCCTGCTGGCGATCATCGCGGCGATCGTGCTGGTCGGCGGCACCGCGGTCACCGTGATCATGCTGAACAAGGACGGCAGTCCGAGTTCGGCGTCGCCCGCGAGCGGAGCGTCCTCGAGCGCGCCCGCGCCGACCACCGATCCGCTGAGCATCGACAAGCTGCGCCGCGTGGACCCGTGCAAGGTGCTGCCCGCGGACTCGGTGCCCGCGCTCGGCAACCTCACCCCCGATTCCGGCTCCGACCTGGGCGAATGCGATTACACGGCGGCGAACGACGTCGAGGTGGAACTCAACCTCGGCGACGAGCTGACCGGTGGTGGTTCGGACGAGCCACCGGCGCAGATCGAGGGCCTGCCGGTCACCATCGACAAGCGCGACGACCCGAAGAACTGCGACGCGACCGTGCCGATCTTCAACGAGAAGCGGGTCGGCATCACGGTGACCGGCCGGGTGCAGTCCGGGGAAGGCTGCGAAACCGCCCGCGCCGCGCTGACCGAGGTCGTGAAGCGCCTGCGCGCCAACCCGCCCGAGTACGACATGCCCAGCGGCTCGCTGATCCGGGTGGACCCGTGCTCGCTCATCGACAAGGCGTCGATGGAGCAGATCATCGGCGTGGTGTCCGAGATGGCGGCGACCGGCCTGCACGAATGCGACTGGGACAGCAAGGGCCTGTTCGCGCTCTACACCGACCGCGGCAGCGAGCCCGATGCCGACGACGGCACCCCGATCGACCTCGGCGGAACGCCCGCGTTCCAGGAGCTGAAGCAGGATCGCGAGGACAGCGCCTCGTGCGGTATCGAATGGTTGCACCGCAAGTCCGGTGACGACGCCGAAACCGTCCGGATCTTCTACACGGTCAGCGGCGACGCGGCCACGGCCGGGCAGATCTGCCAGCAGGCGCAGGCCGTGGCGAAGGCGATCATCCCCAAACTGCCGAAACCGTAAGGGGATCAGACTTCTTCGAGGAGTTCCCAGATTCGCTGGGAAAGCAGGTGGTTGTCGGCGGGGGTGACGGTGGCCCAGTCGCGGCCGTCGGAGTTGCGGCCCAACTGGAACAGGTAGCGGCCCGCATCGGTGTCGTGGAAGGCGACCACCCGGCCCGCCCGGTGCATCTGGCCGTCGCGGCCGAGGCGTTCCACGCCGAACTGGCCGCGGGCGACCATGCCGACCAGCATGCCGGCGATCTCCTGCGCCTCGCCGAGGGGGACGCGCCGGTCCTCCAGCGCGGTGACCAGGGCCTTCGCGTCACCCCGGGCGTCGGCGTCGGCGGCCACCAGGACGTCGTGGGGCAGGCTGACCGAATGGCCGACGCCCGGTCCCAGCTCACCGGCGACCGACACCGCGGCTTCCGGCAGCGAGGTGTCCCAGGCGGGGATCAGCCACACCTCGCCGTTGTCCACGACGCCGAGCAGCGCCTGGCTGCCCACGCTCACCGCGAGGCCCTTGATCTCGCGTTCGGCCCACACCCAGACGTCGATGCTGACCTTCGGGTGGGCGAGCAGGTTGAGCATGTCGACCAGCTCACCGGAGGCCCTGGTGCCCCGGGCCAGCCGCCGCGCCGCCAGGGAATCCCAGGCCTGGCCGACCAGTTCGCGGCGCTCGGTGTGCGTCATACCGGGGCTCGGCACCTGCAGCGCGGGGTGCCGCGCGGGGAGTCGTTCGGCTTCCCAGAGCACGTCGAACTCGAGGGCGGACAGCACGAGGCTGCCATTGGGGGAACCCATGGGCACGTTCGGATTTTTCCTTAGCGGAAGTCGCCGGCGTTGTCGTCGCCGATCAGGTCTGGCGCCACCATGCGCTGGTCGGCGAAGAGGTCCTTGTCGTCGATCCCGTATTTGCGCACGTGCTCGGCGTCCTCTTCGTCCCGGGCGCCCTGCGGCGCGGCGCGTTCCAGCAGGCTCCGCTGGGACTGGCCCGCGTGCGGGCTGAGCTTCTCCGACCGCCGCGTCACCCGCGCCTCTTCCTCCGGCAGGTCGCCGATCGGCAACGGCCGCGCGGGCTTCCCGGCCGGGGCGCCCTTGCCGAAGCCGCGCCCCTGGCGTTCCTTCTCCCCGCTCACCGCGCCACCAGCGCCGGCCGCGCCGAGCGCGGTCGCCCCGGCGCCGAGTTCGTTGGCGCCGAAACCGACCTTCGCCGCCGCGGCGATCCCGGGGCCTGCCGTGGGCACGACACCGGGGGCCTGCGGCGCCACGCCGAACGTCCGGCCCTTGCCGAGCACGCCGTCACCGCCACCCCCACCTCGGCCGCCGTGGGGCGGCTCGCCGACCCGCCCGACCACGCCTTCGGTGCCCGGGACGGGAGCCTTGCCCACCGGACCGCCGCCGGTGCGGCCGCTCTGCGAGTCCGGCGGCGGGGTGCCGACCACGCCGGTGATCGGCGGCGTGCCGGGCGCGGGCGGGGTGCCCGGCAACCCCGGGATGCCGGGGGACGGTTGCCTGATCTGGTCCGGCTGCCCGCCGCCGGGGCGCTGGCCGCTGATGATCCCGGTGGTCGGGGTGTGCGGCGTGGTGGCCGCGGGCACGCTCGGCGCCGAACTCGGCGAGGTGCGCTGCGGCGGCGGCGTGCTGACCCCGGTCTGCTTGCCGCCGATGACGACCGGCGCGGGCTGCTGGTGCTGCTGCGGCGGCACCTGCGGGGTCGGCCGGGTGTGCCCCGGTTCGATCGGTTCGCCCTTCCCCTTGCCGGGGACCTGGTCGGTCGAGGACGCGGTGGTCGACGGATCGGGGACCTGGACATCGGGCTGCTGGCCCGGTGTGCCGACCGGATCCCACGGGCTGCCGGTCGGGGCCGACACCAGCTGCAGCGATTCCGGTTTGGACAGTGCTTCGGTGGACGCCAGGTTGTCGCCGCTGTCCTTGGCGTATCCGTTGAGCGCGTCGATGGCCTGCTGCCGCGCCGCCTGCCCGGCCCGGACCGCCTTCGCGTGATCGGTTTCGAACCCCAGCAGGCTGACCAGCGAGTCCAGCAGGTTGTAGCCCTTGCTGCCCTCGCCGGTCCGCAGCGCGGCGGTGTCCGGCAGCTTGTGCAGGGTCCGGCTGAACGCCTCGCCCTGCGCGAAGATCATCTCGGCGGAGTGGTTCACCTTGGCGTTGGCGTCGGTGGAGAACCCGGCGTGCTCGGTGAGCACCGCGCCGGCCTGGCCCCCCGCCTTGCCCTGCCAGATCACGCCGAGCTTGCCGAGTTCGGTGCGCAGCGCGTCGTCGGTGTCCGCCAGCGCGCCCGCGACCGCCTTCAGCGCGTCGACGGCGTTGCCGATGCTGCCGACCCCGTCGCCGCTGCGGAAGGCGGCGATCTCGTCGGCGAGCGCGTTGTCGCTGTATCCCTCGAACCGGTGATCGCGGATCTTCTGCACCAGTTGCGGGATGTCCACGCCCAAGTCGTTCTGGCCGGTCATGTCCTGCGTCCTCACTTCCGGGCTTCGAGGGTCTGCAGCGCCATCGACGCCACCTGGGTCGCCATGTCGCACATCTGCCGCTGGTCGAACGCGCCCTCGGTGGTGGGCGCCATCTGCGCGCGCAGCGTCTGGCCCGGGGCGACGCCGACCAGGGTCTCGCAGTCCTGCGGGCGCTCGCCGGCCCGATAGTTCTTCAGCGCCGGGAATCCCGGCAGGTTCACGGGTTCCTTGGTCATGCTGGACTTCTTGTGCTTACCGGTCAGCCAGTCCTGGAGGTCCGCGGTGGTGATCGTCTCCAGGTAGTACGTGTAGTGCGGCGCCTTCGCGTCCACCCGGAACGCGCAGGTGGGCCCGTCGCGCTGGTCCTTGGCGTCGACCAGCTCGGGCAGGCCGTTCTCCTTGAGCTCGTCGAGCTGGGCGTCGGTGAGCAGCCGGCACGGATCGACGCCGTGCAGCGTGAGCTCCTTGGTCCGCTGCGCCAGCGCGAGCTCGCCGGTCTGCTTCGTCTCGGCGGCGGGGTCCGGGGCCGCCCGGCCGGACTGCTGGGCCACGCCGCAGCCGCTCAGCACGGCGACCGCGAGCACCCCGGCCGCGGCCGCCTTAGGCCTGGTAGACACGCCTGTCCTTGAACGCGGCCGCCTTGCCCTCGTCGTCGTCGCGGTAGGTGTGGGACGCCTCGCGGATCTGGTCGGCCAGCGTGCGCAGGCCATCGACGTAGTTGCGGACCCGGGTGGCGTACGACGACTCCCCGTCGGCGACCAGCTCGTTCCACGCCTCGATCGCGTACTTGGACACCACGTCCCCGGCCGGCGGGTCGAGGTGCAGCTGGCCGAGCCGCTGGTTGAGCAGGTGCTGCAGGGCGTTGGCCTGCTTCTCGATCACGCCGGCGACCTGGAGCACCTTGTCCGGGTCGATTTCGATGTCCTTGGCGGCCGGGAGCTCCGGCACCGTGGAGGCGAGGGCGTGGACCGTGCCTTCCGGGGCGTACATCGCGTCGCGCGCCTGCGCGGCGGCGGGGTTGTCGGAATCTTCGGACATGTGCGCACCCCCGGGTACGGACGGTAGCCAACATGACTCAACCTGCAGGCTACCAACGTGCGTGTGACGGCGACCTGAGTTTTGACGAAGAAACCCGGCGACCGGTTCCCGCGAGTTTTCAGCGAGCCGGAACGGCCACTTCGCCCTCGGCCGCGCGCAGCGCGATGTCGGTGCGGTGGTGCGAACCGGGCAGGTGCACCTTCGCGACCCGCGCGTACGCCTGTTCCCGGGCTTCGGCCAGATCGGCGCCCACGCCGACCACGGACAGCACGCGGCCGCCGTGCGAGACGACCGCGCCGTCGTCGCGGCGGCGGGTGCCCGCGTGCAGCACCCCTTCGCCGTCGCCGCCGGTGATCACGTCACCCGGGCGCGGGACGCCGGGGTAGCCGTCGGCGGCGATGACCACGGTGACCGCGGCGCCGTCGTGCCATTCCAGCGGCGGCTGCTCGGCGAGCTTGCCGGTCGCCGTCGCGTGCAGCAGCTGGGCCAGCGGGGTCTCCAGCAGGGCGAGCACGACCTGGGTCTCCGGATCGCCGAAGCGGCAGTTGAACTCGATCACCTGGGGGCCGTCGGAGGTCAGCGCGAGCCCGGCGTAGAGCAGGCCGGAGAACGGGGTGTCCCGCGCGGCGAGCTCGTCGACGACCGGCTGCACGATGTCGTGGACGATCTCGTCGACCAGCCCGGGCGGGGCCCACGGCAGCGGGGCGTAGGCGCCCATCCCGCCGGTGTTCGGCCCGGCGTCGCCGTCGCCGACGCGTTTGAAGTCCTGCGCGGGCAGCAGGGGCACCACGGTCGTGCCGTCCACGAGGCAGAACAGCGACGCCTCCGGTCCGTCCAAAAAGGACTCAAGCAGGACCGGGTGCCCGCCGTCGAGCAGGGTGATGGCGTGTTTGCGGGCGACGTCGAGGTCGGTGGTGACCACCACGCCCTTGCCCGCGGCGAGGCCGTCGTCCTTGACCACCCAGGTCGGGCCGAACCGGGCGAGCGCGGCGTCGAGGTGGGCCGGGTTGTCCACGATCTCGCTGTGCGCGGTCGGGACCTTCGCGGCGGCCATCACGTCCTTGGCGAAGGCCTTGGACCCCTCGATCCGGGCCGCCGCGGCGGACGGTCCGAAGCAGGCGATCCCCGCCTTGCGGACCGCGTCGGCGACCCCGGCGACCAGCGGCACCTCGGGCCCGATCACCACGAGATCGGCCTGCCAGCCTCTGGCCAGCTCGGCGACCGCGGCCGGATCGGCGGCGTCGACCCCGAGCTGTTCGGCCAGCGCGACGGTCCCCGCGTTGCCCGGCGCGCAGCCGAGCGCGGTGACCGCCGGGTCGTGGGACGCGGCGAGGACTAGGGCATGTTCGCGGGCACCGGACCCGACAACCAGGACACGCACGGACCAAAGCGTAACCTCGCGCCTGGCCGGGGTCGCACTTAGCCGACGAAGTGCGACCCGTCGGGTACCGCGCCTGCGCACTTTGGGGCAGAAGTGCCTTCGTTCGGTCACGTAACGGAGGGCACATTTCACCCAAAGTGCCGCCGGTCAGGAGCCGAGGGCCTGGCGGGCGCCGGAGTGCAGCGGAACCGGCAGGGACTGACGGGCCACCGCCGGATCGAGTTCGTTGGCCACCGGATGCACCTTCGCCAGCTCCGCCTTCCGTTCGAAGATCAGTTTCGTGATGGCGCAGGCGTTTCCGGCCGGGAAGTCCTCCCGCACGAGCAACAGGTTCGGCACCACGATCGTGGGGGTGTCCGCGGGCTGCCCGTAGGTCGCCGCCGGGATCACCCCCCGGTCGTACACCGGGTTGATCCGCTTCAACGCGTCGAGCTGGCCGGTGATGTCGAGGAATTTCACCTGCCCTTTGAGCGAAGTCGTGATGTCCGTGATCTGCGCGGTGGGCAGGCCGCCGGACCACACCAGGCCGTCGATCGTGCCCGCCTTCATCCCGTCCGCGGTCTTGGCCAGGTCCAGCCGCTGCGCCTGCACGTCGGTCTCCGGGTTCAGCCCGGCCGCCTGCAGCAGCCGGTTCGCGATCACCTCGGTGCCGGACTTGGGCGAACCGGTGGAGATCCGCTTGCCGCGCATGTCGGCGATCGAGTTGATCCCGGCGCCCGCCCGGACCAGCACCTGCGTGGAGTTCGAGTAGATCCGGCTCAGCGCCTGGATCTTCTGCGGTTTGCCCTCGAACGCGCCCTTCCCGTTCACCGCGTCGGCCGCGGAATCGGCGAGCGCGAACGCCACGTCGTAGGAACCGGCGACCAGTTGCTGGATGTTCTGCACCGAGGCGCCGGTTTCCGCCGCGGTCGCCTTGAGCTTGCTGTTGTTGCTGATCAACTGCGCGAGCCCGCCGCCGAGGACGTAGTACACGCCGCCGCTGTTGCCGGTGGCGATGGTGATCCGCCCGTCCGCGGCCTCGCAGGCGACCGCCCCGCCGGGTTTGTTGTCCGAGGCCTGCTTGCCACCGCAGCCGCTCGCCACCAGCGCGATCGCTGCGGCGATCGCGAACCAAGCCTTCCCGCGCATGATTTCTCCTTACGTCCCAACTGGTTCTCTGGTCCGGAACACCGCGTGCAGGACGAGACCCGCCAGGCAGCAACCGATTCCGACCGCGATCGGCACCGGTTCCAGGTACAGCAGGCACAACGCGGCGGGGATGAACAGCGCGCGGGCGGGCCAGCGCACCGGGCCGAACAGCCAGCCGCCGGTCACCACCGCCAGCGCCCCGACGGCCAGCGCCGACACCGCGACCACCCACAGCACGGTCACCGGCCCGGCCTGCAGCAGCAGGGCGGCGCCGTTGCCGGTGAGCACGAACGCGATCGGCACGAGGAACGCCGGCAGCGTGTACTTCCAGCACTGCCACATGGTTTTCAGCACCGAACCGCCGGTGATCGCGGCCGACGCGACCGCGGCCAGCGCGGTCGGCGGGGTGACCTCGGACAGCACGGCGTAGTAGAAGATGAACATCGCGCGTTCGGCGTCCGCGACGCCGAGGTCGGCCAGCGCCGGGCCGATGACCACCCAGGCGATGATGAACGACGCGGTGACCGGTACCGCCAGCCCCAGCACGCCGACCGCGATCGCGCTGAACAGCACGGTGACCACCAGCATCGCGGTCGCGTTGCCGGTGAGCGCGCGGGCCGCTTCGACCAGCGCGTCGGCGAGTTCCTGCCCGAGCCCGGTCTTGGTGATCGTGGAGGTGATCACCCCGGCCGCCGCGCACACCGCGACCACCGGCAGCGCGCCGCGCAGGCCCGCGGACAGCGCGTCGACCATGTCCTTGGCCCAGCCGCCGATCGCGGCCCGGCCGCCACCGGCCACCCGGCTCACCAATGCGAACAGCGCGGCCACCCCGCTGGCGTAGACGACCGCGGCGAACGGCGGAATGTCCAGGGCCAGGAAGACCACGATGACGGCCAGCGACAGGAAGTGGTAACCGCCGCGCAGCAACAGTTTCCCGGCCCGGCCGGTGGGCACGTCGACGGATTTCGCGCCGAACCGGCGGGCGTCGGCCTCGACCGCGAACACGATGCCGAGGTAGTAGAGCAGGGTCGGCACGGTCGCCCAGATCAGCACGGTCAGGTACGAGGTCTGCAGGTATTCGGCGATGATGAACGCGGCCGCGCCGAGCGTCGGCGGAGACAGGATCGCGCCGATCCCGGACGCGGCGAGCAGCCCGCCCGCGTTCTCCTTGGGATACCCGGCCTTGCGCAGGATCGGCCAGGTGATCGCGCCGAGGCTGACCGCGGTCGCGGTGCCCGAACCGGAGACCGTGCCGAGCAGGAACCCGGACAGCACGGTGGTCCGCCCGGGCGCGGTGCGGGAGCGGCGGAACGCGGCGAACGAGATGTCCACGAAGAACTTCCCGGCCCCGGAGGCGTTCAGCACCGCGCCGTAGATGGTGAACAGCACGATGTAACTGGCCGCCACGTCCAGCGGGGTCCCGTAGAAGCCGCTCGCGTCGTTGTAGAGCGCGTTGACGATCTGGCTGAAGTCCACGCCCGCGTGCGCGATTCCCCAGTTCTGCGGGAGATAGCCGCCGTAGTAGGCGTAGGCGAGGAAGGCCACGCAGACCAGCGGCAGCACCAGCCCGGTGGTGCGGCGGGTGGCTTCCAGGATCAACACGAGCAGTAGCGCACCGGCCACGATGTCCACACTGGACAGCACGCCCTGCCGATCGAGGAACGCGTCGTAACCGCCCAGCACCGGATACAGGCCGACCAGCAGGGCGAGCACGGACAGCACCCAGTCCAGCACTCCGGGGTCGTCCCGGCCGTCCGGTTTGCGGCCCCGCGGCCGGTAGCACAGGAACACCAGCGGCAGCGCGCAGCCGAGGAAGATCACCAGGTAGAACTGGTTTCCCTTGCTGAACGGGAAGAACACCTGTTTCAGCACGAGCACCGCGACGGCCAGCGCGACCAGGTACACGATCCGCTCGGGGCGGCGGGACAGGTGCCGCGCCGGGCGTTCCTCGTCGTGCTCGGCGGCGATCTCCGCGGCCCGCGTGTCCACGGCGAGGCGCGCTGAACCCCCTTCGGGTTCCCGGGTTTCCGCCGTGGACATCGTGCCTCCGATCGCCCATTTCGCGCGCATCGGACGTTACGGTGTTCCGGGTCACAACCCAAGGCTTGATCTACCGGCCGTTTACCCGTATGTCGGTACCCGGTCGCACCCCGGTCGCCGGTCGGACGTGACCGGCGGCAAAGGTGGCCTGGATTTCTCCACATCCGAAAGACGAGGTTGTTCGATGATGCGAAAGCGACTGGGCGTGCTGGCCCTGTCCGGTCTGGCGGTGCTCGGCGCCGCGGGCCTGGCGATCGGGCCCGCCAGCGCGAACGAGGCGGCCACCGATGCGGCGATCGCGGGACGCGGGCACGATGGGCCGGTGATCGTCGGACATCGCGGCGCGCCCGGATACCGCCCGGAGCACACCCTGGCCTCCTACGAGCTCGCCTACCGGCAGGGCGTGGACTGGGTGGACGTGGACCTGGTGCCCACCAAGGACGGGCAACTGGTGGCCCGGCACGAGAACGAGATCGGCGGCACGACCGACGTCGCGCGGCACCCCGAGTTCGCGAACCGCAAGACCACCAAGGTGATCGACGGGACCGCGCTCACCGGCTGGTTCACCGAGGACTTCACGCTCGCCGAGCTGAAGACGCTGCGCGCGGTCGAGCGGATCCCGGATCTGCGGACGAACAACACCCTCTACAACGGACGGTGGCAGATCGCCACGTACCAGGAGGTGCTGGACCTGACCCGGCGGCTCGGGCGCGAGTTGCACCGGACGCTGGGCACCTACCCGGAGATCAAGCACTCCACGTACTTCCAGTCGATCCACAACCCCACCGAGCCGAAACTGGTGGAAATCCTCAACCGCAACGGGCTGAACCGGCGGAACGCCCCGGTGATCATCCAGTCCTTCGAGGTGTCCAACCTCAAGGAACTGCACCGGCAGGTGCGGGTGCCGCTGGTGCAGCTGACCTCGGCCGAAGGCGCGCCCGCGGACTTCGTCGCCAAGGGCGACCCGCGGACCTACGCCGATCTGGTCACGCCGCAGGGCCTGCGCGAGGTCGCGACCTACGCGCGGTACCTCGGCCCGGAGAAGAACCAGGTCATCCCGCGCGACGCCGCCGGGAACCTGACCACGCCGTCCGCGCTGGTGCGGGACTCGCACGCGGCGGGGCTGCGGGTCGTGCCGTACACCTTCCGCAACGAGAACAACTTCCTGCCGACGAACCTGCGCTCGGCCGGTGGACCCGCCGCCTGGGGCGACGTGTTCGCCGAGGAGGAGGCGTTCCTGGAAGCCGGGCTGGACGGCTTCTTCGCCGACCAGCCCGACACCGCCCTCGAGGCCGTGCGGGCGTTCACCCGGCGCTGACGTTCTGGGCGGGTTCGCTGGTGCGCGCGTGCACGGCGATCACCGCGAGCCCGCCCAGCGCGCCGACCACGGCGAACGCGTAGAAGCCCCACGGGTAGGCGATCCCGGCGGACAGCAGCGCGCCGCCGAGCAGCGGCCCGGTGATCGCGCCGAGGCGCCCGGTGCCCGCGGCCCAGCCGAGCCCGGTGGCCCGGCTCGCCGCCGGGTAGACCCGGCCGATGTAGGCGTAGACGAGCACCTGCGAGCTGAACACGAAGATCCCGGCGATCAGCACGACCGCGTACAGCCCGAAGCCGGGCAGTTTCACGCTGAGCAGCGCGAGGCCGACCGCGGCGAGCCCGAACCAGCCGATCGTCGCGTTGCGCACGCCGATCTTGTCGGCGACCCGGCCCGCGATCACCAGCCCGACGATCGCGCCGATGTTCAGGGTGAGCAGCAGCGACAGGGCCCGGCCCAGCGGATAGCCGGCCGACCGCATGATCTCCGGCAGCCAGGTGTTCAGCCCGTAGACCAGCAGCAGGCCCATGAAGGACGCGATCCAGAACGCGATCGTGGCCCGGGTCAGCCCGCCCTGGAACAGCGCGCGCACGGCGTTCAGGCTTTCCTTGGCGGCGGGCCGGTCGATCGTGGCGCCCTTGGCCGCCAGGAACGCCTGCGACTCCGGCAGGTACTTCAGCATCAGCGGCACCAGCACGAGCGCGGGCGCCGCGCCGATCACGAACATCGCGCGCCAGCCGAATTCGGGGATCACCACGATGCCCAGCAGCGCGGTGAGCACGGCGCCGACGTGGTAGCCGGTCATCAGGGTGGTGGTGGAACTGCTGCTGCGGCCGGTGCGGGCGTACTCGGTGACCAGGGCGATCGCCGTCGCGAGGCAGCCGCCGAGGCCGAGCCCGGCGAGGAACCGCAGGATCGCGAAGATCAGCACGTTCGGCGCGAACGCGCAGAGCAGGGTGAGGGCGGAGAAGCTGGTCACCGCGAAGATCAGGGCCTTGCGGCGGCCGATGACATCGGTGATCGTGCCGATGGTCAGCGCGCCGACCATCATGCCGAGCAGGCCCACGGTGGACACCGCCGAACCGATGCCCGGGGTCATGCCCCACACCTTGTCCCGGATCAGCACCGGGAGCACGGTGCCGAGGACGACCAGGTCGAACCCTTCCAGCAGCACCGAGGCCCAGCACAGCGGCAGGACCCAGGGGCGGTCACGAGTTTGCTCAGGCATGGCGGCCTCCGAGTGCTTCGTCGCACGAGCTGTGTTCGCTTGGCGACCAATGATGCGCAATGCGAACACTCCTGGCTAGCCCCCTTCCGCTCAGTGAAACCTGCCCCTGCCGAACTCGCCTCGCCGGGCGGCGAAAGTGCGGCCACTTTCGAGATGTACGGCACGCTGGGTGCCTTGTGTACGTGGGGGAACCGAGTGCTGGGGTACCCGGTTCCCTTCCGTGTGCACCCCCTCGCCATGCCCCCAATGCGGCGTTCGTAGCGCTCAACGCCCCCAATGCCGCATTGGTGGCGCCCAACGCCCCGAAAGCCACATTGGGGGAACCGGCGAAGTGGGGGTGAGTGGGTGAAGATCGGGGCGGGAGGTTGTCGATGGAGATTCTGGTTCTGATGGCCGTGCTGGCCGGTTCGCTCGGGTTGACGGCGCTCGCCCGGCACCTCAACTTCTCGGCGCCGCTGCTGATCGTGGTGGTGGCGCTGGGGATCTCGTTCATCCCCGGGGTGCCGCGGCTCGAACTCGAGCCGGAACTGATCCTCACCCTGGTCCTGCCGCCCCTGCTGTACTCGACCTCGCTGGAGAGTTCGTTCGCCCAGTTCCGCGCCGCGTCCCGGGCGATCGTCGCGCTCGGGGTGGTGCTGGTCCTGGTGACCGCGCTGGTCGTCGGGCTCACCGTGCACCTGCTGCTGCCCGATCTCCCGCTCGCCTCGGCGTTCGTGCTCGGCGCGGTGGTGGCCCCGCCGGACGCGGTCACCGCGGTCGCCATCGGGCGGCGGCTCGGCCTGCCCCGCCGGCTGATGACCGTGCTGACCGGGGAGAGCCTGGTCAACGACGCCGCCGCGCTCACCCTGTACAAGATCACCCTCGCCGCGGTCCTCGGCACCGCCGGCTCGATCGGTCACGGGTTCGCGGTGTTCGCGGTCGCCGTGGTGCTCGGCATCGGCGTCGGGCTCGTCGCCGGGCTGCTGGTCGGCTTCGTCCGCCGCAAACTCGACGACCCGCTGATGGAATCGGCGTTCGGGGTGGTCGTGCCGTTCGCCGTGTACGTCGCCGCCGAGCACCTGCACCCGTTCTCCGCGGACTTCAGCGGTTCCGGGGTGCTCGCCGTGGTCACCGCCGGGCTGTACCTGGGCAACCAGTCGCTGCACGCGAGTTCGGCGACCCGGGTGCAGGACTCGTCGGTGTGGGCCGCGATCGACGTGCTGCTGGAGGCGCTGGTCTTCGCCTTGATGGGCCTGCAGCTGCCGTTCGTGCTGGACAGCGTCCAGGCCTCCCACTCGGACAACCTCACGCTCGTCTGGTGCGCGCTGGTGGTGCTGCTGGTGACGATGGCGGTCCGCATTCCATACGTGTTCCTCAGCACGTACCTGCCGCGGGCCGTGCGGCTGTTCGGCCGGGGACGTCCGGCGCCGTCCTGGCGCCAGCTCACCGTGCTGTCCTGGACCGGGATGCGCGGGGTGGTCACCCTCGCCGCGGCCACCGGTGTCCCGCTGGTCACGGCGTCCGGCGAACCGTTTCCCGGCCGCGACGAGATCCAGCTCTTCGCGTTCGCGGTGGCGATCGGGACGGTTCTCGTGCAGGGCCTGACCCTGCCCGCGCTGATCCGGAAGCTCAAGGTGCGCGACGAGGACGAGGCCGCCCGCGACGAGGCCCAGGAACTCGAAGCCCGCTCGGCCGCGATGGAGGCGGCCCTGAACCGGCTGGACGAACTCCTCGCCGATCATCTGTCTGCTGTGGACATCTCGGAGGAACGGGCGGCGAAGCTCGCGGCCCGGCTGCGGACCCTGGTGGAGACCCGCTACCGCGGTGCGGTGGCGGCGATCTCGCTGTCCGCCGAGGAACGCGCGGCCAGCCCGCACGCGGCCTTCGTCAAGGCCCGCCGGGAACTGCTGATCACCCAGCGGGAAACCCTGCTCGCGGAACGGGAGGCCGGGCGGCTGGACGACGAGGTGCTGCGCAAGGTGCTGCGCGAACTCGACCTGGAGGAACTCGCGCTGTCCAACACCCTCACCTCGCGCTTGTCGTGAGCAGGTCCTCGATCCGGATCGGCAGGCCGCGGACCCGCTTGCCGGTGGCGTGGAAGACGGCGTTGGCGATCGCCGGGGCGACGCCGATGGCGCCCAGTTCGCCCACCCCCTTCGCGCCGAGCGGGCTCGCATGCTCGTCGAATTCGTCCACAAAGGACACATCGAGGTCGCCGATGTCCGCGTTCACCGGGACCACGTAACCCGCCAGGTTCTTGGCCAGGAAGCGGCCCCGATCCAGCACCGAGCGTTCCAGCAGGGCCTGGCCGTAGCCCCAGATCATCCCGCCGGTCAGCTGGCTGTGCGCGGTCGCCGGGTTCAGGATCCGCCCCGCCGCGAACACGCCGACCGCGCGCGGCATCCGCACCAGCCCGAGGTCCGCGTCCACCCGGACCTCGGCGAAGATGGCGCCGTACGACTTCGTCGAGTACTCGTCCTCGCCCTCGGGCGGGTCCCAGCGGCCCTCGACCTCGACGGTGTCCAGGCCCGCGTCGCGGAGTCCGGCCAGGCCGCCGACCGCGGCGAGCTTCTCGCGCACCTCGTCCGCCGCGGCCCGCACCGCCGCGCCCACGCTCATCGCCGACATCGACCCGATCGACGGGCTCGCCTCCGGCAGCGTGCTGTCCCCGTGCCGCAGTTCGACCTGCCCCGGCGCGACCTCGAGCGCCTCGGCCACCACGGCCCGCACGAGCGCGGGCATCCCGGTGCCGATCTCCTGCAGCCCGGTTTCCACCACGACCCGCCCGTCGGCGTGCACGCGCAACCGGGCCGCGGAAGCCGCCCGCACGGTTTCCCGGGTCGCCACGGCCATGCCCCAGCCGACGAACTCGTCCCCGTCGCGCATCGAGCGCGGCGACGGATCCCGGTCCGCCCAGCCGAACCGCCGCGCCCCCTCGCGCAGGCATTCGACCAGCTTCCGCGAGGAGAACGGCTTCCCGGTCAGCGGTTCCACCGGCGGCTCGTTGCGCAGCCGCAGTTCGACCGGATCCAGGTCCAGCCGGTACGCCAGTTCGTCCAGCGCGCATTCCACGCCGAACAGGCCGATCCCTTCGGCGGGCGCGCGCATCGGGGTCGGGTTGGGCCGGTCGGTCAGGCCCGCGCGTACCCGGGTTTCGATCGCCGGACAGTCGTAGAGCCAGCTCAGCGGCCCGGTGCCGCCCTCGAGGTAGCCGTCGAACCGGGCGGTGGCGGCGGTGAAGTGCTGCCGGAACGCGGTGAGGCGCCCGTCCCCGGTCGCGCCGACCGAAACCGTCTGCCGGGTCGCGGGCTGGTGCCCGCACAGGGTGAACATCTGCGCCCGGGTGAGCACCAGCTTCACCGGCCGCCCGGCGGCTTTCGCCGCGGCCGCCGCGAGCGGGATCGGCGGCCACATCCACGCCTTCGACCCGAATCCGCCGCCGACGAACGGGCTGACCACCCGCACCTGTTCCGGCCGCAGGCCGAACAACTCGGCCAGCGTCCGCTGCGTCATGGTGATCGTCTGCACCGACGCGTGCACGACCAGCCCGTCGCCGGACCACCAGGCCAGCACGGACCACGGTTCGATCGGGTTCGCGTGCCGGTCGGACGTGGTGTACCGCTGCGACACCACGGCATCCGCGGCCGCGAGCCCGGCGTCGACGTCCCCGCCGCCGTAGTCGACCGGCACCCACACGCCGGTTTCCTGCCGGGTCTCCCCGGCGTCGGCGAAGGCCAGCGGTTCGGCCACGTCCACGTACCGCGCGGTGGTCCGCTCGGCGGCGTGCTGGGCCCGCTGCGGGGTGTCGGCCAGCACGATCGCGATCGGCTGGCCCTCGAAATGGATCTCGTCGTCGCGCAGGCCCAGCACGGTGTGCCCGAGCGGCGGCATCGGCATCCGGTTCAGCCGCGGCAGGTTCTCGTGCGTGAACACCGCGTGCACCCCGTCCACCGCGGGCACGTCCACGGCCGCCAACCGTCCTAACGGGACGGTCGACAGGACGAGCGCGGCGTGCAGGGCGTCCGGCTTCGGGGTGTCCCCGGCGTAGGTCGCCGCGCCGGTGAGCTTGGCCGGGCCGTCCGGCCGGAACAGTCCGGTCGTCATGCGCGTTCCCCCGCGATCCGGAGTGCGCGCAGTGCCGCGCGCTGCCCCAGGGTGACCTTGTACTCGTTGCCCGGCAGCGGGCGGGCGTCGGCGAAGGCGGGGTCGATCGCCGCGCGCAGGCCGTCGGCGTCGGCGAGGTCCAGGCCGGGCAACGCGGCTTCCGCTTCGCGCAGCCGCCACGGCCGGTGCGCGACGCCGCCCAGCGCGATCCTGGCCTCGGCGATCGCGCCGCCGTCGAGCCGGACCACGGCCGCGGCCGAAACGACCGCGAACTCGTAGGAGACCCGCTCGCGCACCTTGAGGTAGTGCGAGCCCGGGGCTGGCCGGGCCGGGATCTCGATCGCGGTGATCAGCTCGTCGGGCAGGAGTTCGTTGTGCCGTGCGGGATTTTCACCGGGCAGGTGGTGGAACTCCGCGGCCGGGATGCGGCGCTCGCCACGTTCGCTGCGCGCCACGACCTCGGCCTCCAGCGCGGACAGCGCGACCGCGAGGTCGGAGGGATGGGTGGCCACGCACTGCTCGCTCCACCCGAAGATCGCGTGCGTGCTGGTGTCGCCGTGCAGCGCGGAACAACCCGAATCGGGCGTGCGCTTGTTGCACGGCAACTCGGTGCCGGCGCGGAAGTACGGGCACCGGGTGCGCTGCATCAGGTTCCCGCCGAGGGTGGCCATGTTGCGCAGTTGCGCCGAGGCCGCGCGCAGCAGCGATTCGGCGAGCACCGGGTAGTCGCGCCGGACGTCCGGATCGGCGGCCACGTCGCTCATCCGCGCGAGCGCCCCGAGCCGCAGCACTTCCGGGCCGGATTCGAGGCCGTGCAACGGAACGCGGGTGATGTCGACGATCCGGTCCGGCGCCTCGATGCCCTCCTTGAGCCAGTTGACCAGCTCGGTGCCCCCGGCGATCAGCTGGGTCCGGGGTTCGCGCAGCGCGGACAACGCTTCCTCGACGGCTGTCACGCGGTCGAAGCTGAACGTCCTCATCGGACACTCCGCGCGGCCTTGGACACCGCGGCGACGATCTGCGGGTACGCGGCGCAGCGGCAGAGGTTGCCGCTCATCCACTCCCTGATCTCGTCGTCGGATCCGGCGTGGCCCTCGGCGATGCAGGCGACCGCGGACAGCACCTGACCGGGCGTGCAGAATCCACATTGGAACGCGTCGCTCTCCAGGAAGGCGCGCTGCACCGGGTGCAGCTCGCCGTCCCGGGCCAGACCTTCGATGGTGGTCACCTCGGCGCCGCCCGCCGCGACGGCCAGGGTCATGCAGGACAGGACCCGGCGGCCGTCCAGCAGGATCGTGCACGCGCCGCATTCACCGCGGTCGCAGCCCTTCTTGGTGCCGGTGAGACCGAGCCCGTCCCGCAAAGCGTCGACCAGCGTGGTCCGCGGATCGACGTCCAGTTCGGAGTGTTGCCCGTTGACGGTCAGTGCCAGCCTTGCTTCGCCTTCGGCGGTCACGCATCGCTCCTCGCGGCGGTCGTCCCCAGTGGAACTGACACTAGTGACGCGCCGAGCCGGGCCGCAACGAACTTTCACGAATCGCCCGAATCGCCTGCTATGCCCGGAGTCCGCTCCGGGCCAGCTCGCCGCCGAGCTTCCAGGTGCGCAGTTCGGCCTCCGGCCCGGCGAGCCCGGTCTGGGTCAGGATGACCTCGGTCGCGCCCGCGTCGAAGTACCGGCGGATCCCCGCGGCGACCGCCTCCTCGTTCCCGATCTCCACCAGCTCGGCCGCCCGCGACGCACCTTCCAGGCCGAGAATCCTTTGATAGGACGGAATCTGGTCGTAGAAGGCGGTCTGCTCGGCGGCCTTCTCCCGGGCCGCCTCGACGTCGTCGGTGACCACGGCCGGGATCGCGGCGACCACGCGCGGCCGCGGGCGCCCGGCGTGCTCCGCGGCCTTGGTCAGGGCCGGGACGATGTGCTCGCCGAGCGCCTTCGGCCCGGCGAGGAACGGCAGGGTCCCGTCGGCCAGTTCCCCGGTGACCCGCAGCGCCTGCGGGCCCATCGCCGCGACCAGCAGCGGCGGCGGGGTCGCCCCGGGGAGCGCGGTCGGCAGCGGGCTCCGCGCGGTCAGCGTCTCGCCCTGGAGGTCGACGCTTCCCTCGGTGAACAGCGACCGCAGCGCGGCGAGGAACTCCGCGAGGTGCTTGGCCGGGCGTTCGAAGGGCACGCCGAACACGGGTTCCACGAACGCCCGCGCGCCGAGCCCGACGCCGAGGGTGAACCGGCCGTGCGTGGCGGCCTGCGCGGTCTGCGCCTGCGCGGCGAGCAGGATCGGATGCCGCCCGAAGATGGGCACCGCCGAGGTGCCGACCTGGATCTCCGGGACCTCGCGGCCGACGTGCCCGACGAGGGCGACGGAGTCGAAGTGGAACAGCTGGCCGGTCCAGACCGTTTTCAACCCGGCCTCGGCCGCCTGGCGCGCCTTGCCGACCACCTCGTCCACCGCGTTGCCGTACGTCGAACCGTCCGCGGACGGAAGAATCGCTACCCCGATCGTCATACCGCGGTTCAAGGCGTGCCATGAGCCGGGTATTCCCGTTCCAATCCACGGGATGCCCTTGTCCGGGCGTGGTGGGCGGACGACCGTTCGGGGCATGTCCCTCACCACTGTCATCGAAGGAACCCGGCAGGCGCTCGACGCCGACCCGCGCAACGGAGCCGTCCAGTTCAGCGTGACGCACGAGCTGGTGGCCGGTTCGAACACGACCGTCGACGTGCGGGTGCGCGAGCACGCGTTCACCGTGGACGAACCGCCGACGCTCGGCGGCACGGACACCGCGGCGAACCCGGTCGAGTACGCGCTCGCGTCACTCGGTTCTTGTCAAGTGGTTACCTACCAGTTCTGGGCGGCGAAGCTCGGCCTGCCGCTGGAGTCGATCCGGGTGACCGTCGAGGGCGACCTCGACCTGCACGGGTTCTTCGGCTTCTCGGAAACCACGCGCGCGGGCTTCTCCGGCGTCCGTGTGCACGTCGACCTGACCGGCCCGGCCGATCCCGCCCGCTACGAGGAGCTGAAGCGCCAGGTGGACGAGCACTGCCCGGTGCTCGACCTGTTCCGCAATCCCACCCCGGTGACCACGAACCTGGCCCCCTGACCCTGCCGGTCGGGGTGACTTTCATGAGGGGACCCCTCCAGACAAGATTTGTCCGGAGGGGTCCCCTCATGAAAGTTTCGAGGTGACTCAGAGGAACTCGTGCCGCACGATCGTCTGGTCGCGGCCGGGGCCGACGCCGATCGCGGAGACGCGGGCGCCGGAGAGTTCCTCGATGCGCTCGACGTACGCCCGGGCGTTCGCCGGTAGCTCCTCGAACGTGCGGCAGCCGGAGATGTCCTCGAACCAGCCGGGCATCTCCTCGTAGATCGGCACGGCGTGGTGCACGTCGGTCTGCGTCATCGGCATGTCCTCGGTGCGGAAACCGTCCACCTCGTAGCCGACGCACACCGGCACCTTCTCCAGGCTGGACAGCACGTCCAGCTTGGTGAGGAAGTAGTCGGTGATGCCGTTGACCCGCACCGCGTAGCGCGCGATCACCGCGTCGAACCAGCCGGTGCGGCGCGGGCGGCGGGTGTTCACGCCGACCTCGCCACCGGTCTTGCGCAGGTACTCCCCGGCCTCGTCGTGCAGTTCGGTCGGGAACGGGCCGGAGCCGACGCGGGTGGTGTACGCCTTGAGGATGCCGAGCACGGTGGTGATCCGGCCCGGGCCGATGCCGGAACCGGCGCTCGCGCCGCCCGAGGTCGGGTTGGAGGACGTCACGAACGGGTAGGTGCCGTGGTCGACGTCCAGCAGGGTGCCCTGCGAGCCTTCGAGCAGGACGTTCTCGCCGCGTTCCAGCGCCTTGTTCAGCTGCAGGCGGGTGTCGGCGATGCGGTGCGCGAACTTCTCGCCCTGGGCGAGCACCTCGTCGGCGACCTGCTCGGGTTCCAGCGCCTTGCGGTTGTAGACCTTGACCAGCACCTGGTTCTTGAAGTCCAGGGCGGCCTCGACCTTCTGCCGGAAGATCTTCTCGTCCAGCAGGTCCTGCGCGCGGACGCCGACGCGGGCGACCTTGTCCTGGTAGCACGGGCCGATGCCGCGGCCGGTGGTGCCGATCTTCTTCGCACCCAGGTAACGCTCGGTGACCTTATCGATGGCCACGTGGTACGGCATGATCAGATGCGCGTCGGCGGAGATGAGCAGGCGGGACGTGTCGACGTTCCGCTCCTCGAGGCCGGTCAGCTCGTCGAGCAGCGCGCCGGGGTCGACGACCACGCCGTTGCCGATAACGTTGGTCACACCCGGGGTGAGAATGCCGGACGGGATGAGCTTGAGCGCGAAGTCCTGCCCGTCGGGAAGGACCACGGTGTGCCCGGCGTTGTTGCCGCCCTGATAGCGGACGACCCACTGGACGCGGTCGCCGAGCAGGTCGGTGGCCTTTCCCTTGCCTTCGTCGCCCCATTGGGCACCGATGAGCACGATGGCCGGCATGTGACACTCCAAGTTGTTGTGGGCAGAGGCTCGGGTGCGGGTGTCCCGCGCGGGACAACGGCGCTGGCAAATGCCGGTGCATGAGCGTAACGGAGGATCGGGCGGTGCGTGGACTGGTGCTGGTTTGCGGGCGAGGCGCGCCCGCCCTCCCGGCCGTCGAGGGATTGCGCGTCGAGACCGTCGGCGAACGCCCGGGGAAGGCCGAGGTGGACCCGCTGCTGGCCGAGCCGGGCGTGGACCACGTGACCGTCGCGGGCACCGACGCGGATCTGGCCGCGGTGGTGCTTCGCTTGCTGCGCAAGGAAAAGCTCGGCGCGGTGTCGGTGGGGTTCGTCCCCGCCGATCCGGCGTCCGCGGTCGCCGGGCTGTGGCGGCTGCCGGTCGATCCGGCGGCCGCGCTGGCGCTCGCCCTGCGCGGCGAGGTCGATCCGGTGCCACTGCTGCGTGACGATTCGGGGGGCGTGCTTGTGGGACGCGGCACATTCGGCCCGGTGCGCGGGGTGGCGTACTGCGACGACGCGGTCGCCTTGCGTGGCCCGGCGCGCTCGATCGTGGTCGAACCGGACGACGAGGGCGGCCCGGGCCTGGTCGCCCGGGTGACCCGGGGGCTGATCTTCAAACGCCCGGCGACGGTGACCGGGCGGGCGTTCCAGCTCGGCTGCATCCCGGCGATCCCGGTGTCGGACGGCGTGCCGCATCCGCGCGCGGTGAAGCGCTGGACCTGGTACCGGCACACCGAAGACCTCCGCCTGGTCCGCGGCCTCCCGTAACGCGGACGGTTACGGAGTGTCAGCCGACGATCGTTGGATTGTCACCTCTGAGTGTTGCTTTGGTCACCTTGGTGAGTCACAGTCAGAAAGTCACTGACAACCAAGGCGAAGGAAACTCACGTGACCACTCCTGGGGCGTCCCGCATCATTCGCAAGAGTCTCGCCGTGGCCGGGATCGCGGCCCTGCTCACCACCGGCCTCGGTGGCACCGCCGCCGCGGAACCCCCGGGCATCCCGGACGGCGCGACCGCGAAAACCCTCCTCGGCGAGCTGTCCGTCGCGCCGGACGGTCCGCTCGACGGTTACGACCGCGACAAGTTCCCGCACTGGATCGACCAGGACGGCAGCTGCAACACCCGCGAGGCGGTGCTCAAGCGGGACGGCAAGGACGTGCAGACCGGCTCCGACTGCTACCCGACGTCCGGCAGCTGGTTCAGCCCGTACGACGGCGCCACCTGGACCCAACCGTCCGATGTGGACATCGACCACGTGGTCCCGCTCGCCGACGCGTGGCGCACCGGGGCGGCGAAGTGGACCCAAGAACAGCGCCAGGCCTACGCGAACGATCTGACCGATCCGCAGCTGATCGCGGTGACCGACAACGTGAACCAGGAGAAGGGCGACAAGTCCCCGGACCAGTGGAAGCCGCCGACGACCGGCTACTGGTGCACCTACGCGAGCATGTGGGTCGCGGTGAAGCACAAGTTCAAGCTGACCGTCAACGACGCCGAAAAGGCCGCGCTGACGGAAATGCTCGGCAAGTGCTGAGAACCTGAACCCCAGCACCCCCTTGGCCGCTGAGCCAAGGGGGTGCTCTTTCTTCACCGAGCTTCGGCCTCGACCATCTTCTCCATCGGATCCACGGCGAGCCCGCCGCCGACCACCATCGCCACCGCGATCGCGCCGATCAGGAACACCGAGCCCAGCCAGGCCATCGTGTCGATCGGCAACGTGTACGCGCCCACGACCCGCGCCACGCATTCGGTGAGCAGCGCCGCGCCCCACACGATCGAGAACGTCCGCTCGGCGCGGCGGAATCGCGGGGAGGCCGCGGCCAACCGGTCCCAGGCGGCGAGCTTCGCCGGGTCCCCCTTGGTGACCCACGGTTTCATCGCGGCGGTCATGATCGGCCGCCCGAGGAACGCCGAGCACAGCACGGCGATGCCGATCACGCTGCTCACCCCGCTGTCCTTCGCGAGCATCAGCCGCGGATCGCCGACGACCGCGCTCAGCAGCAGGCTCACCACGTTGGCGGCCAGGATCAACGCCGCGAGGGCGTTGAACCGGCGCCGCGCGACGAGTCCCCAGATCGTGCGGGCCGCGGGGAGCACGCTGCTCCAGGCGAGCGCGGCCGTGACGCTGAAGTCGAAGCCCTTGCTGAGCAGGTAGTAGGTAGCCACCGGCACACCGGCGTCCACAATCAGCGGCGAGAGGCTGCGCAGCAGCGGGTTGCCTTCGGTCTGCCCGGCTTCGGCGATCTGGGTCATGCTCGGCTCCTTCGATCCGTTGGTGACACCAGCTTCGCCGCGAGCGCGGTTCGTCACCGATGCCGAACGTCCGGAACCCGGCATGACATTTGTCAGGGCAGCACCGCCAGGCGGAGGATTTCGCGGGCCACGGCGTCGTTCTGGCGGAGCGGCAGGGCGTTGCGCCGGGGCCGGGTGAACGCGGCGGCCGAACGGGCGCTGGTGTGCGGGCCGACCGCGAACCGGCGTGGATGCGGGTTCCCGTTCGCGTCGAGCAGGCGGGAATCGTCGACGCGCGTGTGGATCCGGCCGGACGGCAGGCGAGCACCGGTGGCCGGATCGAGCACGGCCTCCTCGGCCAGCTCGCCCGCATCCCGCAGCTCGCGCAGGATCTTGTCCGTGGCGCGCTGAACACTCGGCTCCGGCAGCCGCGCCTCGATCAGCGTGGTCGCCCGCACGGTTCCCGGAAAACTCGCGGAACTGCCTTCGAACACCCCGTGCTCGGCATCCGCCCGCACCCGCATTTCCGCGCCCAGGAAGGAAACCACGCCCGCCTCGTGCAGGGCGAGCAGTTCCTCCAGGCGGCGCGGCGGCGGCCCGCTGGCGTAGTAGCTGAAGAAGCCGTGCCACCATCCGTCCACATCGGACACCTGGGAGTCCGCGCCGAGGCGGCCGGTGCCGACCAGGGCGGCGAGCGGGGGCAGCACGGACAGGAACGCCATGAACGCGCCCAGATCGGCGCTGAACTCGGGATCCGCGCGGCGGGCGAGATCCGCTTCGACGTACTCGCGCAGGTGCTTGCCGAACTCCTCGGCGCTCCCGAACCGCAGCCCGGCCAGCGGCCGGTCCAGGCGCTCCAGGTCCAGCCGGTCCGCCTCGGCCGGGACCGCGCGGCGGATCAGGTCCCGCAGTTCCGCGCTGTCCCACCGGGAATCGGCGAACGCGTCCGCGAACACCGCCCAGTCCATCCGCACCCGGTCCGGATGCCCGGTGAACAACTCGGTGTAGTAACCCCAGGCGATCTCCTTGGCCAGATGCGGCCACACGTCGGTCCGGAAATCCAGCGGCCCGGGCAGCGCGGTGAGCTTCTCCACGGTGTACGAATCGAAGAACCTGGGCAACCGCAACGGTTCCCCGCGCAGGCGGTACCCGGTCTTGGCGTGGTAGGGCACCCCGCGCCGGGAACCGACGTGCAGCACCGGCTCGGCACCGCTGGGCTCGTACCGCAGCCCGCCGCAGTCCTGCTCGACGAACCGGCCGCCGCGCCCCTGGGTCAGCAGCAGCATCAGATCGACGAACGCCAGCCCGAAACCGCGCACCAGCACGGTTTCCCCCGGCCGCACCGCGGAATAGTCGACGTCGGCGGTGTACCCGGCCGGGTAGTAGCCGAGCCCGTGCCGCTCCGCGAATCCGGCGAGTCCGGCGGCGGCCGCGTCCGGTCCGGCGTCGAGGTGCCCGACGGTCAGCAGCACGGCGTCCGCGTGCAGCGGTTCCGCCCGGCCCTCGAGCCACACCCGCTGCACCGGATCACCGGTCAGCCCGATCGCCCGCGCCCGGTGCTCGATCACCTCGACCCCGTCCGGCAACTCGGCGAGCACCTTCCGGTACACCCAGTCGAGGTACACGCTCTGCAGCCGCCGGGTCGGGAACGAGGTGGGGGCCAGCCCGGCGAGTTCCTCCCGCACGTCGGCGGGAACGTCCACCGCCAGTTTCCCGGAACGCACCCGCCGGGCCCATTCGGAAAGCGAGGGCCCCGGCCGGACCGGGCCGTCGATCAGCACGGTTTCGTCGGTGAACATGGTGACGTCTTCGGGCATCGAGTTCATCCGCAGGAACGGCGACTGGTCGTAACGCCACACCCGCCCCGGCCCGGGCGGAAAGGGGTCGATCAGGTGCACCACCAGCCGCCGCCCGCCGAGAAACTCGGGCGCGTTCGCGGAAAGCCGTTCCAGCACGCAAATCCCGCGCGGTCCGGCGCCCACGATCGCGAGCTGAAACGGCGGCATGTCACCGAAAGTACGCCGCGTATCCGCCATTCCCGCCAACCTTCCCACAGTCCGGACTCCGTTGCCGCTTCCCTCCGACCGGGCGTAGTCCTCGAAATCAGGACAGAAGGGTGGCGGATCATGCCTGTTGAGTTCCTGGGAATCGGTGGCACGCACGACGGTTCCGAAACGCGTGCGCGCTCCGGCGGCGTCTTCGACAAGGAATACACGCTCAAACTCGCCCGCGCGCACGAGGACCACGGCTGGGACCGGGTGCTGTTCGCGTACGGCTCCGGCGGGCCCGATCCGGCGCAGGCGGCCGCGTATGTCGCCACCAAGCTGGACAAGCTGCAGATCCTGCTGGCGCACCGGCCGAACGTCTCCTACCCCACGTTCGCGGCGAAGACGTTCGCCACGCTGGACCAGCTCTCCGGCGGCCGCCTGACCGTGCACTTCATCACCGGCGGCAACGACCACGAGCAGCAGCGCGAAGGCGACTACCTGACCAAGGACGACCGCTACGCGCGCACCAGGGAATACATCCAGATCGTGAAGCGGGCGTGGACCTCCGACGAGCCGTTCGACCACCAGGGCGAGCACTACCGGTTCGCCGATTTCGTCAGCGACATCCGGCCGGTCCAGCAACCCCGCCCGAACGTCTCGTTCGGCGGTTCCTCACCGGCCGCCTACGCCGCCGGTGGCGCCGAGGCGGACATCTACTGCCTGTGGGGCGAACCGCTCGCGCAGACCGCCGAGCAGATCGAGGCCGTCCAGGCCGCCGCGCGCGCCGCCGGGCGCACCGACCGGCCGCGGATCCAGGTCGCGTTCCGGCCGATCATCGCGCCGACCGAGGAACTCGCCTGGGAGAAGGCCTACCGCACGGTGGACGCGATCAAGGCGCGCACCGCGGGCGGTCAGCAGCTGACCCGGCGGCACTCGCTGACCAATCCGGAGAACACCGGTTCGCAGCGGCTGCTCTCGGTGGCCGCCGCCGGGGAGCGCTACGACCGTGCGCTGTGGACGCCGACCGCGGCGGCGACCGGTGGCGCCGGGAACTCGAACGCTCTGGTGGGCACGCCGGAAACGGTCGCGGCCGCGTTGCTCGACTACTACGACCTGGGCGTCGACATCCTGTCCGCGCGCGGCTACGACCTGCTCGGCGACACGATCGACTTCGGCCGGTACGTGATCCCGATCGTGCGGGAAGAGGTCGCGAAGCGGGACCGGGCGGCCCGGGCGGTCGCCGCACCGGCCGGTGATTCGGTAGCAGTGGACGGGTGACGTACGAGATACGGCAGTACGCCGTCACCGATCCGGAAGCCGAGCCGATGCTCGCCGAGCTGAACGTGGAGTACCACGCCCGCTACGGCCCGAGCGCCGCGGTGGAGATGAGCAAGTACCCGGCGGCGGAGTTCGCGCCCCCGGACGGCGCCTTCCTGCTCCTCCGGGAGGACGGCGAAAGCGTCGCGGGCGGGGCGTTCCGCCGCTACGACCCGGAAACCGCCGAGGTCAAGCGGGTCTGGACGCATTCGGCGCACCGGCGCCGGGGCCTGGCCCGCCGGGTGCTCGCCGAACTGGAGGCCGAGGCGAAGCGGCGGGGCTACCGCCGCCTCTTCCTCACCACCGGCCCCCGGCAACCGGAGGCGAAGGGCCTGTACCTGGCCGCCGGGTACACACCGCTGTTCGACGTCGACGCCGATCCGCTGACCATCGGCCACCTGCCGTTCGAGAAACCCCTCTGAGAGTCCACAAAGGACTAACGCATCCGGGCGATCACGTCCGAAGCCTGCTCGTACAGCCGGACCACGCCGCCGATGGTGAACTCGGTGAGCAGATCGATCAGCGCCTCCCGGTCCGGCGGGTCCCCGTCCCAGGTCAGGTTCACCAGCGCCTCGGTCATCGCGAAGTACATGGTGACCAGCGCGGTGTCGGCTCGCCCCGGTTCCACGCCGAATTCCGCCCAGCGCCGCCTGCTGGCCTCGGTGTAGACCCGGGCGAGCCGGGCCCGCAGCCGGGTCATCGCCGGATCGCCGAGCCGCTCGGCCTCCCCGAGCACCGACAGCGCGTCCGGGTGCTCCGCGACGAAGGTGAACATCGCGGCGTAGTTCTTCCGCGCCCACGCCCGCAGTTCGAGTTCGGCGTCCCCGGCCGCGACCGAGCCGATCGCCGCGAAGGCCCGCTCCTCGAGATCGGCCACGACCTCGTTGAACAGCGTGTTCTTGTCACCGAACTGCTCGTAGACCGCCTGCCGGGAAACCCCCGCGTCCCGGGCGATCTGCTCGATGGTGGCGGCCTGCGCGCCGTGCGCCGCGAATGCTCCGCGGGCCGCCGCCAGCACCAGCGCGCGCTGTTCGTCCGCCGGCAGCTTCCGCGGCCGGCCGGGCCCGCGCCGGGTCGGGCTTGACATGTCGTTCACCTCACGTGATTCTTTTTCCGACAATGCTGTCGGAAAACCCCTGCTCATCGGAGAGCTTGCATGCGTATGTTCGTTCGCCGCGGGCTGGCCGCCGCCCTCTCTTCAGCCGCCGCACTCGCGCTGCTGACCTTCGGTTCATCCCAGGCCGCCGCCGCTCCCTCGTTCTACGATCCTCCCTCGCCACTTCCCGCGGGAAGCAATGGCGACATCATCAAACACGAACCTGCCGATTTCTTCGTCGACCCGGTGAAGCTGATCCGCGCGCCGGCGAGCGTGCGGCGCATCATGTACCGCAGCACGGACACCCACGACCGCCCGATCGCGGTCACCGGCACCGTGCTCACCCCGACCGCGAAGTGGGACGGCCCGGGTGAACGACCCATCATCGGCTACGCGCCGGGGACCCAGGGCGTCGGCGACGACTGCGCGCCGTCCAAGGCGATGGCCGCGGGCCTGGAGTACGAGGGGCCGTTCATCTCCGGCCTGCTGCTGCGCGGATACGCCGTGGTGGTGACCGACTACGAGGGCCTAGGCACGCCGGGCACGCACACCTACGTCAACCGCGCCGCCGAGGGGCACGCGGTGCTGGACTCGATCCGCGCGGCGCAGCGGCTGCCCGAGGCGAAGCTGCCGGACGCGGGACCGGTCGGCATCGCCGGGTACTCCCAGGGCGGCGGCGCGTCCGCGGCCGCGGCGGAACTGCACCCGAGCTACGCGCCCGAGCTGAAGGTCAAGGGCGCCTACGCGGGCGCGGTCCCGGCCGATCTGGCCGCGGTGGCGAAGAACCTGGACGGGCACTACGCGGTCGGTTTCCTCGGTTTCGCGCTGGCCAGCATGGACTACGCCTACCCGGAGCTGAACATCCCGGACGTGCTCAACGACAAGGGCAAGCAGCTGTTCGAGCAGGTCAAGAACGAGTGCACGGTCCAGGCGATCGCGGCGCACGCGTTCACCCGGAGCAGCACGCTGACCAGGGACGGCCGCCCGCTCGCCGCCTACCTCGGCGAGGAGCCGTACAAATCGCGGGTCGCCGAGCAGCTGATCGGTGCGCGCAAGCCGACCGCGCCGACGCTGGTCGTGCACAGCGCCCTGGACGACATCGTCCCCTACGAGCAGGGCAAGACCATGGCCGAGTCCTGGTGCGCGCGGGGGACGACCGTGCAGTTCAGCACCTCGATCGTGCCGACCCACGTCGGCGGCGCGATCGCGGCCTTCCCGGAGGCGTTCGGCTGGCTGAACGACCGGTTCGCGGGCAAGCCCGCGCCGGACAACTGCGGCAAGTTCTAGTGCTGCGGATCGACATCCTGGACCGGGCGTACGCCGACGCGGAGCACGCCCGGTCCCGGCGTCACTTCAGCCCGGTGGCCTCGGCCGCCGCGGGGTCCGAATCGGCGATGAACTTGCTGCAGCGTTCGTACTCCTCGGTCTCGCCGATGCGCTGGGCCGCCTTGCCCAGGACGGCCAAGGCCCGCAGGAACCCCTGGTTCGGGCGGTGGTTCCACGGCACCGGGCCGAATCCCTTCCACCCCGCGCGCCGGAGCTGGTCCAGCCCGCGGTGGTAGCCGGTGCGGGCGTAGGCGTAGGCCGCGACGATTTGCTCGTCGGCCAGCGCGCGCTCGGCGAGGGCGGCCCACGCCTCGCTGAAGTCGGGGTGCTCGGCGGCCACCTCGGCGGGGTCGGTACCGGAGTCCAGCGCGGCCTGCGCTTCGGCTCGCTCGGGCAGCAGAGTCGGCTCGGGGCCGAGCAGATTGGCGTGCGTCATGCCGCCATTCTGCTCCACAGCGCTAGAAGAAGAGACTCCCCAGCACCCCGCCGCCGGTGAGCACGAGTGCCGCGATCAGCACCGCGGCCACGACACGTTTCGACATCATGGCCGAACACCCTGCCTCCCCGTTCGCCCGGGACGCAAACTCACCACCCCTCCGGGTGAACCCTGGTTTCCGGCGGCCGCCCTACCCAGCGGTAGCTCCGCGAGAGATGATGGCCGTTATGACGAGGACGGCCGACTCTTCCCGCGCCGCTGATCCGGACGTGATCCCGCGCGGCCCGATCGCGAAGACCAAGCTGTTCTTCCGCCGCTACTGGAAGCGCGGCGCGCCGGGGCAGCCGACCGCGCCCTGGGCGCTCAACTTCGCCTACACCATGTGGGTCGTCGCGTTCGCGTTCAAGGTGCTCGGCTCGTCCTGGGACATGTCGTGGCACTTCCGGTTCATCCGCGACGACCTGGCCCCGCCGCATCTGATCAACACCGTGGGCACCGGGATCGTCGTGGTGCTGGTGATGATCCACACCTACACCGGCCTGGGCTGCGACAAGCGCTCGCTGCGGCTGATGCAGGCCGGGATGGCGACCTTCCTCGTCGCCGGGCCGCTGGACGTGCTGAACCACCGGATCAACGGGCTCGACCTGACCGCGTGGAGCCCGTCCCACCTGCTGCTCTACCTGGGCACCGGGATCATGCTGGCCGGAGTCCTGGACGGCTGGCTGAAACTTTCCACCCCCGGCCGCACCCGCACGGTGGTCCTGGTCGCCCTGTGGACGTTCTTCCTGGAGAACACGTTCTTCCCGAACGGCCAGCAGGAGTACGGCATCCTCGGCCTGCGCGCCTGGGAACGCGGCGTCCCCGAGGCCGAGCCGTCGTTGCTGGAGTTCGCCGCGCAGCAGATCGGCCACCCGGTCGACCGGGACGCGGTGCTGCACTTCACCATGCCGATCGCGGACTGGGTCTACCCGCTGTGGGGCATCGGCGTGTCCGCGCTGATCCTCGCGCTCGCCCGCCACACGATCGGCCGGTCCTGGGCCGCGACGACCGTGGCGGGGCTGTACGTCGGCTACCGCCTGCTGATCTGGCCGCTGCTGCTGGGCTCCGGCTTCCCGGTGTCGACGGTCCCGTGCTACCTGCTCGCCGTCGGGGTCGCGGTCGACCTCGCGTTCCGGATCGGCCGCGACCACCGCGCCCTGACCGCGGCCACCGGAGCCCTCCTGGTCACCGCGTCCGGCTACGGGACACTCCTGCTCCAGGCGCAGTTCCGCCCCTGGATCCTCGGCGACGCGCACACCGAATCGGCGCCCCCGGTCGCCTACTGGACGATCCCGATCACCCTGGTCGCCGTGGGCCTCCTCTGGTGGGCCGCACCCCCGGCCACCCGCTGGCTGAGCACCCGCCTCGCCCGCCACCGCCCCGCGACCACCCTCCCCGACGCCGTGCTCTGAATAGCTCAACGCCCCCAATGTGGCATTGGGGGCGTTGAAGGTTCCCAATGTGGCTTTCGGGGCGCTCAACGCCCCGAAAGCCACATTGGGGAGTTTTCATCCTGTTGGTGCTGGTCAGTGGGGTTGACG
>NZ_VTHK01000079.1 GCF_009765355.1 Amycolatopsis anabasis | reverse complement strand
AAGGCACGCCCTCCGGTTCCAGACACCTACCCTCCACCCCCTTCCTCTGCCGGTCCCGTACCGGCCGGTGAACTCGGCTACCTGGCCGCCCGGGTCATGCGGGAGGTGGCCCGCTCGTTCCGTCACCGTCGGCGTTCGCGTCGCGCTTCCGTCCCTTGTTGAAGAAAGATGACGGGCTTTGTCAACTTTTGCCGACGAGTTTGAGTGACTTCCGGCTGACGACAGATCGGGAACGCGCTTTCTAGGGTCTTTTCGTGCGTAGGTTTCCGGAGTTCGTGCGCGGACTGGTGGCGACCGCGCAACGAAGTGCCGCGGAGTTCCTGCGCGCGGTGGCCGACGACCTGCGCGGGCTGACGCCGGGGGTGGTGGCGCGTCAGGCGTCTCTGGTCGTCGCGGTGATCGCGGGTGAGGTGGCGGTGGGGCTGGTGCGGACCGGCGGTCGCCCCGATCTGCCCGATGCCGTTCCGATCGTGGTGATCGCGGCGCTGGTGGTGCTGCGGTCGAGCGTTCCGCGGGCGGCACTGTGCGCGGCGGTGTTCCTTCTTATACTTTGCCCGCCGCAGTTAGGCGCCGTGGCCGCGGCGGTGTGCGCCTGGTCGGCCGGACGCCACCCGGGGGGCCGATGGCGGATCGTGGCCGCCGTCGTCGTGTGCGCGCTGCTGTGGGTGGTGTCCCTGCCGCCTTCCCTTGTGCTGACCGCGCCGGACCGTGCGGCGGGGGAGTTGGCCGGGTTCGCCGTGGTGGTCCTGCTGCCGCTGGTGAGTGGCCGGTATGCCGAGCAGCGGCGGAGGCTGGCGACGGCCTCGGCGCGGGTCGAGGCGCAACTGCGGCGCGAGCGGTCCCTGATGGTTCGGCAGGCCCGGTTGCGTGAGCGGGGCCGGATCGCGCGGGACATGCACGACGGGCTGGGGCATCAGCTGAGCCTGCTTTCGGTACTGACCGGCGCCTTGCAGGTCGAGGCGGATCTGCCGGCGAGTGCGCGGACCATGGTGCACAGCCTGCACCGGACCGCGCTCGCCGCGGTGGTGGACTTGGCCGCGATGGTCGGCGCGCTCGCGCCCGAGGCCGCGGGGAACGACGAACTGGGCCCGCACACCGTCGACGCCCTGCCCCAACTGGTCGAGGGGTCGCGGGTGGCCGGGTCGCGAGTGGACTTCCGCCGCAACGGCGTGCCGCGGGAACTGCCCGCGGCGGTCAGCCGCGCCGCATATCGGTTGGTCCAGGAAGGACTGACCAACGCGCACAAGCACGCCACCGGAGCGCCCATCGCCGTCTCGGTCAACTACGAGCCCGACGCCCTGCTGGTGGAGGTCCGCAACGACCCGCCCGCACCGGACGCCCGGCCGGCGCCGCCCGGCACCAGGCTGGGCCTGATCGGGCTGAACGAACGCGTCCGGCTCGCCGGGGGGATCCTGCACGCGGAACCCACGCCCGACGGCGGGTTCCGGGTCGCGGCCATCCTGCCCTATGCACTCGGCGATGTCGGAGAACCTTCGACCTAGCGTGCGGCGACATTTTTCCGGCTAGTGGATTCCTTGGGAATGCTTTCGAAGGTTGACATCCGGCATTCACCAAATCTGACTTCGCCCGGTTTCTTTCGCTCCTTCACCACATGACCGGTAGGTCGCTACCTTCCACGCAGTCGACAGCCGTGCGCCGAATGACCGAATAACAAAGGAGAACCCGTGGACATCGACACCACAACCGCCCTGATCAGCCTCGCGCTGGCCGTGCCGGCCATCGCCGGGATGTGGAAGATGTTCGGCAAGGCTGGCCGTCCCGGCTGGGCCGCCATCATCCCGATCTACGACCTCTACGTCCTGCTCAAAATCGCGGGCCGCTCGGGCTGGTGGATCATCCTCTTCCTCATTCCGCTGGTGAACATCGTCGTCGGCATCATCGTCTCCGTCAACGTCGCCAAGTCCTACGGCAAGGGGGCGTCGTTCGGTTTCTTCGGACTGTTCCTGTTCGGCTTCATCGGCTACCCGATCCTCGGCTTCGGGGGCGCCCAGTACCAGGGCCCGGCTGCCGCCGCACCGCGCCAGGTTGCCGCGGTATGACGGCGTGGGGCGGGAGCGGTGACCGTTTCCGCCCCATCCGGGGACGGTCCGGAGATCGCCACCCACTCACCGCGATCGAACTCGACATTCTCGAAGCCATCGCCCGCGGGCAGAAGAATGCCGAGATCGCGAAGAACCAGTACCGATCCGTGGAGACCGTCCGCTCGCACGTCCGGACCATCCTGCGCAAGCTCGGCGCGCGCAACAGAGCCCATGCGGTCGCCATCGCCTACCACACCGGCATCTTCCACGGCTCGCACACGACGCTCGAATACCCGGAAACCGTCGGCGTTACGGTTGGGTATAGGTCTGCTTTTCGATGAGGGTGTTGTCGGCGAAGCAGAAGCGGAATACGAAGACTTCCATGGTGGTGCGTCTCTCCTCGTCGGAGAGGTAGTAGCGGCAGGTCGAGTTCGGGGGTTCGGGTGGGGCTCCGATGCGGAGGTCGGTGATCATGGGTTCGGTGGGTTCGGGCAGGACCTCGGTGACCGTGGCTTCGCTGTCGCCGACGGACACGGAGTCGTAGACGGACCTCGGTAGGGCGTTGAAGTCCTCGTTGGCCGCCAGCCAGCCGAACAGGGCCAGCACGCCGAGGAAGCACGCGGCCGCGGCGATCAGGAATCCCGTGCCGGCGTGGACGCGGGGGCGGCGCGTGGTTTCCGGGGCGTCCTGGCCGGCGTCCGGTTCGTCCGCTGTGGACGATGACTGGTTCGGGTCGTACGGGAGCATCGCGGCGATCCGGAAGCCGCCGTCCGGGGTGCCGCCGGAGTGCAGCATCCCGCCGGTGAGCCGGACTCGCTCGGCGAGCCCGATGAGGCCGAGCTTGGTGCCCGGCGTGGTCTGCCCGGTGGGGGATGCTGGTGGGCCGTTGCGGACCTCGACCAGCATCGCGTCGGGTTCGTAGGTCACCGACACGGTGATGCTCGCTCCGGCGGCGTGTTTGTGTGCGTTGGTCAGTCCTTCTTGGACGACCCGGTAGGCGGCATGGCTGGCCGCCGCGGTCAGTTCCGGCGGTGGGTCGAGGTGGTGGTAGCCGACGTCGGTACCGGCGGCGCGGGCCGCGTCCACGAGGGCGGGGATCCCCTCGGCCGTGTGGGCGCCGGGCCGGTCGGCGGGGTCGTTGTCGGGGGCCAGTGCGCCGACGGTGTCGCGGAGTTCGTCGATGGCGTTGTGCGCGGTGGTGTGCAGCGTGCCGACGGTGCCGCGGAGTTCGGCGGGCAGGTTCCGGTGCTGCTCGACGACGCCGGTGAGCAGGGAGATCAGGCTCAGCCGGTGGCCGAGCCCGTCGTGCATGTCCTGGGCGATGCGGTTGCGCTCCCGCAGCCGGGCCTGGGTTGCCAGCAGCGAGCGTTCGCGCCGGATCTGCCGGTCCTGCCAGGCCAGCGCTTGGGCGAGCTGGCGGCGTTGGGCGGCGTACAGTCCGATCAGGAAGGGCAGCACCACGCCCAGGGCGACCAGCAACAGCAGGTCCAGCCCGGCGGTCTCGTCGAGGAACGGCGCTTGGTCCTCGATGGCGAGCACGACGATCAGACCCATCGCGAGGAGGATCGCGGCAGCTGCTCGTTGCCAGGGGATGATGCGGTAGCCGGCCCAGTAGACCAGGACGAGCCCGGTGGCCAGGCTGAGGTCCCATGTGTACAGCAGAGGCACGCCGAGGACCAGCGCGACGGCGGGGAGCGCCCGCCGCAGCAGCAACAGCACGATGTACAGGACCGCGAGCCCGATGATCTGCCAGCCGGGGCGTTCGTCGACCAGTCCGGCACCGGCCGCGTCGATCGCGACGCAGACCACGATCAGCACGACCTCGGCCCGGATGCCGCGGAGGGAGGCCGTGCGTGCCCGGTCGACGGTGTCCCGGACGAACTCGACCGGCCGCCGCCACAGGGCGGTGAGGAGTCGAACCACCCGCGTCACCCTAATCGCCTCGGCCGAATTCGGTTGGGGGCTCACCTGGCGCGCCCGGGGTGATGGTCGCGGGCTTGATGATCTCGGTGGGCGGATCGTGCGGTGGCTGCTCGGGCTCGCTGGTGGTCGCGGTGGGTGGCTCGGCGGACGGTCCGTCTTCGCTGCGTTCCACCCGGTATCCGACGATCACGGTGGTGATCAGCGAGAGCGCGATCAGCGCTTCGGCGAGGAAGAACGCGCCGAAGTCCAGCAGCGACCCGATCGGCGGCTGGCCGGGCATCGTGTTGCGCAGCGGGATCAGCGCGAACAGGACCACGCCCATGAAGCTCATCGAGGGCCACAGCAGGCCCTTGCGGCCGGAGATGACGAACCAGGCGGCGAGCACGGCCATCAGGCTCATCAGCCACATCAGCAGCATGGCGAACAGCGCGAAGGCCAGCGTCCCGGTCGACCGCGAGGCGTGCACGAACAGTGACGCCCCGCCCTCGTCAGCGGTGGTCTCTTCGTTGGTGAACCGGAAGAACGAGTCGGCGTTCACGAAGGTGACGCTCGCCGGGACGGGGATGCCGTCCGCGGTGGCGACGTAGAGCGCGACGCCGGTGCGGTAGCTGTCGAACGGGTAGTCGGCCAGCGTGCCGTCCCACAGCGGCAGTTTGAGGTCGACCTGACCGGGCATCTGTCCCGCTTTGAACACCGGGGCGTCGCCTTTGGTGCCGGTGGTGTAGACGGTGAGGTCCGTGGAGGGGACCCCGCTGTCGGAGAACGTTCCTTGCGGCTCGAGCTCGAGCTGAGTGGACAGTTGCATGGTCGCCGGGTCGAGCTTCTGCGCCAGCAGGGTCAGGTCCACTCGGTTCGGCGAGCGGGTGTCCCCGGCGACCGTGGCGCTCTGTCCTTGACGGCGCTCCGCGAAGTACGTGGCCACGCTTCCCACGGTCAGCAGCACGATCACGACCGCGATCAGAATCTTTTTCGCGGATGCGGGCACGCGCCGAGAACGGCGACTGTTCATCGGGAACCTCCACGATCTGTTCAGGAGTGGGAAAAAAAGGATGCGGTCACCGCCGCGGGTGAACACCCTAGCGGTCCGCGAATTCGCGGACGATTCCTCGTCCGAATGTATAACGGCCGTGACAATTCGTTCGCGAGTTACCCGCACTCCGGTGCGCGTCGAGTCGGAGAAAGATAACGGGGCAGTGTTGACTTTCGTTGATGGCGGCGGGTGACTTTCGATGAATGACGTGGTGTGGCGCGGTTTCCGGGTTCTTTTCGTGCGTCGGCATCGCGCTCGCCGGTCGGCCCGCTAGACTCACTTCTCGTCATGGCCAGCGGGAATGCCCGCCGACGACCTCATGAGGGCACCGTGATCCGGATACTCATCGCCGACGACGAGCCCCTGCTGCGGGCGGGGATCTCCACCATCCTGTCCGCGGCCGAGGACATCACCGTCGTCGCGGAAGCCGGGAGCGGTGCCGAGGCGATCGACCTCGCGGTGCGGGAGCGGCCGGATGTCGTGCTGCTGGACCTGCGCATGCCGGGCATGGGCGGGCTCGCGGCGATCCCCCGGTTGCGGGAGGTCGCGCCGGGGGCCCGGGTGATCGTGCTGACCACGTTCGACGAGGACTACAACATCGCCACCGCGCTGGAGGCGGGCGCTTCCGGGTTCCTGCTCAAGCGGTCGGCCGCCGAGGAACTGCTGCGGGGCATCCGTACCGTCCACAATGGCGATACCTATTTGTCACCGTCGGTCACCGGCCGGGTGGTGGGAATGATCACCACGACGGATCGGGCCCGGCGAGAGAAGGCCAAGCAGCTGATCGCCAGGCTCACTCCCCGTGAGCAGGATGTGCTGTGGTTGCTGGGTGAGGGACTGTCCAACGCGGACATCGGGGCCCGGCTGCGGATGCGCGAGGCGAGCATCAAGACCTACGTCAGCCGCCTGCTGGGCAAACTCGGCTGCGCGAACCGGGTCCAGGCCGCGCTGCTCGTGCGCGACGCGGGACCGGCCCAGCGGCCCGGCAACCGCGCCTGACCGCCCGCCGGACGCTTTCGAAAGTCAACACTTCTCGCCCACGAAATCAGGCACGGCGCGGTTTCTTTCGCCCCTTCGCGCCGGGCTCCTCGATCGTTACCGTCGCCCTTGCCGACGCCGCGTTCGGAAGGTCGGCAACGGTTCTGGGAAATGAACTGGTGAAGGCGTGACATGCGTTTCAGAGTTTTTGCCGCGGGAGCGTTCGGGGCGGCCGCGGTGGCGGTCAGCGTGGTGATTCCGCCGAAGGGCTCCTCGGCGGTTTCGTTTCCCGCGTCGCCGTGCGTTGCGGCGGCGCCGGGACACGCACCCGCCGCGGGCCGAAGCGCGTGGCGTCCGCTGTGGGTGAAGCTGGCGCTGGGTGTGCTGACCACGGAGATCTTCGTACGGCACCCGGTGATCCGCCGGGAGCAGGCACGGCTGCGCGGAAACCCGCCATCTCCGTGCCCGCCGGCGGTACGCGTACTCCCTCGCCGGTCTCGCCAAGGAAGTGATCGTGTTCGGTCTCATTTCGCTGATCGCCTCCCGCATCGTCGAGGCGGCGCTGGTCCTGCCGGGGATCGCCGTGTTCGTCTACGTTGACGTCGCCTACGTGGTCCTGTGGGACCTGCTCGCGCTCGTGTACCTGGCCGTGCGGCTGGCACGCCTGAAGCGCTCCGCGGGGCAACGGGACGCCGCGTGGCTACGGAACACGCTCGGGCGGCGGAGCGGCCTGGTGTTCACGCTGTTCACCAGTCTTGCCGGTATCTCCGCGGGCCTGATGATCGTGCTGGGCAGCGACGACGAGTTCGAGGCGATCGTGGGCAAGCTCTTCGGCGTCCCCGCGGTGGTGCTGGCGTGGGGCATTCTGCATTTCGGATACGCCGAGCGCTACGCGCGGGATTTCTACGCGGCCCTGCCCGAGCAGGTCATGGTTTTCCCCGGCACCGACCGGCCCACCTTGGTGGACTTCGCGTACTTCTCCTTCACGCTCGGCACTTCGTTCGCGGTGTCCGATGTGGAGACTCAAGGCTCGGCGATACGGCTTCGGGTGCTCGCGCACAGCGTTCTCTCGTTCCTCTACAACACCGCCATCGTCGGCATCGCCGTCGGCGTGCTCAGCGGCAAGTAGCAGCAGTTCAACACATTTGAAAGGTAAGAGATGGTTCATCAGAAGAAGCTCATCGCAGGGGTGAGCGTGGTCGCGGTGGGCGCCACGGTCGCGGTGGTGCTCTCGGGGTCCGCGACCGGTGCGCAGGGATTGTCGTGGGCGCCGTGCGAAGGGGAGGAGTTGCAGGGTCTGGAGTGCGCCACGCTCGAGGTGCCGATGGACTACGACCATCCGGACGGCACGCGGATCAAGCTCGCGATCAGCCGGTTGAAGGCCAAGGATCCGCGGCACCGCAGGGGGGTGCTGCTCACCAACCCCGGCGGCTCCGGCGGAGCGGGCCGCGACCTGCCCACCGCCTACGCCGATCAGCCGATCGCCGGGGCCTACGACATCATCGGGATCGACGTGCGCGGGCTGGGCGGCTCCACCCCGCTCAAGTGCGAGAAGCCGGGCGGCCACGAACCCGAGGAATCGACCCGGCCCAGCGACGCCGACTTCCGCCGGATCGCGGAGAACGAGCGGCAGTGGGAGGCGGGCTGCCAGCGCGGTGGCGGCGAGTTCCGGCGCCACGTGACCACCCCGAACACCGCCCGCGACATGGACCAAGTCCGCCAGGCACTGCGCGAGGAGAAGATCAACTATCTCGGGGTGTCCTACGGCACCTGGCTGGGCGCGGTCTACGGCCAGCTCTTCCCCGAGCACCTCGACCGAAGCGTGCTGGACTCCTCCCTCGACCCGGGCACCACCTGGCACGACCAGGCCTACGACGTGGTCGACACGATCAAGGCCAACTTCGACAAGTGGGCGGACTGGACCGCGCGCCGCGACGGCACCTTCCACCTGGGCGACACGCGTGCGAAGGTCCGGGCCGACATCGACAAACTGGCCGACGCGCTGGCCGCCAAACCGGTCGGCGGAATCGAGAACCAGACCCAGCTCGACACGGCGATCGGCCAGTACACCCGCTACCGGCAGACCTGGGCGCCGCTGGCCAAGCAACTGCAGAAAACCCTGGCCGCCCTCGACCTGCCGGGCGCCGACCCGGCGCTGGTCGAGAGCAACCGGCGCGCGGTCGCGGCGGCGGACCAGCTCGAGAAGCAGGCCAAGACGGAGAACGGCGTCTACCGCACGGTCCTCTGCGACTGGGACTGGCCCACCGACCTGGGCCACTACTACCGCGACATGCGGCGCGTGCGGGACACCCTCCCGTTCGGCGGCACCGTGTCCCAGATGGCGCCGAACAACTGCGCCTTCCACCGCCACGAGAACGAGCCGCTGCCCAAGATCGACCTGGCGGCCTACCCCCAGGGCCTGGTGCTGGCCTCCGATGGTGACACCCAGACCCCGCTGGTCAACGGCGAAGCCATGGCCAAGACCCTGGGCAGCTCGCTGATCGCGGTGCACGACGAGGGACAGCACGCCCAGTACGCCATGGGCACCTCCGACCCGGACATCCCGGTCAACACCAACGCCTGCGTCAACGACGCGGTGAACGCCTACCTGGTCGACGGGAAGCTGCCGCCGCGCCGGACCGACTGCGCCACCACCAACCCGCCCGCGGCCATCCCCACCGACCCGGCGCCGGGTGTGGAGGACCTGATCGCGGACCTCGGCCGGATCGCCGAGCAACTGGTGCACGCGGTGCTGCCGCACCCCGCGCGCTGATCCCCGCCCGCCGGACCGTGCCCACCGCCCCCGGGCACGGTCCGGCTCCCACCTTCACCGTGAAAGGACATCGGCGATGGCCGAGCACACCACCACACCCGGCAACCCGCTGCGCGAGGGGATGACGCGGGCTCAGCGCCCCACCGGGCCACTGCTCGGGATCATCGTGACCGCCGCGCTGTTCCTCGCGGGCCAGGCGGTCTTCCTGCCGCTCCTCGGCACCGGGTCCGGCGAGGGCGTGACCCTCGGCCTGCGCGAGCAACTGCTGTTCAGCGTGATGTTCGCCGGGTCGCTGGTGTTGCTGGCGGCGTGGGTGCGGTGGAAGGAGCGCCGCCCGCTCGGCAGCCTCGGCTTCGTCCCCGCATCGGGCGCCGGGCGTCGCATCGGGCGGGGCGCCATCACCGCGCTGGCGTTCACCGGCGTCGTCGTCGCCGTCAACCAGCTGACCGGGCAGGCCGAGTTCGCCCGGGACGGGCTGAAGGCCGCCAACCTCGTCCCCGCGCTTCTCCTGCTGATCGGATTCGCCATCCAGGGCAGCACCGAGGAGATCTTCTGCCGCGGCTACCTCACCCAGGCTTTGGCGCGCAAATGGGGCCTGGTCGCCGCCGTGCTCATCCAGACCGTCTTCTTCGCCGCCCTGCACGCCGCCAACGGTGGCCTCACCGCGGTGGCCGTCGCCAACCTCGTCCTGGTCGCGCTGTTCCTGTCTTTCTGGTCCCTGGCCGAAGGCGGCCTGTGGGAGGTGTGCGCGTTCCACGCGGTGTGGAACTGGAGTCAGGGCAACGTTTACGGCGCGGCGGTGTCCAATATGCACATCGCCACCTCGGTCGGCGACTTCCGGCCCAAACCCGGCAGCAACGACCTGATCACCGGCGGCGGGTTCGGCCTCGAAGGCAGCCTGCTCACCACGGCCCTGCTTGCCGTCGGCACGATCTGCGCCCTCATCGCCTACCGCAGGTCCACCGTTATCCGCGCAGGCGCGAAAAGGTCACCAGCACAGTGATCGACCGGACCATGCCCGCCGTGCTCGCCCTGGCCGGTGGCGGGGTTCTCGCGGTGCTGCTGGTGATCCCGTACCTGTGGTGGAGCTACCGCCGCCGCGGCGAACTCGGCGCCGGGCACCTGGTGCTGGCCTTCGGATTCCTGGTCTACGCGCTGGCGTTGTGGACCTACACGCTGCTGCCCGTCCCGATCCTCGATCCTGGCCGGGAAGTTCCCGCACGACACCGGGGTGTTCACCAACAAAGGCGCCGACGGGGGCTTCACCGCCTTCCACGACAAGGGCGGCGAGAAGGACCCCCTCGCCACCTCGCTGCAGCAGGCTGGATCAGCGAAGGGCTGGGGCTGCACGCGCAGGACATCATCTTCCCCGAAGACCAGGCACAGGCGTGGCTCACCGACACCGTCCTCGCGTCGCACCGCATCCCGCCGGACGGTAGTGATTTCGCCACGATCCACCACGTCCAGAACGTTCTGTGGGGCGCCTGGGGCAATGCGGCCTTCCTCGCCGCCGACCACCACCCCGACACGGAGATCGCGGAATACCTCCTGCGATGGGCATTGCTCACCGAGGCGGAGACACAATGGACGTTCGACTTCCTGAAAACGCCCGGCATGAACACATACGTCCTGGCCTATTTCCACGGATGGCGGCTCCTGCAAGCGTGGCTCAACCACCCCGCACGAACCGAACGTGTGCGTCGCCTGCTCACCGAACCACTGCTCCCCGCGGACCTGGACACCCGCACGACCGGCCCGGCCACCGACCACGACAAGCCGCCCGATAAGAAATAATGACCTTGCCGTAAGAGGCGCCCGGTGTGCGGTCGCCGCGGGGATGGGCTGGACGCGTACTGGCAGCGCCGCTATGAGGGCGGCGCCAGTGCCCGTAGGTCGACGATGGCGGGGATATTCGTGCAAAGCGTCCCGGTGCCCGGGTGGTCAATCCGGCCACCGGACCGCCGGTCCTGACCTGATGGCCGCGCAGCCTCGGTGCCCGCATCGCAACACGAACCACCGAGTCCCTCCGGCGATGTGGTCATTCGATGAGGACATCGGTAAGCGTGGAATCGGCTGCTCCGCGCGATCTACTGTCGGCACTCCGATGGGTCGCACGGAAGGAAACGAGATGATTGTTCGAAGATTCACCACGATTCTGGCGCTGTTCGGGGTGTTGTCGATGTCGGTGATCGCCGGGTCGGCCAATGCCGGATCGGAAACCTTGGCCGCGACGCCGACCTGCAACGAGTACACCCTGCAGTTCGTGTACTGGGGGGTTTTCACCGTCTACCCGAGTTATGGAAGTGATTCGTTCGACACCAACTGCCTGCTCAGTGACAGCCGAGCCGACGGCACCGCCGTCTACTACCTCGAACATTCGCTGCGGTATTGCCACAATCAACAAAGGGTGAATGTGGATCGGGTGTTCGACGGCGACACGACTACCGCGGTCCGGACTGTGCAACGGTTCTTCGGTCTCCGCGAGGATGGGATCTTCGGTCCGGCTACGAGCAGGGCCATGTTGTGGTCCCGATGGGGAACGGACGGGTCCTATTACGGTTGCGGCTTCCGTCCCTAGGCCAGTGAGTCGTCGAGGGGGCGGCCGTCGCCGTGATCGAGGCATCCGGCGGTGAGCGCGACGATGGCCATGCCGAGCAGGGACCGGTGATTCCCGGTCCCTGCGCGTTGCCCGGCGAAGGTCAGCAGTGCGAACCCCTCGACGAGCGCGGTCGCCAGACCGGCCAGCTCGTCGATTGTGACGCCGGGCCGCAGCCGGGCTCCGGAGAGCAGCTCTCGATAGGTCGAGGACCAGGCCGCGCGGCGTTCCCGGTAGAGATCGTCGGCGGCCTGTTCCCCGGTCAGCGCGGTGATCATCGACACCCGGTGGGCCGAATCGGCGAGCAGCACCTGAAGTTCGCGGTCGGCCAGTTCCCGCAGGAGCACGGCACGGCCGTCCCGTCCGGTGTGCACCCCGGCCACCGCGAGTCGCCGCTTCCACAGGGAATACGCGATGAGGTCCTCGAGGTAGTGCGACCGGAACGGCCAGCGATCGCGGAAGGTGCCGAGCGATCCACGGAGCCCGGCCGGGCCGCTGGCCACTTCCCGGATCGCGCTGTCCTGCGTGATCCAGCTGAAAAACGGGACACTTCCTGCCGCGTCGTGCTGGCGGTCGGCGAACCGGGCCGCGATGATCCTGCATCCGGCGTCCAGGTATTCCCTGGTGAGGGGGTCGTTGGCCAGCCTGCGCCGGGTGGCACCGGTTTTCCTGGTGCTGCTGGTACTGCCGGCGAGCCGGCCGAGCACCAGGCCGAGATCGGTGTGCTCCACGGGGTCGTCCCTTCCCGGGTCAGATGCCGCAGTGGGCGCGGCTGGTCCACAGCTCGAGGCTGGCGATCGCCTGCCGGCCCTCGGCGGTCCTCGGGTGCAGACCGTCCGGCGGGTTCTGCCCGGGAATCGGATCGTCGAGTGACCGGCGTAGCGCCTCGTTCTGGTAGCTGTACGCGTGATAGTCGACGTAGAAGAACCGGCCAGGCCACCGGTTCTGCAGGTCCCGGAGGTGCTGGTTGAACGCCCTGGCCACCTCGGGCGGGGTTCCCCTGCGGTCGATCTCCCGGGCTCCCGCCCACACCACGCACTTTCCCCGGTCGGCAAGGCGTTGCGCCTCGGCGTCGACCTCGGTGAAGATCCGCTGGAACTCGACGAGCACCGGGTCCGGCGGGGTGCCCGGGCAACCCGGCATGATGCACGCGATGTCGTTGCTGCCGAGTTCGATCCAGACGGCCTGGGCCGGGGAGCGGCCGGCGTCGCCGAACGAGTCCGCGTCACCGTCGTCACCGATGTCGTGACCGGGTGCCGGGTCGTTGGTGTCCCCGCCGGGCACGCTGTGGCACATGACGTTCCACCCGATCCCGACCCGCTCCCAGGTGTGCAGCCCCGCCGCGGTGTTGGTCGGCCCGTAGGGCACCAGCAGGGAAATACTGTCGCCGATCACGTAGATGCCGGGCGCCCACGGGCCGCTCTGGCCCATCGCGAACGCGTCCGGATGGGCGCACGGGGTTCGTTCGCGGAGCGGGACCGGGGCGCCGGTCTTCGGTTCCGCCGGGGTGCTGTTCAACGCGGCGACGAGTGCCACGCAACCCGCGAGCGCGGTCAGGGAGAAACGCATCGGATTCCTTTTGGTCGTGGCGGATACACCCTTCCTCGTCGATTCGCGAGCAGGGCTGCCCCGGCAGCGCTGACGGTCTGTCTTCGTGACGCTGCGCTGGTTTCCGGGCTAGGTGGTTTTGGTGAGGAGTTTGTCCGGGGTGATGGGGAGTTCGCGGATGCGGTGGCCGGTGGCGTGGGAGACGGCGTTGACGATGGCCGGTGCGGCGCCGATGGTGCAGAGTTCGCCGAGGCCTTTGACGCCTTGGGGGAGGTGCGGGTCGTCGACTTCGACGAAGCAGGCGTCGATGTCGGGGACGTCGGCGTTGACCGGGACGTGGTAGCCCCAGAGTCCGGCATTGGTGATCCGGGCGTGGGTGCGGTCGATTTCGCTGACCTCGGTGAGCGCTTGGCCGATGCCGAAGGTGACGCCGCCGATGATCTGGCTGCGTGCGGTGCGGGGGTTGATGATCCGCCCGGCTTCGATGACCTTGACGTAGCGGGTGACCCGGACGGTGCCGAGGTCGGGGTCCACGCGGACTTCGGCGAAGTCGGCGCCGAAGGCGTAGTGGGCGTAGGGGTCGAGGCCCGGTGGGGTGTGTTCGCCGAGTGCGTCCACGGATTGGAGTTGGTTGCGGCGCAGTAGCCGCGAGTAGGTTTCGCCCCGCTGGGGGTTGTCTCGCAGGTGCAGATAGCCGTGGTCGACGGTGACCGTGTGCGGGTCCGCGCCGGACAGCGGGGAGCGCGGGTCGTTGATCGCGAGGTGAATCACCTTGTCCCGCAACGCGTTCCCGGCGAGGGTGACCGTGGCCGACACGGTTTGGGCGGTCAGCGAGCCGATCGACGGCGGTGCCGGGGGTAGGTCGGTGTCGCCGATTTCCGGGCGGATGCGGTCGATCGGCAGGCCGAGTGCGTCGGCGGCGACCTGGCAGAGGATGGTGGCGGTGCCGGTGCCGATGTCCTGGGTGCCCATCTGCACGAGTGCGGTGCCGTCGGCGTGCAGGACGGCGCGCGCGGCGGCGGCGCGGCTGGCGGCGAACCGCAGTGCGGTCGACATGCCCCAGCCCACCAGGTACCTGCCGTCGCGCATGCTGCGTGGCCGCGGGTCGCGTTGTGCCCAGCCGAATCTGCGGGCTCCGAGGTCGTAGCAGGCCAGCAGGCCGTTGCTGGACCAGGGTTTGCCGGTCGCCGGTTCGCGGTCGGCGAAGTTGCGCCGGCGGATCTCGAGCGGGTCGAGGCCGAGTTCTTCGGCGAGTTCGTCCATCGCCGCTTCGAGGGCGATCAGCCCCTGCCCCTCGTGCGGGGAACGCATCGGGGTGGGGGACTGGGTGTTGACCTGGACGAACCGCGGCACCACGCGGATGTTCGGGCTGCGGTAGGGGATGGTGGTGGCCGAGGTGATCGACGGCGGTGGGGTGTCGTACCAGGCGGAGGTTTCGGTGATGGTGCCGTAGTCGATCGCGGTGAGCGTGCCGTCGTGGCGGGCGCCCAGCCGGATGTGCTGCCTGCTGCGGGCCCGGTGGCCGCTGGCGGCGATCATCTGCGCGCGGGTGACCACCAGCCGGGTGGTGCGGCCGGTGACCTGGGCGGCCATCACCGCGGTGATCGTGGGCCACCACAGGCTCGCTTTTCCGCCGAACCCGCCGCCGAGGAAGGCGCAGACCACCCGCACCTGCTCGGGGCGCAGCCCGAATGCCAGTGCCACCCCGTTGCGCAGGACGCCGACACTTTGCGTGCTGGCGTGCACGGTCACCTCGCCGGGGGCCCAGTGCGCGGTCGTCGCGATCAGTTCCATCGGATGCTGGTGCTGGGCTTGCAGGTGGTAGGTGCGGTCGACCTGGATATCCGCCTCGGCGAGCCCGGTTTCGACGTCGCCGATCGACAGCGGCGGCGCGTACCGGGAGGCGAAGGCGTCGCCGATCCGGTCGTACAGGGTCGCCACCGGCTGCTCGGCCGCGTAGGAGACGCGCAGCAGGGTGGCCGCATGCCTGGCGCGTTCGGCCGTGTCGGCGACGACCACGGCCACCGGTTGTTCGGCGTAGTGGATCCGCTCGTCCTGCAGGATCCCGATCGTGTCCCCGGCCGGTCCGGAGACCTCCCGGCCCGGCACGGGATGGGTCCGCGGTGCGTTGCGGTGGGTGAGGACGGCGAGCACCCCCTCGGCCGATTCGGCGGCGGAGGAGTCGATCGACCTCACCCGCCCGCGGGCGATGGCGGCGCCCACGGCGACCGCGTGGACGAGGCCCTGCTGGGCTAGGTCGGCGGTGTAGCGGGCGGCGCCGGTGACCTTCGCGCGCCCTTCCACCCGGGCGATCGGCTGGCCGACACTCATCGTCCACCATCCACTTCGGACAGTGCGCGGAGTACCGCGCGCTCGGTCAGCGGCACCTTGAACCCGTTGTGCTCCCGGGGTGTCGCGCCCTCGGTCGCCGCCCGGCCGGCGGCCGCCCGGGCGGTGTCGTCGAACCGGCGGCCGCGCAACGCGTGCTCGGCGGCGCGGGCGCGCCACGGCCGCGGCGCCACCCCGCCCAGCGCGATCCGCACGTCGTGGACGACGCCGTCCCGCAGCTCGAGCGCCACGGCCACCGAGACGAGCGCGAAGGCGAACGAAGCCCGATCCCGCACCTTGAGGTAGTGCGAGCGCGCCGCGAAAGCGGTTGCCGGAACATCGATCGCGGTGATCAGCTCCCCATGTGCCAGTGCGGTCTCCCGGTGCGGCTGGTCTCCGGGCAGGAGGTACAGCTCCTCGATCGGAATCGCCCGTTCACCCGCCGGGCCCCGGGTGCGGACGACCGCGTCGAGGGCGGTCAGCGCGACCGCGAGGTCCGAGGGGTGCACCGCGATGCAGTGCTCGCTGCCCCCGAGGATCGCGTTGTTCCGGTGCACGCCGCTTAGCGCGGCGCAGCCGGAACCCGGTACCCGCCGGTTGCAGGGGAACCGGACCTCCCGGTAGTAGGCGCATCGCGTGCGCTGCAGCAGATTCCCGCCCGGCGTGGCCATGTTCCGCACCTGCGGCGAGGCCGCCGACCCGCCCGCCTCGGCCAGCACCGGAAACCGCCGCCGGATCTCCGGGTGCTCGTGCACCAGTGGGGCCAGCGCTCCGATGCGCACCCGGCGGGCGTCCGCCCGCACCTCGGTCAACGGCAGCGCACCGATGTCCACCAGCCGGTTCGGCGCCTCCTGGCCCTCTCGCACGAGGTTGAGCAGCTCGGTGCCACCGGCGAGAAACCGTGCCGCCGGATCGGCGGCCACCGTCTCGACGGCCATCGCGACGGAGTGCGCCCGGGTGTAGGCGAACGGCCTCATCCCCGGCTCCCGCCCGCCGCGTCCCGCACGGCCGCCACGATGTTCGGATACGCCGCACAACGGCAGAGGTTGCCGCTCATCCATTCCCGGATCTCCGCCGGCGATCCCGCGTGCCCTTCCGCGATCACCGCGGTCGCGGAGACGATCTGGCCGGGCGTGCAGTATCCACATTGGAACGCGTCGTGGTCGAGGAACGCCTGCTGCACCGGATGCAGCCGCTCACCCCGCGCCAAACCCTCCACCGTGGTGATCTCCACCCCGCGCTGCATCACCGCGAGCGTCAGGCAGGCGTTGGCCCGCTGCCCGTCCAGCAGCACCGTGCACGCCCCGCACGCACCCTGGTCACAGCCCTTCTTGGTCCCGGTGAGCCCGAGCCGCTCCCGCAACGCGTCGAGCAGGGTCACCCGCGGCTCGACCGCGATCGCGAAATCGCGCCCGTTGACCCGCAACGTGACCTCGGCCGGGCCGGGACCGAGCGATTCCGGCCCCGCGGCCACCGGCTCCGCTCGCCCGATCCCGGTCCCGGCAGCGGTCCCGGCCACCGCCGCCGTGCCGATCAGCGCACCACGCGCCAGGATCTGGCGCCGACTGTGCAGCACTGACTCATTCATCGAAACCCTCACCTCCACGAACTGACCCGGACCACACACACCGGCCGACACCATGCGAGCAACGGCCGCGGGCAGCACCGTAGGGCGGCGCCGACCGGGCGAACTAGGGCGAAAACGACATCCCACCGAAACCGAACCGAGGTGACGGGGCATGAACCACACGCCAGCGCCGGCCAAACGACTGTGGCGACCAGTCACGCTGCCCGGCGTCGAGGTCCTGCACGCCGAGAACATCCGGTACTCCCGCCACGACCAAGCCCTCAGCGCCGGTTACGTGCTCAAGATCGCGGTCGCCGGAACCCCAGCGGGCATGCGCTACCGCGGCCGAGCCCTCGGACCCAGCGCGGTCGGCGCGGTGACCGTGCTCGAACCCGACGAACTCCTGCAGGCATGGGGCAACCAGACCACCGCCAGCTACCAGGTCCTCTTCGTCGAACCGGACCTGCTCACGTCCGACGACGACGGCCGGCGCCCCTGGTTCCCGCGGGTGTACCAGCAGGACCCCGGCCTGTGGCATGACCTGCGCCGACTGCACCGCGACCTCGCCCTGAACGAAGGTGCACTCGCCGTGCAGTCCGCGCTGACCCGGATCCTGGCGAGCCTGGTGCACCGGCACGCCGGCACCCGCCCGCGACCACGGCCCGCACCACCACCGCCGGGGCTGCGCGCGGCACGCGATCTGCTGCACGACCGGCTCGACGCCAACATCACCCTCGACGAACTGGCCGACGCCGCGGGATGCGGCAAACGCCAACTACTCCGCAGTTTCGGCCTCGCCTACGGCGCACCCCCGCACGCCTACCAGACCGCGCTCCGGCTGGCCACAGCCAAACGCCTGCTCGCCAGCGGACGCACCGCGGCAGAGGTGGCCGCCGACGTCGGCTTCTACGACCAAAGCCAGCTCAACCGCCACTTCCGCCGCCTCTGGGGAACCAGCGCGGGCACCTACGCCAGATCGACCCGCTGACCCCCACGTCACCGGCTGCCCACCGGAGAAACGTGGTGCGCCAGCGGGTATCAAACTGACGCAAGGCTCCGGTGTGTCATCGAGCCTGTTGCCAGGGGATGGCCTCGATGCGTTCCATGTGCTCTTCGCCCCACTCGCCGAGCGGGCCGATCGCGGTGTTGAGGGACTGGCCGAACTCGGTGAGCGAGTACTCCACCTTCGGCGGGACCTGGTGGTAGACCTCGCGATGCACCAGGCCGCTCGTTTCCATCTCGCGCAACTGAAGGATGAGCACCCGCTCGCTGATACCGGGAACCGCCCGCCTGAGCTCGCCGAAACGCAGCGGGCCCTCGTGCAGCGCGAACAGGATCAGCCCCTTCCACTTGCCTCCCATGACGGCGATGGCGGCGTCGAGTCCACAGGTGTAAGTCCGGTTCGTCATCAGCACTCTCACTAACAAGAATGTAAGTACCTGAGGAAATTGTAGGTACTTGCCGGAAATCCTGTAAAGCGTCCAGCATGGACCGTGCGCCGCGATCTTCACAATCCGCTGGGTCTGTGGCGAACTCACTGGGACTGGAGCAGAACATGACAGGCGACAATCGCGCACCGGTGACGGTCATCGGGCTGGGCTCGATGGGGAAGGCGCTTGCCGAAGCGTTCATCGACGCCGGACACCCGACAACCGTGTGGAACCGTACCGCGCACAAGGCCGCGCCCCTCGTCGCGAAGGGCGCGGTCCATGCGGAGACGATCGAGGAGGCGGTCGCGGCGAGTCCGCTGATCATCGCTTGCCTCACCACATACGACGACACGCGCCAGGCCCTGGCGCCCGCCGCGGCAGCTTTGGCCGGGCGCGCCCTGGTCACGCTGAACAGCGGATCCCCGGCCGACGCGCGTGCGATGGGCGCCTGGGCCACCGGACACGGCGCCCGGTTCCTCGACGGGGCGATCAAGAACGTGCCTGCGGCTGTAGGAGCACCAGACACGCTGCTGTACTACGGCGGCGACCGGACCGTCTTCGACGAATACGAGACAACGCTGAAGGTGCTGGGCGGCGACACCGTCCACCTCGGCGACGAAACAGATCTCGCCGCCCTCTACGAGATGGCGGTGGGCGGCACCCTGCTCCCGGCACTCGTCGGTTTCTTCGAAGGCGCCGCTGTGCTCCAGGCACGTGGACTGGAAGTGAGCACAATGGTGCCGTTCACCGCCAAGTGGCTGGAAATGATCAATTCTGTCCTGCCGACCTTCGCCCAGGAGATCGACAGCGGTAACTACGCCGACCCCATGTCGAGCGTCAACATCTTCCTCGCGGGAACCGCCCATGACGAGCAACTCGGCGAAGAGGCGAACGTCGACGTGACCTGGCGTACCCCCTTGAACGATCTGCTGAAGCGGGCCGTCGAGGCGGGCCACGGCGACCACAGCATCTCGTCCCTGATCGAGGTCCTCAAAAAACCAGAACATGTCGCGTAAGCCCACTCGTCGGCGGGTGGGGTGCTGCCTCGACACACTCCAGCTGGGCAGCGAAGCCGTTGTCATCGCGGCCGCCGACACAGTGCTGGTCAACCTGCTCCAGACTCGCCGTTCTTCGGCTTCGTCACGGAAGGCTTCACCGACGCCTGGCATGCGGTTCTCTGGACCAGCGCCACGATCCGCGCGCACCAGTCCTCCGCGCCGGGCGGGCAGCTCGCGCGGGGACGCGTGGCTTGGACGGACGTGTGACGGGAGGTGGTGGGGGGTGAGTGGAGCCTCCATTTCGGGCTCAATCGCTATTTCGTGGTGATGGCCGAGGAGTCGCATTCACACGGGGTCTATTTGGCGGGGGATTCCTGCGGCTGCCGGGGGAACGCGTTCCGGTAGCCGCTCGGGGAAATGCCGAGCTGCTTGACGAAGTGATGGCGCAGGTTGTTCGCGGTGCCGAGGCCGCTGAGCTTGGCGATCTTCTCTACCGGGAGATCGGTTGATTCGAGCAGGCTCTGCGCTTGAGCGAGACGCTGGTTGAGCAGCCACTGGAGTGGAGTCGTGCCGGTGGCTTGCTGGAGGCGCCGGTAGAAGGTTCGTCGGCTCATCATGGCCTGCCGTGCCAGGTCCTCGATCGTCAACGGCTGGTCGAGGTGGGCTCGTGCCCAGTCCAGTACGGGCGCGAGCCCTTGGTCGTCGGTGGCCGCTGCGGACGCGATCGAGACATTCCTCGCAGGCAGAACCCACTAGTGTGAGCGAGCACCCAACCGCCTCTCGTTAAGTTCTTCCGGCTTCCGCGGGCCGGGCCTGGCACAATAGGCGCATGATCGTTCGCTGTGGCGAAGGCCGATGACGCAGCCGAAACGGGCGGCCCTGATCGGCAGAACGACCCACCTACTGGCGACGTTCCGCCGCAGTGCCCGGCTGGGCACGCGGACCCACGTCCGGCTCTACCAGTGGAGTCGAGGCAGACTCGGCGGACGTTGGTTCGGTATGCCGGTCCTGGTACTGGAGGTACCGGGGAGACGGACCGGCAGGCCCACCACGACTCCGCTGATCTACCTCGTGTATGACGGGGCCCCGGTCGTGGTCGCGGCCAACGCCGGATCCCCGCTCACCCCGCAGTGGTGGCTCAATCTGCGTGCCGCCGGCCAAGCGTGGATCCTCATTCGCGGTGAGCGTCAGCGGATCCGTCCGGTCGAGCTGGGTGGCGACACGTTGACCGACGCGGTGGCACGGTTCGAATCCGCCTACCCGGCGCTGGCGGAATACCGCCGGCACACCGACCGAAGGTTCCCGGTCATCGCCCTGCGTCCCGTACGCCGGTCCTGAGCACCGCCGCGCGTTCGGCACGGTGGGCGGGTTGTCCTGGAACGGTCGATGTCCGGCGGAGACAACCGGCACAAGAACCCACGTCGAACCCGCACGATTCACCGCCTCCGGAAGGCTGTCACGGTGGGCACGACCGGACGGGTCGAGTGGCACGTGAAGGTCAACCCGCTCTGCGCGGGTCTCCGGTGACCGTTCACCGGCGAGCCAGCAGCGAGTAGCGCTCGTGGGCGCAGCGCTGATGCGTTATGCCCACAGGGGTCATGTTCGGAACAGGACAGGAAAGGGGGCGGAACATGGGGTTTCTAGCATGCATGCATCGGGTGCAGATCCCGGCAGGTCAAGGAAAAGGGGATGATTTTCCGTGTGGGGCACAAAGCGGCGAGCCGCCGCGGGTGTGGGTACGGTAGTGGCTGCCACGGTGGCGGGGATGGTGCTGATCGCGCCCCCGGCAAGTGCGGGTGAGGTCAAGGGCCGCTGCGATGCTAACCATGGTGCGCAGTGGGCCGACTTCTCGGTCACCTACAGGACCGAAGGCAGTTACGACCGCCTGAACAACTACTGGTGGGACATTCACGGCACCGATCGCCATGAGAACAACGTGGACATGCAGGTCAAGCAGTTGCTCACCACTGGGGAAACCGTGATCAAGGATTCGGCTTCGGTGGACGATGCCGGTCCCGGCTCAGGTCACCAGATCGCCGTCGGGGCGCTACCTCGCTCGGGCACGTTCTACGGCGCATTTCAGTTCGCCTTCGATCTCGAGGGCGCTGACCCGAAGTGCAAGGGCAAGACGCACACGTTCTGATCGATGCGTCGCACACTGCTGGCTGTGTTTCTCGGCGGGGTGGTGCTGGCCGCTGGATGTTCGGCGGCCAGCACCACCCCGCCCGCCGCCGAGCACGCTGGGGCGGAGGGGGCCGGGCGTGCGGCATTTGTGCTTGTCGCCGCCGACGACAACGGGGCTGTGGTTTACGAGGCCGGCGGCATCTTGCGCGGCGTCGATCGGTCCGGGAAACAAGTTTGGTCGGACCGGCGTGCCCTGCAGGTTGGCGCGGACGCTGATTGCCTGGCGCGTTGCCCGGACGCGGTCTTCTCCGGGGTCGACACGACCACCGAAACCGGACCCGAGCCCTGGCAGGTCGTCTCCGGCGTTCCTGCTCCCTTCGGCGGTCCGTCGCAGCGGGTGCTCACCGCCGCGAGCGTCTCCGATGCGGTGCTTGCCACACGCTCTTTCCTGCGCATCTTGCGCCCAGGTGGAGTGGAGGAACGCATTCCCGTTGACGGACGCGGCCTTGCCTGGGCGGAAAGCCCGGACCGCACCGTGGCCGTCGCCTATTCCCTGATCTCCACCCAACCTTTGCTCCGCTTTCGCCGACACGCTGACGGATGGCATTCGATGGCCGCGGGCCCGCCCGTTGGCCCCGCGGTGGACGGATGCGTGGCCCCAGGTGGTCGCCCCACCGTGGTCACCGGGGAGAACCCGGTTCTGCTCGGGAACGGAGACCGGCGACTGCCTCTGCGCACGGACCTGCGCAGCGTCGGAGAATGCGCATTCGGCACCGCGGGCGGGATCGTGCTGGAGCGATCACTCGGGCCGGAAGGAAGGCGGCAAACGGCGATTCGTGGTGTCGACCTCGGCGGGAACCAAACTTGGACCCGGAATGTCTCCGCCGAAGCGTTGGTCGCCGGCGCGCCCTCCGGGCAGCTTTTCGCCGTGGCGCAAAGGAACACGCTCGAGCTCGTTGATGGCACCGGCGCAACGACGGCCACAACCGTCGATGTCGCGTCCGCACGCTTCACCGCTTCCGGCACGCTGGTCACAGTGAGCACGAACGGGAACGTCACGTGGTACCCGAAGAATTGAGCAGCCCAACCGTAGGCAAGCGAGGCCACGGGTCGCCGAATGGTCGGCAACCTGGACAAGGTCGAACAGGCGCGGCGGGGCCCGAATAAGCGTCCGAGCCACCGGCAACAACCCGGCCTGGTCGGAAGATCATCGTCTGCCCCAGAGCGCGCAGCCACTCTTGTTGAAGTCGAGCGCCCACAATGAGGTTTTCTCAGTGTGCGGGGTGGTGCCGTGCTCGTGGGATGCCCGGATGACGGGGCTCGCCTACCGAGATGGGGAACTCGGTGTGCCGAAACGGGGGACTCGCGGCAAGTGGACGACCTGCTGCCGCGAGTTCCCCGTTCCGGGAGTAGGCGAGAACCCCTTCCTCGGCGCCGGTTGACGGCAGAATCAGGAACACCATGAGCTGGGTGTCGATATTTGCGGAATCGAATGCGAATCTCTTCGGAACCTTCTGATGCGATTGTGGCGATGCCCCCGCCGCCCGGGGAGCCGCTTCGCCGGGGCCGGGACCCGGCCCCGGCGAAGCGCGACGCGAAGAGATGGGGTACCTGTGGAAACCCGAGAGACGCGGCTGGTGCCGCTTCCACCCGAGCAATGGGACGCCGCACTCCGCGAACACCTCGAGCAGGCAGAGCGGAACACACGGCTGCAGGAGGTGCAGAACGCGAAGCATCTGCCCACCGTGGTGATCAATCTGATCCGGACACTGGCGCATCACCCGCGCCTCACCGAAGCACTGGCTCCTTTGCTTGCCCTGCTCAACAGCGGTGAACTCCCGTACCGGGATCGGGAACTGGTCATTCTTCGCACGGCGGTGCGGAACCGGTCGTCCTATGAGTGGTCGCACCACTACGCGTTGGCACAACTGGCGGGACTCACCGAGCAGGAAGTCCTGGACGCCGGGCGAGAAACCGAGGCTGGGGAGCGGTCGTCGGAAGACAAGGTGTTGCTGCGTGCCGTCGACGAACTGCACGACCGGTCGGTGCTCACCGACTCGACCTGGCGTGAGCTCGAGCAGCGGTACGACGAGCGCCAGCTTCTGGAACTGCTGTGCTTGGTCGGCACCTATCGGATGATCGCGACCGTGCTCAACACCTGCCGGGTGCCGTTGGATGAGTGGCAGACCGAGCGCCCGTTCCCGGACGAGGAGGCGTGAGATGGCCGGTACCGTTGTGGCGAGTGTGCTCACCGCGCCGGAAACGTTCGAACTCCGGGAATTCCCCCGCCCGTCCGTCACCGCCGATACGGCTCTGCTGCGGGTGGAGGCCGCCGGGTTGTGCGGTAGCGATATCGAGGAGTACAAGGGCACCTATCCGTACCGGTACCCGGTGATTCCCGGCCACGAGACGGTCGGTGTCATCGAGGAGATCGGCGACGTGGCGGCGCAACGGTGGGGCGTCACCACCGGGGATCGGGTGGCGGTGGAGTTCTCCGCGCCGTGCGGGCGCTGCCGGTCCTGCCGGGAAGGCAGCACGATCCTGTGCCAGAACATCTCCGCGTACGAGTGGTACGGGTTCCGGCCCACGGCGGACGCGCCGGGACTGTGGGGTGGCTACGCCCAGTACATGTACCTGCAGCCGCAGAGCGTGTTGCACCGGGTTTCGCCGGAGATTCCGGCGGAGATCGCGGTGATGTACAACCCGCTCGGCGCCGGGGTGCAGTGGGTGGTGGAGGACGGCGGTGCCGGTATCGGTGACACCGTGGTCATCCTGGGCTCCGGCCAGCGCGGCCTGGCGGGGGTGATCGCGGCCAAGAGCGCCGGAGCGGGAACGATCATCGTCACCGACGTCGCTCGGTCTCGCGACAAACTCGAGCTCGCGCACGCGTTCGGGGCCGACCACACGATCGTCGCCGACGAGGACGACGTGACCGAGAAGGTCCACGGTCTCACGGGGGGCGCGATGGCCGACGTGGTGGTGGACACCGCCGCGAACGCCACCCAGGCCGCCCTGGACGCGATCACGCTCGCCCGCCGCGGCGGGACCGTGGTCTTCGCCGGGATGAAACCAGCCCTGCCGTCCTTCCCGATCCAGGACGTCCTCTACAAGTACCTCACCCTGAAAGGGGTGTGCGGGGTCGCCAGCGGGAGCTACCGCAAGGCCATCGACATCATCGAGACCGGCGCGTTTCCCCTGGCGCGCATGCACACCCACGACTTCACTCTCGACGAGGCCGATCTCGCGCTGCGCACCCTCATGGGCGCGATACCCGGCCAGACCGCCGTGCACATGGCCATCCGGCCTTAGCAACACCGCGGCCCGTGCCGCGACGCACACGAATTACCCTGGAGAAAACCATGTCGGAAAATCCACTGTGGACGATGCCTCGGTGGTAGTCGTTCCACAGGATCGCTGCTTGCTCGACGGCGAGTTCATCGGTGCCGACGACGGGGCGGTGCTGACCCGGTGGGCGGCGCTGCTGTCCGAGCACGCCGAGGAGTTGACGGTGCTGCTGTCGGCGGAGAACGGGAAACCGCTCGGGGATTCTCGCGCCGAGGTCGCCTACGCGATCGGGTTCGTCGACTTCTTCGCCGCCGAAGCTCGCCGCACCTACGGCGAAACCATCCCCGCGCACCGCGCCGATGATCACCCGCAAGTCCGCTCCGGCGATCGCGGCGGGGCGCACCGTCGTGCTCAAACCCGCCGAGCAGACGCCGCTGTCGGCCTTGGCGATCGCCGCGCTCGCCGCGGAGGCGGGCGTGCCCGCGGGGGTGTTCAACATCGTGACCGGTGACGGTGCCGCGGCACCCGGTATCGGGGCCGAGTTGTGTGCGAACCCGGTGATTCAGCACCTGACCTTCACCGGTTCGACCGAGGTCGGCCGGATCCTTCGCGCAGCGGTTCGCCGACCGGGCCCGCGAACTCGTCGCCGCTCCTTACACCGATCCGGCCGCCACCCTCGGCCCGCTCATCGACCGGCAGGGCTTCGACAAAGCCGCCACCCACGTCGCCGACGCCCTCGCCCGCGGCGCGCGGCTGCTGGCCGGCGGCCACGCGCTGCCGGTTCAGCGACGAGACCGAGGTGGTGGCCGCGGTCAACAGCACCGAGTTCGGCCTGGCCAGCAATTCCTCTCGGTCGAGATCGCCCCTTTCGGCGGCATCAAGCAATCCGGCATGGGCCGCGAAGGATCCCACCACGGCATCGACGAGTTCGTCGAACTCAACTACCTCTGCCTCGGCGGCATCAGCTGAATCGGGCACGTGGATTGGCCGAGCTTGACATGCTAGCAAGTTCAGTCGAGACTGAAACTACTAGTAACTTATCTTATGGAGGTAGTGGCGATGACTCCGCGCCCCGAGCAGGTGATGTTCAACAGCCTCGGCACCTCGTGCGCCGCTGACCTGTACGTGCCGGAGGCGGACGGTCCGGTTCCCGGCCTGGTGCTGGGGCACAGCGGTGTGATGGTCAAGGAGGCGCTGGCCGCGTTCGCGCCGCACTTCGTGCACGCCGGGTTCGCCGTGCTGGCGATCGATTACCGCACGGTCGGTACCAGCGAGGGCGAACCCAGGGGCCAGGACTATCCGCAGCGGCAGGTGGAGGACTTCCGCAGCGCGATCTCCTACCTGCAGAGCCGACCGGAGGTGGACGCGGCACGAATCGGGTTGTGGGGTGTCAGCATCGGGGGCTCGGTCGCGGTTCAGGCCGCGGTGCTCGACCGGCGCGCGCGGTGTGTCGTCGTGCAGAGCCCCAGTGTGTGGAACGGGTGGCGATACCTGGAGCGGTTGCTCGGCCGCTCCGGTGTGCATGCGCTGCGGGACCGGTTGGACGAGGACTGGCAGCGCCGCTACGAGGGTGGGGCGAGTGCGCGGGTCCCGCACCTGAGCCTGGACGGGGAGACCGTGCGGGACACTCCGGACCTGGCCGCGGAGATGTTCCCCAGCTACCGCAACGAGAAAACGCTCGATTCCGCTGAGCATCTGCTCACCTTCGCGCCGGAGGATCTCATCCACCGGCTGGCGCCGACCCCGCTGTTGATGATCGCCAACGGTGGCTGGGACCCGTACCACATGCTCGAGGAGGCGCAGAGCGCGTACGCCAAAGCCGGCGAGCCGAAACGGCTGGAGGTGCTGCCCTACGACGTCCTCGGCCTCTACACCGGTCCGGGCCTCGACGAGGCGATGGGGCTGGCCGTGGACTGGTTCGACCGCTACCTGCGCAAGACCCGGCTGGTCACCACCACTCCCACTCCCACTCGCGAGTCGGTGGCAGCCATGACGCAGTGACGCCCGCCGATCCGGCCAAGGAAAGACGGCGTGATGTCCAATCAGGACACGCAAAACGAGGTGCCGGCGGATTCTCGGCCTGTTGATCTGCGATCGCACCGCCCAGCAGGCGCTGACCTGGCCTGAGCGTCGTCGCCCGCTCGCAACCCCATGAAAACGTAAGGACTTCTTGTGCAACGCCTGCGACTTGACCTGGACCCGCTCCGGGAGACCCTGCTGCTCACCCTCTATGCCAGGGCTCTGGACGCCAAGCTTCCCCACCCGATCCTCGGAGACACCCACTCCGCCGACATCGCCGACGCGATCGACTACGACTTCGCCAAGCTCAAGGTCAAGCCCAGCCTCGTCTGCGGCACCGCCCTGCGCGCCAAGAAACTCGACGAAGCGGTCCGGACGTTCGTCACCGACCACCCGAACGCCGTCGTGCTCGACCTCGGTTGCGGCCTCGACACCCGCGTGTTCCGCTGCGACCCACCCGCCGGTGTCGACTGGTACGACGTCGATTTCCCCGACATCGTCGAGCTACGGCCCCAGTTCCTCCCGGACCGGTCCCTGCCCATCGGCGCCGACCTGACCGAACCCGGCTGGGTCGACCCGCTGCCCCGCGACCGGCCGGTCATGATCGTCGCCGAAGGGTTGCTGCCGTTCCTGCCCGGCGACACCTTCCAGCGGATGACCCAGGAACTGACCGCACACTTCAACACCGGTGAACTCGCCATCAACGGCTACACCCGCTTCGCCGCCTGGTCGATGAAATACCACCCGACGATCAAAGCCATCGGGATCACGGCCGCCCAGGGCTTCGACGATGCCCACGAGCCCGAGAAGTGGAGCGCCGGCCTCACCCTGGCGGACGAGCAACTACTCACCCGGGCTCCGGAAGTCGTCGACTTTCCCCAGCCACTGCGCGCGGTCACCCGCCTCATGAGCCACAGTACCGCCCTGTCCCGGCAAGGCACGCGCATACTCCGATACCGGTTCTGACGAACCAGCGGCAGCGTGCTTTCGCCGTGTGGCTCGCTGCGACGAGTGCGGCCACCGCGGCGATCATTTTCACGATCTTCCACGGCTCATGTGGTCCCCGAGTGGTTCTGCTGGACGTGTGCTCGCCACCTTCTGTCGAATTCCCGCATCAGCGCCGGATACACGAAGAGGTATCGGAATGGCTTGATGGCGGCCATATAGGCCTTTCCGAACATCCCGTTCGGTTTCACGAGGACGGCCATCTGTCCGCGGTAGCCGCCTGACTCGTTCGGGACCCAGCCGAGGTGCATGACGGTGTGCACCGTCCGGTTGGCCATCTCCGCCGGGCGCTGCCAACACCAGGAGGCCCGGGCGAGTTCCTCCGGCTGCTCTCCGGGCTCGGCACCAGGACTCCGACACTGCGCGACCGGCTGCCGCCCGAACTCCGGGGCGGCCCTCAAGGTCCCGCGATGCCGAGGTTCAACACGCTCTACCTGCGCGACGAGTGGGGCCAGGGGCGGGAGGTGTGTGCGCTGTTCGGGAGTTTCATCGGTGGATCTCCGAATTCGTCTGCGATGGGTGCTCGGCGAGGAGGCTGTGGACGCGGTGGGCACCGGCTTGCCCCGTTTGTTTCGCGAGTGCCAGGGCCTGTTGTCCGGTCACCGTGGCCTGGCTCTGTTTTCCCCAGTGGACGTAGGTTTCGGTCAGGGCGAGGAGTGCGGCGAATTCGACGGTCCGGTAGCTGCCTTTGCGGGCGGCGGTCAGTGCGTTGTGGGCGTGGGTGACGGCGCTGGGACAGTCACCGCGCCGGGTGTCCAGGCGGGCGTGTGCGTTGGAGGCGACGGCGCGGTGCCAGAGGAATTCCCCGTTGCCGATCGCGTTCTCGGCCTGCTGGAGGTGGTCCTCGGCGTCGGCGTAGCGCGCGAGCTTGATCTCGGCGTCGGCGCAGGCGACGTGCGCGGCGGCGGCGACCAGGGTGGTGGTGACGTCGTGGCGGGTCAGGTCGAGGGCCGCGGTGGCCTCGTCCCTGGCCAGCTGTGGGTGTTCGGTTTCCCAGCGGAGGCGGCTGCGCCAGACATGGGTCCAGGCGAGGCCGATGCGGGATCCGACATCGGTGAACAGGTCGCGGGCGCGCTCGAGGAGTTCGTCGGCTTCGGCGATGCGACCGAGGTCGAACACGACCGAACCCAAGTCCATCAGGTCGGTCGCCTGCGCTCGCGCCAGCCCGTGCCGCTCGCTGAGGGCGAGCGCTTGCCGGTAGCACTCTTCGGCCAGGTGCAGCCTGCCGAGGTGGTGGTACTGGCCGCCGAGTGCGTTCAACGTCCGGTTTTCCCCGATGGGGGAGCCGAGTTCGGCGAACAGGGCCGCGGCTTTCTGGGTGTGCTCGGTGGCTTCGGTGAGCCGGCCGGTCCATTCCAGCGCGGTGCCGAGTTCGGCGAGCGCGGCGGCTTCGCATTCGCGCCATCCGCAGGCGTGGGCGGCGGTGACTGCCGCGCTCATGTGCCGGGCACCGTCGCGGTGGCGCCCGGCGCGGAAGCAGGAGTCGCCGATGCTGTGGTGCAGCAAGGCCGCGACATCGACTTCCCCCTGTCGTTCGGCGGCGTCCAGGACGGTCGGCGCGATGTCCAGCCACTCCCCGCGGCGCCCGGTCCGATGGAAGATGGTGCGGGTGTAGTCGGCGAGGAACCACGACTGCGGGCGGGGGCCGTGCGTGGCGGCGAGCGGCAGTGCGGCCGCCAGGTTGGCGATGTCCGCCTCGGCCGCCGGAGAACTGGGCGTGTGGCGGGCACGCGTACTGGCGTGGTCGCGGGGCAACTGGAGGCTGCCGAGGCCGTGGTGTCGCGCGGCCGCGGCCGCGAGCGACAGGTAGTGGTCGACCAGCCGGGCCCAGGCATCGGCGCGGGCCGGGTCGGTGCGTGCCTGGCCGGCGGCGTACAGCCGGACCAGGTCGTGGAAGCGGTAGCGGCCCGGGGTGTCCTGTTCGATCAGATGTGCGGCGGCCAGGGCGGCCAGGCGCCGTGCCGCGTCGGTGACCGGCCCGCCGAGCAGGGCGGCGGCCGCGGCCGGGGTGAAGTCCGGGCCGGGCACCAGCCCGAGCAGCCGGAACAACCGCTGGTTGTCCGGTGCGAGCGCCCGGTAGGAGGCGGAGAACGCGGCGGAGACGGCGTCGGTGTCCGCGCCGTCGAGGGCCAGCCCGGCCAGCCGGTCACCTTGGGCGAGTTCGGTGGCGACCTGCGCGATGGTGGTCGCGGGGCTGGCCGCGATATGGGCGGCCGCGAGACGCAGGGCCAGGGGCAGGCCCCCGCAGAGCTGGGCCAGCGCGGCCGCCGCCGCGGATTCGGCGGTTACCCGCTCGCTGCCGAGCACGCCTTCGAGCAGTGCCCGCGCACTGTCGGCGGCGAGGACGTCCAGGGACATCACCTGCGCGCCCAACTGTGCGACGAGGTCGCCGAGCCGGTGTCGGCTGGTCACCAGCGCGGTTCCCGACGAGGGCAGTAGGGGGAGGATTTGCGCGGTGTCGCGGGCGTTGTCCAGCAGGACCAGGATCCGGCGGTCCGCCGTCACCGATCGATACAGCGCGGCTCGCTCGTCGAGGCCGTCGGGCAACCGGTCGGGGTTGGCGCCGAGCGACCGCAGCAGGTGGGCCAGCGCGGCGGCCGGGGAGAGCGGCTCGTGGTCGGGTTCGTAACCGCGCAGGTTCAGATACAGCTGCCCGTCGGGGAACCGGTCGCGTGCGCGATGTGCCCAGCGCACCGCCAGCGCCGTTTTCCCGATACCGGCGGCACCACTGATGACCAGGACACTCCCTGGCTCGCGCCGCCACCATCTGTCCAATATAGACAGATGGTGGTCGCGTCCGGCGAAGCCCTGGATGTCGCGGGGTAGTTCGGCGGGGCGAATCTCGACCGCGGGCGAGTTTCCGTCGGGCGGGGCGTCCTGGTCGTTGAGGATCCGAACCTGCATCTCCCGCAGCGCGGGACCGGGCTCGATCCCCAACTCCTCCGCCATCCGCCCGCGCGCCTCGGTGTAGACGAGCAACGCCTCCTGCCGGCGACCGCAGCGGTGCAGCGCCAGCATGAGCTGAGCCTGCAGCCGTTCCCGGAACGGGTGATCGGACGCGGCCTGACGCAGCTTCCCGACCACCTCGGCGTGTCGGCCGACGGCGAGTTCCGCGTCGAACAGTTCCTCCCACGCGGACAGCCGCCGTTCCTCCAGGGCCGGCCCTTCGCGCTCGCGCAGGGCTTCGCTCGCCCCGGCCAGGGCGGGCCCCTCCCACAACGCCAGGGCGGAGCGCAGGTGCCGCGCCGCGGCATCCGGATCACCCGCGCGAAGATCTGCCCGCGCCGAGGTCAGCGCTTGGTCGAAGACGTCGAGATCGAGTTCGCCGGGGCCGACGGTGATGCGGTAACCCTCGCCCACCCGGGAAATGAGTGCCTTGCCGACCAACGAGCGCAGCTCGGAGATGTAGACCCGCAAGCGCCCACGCACCGACGGCGGGAAATCCTCACCCCACACCGACGTGATCAGCTGGTCTTCCAGGACCACGCGGTTCGCGTTCAACAGCAGCGCGGCGAGCACCGCGCGCTGTTTCGGGGCACCCAGCCGCAGCGGGCCGTCCCCGGCCTTCGCCGCCACCGGCCCGAGAAGCCGATAGCGCGGCGCTGACCCCGTATCCGAACTAGCAGTCATGACGTTCCCCGAACCACGTACCGGACAGCGGACACCACGAGCGTGGAACACAGGTTCCCGCGTCAGCCTTTAAGTCAATCACGTATAACTTACTGTGCCACCACAACCCGCCCTGCAGACAGGTGTTTACCCTGTTAAGTTAGTGTGACATAGCCCGCTGAGTCACTCGATAGAGTGGATCTGGCCCGTTGGGTCGGCGAGGGAAGAGAGGATTGGGCACGTGGAGGGGCAGACCGCCGGCGTGGTCCGGCGTCCCCGGGACCGCAAGGCGCGCATCGTGGCGGCGGCCGCGGCGCAGTTCCACGAGCGCGGTTATCACCGGGTCACCATGGAAGACATCGCCGCCGCGGTCGGCGTCACCGTGGCCGCAGTGTACCGGCACTTCCAGAACAAGAGCGACCTGCTCGCCGGGGTCGTGCTGGGCGGGATCGAACTGTTCACCGAGGCCGTGGAGACCTCGACCGGCCACCTCGACGACATGCTGCGGACCCTGGCGCACCTGGCCATGGAGCGACGTGAGCTGGGCACCCTGTGGCGGCGGGAGTCCCGCTACCTGCCCGCCCCGGAACGCGAGCGGGCCCGGAGCCTGCTGTGGGACTGCGCCACCCGCGTCACCACCGCGGTACGCGACGCCCGGCCGGAACTGGCCGATCGGGACGCCGACCTGCTGGCCTGGACCGTGCTGTCCGTGCTGGCCGGCCCCTCCACGCGCGCGCTCCAGATGCCGCGCCGCAAGGGCGAGCAATTCCTGCACCAGACCACGGCACGCGTATGCGCCCGGTACCAGCCACCCCCCGAACCCGCCGCGACATCGACCCCCGAAACCTCCGGCGCACCGCCACTACGGCCGGTCACCCGCAGGGAAGCGCTGCTGGCTGTCGCCGTTGACCTGTTCGGCCAACACGGCTACGAAGCGGTCAGCATGGCCGACATCGGCGCCGCCGCCGGAGTCACCGGAGCCAGCGTCTACAAGCACTTCGCGGTAAAAGCCGACCTCCTGGCCGCCCTCGCCCACCGCGCGATCGAAGGACACGCCCTCGAGCTCTCCCGGGCCCTGACCGCCTCGAGCACCGCCCCCGAGGCACTCACGCACCTCCTGCGATCCAAGGTCGGGCTCACCCTCGCGCACCCGGCACTCACCGCGGTGCTCGTCACCGAAGCCGACCACCTGCCAACGCCACACCGGGACGCCGTCGAACAAGCGCTGCAGGACTACCTCGCCGAGTGGGCACACCTGCTCCACCTCTGCCGTCCCCAACTGGCCAAAGCCGAGCGCCGCGGCTTGGTCGGAGCCGTCATCAGCGTCATCCAAACACTCGGCGTCGCCCCGCACCTACGGGCCCGCCCCGGCTTCGACCAGGACCTGATCACACTGGGGGCCCACATCCTCGACCACGGCTGAACACACCGCGCCACCGAGGGTGAAGCAACTGCAGGCCGCACAGACGGGCCATCGCCACCCGCTCCGTAGACACCGTTTCCCGGGGCGGCTTGTCACGCCCAGCTCGCGGACCTTCGTGGACATGTCGATGAGGAAGAGGGAGCAGCTGATCTTCGGCTGGGACAGCTACCTGGGCGAGGGGAGGCGCGGCCGGTGGGACGTGTCCCCTTACGCGGCCCCGGCCCGCGCGGTCAACCGTGGCACGGATCGACAGCCACAGGCCACCACCCAGTGGCGCGGCGGCCAACGACAGAGGAGATCAGCGTTCTCGGCCTCACCCATTCCTCCTGACATCCGCTCCGATAACACCGCACCGGATTGCTGAGAAGCTCCATACATGCGGGCGTCCCGTGATGCGAGGTGCCGCCGGGGCCGGAAGGGGATCGGAACAGAGTCCGAATCGGCCGGTGCGACGCTTGGCATCGCGGTTACTGTCCATCCGCTGCAGGTCGGATCTTCGAGCCATTAGCGCCCGTGCTGGGAGGTATGTCGTGCATTTCGCGTTCGTTCCCATCTCCGCCCGCAAGAGCTTGCGCAAGCGGCCGCGGGAAGCGGGCGAGGACTTCATATCGAGTGCGAAGCGGCAACACCAACGCGACCGTGCACACGGTCGTTACACAGGCAAGGAGTACTCATGACTGATCCCACCGCACACGTTCAGAACCCATCCGCCGCGCACGAAATTGCGGTACCGTCGGCCGTGCGGGCGCTCAGCAAGCACCACCGGATCGACTACGAGAATGCCCTCTTCCGTGAGTTCGAGGCGGCAGCGGAGCGGACTGGCGAGCAATGGGCGCGAGCGATCCTGGAAGACGCGCCCGTCGGCACCCGGAACACCCTTATCTCAGGATGGACCGCGCTCGGACTGCCGCTCGGACCGCTCCAGTCCGATCAACATGTTCTCGGCTGGCCGATTCTGAGCAACACGCCGGACGTCGTGCTCCTCGGCCTCAGTTCCACCGACGGGCTGCACGCCGAACTACTCGTCCAACGCCAGCAGCGCGCCGTCCTTTTCGCGAGCTTCATGCAACTCGACACCGACCACGCGCGCTCCAGGTGGGCCAAGGTCGAACCCGTGCACACCCCGGCCATGTGCCGGTTCCTCGAAGAAGCCATCAACCGCGTGACGTCCGTCTAGGCAATCTCGACGCCATTGTGGACCTCACCGACGCAAGGCCGGGGTTTCTTGGAGAATGAAGCGAATCGGCAGCGGGCCGGACGAGCGCTCTGCGAGGATGGTGCCGGAAGTTCGAAGGAGGACGGTGTGAACCTGCCGAAGATCGCGTTGGAGGAGGCCTTCCTGGAACCCGGCGAGGTGGAGGCGATCCTCGCCGACGAGGAGGCGTTCCTCCGGTTCTGCGCGCGTGCCGGACTGACGCCGGAGTTCTACCGGCCGGTGTTGCGCCGGCTCGCGGAGTTCGACGAGCTGCGGCTGGCCGCGATGGACAAAGCGGGAATCGAGCACGCGATCCTGTCCCGGACCGCGCCCGGAACGCAGGCGATCGCCGATCCGGCCGAGGCGGCGGCCGTGGCCCGGGACTCGAACGACTTCCTCGCCGAGCAGATCGCCCGGCACCCGGACCGCTACTCCGGTTTCGCCGCGCTCGCCCTGCACGACCCGCACGGCGCCGCGGCCGAGCTGGAGCGGGCGGTCACCACACTGGGTTTGCGGGGCGCGCTGATCAACGGCTGCACCAACATCGACCGCGAGCACGGCAGCTACCTCGACGAACCGCGCTACCACGATTTCTGGGCCGCCGCCGAAGCCCTCGACGTGCCGATCTACCTGCACCCGCGGCCACCGCTGCCCGGGTCCAGCGCGGCGCTGGACGGCCACCCGGAACTGCTCGGCGCCACCTGGGGCTTCGGCCCCGAAACCGCGACACACGTGCTGCGGCTGATCTTCAACGGGATCTTCGACCGGTTCCCCCGGCTGAAACTGGTGCTGGGCCACCTCGGGGAAGGGCTGCCCGCGCTGCTGTGGCGAACCCAGTACAACTTCGCCCTCAACCCCTTCGACAAAAA
>NZ_VTHK01000078.1 GCF_009765355.1 Amycolatopsis anabasis | reverse complement strand
CGGCACCCCCACGACACCGCTTCACACCTCGGCGGATCCCCCGGCGACCATCCGGTCGAGTAGCCCGCCGTGGTCGCCAGTCGGTAGCGGGCAGGCGCATGCGGGAAGAAGATCCACGGCCTTGCCGCGGCCCGGGGACGGCGCAACGGTTCGCTCACGACGTGCCGGTGCCGGAGGACGTGCGCGTAGAAGCGCAGCAGGCCGCGCTGCTGCAGGAGATGCCGTGCCGTGCGCAGAACTCGCGTACGAGCGGTTTGCCGCCGCGGACGTTTCTGCATCAGCGCCTGGCGCAGGACGATGAACAAACCGCCTTCACCGGTGACAACACGAGGAAGACGACCGCCAGGTAGCACACGATGTGGCCGAGCAGCAGCGCTGTTTCCAGCCGGCGGGACTTCACCTCGCGACGCAGGAGCGCCTGCACGCTGCCGATGCGCGACATCATCGCTTGCCACCCGTCGTGGCGGCGAACTCGCCAGCCCGTTCTCGACCGGTTGGTGCGGGAGATCCGGATGCGTTAGTCCGTCCCACGAATACTTCGACTAGTGGGGGCTTCTTCGCTGCCCGAGAATTCCCGGTATGCGGCCGAAATGTGCTGCCGCCGTCACCGGAAAACCGGTGACGGCGGCAGGTGGGTGGTCAGGAGCGCTTGGCGCGGGGAGCCTCGGGGAGCAGGCCCCGATCGAGGTGTCCCAGCCAGGAGGCGGCCCGGTCCGGGTTCAGCTTGCGGGCCAGCCGTTCCGGTTTGGGCCAGCGGACCTGGGTGGCCCAGCCCAGCTTCTCGAACAGCCAGATGATCCTGGCCGACATGTCGAGTTGACCGGGGCGGACGCCGTGGCGTGCGCCGGTCGGGTCGGCGTGGTGGGAGTTGTGCCACGACTCGCCCATGGACGCGATGGCCAGCGGCCAGAAGTTCGCGGACTTGTCGCGTGCCGCGAACGGCCGGTCGCCGATCAGGTGACACAGCGAGTTCACCGACCAGGTCACGTGGTGCAGTACCGCGACCCTGACCAGGCTGGCCCAGAAGAACGCGGTCAGCGCGCCCCACCAGGACAGCGTGGCCAGCCCGCCGATCACCGCGGGTGCGAGCAGGGTGGCCACGCTCAGCGCGGGGAACAAGCGGTCGATCCTGGCGATGTCCGGGTCGGCGAGCAGGTCGGGGGCGAACCGCTTCGCGTTGGTCCGTTCACGCTGGAACAGCCAGCCCATGTGGGCGTGCCAGAAACCCTTCGCCAGTGCGGCGGGTGTGGATCCGAAACGCCATGGTGAGTGCGGATCGCCTTCGCGGTCGGCGAAGGCGTGGTGGCGCCGGTGGTCGGCCACCCAGCCGATCACCGGGCCCTGCATCGCCATGCTGCCGGTCACCGCCAGCGCGGTGCGCAGGCCGCGGTTGGCCTTGAACGCGCCGTGGGTGAAGTAGCGGTGGAACCCGATCGTCACGCCGAAGCCGGTGAGGAAGTAGAACCCGATGGCGAGGCCGATGTCGAGCCAGCCGAGGCCCCAGCCCCACGCGAACGGGACCGCCGTGGCCAGTGCCAGCAACGGTACGATCGCGAAGAGCTTGACCAGGAAGTTCTGGGCGGACGTCTTTTCGCCCGCCAGCATCGGTTCCGCGCCGCGACGGGTGTCCGTGCGGGGATTTTCCGTGGTTACCGTCATACGGTGCGCACGGCGGTCGCCTGCGGGCCCTTGGGGCCCTGCGCCAGGGTGAACTCGACGTGCTGGTTCTCGTCCAGGCTGCGGAAGCCCGCGCCGTCGATCTCGGAGTAATGCACGAACACGTCGGGGCCGTCCTCACGGGAAATGAAGCCGAAGCCTTTCTCTGCGTTGAACCATTTCACAATGCCTTGAGTCATAGCTTTTCCTACAGGGTGTCGATGTTACGGGACGGCGTCTGCCAGAACCCGTGGCCGAGTGTCAGACGACTACTTCTCCGGCTTGTCCTGCAAGAAAAAGAAGCGAACGCCCGCTACAATCTTCGCGAGCGTGCTGGGTAACACGAACACAAAAAACCAACGACCACACAGTAGAACCCGCACCGCGCGTGATTCGTTCCCAACACCCCGCCCGACGTGAGCGGGGTCACCAAGAACCCGATCGAGCGCTTTTGTGCGCGGCGGGCAGCTTCCAGGACCGGGCGCTAGCCAGAGCGCCGGAAGCCATCGAGACTGCCGCGGACACCGCCGTGCTCGTCTTTGATTACCGGCACCGGATGCTGTCAGAGGCTGTGAGCGGCGACTATCTCGGCTTGGCCGAAGGAACGGAACTGGATGGGGAAATCGCCGTGCGCGCCCCTGCCCGATCCCCGGTCACTGCCCAGCACCGCAGCGTCGAGGGTCTTGGGCTGGGCACGTGCGGGAGGTACTGACTGGCTATCAGCGCGGCTGCGCGGAACTGGCGCTGCCGGGTGAGCCGCGGCCTGCCTACCAGCCGGGCACCGGGAGTTCTCACGCGATGGGCGCGCGACGCCGCACGGCCACAGTCCGCTACCCGAGCCTCGGTGATTCGTTGCGGTGCCTGCGCAAGGACTGGGATGCAGTCCTGGCTGACTTGCCCTTCGCTGGCACTCCGGCGCGCTCGAGGACCAGGTCAATCGGAGCACATGCTCCAGCGGCAAATGTCGGCCGGGCCAAGAGTGACCTCCTCGCCCCCACTGGGGACTGTTCCGAGATCACGGGATAGACCCTAGCTTCTGCGAACTCGCCGCGGGAACAGCACAGTGATCAACTCGGCGGCGGGCACACTTCGACCTGCTGGCCGCTGAAAGCGGTCCATGATCGCCGTGTCCGGAAGCTGTCGTGCTCCTTCCGCGAACCTGCTCGCGTGTCCATCGTGGGTTCCGAACGTTCCACGGCAAGAGGACAACGCGGATGATGACCATGAATCTGGTCCGAGTGACCATCGACGCGCCGTCGCGTCGTATCGACCTCGCGTTGCCGTCGCGCTGTTCGGTGGCTGAGATTCTGCCGGGATTGTTGCAGCGTGCGGGTGGGAATCTCGCCGACGAGGGGGTGGCTGACGGTGGTTGGTTGCTGCGCCGTGCTGACGGCACCGTATTGGAACTCGGTCGATCGCTGAGCACGTATGGGATTCGCGATGGCGAGGTGCTGCATTTGGTGTCTCGGCGCCTGCACTGGCCCGAGCTCGAATACGACGATCTGGCTGACACCATCGCGAAGGGGGCCAGGAGCGCCGGCCGCTCGTGGCGGTCCGCGCACACCCGGGGTGCGGGGCTGCTGATCGGGGGGTTCGCCGTAGTGCTCGCGCTCGCGGCGGTGGGGCGCGCGGGTCCGCCGTGGACCGCGCCGGCGTGGGCCGCATTCGGGTTCTGCGCGGTTCTGCTTGTGGCGGGAACCGTGTTGGCCCGTGCGTTCGGCGACGCCGGCGCCGGCGCCGTTCTCGCCGGGCTGGCGCTGCCGTTCGCCTTCGCCGGTGGCGTGTTCGTGGTCGGTGGCGGGCCCCTGTCGGTGGGGTTCGGCGCACCGCATGTTCTGGTCGGGTGTTCGGTGCTCGTGGTCGCGTCACTGCTGGGCTATGTCGGTGTGGTGGCGCACGCCGTGCTGTTCATCGCCGGTATCACGGCGGGCTTCCTGGGGATGCTCGCGTCCTGGCTCGCGACTTTCGACGACCTGGAGGGGATGGACGGGGCAGCGATAGTCGCGGTGGCGATCCTGCTGTTGTCGCCGCAGTTGGGGCCGCTGACGATCCGGCTGGGCAGGGTGCCGATGCCGGTGTTGCCGCGCACCACCGCTGATCTGGTGCGCGACGATCCGCAGCCGCCGTGGCGAGCGGTCCACGACGCGGTGCTGCGTGCGGACCAGTTGCTGACCGGAGCGATCGGCGGCGCCACGGCGGTCGCCGTGCTGTGCGAGATCGTCGTCGCGCGGGCGGCGAGCATCTCGGTCGTCTTGCTGCTTTCTCTTCTGTCGGTGGGTTTCTGCCTGCGCGCCCGGCTCTACCCGGCGTTACGGCATCGAGGGCCGCTGCTGCTGGCCGGGGTGTCGAGCGCGAGCGCGCTCGCCGCCGGGCCGGTGATGGCCGCGGGCGGCCTGCTCGTCGTGACCGCACCCGTCCTCGTCGTCGTGGGCGTCCTTGCCGTCCTGGTGGGCTTGAGCCACAGCAGGCGGTTGCCGAGTCCGTTCTTCGGCCGATCCGCGGAACTGCTCGAGGCGGTGATCGTGCTGGCGTGTGTGCCCGTCCTGAGTGCCGTGCTCGGGCTGTACGGGTACGTCCGCGGACTAGCTGGGTGACGGCGTGGCGTCCAAACGTGACTTGTTGCAGTCCCACCAGTTCCTCGCCCAGCGGGTGATCTCGGCACTGGTGACGAATGAGCCGGACCCGGAACAGCCGCCTTTTCGCCGTCCCACCGGTGCCACGGTCGGCAGCCTCGTGCTCGCCATCGTGGCGTTGGTCGCGGTCGGGGTGTACGGGTTGGTGAATCCCGGCGGGAAGACCGCATGGCGGGATCGGCCGTCGGTGATCGTGGAGAAGGAGACCGGGGCGCGTTACGTCTACCTCGACGGTGTGCTGCATCCGGTGACGAACTACGCGTCGGCGCTGCTGACCCTAGGCCAGCACGCCGAGACGGTATCGGTGTCAAACGACTCACTGCTGGGCGTGCCACGGGGGCGGCAAATCGGGATTCCCGACGCCCCGGACACGTTGCCACCGGCGAACAAGCTGCTCACCGGCGGCTGGAGCATCTGCTCCCGGACCGTTCCGCAGCCCAGCGGCGCCACGGTGGACGAGTCGGTGCTGCTGGTGGGCACCGGACCTTCCGGCGGCAGGTCGGTGACCGACGCCGCACTGCTCGTCGATGTCCCGGCCACCGGCGACCAGTACCTGATCTCCAACAGCCATCGACACCGGATTCGCGCGTCGGACACGGTCACCGTCGGATTGGCGCTCCAGTCCGCGCCGAGGACACGGACCGGCATGGCGGTGGTGGACACCCTGCCCGCGGGCGCACCCATCGCGCCGATCCGGCTTGCCGACGCGGGCACGCCGTCGACGGCGGTGCCGCAACGGACCGATCTGCGGGCGGGGCAGTTGCTCGTGGTGGAGACTTCCGGCGAGCGTGAGTACTTTCTCGCCGAGGTCGATCGGCTCCGGCCCATCTCCCCGTTGCAGTACGACATCCAGCGCGCCGACCCGGACACCAGACGGGCTTACGGCGGTGGCGAGCCGGTCGGAATCCCGCTCGGCCCGGCCGCCGCCGCCGAAGCCCGGCGGGAGCCCAGCGAGCAAACCGGCCCAGGAACGCTGCCCCCGACGCGGCCGCGTTTCGTCAACGCGAACACGGTCTGCGCCACCTACGAACCCTCCGCCGCAGCCCCGGTGCTGCACGTCGATCCCCAGTTGCCCGATGTCCCGACGATGCCCACACCGCGCACGACCCAGCACGGGATGCCCATGGCCGACCGCGTTCACGTCGAGGCGGGCCGAGCCGCGCTGGTCGAGGTGATGCCGAGCGCGGCCGCGAATGCCGGAACGCTGGCGCTGATCACCGACCAGGGCAAGGCATATCCGCTGGCGAGCCCCGCCGTGCCCGGCATCCTCGGCTACGGTGAGGCCAAACCGGTGCGGTTGCCCGCAGAGATCGTCGGCCGGGTGCCGTTGGGCAGCGGCTTGGACCCGGCCAAGGTGCTGGGGTAACTGACAGCGGGCTGGAAACCGCACGCTGAATTCCTCATCGCCCCGCCGGGTGAGTCCTGAAATATCGGACATTCGACGCCCCGAAAGCCGCATTGGATGCGCAGGACGCACCGAAGGGCCGCATCTGACGCCCGCCAACTCCCGGAACGGGCAACTCGGGCTACCGGAACGGGGAACTCGCGGCAGGCCGGGGCTCGCTGGCGCGAGTCCCCCGTTCCGGACGTGCGAGTCCCCCGTTTCGGTAGGCAAGTGTTCTCAGCAGGGCCCCGGAGGTACTGAGTCAGGTGTCCGCGGGTGGTGGCGGCACCAGGAACATCTCGCCCGGCAGCTCGTCGCGCATGGGCTCGATCGGCGGGGGGACAACGCGGCGGGGTCGCCAACCGGCCCGTCGTCCCCGGGCCAGCACCAACGCGGCGGTCGCACCGAGCACCACGGCCGCCGCGGTGAGGATCGCCACGATCCACGCGGTCGAGGTGCTTTCGGCCCACCACGCGGCGAGGCGGACTTGGGCTGGGTCCGGCACCGCACGCCGCACCGCGGGAGTGGGGGCTGGAACGGCGCCGACCAGGTTGCCGGTCAGCGCTCGGTACGGGTTGACCAGCCCGGCGCCGTAGGCGGCGCTGGCCGCGCCGCCCGGCGCCGGGGTCGCGGTGGCGAGGATGCGCTCGGCGACCTGGTCCGCGGACAGTTCTGGCTTGGCTGAGCGCACCAGCGCGGCGGTAGCCGAAACGAACGGCGCGGCGAAGCTGGTGCCGTTCCAGTACTGGTGTCCGCCCGCGCGGGTCGCGGCGAGGACTTCGCCGCCCGGTGCCACCAGGTCTACTTGCGAGCCGATCTGCGAGCTCGGCAGCCGGGTGCCGGACATGTCCACCGCGCCCACCCCGAGCACGCCATCGTAGCCGGCGGGGAAGGCCGGCGGACCTGCTGCGGTGCCCTGCTGTGCGTTGCCGGCGGCGGCCACCACGACGACGTCCTTTTCGTGCGCGTGCCGGATCGCGTCGCGCACGAACCGGTTGTCCAGCCCGCCCGCGACGGAGAGATTGATGACCTTCGCACCCTGGTCGACCGCGTACCAGATGCCTCTGGCGAGCACTTCGGGGTCGATGGCCTCCGTGGCGCCCTCGCCGTTCGCCTCGCTCTCGCTGACCCGGACCGGCAGGATCGTGGCATCCGGCGCCAAGCCGGCGAACCCGATGCCGTCGGTGGGCGTGGCCGCGATGATGCTGGCCACGGCGGTGCCGTGGGAGTCGCAGTCGAAAGTGGCCGGAAGTTCGCCGACCAGGAAGAAGTCCTTGCCAGGCAATACTTTTCCGGGTCCGCTCAGCTGCGGATGGTCGGGGTCGACGCCGGAGTCGATCACGGCGACGACCACCCCGGCGCCGGTGCCCTGCTTGCGCACGGTGTCCGCACTGAGCGTCTGCTGCGGCCAGGGGCGTTCGGTGACGGCCGGTCGCGCCGGGGCGGTGGTGCCACAGGCGCCGGGCGGTGGCGCCGCGAGAGCGATGCCGGGATCAACGGCGGCCGCCGCGAGCGCGACGACCGTCAACAGCCTGCTGGTCGTGTTCATCGCGCTACGCTGGAATGCCGGAATGCATCCACAATGGACAAGCAAGTGCCGCGTCGATGCTTGGTGGCATGGAGTCTCCTTAGTCCTGAGCCAACGCTCGCCACACCACACCGTGTCGTCGGCCGCGGGCGGAACAGAGATCTCAGCCTCGCAGGTAGAACGCGGCCGCGGCGGCTGCTGGCATCTTCCGGCCAACGGCCGCCGTACCGTCTTCGTTCCCGGAACGCCTTGACCGGTAAGCAGCACCATGTCCCGGTGCGCTCGCGCGCACCGGGACATGGTGATCGCGACTGTCAGGAACCCAGTCGCCCGACGGCCCGCTGCACCGCGGCCATGTTGTCCTGGTTGCAGCTCTGAACGCCCTGGTTCATCGTCTGCATCAGTTCCTGGCCCGCGGCCATGACCTGCTTGCAGGCCTGGCTGATCTCAGTGAATTGGACGCCCCCCTGATCGTTCCAGGCGTCCTGCGTCATTCCCGAGGCCTGGCTCCAGGAATCGATCGATTGCTGGACACCCTGGAGGCAGCCGTTCATGTTGCTGGAAAGTCCATCCAGTGCATTGAACATCGCGAGTTTACGGGTCATGAGTCAACTCCTTTCCCTGGTCGTCACCTGAATTGAAGCGGTCAGACCGCGCGGAGCAGTCCGGCGAAGGCGTAGGTCTGGCCAGGCGGCCCACCCTGCCCGGCGGGCAGGCCGCCGCCACCGCCACCGGGGGCGAACGGGCCACCGCCACCGAGGCCACCCATACCGCCACCGTCCATGCCTTTGAAGCACGCGGCACCCTGTTCATCGGTGTTGATGTAGTCGTTCATCGCGAACCGGGTGTCGGTGCCCAGCTTCTCCAGCTTCTGCAAGAGATTGCGGATCGCCATGTCCCACTTTTTGTGTGCCACGAGCAATGACTGCGATTGCTGCATGTTCCACTGGGCGGGGATCACGGAGTTCACCGCGCCGTCGAGCTTGCTGCGGTGCCCTTCGATCTCTTGCACCACCACGGCCGCCATCTGCACCACTCGAGCGAGGGTGTCGGTGTTGGCGTCCATCAAACCGCTACCGGTCACAAGATTCTCTCCCTTCCGATCTACACGGCTGTCGCCGCGTGCGCTCCGGTGCGCCGCGCGGGCCGGCCCCAGGCAGCGCCGAAGCGCTTTCGGACGCTAACCCGAACGCGACCTCGAAACGGTGCCCGCGGCACGTTGCTGCCAACCGGGCCACCCGCGGATGGGTTCACGGTGACAATCGCGGACACCCGCATACCGGAGAAGGGATCGAGATGGCCACCGTCGTGGTGAACAGGCCGGTGCGCAAGCCCGCTCCCGAACAACCGTCGGGCGAGCTCATCCTGGACCCGCCTCCGGAAATCCCGCAGCCGGCCGGGCGGCAATGGACGCAGGTGCTCATGGTGCTTCCGATGATCGCCATGATGGCCGCGATGGTGCTGATGTTCTCCGGCAGCTTCGGGCAGGGTTCCGGAGTGCTGCGGTTCGTCGTGCTCGGACTGTTCGGTGTCGGCATGCTGGGCATGCTGGCCATGGCTCTGCTCAACTCGTCCGGTCCGAGTAAACGCGAAATGGGGCAGGCACGCCGCGACTACCTGCGGCACCTGGGGCGGCAACGGTCGCGCTTGGTTCGCGCGATCGACAAGCAACGCGACGCCATGGTGTATCTGCATCCCGAACCGGCCGCCCTGCCAACGCTGGTAGCCAGCTACCGCTTGTGGGAACGCCGTCCGGTGGACGCGGACTTCGGCGTCGCCCGCATCGGAACCGGGCCCCAGCGTCCGGCGATGGTCCTCGTACCGCCAGATGCCAAGCCGCTGGAACAGCTCGAGCCGCTGTCCGCCCTCGCGCTGCGGCGATTCCTCACCACGTACACAGCTGTTCCCGAGCTGCCGCTCGCCATCGCCGTCAACGGGTTCAGCCACATCTACCTGTCTGGTGACCGCTCCCGGTCGGTGGCGCTGATGCGCGCGATACTCGTCCAGCTCGCGGCGCTGCAGTCGCCGGACGACCTGCGGATCGCGGCCTGCCCCGGCAGTGACACCCTCGGGGACTGGGAATGGCTCAAGTGGCTGCCGCACGCCTTACACCCGGAGCGGACCGACGCTGTGGGACCGCTGCGGCTGGTGGCGAACTCGTTGGTCCCGGTTGAAGCGATGATCGACGATCTGCTCGGCAACCGCGCCAGATTCGACCCCGCGGTCGACAGGCGCGAGGCCATGCCACAGATCGTCGTGGTGCTCGACGGGGGTTCGACCGTGGGCTCGGACACCCTGATGACCGACGGCGGGCTCGAGGGTGTCACGATCCTCGACCTGTGCGGCACCCGGCCGCGCGTGCCGAACCCGGCCACCATCGTGCTGCACATCGGCGAAGACGGCGCGCTGTCCAGCGAGACCATCGAAGGCGCGGTCGACCTCGGCCGGGCGGACACCCTCGACCTACCGACGGCGGAAGCCATCGCCCGCCAACTAGCGCCGCTACGGGCGTCCGCGGGCGGGCGGAGCGAGCCGCTGACCACCGACCTCGATCTCGCGGAGCTGCTCGAGATCGGCGACCCGCGCACATTCGATCCCGGCGACACCTGGGTGCAGCGGCCCACCAAGGACCGGCTGCGGATCCGGTGCGGCATCCGCGCCGATGGAACGCCGGTGGAGCTGGATTTGAAGGAGTCGGCGCAGGACGGGATGGGGCCGCACGGCCTGTTGATCGGCGCCACCGGTTCCGGCAAGAGCGAACTGCTGCGGACCATCGTGCTGGCGCTGGCGGTGACCCATCCGCCGAGCTCGCTGAACTTCGCGCTGATCGACTTCAAAGGCGGCGCCACCTTCGCCACGCTCGACAAGCTCCCGCACACCAGCGCGGTCATCACCAACCTCGCCGACGAGTTGCATCTGGTGGACCGGATGACCGACGCGATCAACGGTGAGCTGCTGCGCAGGCAGGAACTGCTGCGCGCGGCGGGAAACTTCGCCTCGCTGCGCGAGTACGAACGGGCTCGCGTCACCGGCGCCCCGCTGCCTGAGGTGCCAACCCTGCTGGTGATCTGCGACGAGTTCAGCGAGCTGCTGTCGGCCAAGCCCGACTTCATCGACATGTTCGTCCAGATCGGGCGGGTCGGCCGGTCACTCGGTGTCCATCTGCTGCTGGCCAGCCAGAGGCTCGAGGAGGGCAGGCTCCGCGGCCTGGAAACCCACCTTTCGTACCGGATCGGGTTGCGCACGTTCTCCGAATCGGAAAGCCGGGCGGTACTCGGTGTCGGGGACGCCGCCAAGCTCCCGCGCGCCCCGGGCCACGGGTATCTCAAGTCGGACAACGAATCCATGGTCCGGTTCCGCTCGGCCTACGTCTCCGGCAAGCACCGCATGCCGGAGACGCCCCTGGCCGACCAGGGCGAGGACGGCGCGCCGGAATTGCTGGAGTACTCGACGCGGTACCTGGCACCCGCGGTCGAGGAGGACGAGGCGGCCGCGGAGACATCGGACGACGAGGACGCGGTCGGCGAGACCCTGTTGGACATCATCGTCGAGCGCATGCGTGGCCGCGGCACGCCGGCTCACCAGGTGTGGCTCCCGCCGCTGGCCGAATCGTCCACGCTCGACCAGCTCCTGCCGAACCTGGTCCGCGGCGAAGACCGGGGCTTCGGCTGCACCCACGAGCAGCTCGCCGGTGCGTTGCGCGCGGTCATCGGCGTCCTCGACCTGCCGCTGGAGCAGCGTCGCGATCCACTGGTGCTGGAGCTGTCCGGATCGGCGGGCCACGTCCTGGTGATCGGGGGGCCGCAGTCGGGCAAGAGCACCGCACTCCGGTCGATCGTCACCAGCCTCGCCCTGACCCACACCCCGCGCGAGGTGCAGTTCTACTGCCTGGACTTCGGCGGCGGAACGCTGAGCTCGATCCGTGGCCTCCCGCACGTCGGCGGCGTCGCGGGCAGGCAGAACGCCGACCGGGTGCGGCGCACGATCGCCGAGGTGCGGACCTTGATCGCGGAACGGGAACGTGCCTTCGCCGAACTCGAGATCGACGGGATGCAGGCCTACCGGCGGCTGCGGCGTGACCAGGACACCGACGACCCGTGGGGCGACGTGTTTCTCGTCATCGACGGCTGGACCACGCTGCGCACCGAATTCGACGACCTCGAGGCGGCCGTCGCCGACATCGCCGCGCGCGGCCTGTCCTACGGCGTACACGTGATCGTATCCGCGGCCCGCATGTTCGACCTGCGGATGAACATCAGGGACCTGTTCGGCAGCAAACTCGAGCTGCGCATCGGCGACCCGGTGGACAGCATGGTCGACCGGGGGTCGGCGACCAAGGTTCCGGAGGGCGCGCCGGGACGCGGGGTCACGACGAGCAGGCACCAGTTCCTGATCGCGCTGCCACGCGTCGACGGAGTCGACGATCCGGCCGACCTCGCGAACGGAATTCGCCGGCTGGTGGACGCCGTGGCCGCGGCCTGGCCGGGCCCGTCCGCGCCCGCCGTGCGGCTGCTGCCCGACCAGCTGCCCTACGCGCAACTGGTCGGCGCCCACGATGCCGCCGCACACCGCATGGCGGTCGGCATCGCCGAACACGACTTCGGCCCCGTCCACCTCGATTTCGGCGCGGACGCTCACCTGGTGCTGATGGGCGACACCGAGTCCGGCAAGACCACGTTCCTGCGCGCTCTCGCCAAGGCCATCACCGACAGCTACGAACCCCGGCGAGCCCGGCTGATCATCATCGACCACCGGCGCGGCCTGCTGGGCGACGTGACCTCGGAACACCTGATCGGATACGGCACCGACCGGGACTCGACGTCCCAGCTGATGCGGCAGGTGGCCGAGGAGATGACCGTGCGGCTGCCCGGGCCGGAGATCACCCCGGAGCAGTTGCGCGAACGCAGCTGGTGGCAGGGCCCCGAATTGTTCGTCCTGGTCGACGACTACGACCTCGTGGTCAGCCAGATGGACAACCCGCTCCTGCCGATCCTCGACTTTCTGCCGCAGGGCCGCGACATCGGTATGCACGTCGTGCTGACCCGCCGCACGGGCGGCGCGAGCCGGGCGCTGTTCGAACCGTTCATCTCCCGGCTGCGCGACATCGGATCACCCGGCCTGCTGTTGTCCGGGGACAAGGACGAGGGCCCGCTGCTGGGCGGGCTCAAACCCGAACAGCTTCCCCCGGGCCGGGGATGGCTGGTCGGCAGGAGGCATGCCCCGCGGCTCGTTCAACTCGCGTGGCTGCCCAAGGACAAGCCCCGAAATGTCGACGCGTGAACGGAGAACCATGAACGAAGCACGCCAGGAAATGCACGGCGACCCGGAGATGATGCGCAGGTTCGCCGAACGGGTCAACATACCCAGCACCGAGGCGGTCACCTTGCCGCCCGACATGGCGCCGTGCGAGGGGGGCATGCCCGGCTGCGCGTCCTTCACCACCGCCGACGTGGCCGCGACCGTGACGCTCGCCCAGTTCCTCGCCGAGACTCGGGATGACATCGCGACGCTGAAAGCGGCGGCCACCGTCGCGACGGTGGACTACCTCGTCACCGACCAGGCGGGGGCGCGCGCGGCGTTCGGTGCGGTCGTGGAGGATTGAGGATGGACTACACGAATTTGCCCGCCATGGTCCGGTTCGCGCTGGCCGACGTGGAGGCCGGCGCCCACCTGGCGAGAACCGAGCAGGCAAGCCGGATGTGGCGATCGGTCGCGGCCGAACTGCGGGAGCTGTCCGACACCCTCGGGCGCGAACTGGATGGTCTCCAGCAGCACTGGAACGACGCGGCGGGCGTCGACTTCGTCCGCCAAGCCCTGCGGCGCAAGGCCGCCATCGACGAGATGCTCACCCGCATCATGGAGCACCAGCCGTGGCGGGCGCTCGACGACCTCGCCAGGCAACTGCTGCTCACCCGGGCCCGCGTCACCGACACCGTGGAGCAGCCCACCGACGAGGGACACCACGACGCGGCCGCCCATCTCACTGACCTCGACCGCTACTTCTACGCCGCCGCCGAGGCGATGCTCACCGCGGCCGGCCTCGACCAGGACTCCGTCCAACTCGCGACTCCCTCCGCCCCGGCCGCCGACTACTGGACGACCGCACCCGACGCCACGGCCCCCACGCTCGCGGGCAACGCGGACCCACTCGTGATCCTGGAACCGCTTGCTGGTTCCCCGCTGCCACCGGGCAGCGTCGCGATCCCCGGTCTCATCGCCATCCCGTCCGGCAGCCCACGGGAAAGGAACACCACCCGCCGCGGAACGGACGTCAACCCCGAGGCGGCGCGGTCACCGGCGGGCGGGCGCGCACCGGGCAGCGGTGGAGCCGGTACGAGTGCGGCCCTGCCCGCCGCGTCCCCGCACACAAGCGGCGCGGACGTCCCGCATCGGATCCCGCAAGCGGCCAAGCCGGTACCGATCACCGGCCCGGCCGGCACCCCCGAGGCGCCGCAGCCGCCCGCACACACCAGCACCAGCGGGGCGCCGCCGGGTGGATCGAGGCCTGCCACCGGCCCCATGAGCCCGCCCATGATGGCGATGCCGCCGATGGTTCCCGGTACCGCGCAAACGGCCCGACGACGATCCGGCACCACACGGCCCCTCGAGGAAGACGAGCGGCAGACGAGAACCCCGCCCGCCACCCCCGGGGTGCCACCCCGGCTGCGCGGGCGCTCAGCGGTGGCTGACCCAGCGCACAACATCTACCGGCCGGCCACCACGTCCGGAACCCAACACGTCCCGGCGCCGGAAGTGCTCGACCACGAAGTCTGGCAGGTCCCCAATCCCGGCGCCGCCTCCCCGTTGAAACCCGAGCCAGCGGCAGCCGAGCAGCCCAAACGAGTACTGCGCCCGCGAAACTGACCGAGGCGGCCCCTCGCACAGCAGTCGCCAGGCCGGCCACCGCGGAGGCGCGGTGGCCGGCCTGGCGAATTCGCGGCACGCGCCGGTCAGACCGGCGCGTCGCCGCGGTCTGTCCCGGTGAGCCCGGTGACGGTGTTCGCGCCCTCGGTGTCCGCGGCGCGGTAGTCGTGGACGCAGCCCATGGTGTCGTCGCACAGCCGCCCGTACCGGGTGGGAATGTCGTCCGCGCTGGCGAAGACGCTGTCCGCGATCGGCTGGTACCTGGAAAGGAACGCCTGCGCGATTTCGTCCGAGCCGAACCTGCTCTGGTGCGACTGCACCGCCTGCCGGTACTGCTGCCAGGCGCTGCGGAAGTCGTCGCCGACCGCGCGCAACTGGTCGATGCCACGGGTCACGGCGTCGGGGTCCATGTCGAAGTCGGGCATGGCTAGGCTCCTTCGATCTGCTTGTCCAACTGGTGCATGAACGGACCGGTGTCCACATCGGTCTCGTCGAATTTCGCGTCCGAAGGCAGGTAGTCGCGGGTGATGTCGAACAGTTTCTCGCGTGCCTGCTCGACCGCGTCCTGAATTGTGGCCACAATGGCCTTGGCGAGGGCCTTGGAGTCCGGACTGCGATACACCCGCGGGTCCAGGCGCAGCTCGGTCAGCTCGCCGCGCTTGACCACGGTGGCGCTGACCAGGCCGTCCGGCGACTCCGCGGTCACCTCGATGTCCGCGATCCGCTGCTGGATCCGCAGCAGGTCGTCCCGAAGCCGCTCGTATCCCGCCTTCCGCGCGGCGACATCCACGGTCGGCCACGCCATGACGATCTCCTCCCTTTGCGCTTTCCGTCAACCCGCCGAACGCGTGTGCTGTGGCCGCGGCGGTCCGGCCGGTGGTTCCGCTCCCCCAGCGGCCTCCTGGCTCGATGTCCGGACCGAACCGAGGAATTCCTGAAAGTCGCCCACCACGCTGTAGAGGTGCTCATCGGTGGTGGTCAGCACGAAGCGAAGAACCGCGCGCTTGCGCTGGTCGTGGACGTCCTCCAGGGCCAGAAACGCTTGACAATGCACGGTTTCGGCGCCGTCCCGCACCCGCAGCAGCTGCGCGAACCCCGGTGCGTCGCCGGAACCCACCTCGTCCCGCCGCAACACCTCCACGCTCGCCCCGGTTGCCCGGAGCCCGGCGATGCTCTCGTCGGCGATGTCGGCCAGCGTCGCCGGATCCGGCCGCAAACCACCGTCGGCGACGATGGCTGCCTCCGCATCCGGGCACACCGCGATCACCGACCCCAACGGCGACCGGTCCTCGTCCTCTTCCGGCTGCCGCCACCCCGGCGGCATCGCGAATTCAATCGACGCTGTCATTGGTTCTCCTCGTTTCTACGGGCTCTGGTCAAATGGAGATCTGTGGCGTGCCGCTATCGTTGATCTCGCGAGCCTTGTCGACGAACCAGTTGCCGATACCTTTGAGGTCGACATCCAGGCCGAGGCCTCCACCGGCCCACGGGGAAAAGCTGAACTTTGGCTTGAGCCTTCCCTCTTTGAGGGCGTCCACGTCCAGCCCGAGGCTCCCGCCAGGGCCGACTCTGAGGTCTGGCTGGATGGACACTTTGTCGCCAAGATTTATCTTGTCCAGCGTCCATTTCCTGCCAGCCTGGAAATCGACTGACCCGGGACTTTCCTGCCCGAGCGGCATCTTTCCGTTGCCCGAGGCGAACAAGCCGTCCTCGTAGGAACCTTGCACCAGGCCACCGAGGGCGCTGAACCTGCCGCGGTCGTAGAGCTCTTTCCCGCCGACATTAAGGACCTTCAATTCCGGCTTGGGCCCGTTCTTCGAACTGGCGGTCACATCGAAATCGGGATCGAAACCTTTCGAGGTGTTTGTCCATCCCGTTGACCCTTCCGACTTCTCCGAATACAGCCAATTGAGGCCCTCCTTGGCGCGCTGCTCGGCTTCGGCGAGTGGCTCGACCACCGTTTTCCTGAACCCGTCAGTGACGGGATCGTGGTTTCGGGGGTCCAGGATGTCCCAAATGCTCCCGCTCTTCATGGCAGCGGCGGCCTGCTGGTTTATCTTCTGCCCTTGGGCTGCGGTCTGGTTTATCACGTGTTCCTGGGCAAACTGCGCTTCCGGCCCGCTGGGCGCCAGCGCGCCAAACGTGTCATACGCCCGACGGCCCTGATCGAGGAGCTGCTGCCGCGCCTGCTTGGTCGCGTCCACCACGTCGGCGGCGTGGTCCACGCCCCCGGCGAGCCGGTTCAGGTCGGCACCGGTCGTCCTGGCATGCTCGGCATGCTCGTTCAGATTCTGCCGCAGTTGATCCCCCGGCTTCCCGCCGAATTCCTGTTCCGTACCACGAGCAACCTGCTGCGCCTGGTCCGCCGCCTGCTGCCCCCGATTGCCCGCGTCACGCAAACCTTGGGCCGTTTCGCGCAACGAACCGGAGTCGGTCTCCGGCGTCGGGCTCTTGGCAAGGACCTGGTTGTCGAACTCGTGCCCGCGCTGCTGTTGGTCGCCGCCCTGCGGGCCCGAATTCTTTTCCGCGTTGGGGACCTGCTGCCCGTCACCGGATTTGCCACCGCCACCGGGCGCCTTGTTGCCGTCGGAGGCGTTGTCGCTGCCGGACTGACTGCTACCGGGGCCCTTGTCACTACTGGGACCCTTATCTCCGCCGGAGCCCTTGTCACCACCGGGGTCGCTGCCGCTGCCGGGCGCTTTGTCGCCACCGGAGCCACTGCTGCTACCGGAGTCATTGCCGCCGGGCGGCCCTTTGTCGCCACCGGAGCCCTTGTCACCGGAGCCACTGCCGCCGCCGGATGCCTTGTCGCCACCCGAGCCGCTGGAGCCACTGCCGCCGCTGGAGTCGCCGCCGGATGCCTTGTTGCCGCTGGAGCCGCTGTCGCCGCCGGATTGGCCGCTGCCGCCGGGCGACCCCTTACCGCCACCCGAGCCACTGCCGCTCCCGGAGTCGCCGCCGCCACCGGGCGCCTTGCCGCCGCCTGCTGCTTCCTCGGCCATCTTGGTCCTCCCGTGACCATCGACCACTCTGACGCTGCGTCCGAGTGTCGCGTCGGCAGCGGCGGCATGGTGGCCGCTGGCAGGAAGAGGTCAGCGCTCCCAGCCCGGCAGTGACCGTCGGCGACAAGCAACCGCACCGACTGTCCCGAGTTCGCCGCGAAGGTCCAGCGCTGCTCCGGAAACTACGACATCACGGCCGAGATGGCCGACGTCCCATTGCTACCAGGTGACCGTGGCCTCGACCAGGTTGTACCTGCCCCCAGGGGCCGAGAGGGCGGCGTTGTGTTTCCAATGACTGCAGAACGACCCGGCGTTGATCTTGACGCCTTGACTGATCGAGGTCGTATGGAGCCCTCAGCTAAGACGGGCGCGGACCTCATCGCCGGGTTGTTCCTCTAGCCCGGTACTGCGCTGACGCCTGTGTGTTTCTGAGACGTGGAGCCCGCAGGCAAGACCGGTCGCGGCGCGGTGCCGACGGTGGCGTCCCGACTCACTGCGCGTATGCCCGAGGCGCCTTCGGACCGGTGAGTCCTCGTGCAAGACCGGCGGGCTCGGCGTGTCTGTGCTACCACCGTGACCTGCTGATACAGATTGTTGATCGTGATCGCAGCCCGCCCGCACGGCACATACGTCGCTATTCGGGAGCTTTCGAGCTCTGACGCGAAGACCGGGACTGTGTGGGTCACTGAGATCGCTGTCGCGAACGGCTCATCGGAGGGAAGGCCACTGAGCCTCGTCATGCGTGTCGGACTGGTGCTCGCGCTCTTCGTCGATCTTGGCGAGGATGCCGGGATGTTCTCGCGGATGGCCCTGTCTCGTCATGCCCGCCTTCGACGTGGCTTTCCTAATGAGTGCCCCCGTGAGAACAACTCGGATCGGGCGGCGTCGCTTGATAGAAGCATGGACACCCCAACGCATGGATGCGCACCGCTCGATCGCTACCTCTTCCGGTCGAGAGGAGTCTTTTCAGTTGTTCGGTGGCATGGACACCCACAAGGACACGCTCGCGGTTGCGATCGTTGACCACTCCGGCCGTCAGCGTGAGGCCATCACGGTCACCAACAATGAGGCCGGCCATGGTGAGCTTGTCGAGTGGCTGGCCGCCCAAGTGCCCGTCGATCGGTTCGGTGGTATCGGGGGGGCGGGCGGTTACGGCCGGGCCATCGCTCTCGTGCTGCTGGCCGCCGGATTTCCGGTCGTGGACGTGCCGCCCGTGCTGACAATGCGCGAGAGGCGCCGGTGACACCAGGTGGGCTGGCCGAGGATCTGAAACTGCTGGTGGACTACCGCGAACAGCTGATCGGCGAGCGAACTCGCACAGCGAATCGGGCACACGCCTGACGATCCTGCAGCCGGGCTACCAAGCCCGGTGCCGCGACTTGCGGTCCAGCGCTTCTCTGGCGATCGCCCGCCAGGTCGTCGCCAGCGACGACAGTGTTCGGGCCGAACTCGTGCGCGGACAGCTGGACCGCCTCGACGAACTCGACCTCGAGATCCGCTCCCTCGAACGTCGCATCCGCCGCATGATCGCCGAATCTGGCACCACGCTGACCGACATCCACGGCGTTGGCCCGCTGGTCGCCGCGCGCATCATCGGCGAGGTCGGTGACATCCGGCGGTTTCCCACCACAAGCAAGTTCGCCGCAGCCAACGGCAGCGCACCAGTTCCAGCCTCATCGGGACGGACTCAACGTCACCGCCTCAGCCGCGGCGGCAACCGCAGACTCAACCGCGCGCTCTACATCGTCGTCCGGTTCCAGGCCGAGGTAGCATCCCGGTAACCTCCTGGTCCGCCCTGCCTGGCGACGTGCACGTGGGGATGCGTGCCGCTGCGACGGACAGGCGTACGTCGCCGAGAAGACGTATGCCTCGGGCTGGCAGGCCAGTTGCGGAGTCGCGCTTCCCGATCAGGTCGGCAAACTGCGGGGCGGCGCGGCGCCGCCTTCCGCAGCGGCGATCGTGATGCGGGGCGGGCACAGCACCGCACAGCACCGCCACTACGAAGTCGGGCGGCGGAGCCACGCACCTTCCTCGCGCCATTTGGTCATCTCGGTGGCCGCCACCGGCACGACGGCGTTCACCGAGATCTCCGCCCTGGCGAGCTCCAACGCCCAGGTGCGGGCCATCGCGACGATCCCGGCCTTGGCCGCGGCGTAGTTGGTCTGGCCGAAGTTCCCGCGCTGCCCCGCGGGCGAGGAGATCAGGATCAGGCGGCCACCCGTGCCCTGTTCCCGCATGCGCACCGCCGCCGCGCGGGCACAGGTGAACGTGCCGCGCAGGTGCACGTCGACGACCGCGTCGAAGTCTTCGTCGCTCATCTTCCACAGCACCCGGTCCCGCAGGACGCCCGCGTTGGTCACCATCGCGTCGAGCCGCCCGAACCGCTCGACCGCGGTCGACACCAACCGGTCCGCGACCTCGGCGCGGCCGACCGGCGCGACCACCGGCACCGCCTCGCCACCGGCGGAAGTGATCGCCTCGACCCCTCGCCCGGCCGCCTCGGCGTCCACGTCGTTGACCACGACGGCCGCGCCCGCGGCCGCGAGTGCTTCGGCGTACGCCCGGCCGAGCCCGCGGCCCCCGCCGGTGACGACGGTGACTTTTCCGGCCAGATCCATGCAAAGTCCTTTCTCCGGCTCGCTCCTGCCCATCCAAAGTAGGTCGAAATCCTGACGGCCGTCAAGAAGGTGCACAACTTCGACCGCCGGATTAGGCTGGCCCCGTGACCGACAGCCACGCCGACGACACCGCACCGGCCCACCCGGCCCGGCCGCAGTCCGTGATGCTCAACTTCCTCGGGCTGTACGTGCTCGGGCGCGGCACGGCCGTCTACTCCGGCAGCATCATCGACGTCCTCGGCAGGGTCGGCGTCTCCGAAGAGGCCGTCCGCTCGACCCTGGCCCGGATGACCAAACGCGGGCTGCTGACCCGGCACCGCCGGGGCCGTCGTGTCTACTTCGGACTGACCGCCCGCGCCACCGAGGTGCTCCACGACGGTGACCGGCGGATCCACGACACCGGCGCGGTCAACCGGCACTGGGACGGCAACTGGACGCTGGTCGGCTTCTCGCTGCCCGACACCAGGCGGAGTGATCGGCACGATCTGCGTTCCCAGCTGATCTGGGCGGGCTTCGGCATGCTGCAGAACGGACTGTGGATCGCGCCGGGGATCAAGGACGTCACCTCGATCGTGGAAAGCCTGGGGCTGACCGGAAACGTCACGGTGTTCACCGCCCAGCACGCCAAGCCGACCGAATCCGCCGATCTGGTCGGCAGGGCCTTCGACACCGAGGCCATCGCCGCGCGATACCGCGCCTTCCTCAGCCAGTGGGACGTTCGGCGACCGCTCCCCTCGGCCCCGGACGATCTGGCGCGGCAACTGCTGCTGCACACCGACTGGCTCCAACTGGTCCGGCAGGACCCGCATCTGCCCGCGGAACACCTGGCCACCGACTGGCCCGCCATCCGAGCCGAACGCCTCTTCCACCGCCTCGACGACCGCTACCGCACCCCTGCCGCCCGCATCGCGGCCGACCTCCTCGACGAAATCCCCGACCCCGCAACCGATTGACCCCTGAGGTCGTGAGTGTTCCGTCCGGTTCTAACCGGTCTGTCCACTCACGACCCCACCACCCGGTTCCCTTGCCGCCAACCGCGGGTCTGGTATAATTAACTATCTAGTACGTTCATTCGCTGCAGAACGGGGCCCGGGCGTGACAGCACCGCATGACGAGGACCGTTGCCTGGTCGGCCTGGTCGGCTCGGGGATCGCGACGTCCCTGAGCCCGGCCCTGCACGAGCGCGAGGCCGACGAGTTGGGGCTGCGCTACCTCTACCGCACGCTCGACCTGGCCAGCCGAGGGCTCCCGGCCGGTGCGGTCGGCGACCTGGTGGCCGCCGCCGGGCTGGCCGGCTACGACGGGCTGAACATCACGCACCCGTGCAAGCAGGTCGTCCTGGACCACCTCGACGACCTCTCCCCCGAAGCCGCCGCGCTGCAGGCGGTCAACACGGTGGTCTTCACCGAAGGCCGGGCGATCGGCCACAACACGGATCTCTCCGGGTTCGCCCGCAATGTCGCGTTAGGACTGCCCGACGCCCCGATCGACCAGGTCGTGCTCCTCGGCGCGGGAGGGGCCGGGGCGGCCGCGGCCCACGCCCTGCTGACGATGGGCGCCGGAACCGTCCACGTCTTCGACACCGATCGAGATCGCGGCGAGGCACTCGCCGGCTCGCTGTGCGATCACTTCGGTCCGGATCGGGCCGTGACCGGCCGCGTGGGCAACGGCCACGCCGACCTGTCCCGCGCACTCCACGACGCGGACGGCCTGGTCCACGCCACGCCCACCGGGATGGCCGCGTATCCGGGGCTTCCGCTGCCCGCGAACCTGATCATGCCGCACCTCTGGGTGGCCGACGTGGTGTACCGGCCGCTGGACACCGAGCTGGTGGTGACCGCCCGCGCCCGGGGTTGCCGGGTCCTGGACGGCGGCGGCATGGTCGTCTTCCAAGCTGCCGACGGGTTCCGGCTCATCACCGGGCGCGAACCCGATGCCGACCGGATGCTGCGTCACTTCGACGCGCTCACCCGCGCGCCAGCCGGAACTGCCGATGGGCCGCCATCCGCACCGGCGAGTTGACCGTGCCGTAGCCCGCGTAACCGTCGATGCGCTGGACCACCTCGAAGAACGCGTGCGACCCCAGCATCTGCGTGTAGAAGTGCAGGAACTCGCCGTGCTCGTCCCGGTCGTAGAGCACGGAGTACCGGCGCAGCAGGGCAAGCCGCTCGGGCGGCAGGGCGAAGCGGGCGTCCAGGTCGTCGTAGTAGTTGCCGGGTATGTCGAGCAGCGGCGCGCCGAGCGCCCGCATCGCTTCGGCGCTGGCCACGGCGTCTTCGGAAGCGAAGGCGACGTGCTGGGGGTCGGGCACGGCCGGCGCCCAGTCCCCGCGGCGAAGGGCCGCCACGTTGAGGGCGATGCGGATCCGGCGATCGCGGTCGCTCGCGGAGCGGCTGCGGATCAGCCCGTACGGCGCCGCGAACTCGGTCTCCGGTTCCGGTTCCAGGCCGAGCACGGCCCGGTAGAACAACGCGGTCTGGTCGAAGTCGTCGAACGGCTCGGTCAGGCAGATGTGGTCGATTCCGGTGATGCCGCAAGTGTTCACCGCCGCGGGATCGGGCGGCGTGAAGTCCGCCATCCAGTCGCCTTCCGGGCAGAAGACGATGTCGATGCCGTCGGGCGCCCGCACCGCGGGATCGTCGTAGTCCACATCGGACAGAGGGGAGGCGAGCAGCCGCTTCGCTCGCCGTGCCGCGACGAGTGGGTCGGGGGCGGTCACGCCCAGCGCGCTGATCCGCACCCCGGCCCCGGACCGCACCGTGATCCGGGCGTCCCCCTGCTGCCACAGCTGGATCGGCCGGGAGTCGTGCTGTCCGATGTGGACAAAACCCAGGGCGGAGAGGACACCGGACGGATCCGGCGCGGTCAGCTCGGCGAACGCGTACCCGGCCGGAGGCGGCGCGGCGGGCAGGTCGGCGACGCGGATCCGGTCGCGGATCCGGACCGGTAGCCGGTCCGCGGCGCTCTCGCGGAGGACCAGCAGCGACCGCATGGCGTCGACGGCCGTATGCGCCGGGTCGGCCTGCCGGAAGACGTCGTTGAACACCTCCAGCGACAGCGGGCCGTCGTACCCGGTGCCCGCGACCGCGGCGACGAAGGCGCTCAGGTCGAACGCGCCCTGCCCGGGGAAAAGCCGGTGGTGCCTGCTCCACTGCAGCACGTCCATCCGCAGCCGGGGCGCGTCCGCCAGCTGCAGGAAGAAGATCTTCGCACCGGGAATCACCCGGATCCCGGCGATCTCGCTACCCCGGGACAGCACGTGGAAGCTGTCCAGGCACAGCCCCAGTGCGGGATGGTCCGCCCGCCGGACGATCCGCCAGGAATGTTCGTAGGTGTTCACGAAACGGCCCCACGCGAGCGCCTCGTACGCGATCCGGATGCCCCGATCGGCCGCCCGGGACGCCAGCGCGTGCAACTGTTCGGCGGCGAGGTCGTCATCGTCCACCGCGTCCGGCGACACCGACGAGCAGACCAGCATGGTGTCCGCCCCGAGCCGCTCCATCACGTCGAACTTGTGCTCGGCCCGGCGCAGATTCGCCGCGAACTCCTCCGGCGGCACCGCCTCGAAGTCGCGGAACGGCTGGTACAGATCGATCGACAGCCCCAGCTCGGCGCACCGCGCCCGGATCTCACGAGGTGCCCACGACGAGGCGATCAGGTCGTTCTCGAAGATCTCCACACCGTGGAAACCGGCGGCGGCCGCGGCGGCCAGCTTGGCGTCGAGCGTGCCGGACAGGCACACCGTCGCGATGTCCAGGCGGAGCTCCGGGCCGTCCATGGCTAATGAACGTACCAGATAGTTACTTGACTGACACCGGAACGTCCCAGGCCACGGGCACGACTACAGTGACCACACACGTTCACCGTCACGAAAGGCGAGTCGTTGGTCGCACCGGACCGCAGCCGGGATCCCGACCGCACCCGCGCGGACATCCTCGACGTCGCCACCGCCGAGTTCGCCGACAAGGGTTACGCGGGCGCCCGGGTGGACGAGATCGCCGCGAAGACGAGCACCACCAAGCGGATGATCTACTACTACTTCGGTAACAAGGAACAGCTCTACATCGCGGTACTGGAACGCGCCTACACCGGCATCCGGGCCATCGAGCAGGAACTGGACGTCGAGCACCTCGACCCCGCGGACGCCATCCGGCAACTGGCCGAGCTCACCTTCGACCACCACGAATCGCATCCGGACTTCGTGCGGCTGGTCAGCATCGAGAACATCCACCACGCCGAGCACATCACCCGCTCCACCGTGCTGTCCGGCCTGGCCAACCCCGCGCTGGACGTGCTGGCCCGAATTCTGCGGCGGGGTCGCGACGCGGGTGTCTTCCGCGACGACGTCGACCCGCTCGACGTGCACATGGTGATCAGCGCCTTCTGCGTGTTCCGCACGGCCAACCGGCACACCTTCAACGCGATCTTCAACCGGGACATGCTGGATCCCGGCCTGCGCGCCCACTACCGCACCCTGCTCGGCGACCTCGTCCTGGCGCATCTGACGGCGCACTGACCAACCCTTGACAGGCGATTCGCACCATCGCAAGCTAATTAACTATCTAGTTCGTACCTTCGACTGTTCGGCAATGCCGCCCGACAGAGGAGCACCACCGTGACCACGCACCCGGCGGGTAAGCCCCGGCAGGCCGCAATCGCCGCCTGGATCGGAAGCGCCTTGGAGTACTACGACTTCTTCATCTACGGCACCGCCGCGGCGCTGGTGTTCAACAAGGTTTTCTTCCCCGCGTCCGATCCGGCCACCGGGACGTTGATGGCCGTGGCCACTTTCGGCGTCGGCTACGTGGCCCGGCCGCTAGGCGCGGTCGTGCTCGGGCACATCGGGGACCGCTACGGCCGCAAACGGGTGCTGGTCTTCACCCTGCTGCTGATGGGCGCGGCCACGTTCGCGGTCGGGTGCCTGCCCAGCTACCACCAGTCGGGCGTGCTGGCACCGGTCCTGCTGGTGGTGCTGCGCCTGCTCCAGGGCCTGTCGGCGGCCGGTGAACAGGCGGGCGCGAACTCCATGACCCTCGAACACGCCCCGGCGCACCGCCGCGCGTACTACACGAGCTTCACCCTCAGCGGCACGCAAGCCGGTCAGATCCTTGCCACGGCCGTGTTCCTGCCGGTGTCCGCGCTTCCCGAAGGCACGTTGCTGTCCTGGGGCTGGCGGGTTCCGTTCTGGGCCAGCTTCCTCGTCGTCGTGATCGGATTCGTCATCCGGCGCAGGCTCGACGAGACACCGGTGTTCGAACGGCAGGTCGCCGCCCGCGGCACGGCCCGCCTCCCCGTCGCCGTGCTGTTCCGCGACCACTGGCGCGACGTCGTGCGCGTCGTGCTGGCCTCGACCATCGCCTCGGTGAGCACCATCTTCAGCGTGTACGCGCTGAGCTACGCGGTGAACACGGTCGAACTCGACCGGTCCGCCATGCTGTGGGTCGGCGTCCTGGCCAACGCCGCCGCCCTGATCGCACTCCCCCTGTGCGCAGCACTCGCCGACCGGGTGGGCCGCAAACCCGTCTTCATCGCCGGCTCGGCCGGCTGCGCCGCCCTGATGTTCGCCTACCTCGGCGCCATTTCGGCGGGCAGCTACCCGATGGTCTTCGGCGTCGGCATCGTCCTGTTCGGCATCGTCTACAGCGCCGCCAACGGCATCTGGCCCGCGTTCTACGGCGAGATGTTCACCGCCGAGGTCCGCCTGTCCGGGATGGCGATCGGCACGCAGATCGGCTTCGCCATCGCGGGCTTCGCCCCCACCATCGCCGCCGCCATCGGCGGAACCGGTGCGGGCGGCTGGATCGGCGTCGCCGTGTTCACCGCGGTGCTCTGCGCCGTCAACATCGCCGCCGTCGCCAGCGGCCGCGAAACCCACCGGGTGCCCACCGAGCGCCTCGGCATGCGAGCCGCGGACACCGGCTCCCAGCCCGCCCCCACCCCCTGAGGCTGGGGTTATCGGGCTTGGTTGTGGCCGCACCAGGATCGTGTGTTTCCTCCTTCCCTTCGCGGCTACCCAGCGTCGGACGCACGGCATCGACACCGGAAGGAGCCAGGCAGATGGCTGGACAAGACCTGCGCGGCAAGGTCGTGGTGATCGGCGGCGGGGCGAAGAACCTGGGCGGCCTGCTGTCCACGACGCTGGAATCGCCCAGGTGCACTCACTCCTGGGGCGATTCGGCGCCTGGGCAGAAGCGGACTGGGCCGGCCCGGGCTGGTGTGCCCGGGCCGGATAGGTAGCGCGGACGGGCTGCTGGAAATGTTCACGGGGAAAGTGCTGGAAACGCGGTTGAACGATCTGGTTTTCGCCGGTGATATCCCCGGCACCAGATCGGCCTACCCGTGTCCGCGCTTTCTTCCGTTTGGCATTCCAACGACTTCAGTCCCCTGGTGCCATTACTTCCCACACGTCCACGAAGCCGGAAGCGCTGTGCCACCGATGCGGTGGCCCCACCCCGCTGGAGACCGGCCGCTTCTGCGTCCAGTGCGGCGCCGACCTCCTGGTCTCCCCGGACGGCGAAACCAGGATTCGCGTCACCGGCAGCGACGCCGACGAGGTGGCCGCCGTCGCGCGCCAACTCGCCGCCGACGTCGCCGCCCGGCACCAAGGGGCGCCGAGGGAAGCGGCTTCGACCACCACCCCGGCAACGCACAACGACCTCAGCGGCGAGGCCGAGTCCGTCGCACAGGCCGACACCCCGGCGGTCTCCGCCTCGCCACCGTGGCCGCCGAGGTGAACGACTCAACGGAAACCGTTGAGAAGTTGGTGCGAATCCGCCGCTCCTAGCTTCGAGAGGTGCCGGACCCACCGGTGCACCGGAACGGAGCGGATCAAATCATGAACAACGCAGCAATGAGATTGGGCGCCAAGGCAGCCGTCGTCATGGCTCTTGGGGCCGCCGGACTCGCCGCGACGGCCCCCGTGGCCAGTGCCGACATTGTGCCGGGCCCGCCGTGCAAGTCCCCATCGAACGGCAACTACCGGGCGGCACCCGGCTTGGAGTTCCACAAGCAGGACGCCAGCTATGTGCTTGACAAGGCCGGCTGGACCATCTCTGTCGACAACGGAGCGCCGATCGGCGAGCACAGCAAGGTTCATCTGCGGGCCAACCATGACAAGGTGAAGTACGACTGGCCCGACATCAAGCGCGGTGCGCATGTCGAGAAGCTGAACGGAGACGTCGTGCCAGCCGGCAGCGAGGTCTGGTACACGTTCGAGTTCGACGCGCCGGGCGTGCTGCCCTGCACCACGCACATCACCCTGCCGAGCTGACCAGGTGGCTGTCGCGTGGCTTTCCTCGGGAAAGCCACGCGACGCCATGCCGGTCTCGACGTTCCCGTGCGGAAGATTTGGTTCATTCCGCGGTTTCCCGGAGAGTGTCGTCGAGCGGGCTAGGTTTGAGGTCGAAGACCTGTTCGGTCCACGACGAGTCCAGAATGAAGGGGCGTCGGAACTGGTACTGCATCTCAGGCAGTTCTCGAATCATCCGGGACGCGAGGCCCGCCGCGGTGAGCGCCCAGCGGGGCATCGAGCGCAGCCGGGCCGGGCGTACCCCGGCGACCCCGGCCAGTCGGCCTGCCAGCTCCCGTACCGATACCGGTGGGTTTGACGGCACGTGCCACACCTTGCCCCATGCTCGTTCGTCCTGGCTGACCGCGACGAGTGCGCGTGCCGCGTCGCGCGTCCCGGTCCAGCTGTGCGGCAGGTCGAGATCCGCCGGTATCCAAGCGGTTTTGCCCGCAAGGATCTTGGGGACGGCCATGATGGTGAACAGCGAGCCAGCCCCGCTGCCGATGAAGTCACTGGCACGCACTTCGGTCACGCGGACACGCCCGGCGCGATGCGCGGCGAGCGCGTCGGCCCACAGTTGGGCACGGATGCGTCCTTTCACACTCGATGGCGCCAGCGGCAGATCCTCGGTGATGGGCCGGTCCACAGGCCCGTGCCCGTAGAGGTTGCCCAGCATGACGTAATCAGTGCCGGTGACTTCAGCAGCGTGTAGGAGCGAGTTCGCCAACGGCGGGAAATCGGTAGGCCAACGGTAATAGGCGGGCGCGGCGCAGTTGAAGAGCGTGCGCGCCCCGCGGCACAGCTCAGTCATTTGGCGGGAATCGGCGGCGTCGACCGCCACCCGCTCGATCCGGGGATGGTGGGGTCCGCTTCCACTCCGAGTTGCCAGCCGCACCACCCGGCCGGACTCGGCGAGCGACAACGCGGTGGCGGCACCGGTTCCGCCGGCTCCGACCACGACTGCATGCGACATGACGACTCCCGTCTCTTAAGGATCGATTCGATGGTTGAAGGTCAAAGTTCGTTGACGGACCGTCAAGCCTGCGCGTCGCCGTCGCGATCGGCGCGCCAGCGGGAGAGAGCCGGTAATTCGGTGTGGCACGCGATCCGTTGAACGCCATTACGGCGCATACCGCGGGGCATCCCACCGGAACTCGTCCCATGGCATCCAGGCCACGCGTTCCAATCCGAGAACAGCGTTCTCGGCCTCGTGGTCGAGTGTACGTGTCCCCTGTTCTCTGTCAAGAACAGCGTTCACGATTCGTGTCGTTGTTCTCGCGTGTGTCACTATGTGGGTCATGTCGACACCGTCGATGCGGGCTCGCGTGCGCGCGGAGCTCACCGAGGAGATCAAGGACGCTGCCCGGCGGCGGCTGGCCACCGATGGCGCGAACTTGGTCCTGCGAGCCGTCGCCCGGGACCTCGGCATGGTCCCGTCCGCGCTGTACCGGTACTTCGCCAGCCGCGACCAGTTGCTCACCGCGCTGATCACCGACGCCTACAACGCCCTGGGCGCCGAAGCGGAGGCGGCCGAGGCGCGCGTCAAGCGTGGCGATCTCCGCGGCCGATGGATGGCCGTCTGCCGCGCGGCACGAGACTGGGCACTGGCCAACCCCGCCGAGTACACGCTGATCTACGGAAGTCCGGTGCCCGGCTATGCCGCCCCATCCGACACTGTGTCTCCCGCCACGCGGGTGGTCCTTCTCCTCGTCGCCATCCTGGCCGACGGATCGACGACCGGACAGAGAGCGGCAAAGCCCGCACGACGGCAGCCCGCCGCGCTCCGGCCCGATCTCAAGCGATTGCTCGAGCAGTGGCCCGAGGATGCGCCGATGCCACCGCCTTCGGGCCCGCGGGCGGAAACGATACTGGCGGGTGCGCTGACCGCGTGGGTACATCTGTTCGGGCTGCTCAGTTTCGAGGTTTTCGGCAGACTCGACGACATGATCGTGACCCGTGCGGAATACTTCGACCACCAGATGCAGGTCATGGCCGATCTGGCAGGACTGCCCTAACTCACCCCGTCTGGGCGAAGTCGGCACCTCGTTGTCCGCGGCGGCCGAACAAGCGAGCGCTTCGTCGTGCCGGGCCTTGTCGGGAAACGGGTAGGCAGGCGGCGGTCAGTCCAGCGAGGATCAGGGCGCAGCCCGCAAGCGCCGACGGTGGCAGGTGTTCGCCGAGCAGCAGCACGCCGAGGACCGCCGCGGCCAGGGTTCGGCGAGGCTCAGGGTGCCGACCGTGGTGGTGCTCGCGCGGGCCAGTCCGATCGAGAACAGCCAGTACGCGGCGGCCGTGGTGGCCAGCGCCAGCCAGGCGATGAGGCCGAGGGTGCGGTCACCGAAGAGCCCCTCGTTGTCGAGGATCATCCACGGCGTCAGGGGAACCGCGCCGATGATCAGGGACACTGAGGCGACCGTCGGCGGGTGGACGTGCGGGTTGTTCGCTGCCAGTTGTTTGGCGAACACGGTGTACACGCCGTAACAGGTGCCGGCGATCAGTCCCAGGAGCAGCCCGAGCGGGTCCGCGACGGTGCTTCCCGGAGCCAACAGCAGGGCACACCCGGCCACCGCCGCGGCGGTGCTGAGCACCCAGGCGGCGCCGATCCGTTCACCGGTTGCGATTCGCGCGAAAATCCCGGTTGCCACCGGTGCCGTCCCGAGGGCGATCACCGTGCCCAAGGCCGCGCCGGTCCGGGACACGGAGGCGAGAAAGGCCGCCTGGTACAGGCCGGTCGAGAACGCGCACACCAGCAGCGGCCGCAGGACTGTTCGATCGGCGAGCCCGCGCAGCGCGCTCCGGTTCCGCACCGCGAAGAGCCACAGCACCGCGCCGCCGAGGAGCAACCGCCACCCGCCGAGGGCGGCGGGCCCCAGCGGGCTGGCTGCCAGGACCTGAGCGGGGCCCACGGACCCCCACAGCACGGCTGCCCCGAGTACCAGCCCGGCACCGGGAGCATCGTTCTTCTGCGTAGCCATAGCGCGACATGCTAGGAAGAAATCTGGAGGATTCCCTTCGAAGCCGAACTTCATACGGCAGTACGGTCGGCCTATGGACATTGATTCGACCGATCGCACCCTGCTGCGGGAACTGCAGAACGATGCACGGCAGACCAACCGCGACTTGGCGGCCAAGACCGGGGTGTCCCCGTCCACCTCGCTGGAGCGCGTCCGGCTGTTGCGCCAGCACGGTGTCATCACCGGCTACCACGCGGCCGTGGACCTTGAAGCCATCGGCCGCCCGGTGCAAGCCCTCATCGCAGTCCGCATCCGACCTCCAGCGCGTCCGATCATCGAGGCGTTCCGGGAGTGGGCAGCTCGACTACCCGAGACGATCGGCTTGTTCGTCACCTCCGGCGCCCACGACTTCCTCATCCACATCGCCGTCCCGGACATCAACGGCGTGTACGCCTTCGTCATCGACCGCCTCACCGAACGCCGCGAGGTCGCCGACGTGCACACCACGATGGCCTACGAGCACGTCCAGTCCCGGCATATCGAACCCGCCGGGATCGAAGAGCACCGACTGCCACGAAAGGGGCGCTGACCACAACCGGAATCCGCACATGTGGCCATCACGGGGCCCCGGCAACCGCATGAAGTTCGTTCCACAGCGCGAGCAGGCTGGATTGCCGTGCAAAGATTCGGAGCCTGGTCAATATCTCCGCATGCTCGGCTAGCTTCTCCGGCAAGAGCCCGGATGAATCACCAGGAGAACAAAGAAATGACCGACGGAGTCGTCGGCTTCGCGCCGGACGAGATCGACCCGACCACCCCGACCCGCGCGGCGCGCCTGAAGTGGGTGGTCGTCGTCAATCGGGACCTGCCCCCTGGTCGTGCCGTCAACGCCGCCGTCTGCGTGGCAGCAGCGACCTCGCCCGCGGTCACCGGAATTCTCGGGGACGACGCCGTGGACGCCGACGGTAACGTGCACGCAGGGCTTCCCTGGGCGGGCTGCACGATTCTGGCCGCGGACACCGGCACGCTGCGTACGATCCGCGCCAAGGCCGCCTCCTCGGCCGGCACCTTCGTCGCCGACATGCCCGCCGCCGCCCAACACACGCGCGTCTACGCCGACTACCTCGCCACCATCAAGGAAACCGCGGCCGACGACATCGACTACTACGCGGTCGGCATCGTGGGACCGCGCAACCGAATCGACAAAATCGTCGGCAAATTGCCGCTGATGCCTTGAAGCACAGCACGCGATACCCAGCCCTTTCACCGTCGACACCCTGCGCGCCGAGATCCTGAACACCATCACGGCCGCGGACGGCGAGCAGCGGCACCAGGCGCCGGGCGCGGCCGTCGACGCTCTTATCCGTCGTCAAACGCTGTCGTCAATCTGGATCGGACCGGTCTGATGGCGGTCTGGTTCAAAGGGTCCTTGACTACAGCAACGGACGGCCGCTGGCGATCTCGGTGAGCAGGGAGTTGAGTTCGTGCACCTCGGCGCGGCCGAGTTCGTGTTCGAGCGTGCGCTGGCCGGCGTGCTCGGCGGCCAGCGCGTCGGCGAGGTACCGCTGTCCAGAGGGCGAGAGCCGCAGCACGTAGGCGCGGCGGTCCGCGGGGTTACGTTCACGCAGGATCAGGTCGTTGCCGTGTAACTCGTCGAGGTCACCGACGATGCTGGGGGCGGCCAAGGTCAGCGAGCGGGCCAACTGTTCCTGGGTGCAGGGCTGGTCGGCCTCCAGTGCCAGCAGCAGTCGCACGCAGCGGGGCGCCAAGCCGTGCTCCCGCAACGTCTGCACGCTGCGCGCCCGGAGAAACTGGGCGGCGGGGCCGAGCAGGAAGCACGCCTGGTTGGTGAGTTCGGTCGGCAGGTCGGATGCCGGGGTGGGCTGCACCTGCCGGAGGAGTTCGATCAATCGCCGTCGTTCGCGCGGCCCGAGGCCGGCCAGCAGGGTCGCTTCGACGCTGTCGACGGCGCGACGCAGCGTCGCCAGCTCGCGCAGGCCGTCGGCGCGTATGGCCAGGGCATAGCACCTCCGGTCGGCGGGGTCGCGTTCTCGCTGGACCAGGTCGTCGGCTTCGAGGGCGTCGATCACCGAGATCATCACGGTGCGGTTGATCGACAGCATGGTGCCCAGGTCCGCTTGGGAGAGGCGGCTGCCTTCGAGCACGCACAGCACGGCCACGTCGCGCATCGAGCGCTGCGGTGGCAGTTGCTCGCCCAGCAGTGCTTCCGCCCGGAACGCGGCGAGTCGGGCGAGGTAGCCGCTGTGACCGACGAGTTTCGGCTCGATCGACGCGGAGGTTCGCGCTGGCAGGGTCACTGATCGAGTATAGCCAGAGCGGCAGATAGTTAGGCTCGTTGATGATTAGGCTGACTGGCGATACGCTCCCGGCATGCGTGATCTTTCTGAGCCGCTGGGTGCGGGCCGGGCCGTTGCACCGGGCACGGGCGTACATTTCGGATTCGGCGTCGGGTTCGTCGGGGCTGACGACCAGAACGATGCCGAGGTTGTGCTGCGGCTGGCCCGGATCGCCGATCAGGACGGGTTGGACCTGTTCTCCGTCGCCGATCATCCGTACACGGCACGGCGGCTGGACGCCTACGCCACGCTCGGATTCGTCCTCGCGCAGACTCGCAACCTCACCGGTTTGGTGAACGTGACCAACCTGCCGACCCGACCCGCGCCGATGCTGGCGCGCACCGTCACCTCGTTGTCGGCGCTGTCCGGCGGTCGGGTGGTGCTGGGCCTGGGTGCCGGCGGCGACTGGGACGAGATCGTGCGCATGGGTATGGCCCGCAGATCACCGGCGAGCGCCGTGGACGCCCTCGCCGAGGCCATCGAGATGACAAGGAAGCTCAGCGGCGGTGGTCCAGCGGTCACCATCAACGGTGCGCACTATCAGGTGCACGAGCTGGACCCCGCCCCGGTACCGGCATGCCCGGTGTGGACCGGCTCGATGGGACCGAAATCGCTGGCCGTCACCGGCCGGCTGGCCGACGGCTGGATCCCCGCGTGGGCGTCGGACTGGCTCAGCGACCGCTATCGACGGTCCCGGCCGCTGATCGACGAGGCCGCCGCCGCGGCCGGGCGAAGCCCGGATGAGGTCGCCACCATCTACGTAATGCCCGGTCAGATCACGGCCGCCCCGGTGTCGGCGGTGCGTGACGAGACCGGGCGCTGGGTCGGTGGCTCGGTCCAGCAATGGGTCGACGAGCTGACCAGCGCGGTGCTCGACCATGGCGCATCCGGGTTCATCTTCTTCGCCACCGGAACGGAGCCGGCCGAGATCGAACTCGCCCGGTGGGCACGTGAGGTGGTGCCTGCTGTCCGGGAGGCGATCACCAAGGCGCGGTGACGGCAGTGCTGCACGCGGCAGGCAGGAGTTTTCGGCCAGAGCGGCTCTGGGAAAGCCGCCGCCGCGCCGCCCACCAAATCATGGGCAGCGAAATGCGATGAGTGGGCGCGACGGTTGTGGATCTAGCCGAAGGCGTTGAAGGTCGCTTCGGGCCGATCGCGTTGGCGGTAAAGCTGCCAGGCGGTGTCGGCGATCTTGTCCGGGTCGAGGGTCGTGATTCCCACGTCGCCGAACTGCTCGGGGTCGGACTTGACCAGCTGGTGGGCGTGGGTGGCGTGGTCGCGGATCCGTTCCAGGTAATCGCGAAACCCGCGGACTTCGCGTTTGCCGATCACCGGCCCGTGCCCGGGGACGATCGTGTCCGCCTCGAGGTCGAGCATCAGGCCGCACGCGGCGATCCAAGACTCGCGCCATTTCGGCTATGTGCCGACCGAAACCGTGCTCGGTACCGTATTCCGATCGCGACACCGCTCGGCGCGGTGCGACGAGGGCGCTGCTGCGGCGTGTTGACGTAGAGAAGGATGCCGAGCCGACGCGCGGACCTGTTCCGGAATTGTTCCGGCCGCGCTCGAAGCCGGGGCGGGACGGCGAATTTGTTCGGGAATCGCCCCGGAACAGTCCTGCGGGAGGCTGGCTCCAGTCAAGCGGATGTCCAGTTGCGCCCGGACCGCCGGGCAAGCGCAGAGGAGATGCGGTGCGTGCTGATGCGCGTCACAACCAGGAACGCGTCCTGCGTGCGGCACAACGGCTGTTCCACGAGTTCGGACCGAGCGTGTCGCTGGGCCGGATCGCCGACCTCGCCGGGGTGGGAGTCGCGACACTGTATCGCGGGTTTCCTACCCGGCACGCGCTGATCAAGCAAGTGGCGCTGAACAACCTGGACCAATTGCGAGGGCTTGCGGAACTCGCCGAGCATGCCGACGGTGGAGTGGCGTTCACACGCTTTGTCGAGTCGGTGATCGAGCGAGAGGTGACCGTTGTCTTGCCGATCCTCCAGCCGAGCCTGACCGGAGACCGTGACGTCGACACCGCCCGCGCCGCCCTCACGGAGGCGCTTGATCGCCTGCTCGACCCCGCTCGGGCACAGGGGGAACTCCGCGCGGAGCTGACCGCGGACGACCTGATCCTGCTGCTCACCACGGTCACCCGGCCACTGCCCGCGGTCCCCGACGACGTCACCGCGACGCTCCGACCGCGGCACCTCCGGTTGCTCCTCGACGGCCTCCGCGCTCAGCCCCTGCTCCCCTGCCAGTGAACTGCCGCGATGGCGAGCAAGTCACCCACCACCAACACCACGGCACCTCTGTCACCTCGTCGAGCACCTCGCGCGAGTTGGTCAATTCGGTGATCATCCGGTCGATGCGGCTCCGTTCCGCGGCCAGCTCGGCCTTCGACGCGCTCGACCCGGCGACGCGGGAAAGTACGACACCGCGTTGCGGCAGGTCGCCAGCGCGGCGTTCTGCGGGCAACCGTTGATCGCGCGGGTCAGGGCAGTGCGAACATCTCGCGTGCGTTGCGGTGGGCGATTTTGCGGCGGTCGTTTTCGCTGATCGGGGCGTGCTCGATCCAGCGGCCGCCGAGTTCCGGGTCGGCGTAGGGGTAGTCCACGGAGAACATGATGTGGTCCG
>NZ_VTHK01000077.1 GCF_009765355.1 Amycolatopsis anabasis | reverse complement strand
TGGCCGTCCCGCACCTTGACATGGATCGCGTCAATGAACACGGCCACGTAGACAGGGCGCGTTATCCGCAGACGACCCGCGGATCACCGATCCCAATCTGTGGCGTGGTGACAACTTGCTCGGTTTCGCTCTCATGCGGGTCCGGTCAATCCTCGTCGAACGTGAGGTCCTGCACGACACGCCCGTCACCGACTTCTTAGCCAATGGACGCACCGACCAGCCGGCCGGAGTCACCGGGGCCCATCCCTTCCGGGAAGCACGGAGGGTCAGCCTGCAACGCGGTCTTTCGCCAGCACGGGCGGCCTCGCTTGCCGCGTTCGCGGTCGAGTACTGGCCCGGCGAACCCGCCTACTGCCTTCTGAATTGGTTGGGCCGCTCGCTGTGGGCTGATTTCTGCCGTTCGCCTCGCGGACAGTTCTGGCGTGACTATTACGACCGCTATTACGGCGCATCCGGAACCTAACTCCCCCGCGCTTGCAACAAGACCCTGCGCAGCAATCCCGCTGCTCCAGCACCTTGCGGAGGCCGACGACTCATGGCAAGCCCCAAGACCGCGGCGATGGATAACGGCAGAAAAATCGCTCGTCTCTTCGCCGAGGAGATCACGTTCGCTGACCTGTATCTCACGTCCCGCAGCGGCACAGCTACCGGAGTGATCCGCTCGGACGTCTATGTCGGCACGGTGTATTCCGTATCCGAAGACGATGACGTTCCCTCTGGTTGGGATTTTGTCGTTTGCGGGCTCTACGGGCCATCCTCTCGCTTCTACCTTGACGAGGGCTACCTCGCGATGAGCGTAACCGGCCGATGGCGCGCGCTCGCAGCGCCCGAATGGGGCCGGACTATCTCGGTTTGTTTGACTCTGCTGCGCGCGCTGCCGCAGCGATCACCGGTCTCGGCGCTGACCTCTAGCAGTTTCGCCGATTCCGTGTAGTTCAAGTGCGTCCAGCAGGCTTCTCTGCCTGCGGCCACCTCGTATCCAAGCTACTGCTGACTCAGTAGATCAGGAGTGTTGCCATGAACAATACTGCTTCGAACGATGCTGTCCAGTCGGGTGATGGGCTCGTTCTGTGGCCACACACCGGTATCGAGGCCCCGACCACACTCGCCTACCGCAATTGCGTCGACTTCGAGCACAGCCGCGGAGTCGCCTTCCGTGCTGAGCTCCACCATCCCCAACTGGGCATGATCGGATGGTTGGAGAACGAAGGGGTGGGCGGTGCCACCCGCTTCGCGCCGCATGACCTCGATCGATTCGGGTGGCGCGCCATGGACGCCTACGTCGCCCGGTGCCGTCTCGACGGGCGCCCGCTGCCGCTGGGCACTGAACAGCTGCTCGACGCCGTGATGACCGAGCAGGAGGTTGCGGAAGAGGTGGTCCGCATGCGCCGGGAGCACACCATGCTGGTTCGTGAATACGCCGAGCAGACTCCCGGGGGCCTGGGCGCTTGGCGTGGTGCCGTGATCGTGCTCAACACGATCGCGCGCACCCGGCCCGCGCGCGAGAGCGTTATTGCCGAGCTGGACGAGGACATCCATACGCGTCGGCACTTCGACGGCATCTGGCAGATGTACGACGGCCACGACTGGCGCCCTTTCCTGTCCGAGCACGAGCTCACCAGCGACGAAGTGCGAGCAAGGATTGCCGCCATCCAGTCCGCGTATGCGGCGGCGGGACACCCGCCGTACTACGGCCACTTCGGTCCAGTAGACGGCATGCATGTCAGCGGGCCGGTCCGCGCGTTCCGCACGGGCTCACATTTCGTGCTGTCCAGCGACGAGCATCCGGTCTACGGCCACGTGTGGTGCCGGTGCGGTGTCGGTTCGCGGGCCACGTTGGCCCGGTTCGAGCACTGGGACATGCAGGACGGGCTGATCGGCTCGGGCTGGGTGCATGCCGCCAAGAAATGCCGGGCGTTGGTGACCATCGACTGAGGTCACCACCTCGCCACCAGATCGGTACGGGCCGGACGGGTCGCCTCTGCTGGGCGGGGGCGACCCCGTTCCCGCGCCCCCGTTTCGACGTCCCGTCCGCACCCAGATGGTCCAATGCGAAGGAGAAGGGTCAGCATGTCGATGCCTTCGGATGCCCGTACACACCCGGTCCAGCCCGTTGCGCCACCGCGGTTTGTCCATGAGGTCGCAGAGTTGCTCGAGCGCGGTGTACTGGTCGATCTTGCGGGTCACCCCTTGGTGTCGCGGGAGTGCCCAACCTGTGGACAACCCACCCTGGGCGAAACGTGCCCTGCCACGGTTTCCTGCCCGCACTGTCACGTACCTGCCGGGCGCCTGCGGTGTGTTCGGCCCTCCGAGCACGACTGCGATTGGCATCAAGCGCGATGGGAGCGCGCCGAGGAACTCGATCGGCAGCGGCAACGTCGCGGCGATCCCACCGTGCCCGCGCCCTGGCCATCGTCGCCTTCCTCCGGAGCTCACCGACAGCCACGTCGACGAATCCCAGCGCAGCTGGAGATGGACACGCTGTGGTAGCAGACCGACACGTGCGTGAACTCCGGGAAACCTGGTAACTCCGGTCCGCTGTGGTCGCGTTGCTGGCCAGGCCGCCCTCGCAGCGCAGGCCGGTGCGGTGCGGCTTCCTGTCGTCGGGCTCGGCGTGGACCCCCTGATGCGACCAGGCCAGCGCCGGCGGTCAAGGCCCGAGTCGCCACTTCCCGCGCGTTCGCAGTGCGGGGGCCTGGACCGCCGACGCTGTGGCCTGGTGACCGGCAGTCGTCCACGCACGATCCCGGCGCCCGCCGGGCACCCGGAGGCGTTTCTGCTCCGCGCTCGACGCCTGCCCCGGGGATTCCTCGTTCAGGAGAGGACGGTTGTTCATGTCTCGCGAGACCAGTCAGTGGCTCAACACCAACGTGCTGATCGGGTTTACCGACAAACGCGGGTATGCCTGGCACTACCGCGCCTCGGATCAGGGCAGTGAGCCCAACCATTACCCTGGCGCGATCCCCGTGCGCGATGTGCGGCGTCGCCTGTTCGATTGGACCGCCGAGCCGGGACCTGTGTTCGTGGAGGGCAAGTTCGGTCACCGCCGAGTGCCTGACAGGATCGCGGTCACCGCATCGGACAACGGCGATGTACTGGGTATCCACACCGACAAGTACGAGATCCACCAGTACCAGGATTGGCTGCTGAACAAGGTCGGTCTGATCCTTGACGGTGGTCTCGCGATCGGATCCGCCGGGCTGCTGCGCGAGCGCAAGCAGGCATGGGTGACCGTGGAGGTCCCGGAAAACGTCACCACGCCCGAGGGGGTCGAGTTCCGGCCAAATCTGCTGGCCTGCACCAGCCAAGACGGCAGTCTCTCCACCACGTATAAGCGGGTGGTGACCAACGTCGTGTGTGACAACACGATGGCGGCCGGGCTGCGCGAGCACGGCCAGCAGTTCTCCGTCAAGCACAGCAAGAACAGCGCGTTCCGCATTGTCGACGCGCGGGACGCCCTGGCGATGGTGCACACCGTCGCCGACGACTTCGCCGCGGAGGTCAAGGCGCTGTGCGAAACCACCGTGACCGACCGGGCATGGCAGGCGTTCCTGGACGCCCACACCCCGGTGCCGGAGGACAACGGCCGATCCCGTACGACCGCGTTGAACCAACGTTCCACGCTGCATCGGCTGTGGACCAGTGACAGCCGGGTGAGCCCGTGGCGCGGCACCGCGTGGGGTGTCGTGCAGGCGATCAACACCTTCACCCACCACGAGGCGACCGTGCGCAACGCGTCCCGGCCTGAACGCAACATGTCCCGCACCGTCGACGGGACGATCGACGAGCTCGACCAGCACACCGTCGCGACGCTGGGGAAAGTACTGGCTTCGGTCTGAACTTGGTGTCCACACCAGATGCCACCGCACGAAGCCATAGGGCCCGCGACGTCTTCGCCGCAGCTGCGGGCCACAGCCGACCCGCGGTAGCCCTCCCCGGCTCCAGTACCCGGGGCAATTCACCGCGCGTCTGCCACCGGCCCTGCGTTCTTGCCTGCGCCGCAACGGCCACGCCGTCCGGCTACCGCGTCCGCTGAGGAAGGACACCACCAGTCATGAGCATGAACACCTTCGGTGCCCAGTGCGGCACCCCCGGGTGCGACAACACCGGCACCGGGATCTCCATCGCCGTCTCCCATCCCAGCGTCTACCGGTGCAACGGTTGCCACGACTGCATCAACGCCCTGGCGCCCCACCGGATCCCCGGTCTGACCGACCGTGCCGCCTACGAGGAGCGCAACCGCGAGATCGGGCAGTTGGACGCCGACACCCTGCGCGCCCAGGCCGCCCCGATCCTCGAGCGGATCACCGCGGCCCGGGACGCCTACGCCAGGCTGGCCGACCTGGTCGGTGCCGCCGTCGCCCGCGACACGGTCACCGCGATCGTGAACGCCGGTGACCGCGTCCTCGACGTCACGCTCCTCAACTGGTGGGCCGCCTACCGGTGGCCCGAGCACCACCCGGCCATCGCACCGTCGCCGACGCCGTACACGTTCGACCACACCTGGCGTATCTCGGTCCGCGGTGTCGGGATCGGCACCGTCCGGCGCACCACCAGCGGCGTGACCGAGCGCTATCTCGCGCGCGACCTCACCGGCGGAACGATCCGTCCCGACCTGCCCCTAGCCGAGGAACCCACCTACAGCACCCCGCACGAGGCAGCGCACGCACTCGCCGCGTGGGCCGCGCGCACCGGATGGGACCAATCCTGACCCGGCGCTCACGGCGATCCGAGGGGCGCCCCGGGGTTGGCCGTCGGGGCGGGGCGTGGACGTCATCACGCGACCAGGCCCGCGCCGGCGGTCAAGACCCAGCACCCACCGCGTCCGCACCCGGGCTGTCCGGGGGCCTTGACCGCCGTGGCGCTGGGGCCTGGTGATCCGCGGACGTCCACGCCCGACCCGAGGCCACCGGAATGAACCGGGATCCCCGAGCCTGGCGCGTCTGCCCCCGAAGCGCCGGTTCCCGGTTCGGGTCCGGTCGGCCGCCGCACGCGCCGCGGTGGCCGACCGGACCCCTCTTTCTCCACCCCGCACCCCAATGTGCCGCGTGCTCTCGGTCGTGCCCGTCGTTCTCGGAGGCCGACGATGAACAAGCGCAACAAGCTCAGCGAGACCGAACTCCTCGTGCTGCAAGAGATCGCACGGGGACGGGACAACCACCAGATCGCCACCATCCTGGTCCGATCCCACGAGACCATCCGGACTCACGCCAAGAACATCTTGCGCAAGCTCGGCGCGCGCAACCGCGCGCACGCCGTCGCGATCGCCTACCACGTCGGGATCTTCCAAGGCCGCCCCCAACCCATCAGCACGGAAACCCAGTCACCCTTAACACCCCCGCCACCGGCGGCCGCGCCCGAATCCGGTTCGACCTCCGCTCAACAGCACACCCAGCCTCCGTCGCCGAGGGCCATCACCTCCGCGCCCTCCCGACGCCGAGCCGATACCGCGCGGGACCCCCAGTGAGCACGCCGACCCTGTTCGATCTCGACCACACCGACCGTCCACCACTGCACATCGTGTCGTGGGGCGCCGGGGGCGAGAGCAGTGCCTACCTGACCGAGGTCTTAACCGAGCCGGACAAGCACGGCGTGAACCCCTCGAACATTGTGGTGCTGCACGCCGTGGTCGGATCCGAGTTCGATGACACTCTGCGCGACTCCCAGCGGTTCATCCTCCCGTTGCTACGCGACCGCGGTGTTCGGCTGGTTCAGCTCGCCCGGCGGGGCCCGCTGGAGCGTGACGGCATCGAGATCCTCGATGACACCACCACGCCCCGGGTGATGCACCACAAAGGACCCTGGACTCTGGCCCAGCACAACGAGGCCAACGGGATCACCCCGCAGTTGTCCGATCGCAAGTGCTCGCTCCGGTTCAAAGGTTTTGTGCTCGATCGGTTCATCCTGACCGAGTTCCCGGGCAGGGAGTACACCCACGTCATCGGGTACAACCGCGACGAACGGTCCCGTGCGGAGAAAGACGACGTCTACGCGACGCAGACCCGCGACCCTGTGCACCCGCTGATCGAATGGAACTGGTTTATCCGTGCATTGTGGTCGTGTCTCGATTAGCCGAGTCCACTAGGGACAGGCCCGGTTTATGCTTTGCACTCCGCCGCGTCTCGAACCTATGGTCGCTTCGTGGAGATGATCTTCTTTGTGGGCACAGGGTGGGAGTCCTGGGATGTGTCGGCCAGACCGACCATCCCGGAGCGGATGCCGGTACTCGTTGACGACGATCTGCTGTTCGAGGACGCGGCGGGTCCACGGCCGACGGTGGCGGTGAACCGGTGGCTTCGAGAGTTGCCCACGAATGGTTGTCCGGCCCCAAACTCGTGGGTGTCCTACGCCCGGGCCGTGCGGCAGTGGCTGGACTTCCTGCGTGGGCACGGCGCGCGGCTGTTTGATGGTCGGGACGCGTTGAAGTCGGCGCTAAGCGCCTACGCGGTGCACCGGGCGTGTGGGCCGCTGGGGGCTCGGTTCGAAGCGTCGACGTGGAACCAGCACACGGCGATCTTGGGTGCTTTCTACCGGTGGGCTGTCGCCGAGGGGTATGCCTCCGCGGAGCCGTTCACCTACAAGTACGCGGTCACCGCCTTCGGCGACCGCGTACGGGAGGTGCGGGTCAACCAGGCCCTGCGACGCCAGGCGAAACAGCACGTCACGATCAAATACCTAGAGCGGGATTTCGCCGACTTGTTCGTCAAGGCGCTGTCCGGTTTGAGGTCGGATGGGCAGGAGGACACCTGTTATCGGGGGCGGGAGCTCGCGCGCAATGCGGCGGTTGGTCAATTGGCGCTCTCGAGCGGTCTGCGGCTGCAGGAGTTCACGTATCTGCTGCCGTGGGAGTTGCCGCCGCTTCCGGCGCGGCCGCCGAGGCTGCCGGTGCCGTTTCCGGTTCCGGCTGGGGTAACCAAGGGGCGCAAGTTTCGGACGACGTGGGTCGACTACGAGGTACTGGCCGAGGTGTACCGCTATCTGGATCTTGAGCGGGCGGTGGCTGCGGCGGGCTCGGTGTGGCAGCCACCGCCGTCCTGGGGTGAGCCGTTGGTGGTGACCGAAGCCGACGCGCGCGGTGGGCGGGTCAACGGCACCCGGGTGGCGTGGTCGGTGTTGCGGCCCGCCGAGCGACGTCGGCTGGTGGCGCCCGACGGCGGGGCGATGCTGCTTGCGCTGCGCCGCGACGGCGGTCCGTTCACGGCGTGGCCGACCGTGTTCTCTCGGACCTGCGACCGGATCCGCGCACAGGATGAACCCCGGTTTCCCAACGTCCACCCGCACCGTCTTCGCCATACGTTTTCGTTGCGAACTCTGGAAAGTCTGGTGCGTGGCCACTATGCACAGGTCGCGAAACTGGTCAAGGACACCGACGAGGATGCGGCGCTGGCCTTGTATTTGTCCAAAGCAGACCCGTTGATGGTGTTGCGTGATTTGCTTGGCCATTCCTCGGTTCTGACCACCGAGGCGTACCTGCGGCGTCTGGACATGACGCGGATCTACCGGGATGCCTACGAGCGTGCCAGTCACGCCGAGGGACTGATCGTAACAGCGGAGGCGGAACGCGAAGCGGATGAGGAATTCGCTGAGGAGGTCGGGATCTGATGCCCGCGACGGTGATCGATGACCCCCTGGGCATCACGTGCACGTTCAGCAACGGCACCACGCAGGTGGCCTACCTGGGACCGTGTTCCAATGTGGTGTTGGCTCGCCAGTTGCTGGTCGCTCTGGCCGACTTGGTGCATCCGCACGGTCGGCTTGACTCCGCCCGCACGATCGAGACGTACCTGACCGCGGTGCGGGACCTGCTGTCGCGGCTTGGGCGGGCGGGTTTTCGGGGCAGTGCGGAGGATCTGACCCGAGCGCGGGTCGCCGAGTTGTGGATGGGTGCCCGGCATCAGACCGAGTCGTTGGGGCGGATCCTGTTGCGGCGCCTGGACGACTTGCACGACATGCTGCGCCCGGATGTTCGGGAGCTGGTCGACGGGCGACTGTACAACCCGAACTTCCGATCGAACCGGAGGTCGCTGCAGCCCTACACCGAAACCGAGTGGTCCCGGTTGATCGAAACGTGCCGGTCGATGATTCGGACGTCGTTTGCCGGCTATCGGGACGCTCGCGCCATGGCCGAGCGAGCGGCAGATCCCCGGACTTCGGGCTGGAGCGCGGACAGCGTGCAGTGGCTGCTGTTGCATCGCGGCCCGGACGCGGGTCGGGTGCTGGGGACGCGCGAGCGCCGCTGCGGCCACCGGCCCGACGCGGTCCCGCCGGAGTTGTATCCCGGCGGCATTGTCGAAGCGGTGGCCGACTTGTTCCCGCCGACGGAGGTGGTCAAGGCGTATCAGGTGCTGTTCGGCGCCTACACCGGCATCGTCCCGGACGGCCTGGGCGCATTGGGCCTCGGCGGTATCGAGTGGGCGGGAGATGTCACCGTGCTGCTGGACTATGTGAAAGGCCGCACCGCAGCGGAGGGCCTCACGCTGTCGGTCGCGGCGAGCCGGCTGCTGCGGCAATGGCTGGAGCATTCCTCGGTGACCCGGGCGCACGCTCCCGAACCCCTGCGGGAGGAGTTGTGGGTGCGCTTCCTGCCTACCGGGCAACTGCGGTGGGCGGCCGGGCCGGTCGAGCCGGGGAGCAGGTGGGTGCGCCGCCAGGGCCTGCTCGACGACGCCGGTGCGCCGCTGCGTCTGCACGGCCATCGCATCCGCACCACCTTCGAGTCGCTGCGGGACCGCCGCGGTTGGCGAGGCAGTTCGCGGGCGACCATCGACCCCAACCATTCCCCGCAGGTGGAGGGCGACCACTACCTCCAGGTGTCCACGCCCGCCCAGAAGAACGCGGTAGACGCGATCATCGAAGACGCGCAGAACGACATGGTCCGGCGAGCACAGCCACCGGTGGTGCTGGATGCCGAGGAGGCCGCGCGGTTCGCCGAGCGCTACCCGGACACTGTCGAACGGCTGCACCTGGACCACGCGGTCATCGCTGAACTGTTGGCTGGGGAGCGCGACGTGTTCACTGCCGCGTGCGCCGACCAGCTGTCCGGCCTGCACGGGCCGACGGGCAAACCGTGCCCGGCCCGTCCCTGGGTGTGCCTGCTGTGCCCACTCGCGCTGTTCGCGCCCCGGCACCTGCCCAACCTGCTGCGGCTCAAGGCGTTCTTCGCCCGCCAGTGGAAGCAGATGCCGGCCGCGCACTTCATGGCGGTCTTCGGGCCCTACGCCACCCGGCTGGACCACATCCTCTCACCCTCGCACTTTCCGGCCGAGGCCCTCGCCCAAGCCGCCGACCAGGTTGCCGACACCGATGACGAACTGCCCCTGCGCGCCGAGGAGACCACCGTATGAGCAACCGCCAGCACAGCAAGCCCGACCTGGTCCCGGGTGTGTCGGCGTTGGCGGGGCTCGATATCTGCGCGGCGGCAGGGTTGACCGTCGAACCTCACCGGCGTAAGGGGCGGCCGCGGTTCGACCACGACCTGTGGGATTTCACCTGTGTGGCTGGAATGCCCCGTCACCAGGAGTCGGGCGGACAAAAGCTGGACTTCTCGACAATCCCGAACCCGAGTTGGCGTCTGCTCGCCAAGGAATACATCTTCGCGTTGCTGGCACCACGCCACGAACAAGTCCGGGTCTTGCCGCGCGCCTATCGGACCCCGCGCACGGTGTCGACCTGCCATCAGCGGCTGTTCCATGTGCGCCGCTGGTTTACCTGGCTCGCCGACCGCGGGGTATCGGATCTGGCCGAGGTCGGCCAGGACCACTGTGACGCCTTCCTGCAGTGGTGCCACCACAGTCATGACCGCCACGGAAGGATTACGCGACCGACCACACCGGACTACCGGCATCAAGCCGTCCTGGCGGTCAAGGAACTCGCCGCCTACGCCGACCTCTTCACCACGGGCGGGTACCGCCCCGGCTTCGAGCCCTGGCCCGGTCGCGCCGCGCAGCAAGTCGCCGGGGCCAAATCCCGTGCCGAGAACAGCACGCCGCCGGTCCGGCCCGAGGTGCTGCAGCCGCTGCTGGCCGCCGCCTTCTACGTCATCGAACGCCTCGCGCCCCAGGTGCTCGTGCTGCGCACGTCCGAGCGGCGCCGCGAGGCGGCGTGGGAACGCCGCTTCGACCGCTACCCCGGTCTCGAGGGACGCTGGCCGGTGATCTCCAAGCTCGTGCAGCGCTATGTCGCACGAGGCGAACCGCTGCCCGCCACCTCCGACGAGCAAGTCGGCAGCCGGCTGGCCCACGGATGGGATCCGCACGATCCCCTGCTGCGTGTCAGCGTCAAACAGCTCGCGCTGGAAGCGGGAATCCGTAACCCCATGGGCCTCAAGCCACCCGACGACATCCGGGCCGAACTCGCCGCGGCCGCGGTCCGGGTCGGCGTTGAGCACCCGGTCGCACGGAACGCGGCGCTCGTACCGCGCGCTGACGGTGCCGGGCAGGTGCCGTGGACGCTGCCAATACCCGCGCACACCAAGGTCGTGTGGCTGATCGAGCGGGTCCGCACGGCCTGCCTGGTCGTGGTTGCGGCTGTCACCGGGATGCGGATGAGTGAGATCACCGAGTTGCCGGTCGATTGCCGCCTGCCGCCGGTGCAGGTCGCCGAAGGGCTGGTCCACTACCGGGTCAAGAGCAAACGCATCAAGGGCGAGCCGCACGGCGGCACGTGGGACGAGTGGGTCGTGGTCGCAGAAGTCCACCACGCTCTCGGTTTGCTGCGCCAGTTGCTGGACGAGCCGGATGCCCAGACGCATCTGTTCGGGAGGGGCAAGCTGAACTTCGGGCAACGGATACGGGGGTTCCGGGACTGGGTCAACGGCACCGACGGGCAGCGTCTCGGGCTTGCTCCGATCCCCGATGATGCGATTACCGTGCGCATGATGCGCCGGTCGCTCGCGCTGGAATTGGCGCACCGGCCCGGCGGGCTCCTCGCGGCGAAAGTCCACCTCAAGCACGTGTCGGTCGCCACGACGGAGGGATACGCCGCACGACCGGGCGGCTCCCAGGCGTTCTTCCTCGCCGAGATCGCCAAGGAAGAACAGGCACGCAACCTCGATCTGACAATTCAAGCATTTGAAGATTACCGGGCGGGCATCCTCCCGGCCGGTCCCGGTGCCCGCGATCTCACCGAATTCTTCGACTCCGTCGACGAGCAACTGCGCACGCAGCCCCAGGCCTCGCCGAACGTCAAGCGTGGTGACCGGGAAATCGTGACCCTGCTGGCGAAACGTGCGAAGACGTTGCACCTCGGAGTCGCTAATGTTTGCTGGTTCGCCGACCCAGCCAAGGCGCTGTGCTTGAAACTGGCCGGAACCCCGACCGCTGATAGGCCGCTGGCCGGTATGTGTGACTCGGCCCGCTGCCCCCAGGCCACCCACCACGCGTGCCATCGGCCCGTGTGGGAAGAGTCGGCGAGGAGCACCAAGGTCTTCCTCGGCAACCTTGCCCGCCGGCAAACAACCGAACGGGCACGCCTGCACGCTCAGCTTGCCCGCGCGGAACGGGTCGTGGCCGAGATCGACGCCGCCAGCGGGACCGAGGAAGCAGCGTCATGAGGATCACCGACGAACAGCGGCAACAGATCGAGGGGCGCATCCGTGCCGCGATCGACCGGCTGCTTCGGGGCGAGCTACCGCAGGCTGGCAAGTGTGACGTGAAGACGTTGGCCCTTGAGGCCGGTGTCACCCGTGCCGCGCTCTACAGCACCTACCTGCACCTGAAGGAGGAGTTCGAGCGCCGCCGCGATCAGCTCCGCGAGGCCGGCGTCATCGCCGATCCACGCGACGCCCAGATCGACCGGCTCAAACAGCGAGTCCACCAGCTCGAGCAACGACTCTCCACCCTCGAGCAGGAGAACGCCGATCTGACGGTGTTTCGCACCCAGGCGGTGTCGCGGCTGGCCGCGCAGCACGAGGAAATCACCCGGCTTCGTGCCGCGGTGGCCAGCGCGAGCAACGTCCGCGACCTGAACTCTGCCCGTGACCGGGCCCCGCAACGGTAGTTCGGAGTTCGGTCACGTTCCTGCCCGAGGCACGCTCTGGCAGGCGGCGTCGTCGGTCAGGTGCGATCGGGCTGGTTCTGGGCGCGGAGTTCGTCGGCGGCTTTGCCTTCGGTGAGGTGGATGAGATAGGCGTCCACCGGGGCGTCGGCGCTGAGCTCGATCTCCGCGGCGGTGGAGCGGCGGCGCAGGCTCAACCGCCGTCGCGCGGCGGATTTCGTGGAGGCGGTCTGGGCGAAGTTCGGTCTCGGGTCGGCGGGCGACGATGTAGGGCGGTCTCCCTCGGGCTGATCGGCGGCATGTTCGACCTGGTTTCCGACTGGATCCACCGGCACACGACCGGGCACTCGCGCAGCCCGGAGGAACTGGCCGCTGACCTGGTGGCCTTTCACGATGTGGTCCGGCGCGGGCTCGGGGCGCGGCTGGGCTGCGCGCGGTCTGGTCAGGCGCGCCGGAAACCGGCGCGGAAGGCACGGACCGGCGGCCGGAGTTCGGCCGCCGCACGCGGTCAGTGACCACGAACTGGGCCGCATGTCCACATCCGTTACGGTTCGAAGACTTCGTTGGCGTCGCTGGGGCCGTAGGGAGAAAGCCATCCGCCGCCCGCGACCCACAGTTTCCCGTTCATGGCGGGGGCCTGGATGCCGTGGCGTGGTGTGGGCATCGGCGGCAAGGTCTGCCAGGTGTCCGTCGTCGGCTGATATGCCTCGACGTGTGCGGACACGCCGCCGAGGACTTCGCCGCCGATGGCGTAGACCTGCCCGCCGAGTGCGGTGATCGCGAGTCCGCCGCGCCCGTGCGGGATGGGTGCGAGTCCGGTGCGCCAGCGGTTGGTCGTGACGTCGAACGCCTCGGTCGCGGTAACCTCGAGCCCAGGCAGCACCTGCCGCCCGCCGACCGCGTAGAGGGTGTCGCCGACGAAAGCGGCACCGAGGTGTTCGCGGGCGGTCGGCATATCGGGCAGCGCGGTCCAAGTGTCGGTGCGCGGGTCGTAGCGGTCGAGCATCCTGGTTGGCAGGTAGTCGTGCAGCCCGCCGGTGACGTAGATCTGGCCGTCGTGTTCGGCGACCCCGGCCGCGCCGCGCTCCCGGCCTGGTGGCATCGGGGTGCGTTCGGTGAAGGCGTTGGTGCTCGGGTCGTACTCCCACACCGCGCCCTGGGGCAGGAACGGGCCCTGCTCGCCGGCCAGGTAGTAGATCTTCCCGCCGACCGTCACCCCTTGCAGGTGGTGCGCCGGCGCGGGCAGCGGGGCCAGTTCGGTCCAGCGCCCGCTGGCCGGGTCGAACCGGAGGTGCTTGGCGCTGAACAGCTCGCCGCGGCCGGGGACGCCGAAGCCGCCCGCGACGTAGAGGGATCCGTTGTACGTCACCGAGGCCACCTCCTGCACCGGTGCTGGCAGCGGCGGCTCACGGAGCCAGCGCGCGGCGGGGTCGGCCATGGCGACGGGGCCGCCGGGCGCGGTCACCAGCAGGCAGAGCACGGTGGCCAGTAGGCAGGCGGTACGGGTTCGCCGCATCACGGAACCGCTCCTGTCGTCGCTGAGTAAACGGGTGCCGGTGCCCGCCCCGCGCGAATCGCGCACAGGGCGGGCACCGGGATATCGCTTTCGCTACCAGGTGGTGTGGTCGGTCGGCACGTTGATCCAGCTCGGCTGCACGGGATCGATGCCCCGCAGCCAGAAACCACGTCCCACAACCCAATCGGTCATCAACAAAGATCAACATTACAGTCGATCAACGGATTCAGGCGTGGGGGTGGCAGGTGGTGTCGACCGGTTGGTTGTCGAACAGTTTGGTCAGGAAGTTGTAGGAGGGACGGAATCCTTCCACGACGCCGAGTCCGTGCTCGGCGAAGAACAGCGACTCTCCCTTCACCGGAGCACCTGCGGAGCACCACTTCTGGTACATCTCTTTGGCCTGGCCGAACGGTATGACTTCGTCGAAGATGCCGTGGAAGGCGTAGATCGGTTTGGTGGGAGCGGTGTTGCCGATGCTGTTTTTCTGTGCTGCCTTGATTATCCGTGGATCTTTCCACAGGTCCGGAACGGTGACGAAGTCCTTGATCTCCCTGAAGGCGTTCTCGGCGATCAATTGCGCGGCGCAGGCGTTCCAGTACTTCTTCGCGAGCGCCTTGCCCTTGTCGTTGACGAGCGCGAACAACGACGGGTCGGTCTTGAGGTGCCCGATGACCGCCGCGACGGCGAACCCTGCCGCGTAGCGCCCGACGCCGGTGAGGAATTTGCCGACCTCGAGGTGATCGGCGGGGATGCCGCCCGCCGCAGTACCGACGTAGTTCAGTTCGGGCGCGTAGCTCGCCTGTTGCTCCGCGGTCGCCGCGGTGGCGTAGCCGCCGCCGGAGTACCCGAAGGCGCCGACCCGGGTGTCGTGACCAAGCCCGGCCGGGGCGAAGTTGAGGGCCGCGCGGATCCCGTCCAGCACGCCGTGCGCGGTCATCTGGTAATTGCCCAACAGGCCCTCGGGCCCCTCGTAGTCGGCCACCACGACCGCCCACCCCTTCAGCAGGGCGGGCGCCACCGCGACGGGATCCCCCAGACCGGCTTGTGGCCCGCTGAAGATCCCAGCGCGCCAGGTGTAGGACGGGTTGCAGTCGATACCGACGGCGTCGGTCGCGCTCTGGTAGGACAGCAGCGGCCGGGTGCCACCTCCCGACCACGGGGCCTTGGGCACCAGGATCGTGGCGACGGTGGCGGTCGGTCCCTTGTGGTCGTTGGTGCGGTACAGCACCTGCCAGGCCTTGACGAGCCTCCGGAGGTTGATCGCGATGGCGATCGGGTCAATCTCGCGGGCGCGGATCACCTCGCCCGGGCGGTGCTGGGCGGCATCCGGCGGAACCGCGTAGAACGGGTCCTTGCTCGGCGGCGGCACCACGCCCGCCGCGGTCGACAAGCCGCTCTGGGACGCGGCGGCCGAGGGGATAGCCGTGGCGGGAACGGCGGTGAGGACGGCACTCGCCGCGGTGAGCGCGGCGGTCAAGACGAGCGCGGCGCGTCGTCGGACGGTCTGAGACAGGCGCACGGGCCACCCCTTTCGTGAGCGACATCACGGTTCTTTAACTGGCGAGTAGCATGCCCCAGCGACAGAAACATTTCAACCAGTCGGTCTATAATTGGCATCGCGAGACCTGGATATGACTCGTTCGCGCAGGTCACAGAACAGCCAGCGCGGTGCTCGTCCGGCGAGCGGGAAGGTGGACCAGTGACACCAAGGCAGCGGCGTACCCAGGCAGAGCGCCGCGCGGCGACTACCGCCCGTCTGATCGAGGGCACCATCGCGGCGTTGTCCGAGTTGGGCTACGCCCGCACCTCGGCCAAAGAGATCTGCACCCGCGCCGGTGTCTCCCACGGCGCGCTCTTCGGCCGATTCGCCACCCTGCTCGACCTCATACTCGCCGCGGGCGCAGAGGTCGCCCGGCGCCAGGTCCACAACTTCGCCCAGCGCATCGCGCAACTACCCGACACCGACGACCCGGCCGCCATCCTGCCCTTGCTGCGCACCTCATCACGCGACCCGATCAACGCTGCCTGGATCGAACTGCTGGTCACCGCCCGCACCGACACCCACCTCCGCGAACGGCTCAAACCCGTCTGGGACGACTACGCGACCGCCATCCTGGACTCCAGCCGCCAAGTCCGCGCACTGAACCGACTGTCCGAAAAGGACAGAAGCGCGCTCGTCGCGCACGTCATCCACTACTTCGACGGTGAAGCCCTCTCCGCTGTGCTCTACCCCGACCCCGAATTCGACCAGTCCCGCATGACCCTGCTCACCACCATGATCACCACGCACCTCCACACCCCCACCAGCACATCACGAGCACTCGATGAGTAAATCCATCCAGCTACCGACGCGGGATTCGACGGCCACAGAAACCGCACAGCGCTGGTCGAGATGCCGACCGCGAACTTCGGTCAAACCCCGCGCTCAGACCTCACTCCGATAAACAAGGCAGCGTGCGCGTGGACTTCACGATGTACGACGTCCAGAGAACTTCGGCTGAGGCAACGCAAAGAGAGGTCGAGAACCGAACTCCGAGGCGTATGTTGTTCAGCTTCGCGCCGAACACGCGGGAGCCGCGCATGACCCACAACCGCACCATCGCCGCCAGTCCGCCGTCGACGACGCAGGACGGCGATGCCGTTAACGTGGAGCTCACCCCGCCCCGCACCGGGGTGGTGCTGGTGTCGGTCACCAGGGAGATCGACATGGCCAGCCACGGGCCGTGGTCGGGGTGCCTGCTCGGTGTGCTGGACGCGCCCGCTCCCGCGAGGCTGGTCGCGGACCTGACCCCGATCACGTCCTTCGGCTGCACGGCGATCAACACGCCCGTACGGGTCAGACAGAAAGCCGCCCGCACCCGCCGCTGTCGTCACCGGATCGTCCATCTCAGTAGACCACGCCCCGCCGACGACCTGAACAACGCCGTCGACCGCTTCAGTGCCGGATCGCCTGGAGCAAGCAATAGACCTAGTATCGAATTGCTCACCGAGTCGACTACCGGCCGCCCCTTCTGCGCAATAAACACGTCAGCTCGCACGTCCACTCCCGAAGGCAACGGGCGCGGCGACCTCGAGAGGCGTCTCCCGCGTGTCTGGCAGGCCCCAGTGGTGATGACCACGCCGCTGAGGACCGCGATGGTGATGATCCATCGCCCTGTCGAGGCGTCAAGGGGCGCGGCCAACTGTCCGCATCACCCGGGGTTACAACGCGGTGCTCAGGCCGGCCACAGGAGCACTGCTCCGCAGGCGACGGATGCGGCGTAGGTGAAGGTGTAGAGCATGTAGCTGCGCCGGTCGGTGGTGTTGGTGCGCCCTACCAGGCTTCCGATGGTGCAGGTCCAGGACATCGCCGCGATGATGGCGTCGCACACCAACACGGCGGGGGTCGGGGCGGGGCTGGGCGCGAACAGCATCACGTGCAGGACGATGGGGAGCGCGGCCATGACGAGGGCGAACCACAGACGTACCGGCCAGTGTCCGATCAACATCGGCAGGGTGATGCGGCCGAGTGCGCGGTCACCGTCGATGTCGCGGACGTCCTCGTAGCGCAGCGGCAGGTTGAAGCCGACGGCGAGCACGAGGATCCAAGTCCAGCCGGTCGCATCGATCGGGCCGACGAGCTGCCAAAAGCACGCGAGCTGGGCGATGGTGCCGACGAACATCCCGATCGGCTTGGACCAAAGGTAGTGACGGGGTTTGGCCACCAGATGCAAACCGATCACGGTGGCCAGCCACAGCGCGACCCAAGCCAGCGTGCCGGTCAGCCACCCGAGCAACAGGTAGACGGGCACGGCTGACCAGAAGCGGCGCAGCAGCCCGGCCGGGGTGGTCATGCCCAGGGGGATGGGGCGGTGCGGCTTGTTCACCCGGTCCTCATCCGTCCCGATCGCCTGGTTGGAGGTGTCGAAGACGTAGATGTACAAGAAAGTCAGGGCGAGGCTCGTTGCCATGGTCCAGACCAATGGCCAGCCAGTGACTCCGTAGTGAGCGCAAGCTCCTGCGGTGAACGCCGTGCCGGGCAGGAACGCGGCGCCGGTGTTGTCGACGATGAGCCGGCGGGTGAGCTCGGCCTCGAATCGTGCCCGCCGCAGCGGATGCCATCCCGGTGCCCTCGGGCCAACCGTGACGGTCGTGCCGTGCGGACTGTCCATCGTCAGTCTCCTCCGGTCGTGATGGCGCTTTAGCTGGTTCGGTGGGTGATGAGCTCGAGCAGGCCGCTCATTTCGGCCGCGGGTACTCGCAGCGGGGCAGCCGAGCGCAGGCTGGTCAGTGCTCGCGCCGACAGCCGACCCGCCTCGGCCTGTGCCCACAGCCGACCACCAGCCTGCTCGACCAGGTCGGCGGCCCGGGTCACCTCGGCGTGGGTGAGCGGCCGCTCGAGCCGGTACAGCGCCGCCAGCTCCTCGCCTGCAGGGGTGCCCGAGGACAACGCGAACACCACCGGCAACGACTTCTTGCGGCTGGCCACATCCGAGCCGATCGGCTTACCCGTCACCGCCGGGTCGCCCCAGATCCCGAGCAGGTCGTCCACGAGCTGGAACGCCATGCCCAACTGCTCGCCGAACCCTGCCAAACACGTGATCTGCCCGCGGCTGCCGCCACCGAACAGCGCACCCAGCGCACACGCGCAGCCCAGCAGAGCACCTGTCTTGCCCGCCGCCATCGCCCGGCACTGCTCGACGGTGACGTCGGTGCGCCGCTCGAAGTCGGTATCCGCGCTCTGCCCGGCAACCAGGCCCTCCAGAGCCGTGGTCAGCATCCGCGTCGCCGCCCCTGTCGCACCGCACTCGTCGAGCACCCGCAACGCCAGCGCCCACAGCGCATCACCGGCCAGCACCGCCGCCGGCACACCGAACACCACCCACACCGTGGGCCGGTGATGCCGAAACCGATCCCCGTCCATCACATCGTCGTGCAGCAACGAGAAGTTGTGCACCAACTCCACCCCCACCGCCCCGGGCACCGCCGCCCGCGCGCTGCCACCGACGGCCGAAGCCGACAACAACGCCAGCGCCGGCCGCACCGCCTTAGCGCCAGGGGCCTCCGCCGGGCCGCCGCACGCGTCCAGCCAGCCGAAGTGATAACCCGCCACCCGCTGTACAGGCTCAGGCAGCCGACCCACCGCCGCACGCACCGCCGGGTCCATCAACGCCCTGGCATCGGCCAGCACCTGCCGGGCTGACCGCGCCTCGGGAAGGAGTTCGGTGGCAGTCATAGAAGTCGGTCTCTCCAATCCTCCAGTCTGCGCGTTGGCAGCCAGGACCCGACCACGTTCCACCGGGTCGGATGACGCACGATCGAGGCTGGTCACAACCCGTGCTCAGCTCCACAGGGACCGGGAACACAGTGTGCCCGAAGCTCACCCTTCAAGCCCCCAGAGCCGCGAAACCACCTGCCCTGCCTCGTGTCGTGGGTGGCGCACCGTGCCATGCCATCGCCCGGTTGTCCAACAAAAAGCGCCTGGACAACCGGGCGACGACATGGCGGACCGAGCGCACCCACGACACTGGGGCAGCGCCACGGCATCCTGTTCATACAGGAGGCAAACCAGAACCTTGCGCCGGGAACTCGGCCGTCATGCCCCGCAGACCTTGTCCGTCATAGCTAACGCGACTCGCACAACGAATATGATTTACAGCACAGGACACTGGCATGAAATGAGACACGTGAGCATACACCCCGGACTGAGCGCTCAGATGCGGCGCACGCTCCTACCAGGACACGAAATCTTCTAGACACGGCCACTGCGGCGAGAATGTGCCCCGGCGCTGATCGTCAGCCGGCTGGTGTTTGGGGTCGGTGCGGCGGCGGTGTTCACGGGCACCACCGTCGCCATGCTCGCCTTCTACCGGGGAGCGGAGCGCGACCGGGTGATGGGCTGGCGCTCGACGGCGACCAGCGTGGGCGGCCTGGTCTGGCCCTTGCTGGGCGGGGTGCTCGGCGGGCTGACCTGGCACGCCACATTCGCCGTCTACCTGATCGGCCTCCCGCTCGCGCTGCTGGCGGTGTGGTCGCTGCCGGACACGACCGAGCGGCCACGGGATGCCCAGGCGGCCGGGATGATCGGGATGCTGCGCCGGCGGCCGGCGCTGCTGGGCTGGTACGGCTTGTGGATCGTGATCGCGGTGCAGATGTACGTGCTGGCCATCTTCCTGCCGCAGCGACTGGCGCAGATCGGGATCCGGGCGCCGGTGCTGGTGTCGCTCTACGCGGTGGTGGGCGCGGCGATCACCACCAGCCTGGTCGGCCTGGTCTACGGCCGGCTGCGGGCGCGGCTGAGCTACGCGGCGCTGCTGCGTACCGCCCTGACCGCCGCGCTGGCCGGGTTCCTGATCTACGCCACCGTCACCCAGCCGGTCGTCCTGCTGCTGGCGCCCGCGCTGTTCGGCATCGGCAACGGGATCCTGTTCCCCGTAGCGACCGTCTTGGTCGACCAGGCGGCCGGCGCCGACTACCGCAGCCGCGCCGCCTCGCTGTCGGGCACCGCGATCTTCGCCGGCCAATTCCTTTCACCGCTGCTGTTCGGCCCCCTGATCGAGGCGACCTCGACCACCACCGGCTTCCTGGTGGCCGGCGCGGTATCGGCGATCCTGCTGGCAGTCGTACTCGCCCGGCGGATCGGCGCGGACGCCGAGGACGACGCAGGCCACCGCGGCGAAGCTCAGCAGGACGCCGAGATGGGAGTGTCTCGGGACACCGCGTAGCCACCGCCTCGACGCCTGGACCAGCGGACCGCATCAGTACGGTGGGGTGTCATCGACGAAAGGGACGCGGCGTGGGCGAGCAGATGCAGATCGGTGAGGTGGCCGAGCGCACCGGGCTGTCGCTGCGCACCATCCGCTACTACGAGGAAGTCGGCCTGGTCGTACCCAGCGCGCGCAGCCAGGGCGGGTTCCGCCTCTACATCGAACCCGATGTTGAGCGGCTGCTGCTGATCAAGCGCATGAAACCGCTCGGGTTCCAACTGGACGAGATGCGTGAACTGCTGGCCATCCTCGACCCGCTGCCGCACGACGCACCGCTGGACGACCCGGCCGCGCGGCTGCGGCAGTACAGCGCCACGGCCGAACAGGCATGCGAGGAACTTCGGGCCAAGCTGCGGGTCGCCGAGGAGTTCGCCGCGCTACTGCACACCCAGCTCACCACCCATCGACGGCAGTCCGGCTCGGCCCTGCCGCAGTCTCCCTAAACCGCTCGGCCGCACCCGCGACCGGTCCATGATCGTGATCTCGACCTCACTTTCACGGTAGCGGTGACACGCGCCGAACAACTCTGCCCTAACGTAAGGGTCGAGTTGCGGTGGCTCGCGGCCCACCCAGGCCAAATAGCGAGCGCCGTTCGAGGCGGCACTCGAATACGCCGCCACCCAGGGGCAGTGCCGCTCCTGATACCCCTCAGTCCTCGTCACGGCATCGACAGGCAGCAGGCTGTTTGCTTGTCGGCGTGCCGTGGCCCGCCCTGCGCCGGGAGCAGCTCGGCGCCGAACACGTCAGGTTGTCGCGTGCCCTCATCCTCGTCGTTGTCGTTGCCCCGTGCGCGGTGGACCAGGCCGTCGTGGCTGTCACCGAAGGTGGCCCGCACGGAGATCCTGGCCGGCCTCGTGGTCGCACTGGCGCTGATCCCGGAGGCGATCTCGTTCTCCATCATCGCCGGGGTGGACCCCAGCATCGGGCTGTTCGCCTCGTTCACCATGGCCGTGGTGATCTCGATCGTCGGAGGCCGGCCAGCGATGATCTCGGCGGCCACCGGCGCGATCGCGCTCGTGGTCGCCCCACTGGCCCGGGAGCACGGGCTGAGCTACCTGATCGCCGCGGTGATCCTGGGCGGACTGTTCCAGATCGTGCTCGGCGCGCTCGGGATCGCCCGGCTAATGCGGTTCGTGCCACGCAGCGTGATGGTCGGGTTCGTCAACGCCCTGGCCATCCTGATCTTCATGGCGCAGGTCCCCGAACTGATCGACGTGCCGTGGCCGGTCTACCCGCTGTTCGCCGGCGGCCTGGTGCTCATGCTGGTGTTCCCCCGGCTGACCAAGGCAGTCCCTGCACCGCTGGTGTCGATCGTGGCGCTCACCACACTGACCATCGCCGCCGGAATCGCGGTGCCCACCGTCGGAGACAAGGGCGCCCTGCCCACCTCATTGCCGGTGCCCGGCCTGCCGCAGGTGCCGTTCACCCTGGACACCCTCGCCCTGCTCGCGCCCTACGCGCTCGCGTTCGCCCTGGTCGGCCTGATGGAATCGCTGATGACCGCGAAACTGGTCGACGACATCACCGACACCCACTCCAACAAGACCCGAGAATCCATCGGCCAGGGCATCGCCAACATCGTCACCGGCTTCTTCGGCGGCATGGGCGGCTGCGCGATGATCGGCCAGACCATGATCAACGTCAAGACCGCCGGCGCCCGGACACGACTGTCGACGTTCCTGGCCGGGGTGTTCCTGATGGTGCTGTGCATCGCCTTCGGGCCGCTGGTCTCCGACATCCCGATGGCCGCGCTGGTGGCGGTCATGGTGCTGGTCGCGTTCGGCACCTTCGACTGGCACAGCATCGCGCCCGCCACGCTCAAGCGGATGCCGACCGGCGAGATCACCGTCATGGTCGTCACCGTGGCCGTCGTGGTGGCCAGCGACAACCTGGCCATCGGCGTGATCGTCGGCACGATCACCGGCCTGATCATCTTCGCCCGCCGGGTCGCGCATCTGGTCAACGTCACCGCCGCGGTCGACCCCGACGGAACCCAGGTCGTCTACGCCGTCACCGGCGAGCTGTTCTTCGCTTCCAGCAACGACCTGGTCTACCAGTTCAACTACACCGGCGATCCGGACAAGGTCGTCATCGACCTGACCGACGCCCACATCTGGGACGCCTCCACCGTCGCCGCACTCGATGCGATCACCACCAAGTACGAGGCACGCGGCAAGAGCGTCGAGATCGTCGGCCTCAACGAGCACAGCGCCACCATGCACGGCAGGCTCACCGGCGAGCTCGCCGCCAACCACTGACAACACGCACCACGCGTGAGCGGCGGCTGTCACGGGCCGCCGCTCACGCGAGTTCCGTGGCGGAACGACCGCACTGTCGTCGCTGTCAGCGCCGGAACAGGGTGTCCAGGTGGTAGCGGAGCACCGTCATCGCACCGTCCACATCATATTGTCCTATAAGGACACTGGTGCCCAGGCCATGGCTGAGTGTCACCAGACGTGCCGCCTCCATCGAGACGTCCACGCCTGCGGCCACCTGCCCGTCGGCCTGCGCTTGCCGCAGCGCGTCGGCGAGTTGCCGTTGAAGGTCATCCACGTTGGCGATAAACGGCTCCGCCGTCAGACTGGGGTCAGTCATCGCCAGTACCGCGTACGAGGTGCCGACCAGATGGAAGGTTCGGCTCTGCTCGTCGGTGGGCAGTGCTTCGGCCAGGAATGCCTCGACGAAGGCCCGCGGCGGCACCGGGCTCGGTAGCTCGGCCACGCGTGCCGCCCACCGCTGACGGCTCTGCTGCTCCAGGTGTCTCAGCGCGCCCAGCAGCAGCTGTTCCTTGGTGTCGAAGTAGTACTGGACCAGCCGCAGCGACACCCCCGATTCGGCGGCCACCGCGCGCATCGTGACCGCGTGCAACCCGTCCTGGGCGGCGACCCGAACCAGAGCCTCGGCGATGTGGGCGCGACGTTCCGCGTGATCGACGGTCCTCGGCACCGGTACGTCCTTCCTCGTTCACCGCTATCGTGGTACAAGCGTATATGATACAGCGGTACCATTAAGTGTAGGTGCAGACGCAGTGAGTCTGGAGGTGCTGTGGGGTATCACGACGCCCATGCCGTCGATCCGACGTTACGGACGGCCGGACGGCACGGGCCGCAGGTGGTTCTGGCGCTGGCCTGCGCAGCGCAGTTCATGGTCGTGCTCGACATCTCCGTGGTGAACGTCGCCCTGCCGTCCATCCAGCGGTCGCTCGGTTTCGACGAGACGAGTCAGCAATGGGTGGTCAACGCCTACGCGCTGACGTTCGCCGGGCTGCTCCTGCTCGGTGGGCGCCTGGCCGATCTCTACGGCCGCCGACGGGTCTTCCTCACTGGGCTCGCGCTGTTCTCCGGCGCGAGCCTGGCAGGTGGCCTGGCCGACACGGCCGGGTTACTCATTGCCGCCCGCGCGGTCCAGGGTCTGGGCGCGGCCATCCTCGCCCCGGCTACGCTGACCGTCCTCACCAGCACCTTTCCCGAAGGCACTCGGCGCACCCGCGCACTGGCGCTGTGGACCGCGGTAGGGGTCGCGGGCGGCACGGCAGGCAACCTCCTCGGTGGCGTGCTCACCGAGTACCTGTCCTGGCGGTCGATCCTGCTGATCAACGTCCCGATCGGTGCGGTAGCCATCGTGCTGGCGCTGCGGTTCATCACCGGGCACGACCGTCCGGCGGCGCGGTCACGGCTCGACGTGGCCGGCGCAGTCCTGGCCACGCTGGGCCTGACCGCGCTGACCTACGGCATCGCACAGTCCCACGCCGAGGGTTGGGGCGCCCCGGCGACGGTCGTGAGCATGCTGGCCGGGGTCGTGGCCCTGACGGGGTTCGTCGTGGTCGAGGCGCGCTTCGCCCCGGTCCCGGTCATTCCGCTGCGCCTGTTCCGGGCTCGCGCGATCAGCCTCGGCAACGTGGTGATGCTGCTGGCCGGGGCCTGTCTCAACCCGATGTGGTTCTTCCTGACCCTGTCCATGCAGAACGTCCTGCACTACAGCCCACTGCAGACCGGTCTCGGGTTCCTCCCGCACACCGTGGTCACCATCCTGGTCGCCGCCCGCGTCACCCCATGGCTGATGCGGCGCGTCGACAGCCGGACCCTGATCGCGATCGGCGCCCTGCTCACCGCCGCCGGGTTCGTCTGGCAGAGCCAGCTGACGCCGGACAGCGGGTACCTGTCCGGGATCCTGGGGCCGGCAATCGTGTTCTCCATCGGCGGCGGTCTGCTCAACACACCGATCACCACCACCGTCACCTCCGGTGTCCACACCTCGGACGCCGGTGCCGCGTCCGGTCTGATGAACACCACCAAGCAGGTCGGCGGCGCGCTCGGCCTGGCCATCCTGGTCACCGTCACCAGCAGCCACACCGCCACCCCAGAGGCGCTTGCCACCGCTTACAGCCGCGCGTTCGTGGTGATCGCGGCACTGATGGTGGTCGTCGCCTCGCTGGCGTGCATCCTGCCGTCCCAGCGCGACGAACGCCGATCACCCGAGCCGACGCGCTGAAGACCATGGGATCGGCTAACCCACAGGTGCGGTGAGGATGCGGTGGAGGTGGTACCGCTTGCCGCCGAGCGGCTGCACTCCAGGAGTGTTGGCGAAAAGGTCGTGCAGGTCGTCGTGCGCGCCACTCGCCGCAGCTTCACCGTGCGCCTCCTGGGAAGTCCACTCGGTGTAGTTGAGCATCCAGCCGCCGTCGAGGCTGAGATGGAAGTGCGCGGAGATCGCCCCCGGATGGCCATCGTCCTCGGGCAGCGCGGCGATCAGCGAGTCGACGAACCGGCGCTGCCGCTCCGGACCGTCCACTGTGAACAACGCGGTCACAAGGCAACCCGGCACGCGGGTCTCCTCCGGCGTAGTCAGGCTGCGATACACCCGGTAGGCGATCGGCTCCGCGCCCAGGGTCCGCAAGCCGGGCAGGTCGGCAGAGGGGCGCTCGGACGTGCACTGGATATATGCCAGCACGTTCGCGCCGTCGGTACTCAGAAAGCAGTTCAGCGACACCACGTCCGCAGGCCAGGGCTCACACTGCCAGTCGATGCACAGTTGCTCGGCGACCATCCGTTGCACCCGCTCATCGGTCACGTCAAGGGAAGCGACCAGAACGGTAGGGGCGTCGGGTCGGTCGACGACTGGGAACGGCACTGCCACGGGCATCTCCTCGTCATCAGGTGCAGTCAGGTTCTATCCGATACCGGACGATCCGGACAGGGCAACGGAGTTTCCGGCTACCTGTGCCCTCACCACCTGCCGCCTCCTGGCCGCACGAGCGGCGAGCACCGCCACCAGCCCGATCAGCACCCACACCGGGACCGCCACGTCCACCAGGAGCGCATCCGCCACCAGGGACCGTTCGGGCGACGGCAGTGCGCCGCCTGCGCTTGCCCTCTGGCGGACGGTCAATCTGCGGGAGCAGGGGCTCCAGCGACGCGGAGTATCGAGGCCCTCCTACGACGTAAGATCATCTCGTGATCTTCGTCATGAGAGTCGCACGAAAACGAGACACATGACGGCCCAGCAAGGATCCGGCACCATCCGCTGCCGCGCCGCTGGACCAGGACACGAACCAATGTAGACACGGCGACTGCGGCCAGAACTCGACCGTTCACCGGAAGTCAGAAAGGCTGGCCGAAGACGGTCGAACGATACATGCAGTTCCCGAACGAAGCGTTCCAGCATGTCATCGATGAGGCATGCGCTATTCGATTCAACCCGCGCAGCCCGATCTTCTACCCCGAATCGCTGCGGGACCGGTTGCAGCGTGACGGTGCGACGGAGGTGCTTCGTTTGGCCGACCAGCGGATGCGCTCGATGCGGTGGGGGCTCTACCGGGTGCAACGGGTGTTCTCCGCACCGGCGCATGCCGATCGCAACCTGACCCCGGTGATGTCCGGTTCCCGCACCGACATCCTGGCTCAGCTTCGGGTGCTCGCCGACCGGCTTGATCTCGGCTCCGAGGGTGACGGCGACTGCCAGCGCATCTGGATCAGCAGCCGACAGGACAGCTACCCGCACCTGGAAGACTTCTTCGTCGCCGCTCCGCAGCAGGCCCTCTCCAAAGTCGGTCCCGGCTTTCCCGCGGCGTGGAAGAAGTACTGGGCCGAGACGTCTGAGCACGATCCGGCGCGTGAACTCGACGACCGTGCCACAGCGGCCGCGGAGGCCCTCGCCGCGGCCGCCTGACCCGTCCCTGGCGCCACTCCCCGACCCCGCCCGCCGGCGCGGGTGTACCCGGCCCCGGTTCGCCGGTGCCCCCGCAGGTCCGGCGTGCCGATCCGAGGTCAGTGCCGTCTGTTTCCGCAACACCACATCGGCCCGATGATGCCGGTTATCCACAGACGCGTCGTGTGCGGTTGTTGTCACCCGCGAACCGCGTGCGTCTCGGTCCACCCTCCCGTTCGAGCCGCGCGGTGCCGCGACCCAACCCCGTGCCTGTCACACCTGGTGGGCGCGCCGATCGCCTCCCGGCCGCCGGCGTGACGACCACAACACCATCAACAGAGAAGCGAGTTTTCTATGGGACATGTCTCCTTTCTCCTGTACCAGGAAGGCACCGATCTCCGAGGTGTCTTCACCGCGGCCGTGGAAGCTGATCGGCGCCAGCACGGCGTCGACGAGACCACGGGGTCCATCGGCCAGAAGTCTCGTGTGTACCTCATCGAACACACGCTGCGGCCCCGCGAAGACGCCGAGCGCCGCGCTCGGGAGCTGATCGACGCCTTGGGCGAGGAAATGCTCGGCAACCACCCTGCCGGCCAGCTGAGCGCGATGGTGGGTGACGGATATAGCGACAGTTGCGGTGCGTTGCGCGTTGCCGACCACCGCGGGCTGCCCACCGCGTTTGTCTTCTTCGGATTCCGCAATGAGTAGTGCCCTCGTTGTGCCGGCGCAGCTGGTCCGCGACGCCGAGGCCGACACCAAACCGCCGGTGCTGCTGTGGTATCTGGCCTGGTCGTTGGGTAGGCGCGCATCGCAGTGCCCAGTCTCTGCCGGGCAGAACCCATTTTCGCGGGGACGCGTGTTCGCTCTGCACTACTGGTGGCGATGCGGCCATATGGGGTTGGCCAGCCCCGTCGACGCCTACCTCGAAGTACCGCGTGAGGTCATGAACCTCACCAACCTACCGGAGTGGGACACCTGGCCCGGCCCCTGCGCGTGCGGGTGTAACCACGGCGGCTGGTGCGGTGAGTGCGGCCACGCCGGATGCGCGGCCAACGGCCGACCGGTCCCGCCTCTGGGGTATCCCGTGCCGCGCGAGTCTCCCTGACGACTTCCGCGACGAGTCACGGTGCCAACTCGGTTCCGACTGGGTCGCCAATGAGTTCGCCGTGGATCGGCTGGCGTCGATACTTGCCCTGCATGCCACGGCTTCCGTCGCTGTTCTCCGCCACTTCGCCAAGCCCGTATGCACTTCGACGTCCACCGCCGTCCTTGGTCTCATGTGGATAGATCTGCCGAGCCGTGCTGCGGTTTGCGTCGCATTCACCATGGGAGGAAGGGAAGTGACCATGTCTCGCGACCCGATCCTGCGGGTCATCCAAATCAGTGGCGGCATCACCAGCTGTATTGTCGGTCTGCGGGTCGCCGCCCGCTACGGCACTGACAACCTCGTGCTGCTGTTTGCTGACACTTTGATTTGTGCACGGTCGGTCAGTGACCACTTCGCCGTCGCCACCGTCGTCATCGCCAGACAAACAGGGGTCCAGTGCGAACAGGTACTCAAGGCGGTCGGCAAAGTTCCGCCCCGCCAACACCAATTGCCGTGGCATTGGCTGCAGTGCAGTGTTCAGAGAACCCGCTAGGAAGTCTTGGTTACTCCTGCACCACAGGATCTGGTCGGCCGTTTCGTGACACACGCGGCCTATCCACTACGAACCCAAAGTCTGGCGCTGGTTTGGCTCTGGCCCGAGGGCTAGCTGGCTGATCGGGAGCGGGATGCGCGCCACATAATGTGCTCCCGACTCACCGCTTCCTCGGCATCTGCGGCCTCTGCAGCCCAGGATTCCTCGTCGGTGGTTCGTTCCAAGCGCTCCCTGGCCATGGTCAGTTCGTGGGCGGCGAAGGTGTAGGCACGGGAGAGTGTGGTGTACTGGCGCAAGTTCACCCACGCCGTGCCTGCGGCGATCATGGCTGCAACGACGCCAGCCAGATCGACGTTGAGGTAGCCGACTACCTTGGCTAGTGCAGCGGAGATACCGAGTATTTCGATAGTCAACAGAGCGGTACGCCATTTGCTGGAGAGCCTGTCGTTGGGCTGCCCGGTACCCGTGCCCGATAGCGTTCGACGATCCTCACCTCGACGAGCGACAAAGGTCCGTTGCGTGAGGAAAGAAGCAGGCCGCGCTCTGCCGGCCGACCCGTCGGACATCCACCTCAGTTACTCCCATCGCCAGTACTGGTGGTTCGACGCCGACGCCGAACCACAGGTATGGCACGTCTCCGCCGACATCTACGACGACAGCGGCACCGAGGTCCTCATCCACATCGCGGACGTGAGCATCGTGCTGGTCGACGTCTACGAGACCGAAGACCCCTTCGGCGTGCTCGACGGGGAAGACGCCGATCTCGGCCTGATCGCCGAAACCCTCTTCGACCCCGCCACCGGCCGGCTCACCGAGGGACCGGACGACCGGCTCGAGCCGATGGGCGACCGCATCCTCATCCTCGACTCCGTCCGCCGCGCCCCCGAATGGCGCGGCCACGGTATCGGTGTGTTGCTCGCCGGAACCGCGATCAAGAAACTGTCCGGCGGAGTCCGGGCTGCCGTCTGCTACCCCGCCCCGCTCGACGCCCCTGCCCACCAGCGCGGCGACGAGAATCCCCGCGAGCGTCAGGCCGCGATCACTGCACTGGCCGGCGTGTGGGGAAAGCTCGGCTTCGAGCACTACCGCGGCGGTGTCTACGTGCTCGACCTCAACCTCGTCACCCTCGACGACCGCCTGCGGCACCTCCGCAAGAACGCCGAACAGCGCCGCGCCGACGACTGAGGTACCGATCCCCGACCGCGACAGCCCAGACAACACCACCGACAAGGCTGGGAGTGCCGCCGCTGCGGCTGGCCGACACTCGCCCTGTGTGGCCCGTCCTGGAGGTCATCAGCCTGGATGAGTTGTTCACCCTCCACCACGACCGCGCCTCCGCTCTGGCCGCCGTGGATGCCGCAGGCGCGTTGAGGGATCGTCGTGTGCCCGGTCCGGTCAGGGGTGGAGGGCTTCGCGCAGTGCGCGTATCTGGTCGGTGAGGTTGCGTTCGCTGAGGCGGGCCTGGGGGAAGAGGAGGTCGAAGCCGTGGACGGCGCCGGGGACTTGCACGAGTTCGGTGGTGACGCCGGCGGCGGACAGGCGTGCGGCGTAGTCGCGGCCCTCGTCGCGGAGCGGGTCGATCTCCGCCACGGCGATGTAGGTGGGCGGCAGGCCGCTGAGGTCGGTGGCGCGGCTCGGGAAGGCGTAGGGGGCGGCGTGGCTGTCCTTCGCGTAGTACCGCACGGCCAGGTCCAGCGCGCCGCGGGTGAGGACCGGGGTGTCGGTGAACTCCCGTGCCGAGGCAGTGGTCAGGCTGCCGTCCACGCCCGGGTAGGTCAGAGACTGGAAGAGCACGTGCGGGCCTGCCTGGTCGCGGGCACGCAGCACGGTGGAGGCGGCGATGTTCCCGCCGGCACTGCCGCCGGCCACCGCGATGCGCGTGGGGTCGCCGCCGAGTTCGGCGGGGTTGGCGGCGATCCAGGTCAGGGCGGCGTAGGCGTCGTCGGCCGCGGCCGGGTAGGGGTGTTCGGGGGCGAGGCGGTAGTCGACGGAGACCACGACAGCCCGGGCATCGCGGGCGTAGCGCAGGGACCGTCCCTCTTCGGCCTCGGGGGATCCGTAGGTGTAGGCGCCGCCGTGCACGTAGAGGATCATCGGCAGGTTTTCGGGGGTGTCGGGCCGGTAGACGCGCAGCCGCAGTTGTCCTCCGGGGCCGGGTATGTAGAGGTCCCGCACCTTGACCTGGTCGTCGACGGGAGTGTCGGGGTGTGTGCGCAGGAGTGCGTACCGCTGGGGGTCGGCGAGGACCGCGTCCAGGCCGTAGACGGGGAAGACGCCGGTGTCGGCGGTGTCGAGCAGGGTCTGGATCTCGGGATCGACGGCGGGAACGGCCATGGCTGAGGGCCACCTTCCAGGATGTGGGGACCGGGGGTTGCCCGGTGCTGGTGTGCGGAACGGACCTCAGTCTCTGCCGATCATGAGCGACGCGGAAGTGGCCCGGGAGCCACTATCTGCAACTATTGGGCCATGCCTGTCGCGACACCTCACCATGTGGCCGTTCTCGCTCTCGCACCGGTGGTGGCGTTCGACCTCAGCATCCCGGCCCAGATGCTGGCCGGGGTCGAAACTCGCGCGGGACAGGCGGCCTACGAGGTGCGCACCCTCACCCCGGACGGCTCCCCGGTGCCGACGGTGAACGGGTACGTCGTCACGCCCCAGGGCGATCTGTCCTTGCTGGAGCACGCGGACACGGTGATCGTCGCGGGGACCCGCTGCCCGGGCGTGGTCGAGGACGGTGTGGTGGATCCCCGTGTAGCGGAGGCGTTGCGTGCGGCCCGGCAGCGCGCCCGGCTGGTGTCGCTGTGCACCGGCTCGTTCGTCCTCGCGGCCGCAGGCCTGCTGGAGGGCGGCCGGGCTGCGACCCATTGGCGCTACGCGCAGCAGTTCAGGCGGCTGTTTCCGGCGGTCGACCTCGACACCAACCCGCTGTACGTCGCCGATCGCGGGATTCTGACCTCGGCCGGCGGCGCGGCGGCCATCGACCTGTGCCTGCACCTGGTCCGGGAGGACCACGGCAGCTCCGTGGCCAACCGCGTGGCCCGGTACAACGTGGTCGCGCCCGTGCGGGACGGCGGGCAGGCGCAGTACATCGAACGCCCGGTCCGGGAGGACGCGGGGACCTCGACGGCCGGGGCGCGGACGCTGATGACGGAACATCTCGATCGCCGGCTGTCCCTCAAGGACCTCGCGGCGCACTGCCACATGAGCGTGCGGACGTTCACCCGGCGGTTCCGGCAGGAGACCGGGCTCTCCCCTGCCGCGTGGCTCGCTTCAGCGCGTCTGGAGCACGCGCGCCACCTGCTGGAGTCGACGGAGCTGCCCGTTGAGGACATCGCGGCCAGGACCGGTTTGGGCAGCGGGACGAATCTGCGGCAGCGCATGCGGGACGCGCTGGACACCACTCCCTCCGCCTACCGCAAGGCATTCCGCGTCGCCCCCGCCGCGCACACGTCATAGGTCCGAATCTGGCCAGCCCGATGGCTTGCCGCGCTGAGCCGTCGCTGCCTCCCGATGAAAACCGCTGATGATCGTTCGGGTCGGCGAGTGGGGCTTGTGAGAGTCGATTGCGGCGGTGGTTCACTCCGCGCGGCAGGCCTCGGCGAAGTCGGTCGCGGGAGTGTCCGGGGAAAGGCCGAGTACCGTCTCGCGTACGCGGTCGGCGGTGGTTTTCCCGGCTGCCTGGGCTATGTTCGACTCGAATTTGGCGACGATGTCCTCGTGGGTGAGTGGGCGTTTCTCGTGTCCGCGATTGATCTGTTCCCGGTGGTGCAGGACGGTGCCGTCGGTGAGCTCGATCTCGACGGCGCCGGAGAACGCTTCCGGATAGGCACTTTCCGGGTCGTCAAGGATTCGCACGCGGCCGGCCAGTGCGAGGATGTGTGGATCACGCAACGCGCTGTCTTCGAGTTCGGCCAGGGTGAATCGGCCGCGGACGAGTGCCGAGGACACCGCGTAGGGCAGGCTGAATTTGGCGTCGTATTCATCCCGCGGTTTCCACTTGGCGTCCGCGGGTTCGCACACGATCTTCCGGGAAATGGGGTGGATCGCGCAGCGGATCTCGGTGATGTCTTCGAGCCGGAATTCGTGGGCTCCGCGTAAGGCGAGCGCGGCGTCGGTGAACGCGTGGTTGTAGTGGCACATCGGGTACGGTTTGACGGCCACCCGCAGCAGTTCCCAGGTCCTGCCCAGGTCCTTGGCGACGACCGCCGGCTCCACGTCGTGCCCGCCCACATGCGTGGCGTACAAGCCGAATCGGCCCTCGTACACCTCGGGCGGCCCGCTCCAGCCGGCACCGGCGAAGCTCGCCGCGGTCAGCCCCGAAAGCGCGGCCCAGCCCGGGTGCAGCCGCTTCGTCCAGGCACCGGTGTCGAGAAACTGCATCAGCCCGGAGGCCATGGAGCCGACGATGCCCTGCGCCATACCGAGCCGCGGCATGTCGAGCCCGGCGAGCTTGCCGGCGGCGACCGCGGCCCCGAAGGCTCCCGCCACGGACGTCGGGTGGTATCCGACGTCGTGGAAAGCACCTCCGGCGGCCATGCCGACCCGGGCGGTGAGTTCGACACCCATGACGTACGCGGCGAGAAGCTCCCGAAGCGTCGCGTTCGCGGACGTCGCCGCGGACAGGGCGGCCGGAAGTACCGCCGAGGTGGTGTGCGCGACCGCCGGCAGGTGGGTGTCGTCGAAGTCCAGGCCGTGGATCAGTACGCCGTTGAGGACGGCGGCGTCTCGTGAGGACAGCCGGTCGCGCATGCCCAGCACCGCGTGTTCTCCCGTGCCGAATGCGGCCAGCGCGTCGCGGGCCACGGCGGCGAACGGCTGGGTAGCGGACGCGAAGGCGATGCCGACCGCGTCGAGGATGAGGTACCGGGCCCGTTCGAGCACTTCCGCGGGTACGTCCTCGGGCCGGGTTTCGGACACGAACCGCGCGACCTGATCGGACAGGACCGGGGCGGGGGATGCGGTGGTCACGGCAAACCTCCTTCTTTCTCTGGGGAGAGGGCGAATCGTGCTGTCCTGGTCCGCGTCGTCGCGGACCGGCGCCGGAACCCTCACGTCCCGGACGCGGGGGTCGCGGTGCGCAGCAGTACGGCGCGGGCGTTGTGGATGTGTGCGGTCATCACGGCTGCGGCCCATTCGGGGTCGCGTTCCCGGAGCGCGGCCACGATCTCGTGGTGGTGGCCGAGACTGCGCCGCAACGCGGCCGGGCTGTAGGCGTGGAAGTTGCGGCGCACGAGTGGTGCCCGGATCGCGCCGGCGAGCGCCGCGGCGAGTGCCGGGGCGTTGGCCAGCTCGACGAGCCGATCGTGAAACCGCCGGTTGAGCGGGACAAGGGCCTCGAGGTCCTGCTCCGCACCGGGAGCGCCCACCCGTGACATCTCCTGCGCCCATTCCTCGAGTTCGTCGATGTCCTCGTCGGTGGCCGCGGCCGTGGCCAGCGCGGTGAGCCGGGGTTCCAGCGTGGTCCGTACCTCGAACACCGCGTTCAACTCGACGACCGACCAGCTGGCCACGCGAGCACCCCGGTTCGGCGGCAGGTCAACGAGCCCTTCCGCGGCCAGCTGGCGTAGCGCCTCCCGTACCGGAGTCCGGCTCGTGCCCAGTCGTTCGGCGAGCTCGACCTCGCCGAGACGCGTTCCCGGGGGCAGTTCACCGCTCAAGATCAGCTCGCGCAGCTCGGTCACCGAGCGAGCCGTCGATGTCGCGTTCCGCACGCCCATCTCCCTATTGCATACAACTTGTCGACGCAACCCACCATAATCCGAGATATATCTCCAAGCAATCGTTCGACAAGAACAAAGTTGTATGCAACCCTGGCGTCAGTCAGCCAGTGGGAGGTCGATGGTGAGTAACGGCGGCGGAGACGGAACGGCGGCGCGCCGATTACGGAGGAGGCTCGACGCCGCCCGGCTCGAGGGGCCACTGATCGCGCCAGGCGCCTACGACGCGCTTTCGGCGCGCCTGATCGAGCTCGCCGGTTTCGACGCGGTCTACCTGACGGGTTTCGGCGCGGCGGCCTCCCTGCTGGGCAAGCCGGACGTCGGCCTGCTGACCGGCACCGACATGGCCGATCAGGCCCGCCGCCTCGTCCTGGCGACCCACCTGCCGCTGATCGCCGACGCCGACACCGGGTACGGCAACGCCCTCAACGTGGCCCACACCGTGGCGGTCCTGGAGCAGGCAGGCGTGGCGGCGATCCAGGTGGAGGATCAGGTGAGCCCGAAGCGGTGTGGCCACATGAGCGGCAAGGGTGTGATCGACGCGGACGAGATGGCGGGCAAGATCCGCGCCGCGGTGGACACGCGCCGCGATCCCGACCTGGTGCTCATCGCGCGCACCGACGCGATCGCCGTCGACGGGGTCGACGAGGCGATCAAGCGGGCCCGGGCCTACCGGGAAGCCGGGGCGGACGCGCTGTTCATCGAGGCGCCGACGACCGAACCGGACCTCGAACGCATCGCCGGTGAGCTGGCAGGCGAAATGCCGCTGGTGTTCAACCGGGTCGACGACGGACGGACCCCGCACCTGAGCCACCAGCGGATGACCGAACTCGGGTTCGCCGTCGTCCTTTTCCCCGTCACCGCGCTCTTCGCCGCCACCTCCGGTGTCCGGGCCGCGCTGGCCGGACTCGCCGCGGCCGGCGCTCCCCCGGCCGTCCCACCCGGGACGTTCGACGAATTCACCGCTCTGCTCGGGCTGCCGGAACTGCGCGCCCGGGAAGACCGGTACGCCTGACAGGAAAGGAGCCGGCCATGACCAGTAGCGAGCAGGCGACCATCCGGTGTGTGCAGATGCGAGGCGGTACCAGCAAAGGCCTGTACTTCCACGAACGCGACCTTCCCGAACCCGGGCCGCGGCGGGACCTGCTCCTCAAACGCTTGATGGGCACACCCGACGTGCTGCAGATCGACGGCCTCGGCGGATCACGCATGAT